>JACKBY010000019.1 GCA_020634335.1 Promineifilum sp. | reverse complement strand
GCGCTGTTGCGAATGGCGTAATACTCCCGGTCGTGGGACATCTCATAGATGCCGGCCGAGAGAAAGCCGGACCAGTTGCGCCACTCATAACTTTCACAGGCGGCCGACGTCCGGGTATGGAAGGGGGTCGGTAGCGGCATAAGCGTTCCTCCAGGTAATCACTTCATCGAAGGCGGCGATCCGTCGATTCCTTGTTGCGACGATAGCCGAGTTTGTGGGAGATGCGTCCGGCTGTGTGACGAACGCGGGCTCCGATCTCCGGGATACGCTCGTCCGTCATGCGGGTGAGGGTGCCGCCAAGACTGACGGCGGCCACGGGCCGGCCGGCTGCGTCCAGCACCGGTGCGCCGACGGCGACAAAGCCCAATTCCAGTTCTTCGGCCGCCACCGCATAGCCGGCGCGTCGAATCGCGTCGAGGCAGGTCAGCAATTCGTCGACCGAGGCAATCGTTTTGTCGGTCAGAGATACAAACGGCGGGGCCAACGCGGCGTTCAGCTCAGTGGGCGGTAACGCGGCCAGGATGGCTTTGCCGGTGGATGTGGCGTAGACCGGCCAACGGCTGCCGATATGCTGGCTGCCGCTGGTCACAAACTCGCCGGGGATCTCTTCGATGATGACCATCTCGCCGCCGTGCAAAACTTCCAGCGTGGCCGTTTCGCTTGTGGCCGCGGCCAATGCCTCCAGCTCCGGCAGGGCGACCGCGCGCACCGAGTTGGCCCGCTGGGCACGCCCGCCCAGCGCGATGAGACCCGAACCGAGGTGATAGCCCTCGGTGGCCGGGTCGCGCTCCACGTATTCGGCGCTCTCCAGCGCCGTCAGGAGGCGGTAGACTGTTGTGCGGTTAAGATTGAGTTGTTCGGCCAGGTCGCTGACGTTCCATAGCGGTCGCTCGTCGGTGAAGGCTTCGAGCATTGCCACGGCGCGGCGGATGGATTGCGTGCCGGCACGTGGTTCGGCTGTGGCGTTCATCGGGCGAACCTCCGGCGGCGACGGCCGTCGTTGTCGGGACTTACCGCTGCCGGCTTGGGCGGGGGAGGCACAACCGGCAGCGGCGCGGGTGCGCTCATGCCGGCGGTGATGATGCCCTGTAACTCTTGCACGACGCGCGGGTCGGTTTCCGGCGGTTCATAGGCCGCCAGTCGCCGTTCGACCTCGGCCGTCGCCCGCTGTACCAGGTCCTTGCTCCCTGCTCTGGCCCAGTTTTCGCGGTTGTCGCGGTCGGTCACCGGGGAGGGCATGTGCAACTCCTGTGGCCAGTGGGCCATGGTGTGCTCGGCAGTGATCAGGTGTTGCTCGGACATCACCTCGCGCGCCAGATCGAGCGTGGGCAGGTCATCCAGCGGTTTGATCTCGCGGACGAAGTGAAGCGCCTGTCCGCATAGATCGTCGTCATACACCAGCTTGGGCAGACTGAAGGTGAGTACGTAGTCGAGCATCCCCGGCCCGGAGACGGAGTTGATGCCGGCCAGAGCGGCCAGCAGGGCGCTGCCGAAAGTCTCCGCGCCGGCCTGGGCGTCCAGAAACTTGCTGTCGCTGAGCGCCATGTAGGACTGCGTGGGGAAGCCCAGTGCTTTGCCGACGGCGGCATAGGCCACGTCCAGATGCAATGCCTGGATACCGAGCATGGGCGAGGTGGCGGCGCGCATGTGGAATTCGGCCGGCGCGCCGCCGAAGAGCACTGGCGCGCCCGGCCGCACGATCTGGGCCATGACGATACCGGCCAGGGTATCGACCGTGTGAAAAACGGTGGCCCCGACGAGCGAAACCGGAGCGATCAGCCCCATCAGCGTGACCGGGACGATCTCCACGGGGATGCCCCACTCGACACAATCGAGCAGGTTCTGGCAGGAGTCCTCGCTATAGCGGAACATGCCGGTGGCGGTGATGGTGAAGATCGACATCGGCCGGGCGATGAGATCGGCCCGATCGTGGCGGAAGAGTTGCATCATTTCGGCCATGCGCTCGACGCCATGCTCGGTGAACGCGCCGGAGACGACCGGCTTGCGCGAATTGGTCAGGCACAAATATAGTCGCCAGGCGTCAGAGATTCGTGCCTCGATGTCGTCGTTGGTCGAAAAGGCGGTGGCGAGATAGGCGATGTTGCTCAATCCGTCGCCCAGACGCACGTACTCGGTGAAATCAGTTGTGTCGGCCAGGCGGGTTTGGCCGGTGCGATGATCGAGGATCTTCAGACCGCTGGAGGCTGGGACGAAATGGACGTTGTTGCCGCCCAGTTTGGCGTGCGGGTTGCCGTCGCGGTCATATAGCGTGAACGAGTGGGGCGTCGTCGCGATGGCCGCGTCGACGACGTGGGGTGGGAAGAGGATGCGGCCCTGGGCGTCGGCCGGCAGGCCCGCGTCGAGCAACCGGCGGCGCAGCTCAGGCCCGCGCACTTCCATGCCTACCTCAGCCAGGATGCGTTTGGCCTCGGTTATGATCCGTTGCAGAAGGTCATCGTCGAGAACCTGGATTCGCGGGCGCATTGTCTGTGTGGGTTGTTCACATTATGAACGTTGTGTTCAATATTAGTGCATTGGCTGTAGACGTGCAAATTAACGGCGAGCGGATGCCATAAACTGGGATCACCTGTTGATCAACTTATTCAGGTTGAGAGAAGAGACAAGCTGGAAAGCTTGCCCTACAGTTATGACGTGCTCTCTTTCAGGCTGCGGAATCCTTCGCCGAATACCTCTTGCGCCTGCCCGATGATGACGAACGCCGATGGATCGACCTCGTGAATGATGCCCTTGAGCAACACCGTGTCGGCGCGGCTGACGGCGCAGAGCAGGACGTGGCGCTCCATGCCGGTATACATGCCCCGTCCCGTCCAGTCGGTGACGCCGCGCTCCAGATCGGCCAGGATGCGGTCGGCCACCGCCTGTGGCTGGGTGGTGATGATCGTCGCCACGCGCATGACGTTAGAACCGTTGAGCGTTACCTCGACCAGTACGCCGCCCACGTAGAGAGCAATGACGGCGTAAAGTGCCAATTCCCAGCCAAAGGTCAGGCCGGCCAGAAAGACGACCAGGCCATCGGTGTAAAGGTAGGCTTGCGAGAGTGGTGTCCCAAATCGCTTCTCCAGAATGCGGGCCAGGATGTCGGTGCCGCCGCTGGTGGCCTTGGCTCTGAACAAGAGGCCGACGGCCACGCCGGCCGTGACGCCGCCGTAGAGCGTGTTGAGCGCCAGATCATGGGTCAGGCTGATGCCCGGCCAAAATAGCTGCAAGCCATCGAGGACAACCGAGAACGTGAACGCGGAGAAGACCGTTCGCGCCAAAAAGCGGTAGCCGCCCAGATAGAACCAGCCCAGTATGAACAGGGGAATGTTTAGAATGAACGAAAGCGTCCCGATGGGCCAGCCGGTAAACTTGTTGATGATCTGTGCTGTGCCGCTGAGGCCACCAGCGACAAGTTGATTGGGGATGAAAAAGAGGTGCATGCTGACAGCCAACAAGACGCTGCCAAAAATGATAATTGCGTAATCGCGGACAAGGCGTCCGGCAGCCTCGCGGCGACGGTTGGCGCGTAGTCGCCGAATTCGCTCCCGCGTGCGCGCCATGCGGTCGCCGTTGGTTGGAGTGGTGGTCATAATGCTCGTTTCCTGGAGGTGTTCATATTGTGAACGCCGCGTTCATATTACGTTGACGATTATATCATGCCGGGCTACGATTCGGGGCGAATCGCCGGAGGCTCGTATCCCATAGTATTGTAACTGTCCGGTACAAGGCTCTCTTCTCGGCAATCAAATCTGAGCAGGAAATCGCCCATGACCCTCCGCACCAACTTCCCTCGATCCGTCCGCGAAATCGAAAATCTGTGGATTCCCATGCCCGACGGCGCGCGCCTGGCCGCTCGCGTGTGGCTGCCGGAGAATGCCGAAAGCGCTCCCATCCCGGCGTTGTTTGAATTTATCCCCTATCGCAAGAGCGACGGCACCACCCTGCGTGATTCGCTGCGCCAGCCGTACTTTGCGGGCCATGGCTACGCCGTGCTGCGGGTCGATTTGCGCGGCAGCGGCGACTCCGATGGTGTGCTCTCCGACGAGTACACCGTGCAGGAGCTTGACGATGCGGTGGCCGCCATCGCCTGGATCGCCCGCCAGCCGTGGTGCGACGGCAACGTGGGGATGATGGGCATCTCCTGGGGCGGGTTCAACAGCTTGCAGGTGGCAGCGCGCCGCCCGCCTGCGCTTAAGGCCGTTTTGGTCATCGGTTTCACCGATGACCGCTACGCCGACGACGTCCATTACATGGGCGGCTGCGTGATCACCTCGCAGATGCTATCCTGGGCCTCGGTCATGTTGGCCTACAATGCCCTGCCGCCCGATCCGCGCTGGGCCGGCAAGCGCTGGCGCGACATGTGGACTGAGCGGCTGGAAGGATCACCGCCGTTCGTGGAGGCGTGGCTCGAACATCAGACGCGCGACGATTATTGGAAGCACGGCTCGGTGGGTGAGGATTATGATGCCATTCGGGTGCCGGTCTATGCCGTCGGCGGTTGGGCCGACAGCTACAACAACTCCGTGCCGCGATTGCTGGCCGGGCTGAGCGTGCCGCGCAAGGGTCTGATCGGCCCATGGGCACATACCTTTCCGGAGATGGGTGGCCCCGAGCCAACCATCGGTTTTCTGCAAGACAGCTTGCGCTGGTGGGATCACTGGCTCAAGGGCATCGACACGGGCATCATGGACGAGCCGATGCTGTGCTGCTGGATTCAGGAGAGCGTACCGCCGGCGACGTTTTACGCCGAGCGCCCCGGCCGCTGGGTGGCCGACCCATCCTGGCCGTCGCCCCACGTGAGCGAGCAGGTGCGTTATCTGGCGAGCAACGGGGCGGCGTCGTGGCTGGACGAAACGCCGGGCGCGGAGGTGACTCTAGGCATCCGGGGTCGCGAAGGCCACGGGTTCGACGTGGGTCAATGGGGTTCCTACGGTTCTCCGGGTGAGTGGCCGGGCGACCAGCGCCCGGCCGACGGCGAATCGCTGACCTTCGACGGCCGGCCGCTCGACCAGCCGCTGGATATCCTCGGCTATCCGATGGTGGATTTACTGCTCAGCGTCGACCGGCCGCTGGCCCTGGTCGCTGTGCGTCTGTGCGACGTGGCCCCCGATGGCGCATCAACACTGGTCAGTTGGGGGCTGCTCAATTTGACCCATCGGGATAGTCACGAGTTTCCGGAATTGCTGGTGCCGGGGCGACGATACCGGGTGACGGTGCAACTAAATGTGATCAGCTATCGCCTTCCTGCTGGACATCGCTGGCGGCTGGCCGTCTCGCCGACTTACACTCGCCACGCCTGGCCATCGCCGGAGCCGGTGACGCTGACGGTCTATACGGGCGCGCAGAGCGGGCTGCGCTTGCCGGTGCGCGCCCCTCATCCCGGCGATGCGGCCTTGTCGCCCTTTTTGCCGGCCGAGACCGCCGCGCCGCTCGCCATGGAGATATTGCGCACCCCGGCGACCCGCAAGACCATCCACCACGACCTAATCGACGGCATAACCGAGTATCGCATTGAAGATGATACGGGTCGCAACCGTCACGTGGGATCGGGCATGGAAGTAGACGATCGCTTGGTAGAACGTTATACCGTTCGGGACGGCGAACCGTTGTCGCTCAAGGTCCGCATCGAACGTACCCTGGAGATGCAGCGCGAGGCGTGGCGGGTGCGCATCGAGACGGACAGTATGATGACGGCCGATGCCACACATTTCTATTTGAGCAACCACCTGGACGCCTACGAGGGCGACGCGCGCGTCTTCACCAAGTCCTGGACAAAGGCGATCCCGCGACGGCTGGTATGAGGGCCGGGACGAGAAAAGACTGCTGCCCACTGCCCACAGTCTACCCCAAGGAGCAACCATGACACGACTACGAGACCTCGGCATCACTATCGGCGAATTTCCCACCGGGCCATTCAACGCTATCACCGACGTGAAGGATGTGCTGGTCGGCCACACGACGATCATCCTTGAAGAGCCACGCATCGCCCGCACCGGGGTCACAATCATCATGCCGCGCCGGGGCGACGTGTGGCGCAACCCCGCCTTCGCCGCTTATCATTCGTTCAACGGCTGCGGCGAAATGACCGGCCTGCTGTGGGTGGAGGAGTCGGGTCAGTTGAGCCATCCGATTGCCCTGACCAGCACCCACCATGTCGGCACCGTCCACGAGGCGCTTGTCGCCTATGCCCAGGAGCATGGCCACACCGAACACTCCAGCCTGCCTGTGGTGGCCGAGACATGGGATGGGTGGCTCAATGATATGGACGGTTTTCACCTGAAGGCCAGGCACGTCTATGCGGCATTAGGAGGGCTGGACGGCGGGCCGGTAGCTGAAGGTAACGTCGGTGGCGGCACGGGCATGATTTGCCACGAATTCAAGGGCGGCATCGGCACGTCGTCGCGCGTGGTCGAGACGAAAAGCGGCGCGTACACGGTCGGCGCGCTGGTGCAGGCCAACCACGGCTCGCGCGAGGATTTTCGCGTGGGTGGCGTGCCCGTTGGCCGCCTGATCGACCCCAGCGAGACACCGGTTCCGTGGCCCGAACCGGCGGAGAGCAGTTCGATCATCATTGTGGTCGCCACCGACGCGCCGCTCCTGCCGTTTCAATGCCGGCGATTGGCGAAACGGGCCACTGTGGGGTTCGCTCGCGCCGGCGGCGTGGGGCACAACGGCAGTGGCGACATCTTTTTGGCTTTTGCTACCGGTAATGAGTTGGGTGAGGCCAGCAGTCTCAGATCCTTACACATGGTTCCAAACCAACACCTGAACGCAATGTTCGTCGCCGCGGCCGAGGCGGTCGAGGAAGCGATCATCAACGCCGTTGTGGCCGCCGAGACGATGACCGGCTGGCAGGGACGTACTGTTTATGGATTGCCGACCGAGGAACTGGTTCAGATTATGGCCGACTACCCGACGGTCGGACGGCGCTTGCCGCGCGCGCCGCATCATCAATAGAGAGGGGGAGAGAAGGGGAGCAGGGGAGAAAGGGAGATCGCCCCTTTGCCCTGCTCCCTTGCTTTCCTTTCTTCAGGAGTAGCCATGACCACATCCCACTTCGACGTCATCGTCCTCGGTCTGGGCGGGTTGGGTAGCGCCGCCCTGTATCGGCTGGCCCGACGCATCGGCGATCAGTGCCTGGGCCTGGAGCAGTTCGATCTGGATCACGCCCGCGGCTCTTCGCAGGACCACTCGCGCATCATTCGCCTGTCTTATCACACGCCTGGTTACGTGGAGTTGGCGAAGCAAGCCTACACCACCTGGGCCGAAGTGGAGGCCGATGCAGGGGAGCAATTGGTCTTCAAGACCGGCGGTCTTGACCTCTGGCCCGCCGACCCAGCCTATCCAATGAGCGATTACACCAGCAGCATGGATGCTTGCGGAGTGGCCTACGAGCGATTACCGGCGGCCGAAGTGATGTACCGCTGGCCCCAATTTTGCCTGCCCGACGACGTGACCGGCATCTATCAGGCTGAGGGCGGCATCGCCACCCCCAACCTGAGCAACGCTGCCCACCGACGGTTGGCGCGGGCTTATGGCGCGGTGATTCGTGACAATGCGCCGGTATCGGCCGCCCGGCCGGTAGGCGACGAGATCGAACTGGTGGCTGGCGACGTGACCTACCGCTGCCGGCATCTGGTCGTGGCCGCGGGGGCGTGGTCGAATCACATTCTGGCTCACTTCGGCCGCCGGCTGCACCTCACGATCACTCAGGAGCAGGTGACATATTACCGCACATCCCACGCGGCCGACTTTATGCCCGACCGTTTCCCGGTGTGGATCTGGATGGACGAGCCTTCGTTCTACGGCTTTCCATCCTTTGGCGAGCCGGGACCGAAGATGGCCCAGGACGTTGGCGGCCGCCGGGTGACGCCGGAGACGCGCACCTTCGAGACGGACGTGGCGACGCTGGCGCGAACGGAGGCATTTCTGGCGAAGTACATCCCCACGATGCTCGGCGAGCGTCTGTATACCAAGACGTGTCTCTATGACCTGCCGCCTGACCGCAACTTCGTGCTGGGCAGCCTGCCGCAGCAACCGAACGTTTCGCTGGCAATCGGCGCCGGCCACAGCTACAAGTTCGCCGCGCTCATCGGCAAGATACTAAGCGAGCTGGCGCTGGACGGCCGGACGGACTACGATATCGCGCCGTTCCATATCGACCGGCCAATTTTGCTGGAAGAGAATCCGGCGTTGAATTTTATGTGTTGAGGAGGAAGAACTTTCACATTTCGGTCACAATTCGGCCTGAAAGCCTTGTAGCTTTCCCTGCTCTCATACCCCTGTAACCTACTACCGGCCCAATTCCTGGCTTCCCCACAACCCAAACCCCGCCTCTCGCCGCTCCTCACGACGCCGGTGCTGCTCGTGGATTTCCCGGACGTGGGCTGCTTTTTCGGCGACGGCCGTGTCGAGCCACAGGCGGCCATGTTCGGCCGTCGCCACGCTGCCCGCGCCGTAGGCGCCGGTAGCCGTGTCGTCGTCCCACGGCGGGTTGGCGACCAACGCGCCGCCCTCGATCCAGTCCATGTAGTAGCTTTCCGTAGCGACGAAATCCGTCTCGTCGACGACACGGGCCATGTGGGTCAAATCCGGGCGCAGGGCCAGGATCATGGCCGTCTCCAGCTCTCCGGCGTGACCCATGCCGCCGCGACCGGACAGGCGCGTTTCGGCCAATACCGGTGCAGCGATATGGCCGTTGGTGTGCAGCCAGGTTGTGGCGCAGAAGATGCGGCGGTGGCGCTCTCCGGCGTACTTGACGACGTTGACGAGAAACGAGCAATTGCCGCCGTGGCCGCTCATCAGGTACATCTTTTTGAATCCGCGGGTGACCAAGGTATCGACCACGGCTAGCCAAAAGTCCTCAAAAGCTCGACCGCCGACGTTGAGCGTGCCGGCGAACGATGAGCGGTGGGTGCTGGCCCCATAGGGGAACGCAGGCAGGCAGACGGCCTCATTGGGCGCGGCCGCCTCGGTTCCCCGGCCAATCGCGTCGATGATGAGCGTATCGGTCGAAAGGGGCAGGTGAAAACCATGCTGCTCCGTGTGGCCGATGGGGATGATGACGCATTTGTCGCGGTCGACGTCGGCCGGCAACGGCGATGCATCGCGCCGTTGGCTGCTGTGCGGTTGGATGATGGCTCGCGCGCCCAGCCCCAGATCGATATCCTGCGGCTGCAAGGCGCAGACGCGACTAAAGCCGTCGTCGGCCAGGCTGTCGAGCAGACCGGACACCAGGCGGACGAATGGCGTTTCGTGCACGGCCAACCCGCTGCCCCGCCAGCCGTAGGGAATTGGCGGCAAGACGCCCACGGCCGGGGCATTGCCCAGCGCCTCGGCCAGTTTGGCCATGTCGTAACCCTCGCCGACAGGGATGACCAACGGCGTGTCGCGGCGCAGTGCGGCTACTTGGGGCCAGGTAAGTTCGTCGAAAGGGAAAAACGTCGTCATCATCCATACCCATTGGGTTGTTACTGCGACCGACCGTAGACGTAGGCATCCCGAATGCGCTCGTTGAAGTAGCGGCCGCGCGACTCGGCGGCCATCAATCCTTTGTAGATACGTTCCGGCACGCCAAAATATTGGTAGCTGCGGCCGTCCTGGAACTCGATCTCCAGCACTTTGTACTCCGGCACGTAGCCGACCGAAGCCACAAGCGACGACGCTACCGGCGTTCGCTGCATCTTGCGCTCCACATCCTCGATATCTTCCACCAATATCCTGATCCTCACTTCCTGCTCTTCGGCCAGGTCGACCGGTTCGAGCAGGCGAAGCATTCCCTTTTCGTAGATCGCTGAAATGAGTTGTTTCATCGCCTTTACCTCCAACTGCGGGATTGTGGGCCGCCGCTCGCTGCCGATCATGCCTCCATGTCGCCAACGACGCAACGATTAGGCATAGAGCGAGACGCCGCTTAATTCCTTCGCGCGGCGGGCCACGAACTCGTCTAGCGCTTCCGCAACAGCCAAATCCATCGGCGGCTGTTCGTATTGCGCCAGCATCTCTTTCCAGATGCGGTTGGCGCGGGTGGCCGCGTCTTCGCTTCCGGCCAGCGCCCACGTATCGTAAGCCAAACGGTCGGACAGCGAGGTGGCATGGAAAGCCGTGCGATACCGTTCCTGAGTGTGGGACGTGCCCAGGTGGTGGCCGCCAGGCCCGACCTCAGCGATGGCCGCCAGCGCCAGCGATGCCTCATCGACCGCGAAACCCTCCAGAAAGTGGCGAAACATCGCCAGGTTCTCCAGGTCGATGACGAACTTCTCGTACGAGACGGTTAGCCCGCCGTCGAGCCAGCCGGCGGCGTGCATGATCAGGTTGGTATGGGCCAGCACAGCCGGCCACAGCGACCACTGGGCTTCAAATGCTGATTGGGCATCGGCCGACTTGCTGGTGGTCAGGCCGCCGCTGCCGCGATAGGGCATTCGGTAGCGCCGCGCCAACTGCCCACCCACCAGCGCCGCCCAGGCTCCCTCCGGCGTGCCGAAGGCCGGGCTGCCGTTGCGCAGATCGATGTGGGTCGTGAAACCGCCATAGATGACCGGCGCGCCCGGCTGGACGAGTTGCGTCAGCGCCGCCCCGGCCAGCACCTCGGCGTTCTGCTGGGCCAGCGCCGCGGCCATCGTCACTGGACTCATGACTCCAGCCAGGATGAAAGGCGTGATGAACGTCACCTGCCCGGCACGAGCGTAGGTGATCAGCCCGCCGAGCATCCGTTCGTCGTAGCGCAGGGGGCTGTTGACGTTGATGACGTCGCCGGTCACGGGATCGCCGTCAAGTGAGCCATAGACGAGGCCCATCATCGCCAGCGTATCAGCGGTGATGACGCGGCCGTGCGCCCCTTCCATGACCACCTTGTCCGTCAACGTCAGTCCGGCGCGGACGCGATGCAAGTGGCGGACGTTGACCGGCACGTCCTGCGCCGTGACTTGCTCCCAGGCGGCGAAGTGCAGCGCGTGGCAGGATTGGGAGAGCTTGAGCAGCTTCTCATAGTCAGCCATCGTACCGACGCGACGGCCGTGATCCAGATCGGTGGCGTAGACCATGCCGCCGCACGGCCCGAAGGTGATGGAGTCGCCGCCGATGACCACGTCGTGGGCCGGATTGCGTGCGCGCCAGCGAAACGATGACGGCGCCGTCTTCAGCGCCTCCAGCACCAACCCCCGGTCGGGCCACACATGGCGCGCCGCCTGATCGACCTTGGCTCCCGCGCGCTGCCAGATGTCGAGCGCCTCATCGTCGTGGAAGTCGATGCCGATGTTTTCCAGGATGTCGAGCGAGGCCAGATGGATGCGCTCCAGCGCGTCGGGATCGAGCCAGTCGTAGGGTGGTCGGGGATGGCGAATGTGGTCGAAGGGGATGCCGAGTAGGGGCAGAGTCGGTGTAGAGCGTGGCCGTCTTTGGCGTTGTTTAGTCATGGCCGGATTATAGCCAGAGCCGGCAGGTTTCAGAAAACCTGCCGGCTCTCAACCGCGCAGATACCAATCAAAAAAGCGCTCGGCCCGACGCTGCCAGTCCATTTCCGTCTCGTGGCGCAGAAAGCCGTGCGGCTCTCCGGCGTAGGTCTTGTACTCGAATACCTTGTCGTGGCGGCGCAATGCCTCGGCCCACTCTTCCGACGATTGCGGCGGCACCACGTCGTCGTCCAGGCCGTGGAGCAGCAGAATCGGGGCGCGGACGTTCGCCATCTCGTGGATGGGCGAAGCAGCCTGATAAACCGTCCAGTTGTCGCGGGGGTGGCCGAGCATCATTTCGGTGTAGAGGCGTGTCGTGCGCTCACATTGAGCCCATGAGCTGTAGACGTTGGCGTCGCCATACTTGCTGACGCCACAGGCGAACAGGTATTCCGGGTCGCGGGCCAGACAGCAGGCAACCATGTAGCCGCCGTAGCTGGAACCGAAGATGGCGATACGTTGGGGATCAATCCCATCCAACGCGTGCAGATACCTGGCCCCGTGCAGCACGTCTTGCGTGTCGCCCACGCCCCAGTCGTCGTAATTGGCGTGTTCGAACTCCAGACCGTAGCCGCTGCTGCCGCGAAAATTGGGGGTGAAGAACGTGTAACCTTTGGCTAATAGGTATTGGGCGAAGGCGTCCCACTGGAAGCGATAGGCGTCGGCCGGGCCGCCATGCGGCCGCACGACCGCCGCGCCGTTGGACTGGCGCGGCCGCCACAGCAGCGCCGGAATCTCCAGGCCGTCATAACTGCGGTAGCGCATGTGCTCCGGCGTGACCAACTCATGGGACGCCAGCGCGGGCGGCATGGAGAAGGTAAGTTGGGTCATGCGATTGCTATCCACCTCGACGCGGTGAATATCGGGTGGCGTCGTCGCATCCTCATATTCCACGCTGAGGAAACGGCCGTCCGGCGACCAGTGGGGCGCGGCATAGCACCCTAACCCGGCCCGCAATTCGCGCAATTCGCCGGACTCTGCGTCTATAATCAGTAGGTCTATCGCCCCGTCGCGACTGACCGTGGCCGCCAGTTGATGGCCGTCGGGCGACCAGGCGAACTCAACCATGTCCCGATTGTGGCGCGTCAGTTGGCGCAGACCCTCGCCATCTGGTCGAATGAGCCATATCTCGGTGAAGCCGGAACGTTGCGAGAGGAAGGCGATGGTTTCGCCGTCGGGCGACCAGGCGGCGGCCCAGTCCTTATTCTTCGGCGCGCCGGTCAGCGGCCGCGTTTGCCCCGTCTCAGTGTTCACAAGACGCAACTCCCAACGGTTAAGGTCGTCGAACGGGCGATGGGTGTAGACGACGGCGCGGCCGTCGGGCGATGGGGCGGCCTCCATGTTGTCGCCGCCATTGTCGCCGGCCACCAGGCGCGGCCAGCAACCGTCGCGGTCGGTCAGCAGCAGGCTAAAGGCGTCGGAGCGCGACACGCCGACGATGAGGCCGGCACTGTCGGGCATCCACACGGGCGCGAACGCGCCGCCGGCGAAATCGGTAATAGTGCGAGGCAGCGCACTCCCGTCCGACGGAACCACGCAGACATGACCATCCTTGGTGAAGGCCAGCAAGCGGCCATCCTGTGACCAGCGCGGCGGTCCATCCCACCAGTAGATGGTCTTGGCCCGGTCGGCCGAGAGGCGGGCCGGCCACCCCCCGGCCGACGGTATGACGAAAATATCGGAGCGGCCGTCGCGCTCCCAGACGAAGGCCACGCGCTCGCCGTCAGGCGATAGTTCGTGGTGATGGATCAAATTGAGCGAATTGATGAGGTCGAGGCTCCAGCCGTCGGGCGGCTTCAGATCGGGGCGATCGAGGGACGGCCAGCCGTTACGTTCGTATTTTTCGTGAACCACAACTTTATCGCTTATCAAGAGGCTTGCCCGTGACGTTTAAGGTGATGACTATCCCGGTAAGGTCAGGTTAGATAATCCCCAATGATTATTCCCTCTGGCAATGGTTCGACCTCAGCCTTTTCGGGGGGCAGGTCATAGTGGTGTGGGTAAATAGCTTTATACCCCAAGAGCTTGCCCAAAGGAGCCAGAACGGCGAAGAGGATACGCTGAATCGCAGGTGGGGGGCTCATAAACTGGACGACGTCGGCAAATTCCTGGGAAATGACGGCCAGTTGCAGTGGGTTGGGCACACCTTTGCTGTTGGTCTTGCCCTCGCGCGCCAGACCAAACATCGTGAGGGCCATCTGCTCAAAACGGGCCGCGGGACGGATCTCGACAATAACGCGCGCTTCCTCGTCGCCAGCGTTCCACCAATCGTGAGGAATACCCATCAGTAATTCCGCGGATTCACCAGCCTGCAGTATCCCCTTCTTGTCGCCTAGCATGTAGCCAATCTTGCCTTTGACCACTGTAAATTTTTCGTCAATCGTCGGATGTAGATGTGCTCCCAGGACAGCCCCACCCGGCCGGACGCGCAAGTCGGAAATCATCAACTTTCCGCTTGTCTCTTCGGTTCCTACCCGAACATATCCAAACTCACCGGTTACCGGATTCTCGAATACATCGCCAGCTTTCGATCCCCTGATCATCTAAATCCTCTTGTTTAACGGCCGATTATTCATAGGGATAATTATCTTGTAATACCTCGCAAGACGCTATGATGTTGAAAACGGGCCAGGTCGAAACTTCGGCTCTACCTCATGACAGGCCACCCAATGCCCCGGCGTAATCTCGCGCCACTCCGGTATGTAGGTCGAGCAATGGGGCTGGGCGACGGGACAGCGAGTGTGGAAGCGGCAACCGGACGGCGGGTTGATGGGGCTGGGTACGTCCCCTTCGAGGATGATGCGCCGGCGACGGCGGGCCACCTTGGGGTCGGGCACGGGCACAGCCGACAACAACGCCTGGGTATAGGGATGCAACGGCTCCTCGTAGAGATCGTCCTTATCTGCCAGCTCCGCCATGACGCCCAGATACATCACCGCCACCCGGTCACAAATGTGGCGCACCATGCTCAGGTCGTGGGCGATGAACAGGTAGGTCAGGCCGAGGCGATCTTGTAGCTCCTCCAGCAGGTTGACTACCTGAGCCTGGATGGACACATCGAGGGCGGAAATCGGCTCGTCGCAGACCAGAAAGATGGGATCGGAGGCCAAGGCGCGGGCGATGCCGATGCGTTGCCGTTGGCCGCCGGAGAACTCGTGGGGGAAACGATTGATGTAGCGGCCGTCCAGCCCGACGAGCGCCATCAACTCCGTCACGCGTTCGATGCGGGCCGCTTCGGCGTCGATCAGGTGGTGAACGCGCAATGGCTCACCGATGATCGCATTGACTGTCCAGCGTGGGTTGAGAGAGGCATAGGGGTCCTGGAAGATCATCTGTGCCTGGCGGCGGATGAGCATCCAGTCGTCACCCGCGGCTTCCTGCACGTGTCGTCCGTCGATGAATGTGCTGCCCCCAGTGGCCGGGTAGAGTCCCAGCAACGTTCGGCCGGCCGTGCTCTTGCCGCAGCCGCTCTCGCCGACCAGGCCCAGCGTTTCGCCGCGCGCTATTTCGAAAGAGATACCATCGACGGCGCGGACGTTGCCGGTCGTGCGCTGAATGATCAGCCCCTGCCGGATGGGGAAATATTTCTTCAGATCGACGACACGGACGAGCGGTTGGTGATCGTCGTTGGGTGTTGGATCGGTCATGGCTATCCGGTTATCGGCTGTTATTTCTGAACTCGTTGCTCGTTGCGAAGGCCGGGTCGCCCGTCGTGACCCAGCAGGCCGCGCGCTGCGTCGG
The DNA here is from genome assembly GCA_020634335.1 of Promineifilum sp. GTDB lineage: Bacteria > Chloroflexota > Anaerolineae > Promineifilales > Promineifilaceae > Promineifilum. Next base: position 49,022 of record JACKBY010000019.1, on the reverse strand, counting down.
AGAGACGGCGAGCAGGGGCGGCCGCTCATGGAGGCAGCGGTCAACGACGTACTCGCAACGCGGAGCGAACGGGCAACCGCGCGGCTCGACCAGCAGATTGGGCGGCGCGCCGGGAATGGACTTCAGGCGACTGTCACGCCGCCGGTCGACGCGCGGCAGCGCGGCCAGGAGAGCCATCGTGTACGGATGTCGGGGCTTGTCGAACAGGCTATCGACGTCGGCCTCTTCCACCACCATGCCGGCATACATCACGATGACTCGCTCGGCCAGCCCGGCCACCACGCCCAGATCGTGGGTAATCCAGATGAGAGCCATCCCCAATTGCTCGCGCATGCGCATGACCAACTCGACGATCTGCGCCTGGATGGTCACGTCCAGAGCGGTCGTCGGCTCGTCGGCGATGAGGAGGCTGGGGTTGCAGGCCAGCATCATGGCGATCATCACTCGCTGGCGCATGCCGCCGGAGAACTGGTGGGGATAGTTGCCGAGACGGCGCGCCGGGTCGGGAATGCCGACCAGTTCCAGCAACTCGATGGCCCGGTTTGTCGCCTGTTCCCCGGTCATGCCATAGTGGCGGCGCAGGGCTTCGGTCATTTGCCGCCTGACGCTGAGAACCGGATTTAACGAGGTCATGGGGTCCTGGAAAACCATGGCGATCTCGCTGCCCCGAATAGCCTCCAGTTTATCTTCCGCCATCGTTAGTAAATCTGTTCCCATAAATTCGGCCGTACCCTCGGCGATCTCCCCCGGCGGAACAGGGATGAGGCCGAGGATCGACATCATGCTGACCGACTTGCCGCAGCCGCTTTCGCCGACAATGGCGACGACCTCACCTTCGTGGACCTGATACGAGATGTCATTGACGGCGTATACTGTGCCTTCGGGCGTGTGGAAGCGGACCTGCAAATGACGGATGTCGAGAAGGACGTGGCGGGAGTCCGGAGCTGAGACGTTGAATCTGGGTGTGGTCAAGGGATTCATCAGGCGTTGCGACTCCGGGGATCGAGCGCGTCACGCAAGCCGTCGCCCACGAAATTGATGCTCAGCACCGTCAAGAGAATGAGCAGGCCGGGGAAAATCCACAGCCAGGGGGCCGACTCGATGTAGTTGTAGGAGCCGTCGAGCATGTTGCCCCAGGTAGCTGTCGGCGGCTGGACGCCCATGCCCAGAAAGCTGATGTAGGCCTCGGAGAGAATAGCTGTGGCGACGGCCAGGGTGGCGGCGACGACGATGGGCGCCATGCTGTTGGGCAGGATGTGGCGGAAGATGATGTCGCGCGTCGGCGTTCCGATGGAGCGGGCGGCCAGGATGTAGTCGTTTTGCTTGAGTGACAGGAATTCGGCGCGCACGATGCGAGCCACGTACATCCAGCTTGTCAGACCAAGGATGATGACAATGAAGAAGACACTGCCGCCGACGATGCGCGCCATCACGATCAACAGGAATAACGACGGGATGATGAGCATTGCCTCGGTGAACCGCATCAGCAGGCTGTCGACCACACCGCCGTAAAAGCCGGCGGCCGCGCCGATGAGCACGCCGATGAGGATTTCGAGAAAGGCGGCCGTCAGGCCGATCATCAACGATATGCGGCCGCCCTGAATGGTGCGGGCCATCACGTCGCGGCCGACGGTGTCGGTGCCGAACGGGTGCGCCAGCGACGGGGGCGACAGGCGGATAGTGGTATCGGTGAAGTTGGCGCGTTCGGCCGTGTAGATCAGGCCGCCGGCAAAGGCATAGACGAACAACATAATGAGCACGATGGCGCCGAACATCGCCATGCGATGGCGTCGGAATCGCCGCCAGGCCATCTGCCGGAAGGTTAGAGGCGGGGCCAGCTCATCGCCGCCGGTGCTCAGGATGACGGGAACGCTGTCGAGAGTTGCCATGGGGCATGCTCCTGGAGAGTAAGGCGGTGCCGGGGACAGTGGCGATTAGAACTGATTTGTTCACGACGTATTGGCGTCACGCTCGCTAATCCTCCCTATCAATCGTAGCGGATTCGCGGATCGAGCAGGGCATATGTGAGGTCGGTGATGATCTGAAAGACGACTACCGAGATGGACAGGATGACCAAAATGCCCATGACGACCGGCGTGTCGAAGCGCTGCATGTGATCCAGAAACAGCCGCCCCATTCCCGGCCAGGCGAAGATGCGCTCCGTGACCAGCGCGCCGCCCAGTAGCAGGGCCAAATCGAGGCCGATGAGGGTGACGATGGGCAGCGAGGCGTTTTTCAACGCATGAACCAACAGAACCTGCCGGCCGTGCAACCCTTTGGCTTTGGCCGTGCGAATGTAATCCTGGTTAAGAACTTCCAGCATGGTGCTGCGAATATAACGGCTGTAGGCGGCGATGCTGACAAAGGCGATGGTGAAAACGGGCAGCACCATATGGAGCGCGACCTGCCCCGGCGTCTTGCCCACCTGGGGATCGAACATGCCGACGGCGGGCAGGGAGGGCAGCCCCCACCGTTTGAAGTTAACGGAGAAGATGTAGATCGAAAGCAGGGCGAAGAAAAAAATAGGCGTCGAGAAGCCGACAAAGGAAACGGCGGTGATCATATGGTCGGCCGCCGTATATTGCCGCAGCGCCGAGAAGATACCGATGAGCAACGCGAAGATGATGATGACGATCTCCGCGGTCACCATTAACAACAGCGTGTTGGGGACACGATCCCAGATCACATCCCAGGCTGTCTGGCCGCGCTTCATGAGCGACATGCCAAAATCACCGCGTACGATCCCCCGTCGCGTGCCGTTCGTATCGCCGATGCCGTCGCCGTCCATGTCAATCGTCGTCCAGTCGTTGCCGACCAACCAGTAGAGATACTGCTTGTAGAAGGGTTGATCGAGACCCAGTTGGCGTGTCAGGCGTTCGCGATCGGATGGGCGAGTGACGCGGCGGCCACCCATCGTCGCCACCGGATCGCCCAATTGGCCCATCAGAAAGAACAGGACGATGCTGATAAAGAACAAGAGCGGGATGGCTTGCAGTACGCGGCGTATGATGTAGCGACCCATCGGCATTGCTCCTTGCGACCGGCACAGATTACACGGATGCTCGGAGGTAGCTCTTCGCCATCCGTGTAATCTGCGGGTTCGTCATGACATTATTCGGAGATGTCCCACTCCGCGATGGAGAACAGCGGCGTCACGCCGGAGAATCTCGCATTCAGCAACCGCGGACCGACAGCCCACACGTCGGGATCTTCCCACATGCCCAGCCAGTACACCTGATCATGCATGATCTGGGTGATCTGGTGGAACGTCTGCTGGCGATCCGCGACGTTGGTCTGGCTTAGTTGTTGCCGGAACAAAGCATCCAGTTCCTCATCGCAAATACGCGAGAAATTGCCGCCCGCCGGAGCTTCATCCGTCGGAATTTGGTCGCACAGCCAGTAATAGTGATCGGGATCGGGGAAAGCCGGGGCGTCCGACCACTGAGCGATGTCGAGTTCGCCGGTGTAGGGCGGACCACTGTTGGCGTAGTCCTCGAAGAAGATCGAGGAGTCGAAGCTCTGGATGTCGAGCTGAATACCGACTTCGGCGAGTTGCTGCTGGGCTACGGCCTGGGAGTCCTGGCGAACTTCGCGCGTCGTGGTGCCGTGGACGAGGACAAGCTCCACGCCGTCCTTGTCGCGCACGCCGTCGCCGTTGGTATCGACCCAACCCGCCTCATCGAGCAAGGCGTTGGCGGCATCGGGATCATAGGCGAAGGGTTCAATGTCGGGGCTGACGTAAGCCGGCAGCGAATCCCACAGCGTTTTCGGCACCTTGGTGAGCCCCAGCAGCAGGTCCTGGTTGAGGCCTTCGCGGTCGAGGGCCATGGCGATGGCCTGGCGAACCCGGACGTCTTGCAGGGCCGGGTGGCCGGGGATCTGCTCGTCGCCCAAAATAAAATACCAGCCCTCGTTGTAGCCCGATGGTTGGGTCACAATATCGATGCCGGCATTCTCCAGCGCGGGGACGTCGGAGTAGGCGATGAAGGTGCCCAAATCACCTTCGCCGTTCTGCAAAGCGGCCACTTGCGAGGCATCGTCGGGCACGAAGCGGAAGAATATCTCATCGATGATCGGCCGCTCGCCATGCCAATTTTCATTGCGCACGAAGCGGGCAAAGCTGCCGGACTCCCACTCCTCGAAGCGATAGGGGCCAATGCCGACGGTCGGTGCGAAGTTCCATTCCGCATCATCCAGTGAACCGGCCTCATCGAAGACGGGACGCAAGACGTGCTCCGGCAGAATATAGCGCCACATCCAGGCCAGCCAGGGGGCAAAGGGTTCGGTGAAGGTGACGACGACCGTCTGCGGGTCCGGAGCCTCGATGGTCTCGATCTGATCGTAGGGGTATGTCGTGCCGACCGTGTTGGCCGGATCAACCGTCATTTCGTAGGTGAAGACAAAATCGGCCGAAGTCAACGGCGTGCCGTCGGACCAGATAAGGTCGTCGCGCAGGTTGAAAGTGAGCGTGCGGCCGTCTTCCGATATCCCGCCGTTTTCCTCTGAGGGAATCTCGGTCACCAGTACGGGAATCGGATTGCTGTTCTCATCGAAGTGCCAGGCCCACACGTTCCAAAGTTGGTAGGTGGTGGTGGTAAACCACATGGCTGTATAGAGGGGGCTGAGGGTATCAAATTCCTGGGTCCAGATAAACGTGGCGATCTTGCGATCACCTTCCGCAACCGGCTGTTCGGCCGCCGGTTCATCAGTCGCCGGTTCATCGACCGCCGGTTCATCGACCGCCGGTTCATCGACCGCCGGTTCATCGGTCGCGGCCGGTGATTCGGTCGTCGCCCCACCGGAAGTGCAGGCGGCCAACACCAGACCAAAAGCAAGCAAGAGGGCCAGCAGCGCCGGCCAGGTTATTTTTCGCATTTCTTCTTCTCCTCCACGCGTTCTACAGTAGATGACGGATAAGCGGTTCTCTCTCGTATGTCACTTTGGTGGGTGGCATCACCTCCAGATGTTAGTGGTGGAAAAACGGATCGATGATGAACCGGTCTGCGGAGCGATTATTTAATTGGCTGGTAGTTGGGTGAACGGGGTTGACGGTTGTTGGATGGATGCATACCAAGCTCGCCCAATTCCGGTCGGATTGGGTTTCCGGCTTCAGGGATGACTCCATGCGCGGTGCGTCGATCAAATTCATGTTGTGAAATTTCGCCGGCGACGATTAAGCTCTGCCCGTCGAATCGTGGCGTATTGTACTGAGGTGACGGGCCGGTGTCAAAAGAGTGGCGCGGGAAGAGAAGGGATTCCAGCCCGGAAGGCGGAGGATGAAACAGGTGCCGGCGCGCCCGCGTGTGCGCTTTCTTTAATTGCGTGTGGCAGTTCCACCACGCCAGCCAAACACAGTTTGCACTATGCCCTTAACAAGGGGGAAGCGATGGCATGGACGGCGGCGGCGTAGTTGAGCAACTGCTCTTCGTCATGGACGGCGGTATAGGGCAGCATCGTTCCCTCCCAGCCTTCTGTGTGCCAAACGACCCCGTCGGGTAGTTCGCGGCCGAGGAGTTTGTCGGCGTCAAACGGCCAGGGATTGGAGTAGAAATAGGAGGTGTCGTCGTCTTCGCCGGGATAGAAGCCGAGATTGAGTTGAGCGGGCAGATCTTTAACTTCGCCGTCCTCGGTGGAGCGCTTGACGCGCGTGCCATACCATTCAACGGATAGATCGAAACCATGGGGCCAGAAGTTGACGGGGCCGGTTTCTCTACCCAGCCGGGCGCTGTGACGCCTGAAAACCCGGTCGGCGCGCACGAGGGCGACGAAGAAGCGGCCGACGGCGCCGGGATCATAGATGCCGGGTTCGTCACTCGCGAATTTGTCGAAACTAACCTGTTCGGTCAGGCCCGCCGCAACCGCCGCAGACAACAATCGCTCGCCCATCGCGCTGCCGCTGAAGCCGGCGTCCATGGGCAGGACCCAGTCGCGGTCATCGCTGCTCTTCAGAATGAGTTGTGCCTTGTGGAAATCCATCTGTCCGGTCACGATGCCGCCGCCGGCCAAGGGCATATTGCCGGTGATGAGTCCGGTGGGGGTCACGCGGAGGCTGATGTGCCACCATTGAGGGTGGGCCGGAACGTGGGCGCGGGCCAGGGCGCTGAGCGCGCGGGCATAAAGTTGCAACGTGCGTCGCGTGGGGCCGAAGCCGTTCAAAGAGGGAAATTGGGTCATGATTGATCTAGGTATTGCAGAGCCGCTCCCACGCGCTCGTCGATGGCTGACACATCACGGGGAACGTGCTGGAGGGCGGCCTGCGCTTCGACGATGCTGAAGCCCAGGCCGGTCAGGATGTCGATCACATCGGCGTCGACGTCGCTGACCAAGGGCAGCGACGTTGTCGGGCTACCGAGGTCGAGCTTGTCGCGCAAGTGAAACATGATGCGCTCGGCCGTCTTTTTGCCGATGCCGGGCACGCGCTGCAGGACGGCCGCCTCCTCGCGCATGACGGCGCTCTTGAGGAGTTCGGGGCTTAGCGTGCCCAGAATAGCCAGGGCCACCTTCGGTCCGACGCCGTTAACGCCCAGCAGTACCTCGAAGAGTTGCAGATCCTCTTCGCTTTCGAAGCCGAACAGCGACAGATCGTCTTCGCGGACTTGCAGGTGAGTATACAACGTGAAGCGGCGACCGGCTCCGCCCACGTCTTCCAGCACCGTTCGTGGCACAAACACCCGGATGCCCACCCCGCCGACGTGGAGGATGAGGCTGTTCGATTCGATCTTCTGAACGGTTCCGCTGATTGACGCAATCATACTGAAATATCGGGGGACGTAGCGCTATTTACGAACGCACACGAGTGATGAACGACGATAGCGTATTTTTCGGCAACTTTCCTGCTCTCTTTCTCTCGGCTTCCTGTTAAGGAGCGTCCACCGCTTCCTGAAAAGCCACATAGCGTGCGTGGGTAATCGCGACGGCCAAGGCGTCGGCGGCGTCGTCGGGCTGAGGCGTTTCGGCCAGATCGAGCAGGTGGCGCACCATGAGTTGCATTTGCGCCTTGTCCGCCTTGCCGTAGCCGGTGACGGCCTCCTTCACTTTAGGCGGGGAGTACTCGCTCATTGGTATTCCGGCCTCAGCCAGAGCCAGCATCAGCACGCCGCGTGCCTGGCCCACGGCGATGGCCGTGGTGATGTTGCGGCCGAAGAAAAGCTGCTCGACGGCGGCGCGCTCCGGCTCATAATCGGCTATGAGGCCTTGCGTTTGGTGAAAGATGGATTGTAGCCGTTGTTCGGGTGGGTCGCCGGCAGGAGTTAGAATCGCGCCGTAGGCGACGACCCGCAGGTCGCCGTCCACGGCGTCGATAATGCCATAACCGGTCGTGGCCGTGCCGGGATCGATGCCAAGGATACGCATAGGAGGAGGGCAGCGAGGATCGGCCCGCGCCCCTAAGCTGCTTCCATGGCGGCCAGGACTTCGTCGCTCATCTCCAGCGCCGAGTAGACGTTTTGTACATCGTCCAGCTCTTCGATGCGCTCGATGAGATTCATCACTTGCATGGATTCGGACTGGCCCAACTCGATGCGATTAGTGGGCTCGTAGATAAGGGAGGACTCATCCATCGCATAGCCGGCCGCCTCTAATGCTTCCTGGACGGCGCGGAACGTTTCCAACTCGACGTAAATCTCGGTGATGTCGTCGTTGAACTGGATGTCATCCGCGCCTGCCTCGGCCGCAACCATGAACAGTTCGTCCTGATCGATTTCGTCGGTGATGCTGATGTAGCCCTTGCGCTTGAACTGCCAGGATACGGCCCCGGCTTCGGCCATCGTGCCGCCGTACTTGTTGACGGCGTGGCGCACGTCGGCAATGGCCCGGTTGCGGTTGTCGGTGACGACCTCAACCAGGATGCCAACGCTATGCGGCCCATAGGCTTCGTAGACGGCATCGATTAGCTCGCCGCCCTCGATCTCGCCCGTGCCGCGCTTGATGGCTTTCTCAATGTTGTCCTTGGGCATGTTCGCTTCTTTAGCCTTGACCACGGCCAGCCGCAAGGTTGTGTTCGAATCCGGATCGCCGCCACCTTCGCGCGCGGCCAGGGTTAATTCTTTGGCGATACGGGTGAAAACCTTGCCGCGTTTGGCGTCGCTGGCGGCCTTCTTGTGTTTAATGGTGGACCATTTAGAATGTCCTGACATCGGTTGTCTCCATAAAATAGGGTGCTGCCCGGGCAAGGCCACGAGCGACGGCCGCCATGCCGGGCGACCGAGGATTCCGAAAGTTTAACTCGAAGATTATATCATGAAACGCGCAAGTTGGGGAGTTGCAGATCGCTGCTGAAACCAGAATTTCCTGTTGCTCTGTGTCGTCTGCCGGCCTCTGTTCAGGCTGTGGGTTGCTCCGGCTTCGCGCTCGGAGACGGTTTTGTACCGGGCCACATCACCGCCAGCATCTCCGGCGCGAAGCGCGCGGCCATGTCGTCGCTGATACTATATGTCTTGCAAATCTTTTGATAGAGATGGGCGCTCGGTCGCCAGGTTCGCTCCTGTGTGACCGGATCGACCGCCACCAGGCCGAACCGTTGCGTCCAGCCGCGATCCCACTCGAAGTTGTCTACCAGTGACCAGTGATAATAACCCATCACCGGGTAGCAAAAGCTGATAGCATGCCAGATCTGTCGCAGGTGATCGAGTAGAAATCCGGGCCGAATACGGTCGGCGGCGTCCGGCACACCGTTCTCGGTGATGTACATGGGTTTGCCGTAGCGCTTCCAGACGTGCTCGATCATTTGATACAGGCCGTGGGCGTACACTTCGCCGTAGTCGCCGTCGCTGACCACCGCTCCCGGCCCCCATTGGCGCTCCACGAACCCCGGCGGCGGCGGAAAACGAAGGTAGAAGCGGGTGTAGTAGTTGATCCCAACGAAGTCATACGTTCCGGCCAGATCCTTGAACCGCTTGCTGCCCACGATGCCCCGATAGCGGCCGGTGTGCAGCGCATCCTGCCAGCTATCATTGTAAAGGCCCCGGACCTGTCCCGCCCACCAGCGGTCGATGAGGTTGCCATCCGGCCGCGCCTCGAAAATCTGCATATTGTTGGCCGTGCCCACCAGCGCCGCCGGCCACGCTGTCTTAATGGTGTGGTAAGCGGCAGCATGACAGCGCAGCATGTTGTGGATGGCTTCGAACAGCGCTCCGACTCCCGTGCGCCGGCCGTGGGGAAATTGCCGTGTCAGATGGCGCATGACAGCATAGGTGATCGGCTCGTTGATCGTGATCCACTTGGGTATCAAATCACCCAACTCGGCCGCCACTTTGGCCGTGTAGCGCTGGAAATAATTGACAACGATGTCGCTGTTGAAGTCATCCTTTTCGGCCAACCACAGCGGGTTGCTGAAGTGGTGGAGCGTGACCATAGGCTCCAGCCCCCGATCATGGCAGGCTTGCAGGATAGCGCGGTAACGCGCGATGGCTTCCGGGTCGAAGACGCTCGGCTCCGGCTCGATACGGCTCCATTCCAGCGACAAGCGGTGGGCATTGTTGCCCATCGCGGCGGCGATGTCCAAATCGGCCTCGGCCATTTCCCACCAGTTACAGGCCGTGCCGCAATTCAATTCGCCCTTGATAGGGCTGGAATCGGCCGTTTCCCAAGTATACCAGTCGCTGTTTGTGTTGTGCCCCTCGACCTGGTAGGAGGAGGTGGCCGTGCCCCACAGAAAGTCGGGTGGGAAGTACATCGTCGCATGTGCCATCTCTCCATTATAGCCGTATCTTTTGCCGACCGGCAGAATATGATAAACAAGATAACCCATTTGAGAAATTGGCGGCGGCCCGCTCCCCGCGTTTGCATCCACTCCCCATCCGTTTATACTTGGTTCTTATCCGGCCTTCGGCCGGCAGTTTGTCAGGCGCGGTAATTATCAGTGAGAAACCCTATTCCCCCCAGCGGTTATTACCTGTGCAATCGGCTTGGCCGTATCTATCTCGAATCACTGGAAGAAACGATCGGGCGCAACGGTCTTAACGCCTTGTTGAACCTGACGGAAAATGGCAGCTACATTGATTATCCACCGCCCAATGATCTCCATTTGGGATTTGATTTGGCCACCGCTGCCAACTTGAACCAGACGATGGAATTCATCTATGGGCCGCGCGGCGCGCGTGGGCTGGCGTTGCGCACCGGGCGAGCCATGTATGATCGTATCGTCGATGCCTTTGATCTACCGATCGGATTTAACGAGTTTGCCTTTCGTCTGTTGCCCCTGCACACACGCCTGAAGATCGGTGTGCCGGCCCTGGCTCGAATTTTGACCCAACACAGTGATCAGACTCATCGTGCTGTCGATCGAGGGACCTACTACGACTATTCGATCGAGCGTTGCGCAGTGTGTTGGGGGCAGGAGGCCAAAACGCCCTTCTGCCACCTGGTGGCCGGGCTGTTGCAGGAAGCGCTCAGCGCGTTTGGCCGCGGCCAGGAATTTCGCGTCGTGCAAACCGAATGTCGCGCGGTCGGAGCGGCAGCCTGCATCTTTCGTATCGATAAAGACCCAATCGCATGATCCGTGCTCGCCTACGCGTTCTCCGGCCGGATTTCCTCGTCGCTCTGGCCTATCTCATCCTGCCGCTCCTGCTCTATGCCGGGGTGACGCTTGGCCCGCGCACGGTGCTGCCGGCTGACAACCTCTTCCAATGGCCGCCCTGGCAAGATTCAGCGCCGGCGTTCGACGCTGCCATCCCCCATAATGCCCTCATCGGCGACCTCATCATCCAGAACTACGCCTGGAAACGCTTTGTGCTCTCCAGCCTTAGCGGCGGCGAAATCCCGCTGTGGAATCCCTTTCTGTTCGCCGGTGCGCCCTTTCTGGCGAACGGCCAACATGCCGCCCTCTACCCGTTCAGTGTCTTGTTCCTGATCGTGCCGCTGATGAAGGCCTATGGCTGGTTTGTGTTCAGCCAAGTGTGGTTGGCCGGCATCGCCATGTATATCTTCGGCCTCATCCTGGGGATGCGACGGGGCAGCGCGGCGTTGGCTGGGTTTGTGTACCAGGGAGCGCAGTTCCTGATCGTCAGCGCCGCTGTTTTCCCGATGATCGCTGCGGCCGTCGTCTGGCTGCCGCTGTTGCTAGGCTGTATCGAGCGCATCGTCGCCCTCGCCGGCAGCCCCACGGCATCACGCCAGCGCATCGTTCTTTGGGCCGCTGCCGGCGCTGTCGCTCTCGGCTGCCAAATCCTGGCCGGGCACGCTGAGTTCATGTATTACACACTGCTGATCATGGGCCTGTATGCACTTTGGCGCATGGGAACGGTGGCCTTTGATGCGCGAAAAGGGAAAGCTGATGAGGCCGGGGAACAAGGGATGCAGGATACAGGAGAGAGCATCCCCGCACGCCCGGCGAACTTCTTCCCCGTCGGCGTTCGCGGACGAAGGCTCCGCCATTCGTCCATCGCCTTGCTCTGGTTGACGGTCATGGTGGTGGTCGGCTTGCTGCTGGGCGCTCTTCAGCTCGTGCCGCTGTTTGAGGTAGGTCGCATCAACTTTCGCGAGGGATCGGCCACGTTCGAGGAGGTGCGCGGCTGGGCCTATCCACCGCGCAATGCCCTTGCCTTCCTGTTGCCGAATTTTTTTGGCAACCCTACCCACCATGACATCCGGGACGCCTTTTCCGGCCAAGCCATTCCGCTTGATCTGAACTTCAACGGCGAATTGAATCCTTATGGTGCGCGCACCACCAGTTGGGGCTCAAAGAATTACGTCGAAGGCGCGGCCTATATGGGGATATTGCCGTTGTTGCTGGCGGGCATCGGCCTATCGGCTGTGCTGCGCCGGCGCGCATTATCCGCCGCCCGTCGCGCCCAGACGTGGTTTTTCGCCGGGCTTTCGTTCTTCGCCCTGGCCTTTATTTTCGGCACGCCCCTTTATGCGTTGCTCTATTACGGCTTGCCGTTTATCAATCAACTCCATACCCCTTTTCGCTGGGTCTTTCCCCTGTCGCTGGCCGTAGCCGTGCTGGCCGGCTTCGGCGCGGACTTTGTAGGAGATCCGAGATACAAGATACGAGATACGAAAGAGGTTGGTCAATCGCACTCCGCCAATCGGCCGGTGACGATCGGGAATGTGCTCGCCTGGCTGGCCTTGATTGCCGGACTGGTAACGGTGGCCGGTGTCGTTCTCAGCCGGGTGTACTTCGAGTTGTTTCGGCCGTTGGTCGAACGGGCTTTCCTGGGCCTGGCCGGCGCGACGCTGGCTTTCCCTACCGTCGAGGCTTTCTATAGTTATCTCTTTTGGCAACTCTTGCTCTTTGGAGGGTTGCTCGTCGCCGCTGGAGCCGTCCTGCTGCTGGCACGACGGACGCGATGCTGGATCGTTTTGGCCTGTGGGCTGATCATCCTCGATCTCTATGCGGCGAGCGTGGGGTTCAACGCGGCCGTCGACCCGGCCTTGCTGGACTTCACGCCGGCCGCTATTCGTTGGCTCAACGACCAGCCCGGCGACTGGCGTATCACTACCTTCGACGCCGGCGGCGCGGGTACGCTCAACTCCAATACCCCCTGGTATCACGATTTAATGGACATCCGGGGTTATGATTCCATCATTCCCAAGCAATACACGGACTATATGGCCGCCATCGAACCACAGAACGGCCTCCAGTTCAATCGTGTCCAGCCGCTTGGCTCGTTGTCGGCGGTCGATTCGCCATTGCTCGATGTGCTGGCCGTGAAGTATATCGTCAGCGCCAACCCTATCAATTCCCCCAAGCTTCGGCTGGCGTGGGAGGGCGAGGGGGTTGTCATCTACGAGAATCTGGCGGCCATGCCCCGTGCCTTCACCCTGCCCCGCACGGCCGAAGTTCACGCGACCGACGCTCTGGCTGCGCTAGCCGAGTTCGACCCACGCTACTATGTCGTCGTGGAAACGGACGTCCCTGCTGACACCACCCCGCGGCCGGGCGATCCGCAACCGGCCGACATCGACAGCGCCGCCAACAACGAGGTAGTCGTCCATGCGGCGGTCGCGTCGCCTGCATGGCTTATCCTCAGCGATAGTTACTTTCCTGGATGGCGAGCGTACGTGCGCCCGGTCGGGGCCAGCGAAGATGCGGAGAATGAGACGGAGATCGTGCGCGTTAATGCCAACTTCCGCGGCGTGCCTCTGGAGCCGGGAGACTGGACGGTTCGCTTCCGCTACAGCCCACGCAGCTTCCAACTTGGCGGTCTTATGTCCTTCATGGGCGTCATTGTGCTGGTTTTTATTGTTGGCGTCTGGGCTTGGCAACGCTTTTACCGTCCCGAATCGACGGCCACCACCACCCGCAGCATCGCTAAGAACAGTGGCGCGCCAATGGCTTTGAGCCTGTTCAACAAGGCCATCGACTTCGTGTTCGCCGCCTTCTACTTGCGTGTCCTCGGCCCGGCGGATGCCGGCAGCTTTGCGACGGCCATCGCCACCGCCGGCATCTTCGAGATCGTCGCCAATTACGGGCTCAATATTCTGCTCATTCGTGACGTGTCGCAAGACCGCAGCCAGGCCGGACGCTTCTTGCTCAACTCCAGCGTCCTGCGCATGTTGACGGCCGCGGTCGCCGCCGTGCCCATCATCGCCTACGTCCTGCTCACGCTGCAGGGATCAAACCCATTATCGCCGGCCGAGATCACCGCCATCATTTTCATGATGGTGGGCATGGTCCTGTCGGGACTAACGCTGGGCGTTTCGGGTTTGTTCTACGTGTACGAACAGGCCGAGGTGCCGGCCGCGATGTCCACGGTGACGACCATGTTGAAGGTTGGCTTGGGGGTGGCGGTTTTGCTGGCGGGCTTCAGTTTTGTGGGGCTGGCTGCCGTGTCGATCATCGTCAACCTGATCACCCTGGTGTTATTATCCGGTCTGGCCTCTCGTCGCTTCGCTCTCCACGGACCGTGGACGCTAGACCGGCCGATGATTCGCGAGATGATGAGGCTGGGCTTTCCGTTGATGCTTATCCATCTCTTGCAGACAGTCTTCATTTCTGTCGATATTTTGCTCTTGCGCCAACTGCTGCCCAACGGCGAAACCGTGGTCGGTTGGTACAACAGCGCCTGGAAGTGGTTCAACGCGCTCCAAATTATCCCCGCTTATTTCACCCTGGCTCTTTTCCCCATTATTTCGCGAGCCATCAAGGACAACATGGACACCGCCCGGCGCATGTATCGCATGTCGCTCAAGCTCATGTTGCTGTTGGCCCTGCCGATAGCCGCCCTGACAACCTTCGCCGCCCCGCTGCTCATCGGCCTGCTCGGCGGTGCCGAATTCCTGCCCCAGGGTGCCATTGCCTTACAGCTCATCATTTGGTCGATTCCGTTCGGATGGCTCAACAGCGTCACCAACTATGTGTTGATCGCCTTGGGGATGGAGCGAATTCAGCCTCGCGCCTTCGCTATCGCCGTCGGCTTCAATGTGCTGTTCAACTGGATATTGATACCCCGCTATAGCTTCGTCGCCGCCGGCATCATCACGATTCTGTCGGAGATTGTGCTGCTGACCGTGTTCGCCTACTTTCTGAGGCAACGGGAAGCGGGGATCGACTGGTTGCGATTGACGGCACGCCCGGCATTGCTGACGCTGATCATGATGGTTGCCATGTGGTTGGGCAATCAAATTCATCTGTTTGTGGCCTTGGCCGTGGGAATCATAGTTTATGGCGGTGGGTTAATCGTGCTGCGCGTGATCGAGCCGGACGAACGCGAGACGATGGCCGCCGTCTTGCCCTCGGCGTTGACGCGCCGGCTGGGTTGGGCCAGGAAATGACCGCTGACGGCCGGCAACCGGAAGTCGCCCCCCGCACCATGTCGCCCGATCGCCGAGCAACGATTTCGGCCGGACGGCGCGGACGCCCGGCTTTGAATGGGTTGCTCGTCCTCATTCTCCTCGCCGCGGCCGCCTTTCGCTTTGTCGGCCTAGACAACTTTCCCACGCCACAGGGCGCATCACCCCCCGGCCTGGAACACGACGAGGTCGCCCATTGGCTGATCAATCAGGGCATTCTGGCCGGAAACCACGCCATCTATTTTACCGAAGCCTACGGTCATGAGGGGCTGTATCATTATCTGCAGGCCGGGTTTGGGGTCCTGGTTGGCGACCACGCTCTGGCCTTGCGCTTGCCCTCGGCCTATTTCGGCGTGTTGCTGGTGGCTGTGAGTTATGCCTTGGGGCGACGTATGTTCGGTGTGCGCGAGGGGCTGTGGTCGGCCGCGTTCCTGGCAGTGCTCTTCTGGCCCGTGTTCTATAGTCGCCTGGCCTTGCGTGCCATCTCGCTGCCCGTCTTCTCCGGATTGGCCGCATACTGGTGGTGGCGGGCTTTTGGTGGCAAGCGGGAGAGTGGAGGGGAAGAGGAGAAGGGGAGAAAGGGGGCAGGGGAATGGGAAAGCCCTCCATTTCCCGTGATCTCCAGCTCCCCTGCGCCTTTTCTGATAGCTGGCCTTTTCGCCGGTCTCAGCCTCCACACCTACATGGCCGCCCGTGCCGTCCCCATATTCTTCGCCCTTTACACGGTCTACTTGCTCCTGTTCCACCGCCCCACATTCCGACGCCATTGGCGAGGTGTGGCCCTTTTCTGGCTGGTTTTGGGGTTGGTCGCCGCGCCCCTGGCTGTCTTTCTGCTGGCAAATCCGAACGCGGAGGTGCGCATTGCCGAAGTTGACGCGCCTTTGCGGGCACTTCGGGCTGGAGATGTGCAGCCGGTCCTGGAAAACGCGCTAAAAATCGCGGGTATGTTTGGCGTCAATGGCGATCCGCTGTGGCGACAGAATATAGCCGGCCGGCCGGTGTTTGGCCCCATCATGGCGCTACTGTTCTACGGCGGCGTGCTGCTGAGCCTGTGGCGCTGGCGCGACCCTCGGCATGCTTTTCTATTGCTGTGGCTGGCCGCGTCGATCATTCCCAGCCTGGTCACCATCGATGCGCCTAGTAGTATCCGGATTATCAACCTGCTGCCGGTGTTGATGCTTTTTCCGCTGGTAGTTATCCACAATACCCCCTACTTATCCACACTACGGGAAAAGTTATCCACAGATTTAGCCACAGGGCTTATCAATTGGGGGCTTGGTTTGCTCTTGCTCTGCACAGCTTGGCAAGGCTATACAGGGATTTGGCACACTTGGCCCGCGGAGGCAGAAGTGCGGTTCGTGTGGCAGGCGGCCCTGACCGAAGCGGCCGCCTACCTCGACCATTCGGCCGACGCGGGAGCGGTGGCGATTGGGGGGTGGACGCCGGAGACGATGGATCCGCCGACGATGGAATTGACCTTGCGCCGTCATGATTTGTCTCTGCGTTTTTACGACCCGACGCAAAGCCTGATTTTGCCGGGGTCGCCCGACGAGCAGATGGTTCGCATAGTCAACCCAAATGCGCTGCCCCTGTTTCCCCCTCTGCGGGTGCTCGTTGCTCCCTGGGAGGTGGTTGAAGGGGAATTCACCCGCTACACAATTCCCGCTAATTTTGTGATCGCGCCTGAGCATACGACCGACATCGATTTTGGAGGACAGTTGCGATTCCGGGGCTATGATGTTATCGACGGGTGTGTGGTGGGGGAGCCGTGTTCGCTGCTGACCTATTGGAAAGTGATCGCGCCGGTTGATGGACCACGCCGTCTGTTTTTGCACGCGGTTGGCAGCGACGGGCAGCCCGTCAGTCAGGACGACCGGCTAGGTGCGCCGGCTGCCTATTGGCAGGCGGGGGATGTTATCGTCCAATTGCTGTCGGTGCCGCAATCAACCGCTGAATTGAGGTTGGGCGTTTATGATCCGGTCTCCGGAAGGCGACTGATCACCGCGGACGGCACCGATTATGTGGTGATCAGTGGGCAGTAGCGAGTGGCCGGTTACTAAGGCGCGACGCGATTGAGATCGCGCGGGAAGAGCGTGGCCAGGCGCAGATTGGGCAGGCCCAGGAATTGCATGAGCAGCCGTTCCATCCCGATGGCAAAACCTCCGTGGGGCGGCATACCGTAACGGAACGCCTCAAGATAGGTCTCGAATGGTTCGTCGGGGTAACCAGCCTTTTCCAGTGCTGCCAGATAGTCGGCATAGCGGTGGAGTCGTTGCCCGCCTGTCACCAGCTCCGTGCCGCGAAAAAGCAAGTCGAAGGAATTGGAATATTCCGGACGGTCGGGATCGGCGTGGGTATAGAACGGTCGTTTGACCATCGGATAGCCGGTGACGAACAGGAAATCGCTGCCGTGCTCCTCCATCGCCCATTCGCCCAGCCAGCGTTCATCTTGGGGTGAGAGATCCGGTTCGCCGCGCACGTCGAAGCCATGTTTTTGCAAGATTAGCTCCTGGGCATCGGAGAAGTGAATGTGGGGAATCTCCGGCAGGATGGTGGGCAGGGTCGCTTCCAGAAGCGCAAGGTCGCCGGCGTAGTTGTCGGTCAGATACGTGAATATCCCCGCGATGACCTCGCGCAACAGGCGCATCACTGTGAAGTGATTTTCGATGAAGCCGAACTCCACGTCTAGGCTCACGTATTCGTTGATATGGCGCGCGGTATCATGCGGCTCGGCGCGAAAGACGGGGCCGACCTCGAAGACTCGTTCAAACACGCCCACCATGATCTGTTTGTAGAACTGCGGGCTTTGAGCCAGGAAGGCGGGGCGGCCGAAATAGTCGAGTTTGAAAACGTTGGCACCGCTTTCCGTGGCCGAGGCGACGATTTTGGGTGTCTGAATTTCCGTGAAGTGCCTGTCCGTCAGTGTGGCGCGGAAGCCGGCCATCACGCCGGATGCCAATCGGAAAATGGCCTGGCGGGACGGGTGGCGATTGACCACGACGGCGTGGTCCAGCAGCGTGGGCAGAGCGGCGTTGAGACGGCGCTTGTTGAGCGGCAGAGGGGGCGTTTCCATTACCGGCGTCACGATCTCGATGCGCGGCCGTTGTAACTCTAGTCCACCGGGGGCGTGGGAGTTGGCGATCACCAAGCCGTTTAGGCGGATGACGGAACCTAATGCCAGGTCGGCCACGGGGGCAAGATCGGCGTCGTCCTCGGTCACGGCCTGAATTGTTCCCCAGCCGTCGCGCAGGACGATAAAATTGACGCCACCCAGCCGCCGCAGGTTGTGCAGCCAGCCTTTGAGTTGAACCATTTCGCCGACGTGTTGGCTGGCTTCCACTGTGCGAATCTCGTGCATTTTCTTTCTCTTCCGGTTCCAGGATGTAGCGTCAAAAGGGTGGAGAAGCCGCGGGCTTATCCGCTTGGCGTTATGGAGTTAGGCTATCTCGTGAATCGTGAATTGCATCGCTCCCGATGGCGTCATCGCCCTGACAGTTTGCCCCTTTTTCGCGCCCAGTAGCGCGCTGCCGATGGGTGATTCGTTGGAGATACGCCCTTTCGTCGGATCGGCCTCGGCCGCGCCGACAATCGTATAGGTTTCCAGCTCATCATAGCCCTCTTCGGAAACAGTGACCGTGCTGCCGATGCGCACGACGCCGGCTGGCCCTTTGTTCTCGATGACCTTGGCATTCATCAGCATGATTTCCAGCTGACGGATGCGAGCTTCGATGAAGCCCTGTTCCTCTTTGGCATCGTGATAGTCGGCATTTTCCTTCAGATCGCCTTGCTTGATGGCAACTTCCAGTTTTTGGGCGACTTCTTCGCGGCGGGTGGTCTTGAGGTTTTGCAACTCATCCTTGATTTGTTGCAAACCTTCGGCCGTCACGTATAGAACTTCATCTTCTATCATATCTAAACTCTCCGCATCTGTTCCAAAAGTCGTTGAAATACAAACTTAAAAGGCCCAGCCGTCGGTTGCGGCTGGGCGATTCGCCCACTATTTATCTGTTCGATGAGTGGATTAAGAATCGCTCATGGCCGCCGGCGAGTGATTGACTGGCGGTTGAGAATTATTCAGATTGGGTGAATCTCCCTTCACGTTCTTCATAATAGCGTGGTCAGTATAGCGCAACCAGAGGCCTTTGTCTATGGGGCAGTCTTGGGTTTCCAGACAAAGCCCGGGCCGATCCGAGGGATGATGAAGGTGCAGGTTAGGCAGAAAGCAAGTCACCTACCTGTCAGAGCTGAGACGTCTTCCAGCGGGTTTCCATTATCAGGCCTCAGAGCCGGCCATCAGCAGCCCGATCTTTTCCCGGGTGGCCTCTTCGATGGGCAGCGTTTTCACGATGCGGCCGTCGAACATGACCGCCACGCGGTCGGCCAGACTGAGTACTTCGTCCAACTCGGCCGAGACGAGGAGCACAGCCACGCCGGCGTCACGCTGGGCGACGATCTGATTGTGGATGAACTCGATGGAGCCGACGTCGATGCCGCGGGTTGGCTGGTTGGCGATGAGCAATTTGACCGGCCGCGAGAATTCGCGGGCGACGATAACCTTCTGCTTATTGCCGCCGGACAAGCTGCTGGCATGAGTGTAGATCGACGGCGTGCGCACGTCGAACTGTTTGACGAGTTTTGCGCCGTTTTCGGCGATCTTTTCGCGGTCGAGAATCGCGTTTTTCGAGTAGGGCGCACGGTAGTAGCGATTGAGCACCAGGTTGTCGGCAATGGAATAGGGCATGACCAAGCCGTGTTTCTCGCGGTCTTCGGGGATGTGGGCCACATCAAGCTCGGTAATGCGGCGCGGCGTGAGGTGGGTGGCGTCCTCGCCCATGATGGTGATTTTGCCCTCAGTGCTCGGCCGTAGACCTGTCAGCGCCTCGACGAACTCTCGCTGGCCGTTGCCCTGCACGCCGGCCACACCCAGAATCTCTCCGGCATAGACCTGGAGCGACAGCCCCTTAACCGCTTCATGCTTGCGGTCGTCCTGCACGTGCAAGCCATCGATCTCCAGTACCAGTTTGCCGGGGACGGCTTCGTCTTTATCGACTTGCAGGATAACTTTGCGGCCGACCATCAACTCGGCCAGGCTGGCTTCGGTTGACTCCGACGGCAGGGCAGCGCCGACGCTGCGGCCGCCGCGCAAGACGACAATACGATCGGCGATAGCCAACACTTCCTTTAGCTTGTGGGTGATGAAAATGATCGACACGCCCTTTTCGGTCAGGTCGTGCATGATGCGGAAGAGTTCGTTCGACTCCTGCGGTGTTAACACAGCCGTCGGCTCGTCGAGGATCAGGATGTCGGCCTGACGATAGAGGGCCTTGATGATCTCCACTCGCTGCTGCAAGCCCACGGGGAGGTCTTCCACTTCTATCGTGGGATCGATCTCTAATCCGTACTGTTCCGACAATTCGCGCACGCGGCGGTTGGCCTCGCGCTTGTCGATGTAGCCGCCCAGCTTGGTAATTTCCGACCCCAGGATGACATTCTCGGCCACGGTCATCACCGGCACCAACTGGAAGTGCTGATGGACCATGCCGACACCCCGCGCGATAGCGTCACCGGGATTCTGAAGAATCACATGCTCGCCCTTGATCCAGATTTCCCCCGCATCCGGCGTGTAGAGGCCATAGAGAACATTCATCAAAGTGCTTTTCCCGGCACCGTTTTCGCCCAGCAAGGCGAGGATTTCGCCACGGCGCAAGGTCAGATCAACCCGATCATTGGCCAGCACGCCGGGAAACTGCTTGGTGATCCCTTTGGCTTCCAGGACGATGGATGCGTCGTTGTTGCTCATCTTCACTCCAGAATCATAGGTCAGTCGGCAAAGACTGGGTGAGCGGCCGTCGGGGACGACTGTGCCGCGGCTGATTAACCTTCTTTCTCATACGGGATGCCTTCTGCGGCCGGCGCGCGCGAGCGGCCGACGAATCCGGCCAAGACCAGGATCGTCAGGATATAGGGCAGACTGCCGATAAATTGCGGCGGCAGATTTACCCCCGAGAACTGGAGCTGGGTCTGCATGGCGTAGGTGAAGCCGAACAGCAGCGCCGCGCCCCACGAGCCCAGTGGCGTCCACTTGCCGAAGATCATGATCGCCAGCGCTAGAAAGCCGCGGCCGTTGGTCATCAGCCGCTCAAAGGAGCCCACCCCTTCCAGTGTCAGAAATGCTCCACCCAGACCGGCAATGGCTCCGGCGATGATGACATTGATATATCGCGTCCGAAAGACGTTGATCCCCACCGTGTCGGCCGCGCTGGGGTGTTCGCCCACGGCGCGGGTGCGCAGTCCCCACCGCGTGTAGAACAGCACGTAATGGAGGACGAACACGAGGATGATGGCTAAATAAGTGATTGGCGGATTGCGAAATAGTACTGGCCCGAGCAATGGAATGTCGGCCAATGGCCCCAGGGGGATGGGCTGGAATTTACCCTTGGTCGTCAGACCGCTGACGTAAAAGTAGCCGGTCAGGCCGACGGCCAGGATATTGATCACCGTGCCGCCGATGATCTGGTCCATTTTTAGGGTGACGGACATGAAGGCCAGCAATAGGCCCATGACGCCCCCTGCCAGCAAGCCGGCCAACGTGGCTACCAGCAGGTTGCCGGTGTAGACGTTAGCCAAAAAGGCCACGAACGCCGCCAGCAGCATTTGGCCCTCGATGCCGATGTTGATCACGCCGCTGCGTTCGCCCAACACGCCGCAGAGCGCGCCCAGGATGAGTGGAGTGGATTGGCGAAGCGTCGAGGCCAGGACGGCCGTCGTCACGACTGCATTCGTGGCGTAGGCGTAGATAACGGAGCCGATGAGGATGAGGCCGATCAACACCCACCATCTGTTTTTGATAAACCAGTTGCTCGATTCGGCCTGGCGCTTTGCGGTTAATTCCATGGCGAGGTCCTCACTTGACTGTCGGTAACGGCGCTCTAAGGACTATGGACAGTAGGGGGCGATGTGGTGGAAGCTCAATTGCCGCCCCAACCGGAGCTAAGCATAATGCGTTCATCATCGCTATCGCGCTGGCGGATAAGCCACTTCACGATGACGTCCGCCGCTACAAAGAAGAGGATAAAGGCCGTGATGACGTCGGTGATCTCCTTGGCGACGCCGGCGCTGAATTGCATCTGGCTGGCCCCCGCGCGCATGGCGCCCATGAGCAACGCCGCGGGAATGACGCCAAACGGACTGGTCTTCCCCAACAGCGCGACGGTGATGCCGTCGAAGCCCAGCCCGGCATTAAATCCGGGTTGGTAGCGGCCGACGATGCCCAGCGTTTCTACCGCGCCGCCGAAGCCGGCCAAAAAACCGCTGATCATCATGGTCAATATGACCATGCGTGCCACGCGAATGCCGGCGTACTGGGCGGCGCTGGCATTTAGGCCGACCGTGCGAATTTCATACCCCAGCGTCGTCCGATAGAGGAGCCACCAGACGATAATGGCGGCTAAGACGGCGAAGATAAACCCCAGGGGTATGTTGCCCAGGATGGGTATCTCGGCCGACGGCTGTATCTTGGGCGTGCGGGCCACGACGTTGCCGGGCGACAGATCTTTCCACGGCCCATCGGCCAGATAGTCGGTGATGTTGATGGCTACGTAGTTGAGCATGATGGTGACGATTACCTCATGCGCGCCGGTGTAGACTTTTAGTACGCCGGGGATGTAGCCGTAGAGGGCGCCGGCCAGGCCGCCGATCAACAGGGCCAATGGCGCATGGATGATAGCCGGGAGGCCTTCAATCGCGAAGCCGACATAGGCCGCCACGATGGCGCCGATCAACAGTTGCCCTTGCGCGCCGATGTTGAACAGCCCCGCTTTGAAGGCGAAGGCCACGGCCAGACCGCTGAATACCAGAGGGGTCGCTTTTTCCAGCGTTCGTTGGACGGCCACAGGCGTCCCAAAGGCTCCCTTGATGAGCGCGCCGTAGGCTTCGAACGGATTGGCGCCGGAGACGAATAAAAGAATTCCGCCGATGAGCAAACCCAACAGCACGGCGACGAGAGGGACGCTGATACTGCGCCAAATCCGCCGCACCGCCCCGATTGCCCGATCTTTCCCCTTGTCTTGCGCTGGAACTGACGTCATGGCCGTCTCCTGTTAGACGATGTGCGACGTGCCGAAGTCGACACGTCGCACATCATTACAGATTCACAAACTCGTGTGCAGCAGATGAGCCAGGGCGAAGTCGCCGTTCATCTGGATTGCTACGGATGGGTTAGCCGGGGTTGTAGCCCGTGGTGATCGAACCGTCCAGCAGGCCGGCTTTGGTCGCATCCAGCAGGTCCTTGATGTCCTGAGAGACTGCATCCTCATGATCGTGGAACGGGGCCAGGCCGGAAGCGCCGAAGAAATTGCCGCCCGGGAATTCACCGTTGGCCGACATCGTGGCCAGGTCAATGACTCCAGGGGTAATGAGCTTCATCGCGCTGGAGACGAGGCAGGCATGGGCCTCGGGCACGGTCTCCCATTGGTCGGAGTCGACGCCGATGCACCACACGCCATCGTGTCCGGCGGATTCGATCAACGCGCCATTGCCGGTCTTGCCGCCGGCACCAAAGACGACGTCGGCACCATTGGAGATGGCCTGCGCGGCCGTCGTGGCGCCCCATTCGGGGTCGGTGAAGGCGACGTCCAAACCACCGGGATGGTAAGTGTCGATGATGGTGATGTCGGGGTTAACCGACAAGGCGCCATTCTTGTAACCTTCGTTGAAGGCCACGACCGGCGGAACCAGGTTGGTGCCCAATACGGAGGCGACGGTGCCGCTCTGGCTTAGCGAAGCGGCCAACACACCAGCCAGATAGCCGGACTGGTCTTCGTGGAAGACCAAACCGGTCACGTTTGGCAAGGCCTCGCCCTGGAACTGGTCGACGCCGATGAAGTTGATGTCGGGATAGGTCCCGGCCGCTTCAATGGTGGCTTCGCCCATGGCAAAACCGACGGTCACGATAATGTCATAGCCCTGATCGGCGAACAGGGCGATATTCGCGCCATAATCCTTGGCGTCCTTGGTCTCGATGAAGTTGACCTCGGCCGCGCCCAGTGCTTCGGCCGCCTGCTGCGCGCCTTCCCAAGCCGACTGGTTGAAGGACTTGTCGTCCACTTCGCCCACGTCGGTAACCAGGCCAATGCACAACACGGCCTCATCGGAACAATCGCCGCTGGCCTCTTCCATGACCTCTTCGGTCGGTTCCACGACCTCTTCCGCCACTTCCTCGGTGGGCGCGGCTTCTTGCGCCGGCGGTTCGGCCGCGGTGCCGCCGCAAGCCGCGACGAGCATAGCCAAGAGGAGCAATCCTGTCAGCAACAACATAATTCGCTTCATAATCTTTCTCTTCTCCTTGTGAAACAGAAAGTAAGGGATAAATAGCGGTTAAGGTTGGTCGAAGTATCGCTTTGGAATTTCCTATCGCCACAGTTGTGGCCTTCCGCGGACTCGCAACTTCCCATCCTCTGCCCGCTCTTTGGCCTGTATTGTGTACTATACGGGCGGAAAAGACAATAAATTACGGAACTTAATCCTTACAGCATGTAGATGCTACGGGTCTTTACTGCCCGTTCGCAGACGAAGCGATAGGGGCGTATTCGGAGATGAAAGCAGAAACAGAATTCCACAGGGTTCGGTGGATCGGTTCAAACGGCCGCATCATTTCATGCCCCACACCGGGGTAGATTTGGAGTTCCTTGTCCTGAGTGGGCAGCAGCGCGAAGATCTGGCGGGCGTTTTCGGGCGGGGCGGCGAAGTCGTCTTCACCGGCGAAGATACGCACGGGCACATCGAGACGCGGCCACAGCGTGCGACCCTTCTCGATCATTTGCACCATCGCGTGCATGCCCGACAATGGCACGCGACTGACTTGCGGTAGTTGCGCCTGGAATTCGGGGCTGTCGAAGTCGATGGTCGGATCAAAATCCAGGACGCGTTCCCGGACCAGGTGTTGCATACTCTCGCGCTTGCTCTTATGCGGATAGTACCAAGGCATGAAGAAGCGGGCGTATTTGACCAGCCGCAAGCGCGAATCGGGCACGTCGATGACCGGCGCCAGCATGGCGATCCCGCGGATATCACCGAACTTCAGGGCCACGTGGGCGGCCAGGACGTTGCCCATGGAGTGGGCAACAATAAACAAATCGTCGCATGCCTTCCGAGCCACCCGGTAGGCTTCCTCGACCTCGGCCAGCCAGTCGTTAGGCGAGACGCCATAGAGTTTATCGGGATAGCTGCCGTGGCCCGGCAACAGCGGGCAGTGGACATAGAAGCCTTGCTCGTTCAGATATTCAGCCATCGGCCGCGAACTGAGCGGACTGCCGATGAAGCCATGAAAAACCAGCACTCCCACCTGCCGGCTGCCGTTGGGAATACCTGGCTCAAAGGTATAGGCGCGGCGGTCTGGTTGCACGTCATAAGTTGCTTGAAAGGGCATTCGTTCACCTCGAAGGATCAAGTATAAAGTTTTGTCCGGCTTCCGGCAATCATCCGCGGCCGAATTTGGTACAATTCCGATATGACCATTCACGTGTTGTCCGACCAGCTGGCCTCGCAAATTGCCGCGGGTGAAGTGGTGGAGCGCCCTTCCTCGGTCGTCAAGGAACTGACGGAAAACGCCATCGACGCGGGGGCGACGACCATCACGATCGATATACGCGGCGGCGGCCGGGAGCTTATCCAGGTGGCCGACAATGGCGTCGGCATCGGCGCGGATGAGATCGAGACCGCTTTTCTGCGCCATGCCACGTCGAAGTTGTCGTCGGCCGACGATCTGTGGGCCATTCGCACGCTCGGCTTTCGCGGGGAGGCGCTGGCCGCCATCTCCGCCGTCAGTCGGTTAACGATTGTCAGTCGGGTTAGAGACGCATCCGCCGGCGTGCGCCTGGTGCTTGAGGACGGCAAGATCGTTGCGCGCGAGATGGTCGGCGCGCCGGCGGGGACGGTCATCGCCGTCGAGAATCTCTTTTACAACGTCCCCGCCCGGCTCAAATTCCTCAAGAGCGTCACGACCGAGAAACGGCTGATCGACGAGTTTGTTACCCGCTATGCCTTGGCCTATCCGGCCATCCGCTTCCGGTTGAGCCATGACGGCCGGGTAACGTTCCAGACCGCCGGCAGTGGCGCCACCGCCGACGTGTTGCTGGCGGCCTATGGGCCTGATACGGCCCGGCAATTGATGGAAGTGGCGACCTTGCCCAGGGAACCGGGGCCGTCCGGCGGCGACCGGCGCGCCATCGACGTACACGGTTTCGTCAGCGACCCGGCCTTGACCTGGGCCGGGCGCAATCACATTCAGCTATTCGTCAACGGCCGCATGATACGGGACACGCGTCTGACGTTCGCCGTCATTCAGGCCTACCACACTCTGCTGCCTGTAGGACGGTTCCCGATGGCGATCCTGTTTATCGACTTGCCGCCGGAAGAAGTCGATGTCAACGTGCATCCGACCAAGGTCGAAGTACGGTTTCGGGACGAGGGGGCGGCGTTCGGCGCAGTGCAGCGGGCGGTGCGCGCGTCATTGATGGAGACGGCTCCGGCGCGCGGGTTGGGGAGTTGGTCGCCCGGCCCTTCGGGTGGGTGGGGCGCTTTCCGGCCGTCGGGCGACTATTCCGATACGCCTTCCGCCCAGTTGGATATTCCCTGGCAATTGCGCGGGCCGGAGCAGGAGAGGTCAATCGAGGGTGCGCCGTCAGCGTCGTTGTCCGAAGCACCCGAACACCGGCTGCCGATTATGCGGGTCATCGGCCAGGTTGGCGCGGCCTACATCATCGCCGAGGGGCCGGACGGCCTATATCTCATCGATCAGCACGCTGCTCACGAACGAATTCTCTACGAGCAATTTTTGGCCCAGCGCCAGGGCCAGCAGGCGGCGTCACAAGGGCTTGTGGCCTCGGCTACAGTCTATTTGTCGCCGTCGCAGACGCGCCTGGTGGAAGAGCAGTTGCCGCTGTTGGCCTCGTTGGGCTTCGAGATAGAATCGTTTGGGCCGAATGCTTTCAGTATTCGCGCCGTGCCGGCCATCCTTACCCGTTCTGATCCAGCTGGGGCCTTGGCGGCCGTGGTAGCCGATCTGGAGAACGAGACTCCTCCGCTGAAATCAGAAACGGAGGCGCTGGTGATCAAGCGGGTGTGCAAGACGGCCGCGGTGAAAGCCGGGCAGAGCCTGACACGCGAGGAGATGGAGGCGATGATCCTGCAACTAGAAGCGTGTGAAGTGCCCCACACCTGCCCCCACGGGCGGCCGACGCTGATTCACTTGTCGGCGGCGTTGCTGGCGCGGCAGTTTGGCCGGACGTAGGCCGGGAGCACCGGCCAGTCGGCCCCGCAGAAATGAAAATGGCTCCTGTCGGGAGCCATCGCTTGCCCGCCCATGGGGCCGGCCTTATAATCCTGTTGGTCGTATGCCGAAGGTGGGAATCGAACCCACACTCCCGAGGGAACACGATTTTGAGTCGTGCGCGTCTGCCTGTTCCGCCACTTCGGCATGGCTTATCAAGAGCGGAGTATAAAACAAGGGCCGATTTCTGTCAATTGAAACGGACCTTAGCAAGATGAACGAAGAGGATCTCATCCAGCAGGCTCAGCAAGGCGACATTGTGGCCTTCAACCGGCTTGTCGTGCAATACCAGGAGCTTGTCTTCAACGTGGCCTATCGCATCATGGGTGATCCGGCCGAGGCCGAAGACGTGGCCCAGGAGACGTTCATCACTGCATACAAGAGCCTGCGCAGTTTCCGGGGCGGCAGCTTCAAGTCGTGGCTAATTCGGGTCGCCACGAATCGTTGCTACGACGAGCTGCGCCGCCGCAAACGCCGCCCTCAAACCTCTCTCGACGCCATCACGGATGAGAATGAGTCGTTCGCCTTTCTGCGCAGCCCGGGCGAGGGACCGGAAGCCCACCGCCAACGGGTAGAGCTGGCGCTCATGATCGAGCGCTGCCTGAAAGGCTTGCCCGATGACCAGCGTATCGTCACCGTTCTGGGGGATGTGGAGGGATACGACTACCAGCAGATTGCCGAAATCACCAGCGTGTCGCTGGGCACGGTGAAATCGCGTCTTAGCCGCGCGCGGGCCAAGCTGCGCGACTGCTTACAGGAGATCGGCGGGGAACTATTGCCGTCCGCATATCGTCTTGAATCCACAGGAACTTAGGCGGACCAAGATGTTTGATTTTCTACGAGATCGCGGATCCACGGCGGACAAACGCCGGGAAGCACTTAGCGCTTACCTGGACAATGCCCTCACGGCCGCCGAACGCGAGCGTCTGGAAGGGTTGATGGCCCGCGACGCGGCGCTGCGCGACGAGATGGAGCGGATGCGGCTGCTCAAATTGCAGATGCGGGCCATGCCGCGCCGGCGCGTGCCGCGCAGCTTTGCCCTCGATCCGGCGCGCTACGGCCGCCCCAGGACTCAACCCGCGCGGCAGATCTACCCGGTCTTGCGCGGAGCCACAGCGCTGACGGCTTTCTTCCTGATCTTTACCCTGGCGTTGGGTGTGTTCCGGGGGCAGTTTGCCGGCGACGGATCGGCCGCGCCGGCTGCCGTTTCGCAGAGCGTGTCCATAGAAGAGAGCGCGGCCTCGGATGTGGTTGAGGCACCCCGGGAGCAAGCAGCCGGTGGGGGCGAAGAAGAGCGGGCTATGGCGACGGAGGCCGTGGCCGAACTCGCTGCCCAGGAATCGCTCACCGAAACGTTTGCCATCGAAGCGCTGCCCCCGATGGATGGCACTCTGATGCCCGGAGCCTCTGAGCCTGTCACGACGATGCCGGAAACCGAGCTGGGCGCGGAAGCACCGCTGCCCACAGAGACATTCAACTTTGAGGCTACTGGGGAAACAGCAGCCGTGCCGGAGACGACTGAGGAACCGAGCGCCCCCGCGCTCGATACCGGTGCCCTTGAAGACGACACAGCTAATGCCGAAGTTGCCCCGGCCAACGGGCAGATCTTCGACTCATCCCTGCGCCCGATTCAGATCGGGTTGGGGGCCCTCTTCCTGCTGCTGCTCGTTTCCTGGTTGATCGTCAGGCGGCGGGTACGTTCCTTGTGATGAGATGAGAAGTGTGCCGGAGCCGGTCCCGGGTGAGAGCGCGCCGGCCTGGTTCGCTTTTTGCCCGCGCTGCGGCTCGCCTATGGTGACCGAGCGCGTGGCCGACAAGCCGCGCCGGGTGTGCCCGGCGTGCCGCTACGTTTTTTTCACTGATCCGAAAGTGGGCGTGGGTGTGGCCGTGGTCGATGACGGCAAGCTGCTACTCGTGCGTCGGGCCATGAACCCGGAGCGGGGCAAGTGGAGCCTGCCGGCGGGTTTTGTCGATCAGGGTAGCGACCCCAGGGTCACGGCCGCTCGCGAGGCGTGGGAAGAGACGGGCCTCGCGGTGGAGATTGAAAGCGTCATTGATGTGTTCTTTAATCCGCCCGGGGCGGGCGGAGCAAGCATCTTCATCCTGTATGGGGCAACGCTGCTCGGCGGCCAACTCCAGGCGGGCGATGACGCTGACGATGCCGGCTTTTTCGCGCCGGATCAATTGCCGGAGCTGGCTTTTGCCAGCACGCGCGCGGCCGTGGCTGCGCTTTTCGATCAGTAACCCGACTATCGCTCCCCATCTAGGGTTCCACGGCCATCCGGTAGTGCCGGTGGCGTTTGTACCATTCAATGCCCATCGTCTCCATGTCCGAGCGGCTGTTGAAGTTCGTCTCGTTGACCTGCACGATATCAATGTGCTTGAAGCCGTGGGACGAAATGGTGTCGCGCAGCTCGGTGTAGAGCATGGCGTTCGCGCCCAACCCGCGATATTGCGGCAGCAAGCCCAGGCCGTTGACGTTGACCCAATCCGTCTTTTGCCGGTCGCGCAGGATGTGGAACCAACCGAGTGGAAACAGCCTTCCGCGCGCCTTCTGCAATCCGGCCGACACGTCGTGATAGGCGATGAGGAAACCGGCGATTTCATCGCCTTTCATCACCAGCTTGATCAGCGACGGGTCGACGATGACCAGCAGTGAATTGATGATCGTGCGCGTTTCGGCCTCGGTCGGCGGGTAGAAGCTGTGCAAGCCGCTCATCGCCTGGCGGTGGACCATCATTGCCTTCGGAATCCATTCGCGAATTTCGGCCTTGGAAGCGAAGGTCTTGATCCAGTAGCCCCTTTTCTCCTTCACCTTGGCCGCAATTTCGTAAAGGCGCGGCGGAATCTCGTGGTCGCCGCGGGCATAGCCGGACAGATAGTCGGTGTCCTTGTCGAAGCCGGAATCCTTGATGTAGGCGTCGTAATAGGGATAGTTGTAGGGGATGGTCATGGCCGGGCGGTGATCGAAGCCCTCGACGAGGACGCTGCCGTCGATGCCGGCCAGGCCGCGCGGCCCGATGATCGTGTCAAGGTTGTGTTCCCTGGCCCATTCGACAGCCTTGCGCAGCAGCAGGCGGGCGACCTCGATCTCTTCGATGGTCTCGAAATAGCCGAAGAAAGCCGTCTGCGTGTTGTGGTAATTGTTAAAGCTGCGGTTTTCGAGCATCGCCATGCGGCCGAGTACCCGGTCACCCTCCTCAACGACGAAGAAGTCGGCATAGGAATGCTCATAGAAGGGATGCTTCGACTGGTCCAGCAAGTTCATGGCGTCCGATCGCAATGGGGGGACCCAGAGCGGGCTGTCCTTATACAGATCGAAGGCGAAATCGACGAAACGCGCCCGGTCCTTTTTTTGGGAGGTGTCCAGTTTACGAATTTGCATGGCTGGGTTGAGTTGTATCGACGCGGCGCAGCTTTTTCATGGCTGCCAGTTCGCTGGGATAGATGCGCTTGATGCCGTCGCCCATTGCCTTTTCGATGTCGCGGATGTTGCGCACAAGATTGTGGAAGCCCATCACCTCGACCGACGCCGCCTGGTCGGAGCCCCACATCGCCCGGTCGAGCGTGATGTGGCGCTCGACGAAGGTCGCCCCCAAGGTGACGGCCGCCCACGTTGGCGCCAGGCCGACCTCGTGGCCCGAATAACCAATCGGCACACCGGGGTAGAGGGCTTTCAACGTGGGGATCATGCGCAGGTTGAGTTCTTCAGGCGGGCAGGGGTAAGACGAGGTGGCGTGGGCGATCATCAGCTCATCGTGGCCGAGCAAGTCCACGGCGGCCTGAATCTGCCACATTTCCGACATGCCGGTAGAGATCATCACCGGCCGGCCGGTGTCTTTTATCTTTTGCAGCAAGGGCAAGTCGGTCAGGGTGGCCGAGGCGACTTTGTAAAGCGGTGTGTCGAACTGCTCCATAAATTCGACCGCTTCCTCGTCCCAGCATGAGGCAAACCAGTCCAGACCGCGTGCGCGGCAATAGCGGTCGATGGAGCGGTACTGTTCGTACGTGAATTCCATCTTGTGCCGGTAGTCCAGATAGGTGATGCGGCCCCAGGGGGTGTCGCGCTCGATATTCCATTGATCGCGCGGCACGCACAATTCGGGCGTGCGTTTCTGGAACTTGACGGCGTCGGCCCCGGCGAAGATGGCGCCGTCGATCAGTTTGCGGGCCTGTTCCAGCGAACCGTTATGATTAATGCCGATTTCGGCGATGATGTAGACCGGCTCGCCATCGCCGATGGCGTGGCGTCCCGTTTTCACTGTGGCGGATTGTGTCATAAAAACTATTCTCCCAAAGCAGCCGGCACGGCGCGCGCGGCGATGATGAATTCGGCAAGATCGCGAAACGCTCCGTAGCCGCCTCGATTGGCGCAGACGTAATGCGCTACTTCGCGCGCGAACGGCGTGGCGTCGGCCGGACAGGCCGCCAGGCCGACTTGTCGCATGATGTCGACGTCGTTGGTGTCGTCGCCGATGTAGGCTACCTGTTCGGCTTTTAATCCCAGACGGGCCAATATCTCCCGTAAGACGGCCGGCTTGTCCTTGATTCCCAGATGTAACTCGGTGATCATTAGCTTTTCGGCCCGGCGTTCCACTGCGCCAGACCGCTCGCCGGTGACGATGCCAACGTCGACGGCGGCAAATCGGCGGAGGCGCTCGACGCCCATGCCGTCCCGAATCGAAAAGCGCTTCAACTCCTCGCCGGCGGAGGAGTAGTATACCCCGTTGTCGGTGAGGACGCCGTCACAGTCAGTCAGCACGAAGCGGATGGCGCGGGCGCGACGTTGCAGATCGCTCGTTAAATCCATGAGGCGGAGTATACAGTATTCAGTAGATCAGTCAGCCGGTAGGTCGGTAAGCCGGTAGGTCGGTCCAGATGAGTTCACTGAAGACAGACCTACTGACTTAGTGCATACTGACTGACTGATCACCACGCCGTCCAGCCACCATCGACCACCAGATTGGCTCCGGTCATGTAAGCCGAGGCGTCTGAGGCCAGGAAGACGAGCGCACCCTGATAATCGGTCGGCGCGGCCATGCGGCGCAGCATCGTTCGCGCGGCGTAGTTGTCGATGAAATATTCCTGCTGGTTGTTCTCCACGCCGCCCGGCGAAAGCGTGTTGACGCGCACCCCGGCGTGGCCCCAGTAGGCGGCCAGAAAGCGGGTGAAGGCGATGACTGCTCCCTTGGTAGTCGGGTAGGCGGGCGACTTGTAGAAGGGCTGGCGGCCGTCGGGCGTCAGATAGAGCGACTGATCGGGGGCGACAATGCCGTAGGTCGAGGCGACGTTGATGATACTACCCTGGCCTTGTTGGGCCATTGGTGTGCCCAGAATTTGCGCGCACAGAAAGACGCCAGTCACGTTGACGTCGAGCGATTTTTGCCACATCGCCGGTGGGTAGTTTTCGAAGCGCGATTGCTCGGCGGCCAGGGAGGGGTTCTCGAACATATCATTGATGGCGGCATTGTTGACCAATACGTCCAGATGGCCGAAGTGTTCCAGCGCGGCGTCGCGCAGCGAGGTGATGGAATCAGGCGCGGTCACATCGAGCGCCAGGCCGAGCGACGGGGTGGGCAGCGTGGCGGCAAATTCGGCCGAAGCCGTGGCGTCGAGGTCGGCGACGATGACGTTGGCCCCGTGAGCGGCCAGGGCTTCGCAATGCTTGCGGCCGATCAGCCCCAGCGCGCCGGTAACGATGGCCGTCTTGCCGGCCAGCGAGAAAATATTTTCTTCCATCGTTTGGTTCCTCTACTGCTTGGCCGGCTTCAAATTAAAGCTGTCCGTGCGGCGGAAGACCGGCTGGACGGGGCGACCGCGCAGGCGGTCTTCCAGCTCACCGTCCTGCAATGCGCTCTTGAAAAGGGCCAGGACTTCGCTATAGGCGGCCAGCGTATAATCGAGATCGGCTTCGGTATGGCTGTAGCACATGTTGTGGAAGCCCGACCAGAGGATGCCGCGCTTGATGAGTTCCTGCTGCACGAATGATTTCATGAGCAGACTTTGGCCGCTCTTGTCGTCGAAAACGATCAGGCCACGCGCCGGGTGGCCCTTGCAGTGGGTGATGTCACGGATGCCCAGCTCTGTGGCGATGTCGTTGTAGCCCTCCATCAGTTTTTGACCCTTGCGGGCCAGGTCGGCGGGCACGTTCTTGTCGTGCAGTTCGCGAATGGTGGCCCCCGTCGCGGCCAGCGACAGCGCCTCACCGCCGAAGGTGGTGAAGAAGAAGACGTGTTGGTCGAGCAATGACATCACGTCGGCTCGCCCGGCCAGAACGGCAATGGGCATGCCGTTGGCGATGGCTTTGGAATAGCACGCCAGATCGGCCGTAACGCCAAAAAATTCCTGCGCTCCACCCAACGCCCAGCGGAAGCCGGTCCACATCTCATCGAAGATGAGCAGGCTGCCGTTGGCTTCGCAGGCCGCCTTCAACTTGGCCAAAAAGTCATCCTTGGGGAAGTCGAAGGTCATCGGTTCCAGGATGACGCAGGCGGTATCCTGATCGAGAGCGGCCGAGACCGAATCCATATCGTTATAATTGAAGGTATACACGAGGTCTTTCACGGCCTGGGGCACGCCCATATCGCGGGCGGTGATGCCGATGTACCAGTCGTGCCAGCCGTGATAGCCACAGCAGAGGACCTTGTCGCGGCCCGTGTAGGCGCGGGCCAGGCGGACAGCGGCGCTGGTGACCTCGGCCCCGGCCTTGGCAAAGCGCACGCTCTCGGCATTGGGGATGACTTCGCGAATGAGTTCGGCGATTTCGACTTCCAGGGGGTGGATGAGCGGGAAGACGATGCCGTCTTCGAGTTGCCGGCGAATAGCATCGTCGACCACCTCGTAGCCATAGCCGAGCGATATGGGACCGATAGCCATGTTGTAGTCGAGATATTCGTTGCCGTCTACGTCCCACACGCGCGCGCCTTTGGCGCGGCGCAGGTACTTGGGGGCCACGCCATCGACATATTGCGTCGGACCTTTGGCCAGGGTCTGGGCGAAGGCGGGCATGAGACCCTGGGCTCGCTCGTAGAGCTTTTCCGATTCGGTGATGTTGGGGTAGTCCTGGTTCAGTCGGACTTGATTAGGCATGTTTTTTATCCTTTATATGGCCTGGGTTCCTCTTCCGGCGGCCGGGAACACGAATTAAACAACTCGGGCTATAACGTTGATCAGACGCGGGTCGGGACCCGCTCCAGAATCCGGGCGGCGATTTGCTCGCCGGTGAAGCCCTCGTACTGAAGGACATCGTTGAGCAGCGCCGGCCGGAACCAGCGCTCGTCGAGGGCGAAGGGCAACACGTCGGCCGTCTCGCCGTGGTGCAGCAGCGTCTCGGCAACGATGGAGTAGAGGCCGCCGGTCAGGAAATGATCTTCGAGCGTGACCAGCAGATTCGTCTCGCGGGCGGCGCGCAATACCGCTTCCTCGTCGATTGGCTTGGGCATCCGCACGTTGATGAGGCGAACCGACAGCCCTTCGGCCTCCAGCAGTGCCTTGGCTTCCCAGGCCTGGGCGAAGAGCATTCCATAGACGAGGATGGCAATGTCCGTCCCGTCCGATACTTGTTCGGCCCGGCCGATCGCGAAATCGCCGGCGTGGTTGACGACCGGCTTGAGTCCATTGTAGCGGATGTAAGTGGGGTTGGGGCTGTTGATGATGTGGGGCAGGGCCAGCAGCATGTCCTGCTCGTCGGCCGGACAGAAGACGTGCATGTGCGGGATGCCGCGCATTAGCGCCACGTCTTCGATGGCCTGATGGGTTGGCCCGTTGCCGTCAGACAGGAATCCGGGCACGCCGCCGACCAGTTTGACCGGCAGGTTGCCGATGCCCACGTCGGTGCGAACGAATTCAAAGGCGCGCAGGGTCAGGAACGTCGCCAGCGCGTGGAGTACGGGGATGCGGCCGCGCAAGGCCAGCCCGGCGGCCGCCCCGACCATCGTCTGTTCGGTAATGCCGGTGTCGATGAAGCGGCCTGGGGCCAGGTTCGGCAGGTTACGGATGGCGGCGCGATTCTCGGCCGTCATGACGATGATGCGCTCATCGTCGGCCATCATCTCCAGCAAGGTTTGTTCGTAATTCTTCATGGTTTCTCCGGACGAAACGACGGATTACACAGATGTCGCAGATTGAAGAAAAATTCTTAATCTGTGACATCTATGAAATCTGTAGATCTCTTATCTGACGATGAGGGCCTCGGATTCTATCTCGGCTCGCCGCACGCCGTGGAGTTCTTCCAGCAATTGATCGACCTCATCGTGGGTGAAGTTGCAGAACCAGCGGTCGGCGCGCTCCTGGATGCTGGGCAGGCCCCGGCCGCGCACGGTGTCGGCGATGAGCACGCTCGGCTGCCCCGCGGCGAACGGCACGCCGGACAGCGCCTCATCCAGAGCGGTGAAGCTATGACCATCCACTCGTTTGGCTCGCCAGCCGAAGGCCTCGAATTTGGGGGCCAGCGGTTCCAGCGGGATCAGTTCCTCGGTGCGGATGTTGGCCTGGAAGTAATTGCGATCCACAATGAAGAGCAGATTGTCGAGCTTGTAGGCTTGGGCGACAAGTATCGCTTCCCAGACCGAGCCTTCGTTCAGTTCGCCGTCGCCGGTGATGACGACGATGCGATTGTTTAGACCGCGCATCTTGCAGTCCATCGCCACGCCGACGGCCACGGACGGCAGGTGACCCAAAGACCCGGAATGAAACTCGATGCCGGGGATGTTGCGATTGGGGTGCCAATAGATAGTGTCGTTGGTTTTGAGATGGTTCGTCAGGCGCTCGGCTTCCATCCACCCCAGTTCCACGAATGTGCCGTAGAGGGCGGGCACGTCGTGGCCTTTCGACAAAAACAGGTAGTCACGGTCGGGGGTATCGAAATTATGCGGCCCGACATTGAGGAAGTGACTGTACAGGTAGACGATAAGATCGGCGCACGACAGGGACGCGCCGGTGAAGCATCCGCCGTCTGTCGAAAGGCGGATGATGTGTTCGCGCACGCGCAAGGCCATGTTTTCCAGTTCGTTTATTTCTTCTTGATTCATTGTTTGATCTCTTTGGAACCCGGTTTCTTCCTAGAAACCGGGGGCTAGTCGTTGTTATATTCGTCGGGTTTGCGCGGCCGACACCGTCTTGAGTTCGTCCATGTGATGGCGATACCAGTTTACTCCTGCGTAACGGCTGTTGAGGGCCGCCACTTCCTGATGGGTTGCCAGAAAGTTCAGAATGTCTTCCAGGCCAAAGAGCGGATCATCCCCGAATAGTCCATCATAGACGGCGGCGATGAAATGGTAATCTTCTTTGTAGTCTATGGTCCAGCGATGGCTCATGGAATAGTCCAGTCCAGTTTCCCACGTGACGTTGCCGATGCGGAAGCGGTGGGGATTTTCCCACAGAAAGGGCGTGGTGTGCTCGCGTTCCAGCGGCCGCGCGGCTTCGCGATGCGCCGTAGCCAGTGCCTCCATGGCTATGATCTCCACATCGTTGCCGTCGGGATAGGTGGCCGGATGCAGGTTGCTCACGTAGTCGAACCGGCCGAGATGGTCCAGATAATAAGTGATGACCCGGTCGATGACACGCGGGTCGATGAGTGGGCAATCGGAGGGGATTTTGATGACCGCCGACGCATTGTATAGCTTCCCGGCCTGATAATGGCGGTCGAGCAGATCATCGGCGTCTCCCCGGTAGCACGGGAAGCCCTCGGCGCGGCACAGATCGTCGATGGGATCGTCGGCTGCCTGGGTAGTTGTTGCCACCACCACAGTCCCGATCCGTGATGCGGCCAGCACGCGCTCCACCATGCGCGTCAGCAAGGGCTGGCCGGCCAGAGGCAGCAGTACCTTGTTGGGCAAGCGTGTCGAGCCGGTACGGGCCTGGATGACAGTGACGATGCCGTCGCTAGGCGGGGTCATGGGTCAGGAATTCCTCCCAGCGAACGGGTTCGCCCAACAGGATGTGGCGGCAAACGCGGGCGATATTCCGGCCGGATGTGCCGCCGTTCTGCATCGGCGCCAGCCGCTTCAGCATCTCCAGATCGAAATAGGAGTGCACTTCCTTGTTGAGGGCAATGCCCGTATAGACCACTGTCGAGTATTGGCAGATGAGCGCCTGGCAGTTGGCGATCATGTGATCGGTGTTGCCGTCGGTGTAGATGGGCACCTCGCCCACCACCTCGTGTATTTCACGAATGGCCCGCTCGAATTTTTCATTGGGGTGAAGCTTGAAAACAATGGGACGGCCGTCGGCTATCTCGACAACCCGGCGCAGGAATTTCTTGCGATTGTCAAATTTGTAGGTCTCGCGCGCGTCGGAGGTCGCCACCAGGACGTAATCGCGCAAGGGAAAGTCATTGTCCAGGTACGCAGCACAGTTGTCGTAATTGGGAATGCCGGTCACGATCAGCTTCTCTTGCTTGACGCCCTTGCGGATGAAGAAATCGCGGTATCCTTCGGAGCCGACACAGAAGTAGCGATATTGGTTCGACAAACCATTAGTCGACGTGCTGGCGAGATAACGCGGCAGCTTGAATCGGCGCACCAGATGGTACATGAATCCTTCGGGATCGGTCATGCCTTCCTGGATCAGGATAAATGGCTTGTCGCGCAGATTCTTGGGGACGTACAGGTCGGTCGTCGCCACGTAGAGGTCGTACTCTCGGGCTTGGCCCCGGTAGTCGATGGGCAGATTGTGCAGGTTCAGGTAGGCGTCCGTCTGCCGGCGAAAATTGCCGCCCAGAATGGTGAAATCAAGCAGATCGCTATTGCTGGCTAAAATATCGTATAGCCCATCGGAGTAGAAAGGGCTAAACCAACAGTCGAATTCGTCCCATAAGTGACAGCCGACCGCATGGGTCATGCGGGTCATATTCAGCGACCCGCCGATGAAGAGGATTCTCTTGCGTGCCATAACCGCGTTAGTTTACACTCATTGACATGGGGATTCCAACCAGGCGTACCGGCGCCTGGTTGTTCAAAGACTGGCCGCAGAACTATACCTCCGGCTGTGGGGCGGGCGTATCCAGCGATTTCTGGGTGATTCGATAGAAGCCTTCAGCATAAGCAAAGCCGACCCGCTTGCCCGTTTCAGCCGCCCATTCGCGCAGCATGTCGGCCGGGTCCCAGGCTTCGAGCTGGCTAACGTGTTTCCTCAAGGCCTCTATCTTGAGATCGATTGTATCGGTGATGTCGACGAAGTAATTGACGCGATCGCTGAAGGTGATGAAAACGTAATCGACCTTGTGGCCGGTCAGTCCCTCGGCGGCTAGATCGGGATAGAGCAGGTCCATTTCGGCCGCCGGGAAGACGGCGTCGAGGGCGGCCGTTCCGCCGGCGCGATGATCGGGATGGTTGATGTAATTTTCGGTGGGGAAGAAGTTGGTCGGGTCTGTGCAGACGACGGCATCCGGCTTGTATTGGCGAATCAGACGCACCAGATCCTTGCGCAACTCGAGGGTGGGTTGCAGAAACCCGTCATGGTAGCCGAGAAAGACGCACTCTGCCCCGGCGACTTCGCCGGCGGCCGTTTGTTCTGCCCGGCGAATCTCGGCCAGCTTTTCGGCCGTCATGCCGTCGTCGTGGCTGCCCACATTGCCGTCGGTGATGACCACGTAGATGACGCGACTGCCGGCCTGCGCCCATTTGGCCGCTGTGCCGGCAACGCCGAACTCGATGTCGTCCGGATGGGCGAAGATGAACATCGCCGTTCGGGGAAAATATGCAGCAGTCATAATTACCTCTCACAGACAAGCCCGGCTTCCCCACGAAAACCGGACTCGCCTCAATTTATTTTGGTGGACAGTGGATAATGCGCGATGATCCCGGCCTCGTCAAGCGAATCCCGCCATCTGCCGGCCGGTCGTTTTTACGCCTCGATGAGCGTGACCTTTGCAAACAGCGAGCGGTCAAACTCCTTGACGCCATCCGGCCCCAGGGCGACGAGCGCGGCATAGACGCGGTCGACGTTGGCCCGGAGGGCGGCCACGTTCACGCCCCGGCATGTATCCGGCAGTGGATCGAGCCACTGGCGCACACGCAACAACATCTTGACCGCGCCACGGTAGTTGCCTTGCTCGATTTGATAGTAGGCGATCCCGACCTGCAGGATACCTCGGTAGAGATCGCGGCCGGCGCTTTCATCGACAACCCAGGCCTCTTCCAGTAAGTCGTGGGCCGGATAATATTCGCCCTGGTTGAACCGCGCGATACCCTGGCGGGCCAGATCCGCCAGGGGTTCGGCGCAAGCCGCACCCAGGGCGGTATGGTCAGGGATGCGTGCGTAGCGCTGGAATAAGGCGGGCATGTCGGCCGTGAAGCGTGAACGCGCCAGCACTGCGTCGGCCCCGGCGCTCTTGGCCGCGCTCATCGTGGCGACGTCTTCGTGCGAGCCGAAGCACATCACCGGGATACGGCGCGTGGCGGCGGCCGACTTGAGCGCGGCGATCCACTCGCGCCAGGGGATGGCGGCATTATTGAGATCGAACAGCAGCAGGGCTGGTTGCCACAAGGTCACCTGATCGAAGAGGCGACCTTCACGCCCACGGAGCAGCTCGCCGGGTGTCTCCAGTTCATGCTGGAGGATGAGCGAACCAAGCTGATCGGCTGATTCGATCCAGATGATCCGGTAGCCGATATGCTCGACAACCTTGGCAATTCGCATCGTGAACATAAGGTCGGCCACGAAGGCGACGATCAGAGGCGGTGTAGTGGGATCAGTCATAAGCGGGTCACGGAGCTTCACAATCTCGATGAGTCGGTTGGGCAATGTCGCGCACGTCGAATTATAACCCAGGTTGTTGGATGTGTTGAATTCATCAAGGCTGCCGGGCTGCGCTATAATCTCCCTGCCGGGCGGACGGTATGGTTCGCGCCGGTTTTCGATCACGAAACCATCCGCTTTTAGAGGTGCCAAAGGTGACGGAACACCCCGCTTATACTCGTGTTATTTTTGATCCCGTGGCCGATCCTGCGGCGGTTGTTCGGGCTGGGTCGGCCCGTTTTACGGTGCTTACATCGCGGCTGATACGCATGGAGTACTCATTTGACGGCCGCTTTGAAGATCGACCCAGCCAGGTCTTTTGGTATCGTCGCCTACCCGTGCCGGCCTATCGAACCGAGCGAGACGGCACGAGGCTCATTTTGACGACCGATCACTTGCGCCTGGAATATTCCGGGGGAGACGCGCCTTTTGCCGCCGATACGCTGGCCGTGTCCTTAATGCCCGCCGGGCCGGCATGGCATTACGGGGACGTGGCCGCCGGCAACCTGTTGGGCACAGCGCGTACGCTGGACAAGGCCAACGGCAGCACGCAACTTGAGCCGGGCTTGCTTTCCCGCGACGGGTGGACTGTGGTCGATGACAGCCGTACGCTCGTGTTCGACGAGTTGGGTTGGCTGGCCTCGCGAGAGACGGCGGCCGGTTCCCACGACCTTTACTTCTTTGGCTATGGCAACGATTATCGGGAATGCTTGCGGGCCTATCGGCTGGTTAGTGGCGGCGTTCCCTTGTTGCCCCGCTGGGCTTTGGGAAACTGGTGGAGTCGCTATTGGGCCTACTCCGACGAAGACTTGCGCCAATTGATGACTGAATTTCGCGACCGCGACGTGCCGTTGTCGGTGTGTATCGTCGATATGGATTGGCACTTGGTGGATGTGGGTGAAGGCGTCAGCGGCTGGACGGGGTACACCTGGAATCCGGCGCTCTTTCCCGACCC
This sequence comes from Promineifilum sp., assembly GCA_020634335.1. GTDB lineage: Bacteria > Chloroflexota > Anaerolineae > Promineifilales > Promineifilaceae > Promineifilum. Next base: position 8,265 of record JACKBY010000019.1, on the reverse strand, counting down.
GCCCGGTTTCATCGATTGGCTGCACGCGCAGGGGGTGCGAACGGCGTTGAATCTGCACCCGGCGTTGGGTATTCGGCCGCATGAGGCCGCGTATGTTGCCATGGCCGGCCGGTTGGGTATCGATTCCCAAGCGGGCCGGCCCATCCCGTTCGACATCGCCAACCGGCGATTCAGCGACGCCTACTTCGAGATTCTCCATCATCCACAGGAGGCCATCGGCGTCGATTTCTGGTGGATGGATTGGCAGCAGGGCACGCAAGCCTCCATCGCCGGGCTGGACCCGCTGTGGTGGCTTAATCATCTCCATCATTACGATCTGGCGCGGGGGGGCAAACGGCCGTTTATCTTCTCGCGGTGGGGTGGGTTGGGCAACCATCGCTACCCCATCGGCTTCTCGGGCGACACGGTCGTTTCATGGGAATCGCTGGCTTTCCAGCCCTACTTCACCGCTACAGCGGCCAATGTCGCCTATGGTTGGTGGAGCCACGACATCGGCGGGCACATGCAGGGCATCGAAGACCGCGAATTATATACGCGCTGGGTGCAGTTCGGCGTCTTCAGTCCGATATTCAGGCTGCATAGCACCAAGAACCCGTTTCACGAGCGGCGGCCGTGGGGCTACGATGCCGAAGTATTGCGGATTACGCGGGATGTGATGCAGTTGCGCCATGCTCTGATTCCCTATCTGTATACGATGGCGCGTCTGGATGAGATGGAGGGCATCACGCTGGTGCGGCCAATGTATCACGACTACCCCAGTCGAGATGAAGCCTATGCCTGTCCGCAGCAGTACCTATTCGGGACAGACTTCATCGTTGCCCCTTACACGGAGCCGGCCGACGGTGATACGCGGCTGTCCAGACAGGCCGTCTGGCTGCCGCCGGGCGACTGGTATCACTTTTTGTCCGGAGCGTATTTTCAGGGCGATGCCTGGTATACGTGTTACGGAGGCCTGGACGACATCCCGGTCTTCGTACGGGCGGGAGCCATTGTGCCTCTGGGGCCTAAGGCCGGCTGGGGAGGCACGGACAATCCGGAGGAGTTGCACCTGCATATATTCGCCGGAGATGACGGCCGCTTCGTTCTCTACGAGGACGACGGCGAGACGACTGCCCACCAGAAAGGGGAGTTCGCGCTTACGCGCTTCGAGCAGCGATGGAATGACGGCCGGTTGCAGATAACCATCTCTCCGCCGGGCGGGGATCATTCGTTCGTGCCCGAATCGCGCACTTATATTTTGCATATACACGGGATATCAATGCCGGGCCGTATCGCGATGATGGTTGACGGCGATTCTCAGAGCCGGGTCTATGACTATGATGAAATAAAGGAGATATGCCGCGTTGAGCCGCTGACGCTGCAATCCGGCGCACGCGGGCGAATCACCGTTCGGTTTGCCGCGGATGCGACGCCTCTGTCTCGACGCGACCGCACTCAGGAAGAGCTGCGGCGGATGATCGCCGCATTTCGTCTGGATTCTCTGGCGAAAATGTGGCTCATTTCCCGTCTGAAAGAGATGGCTGAGAACCCGGATCGACTGGCCGACTTCGGCATTGACCTGACGCCCTCGCAAATGTGCGCCCTACTGGAGGTTACCCAGGGCGTCGGAGTAAATCTGGTCGTGGATAAGGCTGAACCATACCTGCTGGTGGTCTGGAACAATCGCGGCCTGTCCGGCTTTCGCTATCATTTTGCTCAGTTGCGGCCGGAAAAATGGTTTGCGCGGGAACGATTCGGATCCTCGGTCGGAATCACACCCGGTTTTCAGGCTATTCGCCCGGAAGGGCAGAGATGGCGCCTGACGGTCGATTACTTTGGTTTGCAGACCCTTTCTTTTGATGGGCGCGGCCGATCGGATTGATCTTTTACCAGGGTGTAACTATAATTCAACCGTTAAACAGTTGACCCGATTCAGACATAATTCGACATCGACAAATTGATTACTGTGATATTTTTCTTCGGAAACGCGCACCCGGCGATGATAAGGGCTGGGAATTGGGGGGTTCATTAGCCTTGTCCGCCTCCCTCTCGGAGCCGCCGAGTTATTACCCCACACTGTATTCACGGCAACCAGTGGCCGACTTCTGCGATGGTAGGACTACGCCGCCCGGCGCAGGTCCCTTCTCGTTTCTCCTCTCTCGTCTTGGATCGCTAGCCGAGACTGCCTGGTCATGATGACGGCTCTTATCGCGTTTGTCACCATCAGTTTGATGATCTTGCTGACCGGTTTGTACGTGGCGGCTGAGTTTGCGACTGTCTCTGCCCGGCGCACGAAGATCAGCCAGATGGCGGCGCAGGGTGACTCTCTTTCGCGCATGCTGCTGCCCGTTCTGGAAGATAACCGCAAGCTTGATCGTTACGTCGCCGCGTGCCAGGTCGGTATCACCATCACCTCTTTGATCCTGGGCGCGTATGCCCAGAGAGCTATAGCCACCCGGTTGACCGGCCCGCTGACGCAACTATTTGGCACTTCACTGTCGCCGGAGACGGCCGCGCGCCTGGGACAATCCGTGTCGGTCATTGGTGTTCTCATCTTCATCACCGCCTTGCAAGTGATACTAAGCGAGCTTTTCCCGAAGTCGCTGGCTATCCAGTACCCGGAAGGGGTTGCCCGCGCGCTCGTCTGGCCGATGCGCATTTCGTTGGCCTTGTTTGCCGTGCCGATCTGGATTTTCAATGGCAGCGCGAACGTACTCTTGCGCCTGGCGGGGCGCAACACGCGCAACGCCGTCGGCCGCGCCCATTCGCCGGAGGAGATCGAGCTGTTGGTGACCGAGAGCCACGAGGGCGGCTTGCTCGACGACAACGAGCGTCGCCTGTTGCGCAATGCTCTGCGCATGCGCGATCTGACGGCGCGTCAGGTGATGGTGCATCGTACCCGGATCGTCGCCGCTCCACTTGAGACCGGGGCATACGAGTTGATGCAAATAGCCATCGAGGGCGGTTTCTCTCGCATTCCCCTGTATCGCGATTCCATCGACGAGATCGTGGGCTTTGTCCACGTGAAGGACGTTTTTCGCATCCACAGTCAGGGCATCAACGACGTCGGTAGCGTGATTCGTGACATCGTCTATGTGCCGGAGACACTGCCCATCAACGACGTGTGGGATCAGCTCGATCTGCAAAACCGGTATTTGGCTGTCGTCTTCGACGAATTCGGCGGCACAGCCGGCTTGTTGACCCTGGAAGATCTGATCGAAGAGATATTCGGCGAATTGCAGGACGAATTCGACGATGAGGCGGCTGTTATTGCCCGCGACAAGGAAGGGCGTATCTATTTGCGCGGCGACCTGCTCATATCGGACGTGAACGAATACCTGGAACTGGAACTGCCCGAGGAGACGGCCGACACACTGAGCGGGCTAGTCTTCAGTCTCTTGGGTCGCCCGCCGGTTGAGGGGGATGAGGTGCGCTTCGGGAACGTGTTGATCCACGTTGAGACGATGGAAGACCTGGGTGTGGGGGAGTTATCCCTGGTACTGCCGCCCAGCGATGGGGACACGCATTTCACAGAATGGGATATGGCCGACCATGATTAGGCTTGTTCTACTGGTTTTGGGTCTGCCCGGCGTGGGCTTGTTCTTCGCTGCCCTAACGGCCGGGGAGGCGCTGCCGCCGGCGACTGGCCTGATCACCCCCACGATTATTATTCTGTTGCTGGTGATCATCAACGGCGTTTTTGTGGCCGCGGAGTTTGCCATCATCGGCGTCCGTGATACACAGATGGAGCAGATGGCGGATGAGGGTAACGTTATCGCCGGGAATGTGTTGCAAGTCCTGGAGGTGAGGCCGCGCCTTGATCACTATATCGCCACCGCCCAATTGGGTATTACCCTGGCCTCTCTGGGGCTGGCAATGTACGGGGAGCCGGCCATTGGACATTTTGTCGAACCCTATCTGGAGGCTGTGGCCGGGCTGGCACCGTCGGCCGCGGCCACCGTCAGTTACATCGTCGCTCTCTCTTTGCTGACGTATCTCCATGTCGTTGTCGGCGAGATGGTGCCGAAGGCCCTGGCTTTGTCGAACCCGTCGGCCATGGCGCTGGCGCTTGACCGATTTATGCGCCTAATCGGTGGGGTGTTTGGCGTGCCGGTCCGAATGCTCAATAACGTCGGCAATCTGCTGTTGCGCCTTTTTCGTATTCCGCCGGCTCATGGACATGAGCGTTTGATGGCGGCCGAGGAACTGGAGTTGATCGTCGCCGAGAGCGCCGAGGGCGGTCTCATCGAGGATGAGGAACAAGAGATTATCCGCAATATCTTTGACTTCAGTGAGCGCACAGTCGGTCAGGTCATGACGCCGCGCCGCAAGATACAGGAAATCTCCGTGGACTGCGATCAGGACGAGCTGATACGAATTGTGACCGAAAGTCGCCACAGCCGCTTCCCCGTGTATGGATCCGACCTTGACCATATTGTCGGCATCCTGCACCTGAAGGATTTGATTCGGGTGACGCTACGGCCAAACGGACCGTTCGATTTGCGATTGATATTGCGCGCCGCGCCCGAAGTTCCGGAGGATTATCGCGTCGATCGATTGCTGGCCGCGTTCAAGCACGAAAGACTCCACATGGCCATTGTCCGTGACGAATTCGGTGGGTTGGCCGGCGTTGTGACGCTGGAAGATTTGGTAGAGGAAGTTGTCGGCGAGGTACGCGATGAATTCGACGTCGAGGGCGAACCTTACCATAAAGTTGGGCCGGGCGAGCTGGAGGTCTCCGGCGATTACCTGCTGGACGATCTGGCCGACGATGTTTATTTGGGCGAAGAGGATGAATTGCCGGACGTAGAGACGGTCGGCGGGCTGATCGTCGCCTTGTTGGGACGGCCACCAGTGAATGGTGACGTGGTGAACTTCCAACGAGATATTCGTCTGACTGTTCTGGACATTGATCGGCTCGCCATCACCCGCGCCCGGGTGGAGTTTCCTTCCACGAATCGGCCTGCCGGTGATGGGTCGAGTGAAGATAAAGAAGAAGAATGAGCGAGCGGTCATTTTGCCGGCTCCTCACCATCATTAAGGAGTAGATATGGATACGTTAATGACGATTCACGGCGAGATCAGGTGGCTGGTAGCCCTGGCGGCCGTTATTGTCGTCGTCAAGTTTCTTATCGGCTGGTTGGGCAAGCGTCCCTACGCCCCGATCGATAGAACGTTGTTGATGATATTCACCATCTTGCTGGATATCAACGTCTTGCTGGGGCTAATTTTGCTGTTTTTCGGCGGCGGGTTTAGCGGGCCGCGGCTGGAGCACGCGACGACGATGATCCTGGCCGTCATTGCCGCTCACATGACCGCCATGTGGCGCAATACGGCGGATTCATCGATCAAATACCGCAATCAGATGCTGCTGGTATTGCTGGCGCTGGTGCTGGTGATCTTCGGCGTGTTCAGGCTGCGGGGCGGCTTCATGTTCTAAAGTTGGCCGGCTGGCAGTTATGCGGGATGCCCGGCCCATTTCCACGGGCGGGGCACCCCGCATAACGGTTCTTCTTTCGTTTCCTTTTCCTAATTCAACTGATAAAGCTCGCCGAATTTCGCGCGAGCATAGCGCATAAAAGCCTCGTGGCTCAGCGGTTGACCGGTTACGCGCTGGACAAGCTCGCCGGGGGTGAACTTCTTGCCGTGCTGGTGGATGTTCTCGCGTAGCCAGGCCAATAGGGCGTCGGTCTTTCCGGCCGCAAGCTCGCCGGCGATGGCTGGATTGTGGGCGACGGCCGTCTCATAAAATTGCGTGCCGTATAAGTTGCCGAGAGCGTAAGTGGGGAAATAGCCAAAACCCGGCCGCGACCAATGAACGTCTTGTAGGCATCCCTCGGCGTCATTGGGCGGCGTGATGCCGATCAGTGACTGCATTTTATCGTTCCAGGCCACAGGCAGATCGGCTACCGCCAACTCGCCGTTGAGCATCGCCTGCTCCAATTCGAAACGCAGGATGATGTGGAAGTTATAGGTCAGCTCATCGGCTTCGACGCGAATCAGTGAAGGCTGAGTCTTATTGATAGCCTGGTAGAAGTCCTCAGCCGTGTTGTCGCCCAATGCTTCCGGGAAGTAGGATTGCAGCGTGGGGAAGTGGGCCTGCCAGAAGCCCCGGCTGCGGCCGACGATGTTCTCCATCATTCGTGATTGTGACTCGTGGATGCCTAGCGATGTGCCGCGCGCCAGCGGCGTTCGCGCCAGATCGGGGTGCGTGCCCTGCTCATACATGGCGTGGCCGCACTCGTGGAGCGTTCCGAATAGCGACGGGTTCAGAAAATCGGGATACCAGCGTGTGGTGATGCGGGCATCATTGCGGCTGAAGCTGGTGGCGAAAGGGTGGACGACCGTCCCCAAGTGGCCGCGCTCGAAGTCGTAGCCGATGGCCTTGGCGATGTAGCGGGCGAACGCCTTCTGCTTCTCCACGTCATAGGCGCGATGAACGATGCTGTCGTCGAGCTTGACCCGACCGGCATCGATGGCTTCGCGCAGGGGGATCAACTCCGCCTTCAGGGCATCGAAGATGGCGCGCACTTCGGCCGTCTTCATATTCGTTTCGTACTTGTCGAGCAGGGCATCGTATCTTTCATCTTCGTAGCCGTAGTAGTCGGCCATCTCCTGGCACAATTCGACCACCTGCTCCAGCCACGGTCGGAAGTGCTCGAAATCATTCTCGGCTCGCGCGCGCACCCATGCTTCGCGCGCCTGCCCGCTGACAGCTGACGAGCGCGCGACGTATTCGGCCGGCAGCTTGCGGGCATCGGCGTAGTTGCGCCGCAGCAGCCGGATCAGAGCGGCTTGGTTGCTCTCATAGGGCGCGCCGTCCAGTTCGGCCGCGGCGTTCTCGATCAACTCGCCCATTTCATCGGCGGTGGACATACGGTGGATAAGGCTACTCATGGTGGTCATTTGGGCGATGCGCGCCGGCGCGCCGGCGCGAGGCATGTTGACCTCGCGATCCCAGGACAACAGCGCCGCCGCCTTGTTGAGATCATCCAATTCGTTCACGCGCTCGATCAGCTTCTCGTAATTTGTGGGCATCGTTATAACTCCCTCTCTTGGTAAATTCTGGGGCAAGTATCGGATGGCAACCGCCCTTCATGGGGCATGGCAACTTAACAAATTGCGTGGAAAAAGGCAAGCAGAACGTAGCGCCGGATTCTTATCCGGCGGGCGGGTGGAGGAGAAGCTTAGTGGTGAAGAAGTAGAGCAACGGAGCCGGTTAAGAAACCGGCGCTACAGGACAGGAGGCGTCGATTGCCCTGGAACGGAGCCGGATCACCCACGGCAAGGTTTAGCAGTTTCAGAGCCTGGAAAGAGACAGGAGGAAAATCAAGCCTTCGGACAGTGGGAGGCGATAGGGCAGGTCCCATACTTGTAACATCAAGTAATCGGCGATGGCCCACAGCCCGAAGCAGCCCACGGCGAAGAGGACAATCGCCAGGGCCACGGCCAGCAGCAGGCACGAGCGGGCGCAACCGACGCTACCGGCGGGCAGCGTGCGCACCTTGGAGCCGGGCGCGTTGGGGATGGGGCGGGCAGTGTGGGAATCGGCGCGCGAGCGTTCGGGTTCCTGGGTGATGACCCGCGGTCGATGGCTGGATGGCTCCGGGCTGGGCCGTCCCCTGCGCCGCAGCACGACCGGCGTGCCGACGGCGCCCTCGCCGCGACAGCCATAAGCCGTGCACTTGTTGCCGTTGGCCTGCCAGCAGCGCACGTGGTGACGGCTGCCGTCATCGGGGCAGATGACGATCTCATCACCGGCGGCGAACTCCTGTTTACAGAGAGCACACGTCTGCCCCAAGAAAGTGGAGGTTTCGCCGATGTGGTGGGCGCGAATCATTGGTTATCGCCGGGGGCGGACGGCAAAGCCCGGTCCGTCCTGCCGCTAAGGATTGATCTTGATTTGATCGAGCAGCCAGCGCCAGAAGCGCTCGAACAGAGTCATATTGCGCACCTGGCGGCGTTGCTCTTCCTTGAGCCGGCGGTTGCGGGCGTTGGTGGAGGGACGGCCGTTGGCGGAATGGGCCGGCAGATCGGTGTACTTGACCTTGAGCACCGGCCGGGTATCGAGGCCGTGAACGTGGAACTTGGTGCTGCCGCATCCGAGCACGGCGCACTTGGCGCCGCTCTGTTCCCAACAGGCGCGATGATAGAGTGTGCCGCACTGGTCGCAGATGATGGGCACGAGCGCCGCGCCATCGACGTGGTCCTCGACCGCGCTGCCGCATATTGGACACGACAAGCTCAACTGATTGGCTTCGGAGATGTCGTTATCCGTGATGCGAA
>JACKBY010000018.1 GCA_020634335.1 Promineifilum sp. | reverse complement strand
CACTGTCCCCACGTACTGGAAGCCATGCACGTCCTCACCGATGGTCGAGATGAGCGCGCCGGGGTGGATGCCCAACAGGTCGCGCGTCCATGAACCGTCAGCCTGCTCGGTCAAGGTGAAAATCTCTCGCGTGCACAGGTCGGCGAAGACGAAGCGCCCGTCGTGGGGGTTATAGGTTGGCCGGTTGATGTGCCCGGCGATGACGGCGCAGCGGCCGCTGCCGTCGCGGTGCGGGTATTCGTGGATGGCCCGCCGAAACGCGCCGGGGTGTTGGCATTCGGGGTTGTCGTTGGCCTCCGGGATGATGACCGGTCCTTCCATGCAGTGCCAGCCGTAATTATAGCCGGGGATGCCCAGCGGCACGACATTGATCTCCTCCCACAGCAGGTCGCCCACATCGCCGACAAAGATGCGGCCGCTGGACAGGTCGATGTCGAAGCGCCACGGATTGCGCAGGCCCAGGGCCCATATCTCGTCGGACAGGTAGAACTGACCGGCCGCGCCCAGTGTCTCCGGCGGCACCTTGTCCACGTCGAGGCGGATGATTTTGCCTTTGGGCGAGCGGTCGCTTTGGGCCACGCTGAGCAGCCGATCATCGCCCATGCCCACGTAGAGCATGTGGTCGCGCGGATTGAACTCCATTTCGCCGCCCTTGTGAACGTCGAATGATTGCTTTTCGACCATGATTAGCGTCTCGGAGGCCGGATCGGCCACGTCGGGGTTGGCCGACACGTGGTAGCGGGCGATGATGAAGTCCACCTTGAGCGTCACGCCGTCGTCGAAGCCGCTGGTATAGGCGACGAAGAACTGACCGTAGCCGGGTGAGGAGGGGTCGTTGTAGTCGGGGTGGAAAGCAACATCGTAGAAGCCGTATTCGCCGCGGTGGCTGATGACCTGGTTGTGGATGTCGAGAAAGACATTGATGCGGCCGTCGGGATGCAATATCTTGATCACGCCCTGGCGCTCGGTGATGAACAGCCGGTCGTCGCCGGCGTGGGTGACCTCGGTTACCTGGCTGAAGCCGCTGCCGACAGGAGTCAGCGTAAAGGTGGGGCGGCCGGTGGTTAGCGGGATATAGACCGTGTCAGCCGCGCGGAGGGCGGCCGGCGCGCGCGTCGCGGCCAGCCCCACCGCCGACAGGAGCAAACCAACCGTCAGAACGATAGCGCGCATGATCGATGATAAGCGGGTGTGTTGCGTGGGCATCCTGATTTCCTGAGCGAGTTAAGGAATGACTAACCGATAGATGGGGCCGGGAGCGGCCGTCGTGCCTGCCAGCAGCCCACCATAGGCGTCTTCGCCCAGGGTCGTCAGCAGGCCATCGATGTCTATGTGGCCCAGCAGGGTCGATTGCCACGTGCCGCCGGTGACCGACAAGGCGCGCAGCTCGCGCGAGCAGAGATCGCCGAAGATGAAGCGGCCGTCGCCGGGATTGGCCGCCGGGCGGTAGACCTTGCCGCCGATGATGGCGCAGTGCTCTGTGTCGTGGGCGTACTGATCGACGGGCGACTGGAACCGCCCGGGGTTTTTGCATTCGGCGTAAGTGGTGAACAGATCGATGACGTCCGTCCCCTCTACGCACGGCCAGCCGAAATTAGTGCCGGCCGCGTCGATTGGGGCCAGGTTGATCTCTTCCCACGACAGATCGCCGACATCGCCGATGAACAGGCGGCGAGTGGGTGGATCAAGGTCGAAGCGCCACGGGTTGCGCAGCCCGGAGGCTACGATCTCGTCTTCGATGTAGAACGTGGCGTTGCCGGTGACGCCGGCTGGAATATCGTCGACCGCCAACCGGACGATTTTGCCCTTGGGCGAGCGAGGCGACTGGGCCAGCAAGGGCTGGCGGTCTTCGCCCAGACCGGCGTAGAGCGTGGCCGTGGCAGGGTCAAAATCCAGCTCGCCGCCCTTGTGCCAGGAGTAGGTTTGCTCGACGTTGAGCAGCCACGTCTCGGAGGCCGGGTCGGCCGACTGGCCGTCGGGCGCAACCCGAAAGCGGGAGATGAACAGGCGCACCGCGCCCTGATCGCGCCCGGTGTAGCTCACGTAGAAAAACCCGTGGCCGGGCGACGCGGGGTCGGCGTAGCCGGGATGGAAGGCCAGGTCATACATGCCGTATTCGCCGGGGGACGCGAGGACCCGCGCGCTGATGTCGAGAAAGGGGGTGACGCGGCCGTCGGGGTGCAGCACCCTGACCCGCCCGGCGCGTTCGACGACGAACAGGCGGTCGTCTCCGGCGTGGGTGATGGCCGTCACCTGGTCGAAGCCGCTGCCCAGGGGTACAGCGGCAAAGGCAGGGCGGCCCACCGCCAGGGGCAGGAAGACCTGGCCGTCGCCGGCCGCGGCGCGGGCACGCAACCCGGCCGCGGCCAGGCACAAACCCAGCAAGGCCAACATCAGGCTCGATCGAGGATGGCTGCGGGATCGGACGGGACTCATAGAGAGATGGCCTCCACCGGCCGGAACGCGGCCGCTCATTGCAGGATCAGGCGGTAGATTGGTCCGTTTGACGCCGTGTTGCCGAGGTAGAGATTGCCGTCCACGTCTTCACCAATGGTGGTGATGAGGCCGGGCAATTCGAGATCGCCCAGGCGGGTGTTTTGCCACACGCCGTCGATCTGGACCAGCGAGAAGATCTGCTGCGAGCAGGCGTCGCTGTAGATGAACTGGGCCCGGCCGTGGGGCGGCCGGAACATCTTGCCGCCAATGACGGCGCAGTGGCCGTCGGTGTGGGCCAACGAGACGACCGGCGGGGTGAAGGTCGGATTGCCCAGGCAGACGGGATGATTTTGGAAGGTGGCGTAGGCGTCCGGGCCTTCGCGGCACGGCCAGCCGAAGTTGGAGGGCGGGTCGCCCAGGGCCAGCACGTTGACCTCTTCCCACGTGTTTTCGCCCACATCGCCGATGTAAATGCGGTCGGATGGCGGGTCAACGTCGAAGCGCCACGGATTGCGCAGTCCGAGGGCCACGATCTCCGGCGCGACCAGGTCGGTGGCGTCGCCGGCCGCGTCGGGCGGCACGTCGTCGACCGCCAGCCGGATGATCTTGCCCTTGAGCGTTGTCAGCAGTTGTGCGTTCGGCGGGTGTGTGTCCTCGCCCAGCCCGGCATAGAGGTCATGGGTGCGCGGGTCGAAATCCAGCTCGCCGCCTTTGTGATAGATTTGGGTCTGTGGAAGCTTGAGCAGCCACGTTTCGCTGCTCGGGTCGGCCGTGTCGGGATCGGCTGAGACGTGGAAGCGGGAAATGTACGTGTAGATCTGGTCCTGGCCGCGGCCGGTATAGGACACGTAGAAAGAGCCGTGGCCCGGCGAGGCGGGATCGGCATAGTCGGGATGGAAGGCCAGATCGAACAAGCCGTATTCGCCGGGCGAGGAGACGACCCGCGCGGCGAGGTCGAGGAAGGTCGTTTCGCGGCCGTCGGGATGAAGTATCTGGATGCGGCCGCCACGCTCGACGACGAAGATACGTTCGTCACCAGCGTGGGTGATGGCCGTTGCCACGTAGAACCCCCGGCCGACCGGCTCGATGCCGAAGGAGCGGTTGCCGACAGTAAGGGGTAGATAGACGGAAGTCGGCGACGCCGCGCCGGTCCGTCCGGTGAGCATGACGAGCGCCAGCACGATCAGGCTGAGAAACAAGGGGCGCGTCGGGCCACGGTGGCCGGGGCGCGAGGAAGGCTGGGAATTCATAAGAGGCTCTCCATCCGGATTATCGGTCAGTGGAGCAGGTTGGTCAAGTCCGGGCAGAAGGGGTGATGAGGCGCTCGATAGCCGGCCGCGCATATGGGCGATGCGGTAGGTGGCTGACAACGTGTTTGGAACACGTTTGGTGTCTGGCCGGTGGATACATGCCTGATCGGCAAAAGAGTGGCCGCCGGGTTTGTCGAAGCGCTTTTCCCGTCTATACTCATCGCGTGCAGGCAGATTCATTGCAAGGCGAGGCAACGACTGGATGATTACCTATTACTATCAGGATGAAGCGGGGCGCATCGAGCAGGGGGAGGAGCACCCGGGCAACGGCTGGATTCACGTTGAAGCGCCGCAAGAGGCAGAGATCGACGCGCTGCTGAGCCGGGTCGAGTTGCCGCGCAATTTCGTTCGCGCCGCGCTGGACAGGCGCGAAGTGGCCCGTACCGATATGGCCGACGGCAGTCGCCTGGTCATCGTGCGCGTGCCCTATGACTTCGGCGACGGCGATAATGTGCCCTTTCGCACCGTTCCGCTGGCGCTGATCGCCACGGCCGACTACTTCGTAACGATTAGTCACGAACCCGTCGACTTCGTGGGTGATCTCAATATCTCTTATCGGGATGACGATCTGCCTGCCCACCGGGCCGCGCGGATGATCCCGGCTATCCTGGGCGTGGTGGGCCAGTGGTATCTGCTCTATCTGGAGGAAATTGAGCGGCGTCTGGAAGACGTCGAGAAACGGCTGCTGGACTCCATTGAGAACAGCGAGATGCTGGAACTGCTGCGCATTGAAAAAAGCCTGGTGTACCTGAAAACGGGGCTGGACTGGAACAATAATATGCTGGGGCATCTGCAGGAGATAAAACCGTTCGATTGGGATGAGGCGGACGAACAGTTGCTCCATAGCGTCCTCATCGAATACCGGCAGGGGTTCCACATGGCCCAGACGATGCTGGAGGTGCTGGAGTCGACGACCGACGCCTACGCCTCGCTGATTTCGAACAACCTGAATGTGGTGATGAAGTTTCTGGCGGCGGTGACGATCATCCTCACTGTGCCGATGATCGTGGCTTCGATCTATGGGATGAATGTTCCCCTGCCGGGCGAAACCAACCCCAACAGCCTGGCAGTGCTGCTGCTGGGGTCGGCGGTGTTAACGCTGTGGGTGAGCTGGTGGTTCTATCAGCGCGGCTGGCTGACTTTCCGCTGGCGGCGCAAGCGTTGAGGGGCTGATAAGAAAATGGCGTGGATTCCGGTGTGGTGGGCAGGATATGGTACAGTACACGCCGGTCGGCCGCGGCGTTCTCGCGGGGGGACGGCGGCCGGAAAGCAATGATGAGCCAACGATTCACGATCAAAAATGCGGCCGTGTGGCTGGGGCTGCCGGCAATCCTGGCCCTCTGCGGCCTGGCGGCTTGTGCGGGCATTCCCGCGACGGCAACGACCATCGGAGCAATCCCGGCTATGAATTTCAGCAACGGCTTGAACGCATTGGCGGCTAACGTGCTGCCGCAGACGGAGAATTACATCGATCCGGCCGGGCCCTTGTTCACCGGCGAGGCGGCCCTGCAGCCCCGGCCCGCGCCGGACGACATCGTCGTCGTCAGCTACAATTTGCGCTATGGTGAGGCGATCACCGAAACCATACGGGCCTTTCAGGAAATTCCGCCCTTGCCCGATGCCGACATCATTCTGCTGCAGGAGATGGATGAGGCCGGCGTCGCCGCCATTGCCGCGGCGCTAGATTTCAACTACGTCTACTATCCGGCGTCGGTGGCCGAGGACGGCGATAACTTCGGCAACGCCATCCTGGCTCGTTGGCCCATCATCGAGCCGACCAAGCTCATCCTGCCCGGCCTGCATCCCCTGACCGGCCAACAGCGCACGGCCACGCGCGCCGTGGTGCAGCTGGGCGACGCCCCGGTGGTGGTCTACTCCACCCACATCGAGGTGTCCACCGCGCCGTCAGCCATGAGGGCCGCGCAGGTCGATGCCCTTCTCGACGATATTCCGGCCGGCGCCTCTCTCGTCATCGTCGGCGGCGATTTCAACACCGTCACCGGCCGGGGCGTCCGGGCCTTGGCCGCGCAATTCGACGGGGCCGATCTCGACCAGGCCACGGCCGATCTGGGGCCGACATACACGCGCTTCGGGCTGCGTCCCTCGGCCACCGACCACCTCTTCAGCCGTGGCTTCCGGCCGCGCGTCGCCGGGGTGCTGGACGACGTTACCGCCAGCGATCATTTTCCCGTTTGGGCGCGATTAGGGACGCCGTTTGCGCAACCCTAGCCGGCCCAGGAGAGAAATATGCCCACAACCCCCCTGTTACCGCAAGACCGCGACGAACTCCTCCACACGCTCAGAACCCGATTTGAGAAAAACAAGGATCGTCATCAGAGCCTTGAGTGGGCTGACGTTCAGGCCCGGTTGGAAGCCAACCCTGAAAAGCTGTGGTCGCTCAATGAAATGGAACAGACCGGCGGCGAGCCGGATGTGATCGGCCGGGACGAGCGCACCGGCGAATTCATTTTTTACGATTGCTCGGCCGAAAGCCCCAAAGGTCGTCGCAGCATTTGTTATGACCGCGAAGCGCAGGAAGGGCGGAAAAACTACCCCCCGGATAATAATGCCGTCAGCCTGGCCGCGGCCATGGGCATCGAGCTATTGTCGGAAACCGAGTATCGGGCGTTGCAGCAACTCGGCCGGTTCGACCTGAAGACGTCAAGCTGGGTTAAAACGCCGGCGGCAATCAGGGAACTCGGTGGCGCGCTTTTCTGTGATCGCCGCTACGATACCGTCTTCGTCTATCACAACGGCGCGGATTCCTACTATGCGGCGCGGGGGTTTCGCGGCTCGTTGAAGGTGTAGAGCCTTCTCAACCCGCCGGCCCCTCACCGCGCCGAAACGGCAACCAGTAGTCATCGAAATCGCGAAAGATGGTGGGCAGGTCAATCGGCCGCACCGCACCGTCCTGTTTAACTCACAGAACCGTGCTGCTGATGACTGACTGCTACCCATGCCCCAACCGCCTGTTTAACTCGCCCACGATCTTCCCCGCCGCTACCGGGATGACCGTCCCCGGACCGAAGATAGCCGCCGCGCCGTGGGTGTAGAGGAACTCGTAGTCCTGGGCGGGGATGACGCCGCCGACGACGATCATGATGTCGTCGCGGCCCAGGCGCGCCAGTTCGGCCGCCAGCTGGGGGACGAGTGTCTTGTGCCCCGCGGCCAGCGAGCTGACGCCGACCACGTGGACGTCGTTCTCCATCGCCTGCCGGGCCACTTCGTCCGGTGTCTGGAACAGCGGGCCGATGTCGACGTCGAAGCCCAGGTCAGCGTAGGCTGTGGCGATGACCTTGGCTCCCCGGTCGTGGCCGTCCTGGCCCATCTTGGCGACGAGGATACGCGGCCGGCGTCCTTCTACCTCAGCGAACTCGTCGGTCAGGCGGCGCACCTGCGCGATAGCCTCGTCGTCGCCGTATTCGGCGCGGTAGACGCCGGCAATGGATCGAATCACGGCCTTGTGCCTCCCCCAGACGCGCTCCAGCGCGCCTGAAATTTCACCCAGCGTGGCGCGGGCGCGGGCGGCGTCCACGGCCAGCTCCAGCAAGTTGCCGTCGTCGCCGGCCGCGGCCTGGCTTAGCGCGTCCAGCGCGTGTTCCACGGCCGCTTCGTCGCGCGCGGCTCGCAGTTCGTTCAGCCGGGCGATCTGCTGCTCGCGCACGGCAGTGTTGTCCACTTCGAGAATGTCAATCGGCGCTTCGCGGGCCAACCGGTACTTGTTGACGCCGACGATGGTCTCGGCCCTGGAGTCGATGCGCGCCTGGCGGCGGGCGGCCGCTTCCTCGATGCGCATCTTGGGCAGGCCGGTCTCCAGCGCCCTGGTCATGCCGCCCAGGCCGTCGATCTCGCGGATGTGGGTCATGGCGCGGCGGGCCAGTTCGTCGGTGAGGGTCTCCACCAGGTAGGAGCCGCCCCAGGGATCGACAATCTGGGTGATGCCCGTCTCGTGCTGCAAATAAAGCTGCGTGTTGCGGGCGATGCGGGCCGAGAAGTCGGTGGGCAGGGCGATGGCCTCGTCGAGGGCGTTGGTGTGCAGCGATTGCGTGCCGCCCAGCACGGCGGCCATGGCCTCAAGACAGGTGCGAGCGACGTTGTTGAACGGATCGCCCTCGGTCAGGCTCCAGCCGCTGGTCTGGCAGTGGGTGCGCAGGGCCATTGACTTGGGGTCTTGCGGGTCGAAGCCCTTGATCAGCCTGGCCCACAGCAGCCGGGCGGCGCGCATCTTGGCGATCTCCATGAAGTAGTTCATGCCGATGGCCCAGAAGAAGGACAGGCGGGGGGCAAAGGCGTCGATGCTCAGCCCCGCCTTGAGGCCGGTGCGCACGTATTCCAGCCCGTCGGCCAGTGTGTAGCCCAGTTCGATGTCGGCCGTGGCCCCCGCCTCCTGCATGTGGTAGCCGGAGATGCTGATGCTGTTGAACTTGGGCATCTCCCGCGCGGTGTAGGCGAAGATGTCGCCGACGATGCGCATCGACCCCTCCGGCGGGTAGATGTAGGTATTGCGCACCATGTACTCTTTGAGGATGTCGTTCTGGATCGTGCCCGTCAGCTGGGCGTGGCTGACGCCTTGCTCTTCGGCGGCGACGATGTAGAAGGCCATGATCGGCAGCACCGCGCCGTTCATGGTCATGGAGACCGACATCTTGTCGAGGGGAATGCCGTCGAACAAAATTTTCATATCGGCCAGCGAACTAATCGCCACGCCGGCCTTGCCCACGTCGCCGACGACGCGCGGGTGGTCGCTGTCGTAGCCGCGGTGGGTCGCCAAGTCGAAGGCCACGGACAGGCCGCGCTGCCCGCCGGCCAGGTTGCGGCGGTAGAAGGCGTTGCTCTCCTCGGCCGTGCTGAACCCGGCATACTGGCGCACCGTCCACGGCCGCACGACGTACATGGCCGGGTAGGGGCCGCGCAGATAGGGTGGCAGACCGGCCACGTAGTCGAGATGCGGCAGCCCGGCCATGTCGCCGGCGGTGTAGAGCGGCCGTACGTCGATCTGCTCCATCGTGTGCCACAGGAAATCGCCGGCGGGGCGGCCGGTCTCGCGTTCCAGCGCGGCCTGCCAGTCGGCCAGCGATTGCGGCTTGTAGTCGGACTGGAAGGGGATTTGGGTGAAGTCGGGGTGGGTCATGGGAATTCAGTGGGTAATGGCGTCAGTAAGCAGTGGGTCCGCAAGCAGTAGGTCAGTGTCGCCGGCACGCTTGAGATGGTCACTCGCTGCCCTCAGGCCGATATGCGCTCAATCAACCACTCATTCAATGCCAAACAATCCGCCCCGAAGTAGATGAATTCGTCCACCCCGGTCGCTTTCAGCGCCTCGACCTGCTCGGCCGGGCGACCGGCCAGGATGATCACCGTCTCCGGGGCTTGGGCACGGATGGCCTCCGCTAAGGGCGGGACAACATCGGGATAGGTCTCGTCGGTCGAGCAGATGACCACGGCCGGCGCGCCGGACTTGAGGGCCGCCGCGGCCGCGGCTTCCGGCGTGGGGAAGCCGTTGTTGGTCAACACCTCGAAGCCGCCGACCTCGAAGAAGCCCTGAGCGAAGTCGGCCCGCGCCTTGTGCTGCCGCGGCGGGCCAAGATTGGCAAGGAACAGGCGCGGGTGCGCGCCGTGGGCGGCGGTGTAGCCGGCCGCTTTGTTGCGCAAGGCCTCAAACGGCTCGGATGCCCGTTTGAGCGAGACGGGCACGATGGTCGGCCGGGCGCTGTCGTTGAGCCGCAGCGTCCGGGTGATCTCGCCCAAACTCGCCCCGGACAGAGCCGCGGCGATGGCCGTCTCGACCATCGTCTCCGGCGGGGCGACCATCATATCGGCCAGCCGTTCCAGCGCGGTGACGTGGGCCGACAGGGGGCCGGCGTCGTCATCGTGGGTGCGATAGGTCGAGATCTGTGCCGCTCGCTCGCGGTGAAGGGCCTCGTAGTCGGTCTCGTCCACCAGCGGATCGAGCTCGTTCGGGTTGGCGAACTGGTTGGCGCCGACAACCACGTCGCGCCTCTTCGCCAGGTTGGCGGCCCGCTGGTCGGCCACGGCGGCGATGCGGGACTGGGCCAGGCCGTCTTTCAAGGCCTCGGCCATGCCGCCCTTGTGCTCCACCTCCTGGAACAACGCCCACGCTTCGCGGGCCAGTTGGTCGGTCAGCGCCTCCACGGCGTAGGCTCCGCCGGCCGGGTCGATGACCTCGGTCAGGTGCGCCTCTTCCTGCAGGATGACCTGCACGTTGCGGGCGATGCGGCGCGAGAAATCGTCGGGTGGGCGAATGGGTTCATCAAACGGCGACACGTGGAGGCTCTCCACGCCGCCAACGGCCGCGGCCAATGCCTCGGTCGTGACGCGCAGCATGTTGGCATAGGGATCGACGGCTGTCTTGTTGCGGCGGGCGGTGCGGGCATGGAGCCGCATCCGTTGCGCGTCGTCGTTGCCGCCGAACGCCGCCACCGCCTGCGCCCAGAGCAGCCGCGCCGCCCGCAGCTTGGCGATCTCCATGAAGAAATTGCCGCCGACGGCGAAGTCAAAACGCAGGTGGGCGGCGGCGACGTTGACGTCCACCTCGCGCCGCGTCAGGGCGCGCACGTAGGCGACGCCGGTCGCCAGAGCGAAGGCCAGTTCCTGCACGGCGTTGGCTCCGGCGTTGTGATAGGGATAGGTGTGGACGGCCACCGTCGCCAGGCGCGGCGCGTGGTGAGCGGCCCACAGTGTCAGCTGGGCCATCTCGTCGTAGGCCCGCGCCAGCGACAGGGGCAGCGCGCCCTCGTGGGCCAATACGCCCAGCGGGTCGTCTTCCAGGCAGCCGTGCAAGTCGCTCACCGGCCGCCCGGCCCGGCGCAGGTGGGCCACCAGCAGGGCCAGCAGCGGCAACGCCACTGTGCCGGCGCGCACGAAGAGGGGCACGGCGGCCAGATCGACCCCTTTCAGGGCCACAGCCACGTCCTCCACAGAGGCCAGCGATACGCCGCCGCGGCCGACTTCGCCCGGTTGGGCGGCGTCGGGGTCCTTCCCGGCGCGCGTGGGGCCGTCGAGCAGCAGGTTGACCGCCGTCTGCCCATGCTCCAGGTCGAAGCGCAAGGCCTGGTTGAAGGCTGCCGGGCGGCCGTAGGCCAGTTCCTGGGCGATGGCCCAGGGCCGTTCGACGTAGCCCGCCGCATGAGCGCCGCGAAGGTAGGGGGCCTGGCCGGGCACGGTGTGGGCCGCAGCGATGCTGGCCGTGTCCTCGCGCCGGTAGAGTGGCTGGAGGGGGATGCCCTCATAGGTCGGCGTGGTCAGCTTGTCCAGCGGCTTGCCGCCCAGAGATTCGACGGCCGCCACCTGCCATGCTTCGAAGGTGGGCCGGGGAAATTCATCAAAAGGGAGGGACTCGTCCTGTTGTGTGTCGTCCATACGCGCCTATAGTACATCAGCCGTCCGGTTGTGTCAGGTGACGTGTGTCACCCGTGAAGGCGGCGAAAGTCATATGTTGGGGGAAGGGGAGAAAGGGAGCAGGGGAGAAGGGGGAAAGGCGGCGGGACGCAGAGGGACGTTGCGGTTGCGGGTTGGCGTCTTGTCGTCCTTGCGTTAATCTCTCCACCGAGCTGTTATCCGTGGACCGTCGTCAGAACAGGAGACAAAGCCCATGCCCACCCACACAGAGTCGGTCGTGCGACCGTTCCGGCCGGAAGAAGACCTCGCCGCGCTGGTGGCGTTGCACAACACCGTCGAGCTGGCCGAGGGCCGTGAGGCGTCGGTTGCCGTCGAGCAGATGGAGAAGGCGGTGACCAGACCAAATGTCTATCGTTGGGTAGTGCCTGCGCCGGAAGAAAACGGTAAACTGGCTGGTTATGGCGTGCTTTTCTATCAAACGGCCGAGCGCTGTTACGGCGATGCAAAGGTGCATCCGGCCTGGCGTCGGCGCGGCTTGGGTCGCCTGCTGATCGATGAATTGGTGGCGAAGGCGACCCAACTGGGCACTCGCTACCTGGCGATTGACGTGGCCGCCGCCAACCAGGACGCGCTACGCTTTCTGCTGAGTCAGGGCTTTCGCTTTCGCGGCGACACCTGGGCGCTGCTGGCATCGCCGGAAGTGGCGCTGCCGCCCCCTGATTGGCCCGACGGATATTCTGTCAGGCCGTATGCTGAAGTCGGGGATTTGTCTGTGCTGACCGCGCTGTGCAATCGCACGTTTGGCGATCTGTGGGGCCATTGGGAGAATACGCCGGGCATGGTTGATGAAGCCCGTATGGCCGATATTTTGGACAATTTCGACCCCAACGGCATTTTCATCGTGTTCGACAGGGCGGGTCACGCCGTCGCGCAATGCCGTTCGTTGGCGTCGGCCGGCGGCGACACGCCCCACGTCCTCGACCAGCCGGGCGTGGTGCCGGAGCAGCGGGCGGCCGGGCTGCACGCGCCGCTGGCCCTGACCGCCGCGCACTGGCTGCGGTCGCAGGGGCGGCAGCCAGTCCGGCTCGAATCATGGGGCGACGCGGCCGAGACAGTGGCCATTTATCAGGCGCTGGGCTTCGTACTCAGCGAGCATGAGGTCAGCTACGTGCGGGAGTTAAAATGAGCCGGCCAAGGGGAAAATCATGAGCGAACCATTGAACGTGTCCGTGCGCGAATTGCCGCCGGTGCGCGTGGCGCTGCTGGAGCATCACGACGAGGGGCCGGCCGGGGGCTACAACCAGTCCATTGGCATGTTGTTCCGCGAGGTTGAGGGTTGGGTGGCGCTGCAAAGCTACGACACGGACCCGCTGCGGCGCTTCGGCGTGCCCTTCACCGCGGGTGATGAACTGGTGGGCTACTGGTGCTGCATCGAAGCGCCGGAAGGGCTGACGGCCGGCGACGGCCCGGTGCAGGTGCGCGAGCTGGACGGCGGGCGCTACGCGGTCCTGTCGATGCCCAAGGACCCGGCAACCATCGGCGACACGATCGGCCGCTTTTACGCCGACTACGCGCCATCCCACGGGCTAATCCCCGACGAGTCCCGGCCGCCTATCGAGGTCTATTACCGGGAGACGATGGACTATTGCGCGCCGGTACAATGACCAACGAGCCGATAACCATTCGACCGCTGCGGGCGGCCGACGTGCCCGCGGCCAAGGCGATGATGCTGACTGTGGCCGCCGGCATCTTCGCGCCGGAGCACCCCGCGGCCACGTTTGCCAATCGCCACAGCGCGGCGATGAGCGACGTGGACGATTTCCGGGGCCAGTACAGCCCGCCGGACGGCCGGTTTCTGGTGGCCCTCGACGGCGAGGACCTCATCGGCACGGGCGCGATCCGGCGTATTGACGACGAAACGGCCGAATTGCGCCGCATGTGGCTGCTGCCGGCCTACCACGGGCGGGGCATTGGCTACCGGCTAGCGCAGGAGTTGTTCGCCTTTGCCCGCGCCGCCGGCTATGGGCGGGTTCGCCTCAGCACCAGCGCCGTGCAGGAGCGGGCTATCGGCTTTTATACCCGGCTGGGTTTCTACCCCATTCCACCTTATCGCGATACAGATGATGAGGTGTTTTTGGAGATCGACCTGGACAATGCGGGAAAGGATGGCAATGCCGATTGAGATCAGGCCGCTGCGATCGTATGAGACCGCCGCCGCCCGGACCCTCATCCTCGACGTGGCCTCGCGCCTTTTCCGGCCCGGCGACCCGGTGGGGTTCATCCGGCAATATGATCACACGCTGGAGGACGTGGACACCTATACCCGCGACTACAGCCCGCCGGATGGTTTGCTGCTGGCGGCGCTCGACGATGGCCGTTTGATCGGCACGGGGGCTATCCGCCGCTTTGACGACGAAACGGCCGAACTGCGTCGCATGTGGCTGCTGGAGCCGTATCAGGGCCGGGGCATCGGCTATCGCCTGTGGTTGGTACTGAGCGACTTTGCCCGTCACGCGGGCTACCGGCGCATTCGCCTGACGACCGACAACGAAAACGTGCGCGCTCTCGCCTTCTACGATCGGCTCGGTTTCTACCGTATTGATCCGTTCGACGGCCTGCCGCATGACATCTATATGGAACGGGTATTGAATGACAATGATGAAGACGAGAATTAACCCGCCCGATCTATTCGACAGCCGCCAATACGGCTTCTCGCAGGTGGTCGTGGCCGAAGGAAGGCGGACGGTCTACTGCTCCGGGCAAGTGGCCTGGGATGAGAACGAGGATATCGGCGCGCCCGGTGACCTGGGCGAGCAGACGCGTAGGTCGCTGGAGAACGTGGGGCGGGCCGTGGCCGCCGCGGGTGGCTCGCTGCGCGACGTCGTTTCATTGCGCATCTACATTGCCGGCGATCATATCCGCGACACGCGGGCCGTGCGCGAGGCGCTGCTGGCAACGTTTGAGGCCGACGCCCGCCCGGCGACGACGTGGATCGGCGTGACGGCACTGGCGAACCCCGATTTTGTGATCGAGATCGAGGCGATTGCCGTGCTGGATTAAGGATTGACGGCGGACGAGCACGGGAATACGGAACCGATAGCTTCTGTATACCTGATCCATTGGTCGTGGCCCAAACGCTCACCCGGAGTCGGGCAGGTTTGCCCCTGATACGCCTATGAAAAAGCCGTCGTATTCCCTGAACCAGCCGGGTGATCCTCTGGCCGAACTGGTGGCCCAAACCGATCAGCGGACGCTGGCCGTGTGGGCCATCGATTGCACCGAGCGCGTGCTGCCTTATTTTGAAGAGCCGTTCCCGCATGATCCCCGGCCGCGGCAGGCGCTTGTCATCTTGCGCGAGTGGATAGAATCAGGCGTATTCAGGATGGCTGCCATCCGTGGGGCGTCGCTGGCCGCCCACGCCGCCGCGCGCGACGTGGGCGAAGATAGCCCGGCCCGCTCGGCTGCCCGCGCTGCCGGTCAGGCCGTCGCCACGGCCCACGTGCCCAGGCATGCCCTGGGCGCGGCCCGCTATGCCCAGCAGGCCGTACACCGCACGGCCGACGCCGAGACGGCCGCCGCGGCCGTGGCCGACGAATGGGACTGGCAGGTCCGGCACTTACGCGCTCTCAGGCAAGGACGGTAGGGGCGGCACACCGGCGACACTATCGGCCCCTTGCGGAACCCCCTTCTCTCGCCGTTGTGTCGCCCTCTCCCGCCTTTCCCGCTCGCCTGCCCCCACGCCCGACCGAATTTATACGTCAACGCGCATCATTCTTGCCGGGATCTTCAGGCCGCGCATTCCGCATCCGAATGAACGAGAATTGCAGCGTCGAGGCCAGCACCGCGTCGCGCAGCGGCCACAGCGACGGCGTGAGGCGCAGTTCCACATCGCGCCGCGCCAACTGGCCCAGCAGATCGTCTACGCGGCAAACAAACAGAGGCATCACGGTCGTTTCGCTCACGTAATACCCCGCGCCGGGATCGCTCGCCACGAAGCCGCGGGATGGAAGTTCGTATAGATAAAGCGTCGTCTGGCGGATAGCGTTCAGCCAACCGGATTCCACGGCCACTACGTGGCGCGCCGCCGTCTGCCCCATCAGGTGGGCCACGTCAGCCGGGTCGCTGTCGGGCCGCGCGTAGAAGGTGACACGAGGGCAATGGCGTGGCAGCAGGTAGTTATGGAGGAGGCGTTCGGCGATGCCCCAGACGACCGGCCGGATGACGTTTTGCGGGTGGGGCGACGCCGGCGGGCGCGGCTCGAACAGGGTGATGTCCGGCCGGTCACTGACGTGGAAGAGCCGGCCGGCCGCCGGCTCAGGTAACATCCAGTCCCTCAACTCTGGCCCTTACCTGTCGCAACCAGAAGGCCACGCCTTGGGCGTAGAAGCCGCGCAGTTCGGGCGAGAGATCGTCTGCCTGATCGCCGCAGGCATTGATCCAGGTGGCGGCGCGCATGATGCCACCGAGCGCCAGGGCAATCGACAGGGCCCGCCGCAGCGCCGGCAAGGAGACAAAGCTGCCCCAGCGCAGCAAGTAATCTTCGTGTAGTGAATCCATGATCTTGTCTCCTTCGATCCCAAACCGGCCGGGGGCGAAGCGCGGCCGGGCGACGAGCTGCATAAACGGGTGGGTGAGACAGGCGTCGCCGTAATCGAAGAAGGTGTAGTGCCACGCGCCGCCCGGTTCGGGTCGGGCGAAAATGTGATCCTCGTGCAGGTCGTCATGGACGTAGGTGTCTGGCGGGCCGGCGGCGGCCAATTCCGCGGCCAGATCGGCGACGCGCGCGGTAAGGGTCTGGAGGCGGGCCACGTCATCAGTCGTGAGTGCGCCCGGCCGGCCGATGAGCAGGCGATTCGGCCGCTCCAGTAGCGTGGCGAGCAGGCCGGACAACACGAGTGGACGCCGGTCGGGCAGGCCCAGGGCCAGGAGGTCGGCCGCATGGGGGATCATCGCTTGCTGCACGCCGGCCAATAGGGCTAGCACGCGCCGCCAATGGTTGGGGCCGTCGGGTTCGCGGATGGCGTCGGTGAGGAGCGCGCCGCCGTCGGGCATCAGCAAACGACCGCGCGCCGGGTCGGCGGCCAACACGGGAATCATGCAATCGGGCTGGGCCGCGGCCAGATAGACGGCCAGCGCCGGCTCGAAGGCCTGCGATGCTCCACAAGCCTTGAAATAAAGATCGCCTCGGCCGGTGGGAGCGCGCAAGACGGCCGACCAGGGCAGAAAGCGGACGTCCCCGATGTGGCCCCTGACGGGCTGGCCGAGTCGGGCGGCGTGGCGGCGAATCCACGCCTCGGCCGCTCGCCGCCATGCCGGATCGCGCCACTGGTAGGCCGGTTCGCTGAACATGGCCGCAATAGTAGCAGAAGGGGGCCAGGCACGAAAAAAGCCGCCCGGCATGCCGGGCGGCTTGTCAGATAACTACTTTATCCGGGTCGTATCCGTGTTTATTACTTGATTCGCTTAAAGAACCCCTGCCTCGATCAGCGCCCGCCACGTAATAAGTACCCCGGCCACGGTGATGAAGGCCGCGCTGGCGGCGGGCAACAGGCGCGCCGTCACCGAAGTGTGGCGAATGGGCAGCCGCTCCAGGAACTTGCCCGCGTAGACCATGATCAGCCCGATGCTGGTCAGCACGCCGGCCAGTCCGATGCTGAAGGCGATGATCAGGACGATGCCCAGCCCGACTTGCCGCAGGGCGATGGCGCTGAGCATGAGGATGAGCGCCG
Organism: Promineifilum sp.; assembly: GCA_020634335.1. GTDB lineage: Bacteria > Chloroflexota > Anaerolineae > Promineifilales > Promineifilaceae > Promineifilum. The sequence goes on along the minus strand of JACKBY010000018.1, from coordinate 49,615 downwards.
AGGGGCAGGGCAGCAGCCCACCGGAAATACCCAGCGCCAGCAGATTGCGCCAGCTCAACGAATCATTGGCATCTGCCGGATGGGGATGCTCGTGCGCGTCGTGGGGGTGGTCGTGGTCACCATGCGGATGAGGATGGTCGTGTGGATGTTCATGAGCGTGGTCGTGGTCGTGGGCATGTCCACGCGCCGGCGCAACCATCGTTGTACTTCCACTCGCCAACCCGGCGAAGGCCAGCGTGCCAGCGGGCCGGGCGGGAGCGGCCGGCTCTGTGGCCGCCTCGACCGAGGCGTGGGAGTGGCCCTTGCCGAAGTGGTAATGAAAGTTCTCGTCCTGGGCGGCCGCGCCGCGACGGCGGGCCAGCCAGTGGCGAAAGTGGCCGCGAAAGATGGACGCACCGATGAAGACCACCAGCAGGCCCGACAGGACTCCCAGCCAGGGATACAGTTGTTCGGGCAGGATAAACTCCGACGCGGCCAGCACCAGGAAGCCCAGCGCAAAGACACCCGCCGTGTGTGTGATGGTCGTCGTCAGGCCCAGGAACAGGGCATGCCGGGCGGTGCCGCGCGAGCCGACCAGGTAGGCCCCGACAATGGTCTTGCCGTGGCCGGGCGTCAAGGCGTGGGCCGCACCCAGCCCGACGGCCACCAGCAGCGCCGCCAACAGCGCCCCCGGCGTATCGAGGGTGCGGCCGAGCAGATTGGCGAACTCGTCGGTGCTGAAGCGGTCGGCCGAGACCGCGGCCGCCTGTGTCGCGGTCTCGGCCTTGACTGGAACGGCCATCCCGGCGGCCGTGGGCGCATGGCTGATGGTCGCGGAATGGACTCTTGGTGGAGTCTGGAGCAGGTCCGCCGGGTAATCGCGCAACTGATGGCTTAGATCGGTCGTGGGGACGGATGATTCCAGCAGCGAACCGTCAGCCGCGCCGGCCACGACTTCCTGCCAGCCGAGGCGGTCCGTAAAATTGCCGTCCTCATAGGTCAATTGGCGCGCTTCGCCTGCGGCCACGGGCGGCAGGGCGGCCGTCAGCGTGATCTCCAGCCGTGTAGTTTCCAAATCGCCCTGGCCGGGTGGGAAGCTGAGCGCGTGGCCGGTCGATTCCAGGGCCACCACATCGCCGTCGACGGCCAGCAGCAGATTGGCGCTCAGTTGGGGGACGAGGCTGGTGACCCAGTCCTCTTGTTCGGCCGGGGTCACTGTCCCATCCCTGTCGGCGTCCATCGCCTGCCGTGCCTGGAAGGTGGGGATTTCGGCCATGTCGACGATGTAGAGTACGTCGACAGCCGTCTGGCGCAATGTCAGGGCGCTATAGCGGCTGATGGTGAAGTTGCCCAGCGGGTGGGCGGCGGCCACGCCGGCCAGGCTCAGGACGAGCAGCGCGCCGGCGACGGCGATCAGGCGTTGGAGAGTTCGCTTCCGGGCCATGGTATTCCTCTCTTGGCGGTTAGTCCGGCAGGCCGGCCAGCGTTTTGCGGGCGACGGCGGCCTGGATTAGGTCGAAGTTGGGGTTGAATTGCAGGGCGAGCTGGAGCTCGGCGGCGGCGCGGGTCTTGTCGCCCAGGGCGGCGGCGATCATGCCGGCGTGATAATGGAGCAAGGCATCGTGCGTGCCCAGGGCCAGCGACTTGTCGCTGGCGGCGCGGGCCTCGTCGTAGCGGCCGTGGCGGTAGAGCGCCCAGGCCAGCGTGTCATAGGCATAGATGTCCTGACGGGCGTCCAGTTCCTTTTGGGCATATTCCAGCGCCAGGTCGATATTCATGTTGTGGTTGGCAAAGAAGACGGCCATTTGCCGGTTGTAGAGCACTTGCTGTCGTTCCTCAAGCTCGCGGATGAAGCCCACCGTGTCGTATTGTTCTTGGGCCGCGGCCGTGTTGCCTTCCAGCGTGTAGAGATCGCCCAGGTAGGCCACGAACCCGGGCAGCGGCATGCGGGCGACAAGGGCCTCGTAGATGTCGATGGCTTCCTGGCGATGGCCGCGGGCGGCGGCCACCTTGCCCAGGCCGGACTGAGCCAGATAGTAGTCGGGCAGCGCCTGGCCGGCCTCATCGTACCATTTGTGTGCCGCGCGCAAATCGCCGGTGTTGAAGTAGAGCTCGCCCAGCTGGAAACGGTACCAGGCCAACTCCTCGCCGCCAATATCGAGGGCCAGGGTTTCGTCGGCGGCGCGCCGCATCCATTCGATGGCTTCGTCGGGGCGGCCGAGCAGCCAGGTGAGACGGGCCATGCGACTGTAGGCCGGGCCGCCGGGGGCCGCGTCCAACAGGGCGCGAAAAGCGGTTTCGGCCTCGCTGTACTGTCCCAGCTCCAGCGCGGAGTCTCCCGAAACGGCCAGCGCCTGGAGATTGGTCGGGTCGGCCCGCAGCGCCTCCTGGGCGCCGGCCAGCGCTTTGGCGAAGGCATGATTGCCGATGTAGACGCTGCCCAGCAGGCTCCTGGCGGGGGCGTATCGCTCGTTGAGAGACAGGGCGCGTTGCAGTGCTTCCTCGGCCCGGGCGTAGGCGTCGGCGTCGCCCGTCACGCGCGCCTGCATCAGGTAAGCGCGGCCGAGATGGGTCAGCGTGATGTAGTCTTTCGTATCAGGCGACAAGCGGTTGGTCCAGAATACGATCTGCTGGTCGGGCGGCATGACGTCCGGTACGGTCGGCTCGGGCACGCCCAACACCGACTCGACGAGAGGCAGCGCCATCCCATTGACCGTTGCGCCGCGGAAGAGATACGTTCCACCCACCAGCAAGACGGTGAAGAGCAGGAGAAGCCAAAGGCGGCGATTGTTCATAGTAATTTCCTGATAGGCCCGGTTGGGGGCCGATGACGCCATCGGGAGGAGAGCGTCATCGACCCCGGCAAGTGGGAACCGATGAAGATTTAGTTGGCGTCGGCCAGGTATGGGAACGAGGCCAGGAAGGGTTGGTCGTTGGCGTCGACGCAGTCGCCGGGAATGCCGGGCGTGCCGATCAGCCCGCCGGTGACGACGGTCAGTTCGAAGTCAATGACGTCTTCAGACAGCTGGCGGCCGTTCAGCGTGCCGACGAAGCCGTCGGTCGAGCTGGTGTCCAGCGTCAACACGTCGGGCAACAGCAGGCCGGTGATGGTCTGGGCTGTCGCGTCATCATAGCCGCCGAACAGTTGCAGCACGGCCACGAAACGGTCGCCCCACATGGCGAGGTCATCCGTCGGGGTGGTCTTGTTGTATGCGTCCTTGTCGGCCGAGTCGATGAAAACGGTGTTGAGGGCCGGTTTGCCCATGCGATCGATCACTTCCATGCGGTCAATCGTGCGCGCCCAGACGTTGATCGTGCTGGTGTCGCCGGTCAGTCGCCAGGACGGTATCTCGACGACGATGGCCGTCGTGTTGAAGCCGGCGAAGAAGTCGACCGTGTCCGCATCGCAGAAGGTGCGGGAGCCGCCCGCGCCGCCGACGACGTCACGGAAGGCTTGCAGGTCGAAGAAGAACGGGTCATCGCGCAGGCCATGGTAGAAGTGGCCTTCGGCGCGCAGGAAGTCGTTGACCTGCCCGCTGCGGCCGGCGGCGATGCGGCGCTGGGTGCCGGCGTGGACATCTTCCAGGAACAGGTTGGCGCGCTGGTCGCCGTTGGCGCGCGGACGGTCGGCCCGAACTTTGAGGATGAGGTCCTCCATGTAGTCGCCGTCATTGTCGATGGCGAATTCATAGCGCGTGCCGGGGACGTTGCGCAGCGTGGTGGGGCTGAGGACGCCCGCAGCCGGATTGACGGTCATCACCAGCACGGTGTTGTCGCCATGGACGAAAGCATAGACGTCATTGATGTCCAGACGTCCGTCTTCCTGGACGAGCGGGGCATCAAGATGGTCGGCCGCGCCGGCGCCGAAGGCCGCCAGCCCGACGACCATCGTCAACATGACGACGGCCATAACCACAAAGGTTCGCAAATTTTTCATCTTAGAGTCTCCTAAAGGTGTATAGTGATGAACTGACAGGGAAATGGGATGGTGGAAATTGACTGTTTGACTATTGTTATTCCTTCTTCTACCTCCTTCGGCCGGAAGGCCGGGCCTGTGGATGGCGATTTGCAATGGGTGCGGCGGGTTTTTCCCGACCTCTACCAACCATTACGCAGGGCGTTCCGGCTTGCATCTATGAGTTTTCGATGAATTTGGGCAATTGCGTGCGGGCCGAGTGGCAGAGTGGGTGGTTGGGGACCCATGGAATACAGATGACGTGGATTGGACGGCAATAGGCGGATCAGGCGGCCATGGTTCCCGATTGCCCGGCCTTCCAGGTGGGCGAAGCGGCGGCAAAAAAAGCGCGGCCGTTTTGGCCGCGCTCTAGATGAATGGGATGAACAGACTGGTAGCCGGCTAGAACGCGCCGCCGAGCAGGATGATGTTGCCTGGCGTGGGGGTTTGGCTGCCGCCGGCCGGTTCGATGGATATGCCCACGGCGTCGAACCGCCCAGGCAGCCCGCCGGGGATCACGTGGGTGGCGATACCCGCCTCATCGACCGTGAACGTCCCGACGCTGATGGGGGCGTCGTCGACGATGAGCCAGGCCTGGTAGGTCTCGTCGGCGGGCAGGGGCGGCAGGTTGGCGACGCGCAGCGTGGCCGCTTCGGCCGTTGGGTCGAGCGTCAGCACGGCGCGAGCGTCGGGGTTTGCGCCGGTGATGTCGCCGATGGTCATGGTCAATGCACCCGGCTGTGTGTATTGGGCCAGCAGATCGTCCCGGACGGCCAATTGCTGCCGCAGCGTCTCGTTTTCGGTGGACAGGGCGTCGATGCGGGTCTGAAGTGTGCCCGACCCAGCCTCCAGCGTGGCGACAGTGGCCCGCAGCTCGCCTACCTCGCCCGACAATTGTCTTATAGCCAGCGTCGACAGGATCAGGGCCAGCGCCGCAAACCCGGCCAGCAGGGGCATGAACGAGCGCCACCACGGTCGGGAGGGGGCTTCCAGCGGCGGGCGGGGGGTGGGGCGGCGGGCGGCGGGCGGCGCAGCAAGGGGGGCCGCCGGTTGCGTGGCACGCAGATCGGCCTCGACGCGGGCCATCAGGCCGGCCTTCACCGCCGGGCTGGGCGTCAGGGGCGGCGCGACCTCGTTCAATTCCGACGCAGCCAGCGTCAGCTCGGCCAGCCGGGCCGCGGCCGCGGGGTTGCCGGCGACGTAGCGCTCGACCTCCGCCTTTTCCTCATCGGTCAAGGCGTCGAGGGCGTAAAACGGGAATAGCTCCTCTTCGATACGCGGGTTGCGTTCCATGATATTACGTATTGCCTTTGTCGGTCAGGATCGTTCGCAGATTTTGCAGGCCGAGCCGGGCGCGGGTGTGGACGGTTCCAAGCGGCAGCCCGGTTGCCCGGGCGATCTCTTGTCGCGTCAGCCCTTTGAAATAGGCCAGTTCCAGAACCTGGTACTGCTCGTCGGATAGACGCCCCAGCGCCCCACGCAGTTGGGTGGCGGCGATAGCCATCTCGGCCGCTTCGGGCACGCTGACGCCGGGGGCGGCTTCCTGGTCGAAGCGCCGTTCCTCCGATTCGTTGCGTGCCGGCTGCGGCCGCACGTTGCGCCGGCGCAGCAGGTCGAGCGCCAAGCGCCGCGCGATGCTGAACACCCAGCTGCGAAATGACCCTTTGTCGGCGTCGAAGGTTTCAGCCTGGTTCCAAACGCGCCAAAATGCTTCCTGCAATATCTCTTCTCCTTCAGCCCGATTCTGTACGATCTTGACCACAGTTCCCAAGATTACCGGTGCATAGCGATCATACAAGTGCTCGAAGGCCGCCGAATCACGCCGGGTGATTAGGCTCATCAACTCTTCATCGCTGATATCCGGTTGATCGTTCATGTCTACCATCTGACGGCGCGACATGGGAAAGGCCTGTGACGCAAGCTCCGGCCTTCCGGTCATTGGCTTGCGCGTTTTCCTTCTGCCTAGTATACGCAGCTACGCACCGTTTGAATCTTAACCGATTTGTCGAAAATGTGAAATCACCCCTCGCTTGTCAAAGCGAATGAACCCGCGCGGGCAGGGCAGGGCGCTTCGGCAATCGGCCGCTCTCTGCAGCGTCGCTTTCTAAACCGGCTCCGTGGCTCTGGCCGGCGTATCTCGCTTTTGGTCGCCGGATAAGAATCCGGCACTACAGAGTTAATCGACTGACAACTGAAGTACCCGCGCCGTTGGGGCGGCAAACTGGCCTCGCGGCCGTTATGCGGGTATGATGCACGCATTATCGTTGTTCGTCGTCCGGCACGTTAGTGCGGTTGCCGGAACGCGACTGAGTTCGCCAACTACGAACGGTTTACGCGAGTGTCTGGTAGTATAATAAGCAAATGGCTGATAACGAACAAAAAGAGCCGGAGAAGCGGCAAAAAGGGTCCAAGATAGGCACCGGTATCGGCGTCGGCGTTGGCGTTGGTGTAGCTATTGGCGCGGCGTTGAACAATATAGCCCTGGGTCTCAGCCTTGGTATCGCCGTCGGCCTGGCCATCGGCACGGCCATGGAGGCCAGGCAAAACAAATCATGATTCTTTTACACGGGTTTCAATGCATCTCTATCTAATTCGCCACGGGCAAAGCTACGTCAATCTGAAAGATTGGCAGGGCGGCAATCAGGATACCGGCCTGACCGAGCTGGGTCACCGGCAGGCGGCCGCCCTGGGCGTGTGGATGCCCACGGAAATCAAGAACATTGACGTCATCTATGCCAGCACCATGCAGCGGGCCAGAGAGACGTCGGCCTACGTCGCCGCGGCCTATGGCGTCGACGTCATTGCCGACGACCGCCTGCGCGAGATCGGCAATAACCGTGCCGACCACACCGCCTGGCCCAGCGACGATTTGCCGGAGTACAGCGACTATTGGGGCAGCGAGCGGCCGTTCGCCTCGGTGACGCCCGACCGCGAGGGCGGCGAGAGCCTGATGCACTTCCGCACCCGCGTCGGCTCGTTCATCGAGGACATGGTCGAGCGCCATCGCGACGAGGTCGTCGTGGCTGTCTGTCACGGCGGGGTCATCGAACTGGTCTTCGATCACATCTTCAACGTCGGCCCCTTCCGGCGCTGCGAGGTGTGGTGCAAGAACACGGGCATCACGCGCTTCGAGTACGTGGAGCACCCGCGCCGCGAAGCGTGGCGGCTCCACTATCACAGCCGGGCCGACCACCTGCAAGGCATCGAGTCAGCCTTCGAGGTGGCGAAGATCGGGCGCGACCTGGACACCGGCAGCCAACCCCCCACGGCCGATTAGGCCACCAATCCACTTATCTTTGAAAGGAGCGGCCGGCGGGCCGTATTTTGAACGTTGGAAGATCTGCCCCACCTGGAATCGACCCACACGCTGCTTGACGACGTAGACTACAGTCGCAAATGGTACGTGATGTCGGCCATCGCCATGGGTATCTTCCTGGCGACCATCGACGGCAGCATTGTCAACGTCGCCCTGCCCACGCTGACCACGGCCCTTGACACCAGTTTCGCCACAGTGCAGTGGGTCGTGCTGGCGTATCTGCTGACCGTCACCACGTTGCAAGCTATCGTTGGCCGGCTGGCCGACATGTATGGCCGTAAGGCGCTCTATAATTCGGGCTTCGTCGTCTTCACCATCGGGTCGCTGCTGTGCGGCCTGTCGCCCACGGTCGGCTGGCTCATCGCCGCGCGCGTCTTGCAGGGCGTCGGCGGGGCGCTGACGCTGGCGCTGGGCCTGGCAATCGTCACCGACGCCTTCCCCTCCAGCGAGCGCGGCCGGGCGCTGGGCATTGCCGGCTCAATCGTTTCCATCGGCATCGTCACCGGCCCCACGCTGGGCGGGGTGATCATCGAAAACCTGTCCTGGCACTGGATCTTTTTCGTCAACGTACCCGTCGGCATCATCGGCACGTACCTGGCCTGGCGCTACATTCCCCGGACAAAGCCGCCGGGCGGCCAGACCTTCGACTTCGCCGGGGCGGCCACGCTGTGCATCTTCCTGTTGGGCCTGTTACTGGGTCTGACGACCGGCCAGAGCGCGGGGTTCACCAGTCCACAAGTCCTGGCCCTGTTCGGCGTGGCGGCTTTCTTTCTGGCGGCGTTTGTCATCCTGGAGCAGCGACACCCGCAACCCATTATCCCGCCCAGCCTATTTGCCAACCGCACCTTTCGGGTCAACATCATCACCGGCTTGCTGGTCTTCGTGGCGATGGGCCTATACGTCCTCATCCCTTTCTATCTGGAAAAGGCCTTGCTCTATGGCGTGCAGCAGGTGGGCTTGCTGCTGTCGGTCCTGCCGCTGGCGCTGGGCGTCACCTCGCCCCTCTCCGGCGTGCTTTCCGACCGGGTGGGCAGCCGGCCGGTGTCGGTGCTGGGGCTGGCCGTCACGGCAGGGGCCTTTCTGTTGCTGGCCACGCTGACGGCCGAGACGACAGCCGTCGGTTTCATGCTGCGCTATCTGCCGCTGGGCATCGGCGTGGGGCTGTTCCAGTCGCCCAACAACAGCGCCATCATGGGCAGCGTAACGCGCGAGCGGCTGGGGGTGGCCTCCGGCCTGCTGGCGGTCACCCGGAGCCTGGGCCAGACGGTGGGTTTTGCCGCGCTGGGGGCGGTGTGGGCGGCGCTGGTGGTGCGGGCCGCGGGCGACGCCCTGACGGGCGGGGCGGAATCGGCTGCGCCGCCGGCCATCGCCGCCGGAATTCAAGGCACGGCCGTGGTGTCGGCGGTGTTGGTGGCTATCGCCCTGGTAGTTGCCCTGGATGCCTGGCGACGCGAACGGGTGTAGGCCTGACCGGGCTGCGGCGCAGCCTCCGGCCATCGTCCGGTCGAGGACAGAGGCGCCGGCGCTCATCCACGATGTCGTTGGCCGGCGCTATAGCCGGATATCCGCTGCATCTCCGATCACGAGCGCGGGAGAGACGCTCTCTATCACGGCCAGGGGATCGTGGTCGCGCAACGGCCCGAAATCCAGGCCGGTGATGGCCTCGATGCGCGACACGGGCACCTGATAGGTGCGATAGGCTCCGTAGGCGAACTCCAGGTCTTCCAACAGATTCTTCTGCGTCTGCAGGTAGGCCGTGGCCGACAGCGAGCGGTCTTTGCGACGCATGATCACCACCTTCCAGAACTCGGCCGGGAGCTGGTACTGCCCGCGATAGAGCATGTCGTCGGCGCGAAAGACCGGCCCGGTGAAGACGGAGACCTTCAGGTTGAAGTTGTCGGCGTTGTTCAGGATGTAGTCCTCCAGCCCCAGCCAGGTGCGCCGGTTGAGTTGCATGTGTTGCGGGGCGCAGTTGGTGAAGTGGAAGGTATCCTCGTTGGCCGTGGACGCGGGGCGGCCCCACACCGGGTCGTTGCGCCGCACCAGATGGCCGCGGTCAAGGTCGTTGCGGTCGTAGAGGTCTTCTCCGGCCTGGTGTTCGCGGGCCAGGCGGGGATCGAAGTACCACACGTCGCGGTCGCGCTTGATCGTCTTGAGCTGGCGGCCGTCGATATTGACCGCCGTATAATAGGCCATCCGCCGCGATTGGCTCATCACCAGCGAGAAGTGGACGTAATCGAGAACGTGGCCGCGGCCGTCGAGGCGCGGTGCGGCGTCGGCCGATTGCGCGGCCGACAGTCGGGGCAGTTCGACCACCGGCCCCAGAAAGTCCCTTTCGTAGCCCTTCACCTTCAGAAAAATCTCCGGGTCACGCTCGGCGGTGAGCAGGGGGGTGACGGCCCCGGCTGGCGGGGTGGGCCGGCTGGGTTCGGCGAGCAGTTCGTCGAGCAGCACGATCTGGTCGGCCGACAGGCCATTGGCCGCGACCGTCGACAAATCGGCCAGGATGCTGCTGACGCGGACGCCCTCGTTGGCGATGTAAGCGATGCGCTCCTCGCCCATCGCCGGCGTCCAGACCGTGCCGTCTACGGCCAGAATGCGCCCCTGCTCGTCGCGCTGGCGCACCCCGGCATGGTGGAGGCCGACCACCTGCCACTGGTCGTTGAACACCGGCGAGCCCGACGCGCCGCGGTCGGTGTCGGTTGTGTAGTGCAGGAAATCGTCGAACAGGTCAACCAGTTTGTTGTTGCGCAGGGCGATTTTTTTGGGCGCGCCGCCGGGGTGCTGGATAACGGCGACGTATTCGTCGATCAGAATTTTGCCCTTGTTGGCGCTGAGGGGCAGGAAACCGAAATCCGACAAGGGGGTCGCGCCATCGACCGACGTGGGCCGCAGGGCGACGATGGCATAGTCGAGCCTCTCATTGGTCAGAAAAAACAGGTCAGGCTCCATGCCGAACATGACAGGCGTGCGCGGATTGAAGTTTTCGTCGTCCTCATATTCAAAATCGACCAGACTGCGGCGAGCGCTGTCGGCCGAGGGCAGGACGTGGTTGTTGGTCAGCAGCAGGTGGGGGGAGACGACGAAGCCAGTGCCGAAGCCGCGCACGCGGCCGGTTGCGTCGCGGATCTGGACGCGGCCGACGGCCCGCCCCGCCCGGCGGCCGATGTCGAGGAAGTTGACCTCCAACAGGTCGCTGACGCCCAGGATGCGCTCCAGTCCCAGGCCGTCGTTGGGGTGGAGCATGGCGCGGCGAGCGTCGCGGCGGATCATGTCGGTGAAATCGACAATGCCCTTGGCCGCCTTGTCGAGCTGGGCGGCGCGTTGGGCGCGGCGCGCCTGGAAGCGGTCTTCGGCGTTCTGGTCATGTTGCTGGCTGTCCATGGCGGTTCCTCCGGCTTGGCGGGTCGTAGCCAAGCCAGGTTACAGGATAGATCAGATTGGGGTGCGCCGCAAGCGGCAGATCAGGTGAGGCAGTTTTTTTCATTGATCGGTTGCTGCGCAGCCCGGAGGTGATGGTTTCGGTGTCAGTCTGCATCACGAGTGCCAACATCGTATGGGCGGGACAAGGCGGTCGAAAGGCTTTCGTCGTGTAGCGTCTGTGGTCGCCGCCTGTCTTGGTTGCGCGTTGAGGTCGTTCCACCGCGGCGGCCGACTTTTGAAAATGCCGTCATGGGCTTGTTCTGGCTGGCCGGGCTGCAACTTTATTTGCCGGATGAGCGTACTTAATAATTAGACGCCGTCTCCGCCGCGTCTGTCAGGCTATGTTATAATGGCGAGAAACCGAATTTTGCTACCGGTATAACCCGTAGGAGTATTAGACATGAAAGATGACGTGATTCACGTGGAAGAAGAGTTTAAGGACCTTGTGGCCCAGGCCGAAGATACCGGCCGGCGGCGCTATGAGGAGTTTTCCGTGCGCGGCGCAGACCTGAAGGACACGCTTGGCCGCCTGGCGCAGGAAGCGCGCGTGCGCAAGATCACGCTGCGCAGCCGCACGGGCAAAACGCTGGCCGAGATTCCGATGGTGTTGGGGGCGGCGGGCGTGCTCATCATTGGGCCGTGGACGGCCGTCTTGCTGGCTGCCGCCTGGCTGACACGGGTGTCGATCCTCATCGAATATGAAGACGCGCCGTCGGCCATCGAGGAATCCACCCGCAGCGCCGTCGACCAGATCGAGGCCCGCATCGCTTAAGCGAGAAGGGAGAAACCACAGATTTCGCAGATTGGAGAGATTTAGACGCAGGTTAGGTTGATTGGGCAGATATTATTTACAGCCGAATTGAGGGTGGAGTGCCTCCTCTCAATCTCTGAAATCTCTGTATTCTGTGGTTTCTCCTTCTTTTATTGTTAAGGAAGAGACACATGACAGACGAAACAACTTTTGATACCGACGAACTGAAGGACGAGGCCAAGCGGGCCACGGAGCGCATCTCCGTGGCCGGCAGCGACCTGATCAAGACCGTACAGGGTTTGTTGCGCGAGGCGGCCGTGCGTCGCATCACCGTGCAAGACAAGAACGGCCGGACGTTGATCGAGATTCCGCTCTATGCCGGGGTGATCGGCGCATTACTCATCGGCTCGTGGACGGTGCTGGCCCTGGTGGCGGCCTGGTTCGCCGAGGTGAGCATCCTGATCGAGCGCGACGTCGACGCCGACGGCGAGTCATCGGCCGCCGCCGATGCGCTCGACCGCGCGGCGGCCGGCGCGACGGAGGCGGCCCGGTCGGCGGCGGGCGCGGCCAAGTCGGGGCTCGGCGCGGCCATCGGCGGCGCGGCCCACGCCGCGGGCGACCTGGCCCGCCGCGCGGCCGATTCGCTGGAGGGGCGCATGGGGCAAGCCGACGACTACATGGCTCAAGGTGAGAAAGCGGCCGAGGCGATCATCCAGGCTGCGGAGTCGGCGGCCGACACGGCGACCGAGCCGCGACAGTGCGCGGCCATCACCAAGAGCGGCACGCGCTGCAAGCGGACGGCCGTGGCCGGGTCGGCTTACTGTAGCACGCACCAACCTGCCTGACGGCGATTTCCAAAAGCGCGACGGCGGCGCTTGAATCATCGCGGTCTCAATTTCGCAATCTTTCCAGGTTGCTTCTTGTCCGTCCCCGGCAACCTGGAAAGATTGCGCCACAGGGGACATCCATCATAGTGTTTCGATCCACCAGCGTCAGGAGAGGGTGATTGCTCTGGCCTTGAAAAGACGCGCCCTCTTGGTTACTATCTCTCTGGCGGACGGCCGTCCATACAAACCAATTGGAGAAAAAAGATGAAGTCACGACTTATGCTGGTGTTGCTGGTGGTGGGCGGCGTGCTGGTGTTGGCCGCCTGTGGCGGTGGTGGGACGGAGGCGACGGCCGAAGACACCATCGACCTGAATACGCTGGGATCGGATATCGACGTCGAAACGGCCCACGCGCTGCATGGTAACCCCAACGTTTTCATGCTCGACGTGCGCGAGCCAGACGAATACGCGGCCGGCCATATCCCCGGCATTACCCTCATCCCCATGGGTGAGATCATCGACCGGTTGAATGAGATACCGACGGATCAGGAAGTGATCGTTACCTGTCGCACCGGCAACCGCAGCGCGCAGATCGCCGACCTGTTGCGCGAGCAAGGGTTTACCAATATCCATAATATGGAAGGCGGCATCGTCGCCTGGGAAGAGGCGGGGTACGCAGTAGAGAATTAGGAATCAGGTAGTGGGGGCGGCCATATGGCGGCAGCGCAGTTGGTCATCGCGCTTCTGGACTTCTCCGGCTCCATTCGCTATACTATTCATTAGATAAACATCTAATGACGCGCCAGTGGAGCCGGCTGCCTGATTGCTGAGAGGTGGGGGCGGCGATGCGGGCGCGGCGAATTGGAGCCGTCATGATTTCTTCCCCTTCGCCAATGCCGGATCGTCTGCGGCGTGGCGTGGCCGCTTATCTGTCGAATATCCGCCGCTTTTCGCGCAACGTGTGGCTGGTGCTCATCTATGGCATGGGCCTGGGCCTGACGTTCGGCGTGGTGATGTTCACCTTTAACTTCTACGTGCTGAGCCTGGGGCCAGGGTTCGATGAGGCCTTTCTGGGCGAGCTGCAATCGGCGGCGTCTTTCGCCACCATCGCCATGGCCATCCCCGCCGCCTGGATCGCCCAACGCTACTCAACCAAATGGGTGATGATCGCCGGCGGCCTCATCGGGGCAGTGGCCTATATGGGCATTGTCCTCTACCCCACACGCGAGGCGCTGGTAGGGTTTCGCATGTTGGCCGGGGTGTCGATGAGCCTGGGCACGGTGGCCGCCGCGCCGTTCCTGATGGCCAACACCGGCCCGGCCGAACGGCAATGGGCTTTCAGCTTCCAGGCAGGATTGTCCACCGTCGCCAGCTTCTTCGGCAATTTGCTGGCGGGCATCCTGCCCGGCCGTCTGGGGGCGTTGGTGGGGGCCGGGCCGACAGATACCCTGTCCTACCAGTTGGCTTTGGGGGCGATGATCGGGCTGAGCCTGCTGTCCATCGCGCCGCTATTGCTGCTCCGGCCGGCGGCTACGGCGGCCGCAACACAGGCGGAACTGCCGTGGGTGCAATTGCGGCGCTATTGGCGGCTGTTTGCCATCGTCCTGCTGCCGTCGCTCATCATCGGGCTGGGTGCGGGACTCATGCAACCGTTCATGAATGTCTACTTCCGCAACGTCTACCAGAAGCCGGATGCGGCCATCGGTATCGTCTTCGCCCTGGGCGGGCTAGCTATGGCCGTGGGCCAGTTCGCCGGGCCGCCGCTGGCCGACCGCTTCGGCAAGATTCGCACGGTCATGCTGACGCAGGCCCTGTCGATTCCCTTCCTGATCACGCTGGGGTTGGGGGCCTGGCTGGTCACGGCGGGGTTGGCCCGGCCGGAGGTGTTCTTCTACCTGGCCGGCGTGGCCTACATTTTCCGGCTGGCGCTCATGAATCTGAGCAATCCGGTGTACCAGACCTTCGTGCTGGAGCGCGTGCCGGAGCAGGCGCAGGCGTTGTCGGTCAGTTTGACGAATCTCGTCTTTCAGGTGGGCTGGTTTGTCATGCCGCAGGTCAGCGGCCGGCTACAAGTGGCCCACGGCCCGGCGGGTTTTGCCTACGTGTTCGCCGGGGTGACGGCCTTCTATATCACGGCCATCGCGGTGGAGAAGTGGTTTTTTGGCGGGCAGAAGGCGGCGGGCGAGGCGGCCGTCCTGACCGGCTGACGCTCGTTCCCAATCAGGGCGATCGGGGCGATCTGCGCCTTTCCGGGCCCAACAAAAAACGGTGGATGCCGGTTACCCGACAACCACCGTCTGGATGATATGGTCTACGCCGTCTGACAGTTCAATTCATCTACACTGATAGGCCGCTACCAGCCGTTGCGATCGCTGTTGCGGTTCTGATTGTAGCCACCACCGCCGCCGCGATTGCGGTTGTCCGACCGGTCCGACCGGCCGCCGCCGCCTCCATAACCACCCCGGCCGCCGCCGCCGCTGTTGTAGCCGCCGCGGCCACCGCCGGAACCGCTGGGGCGTTCTTCGCGTGGTTTGGCTTCGTTCACCTTCAATGGACGACCGCCAAAAGAATACCCGTTCAGGGCATTGATGGCCGCGTCCGCCTCGGAATTGTCCATGGCTACAAAGCAGAAGCCGCGGAAGCGGCCGGTGTCGCGGTCGTTGATCATATCGACCTGGCGCACATCTCCGTAGGTGGAGAACAATTCGCGAACCTGCTCTTCATCCGTGTCAAACGGCAAATTACCAACGTAAAGCTTTTTCATCTTTCCTTTTAAAACCCCAAAATGAACTAGTGTGTGTGATCTGCGTTATGGGCATGCCCGTGGGCGATTTCATCCGATGTCGCCCGGCGTAAACCAACGATCTCAACATCAAAATGCAGGGTTTCTCCGGCGAGGGGGTGATTCATATCGAGGAGCGCGCCGTCATCGGTCAGCTCCGAGATGTAGGCATCCACCTGGCGGCCCGTGCTCTCGTCAACCATGCGTAAGCCCATGCCCTCTTCCAGGTCGACGTCGGCCGGGAAAGCGTCATAGGGCACCAACTCAAAAGCGTCCGTGTCGACGTCACCATAGGCGTCGATCGCGTTGACGCTCACCGTGCGAGCGTCGCCGACCTTGAGGCCCGTCAGGGCTTGCTCCAGTCCAGGAATGATGTTTTGGGCGCCGTGCAAGTAAACTAGGGGGTCATCAGCGGCGGCCGAATCAATCTCCTCACCATCATCAAGGCGCAATGTATACGCCAAACTGACTACGAGGCCGTCGGCCACGGCCACATTCTCGTCCAACAAATCCTTCGTCAAACAGATCTCCCGACCTGGTGTATGCCTAAAAATCGACGCAACGTCGTGACCTGCCCGAATAAAAAAACCGCCGCGACTTTAGGAAGTCCTGGCGGCTGTGTTTCCCATCCGAGCAACTACTCACACCAGTCAAACTGTACTATAACGAATGGGCAACCCTGTGTCAAATGGCAATTTTGCCTATTTTTGGGGTGTAGGACGGACTACGACCGACCCAATGGCCGGCCGCGAACGATTGGCCCCGTCCCTTGTTTGCTGCACGCTGTTTGCTACCATCCAATCTCCAAATAGGGTAAAACATGAGCAGATTTCGGAAACGGCCGTGTGGCCCGGGGAGGTTGACTCGGGCTACGCTCGCCGGTTGAGAAACCATTGTTACAGGGCAAAGCGGGCAGACGCAAGTCAGGGAACTTGCGCCACAGGACGGAGGCGCAGCATGGGCAAAAAGGACAAGAAAAAGACCAAAGCGGAAGAGGATGAGAATATCGTTGTGGAGCGCGGCGCGCCGGACGAGGCGACCCAGGAGGTCGCAGCCGAGGCAGACGACGGCGGCGATGAGGAGCGCTATGGGGCGTCGGGCAAGCTCAAGCGCGGCTTCTATGAGTCGGAGATGCTGCGGCTCCAGGAAGAACTGGTCAAGCTCCAGTATTGGGTCAAGGAGAAGGGCTTGCGCGTCGGCATCGTCTTCGAGGGGCGCGACGCGGCCGGCAAGGGCGGCACCATCAAGCGCATCACCGAGAGCACCAACCCCCGCGTCATCCGCGTTGTCGCTCTGGGCATCCCCAATAACCGCGAAAAGTCGCAATGGTACTTCCAGCGCTGGGTGGCCGAGCTGCCGGCGGCGGGCGAGGTGTGCCTGTTTGACCGCAGCTGGTATACGCGAGCCATTACCGAATATGTCCAGGGCTTCTGCACGGAAGCTGAATACCGCGAGTTCATGGCCTCCTGCCCACAGTTCGAGCGGATGCTGATGCGGTCAGGGATGATCCTGCTCAAATACTGGTTTTCCGTTAGCGATGAGGAGCAGGAGCGGCGCTTCCAACAACGCGCGGCCGACCCCAAGCGCCGCTGGAAGCTGAGCCCCATGGATATCAAATCGCGCGACATGTGGGTGGAATATTCGCAAGCCAAGGATCGCATGTTTGACTTCACGGACACCAAGCAATCGCCATGGTACGTAGTCAACGCCGACGACAAGAAGCGCGCCCGGCTCAACTGCATCAGCCACATCCTGAGCCAGATTCCCTACGAGGACATCTTGCCGCCGCCGATGGCGTTGCCGCCCCGCCAAACCTCCAGCAGCTACATTCGGCCGCCGATTGACCAGCAGACGTTTGTGCCGGAGATGTACTAGGGCGACCGCGCCGTTTTCAGCCGGCGGATTCGCTGTTCACACGCAGGCCGGCCGGCTCGTCGTCGTCGCGGATTTCCTCCAGCGTGTGGGCGATTGGCCCGATGTGGCGGATGACCAGGATCAGCAGCACGGCGGCCGTGGTCATGATGGCCAGCACGTAGAGGCCATAGCCGACCAGCATGCCGACGGCGGCCGTGGCCCACAGGGCCGCGGCCGTGGTCAGCCCGCTCACGCCGCCTCGGCCCTGAATGATGATCCCCGCGCCCAGAAAGCTGATACCCTCGACGACGCCCGAAGCGATGCGCGTGTTATCCGACGAGGCGCTGAACACCAGATCGGAAATCAGGCTGAAGACGCAAGCCCCCAGCGTGACCAGAGCGAACGTGCCCAGCCCGGCGGCATGGCCGCGCCGCTCGCGTTCCAGGCCGATGATGCCACCCAGCGCCACGGCCGCCAGCAGCCGCAGCCCCAGATCGAATTGTGTTTGCATGGCGAGTTCCATAAATAGCCTCCTCGGAGTTGTTTTGTGGTTGATGAGAGGCTTATGTTACCATCGATCGGCGGCCCAGGGCGGGGGCGCGGCCGGATTTTCGTCCCGTTTTAATCATCGGACGACAGCCGCGACCATGATACAATAAAGTGCAACACACATCAGGAGCGTGGCGATATGGTGAATTCAGTGGTATTGCTCAAGGTTGGCCGCGGGTTGATCAACGACGTGGCCCAGCAACTGGCGGCATTGAACGGCGTGGCCGAGGTCTACTCGGTGGGCGGCCAATACGATCTGGTCGCCATCCTGCGCGTGCGGGACAACGAGACTCTGGCCGAGCTTGTCACCGAGCACATGCTCACGCTCGAGGGCATCACTTATTCCGAGACGCTCATCGCGTTCCGCGCCTTCTCCCGCCATGATCTGGAGAGTATGTTTTCCCTGGGGATGGAGTAGGGGGTGTGGATAGCAAGTCAGCTAGTCAGTGGGCGAGCCTTCTTCATTCGTCACTCGTCATTCGTCATTCGTCATTTCTTCCTTAAGGTTCCCATAAGCTGCGCCACATCTGCCCTTAAGGACGCCGTGCTAAGCGTTATAGTATTCTGTAAACGTTCATTCACAAAGTCCGGGGCAGGGTTTTTCCCATCCAAACTCCTATTGCCTGTTGACTGACCTTTGTTCATCGCCTGAACCTGCTCCGGACTTTGTGATCGCATCGAAAAGGAAGGTACTCATTGCAGAGTGAAGACAAACCAACCCGGCAAACAGGCGGGCGCTCCTCGGCGTGGCTGAGCGGCGTCCTTTTGGCGATCCTGCTGGTGCTGCTTTTCGTCGGCGGCATCATTTTCGATCGCGTGGCCTTGCGGGGCTTCGTCTTCGGCAATAACGCCGAGGGTTTTAACGAGGCCCTGCTGGAGGAGGCGCGCGGCATCATCCAGAACCACTACGTAGACCAGGACGCGGCCACTACCGCGCGGCTGCAAGACGGCGCGCTGGCCGGTATGGTCGAAATCCTGGGTGATACCGGCCACAGCCGCTTCATGACACCGGTCATGGTCGAGGAACAGCGCAATAGCATGGCCGGCGAATTCGAGGGTATCGGCGCCTACGTCGAGATGCGCGACGGCTTCGTCACCGTCGTCAGCCCCATAGACAACTCTCCCGCGCAGGCGATGGGCGTGCAGCCGGGCTACATCGTGCTGGAGGTAGACGGCCAGGATATGGCCGGGCTGACTCTCCAGGAAGTCATCAGCCATATCCTCGGGCCGGCGGGCACGCCGGTAACGATCACCTTCTTTGACCCGGAGACAGGCGAGAACGTGACCCTGACCATCGAGCGGGCGCGCATCGAATTGCAAAACGTGTCCTGGGCCATGTTGCCGGGCACGACTATCGCCCAGGCCCGCATCGCCGGCTTCAGCCGCGGCGTGGGTGAAGACCTGGCTGCAGCCATCGGCGCGGCCGAGGCACAGGGGGCGACAGGCATCATCTTCGACCTGCGCAACAACCCCGGCGGCCTGCTGGATGAGGCCGTGGCCGTGGCCGGCGAATTCCTGTCGGCCGACAGCGTCGTGGTGCTGCGCCAAGACGCGCAGGGCCAGGTGAGCGAGGAGCGCGTGGCCGGCGACGCCCGGCCCACGACTTTGCCGGTCGTGGTGCTCATCAATCAGGGCAGCGCCAGCGCCAGCGAGATCGTTTCCGGCGCGCTGCAGGACGCCGGCCGGGCCACACTTGTGGGCGAGACGACTTTCGGCACGGGCACGGTGCTCAACGAGTTTCCCCTGTCGGACGGCTCGGCCATCCTGCTGGCGACGGAGCAGTGGCTGACACCCAACGGCCGCGTCATCTGGCGTCAGGGCATCGTGCCCGACGAGACGGTGGAGCTGAATGGGCCGGTACAATTGATCGTGCCGGACACGGCCCGCGCTCTGACCCCGGAGCAGTTGGCGGCCACGGAGGACCAGCAGGTGTTGCGAGCGCTGGAACTGTTGCAGGGTGGGGTGGTGAGCAGCTTCGGAAATTAGGAATTACACACGGATAGTATGTGACCGGGCCGCACAGGCCGTCGAAATGAGGCTATTGATACAGAGCCTGATTCGCCGGCCTGTCCGGCCTTTTTTCTCAATCGCCGGGATCGTGGGTTGAATTCTCATCCGGCGCGTGGCGTTCCAGGCCGGGTATGAGGCGCAGCAGCAGCAACAGCATCAGCAGCAGCGTGGCGGCCACGGCCAGGATCAGCAGGTTGTAGCCGACGGCCATGCCCACGGCGGCGGCCGCCCACAGGGTGGCCGAGGTGGTCAGGCCACTGATGTGGCCCTGATTCTGACCGTGGAGGATGACTCCCGCGCCCAGGAAACCGACGCCGGTGACGATCTGGGCCGCGATGCGCGTGGTCTCGTTGCCGCCGGGCACGACGACGTAGGAGACGATTGAGAAGAGACACGACCCCAGAGACACGGCGGCGAAAGTGCGTAACCCGGCGCTGCGACCCCGGCGCTCGCGCTCATAGCCGATGATCGCTCCCAGAACGGCGGCCAGCGCCAGCCGCCCGGCCCAAATCAGTTGCATTTGCCAATCCATAGTATTCTCCTCGTTTGGCCCCGCCCTCCGGCGCCGGCGGCAGGCACAATCGCGCCGTGTGATCAGTTCGTGGGCGGCAGACCGGCCGCCAGCCAGCCCGGCAGCGAATCCAGCAGATGGTTCATAACGTCTTCGGCGCGCCCGGCGAACAACTCCGGCCGGCCGTAAACTTCGCCCTCGTCGTGGGAGACCAGGTCGGTGACGGCGCGCAGGATGAGGCAGCGCGTTCCGTTGCGGGCGGCCACATGGGCGATGGCCCCGCTTTCCCAATCGGCGGCGATGGCTCCGAAGCGGCTGCGCAGCCCGGCCACCTCGCCGGCCACGATGTCGCGGTCGGCCGAGACGAGCATCTCGCGTCGGGCGGGCAGAGGCAGCGGGCCGCGCAGCCACGACAGGTCGATCTCTGTGGCGTAGTGGGCCAGCGCCTCGTCGGGGTCGCCCATCTGTTCCAGGATGTCGTAGACCAGCGTGAAATCGACCAGCAGCACTTCCCCGGCGGCGATGTCCCCCACGAAGCCACCGCACGTGCCCAGGTTGACCAGCAGCGTCGGCCGCCAGCGGTCGATGGCGTATTGGGCGCTGCCCGCGGCGTCGATCTTGCCCCAGCCGCCGTGGAGGAAGACGACGTCGCGACGGCCGGCCGGTGTGTCCACGGCCGTGGCGAAGGCTTCACCGTAGGGCGTGGAGACCGTTGCGGTGGCCGGGTAACGCGCCCGGACCGGCCGCCATTCGGCGGCGGCGGAGATAAGGATAACGGCCTCGGTCGGGTCTGCGGAGGGCGGGCGGAACATGGGGGGATTATAACGCGGACGGCTTGCAAGCCTAGAAATCGATTTACTCGGAAAAGCGCGGTTTCTATTCCGGCTTCTTGCTATAATCCGCCCCGCAAACACCTGAAAATACATTGAGCGCCCAAGGGGAGAGATTTGTGTTGAAGTACCATAATCTGTTGCCGATACTGATTGCCGCAATGATGCTCGTCGCCTGCCGCGTGGATGCCCCCGCGTCGACGCCCACGATCTCGCTGACCAACGAACCGGCGGCCCAACCCACCGCCGCGCCGGCCACCGCCGCGCCGGAAACGACCGGCCTGCCCAAGGCCGTTTTCTATGATCTGGGCGAGACGATCCTGGTCCAGGCCAACTTCCCGGAAGACAGCCGCTTCCGCAACATGCCCGCGCGGCTCAACGGCGTCCTGGCCGCGCCCAATGCCGGCGACGCCCCGTTTCCAGTCGTCCTCATTCTTCACGGCACGCATCCCGGCTGCCCTGTCAATGAAGCCGGCGTGGATGCGTGGCCGTGCGACCCCGACGTGGAGCGTGACAACTACGCCGGGTTTGAGTATCTGGTGCGCGAGCTGGCCGCACGCGGCTACGTGGCCCTGGCGGTCAACATCAATGCTCAGAACACCTTCGGCTTTGGCGAGCCGGTGGGCGGCGAGCGGCTGGAGCAGATCGTCGACCGGCATCTGTCGGCGCTGGCCGCGGCGGCCGGCGGCGGCGACAATGATTTTGGCCTGCCGCTAGACGGTGTGGCCGACATGAGCCGGTTGGTGCTCATGGGGCACTCGCGCGGCGGCGAGGCGGCCAACTGGCTGGCCGGAGACTTTGAGGGCGGGCCGGGGTTCGATTCGCCATCGATCTACGCCGAGCGCGGTTATGGGCCGGTAAACGGACTGTTGCTCATTGCCCCGGCCGTCGCCGTTATAGGCACCGAAGGCACCCACGTGCCCTTGGCCGTCATCATTTCCGGCTGCGACGGCGACGTCACCGATGGGGCCGGTCAACTTTTCTATGAGGAAGTGCGTCTGGGCGACGCTGCGATCAACACGCCCGCGACCAGCGTCGTCCTGGACGGGGCCAACCATAACGCCTTCAATACGACCCTGCCTCGTGATTCGTTCGGCGTCCCGGAGCGGCCGGAGTGCGAGCCGCTTCTGGAGCCGGCGTCCCAGCGGCAATTCCTGGTCGACTTCGCCGCCGACTTTCTGACGACGCTCTACGATGACGATCCGGCTGCCCGGTCGGCGGCGGCCGAGCGGCTGGGCCAGGACGTGACCGACCCCGCGCCGTCGGAGCTTCTAGGCTACCCCGCGCAGTTGTCAACTCTGGCTGCGGGCGCGGACCGGCGGCCGTTGTTCGTGCCCGCAAGCGCCGAAGAACTGGCGACGAACTTGCTGGGCGGTGCTGTCGCCGCCGACGGTCTGACGACCCATTTCTGCGAGCAGGGCTACTCTACCCCGGCCAGCAATCCCGGCTCCGAGCCATGCGCGCGCCCGACTGTACTCGTGCCCGGCTACCCCGACATGGCCGTTATCAGTTGGGATGGGCCGGGCGGCGCGTTGCGCTTCGAGCTGCCTTCGGGCGCACGCGACCTGAGCGCTTACACGACGCTGAGCCTTCGAGCGGCCGTCGATCCGCTGTCGTCGCTCAATGTGCCCGGCAAGCCGCAGGCACTCAGCGCGCGCCTGACCGACGGCGCGGGCCGGTCGGCTGTCGTCGCCACCCGCGCGGACGAACCGGCGCTGGTTTTTCCCACAGGCACGACGCGAGAGGACGAGTTTTTCGGGACGGTTTTTAACGGCATTTCCCCCATGACCACCATCCGCGTGTCGCTGGCCGACTTTGCCGGGGTTAATCTGGCCGACGTGACCGAGATCGCCCTGCTGTTTGACCGGACGGCCAGCGGCAACCTGTTCCTTGGCGACCTGGAGCTGGTGCGGCCGGCAGCGAATGACGAATGACGAATTAGGAAGGGAGCGACCGTTGCCAACGGTTGTCTTCCTTTCTCCCCTATTCCGCTTCTGCCCGGCTCCCCCCTACCGCTCAAGCCGCTGCTTGTCGAGCAAATAGGCCAGGTTGAGGAAGCCGGTCGTCTCGCCGCCGTCGTAGATGCCACGGCGACCGTCGCCGACATCCTTGAAAAAAGCGCGTACGGCGTCGCCGTCGAAAAAGTGGTCTTGTTCCAGAAAGAGCCGCTCGTATTTCGCCATGTTGTCGCCCAGCCGCATCCAGTCGGAGAAATTGACCCATGTCGTCAGGCGTTGCCGGCGCTGGATTTGCCAGACGCGCACGAGTTCTATCTGCAATTGCGACTTGTCGACGCTCGTGCCCAGGTTGGGGACGGGGATGGCCGCCAGTTGCGGGTAAAGCCGCCGGATGACGCGGTAGTAGAGGGCGTGGTCATACTTCATGCCCGCGGGCAAGTTGGTCAGATAATTCGCCAGATCGCGATCCACGGTGGGCAGAACGACTGTGCCGTGACTGAATAGCTGGCGTTCCTGGTTGCGGCTGTAATGGGTCTGGTAGTGCTCGCTGTCAAAGCGTTCCCGGATTTGCGCGGCGGTGATGGGGCCGGAAGCGGCGATGAGCGCCACCCGTTCGGCCACCTCGCGCTCGGCCGCGGGCAGGCTGTCGGTAATCAGGCTGCGATACGGCTCGGCCAGCAGGGAGGCGTAGTGCCTGGCGCGCTTGCGACCGATGCCCTGGATGGCGTCGGTCACGGCGTCGCGTTCGGCGGCCGTGGCCGGGCCGGTGGCCCACGGCCCCAACACCGCCTGGCGCAGATTCTTCAGCAGACGGCGGCGCTTGTCGGCATCTTTCTGGCCGCCGAAGATAGTCTCGAAGGTCGCGCCCGTGGAGAAGTGGCGCACCCCATGGGCGGTCAACAGCGGCGCGTTGGCGTCCCACATCAGGTTATACATCGTCTCATGCACGCGGTTAACGCGGTCGAAGGCCAGCCTCTCGAAGGGGAAATCCTCGTCCAGTCCGCTGGGAACCCACTGCGCGCCGGTGACGGCGGCCACTTGCTGGGCGATTTGCACCTCGTCGCTGCGCAAATCGCCGAAGGTCAGGCCGACGAGCTGCTTGCCGCGCGCCGCGGCCGCCCCGGCTACCATACGCGAATCCAGCCCACCGCTGAGCAGCAGACCGATGGGTGTGTCGATGGGGTCAAAGTGGGTCGCCAGGGCCCTGTTCCACAGATCACAGATACGGTCGACGATGGTTTCGACCGGCTCGTCGATCACGGTCGTCCAGGTGCTGGTGAGACGGGTGGCGACCGGCGGGCGGGCGCTGCCCAGCGCAAAGCGATATTGCATGCCCGCCGCCATGCGCTGCGCGTCGCGGACAATGATGCGCTCGGTGGGCGTCCAGCCGCCGAAGAGGAACATCTCGGCCACGCCCAGCTCGTCGACGCCCAACGCGCCGCCGCGCCGCAGCAGCCGCAACGAGTTGGACACGCGCAGCGCGCCGCCGTCCTGGGCAAAATAGCAAGCCAGCAGGCCGAAAGTGTCGTTGTGGAGTTGCACTTCGCCCGCGTCGCTGTCGATGATGATCTGATTGTAGATGCCGGAGTGTGGCAGGCCGCTGCCGGCATTGGGGATGAGATAGCCCTCGGTGATGACCAGGCAGGCCGGATCGTTGTGTTCGATTTGCAGGCCGTGGTCGGGCTTATCATCATCCGGCTCGTTGAGCGTCTCGATGTAAACGGTGTGGCCGGGCAGCGAGCGCTGCACGACGGCCGCCGCGGTAACGGGATGGGGCAGCCGCTCTCCAGCGGGCAAGACGGTGATGAGGTAGCGGGTAAACATGGGTTGTCCCCTATTGGTTAGATTTTTCCCTGAAAAGTGACGAACGTGCGGTCATGCTAACATAATCACCGGCCGCCTACCATTGAAATGGCGTGAATTGGGGAAATTTTTACCCTGTCCACGACAGCATAGCGTTCCTTCATAAGTGAGAACCCAGTCCATTTCCTTGTCAATCGCCTTGATCTTTGTCATCATACCGGTCAATTTGTGCTCGACGTGAGCCGGCAGGCGGGCAAGACATCCAGTCGGACCCCTCATCTGTCAGGTCTATTGGGCGAGTGCGGCAGACAAATCAGTATTTCCAAAGGAGTAGAGAAGCAATGGGTTCATCGCGCAGCCGGAAGAAGCCGGCCGGCAAGAAAAGTTCGAAGCAAGCGGAGTCCTCATCGAACCGGACAATCCTGATCGCGGCAACGGCCATCATTGGCGTGGCTATTCTGGGCGTGCTCCTGTATCTGGGGTTGCGGCCGGAGCCGGAGATCGAGGGCGTGGTGACGTTCGCTCGGCCGTCTCAGGGCCACGAACTGAACCTCGACATCCCTTATGGCGAGCTGCCCCCGGCCGGCGGCGTCCACGATCCGGTCTGGCAAAATTGCGGCATCTACGATGAACCGCTAAACAGCGCCCACGCCATCCACTCGATGGAGCACGGCGCGTTGTGGGTTACCTACCAACCTGATCTGCCGGCCGACCAGATCGCCGACATCGTCGAGCACTTCCGCGGCCAAACGTTCACCCTCATTAGCCCCTATCCGGAACAACGCAGCCCCATCGTGCTGACGACCTGGGGCGTGCAAATGGAAGTCGACGATATCGCCGACAGTCGCGTCGACCGCTTTGTGGAGCGCTACCGCCTCGGCCCGAACACGCCCGAGCGCGGCGCGGCCTGCACCAACGGCATCGGCGATCCTATTGGCTAAACGTCCCCTGACCTGTCAGGTGCTCTGCCACCTGACAGGTCTACTCAACCCTACCTACGGCTTAAAAATGATCGGCAGAAAGCTGCGGATCTCGTGCAAGGTCAGGGTTAGCGGCACGGAGACGACCGGCTCATCGGGGTCATTGCTGCTCACGCACAGGACACCCATCAGATCGCCCAGGGGTGACCCGGCGGCGGTGAACGTGACCGTCACGTCCGACGCTGCGCCGGGGGCCGTGGTGCCGCCGGTCGGGTTGGCCGATGCCCACAGCAACGCGCCGGGTGTGGTGCATTCAAACGGCGCAAAGAACACCGTCCACGTCAGATTTGCGTCGCCGCTGTTGCTGATCGTCACGCCGGCGGTAGTCTGACCCGTGGGGATCAGATCGGCCGACAGCGACGCGGGTGCGACGTCGATGTCCGCCGCGGCCCCGATGACCGGTACGGTAACGGTGGCCGCGGCCGTGGCCGAGACCATGTCCGTCGGGCCCACGTTATAGGCCGTCCAGGTGGCGGTATTGACCGTCGTCTGAGTGATAGATGCCGTCTGGGTCAGGGAGAACGACGCGGCCGGACCCAACTCATAGGGCGAATCATCCAGCAGGCTGCCCAGCGCGCTATCTTCCAGGCTATGACGGGTCAATGTGACCCCGCCGGTATTGACCACCGTGTAGCAGTACGTGACCTCGCCGGGTTCGGTGAGGGCGAGGGATGTGGTTTCGGCGCAGTCGTTGGGGTTGAGCCCCACAGTTTTGGTCAAGGTGATGGCTGCCTCCGCTACAGGGACATTCATGGTAACGACGGCGGTCGCCGTGGCCGTCACTGTGTCTGTGGGGCTAAGGGTGTAGGCTGTCCAGGTGGCGGTGTTGACCGTCGTCCGGGTGATCGACGTCGTTTCGGTCAGAAAGACGGACGTGGCCGGGGTTAGATCGTAGGGAAAATCGTCCAGTAGATTGCCCAGCGCGCTATCTTCCAGGGTGTGATGAGTCAACGTTATATCGCCGCTATTAAAGACCGTATAGCAGTAGGTGACATCCATCGTTTCGGTCAGGATCAGAGACGCAGTTTTGGCGCACGTATTGGGGTCGAGGCCCACGGTTTTGGTCAGAATGAGCGAGGGAGTGGGGGCGGCCGGCTCGGTGATCCACGCTGCCCCGGCGAAAATCTCGCTCGTCGTCCAGGGATTGGTGATGGGCGTGGTGTAGGTAAGCGTGGCGAAGTCGAAGACGTAGAAGTCGCCGGGTTCATCAGTGACGAGGTAGGCGCGGCCGTCGCCGATAGCCAAGCCGTCGATGTCGGTTTGTCCGGCGGGGTAGGGGGCGACAACGGTGACGTTGCCGTCCGCGCCGATCCTCACCAGGCCGCGCAGCGCGGCGGCGTCGTTCGTGCCGTAGAGGTCGCCGGTGGCCGGATCGACGGCCAATCCGCCGATGTCGGTCTGGTCGATGGGGACGTTATACGTCAGGTAGAGCGTCGCGCTCAGTGTAGCCGGATCGATGGTGTAGATAGCCTCCGGGTCTGCGACGCTGTCGACGGTTCGCGAACCGTAGAGCGTCCCCTCGTGGTAAGCCAGGCCGGCAATCGCCAGAGGCTCCGCCGACGTATCGCTGCGGACGATCCCCAGGGCTCCCGGCGAACCGTCCAGCGGCCACACCGCCAGCGGCGTCCCCAGCGAGAAGAAGACGCGGCGGTTGTCGGCATCGAAGGCGGCCCCCCAGACATCGAAGCCGTCGAAGAGCGGGTAGGCATCGGATGTCGCCGGGTCGACCAGGTAGGTGAATTCGGTCGGTTCGTCGACGCCCACGAACAAGGGGGCGGAGATGACAGCCGGGGGCGTGAAGACCGTCGAGGCGCGAGCGATGGCCGGCGGGTGGGCTTCCATCGCCGCCGCCGCGGCGGCCTCGCGCTCGGCTTCGGTTGGGGCAGCGGGGGCGGGCGCGCCGTCCTGGGCCAGCGCCAGGGTGATGCCCACCAGTCCTAACGCCAGCGACATCGCGGCGACGATTGTCAGAATTCTAAATTTCATGCCGGACCTCCTCAGATCGTGCTTGCAGACGGACGAGCGCGGCCGGAGGGTAACGCGAGCAAGGCGGCGGCCGCAATCGGGAACATTATAGCAAAGGAATGACGTCCCCGGGTCTTCAGGCCGGTAATTTGGGTAATTTTACTTAAAGCCAAATCGATGAGATGGCGTGGTGCGGCTAACCGTCCCGTTTTGCCGCCTTGCATGCAGCGCGACGAGGCGCTGTACGAATCCATGGCTGGACCATGCCCAAGGCCGTGGCTGATGACCCACCATTGAGAGAAATTTATAGCGATGCATATGCTGTGATATACTCTGTGGTGGTGGATCGCCGGACAGACGGCGATTAGGTTGGGGGAATTAACCTGATGCAAGCATTGCCTTGCGCCAATTTGCCGGAGCTTTACACATGAACGTTCGCAAGTTGATCCTGATCGTAGTGGCCGTTTTGGCGGCCGGTTTTCTGCTCATTCAACTGGTGCCCTATGGCCGGGCACACGACAACCCCCCGATCGTGGCTGAGCCTAATTGGGACAGCCCCCAGACGCGCGAGCTGGCCCAACGAGCCTGTTTTGATTGCCACTCCAACGAGACGACGTGGCCCTGGTACTCCAATGTCGCCCCCGTCTCCTGGCTGGTGCAGCATGACGTTGACGAAGGACGTCAACATCTGAATTTTTCGAACTGGAACCAGAGCCACGCCGAACACGGGCACGAAGGCCATGAATCGGAGGAACTTGGCGAGACGATCCTGAATGGCGAGATGCCGCCGGCTCAATTCCTTATTACTCACCCGGAAGCGCGGCTGACGGACGCCGAAAAAGCGGCGCTGGCCGATGGTCTGGCGGCGACGGCGGGTTTATCCCCATCCGCTGAAGTTGAACACGAATCGAGCCAGGGAAACGAATGACGTTGGGCCAACGACGCCGCGCTCTTTGATGGAGCACCCGGCAACGGCCGCCATTTCGCCGGCACGCCGTTGCCGGGTGTTTCGGTTGTCGAGATAGAGCGCCGGATTCCAATCCGGCGGTCGGGAACGAGGTGGGTCAAATAGTCGGGCTGGGCTGCGGAACCGGTTAAGAAACCGGCGCTACCACCTCTGCCAGAACCTTCCTCACTCCGGTCGGGTTGAAGTGATAGGCGGGGTGCGGCCCACCCCGGTAAGGTTATCAGCCGGCGATGCTGTATTCGTAGCGCCCGCGCACCGGCTCATCGTCGGCAAAACGGCCGAGGCGGAACAGGTGCGGGTCAAAGCGCGGATTATCCACGCCCAGCACGCGCTCGGCCACCATCAGGCCCACGGCCGGGCCAAGCTTGAAGCCGTGGCCGCTGGAGCCGCAGCACAGGAAGAAGCCGCTGCCCGGCAGCGGCTCGTCGACGATGACATGCCAGTCGGGGGTGATGTCGTAGAGCGCGGCGTAGCCTCCGGCGCTGTCGCTGCGCTCCATGGCCGGGTAGCGGCGAATGAGCCGCTCGCCCGTGTCGAGAATGAAATCGGTATCGACGCCCTCGTCGTATTTGTCGGGGTTGACCATGGCATTGGCTTCCTCCGGGTCGACCAGGCCGACGAGCGTCAGGTTGCCGGTCTCGCTGCGGAAGTAGGAGGCGTTGATGAAGTCGACGACCACGGGGTGGACAGCCTCTTCGCCGGACGGCCGCCGGAAGAACGACACCTGGACGCGGCAAGCGCTGACCGGAATCTCCAGGCCGGCCATGCGGGCCACGCGCGCTCCCCACGGCCCGGCGCAATTGACGACGACCGGCGCGGAAAAGTCGCCCCCGGTCGTCCGCACGCCGGTGACACGGTCGCCGTGGCGGGTGATGCCGGTAACGGCCGTATTGATGAACAGGCGTGCCCCGGCCTGCCGGGCAGCGGCGGCATAGGCGTTGACGGTCAGATAGGGGTCGGCATAACCGCTGTCTTCTTCCCAGGCGGCGGCGACAAGGTCGGCGTCCTCGATGCCGGGCATGATCTCGCGCAGGGCTTCAACGGTCAGCAGTTCGGTACGAATACCGACACCGCGCTGTAAAGCCACGTTGGCTTCCAGCCCCGCCTGGTCCTTGGCTGCGGCCAGGGCCAGAAAGCCGGTGCGTCGGAAGCCGCATTCCCCGCCCACTTGCTCTTCGAAATCCTGAAAGACCCCCAGGCTGTAGTGGGCCATGCGCGCGGTGAGTTCGTTGGAATAGTGCTGGCGGATGATGGCCGAGGAGCGGCCGGTGGGGCCGTCGCCGATATTGTCCTTCTCGATGACGGCGACCTTGACGCCGCGCCGCGCCAGTTGCAACGCGGTGGAGCAGCCGTTGATGCCGCCACCGATGATGATGGCGTCGAATGTGTTGGGCATTGAAATATCTCCTGTCGTCTTTTCTGCTGTCGGCCATGCTGGATAGCATGGCCGACACTCGTGTTTTTGGCTCACTCTGTCCCGGCTGAGGGCGGGCTCCAAGCTGGACAGCTTTACACTACGTTGGCTACTCTGGACCGGCGCAGGAAAGTGTCCAGGAGGCCGGGGGGATAAATGCGCGTGGCCAGATAGTCGATCTCGGCTGCCGCGGCGACCTCCCGGGCTTGGGCCTCGGCCTCGCGGCCCCGTTCGCGTTCGATTTCGCCCGCCCGCCCGAGGTAGCGCCATAGCACGCCGCGCATGTCCAGCGTGCGAGCCAAGTCGATGGCGAGGCTCATCTGCCCGGCCGCCTCATCGAGACGGCCGCCGGCCCGCAACGCTGTCGCCTCGAGACACCACATGTCGGGCAGCCACAGATTGCACCCCCATTCTTCAAATCGTTTGACGGCTTGGCGGGCCAGGGCGGTGGCCTCCACCCACGCCGCGCGTGCCAGAGCCAATTCGATTTGCGCGCGGCTGATGTCGTACCACATGAAAAGTTGCTGCTGTTCTTCAAGGGCTTGCGGGTCGGTTAGCAGGGCGGCGGCGGCGTCCACCTCTCCCTGGGCCATGAGGACGGACGCGAGGCGGCCGATACTCAGACCGACAAACTGCGGCAGCTGGTCTCGACCCACACGCAGTGCGTCTTGTGCCCAACGTCGGGCTTCATCCATTTCGCCCAATTCCTGGAACACCCGCGAAAGGAATGAGGCGGATAGCAGCTGACCGGCGATGAAGCCCGCTTCGCACGTCTTTTTATGGCCGGCGACCATATCCTCGATGGCCTGGCCGAATTCGCCCAACCAGCCCAGAATCTCGCCGCGAACGGACAGGCTATAGCCCTCGCCCCATAGATTGCCGATGCGGGTGGTGACCCGCACTGCTTCCTCCGAGTTGTCCAGGGCCTCGTGGATGTGGCCGGCGATGTGGAGCCACACGGCCAAACTGCTCAGGCTGTCGGCCAGCATGGGATCATTGCCCAGCTGTCGCCATCGTTCCTGGGCTTCGCCCAGGTAAACCGCGGATTCATGGAAGCGGCCGAGCGTGCCATAGATTTCGCCCACGTCATTGAGCAAATAGGCCAATTCTTCGCCCAATTCCAGTTGCCGGGCAAGGTCGATTGCTTTCTCGCCGTTTACGACCGCGGCTTCCAGCGAATTGATATCGAACCTGTCGGCGTTGACCAAATTCCACAGGATTCGCACCTCGGCCACCCGATTGCCGGCGGACTCGGCCAGGGTGCGGGCGCGTTCCATCAGTTCGCGGCCGCGGGCCGGGTCGAAAAACGGGGTCACATTGCCGTATAACTTGCCCTGGGCAATGAGCGCTTCCAGTTCCATATCGGCGTTGCTTCGCGATTGGGCCAACAGGTCAAACGCTTCATAGAGAGCCTTGGCCTCGGCAAAACGCGATTCCAACTCCAGCACTCGCCCCCGATTGGTGTAGATCTCGATGAGTTGATCGGCATTTCCGTCGCCGTTCAGAGCAATGGGTGTGGCGCGCTCGTAGAGGGCCAGGGCTTCGGCCGTCGCGTGCAGGCGCAACGCTCCGCCGGCGGCCGTTAACAGGTGCGGCAGGGCCTTGCCCGGCGCGTCGGCCTCGATGAAATGCTGGGCCAGCACGGAAGCCGCCGCCGTCGGGTTGTCGGCCGGGAGC
The DNA here is from genome assembly GCA_020634335.1 of Promineifilum sp. Lineage (GTDB taxonomy): Bacteria > Chloroflexota > Anaerolineae > Promineifilales > Promineifilaceae > Promineifilum. The sequence goes on along the minus strand of JACKBY010000018.1, from coordinate 18,064 downwards.
GCCTCGATGACTTCGGCCACCCGCCGGTGCAGAGCGCGACGCTGTTTAAGGAGGATCGTCTGATAGACCGCTTCCTGGATCAGGTTGTGGCTGAATGAATAGCCGGGTTCGGGGACGCGGCCGGTTTCGTAGACCAGCTCCATGCGTTGCAGCTCGGAGAGGTGGCGGTCGAGCGCATCAGGATCTTCCACAAGCGCGGCCAACGGTGACCGCGTGAAGTGGCGGCCGAAGATCGCTGCGATCTGCAGCGTCCGGCGGGTGGCTTCGTCCAGCCGGTCGATGCGCGCCGTCAAAAGGGCCTGTAGCGAATCGGGCAGGGCGACATCGGTCAGAGATGATACACCCCAGGCACCGGAGGCATCCCGGTTGAGCACCCCGCGCTCCATGAGATGCCGCACGACTTCTTCCACAAACAAGGGATTCCCCTCGGCTTTTTCCAAAATGTGGGTGACCAGGGTATCGGGCAGATCGGCCGAATTGAGCAAGCCGGCGATCAACTGGCGGCTCTCCATGTCATTGAGGGGATGAAGCGCGATCTCAGACAGTCGGTGGGGGAGATCGCGGCCGGCTGTTTCCATGAGCCGCCAGCCGGCGGCATGTCGCTCGCGCCGCAGGGCGCACAGGAAGAGGAGCGGCGTGTCCTCGCTCAGGGCGAAGAGAGGGGCCAGCCGGCCGGCCGAAGAGGAATCGAGCCACTGCAATTCGTCGAGGGTGATCACCAGTGGGCCGGCGGCTTGCGCGCGCCAGAATCGATCCAGGCACTCGCCCAACTGATGGGTGAATTGCTCGCCGGCAAGCCCCTGGCCGTTCGTCGTCCCGGCGACGCCGAAAAGCGTCTCCAGAACACGCCGATCATCTTCGTCGGCCACAAGGGCGGCGACGCGCTGGCGGATGAGCGCCGGGGGATCATCCGGCATCAAGCCCAGCGGGGCACGCATCAGCCGCAGAAGCAATCCGAAGGGCTGCGACGCCTCATAAGAAACGGCGGCGATGCTGTAGAAGCGGCTCGCGGCGGAGATTTCCGGCAACAGCCGCTCGATGGCCTCGTCCAGGAGGCGTGTCTTGCCCAGACCGGCGTCGCCAATCAGAAACACGATGCTGCCTCGGCCGCGTTCAATCGAATGAAAAGCCTGCTCGATTGCTTCCCACTCCTTGCGCCGGTTGACGAGCGCGGAGCGCACCGTCGTGGTCGCCCGGCGGTTGTTCAGCCCGATGCGCCGCAAGACGCGATAGGCCATAACGGGCTGGGTCTTGCCCTTCACGTCTACGTCTCCAAGTGGCTCCAATTCGAATTGATCGGCGACCAGGCGATAGGTATCCTCAGCGATGCGGACGGTGCCGGGCGCGGCCGTCTGCTCCATGCGGGCGGCCAGATTGATGGCGTCGCCGATGGCGCTGTATTCCAGGCGCAGGTCCGAACCCACCGCGCCGACGACGACGAGGCCGGTGTTAATGCCGACACGCACGTCAAGCTGGCGGGCGGCGGCCGGTTGGGTTTCGCGCCAGCTGCGAATGCCATCGACGATTGCCAGGCCGGCCAGCACAGCGCGCCGGGGATCGTCCTCGTGGGCCATTGGCGCGCCGAAAAAGGCCAGCAAGCCGTCGCCCATCAGACGGGCGACAGTGCCTTCATATTTATAGACTGGCCTGATCATCTGCTCGAAAGCGCTGTTGACGATCTCCGTCCATTCCTCGGGATCGAGCTGTTCGGCCAGCGCGGTGGAGCCTTGAATATCGCAGAAGAGCATGGTGACGACGCGCCGCTCAGCGGCCGCCCCTCGCGCCGCCGTCAGCTTGGTCAGCAACTCGCGGGGAATGAAACGATCAAGTGAAGCGGATCCGAGCGTGGGCGGCGCGGCGGGGGTGCCAAGCGAATCCTCCGGCAACGCGGCGGATCGAGAAGACACCGGCGGCGACGCCGAAAACCGGACGCCTGTCCAGGCTCGCGGGGCGAGAGGACGGCCGCACCTGTCACAAAAATTGGCATCGACCGCGGCGGCGGCCCCACAGCCGGGGCAGGCAGGCAGCAGCAATGACCCGCATTGGCGGCAAAAAGCGGCACCCTGCCGATTATCCGTGTCACAGGTGGGGCAGTTCATGACCCCCTATTATAAACGATGTTTAGTCGATCAGGCTCTTTAAGTGGTCGAGTGTATCGGCCTCTTCAATCGATTTGTCATCCCTCAACCGCAAAATCCGCGGGAAGCGCACGGCCACGCCCGACTTGTGGCGATTGGAGGCCTGAATGGCTTCGAAGGCGATCTCCATGACCAGTTGGGGGGTGACACTGCGCACCGGGCCAAAGCGCTCGGTGGTATGGGTGCGCACGAAGCGGTCGACCTCGCGGATCTCGGCGTCGGTCAGGCCGCTGTAGGCCTTGGCGAAGGGCACTAGCTCGCGGGCGGGGTCGCCAGGCTCGCCGGTCCACAGGGCGAAAGTGTAGTCGGTGTAGAGACCGGCACGGCGGCCGCTGCCCCGCTGGGCGTAGATCAGGACAGCATCGACCGAAAAGGGGTCGATCTTCCACTTCCACCAGTCGCCGCGCTTGCGACCGACGCGGTAGGGCGAAGTACGCCGCTTGATCATGAACCCTTCGACGCCCCGCTCTCGGCTGGTTTCGCGTAGCGAAGCGAGATCGGCCCATGTGGCGGCCTCCACGACGGCCGACAGACGCAGCCACGACCCGGCGGCAGCCGCCAAAGCCGTCTCCAATTGCGCCCGGCGTTCGACCAGCGGCCGGGCGCGCCAATCCTCGCCGGCCCACTCCAGCAGGTCATAGGCCAGCAGGATAACCGGCGTGCCGGCCAGCGTCTTGCGTGTCAAATTCTTGCGACCGATGCGCTGCTGGAGCGCGGCAAAGGGTTGGGGCCGGTCAGCGTCGAAGTCCCAGGCCAGCAGTTCCCCGTCGAGGACGCAATCGGGCAACGCGGCGGCCGCCTCGACGACTTCCGGGTAGCGCTCAGTTACCAGCTCTTCGCCGCGCGACCAGAGGAAAATTTCGCCGTCGCGGCGAATGAGTTGGGCGCGAATCCCGTCCCATTTCCACTCCACCTGCCACTCGGCTACGTCGCCCAGCGTTTCCGGCGCAGCCTCCAGGGGGTAGGCCAGGAAGAAGGGGTAGGGGCGGCCGGCGACTTCCTCGGCCTGCCTTTCGGGGTGGGTCAGCATCTCGTAGAATTCCGGCGTCGGTTCCCACGCACCCATCAGGCGGTGGGCGATGAGCGTGTCGGGTAGCGCGGCCGATTCGGCCAGGGCGCGTGTTAACAGGCGCTGGGAGACGCCGACGCGGAAACCGCCGGTGATGAGTTTGTTAAACAGGTAGCGTTGGGCGTCATCGAGCCGGCCCCAGGCCTCGACGACGGCCGCCCGCTGCCCTGCCTCATCAAGTTCGCGTAGCGGAACAATTCCTTCCGTCACCCACTCGTGGAGGGGTCGCTCGGAGGCGGCGTTGGCGGGCGGCAGCAGCAGAGCGGCCGCTTCGGCCGAGTCGCCGACGGCATGGTAGGATTCTTCCTGCAACCATTCCGGTATGCCCGCCACCTCGGCTGCCCAGCGGCGCAGCAGCAGCGCGGAGAGCAGCCGCTTGGGGCGGCGGCCGCTGAGAAAGTAGACCGCCCAGGCGGCATCGGCCGGCGGTGCGTCGTCGAAGTAGGCGCGCATGGCGGCGATCTTCTCGTTGGTGCGATTGGTGTTGTCGAGGGCCTGATAGAGGTCGGTGAAGCGCTTCATGCGATTGTGTCGTCCTCCTCGCCCGGTTCGTCGGCATAGGGCGTCGCCAGTTCATAGGCGTCGAGACCCTTCTCGCGCAAGTAGCGGACGACCGTGGCCGTGTAGCCGTGGGTGACCAGGACGCGCTGCGCGCCGGAGGCGGCGATGGCCGACAGCAGGCCGGGCCAATCGACGTGGTCGGAGAGGACAAAGCCCCGGTCCACGGCGCGGCGGCGGCGACGGCCGCGCACGCGCATCCAGCCCGAGGCAAAAGCGGCCGACTGGTCGCCAAAGCGGCGCAGCCACGGCGTGCCCTGGGCCGACGGCGGGGCGACGATCAGCGCCTGCGACCAATCAACGTCTTCCGGCGCGTCCCCAACGTAGACGCAATCCGGCAGCGAAACGCCCGCGGCGCGGTAGGCGTCATTGAGGCGGTCAACCGCGCCGTGGACGAAGAGGGGGCCGATGGACGCATCTATGCCGGCCAGCACGCGCTGGGCCTTGCCCAGAGCGTAGGCAAAAAGGACGCTGGCCCGGCCGGCGCGCTGATTGGCCCGCCACCAGTCATCGATGGTCTTGAAGACCTCGGCCTGTGGCGGCCAGCGATAGATGGGCAGACCGAAGGTAGCCTCGGTAATGAACGTGTCGCAGGTCACCGGCTCAAACGAAGCGCAGGTCGGGTCAGGGTCGGTCTTGTAGTCGCCGCTGACAACCCAGACCTCGCCGCCGTGGGCGACGCGTACCTGAGCCGAGCCGAGGATGTGGCCGGCGGGGTGGAAGGAGACGGTCACGCCGTTGATCGTCGTCCTGCTGCCATAGGGTTGAGTTTCGATGGGCGCCGCCGCGCCGGCGCGCAGGCGCAGGACCCCCGCGCCGGGCGCGGCGCAGAGGTAAGCCGAGGAGCCAACGCGCGCGTGGTCGGCGTGGGCGTGGGTGATGACGGCGCGGCCGACCGGCCGCCAGGGGTCGATGAAGAAATCACCCGCCGCGCAAAAAAGGCCGTGGTCGGTCAGGGTGAGTAACATAGTCATGGATTATAGCGAGAGTGGTAGGAAACAGGTCAAATTGGACTGCAACTATTTTACTGAGAGGTGTTTTGCCCTTGCTAGAGCGTTCATTATTTGTTTAGTCACGGCCTTGAGTCGGAAGAAAGTGACGTTAACTAACTACCGAATGTGATATAGTGCAATACATTATTGACTGGGATTAGTCTATTCTCACAGTCATTGAAATTCTCTCGTTTGTCGGTTTAGGAGGAAGCATGAACCTTAGCTGGAAAGGAGCGGTTTATACGCTCTTAATTTGCCTGTTTATTGGATTGATTGTCTGGACTTACTTCGGAGGACATTCGGCAAATGCTGGACAGCTAGAAACCCATGCACCTGATCAGTCGCTTGGCAGCTATCCGACTCAATATGTACCGGTGATTGTAGAAGTTCCCGGACCAACGCCCACACGGCCACCCTTGGCAACGCTCCATCTTGGCCTGCAGCTTCGCTGGGATGGCGAAGGAGAGCTCTATCTCGATGGATATTATTGGAACCCTGGAACTCACTTAACAAGGACTGCTGACAAACAGATTGATGCCGACACTATTAGAATTTACGGTTCCCAATGGTACAGTCCTAATCCGTTTGATTGGCAGCCTGATAATTGGTATTGCCATTATAACACAGTCACAAATCACGCTGAATTATGCTCTAGCCAATCTGATCCCGCGTGGAAATGGATAGATTACTGGATTTTGCCCGCTGATTTAGCTTTAGCTAATGGTCAGACTGTGATGATCGATGGTCAAGTTTTTAATGTTTCCGGTCCGCACACCTTTTTGACTGGTTACGGCGAAGAAGCCAGATTTTGGCGGTTGTCAAATCGAGATCGCTTTCTCTATTACTATAGGGGCGATGAGTGGAAGCAGTATGTTGAGAGGGGGGATGCCGTCTTGTTTTATGATTTCGACGGTAGCCGTATTCGTTTGTTTAGTAATGTCAAACGCACATACTATTACAACGATAAGCCGACAAGCAATAGTGTGCGCTACGAAGAGAGCCTTACAAATCTAGATGGTATTAAGAGTACTGCGAGTGAGTTACGATTAACTCATAGTCAACTCGAGACTGAATCCACTCCCCCTACCTTCTTGAATAGCGATCTAACGGAATTGATTAAAAGAGTAGATTTGGATTCCCAGTCTTTTAGAAGTCGTCGATAAAAGACCATCAGGATAGTACCAATGTCAGCCTGACCCGCCGCCAATTGGCCGTCTTGTGGGCGACTAAACCACCGGATGGTGCTACGCTTTGGCGCATGGAATTAACTGTCATCCTGTCGGCGCTGACGGCCTCGCTGGCCTGGGGCGCGGGTGATTTTGCGGGCGGATTGGCTAGCCGCTGCCGGGCCGCGGCGCGCATCGTCCTGGCGTCGCAAGCCATTGGTACGGCGGCGTTGCTTCTGTTTGGTCTGTGGCTGCGCGAGCCGCTGCCCGCCCCGGCGGTGCTGCTGGCTGGGGCCATCGGCGGTCTGGGCGGCGGCATGGGGGTGCTGCTCTTCTACATGAGTATGGCGCAATGCAAAATGGGCATTGCCGCGCCGCTGACGGCCGTGGCTTCCGGCGGTATCCCGCTATTCGTGGGCTTGCTCACCGAAGGGCTGCCCGGCGCGGGCCAGTTGGCCGGCTTTTTGCTGGCGCTGCCGGCTTTGTGGCTCATTTCCCGGCCAGACGGGTCGACGCCCGTCCGGCGCGAGGACATCGTCTTGCCGCTGTTGGCCGGGGTGGGGTTTGGGGTATTCCTGACGATCATCGGCCGCATCGAGCCGGGCCAGGGCTTTGTGTGGCCGCTGGTGGCGGTGCGGGCCACGTCCATGACGATGATGCTGGTGGTCAGTTTCGCCGGTCGCCGGACGGCTGCCGGGCAGGCAACGGGTCGCTTTCCCTGGGGCCTGGCAACCGTGGCCGGGCTGGGCGACACGGCCGGCAACGTCTTCTTCATGCTGGCTTCGCAAACCGGGCGTCTGGACGTAGCCGCGGTGCTGGGGTCGCTCTATCCGGCGGTGACGACGTTGCTGGCGTGGCTGCTGCTGGGCGAGCGCCTGTCCCCGCGGCAAAACGTGGGCGTGGGGATGGCGATGATGGCAGTGATGTTGATCGCGTTGTGAAATGATTGCCTGTCCACGCGTCACAGTGTGATTGGCACTCCTGGAGGGTGCTGTGTTCCAATCGCAAAATACTGGTTAAATTTTTGACCGGCCGAACTATTGGCCGTCTCTTTTCCTACGGAATCCCCCACAAGATCAATCGTCCGTTTTCGTCGGCCGACGCGATGTAGCCCGCATCCGGGGACACGGCCACGGCCGCGACCGGCGCGCCGACCTGATGGTCGGCCAGCCAATTCCCGTCGACGGACCAGATTTTCATGACCCCATCCCGACCGCTCGTAACCAGCCAGTCGCCGGTCGGGCTAAAGGCGATATCGGTCAGGCCGCCCTCGTGGGCCGGGTTTTCGTAGGCCACCTGGCAACCGTTGGCCGTGGCGGTGATGAGCAGCAGGCGGCCGTCTTCCGTGCCGGCCGCCAACAGGTCGCCCCGGGGAGAGAAGGCCACAGCCGCGGCCGGGCCGGAAGTAAGAGAGCAGAAGGGGAAGCTGAAGGTATCGTCAACGACCTGAACGCCGTTGTCCGTGCCGCTGAGCGCCAGAGCCAGCACGCTCCCGCCGGTGCCATAGGCCACGTCCAGCACGGCCGTGCCCCCGGACGGGATTTGCGCCAGGCGCGAGGCGGGGGCGCTCTGTTGCGTGGTCTGGTTCTCGATGCCGCTGGCGATGTCCCAGATGCGGGCCACGCCGTCGCCGTGGCCGCTGGCGATGAGGCGGCCGTCGGGGCTGAAGCGCCCGGCAAAGACGAAGCCGCTGTTGCCGCTGGACGGTAGATAGTCGGCGAAGGGTTGCAACGACTCGAGTTCGTAGACGCGCAGGGAGCGGTCATTGCCGCCGGTCAGAAACAGGCCGGGCACGGACGAGCGGTCGCCGTAGGGCGAGTAGTCGATGGCGCGCACCCAGCCGCGCTGGTCGTCAAGCTGGCGGCTGAGCGTCAGGGTGGGCACGGTCCAGAAGCGGACGCGGCCATCGGCCCCGCCCGTCGCCAGTTCCGGTTTCTGGGGGTCGAAGGCCACAGCCAGCGCGCCGCCGGTGTGGGCGTCGGCGCTGAAGAGCGCCTCGATCTGCGCGGCGTTGCGCTGGTCGATGGGCACGGCCGGAATTGGCGTCTGCGGGAGCGGGGTGCGCGTCACGGCCGGTTGCGCTGTGATCGGAACGGGCAAAGTTGGGTCGACTGACTCGCTGACATCCAGGCCGCGATTGAGCAGCAGGAGGCTTGCCACTCCGAAAAGCAGGAGAAACCCCAACAGCCCCAGCAATCCCCACAACCATCCGGGCAGGCCGCCGCGGCGAGCGACCGGCGTGGTATCGGGTGTGGGGGCAGGCGGCGCGGCCTCCCGGCCGCTGAGGGCCGCCGGCCGCAGGTCGGTCTTGGGGAAGACGCCTGTGCCGTCGTAGATAAACGTCGCCCAATAGCGCAGATAGGCGCGCAGCAGGTCTCGCTCGCGGGGGTCCGCCACCTGATCGCTCTGGGCCACGGCCTCGACGGTGTAGCGGCGGGCGTCTTCCAGCAGTTCCATGGCGGCCGGCGCGCGGCGGCGCAAGTCGCCCTCCGGCAAGTTATCCTGCCGCGCCAGAAGTTGTTCGTGTTTTGTTTGCAGGGTGGCGAAGGTCGTCATTCCTTGCTCCATAGGGTTTCGGAGGACAGATCGAACAGGTCGCCGGCCGTCTTGCGCAGTTCCTCGTCGGCCAGGAAGAGGTAGCGCTTGATGGCGTCATCGAGGCGCGACGAGTCTTCGCGCAGCGTTTGCCACCAGGCATTGTCGTAGGTGGCCTGCAAGGAGGACGGCCGCTTCTGCAAGTGGGCCTGGATGCCGTTGCGCAGGGAGCCCATCTCGACAGCCCACTCCGGCCCGGTGATGGCCTGGGGCGTCTCGTGATAGGGCGAGCCGATGTGGCGAATGTCACGAGCGAACAGCAATAGCTGGTAGATGGTCTGATAGACCGACTGCCAGGCCAGCTGCAACATGCGCGGGTCGATGCGCTCTTCGCGGGCGTCGACCCGCTCGATCTGCGCGCCGAAGGAGTCGTAGACGTTGAGCAGGATGTTGAAGCGGTTGTGCAGCTCCTTCCACTCGACCATTTGCTCGTTGTAGCGGCGAAACTGCTCCATGAGGCTGTGCAGTCCTTCCTGCTGCGACGCGCCGCTGGCGAGGCCTTCGGTCAGGCGCTGGATATTGAGGCCGATGTGGGGGCGCAGGGCCACGACGCGAGCCACCAGGTCGGCCAGCTGGCCCATGCGTTCGGCATGCAGGACAAGCTCGCGGGCCTTGTCGCCCTTGGCCGCGCCGGGCAGGTTTTCGTAGTCGATGCCCAGGTCCATGCACAGGTCGCGCAATTCGCCGTCGCTGAAGAGCGCGCGAATCTGTTCCCGCAAGCGGGGGAGATCATAGGGACCGGCGGTCGTGGAGTTGGGCATTGTTAAGATTGGCCGGGTTATCTGCGTGAATCGCCGTGTGATTCGTTAACAGGGTAACAGGTGGTTTGGGTCGTGTCAATAGGGGCAACAGGCAGCGGCCGGCGGCCGGCGGCAAGCCGGGATCACGTGGCCGGTGGTCAGGAGTGGGGCGTCCCCGCGGACTGTGCCAGGGAGATCAGCCGCGCTTGCGGGCCAGGGCCACGACCGTCAAACCGAAGGGCAGGTCGCGCCGTCGCAACCAGCGCGCTTCCGCGCCCAGCACCGCGGCCAGGACACCATCAATCCACGGTGAATTGGGGGAGACGTCCGATTGACCGGGAGCGGCCGGCAGCCATGGTTCCAGCAACCGCTTCGCCAGGGCCAGGGGGAAAAGGAGCGTATTGGCATAGGTAAGGCGCTCGACGGCGAGGCCCACTTCGCGTAGCGATTCAGATAGTTCAGGCGCAGAGAAGCGCCGGGCGGTATGGATGACCACGTCGTGGCGACCGCGCAGCCGATCATAGGCCGGCAGGCGCAGCAGAACCCGGCCGCCGGGTTGCAGCACGCGGTGAAATTCGCGCAAGGCATGACGGTAATCACCGACGGCGCGATGATAAAGGACGTCGAAGGACGTCACCAGATCGAACGAGGCCGCCGCGAACGGCAGGGCGGTGACGGAGGCCTGGCTGAGGCGGCGCAGCCCCCGTTCCCGGCAGTAGCCCAGGGCCAGGGGGGAAAGGTCGATGCCGCTGACGCGGCCGTAGCGCGCGAGATAGCCCATGGCCGCGCCGGCGCCGCTGCCCGCATCCAGGATGCGCAGATCGGTGCGCCGGCCGTAGGCTTCGTCGAGCAGGGCCAGAGTGATGTGCCTCATGCCGACGTACCACCAGTGGCGGTCTTCGACGGTGTAGATGGTGTGGTATTCGGCGGGATCCATGGGTGAATTACGAATTACGAATTTGGAACTACGAATCGGGAATGGGGACTGAGGTGCAGGATAGCGTTTGTACGGAGGGCTGTCAAATCGGATGGAAAATGCAGCCGGTTGCGCAAAGTGCAAAGCTGGCCGGGAGAAATGGCAATCCGGAAAGCTTGCCCTACAGTCGCTACATCATCCATTGGCAGCCGAAGGGGATGTGGGCGTTGGGTAACGTTAGGCTCTTTGAGAGGGTTTAGGTACAATTCGTTGCGGTTGGTATGACAACAGAAGGGAGTGTGTTATGAGTGATCCAATATTGGAGGCCCACAACCTGTCGCGCAACTTTGGTGACTTCGTTGCCGTGGACGAAGTTAACTTCACCCTTAATCCGGGCGAAATTGTTGGCTTCCTGGGGCCGAATGGGGCGGGCAAGACGACAACGATCAAGATGCTGACCGGCTTGCTGGGGCCCTCGTCGGGCACGGCCCGCGTGGCCGGCTTCGACATGGCCCAGTCGCCGCTGGAGGCCAAGGCGCGCATCGGCTATGTGCCCGACACGCCCAACCTCTACGGCAAGCTGAAGGCGCAGGAATATTTGCGCTTCGTGGGGCAGCTCTACAAAGTTTCGCCGGAGCAGGTGGAAGCGCGCATCAAGCCGATGCTCGACGTATTCGATCTGACCGACGTGGCCGGCAATTATCTGGATACGTTTAGTCACGGTATGCAGCAGAAGGTCGCCATCATCGGCGCGTTTCTCCACCAGCCGCAGATCGTCTTCATGGACGAACCGACGGTCGGTCTGGACCCCCGCTCGGCCCGCCTGATCAAGGACCTGATGATTCGCCATCGCGATAACGGCGGAACGATATTCTTCTCCACTCATATTTTGGAAATCGCCCAGACCATGTGCGACCGGGTGATCATCATCAACAAGGGCCGCATTGTAGCCGACGCGCAGGTGAGCGAGATGCGCCGCATGCGCGGTGACCAGTCGCTGGAGGACATTTTCCTGGAGCTGACCGGCGGCCGCGATGTGGACGAGATGGTCAAGGAGCTGGAAGATGGCGGCTGATACCTGGCTGCTGATGCTTCTCTACTGGAGGCTCGACCGGCGCGAAGTAACCGGGCGGTCGCCGCTGCGCATCCTGGCGACCATTTTGGGGGTTATCGGCGTCCTGCTTATCGGCGCGGTGGCGGCGGCCATGGGCTACTTTTCCTCTTTCCTGACCCGACCCGACTTCCCGGTGACGATACCCGCCGGCATCATTCCCGGCCTGATGTTCACTTTCGTCCTTATCGGCGTCTTCGTCACTGGTCTGAACCAGGCCGTGCGCGCCTTGTTCCTGAGCGGCGATCTCGATCGCCTGATGGTTGCCCCGATCAGTACGCGGTCGATCATGGTCGCCAAGCTTCTCAGCCGGCTGCCCTCGACCGTCATTCTATTGCTGTTCATCGCCGTGCCGGCGCTGACGGCCTATGGCATCGGTATCGGCGCGGGGCCAATTTACTACGTCCTGGGGGCGTTGCTGCTGTTCATGGCCCCTCTTTTCGGACTGGCAGTCGGCGCGGTGCTGGCCATGCTGCTCGTGCGCTGGTTGCCCGTGAAGCGGCTAAGCGAGCTTTTGGCGGCGGCTTATGCACTGGTGGGCATTGGTGTTGCCCTTCTGTTCCAATTGCCCCGTTTTTTCATTCAAAACGATCCGGAAGAAATGGCCACTTCCATCTCGGCCGGTTCGCTTTCCAGCTTCGTCAACCTTGTGGAAAGGTTGCCCTTGCCGACACTGTGGGCCGGGCGCGGCCTGGTGGCGCTCGACGCGGGCCAGATCGATGGGACGGGCCTGCTGGGCCTCTTGGCCTACATCCTGGGGACATTGGGTCTGTTCGCCCTCGTCTTGCTTAGCGCCGACAAGCTGTATATGTCCGGCTGGCTGAAGACCCAAAGCGCGGGCGGCAAGCGGCGCGGGCTGGAGAAATCCGATGGCCGTCTGGGGCGAGGCTCGCTGGCGGCGGCCATCGGCTGGAAAGACTGGTTGCTGCGCGTGCGCGATCCCCGCCAACTCGTCAGCCTGTTGGGCAGCGGCTTCATCGCCGTTGTCGTGGGCGCGCTGGCGATCTTTCGCGGCGGGACGGGCGGCGACGACAGCCTGATTGATTTGGCCTCGCAAGGGGACCTGGCCGCGCCCGGTGTCGCGGGCGCGTTCACGGCCGGCTTCAGTCCGGGGGTGCTCATGGCCTCGTGGGCCTTGTTCGTCGGCTACGTCTTCCTGTCCAATATGGCGACCTACTCCCTGGCGCTGGAGGGCGGGGCTTTTCCGCTGCTCAAAGCCGCGCCGGTGCGGCCGCGCGAGGTCTGGGCGGCCAAGCTGTGGAGCCTGTACTGGCCCTTTGCGGCGCTATTTGTCGTGGTATTGGCCGGATCGTGGTTTTTCGTGCGCTATAGCTTGGGTTGGGCGCCCTACGCGCTGCTCGCCGGGTTGATGATGGGGTTCGGCCTGCTGACGATCAACATCTCAACGGGCTTCCGCTATGCCAATCTGAGTTGGACTGATCCGCGACGGATGGTCACCAGCGGCGGTGGGCTTGTTTCGCTGTTGTTGACCGTGGTCTATGGGCTGCCGGGCGGTGTCATTATCCTGCTGGGCTTCGGCCTGTCGGTGCTGTGGCCGGCAGCGGCGATTCCCCTGGCCGTCGTGGGGCTGATCCTGCTGGGCCTCTATACAGGAGCGTGGTTCGTCGCGATGCGGCGCTGGGCCGAGAGTGCGTGGGATAAATTGCCGGTGTGATAGGCGATACGAGATACGAGATACGAGATTTGAGATACGAGATTTGAGAGAAGAATGGGCTGTGGCTTGCGCTTATCCATTTGCGGGCGCCAGCAGATGGGGGCGGCCGAGCATCACCTGCTCCACAAGCTGGACGGTGAGGCTGTGGCGTTTGGCGTATAGCACCAACTCCCGCGCTTTGGCCGATTTGGTGTCGCCGGGCAAGTCTTCGTAGTCGATGCTCAACTCGAAGCACAGATCACGCAATTCCGACTCGTTGTAGCCTTCGCTGAGCGCTTTCCACAAGGTTTGCTGATTGACTTCCGGGCCGGGCAGCGGTTGGCTGTCAACGGTCAGGGCCATCGCGCCACGGGCTTCGCCGGTGGCTGCTTCCGTGCGCAGGCGGGTGGAGCCGACCCAATCCGTCTCCTGATAGACCGTGATGATGACGCTGAGCGGCCCGGCCCGCAGCGGCGTCAGTTGGAAGTAGACCGGTGGGCCGTCTTGACCGGCCGGCAGGCGCACCGGCCGGCTGTCGCCGCCGTGAATGGTGCAATCGGAGGCGCTGATCTGGATGCGCAGCTGAATGTAGAGTGCCTCGTCCGGCCATACGGCGGCAAACGCGGCGCTCTCTCGCCGCGCCAGATCGTCGGGTGACAATGCGGGGGAAGCCGGGCGTTTGACGGCCACAGCCAGATCGAAGACGCGGCCAACGATCACTTGCTCCGGCAGCGCGGCGTCAAGTCGTAAGGCAACGACAGCCTCACCCGGCGGGGGCGGCGGGGGCGGGGCAACCGGCATGGGGGTCAGTGGCCCGGCAGTACCACCCGTCTCTTCTGCCGTATCGCCGCCCATCGACTCGGTCAGCTCTTCCGGCTCTGCGCCGGTTGGCGCCTCCTCCGCTTCGGCCGTCTGCCACTCGTCCGGCGGCGGGCCGGCCATCGCCGCGGGTTCCCAGACCATCAGCTCCGTCAGGCCGTCGTCGCCCACAGCCCGGCCCGGCTCGACGCGGTTAAGGCCGTGGACGTAATAATTCGCCACGTACTGTTTCATCTCGTTGAACAGATAGGGGTTCGTATGGCCGAAGTAAACGGGCGGCGAAACGGATTCCTCACCTTGCTGCAATGACGGCGAAGGCGGCTCGCGCCACAGTGCAGCTTCGGCGGCGACGAGCAGCGACTCGACGGCGACCTCCACGTAGGTCCGCAGCATGCCGCTGCCGGCCAGTCCCGCGCCCAGCAGCAGGTCATAAAGCTCGTCTCCGCCCGTTTCGCCCGCCGCGTAGCGGTCGAGGGCTGCGGCCGTCGCCGGGTCGGCGAAGAACGCGGCCAGAATGGGCGTCAGGGTTTCCTGATCCGGCGCGAGCATCATCAAACGGCCGGCAAAGGCGGCCACGCCCGGCGTGAGCAGCGCCGCCAGCCCCTCCGGCGTAGCCATCGACCGCGGAATGCTCTGCCAGCGTTCTTTCAGGACGGGTATCAGATTGTGGGCCAGATCGGCCGCCATGTGCTGGAGTTCTGAAGATTCAATGGCTTGCATGAGTCTGCTCCGCGCGAGGCTATGTCCCGGACGATGACCCCAGTGGCCGACCGTCGTGGTAATGGCGGCCATTATAGCAGATGCGAGACCCAAATGGGGTGGGCCGTGTCGAATGCAAGTATAATTCAGCCCATGTGGGGCTACAAACCCGGTTACCGGCTGGAAATTCCATCTTTGGGGATTCAGGAGGCATAAATCGCGCCACAAGTTTCACAATCTCATCGTTTCCTGTGGGCGGCTGATCGGCAAACGCCGGCCGTTTGATATCTTGCCCCTGCATGTTGCTGTTTCTCATGAAAAAGGCGTCGTCTCGGCTCATCAACGTCTTGCGCCTGGCTCGCCCGCTATTTCTGGTGGGCGGGTTCATTTTCTACGGCCTGGGGGTGATGGTCGCCCTCTATCAGGAGGTAAGATTGGACGTCACTGTGCTGCTGTGGGGTCAGGTGGCGGTCACGGCGACGCAGCTCATGACCCACTTCAGCAACGACTACTATGATTTGAGCGCCGACCGGGCCAACACGACGCCGACGCGCTGGTCGGGCGGCAGCCGCGTGCTGGCCGAGGGCTTGGTATCGCCGCGAACGGGGTTGTGGCTGGCCGTGGCCTGCGGCGCGGTGGCGCTGGCGGCGACCGCCATCCTGGTCGGAGTCGCCCGGACGGGGCCATGGGCGGTGGGGTTGCTGCTGGTGGCTGTCGCCCTGGCCTGGTTCTATAGCGCCCCGCCGCTGCGACTGCACTCGCGCGGGTTGGGGGAGCTGACGGTGTCGCTCATCGTGCCGGTGCTGACGCCGGCTGTCGGCTACACTCTTCAGGTGGGTCGGCCGGGCTGGCTGCCGCTGCTGGTCGTCTTTCCATTGGCCTGCTTCCAGGCGGCGATGATCCTGGTGATCAACTTTCCCGACGCCGCCGGTGATCTCCAGGCGGGCAAGCGGACGCTGGTGGTGAGGCTGGGCGCGCCGCGGGCGGCGCGCCTCCACGCGGCGCTGCTGGCGACGGCCTATCTGTCGCTGCCGTTGCTGGTGGGGGCGGGGTTGCCGCCTCTTGTGGGCATGGGCTTGCTGGTGCCGCTGCCGCTGGGGGGTTGGCTGGTGTGGCGCATGGTTCGCGGAGCCTGGCGTGAGCCGGCCGCGTGGGGCGGGTTGGCCTTCTGGAGCATCGGGCTGTTGATGGCGTCGGCGGGGTTGGCGTTGCTGACTTTTGGGTGGCTGACTGTCTAGATCTTAGCGGTCTGGCTGAGCAGCGCGAACATGATGTATTCGGCGTAGAACAACCCCCACAGGACGAAGTACAGGCGCATCATCGAAGGGGGGCGGGCGGGGTCGGTGCGCCGGCCGGTGAGCCAAAAGAGAAGCAGTAGCGCCAGGTGGATGGATAGCAGTGCGACTGTCCACGGCCCACGATGGGCGAGCAACGCTGCCGCCATCAGCAGGAACAGCGTTGTCAGCAACGCCCAGCCGAGATTGTACACCCGCTGCGGCCCCCAGCGAACGGTCAGGGTGCCCACGCCGTGGCGCTGGTCGCCTTCCCGGTCGGGGATATCCTTGAACAACGCGATGACCAGGCCGAAACCGAAGAAGAACAGCGCGGCAAGGCCGATGAGCGGGGGCATTGGCAGCGCCGCGCCGCCGGCAAAGTGACCGTAGACCCCGAACGTGGCGATGACGCCGCGTGCCAGAGCGATGCTGAGGGCGGCCCAGACCGGCCGCGCTTTCAGCCGCAACGGCGGCAGAGAGTAGGCCGTGCCGATAAGCATGATTAGGGCCAGAGTGAGAGTCAGCGTTGGCCCTTGCGACACGGCCAGCAGCAGCGCCGCCGCCCCAGCCGCCAGGACGATGTTTCGGCCTTCACCCGGCGAGAGATCGCCGTGGGCGACGGGCAGACGCGGCTTGTTCAGGCGGTCGATAGCCACATCGGTCAGCTGGTTCAGGCCAACGACGTAGAGGTTGGTCGCCAGACAGGCCAGCCAGGCGGCGATTAAATGAATCGGGGAACGAGGCGCGCCGGAGAGGGCCGTGGCCATCACGTAAAGACAGACGACCTGAACCGTGGTGGCGATGACGGTGTGCAACCGGCTGAAGCCGATGAGGATTGACAGCCGAAACGTTAGTGTGGGGGCAGGTTCGGCGACGGATTTGGGGAGGGCCATGCCCTGATTCTAGTCATCGGAGGCGTAGCGGGACAACCCCGGCGGTAAAAGATGTATCTGAAATTGTGCCTTCCCGCCTGCCTCTGAGGTTTCAGAAGGGCTCACGGGTCTGGCTATCGCCCCAGCAGAGCGTTCAATGCCCCTTGCACGACAGCCTGAGTCAATCCATCGGGGTCGAGCGCCGGCTCCCACAGCGAGACGGACACAGCGGCCACGCGGCCGGTGGCGGCCAGCGCGCGGAGCACGTGGCGCACCGTCTCCGACGAGGGGCCATCGGGGGCGGGGTAGTTCATGGCCGGAGCCTCGGCCGGGTCGATGACGTCGGCATCGAAGTGGACGTATAACGGGCCTGATGGCAGGCGGCCGGGGTCCAGCAATTGTTCGACGTGGGGCAGATAGGTGATGCCGGCGCGGGCGATGTTGATTCGTTCACCGGGGTCAAGGTCGCGGGCATCGCTCAGAATGACCCGCGACGCAGGCCACGGCCGCATTCCGGCCGAAACCAGCAGCGTTTGGTCGCCCAACCCTACGGCCATCGCCAGGGGCATGCCGCCCAGGAAGCCGCTGGGCGTCGTTTCCGGCGTGTTAAAGTCGCCGTGAGCATCCAGCCAGATGAGCGTGGGTTGCGCGCCCGATTGTTGCAGCCCGGCCATCATGCCGATGGTGGCGCAGCAGTCGCCGGCGATGGTGACGGGACGCTCGCCTGCGTCCACGACGGCGCGCACGTCGGCCGCCAGCGCGTGGTAGAGCGCGCCCATGCGGGCCGTCGTTTCGCCCGGTGGCAGCTCGGCCCACACCACGCGCCAGTCATCGGCGGCCAGCGCGGCCACCGCGGGTTTGTACTCGTCGAGAAAGTAGGGGGAGAGAATGAAGCGGTCGTTCATGGGTGTGTATCCTGTTAAACCGGCTGTTCAACCGGATTCATTTTGACCATCATTGGAGCCGGTGACCGCCGAGGAAGTCGGCGGCGCGGCCAGCGCGAAAACCAAAGCGCGCAGGCCGTGACCGATACGCTCGGTGGAATAGTTGCGCGTGTAGCGTTGGAAGCGGAAGTAGTCGACTTGCAGGGGGGCGAGCAGGGCCTCGCCCAGGTAGTCGAGATCGAATCCGGGGGCCAGCTCTCCGGCGCGTGCCGCCGAGCGCAGCAAGGCGCTGACAGTCATGTATTGCCAGAAGTGGGGCACGTTGAGGGGCGTGTTGCCCTGGAACATGCCCGCCCGTTCCACTTCGACCAGCAAGGGCGAATGAATCTCCGTAAATTCGACCAGCGATTGCAGAAAGCGGGCCAGTTGCTCCAGATAGGGGACGCCCTGGGCCGTCAGGCCGTTGAATAGCGTCAGCGTGTTGTTCTGGAACTCGGTCATTTGCGTGTCCATGAGCGACAGGCACAATTCGCCCTTATTGGCGAAGCGACGGTAGAGCGTGCCCTTGCCCACACCG
>JACKBY010000017.1 GCA_020634335.1 Promineifilum sp. | reverse complement strand
CCCGGCCCCAACGAGGGCACGGCCACGCCGACGCCGACCCGGCCGCGCCGCTTGGATTCCTGCCTGCGCATCGACTTTGAGATGGGCCCCGACGTGGCCCGGCGCGGTACGTTTGTCGTCCAGGAAACGGGCGGCCGCGTGCTGGCGACGTGGTGGGCTGATGAGGGCTGGACGGACAGCGGCTGGATTCAGGGCATCGACATCAGTCACCAGTCGGTTCACGTCCAGGTCTTCTTCGTCAAAGGCGACGGCTCGGCGCCGATCGAGATGACTATCCTGAACCCCGCGCCGGGAACGTCCTATGGTTGGTTGACCTGGGGCAAGTGCCACGCGCTGGAAGTGGCCTGGCCCGGCTAAGGATTACGGTTCGCGCTCGACTTATGAGGCCTCTCGCTTTGCGGGAGGCCTTTTTTTTGGCTTGCGACCCGGCCGCTTTGCCCTACAATTTGGGCATAGGAGAAAGTCATGGACGAAGAAGACAAACCCACCGAGCCTGACGCGCCGCAGACCGATCCACCGGCGGCCGTGCAGTGGATGATGCAACAGGCGGCTGCCGGCCAATCGACCGCGTTGCTGCCCCCCGATTGGGATGAATGGGTCGCCGCGGGGCGAGTGGCGCTTTCGGCGGATGCGGCGCTGGCCGCTCGCCGCCGGCGCATCGACGACGCACTGCGAGGCAACGACCGTTTGACCGAGGGGCTGCCCGGCGAAGCGGCCGAGGCGTTGCTGGCCTTGGGATTGGCTCTCGCGCGAGACGTCATCGACGACACGGCCGGTCTGGACGATGCCACCGCCGAGGACATCCTCCAGCCGCGCGTTCGCGCTGTGCGGCGGCTGATGATGGCCGCAACTCAGGCTGCTCGACCGGATGCGGAGCCGCCCGGCGTCGAGGAGTGGCTGAAGCAGGCGGCGGTCGCCCTGGGCGACCGTTTCCGGCCACCGAACGAGGCAGACGCGCAGGCGTGGCGGCAACAATGGGCGGCGCTGGCCGGCCAGCCAGCCCAACAGATGGCTTTGCTGCGGCCGTTTATCGAGCAACTGCGCACCCGGCGCTCGTAACCCGTGAATCGTGTACCCAATCTGCCGGTCGGGGGCCGACCGCGGCGGCAAAGGCGATTCCTGTTCCTGCTGATCGTGGCCCTGTTGAGCGGGTGCGACGTGGCCGCCGAGCCGTACGTCGTCACCCACACCCCCAACCCCAGCCGCGTTCCTCTGCCGACGCTGGTTGTGCCTACGCCCCTCGTCGGGCCGTCGCCGCGGCCGCCAACCATTCCGCCGCCGACGCCGAACGTGGTACCCACGTCGACGCCGCGGGGGACCCCGTCGTCCGGCCCCGTTCCCCTGCCCACGCTGGTGGTCGCCCCCGCGCCGACATTGCCCGGCCAGGCGGTGGAACTGCCGCGCGACATCGGCTATGACGGCGGCTGGTGGGCGGTGCTGTTCAGTCCCGGCAAGGCCGGCAACGAGGCTAACGGTTTCTACATTCTGGACAAGCTCGTCGGTTACATTGATGCGGCGCAGACTTCGATCCATCTGGCCGTGTTCGAAACGGACGTGACGCCCATCGCCGAGGCGCTGGCCCGCGCCCACGCCCGCGGCGTCGACGTGCGCTGGGTCACCGACGACGAGCACGGCATTGACGCCGACGGCGAGCCGGGCCGGGGGCAATTCGCCCTGCTGGAGGACGCCGGGGTTGGCGTGCGCGACGACCTGCGCTCAGGTCTGATGCACAACAAGTTCGTCATCATCGACGGCCACATCGTCTGGACCGGCTCGATGAACCTGACCCACAACGACATCTTTCGCAACAACAACAATATCGTGGTGGTCGAATCGCCGGAGGTGGCGGCCGTCTATGAGGCCGAGTTCGAGGAGATGTGGGACGGCCGCTTTGGCCCGCGCTCCCCGGCGCAAGCGGGCCAGGACGTGTTGGACCGTAACGGGCGGCCGTTCATCATTCGCTTCGCGCCGGAGGACGACCCGATGGCGGCGCTTGTCCAGTTGACAAGCCTGGCCGAGCGGAGCATCCGCTTCATGGCCTTCTCGTTCACCCACGACGAATTGGGGGCGACGATGCGCGAACGGGCGGCGGCCGGCGTCGACGTGCGCGGCATCTTCGAGACGTTCGGCAGCGAGACGATCTATAGCGAGATGACGCCGCTATTCTGCGCGGGGGTGGGCGTGCGGCAAGACGGCAACGCGGGAATGCTCCACCACAAGGTGGTCATCATTGACGACACAGTAGTGGTCACCGGCTCGCTCAATTTTTCCGACAATGCGGCGGACAGCAACGACGAGAATTTCCTCATCCTGGCCGATGCGGGCATTGCCAAGCTGTATCTGGAAGAATTCGAGCGCCGCTGGGCCGAGGCACGACCGCCAACGGTGGATTGTTAAAGTAGTTGGCGGCGGATGGGGACGGGCGAAACGGATTTTCAACCTGCCAAACAAAATCCGTTTCGTCCGTATGAGTCCGTAGCCGTTCTCATTCAGCGGTGTAGGCGGGGACTTCCAGCGTGCGGCCGCCGCTCTCCACCAGATAGTGGGGAACCCAGGCCACGCCGAACATCGCCACACGCACGTCGGTCTTTTTGGGCGCGACCGGCACTTCCTTGGTATCGGCGATGAGGGCGTCGTACTTGGCCTCGACCTCATCGAGGGCCACTTCCATCTCGCCTTTCAGGTCGCCCAGTTGCTCCTGCATGTCGGCGATGGCCTGCTCCGATTCCTCAATGTCAGCCTTGGCCTTCTCGGCCATGCGCCGCTTGGAGAGCGAAGAGGAGAGGCTCTTGCGGCGGCCGCCGAAAAAGCTAAGCAGTGTCTCGGCGTGCTTGGCGTATTCCTCGCCCTTGCGCGATTTGAACTCGGCCTCGTCCTCGGCCAGCTCGCGCTCTTCCTTCTTCAGCTTCTCCTCGACCGACTTTAGTTTGGTCTCGAAGCGGGCTTTCACCTTATCGAGCTCGGCCTGCATGAGGTCGTCGGCAGCGTCTTCGCACAGTTGGGCAAAATCGGCGTCGCTCATCTCCGGTCCACCATAGACCTTCAACTTGTCGTTGGCCCGGATAGTGACCGCGCCGTTACGCACGATGTAGTCGATAAAGTCGGTTTCCAGCGCGCGCAGCAACTTGGCGTCGGCCAGCGGCCCGCCGAGAGAGGCGAAACGCGCGTCGGAGACGGGCGCGCGGTCCAGCTTGCGGTCGTCGACCGGCGGATTGTGGTTGTCTTCCCAGCGAATGGGGGGTGTGAGTTCCGCCTCGTAGATGAGCGCCGTCCAGATGGTGTCGGTATTGAGCGCGTATTTAGCGTTGGTCAGGTGCACGCCGGCCTGGGCCAGCAGCGCCGGGCGGTAGAGGATGCCCGATTCGCGCGCGCCGGGGGCGAGGGGATAGCGGTGGGTTTCGGCCGCCTCGCTCAGCGTCAGGTTGGCGGGCAGGAAGTATTCCCCCGCGCCGCCGGGCACGGGGGGGCGGGTCATTGTGCCGGTGGCTTCCGGCGTGCCGGGGGCGGCCGGTCTAACCGGGGAGGGTGCGGCGGCGGCGGCCTGGCTCGCGCCCGTGAGCGCGTTCAAAGCCGGTATCTGTGTCCGCGTCAGCGGGCCGGCCAGATAGTTCATGGCCCAGCGCGTCTGGAAGAGAAGCGGCTTTTTCTCGTTCACGTTGCGCATTAGAAAAACGCGCTTGCCGATGCCGGAGATGAGGCGGTCGAGTTCCTTCACGTCGACGGCTCCGGCGATGGCACTGGTCAGGCCGTCGAGCAGGCGGGCCTTGTCCTGTTCGGTGCCGAGCTTGCCGATGAACCACGTGCCGGCGTTCGACAGTCCCTTGTAGTCCACGTCGACCGGGTTTTGCGTCGCCAGCACCATGCCGACGCCAAAGGCGCGAGCCTGCTTCAACATGCGCAACATCACTGTTTTGGACGGCGGATTGCCTAGCGGCGGCATGTAGCCGAAGATCTCGTCGAAGTAGACAATGGCCCGCAAAGAGGTGGTGCCGCTTTGGGCGCGCATCCACGTTTCGATGTTGGCATAGAGCAGCGTCACGAAGAACATGCGCTCTTCCTCGCTGAGGTGGGCGATGTAGAAGATGGAATGGCGCGGCTGTCCGTCGGGCGTGTAGAGCAGGGCCTGCACGTCAAGCGGCTCGCCTTCCATCCACGTTTGAAAGCTGGGCGAGGCCAGCATGCTGTTGATACGCATGGCTAACCCGAAGCGATCTTTCTCCGGAAAGAACGAGTTGACGTCGAGCACGCCGAGTTTGGCAAAGGGCGGGGTCTGGATCTGCATGATCAACTCGCCCAGATCGAGGTTGCGGCCGTTGCGCCAGGCGTCGGCCAGGATGTTGGACAGCAGGATGTGTTCGCGGCTCTGGACGGGGTCGATGTCTTTCATGCCCGTCAGGCTGAGCAGGGCCGTCACTGTGCCGCTAATCTGCTCACCCAGGACTTCCTCGTTGCCCGCCCACGGCAGAGCGGGCGCGCCGAGGGAGGCCAGGACGCTGAGGGGGACGCCGGCCGTGGAGCCGGGGGTGTAGATGGTGAAGTTGACGCTGTCGGCCAAGTTCTGGAGCCGCTCCGGCCCAATGCCCCAATCGGCCAGGCCTTTGCGCCACATTTCGGCCGTCTCGGCCGCGGCCTGTTCTTCCGTCTTGCCCTCTTTCTTGGCGGCGGCGGCGTTGATCCAGGGCTGGAAGTCGGCCGGCAGCAGATCGGGGAAATGCAGCAGCAGGTTGGTCAGGTCGCCCTTGGGGTCAATCATGAGGGCCGGCACCCGGTTGAGCGCTGCCTCTTCCAGAAGGCCGACGCACAGACCGGTCTTGCCGGAGCCGGTCATGCCCACGACGACGGCATGGGTCGTCAGGTCCTCGGAATCATAGCGCAGGGCATCGTCGGTCAATTGGCCCGTTTTGGGATCCCAGATCTTGCCCAGAAAATATTTGCCATCCATTTCAGTCATGCAGGAATACCTCCGCAGTCATTTTACCCGATGCGGGGCGTCATAGAAAGGAGGTCAAGAGGGTTTATCCGCAGATGAGGCAGATTGGGGAAGAAGATCAGGCGGAAGGGCTTGCTAACCGTTGTCGATAGGTTCGCCACTATCGGCCGCTCGCTACGAGAGAAGAAGAAAGCTCTTGAACATCTGCGAACTCTGCGGATAAACCCTCTTGCTCTAGATAACGCCCGTAGTAACGAGTAAAGTAAAGGTGACGATGAACCAGTGGATGAGCCAGGGGTAGACGAACGAGCGCGTCCGCCAGGCCATGTAGCCGAAGGCCGCGCCGCCGAAGATGGTGCTGAGGGTCTCGATCTCCGGCTTGCCCAGGTGCATGAAGGCGAAGGGCACGGCTTGCAGAAAGATGGCGGGGCCGGGGCCGAAGGCGCGGGCGAAGGCAAAGAGCGCCAGGCCGCGCCAGACGAACTCCCAGCCGAATAGCTCTATGCCGTTGAGGACAATGGCCCGGCCCAATCCATTAGGGGCGCGGCCCTGGTAGAAATTTTGCATGGCCGGGGTGCGGGCGGCAAACCACAGCACGACGGCCATCCCGGCGCAGGCCACGGCTGTGTAGAGCAGCCCTCGCCGCCAATCGCCCCAGCCAAAGCCGAAATTGGACAGCGGCTCGCGATAGACGACCCAAATGAACAGCGCCGACCCCAGGAAGTAGAAGATGAAGCGATCCCAGGCCTTGACGCCGGTCGGGCTGTGGC
Organism: Promineifilum sp.; assembly: GCA_020634335.1. Classification (GTDB taxonomy): domain Bacteria; phylum Chloroflexota; class Anaerolineae; order Promineifilales; family Promineifilaceae; genus Promineifilum. The sequence goes on along the minus strand of JACKBY010000017.1, from coordinate 66,643 downwards.
CGTAGTAGTCGAGCATGGGGACGAGGGTGCAGAAGATGATGAGCAGGGTCAGGCGGACGTCGAACTCGACGCCGCCCAGGATGATGCGGCCGTCTCTCATGGCGCGGGGGCAATGCCGACCAGCAGGGTCAGGCGGATGAGGCCGTCGTTGGCGACGCCGTGGAGGACGCCCGCCGGCGCCCAGACGAGTTCGCCCTCTCCGGCCGTGATCAGTTCGTCGCCTACCTGAAAGCGGCCAACGCCCTCGATGACGAAGTAGAACTTGTCCTGATCGGCGTGGTCGTGGGCCGCCTGGGTCTGCCCGGGTTCCAGGCAGTTGAGGCCTAGCAGCAGCGCATCGCCGCGAAACAAGGTGGTCTTGTAGAATTTGTCCGATCGCGCCTCTGAATGATCGGCCGGTCGTGTCACGTAGATCATCTGAGTCTCCCAACAAACGAAGTCAAACGCAAAGAAGGTTTGGCTGCGGATAGTGCCTCTTGTCTTATCCCTGTATTATAACGAAACGTGCCCTGTTTTTCGCAGAAACAGGGCACGTTGCGGGTATGTTGGGTTGTTGGTTGCGGAGGTTAGGCGGTAACGCCTATCTCGACCATATTGCCGAGGACGCGCTCCATCGCCATCGTATGGCTACAGACCTGATGCGAGCTAAAGTAGTTGCAGTCACAATGCCATTGACCGTCATCATATGTTACTTGATGAGTGACATCATTGTCGCCCAGGATACTCGCCTCCAGCGATTGAAAGGTAATGCGCAAATCTCGCTCTTCCGCGTAGAACTTCGCCTTTTCAATCTTGCCGATCATCCCATAATCCATGTCGTGTATCTCCTCTCTATTGACTTGAACGACCTTCGAAGACGGTAAAACAAAAACGCACGCGGTCAGGCGTGCGTGGATAAGGTTATTTGGTTGGCAGCTGCTGTAATTATTTTCAGCACCATATACTAAGTATACAAGACCCACCCCGCGTGTCAACGAAGGCAGGCAACGATTCACCTACGATCAAGGTGGCAAATGCGGGGCAAATGCGGGCAGCGCGAAAGCGGGCCGGGACTTTCGTCCTATTGGGGGCGGACACGCGCTATTTTGATATGGCGATGGGCGACAGGCGCAAATAGTCAAAGAGCCAGCGGCCGTCATCGCCGATCAGATTGAGGCGCGCGCCGGTGGCGGCATCGAACAGGACGATCTCCGGCGTAATCGATGTGCCGGCGGCCGCTTCGAGCGGAATCCGGTACGTGTCCGCGACGGCCTCGCCGGGAGACCGGGCCGTTGTGGGGCGCGCGCCGTCGCCCGGTCTGGCTCGCTGGACGGCGAGCGCGTTGCCGCCGGCGTCGAGCAGCCTGATCTCCAGCTCAAAGTCGCCCGGCGACGGCGGCAATGCCTCCCAATAGAGCGTCAGACCGGCCGGCCGGCCGGGGGCCAGGACGCGCGCGTCATAGGCATAGCCCAGCAGCCGGAGGCGATTCTCGAAGTTATAGCGGCCGGGATTGGGCACGGTGGTCTCATTTTCCGGCGCGCGAGGTTCGACGGCGAGGCGGCCGATGGGCAAGGCGTCGCCCAGTCCGGCCCCCGTTGCCCCGTCGGTGATACCCAGGCGGTACCCTTCGGGGGCGTACAGGCCGACGGTCAGCTCGGCGGCCGACGGGGCGTAGGCTGTCTCCGGCAGGTAGAGTCTCAGGCGCTCGACGAAGCGGTCGCCTGGCCGCCATTGGCTGCTGGGAAAGTTGCCCAGGCCGGGGTGAGTGTCGCGCTGGGCCACCAGCGCGCCGGTTTCTGCGTCGGTCAGGTGGACGAAAAGCAGGTAGTCGCCCGGCGGCGTGCCCAGCACTTCCCAATACAGCTCGATGCCCACCGGCTCGCCCGGCCGCACGCGCTCTGTGTCGACCGCGTAGCCGCGCAGGGCGACAAACGTGTCGAAACGGACGTCGGCGGGGTTGGGAAGCGAGATGCCGGCGGCGAAGGATGGCGGCCGCGCGTAGGCCGGGCGCAGATAGCCGCAGAGGGCCACGAACGAGAGGGCCAGCATCAATAGATTGATAGTGACGGCCAGTCGCCAGTGACCAGTGACCAGCGAGACGGGCGACTGATTCGTCGCCGGCAATTTGTCGGGCGTGGCCTCATCTTTGCCGTGTACGAGCAAGGTCAGGCCATAGAACATCAAGATTGCCAGCGACGAGAGGGCGGGGAAGAAGAAGCGACCCATCGGCCCGGCGGGGCTGACCAGCAGGTAGTTGAACAGCACAGCGAAGAAGACGGCCACGTTGAGGGCGAGGAGGAGCAGGGGTGAATCTGACTCCTCTTTCTCCCGTTCTCCGTTTCTCCCCCACATTCCCGCTCTCACGTAGCCGCCCACAGAGGCCAACAGGACGCCGAACAGGGCGGCGTAGATCCACGACGGCAGGGGAATTTGGCCGTAGCCGAAACGGCCCCACAGGCTTGTCCAGGCATAGGGCAGTTCCGACACGGCCAGCCGGAAGCTGTCACGCGGGTCGCGCACGCCCCAGAGTTCGGTCAACATTTCGAAGCCGGTCGGCTCGCCGTAGAGCAGTTGATTGCGAACGAACCACCAGCCGGCCAGCAGCCCGGCCACCCCGACGATGAGCAGGTTCACTCCCAGCCACAGCCGCCATTGGCCGCGCCGCCAGGCCACCCAGGTGACGGCAACCTCGATGACGACGATGATGGCCGCCAGATTGAACTTGCTCATCAGGGCCAGGCCGTAGAGCGCGCCGAGCCACAAACCCCAGCGCCACGACAGGCCGCGCTCGTCGTGCAGCAAGCGAACGCAGGCGTAGATGACGGCCGCGCCGGCGGCCGCGGCCACGACGTCGTTGTTGATGGCCGCGGCCATGTAGAGAAACATGGGATTGAAGGCTACGAAGGCTGCCGACCCCACGGCCAGTGACGGACGGCGGGGCCAGATGGCGCGCGCCGTAGCCCACGTCAGCCAGACGGTCAGCATCCCGAACAACAGGTTGACGACCCGCGCCAGATGGGCGGCCAGGGCTTCACCGCGCCAAGGAAAGGCCTCGTCCGGGCCGTGGAGATACTGGTTCTTGTTGTCGCGGCCGACCTCCCAATAGCGATAGTCCCAAAAAGGATTAATCGGCGGCTGGTAACACACATCGCGGCCGGTGTTGATACCGGCGGTGACCAGGGCGGCGACCAGATAGTAGAGCGGCGGGTGATGGCCCTGCACGGTGCAGTCCAGCCCACCCGCCTCACCTTGCACCGGCAGCGAGTGGCGCTGGATGAGGTGCTGCACAAAGCGATAGTGGCGCAGTTCGTCGGTGGCCTCGTGCAATGGATTGATGGCACTGTAAGCGAAGCCCAGGAGCAGAAAGGTGGTCAGAATAACGATAATGGGCCATCTACCCCCAATGACCGAGCGCTCTTCGTTCGTCATTCGTAACTCGTCAATCGTAATTTCCCCAGTGCTCATTGCTGCCCCAGCCAATCGAGTTGTAGGTGGTCATGCCCATCGACGGTCAGGATTCGCTCGCCGGTCATCGGGTCGTAGAGGCCGAAGGCGATGGCCGCCGGAAGCGAACCGTCCGGCGCGCGCAGGTAGTGGCGTTGCAGGAAAACATCGCCGTCGCGCAGCGTTTCGGGATCAACCCATAGACCGTCATCGCCGACCAGGAAGTTGCCGTTGGCATCGAGCAACTGGGCGAAGACCGCCAGGCGCAACCCGGTATAGACGCCCGGCGGCGGCGGATTGCTGATCAGGGGCATGTCGGGCAGCACCAAATCGCCGGTGACGCGCCATTGCAGCTCGAGCACGCCGCCGGCGGGATTGTAGGCGGCCGAGGTCCAGCATAGGCCATTGGCGAAGCAGACCGGGGCTTCGTTGAGCCAGAGCTGCCCAGCGCCCATGATGGGCGTGACGTGGGGGGCGACACGGGTCAGCGTGTAGCCGCCGGCCAGCAGCGCGTCTTGCGGCAGCGGTTCGAACACGCCGGCGTAGGGCGAGTCGACGGCCGGGTAGCCGCTGAAACTGACGTTGGGCCAGAGCAGCAGCGCCCGCTCCGGGTTGTACCAGCGGGGACGCACGCCGGCGTCACCCAGGGCCAATTCCAGGGCGATGCGGTTCCACGGCCCGGCCAGGGGGCCGGTGATGCCGAAGTCGACCGGCCACGGCGCGACCGGATCGCGCCGGACGAAATCGGCCACGTCCTCCACGTCGGCATGATAGAGGAAACGCACCATGCCGCGCGACGGCCATTCGACGAAGTAGTCCGGTGCGTCGCGCAGGGTCGTGGCGGCGAACAGGGCTACGGCGGCCGAACCGGCCAGCGCGTAGCGGTGCGAGACGGACAGGCGCGACCAGCCCGCCAGCGCGCCGATGGGCAGCGCGGCCAGCAGGTAGAACGCCGGTTGAGCCAGGATGACGTGGCCCATGCTGGCCGGGGGGACGCTGAGCACGGCCGGGGAAATGCCCACGAGCCACCAAAGGAGCAGGAAAGCGGCGGCCAGATCGCTGTCCTTTGCCAAGAAACCGGGTCTTCCCCAGCGAACTCCTGTTCGCGCCATTCGGCTTTTAAGAGGCTGCACAGCCCGCCACAGCGCCATCACTACACCCACCCAAAAGAAAACCGCGCCCGCTGGGCCAAAGATCGGCCGCTCGGGGATGTTGTAGAGCCATTCGGGATCGCCGCCGGCGTGGGTCATGGTCAGGGCGGCCACGGCATGATCAATGACCGGGCCAAGGTTGCCCGCCCTCGCCTCCACCAGCGGCAGGGCCAACTCGCTGACGCGCCCCTCGGCCTCCGGCTGCGCGGCCACAGCCAGCAGCAGCGGGACGGCCACCAGCGCCGCCAGCCCGGCCATGAGCGCCAACCCCCGCCACCTGCCGCGCAGGCGGTAGGGGGCGACGAGCAGCAAATAGACCACGAAAGCGGCCGGGATGAGTGGCGCGCCGCGCGAGGCGAAGTAGGCGTGGAAGCCGAGGCCGAGGAAAAGACCGGCGGCGGCGAAGTAATGAAGGGGAGCAGGAGAGAGGGGGAGTGGGCGAGGTTCGTCGCTGCCCTTCTCCCTTTCTCCCTTTCTCCCTTTCTCCTCTGCTCCCTTTCCCCCCTGCTCCATCGCTCGCCAGAACCAGTAGAACGCGGCCAGGGCCAACACCGGCGTCAGACTGTGGCGGATGCCGACGCGCGAATACATGAGACCCCAGAAACTGACCGCCAGCAGCGCCGACGCCGACAGCCCGACGGCCGCGCCGAACATACGCCGGCCCACCACGTAGGTCAGCGGCACGGCCAGCGTGCCCAGAAAGACCGACAGCAGGCGAATGCCCGGCCCGGTCGGCCCGAAAAGGGCCAGGAAGACGGCGTTGAGGGCGTGGTAGAGCGCCTCGTGGCCGGAGGCGTCGGGGTAGTAGAAAGCCAGATTGCCGTCGAGGATGTGTTGTGAGATGACTAGCGTCTCGATCAGTTCGTCGTCGCGCCAGCCGGGCGGCACGCGCTCCAGCGCCCAGACCCGCAGGCCGAAACCCAGCAAGATGAGGAGGACGGCCCACGTGGCAGGACGGCGAATGAGGAGGCGCAACAACTCGCGGCCGGGATGGGTGCGAGACGCGGGGCGGTAGATAGTGGCGTTATTCATCGATCACCGTCACCGTCGTCAGGGTCACCATGCTCTGCCCATCGGCCGTCGCTAGTCGCTCGCCGTTCGAGCGCGTGTAGAGTCCCACGACCAGCGGATAGGAACCGGCCGGAAAATCAAGGGGAATGAGGAGGGTGTGCAGTTGCAGCAGGACGTCACCGTCCACCCACGATTCACCCGGCGCGCCCAGGTCGTCGGCCACAGCGATGGGCCGCCCGTCCGGGCCGACGACGTGGGCAAAGAGCGAGGCATCGGGCAAGGGCTGCTGCAGCCGCCAGGCTGTCACCAGTGACAACGTATCCCCCGGACGAACTTCAGACGTGGAAAGATCGTAGGCCATCAGCCCGGCATTGTCGCCAAACTGAACGGGCGTCTGTAAACTGCCGGGCAGCAGTGGCGTCATTTGGTCAGCGACATCCATGCCCGATCTGCTGAGCGTGTAGATGCGTACCGGCCGGTCGAGGTCGTCGAGGCGCAAAGGCAATTTGTCTATCAGGGTTGCGCCGATCAGATAGCGCTGCAACTCGGCCGGGAGGGGCGTGAAACCGGGAATGACCAGTGTGGCCCCGGCGCGCGGGGGCAGGACGAGGCTCCGGCGGCCGTCGAACCAGCGCGGGCGGACGGCAGGGTTGTGGAGCGTCAGCAGGGCGACTGCGGGGGTATGGTAACGGCCGGGGGTGATGGTGGAAACGGCCGCGTCGCCGCTGCCGTACCGGTCGAGGTAGCCCAGCGCCGTGACCATCGTCGTCTCGTATTGCACGCGCACCTCCGGCTCGTTGGCCCAGCGACCGAAGTAGTCGCGGGCCGTCTGGGCGGCCACGACAAGGAAGAGGGCCGTAGCCGCGAGACCCCAGGCGACAGACCACAGACCGCGCGTGAGGGGTTGCCGGCCGCCGGTCGTCATCCTCCACCGCCCGCTTGCCGCCTGGTAGACGACCATTAGGGCCAGCGCCGGGAAGACGTAGAGCACGGGCAACGCGCCGATGGCCTGGGTCATGCTCAGGCCCGGCCCGGTGACCAGCACGGGAGCGAAGCCAAGGAGTAGCCAGACGAGGGCAAGAAACGCGCCGGGGGCACCCGCGTCCTGATAGAAACCCGGAGTTCTACGACCGCGAACAGCGAGCCATCCGGCGACGAGCAGGCCGGCATAAAACAGAACACCCATCACCGGCCCCAGGAACGGCCGGCCGGGGATGTTGTAGCGCCAGGTCCGGTCGCCCTCGACGGTGAACAGGCGCAGCGCGCCGCGCGCGTTGGCCCACAGGGGCGCGACATCGCCGCCGGCCGCGGCTCGCAGCGGGGCGCTCAGTTCGTCGATACGCACTTCCAGTCCGGGACTGTTCGCCAGATGGACGAACAGCGGCGCGGCGACGGCCGCGGCCACGAGCAGCGTCAGCGCCGTTCCCCCCAACAAGCGGCGGCGGCCGGTCGCCGGCGGCGTGAACGTCAGGTAGACGGCCAGCGCCGGCAAAGCGAGCCACATGACGCGGGCGGGGATGTAGGTGTAGAAGGTTAGGCCGAGAAGAAGGCCGGAGATGGAGAAGAGGAGCAGGGGAGCAGGGGAGAAAGGGGGAAAGGGGGAAAGGGTGCGCCTCTTCTCCCTTTCTCCCTTTCTCCCTTTCTCTTCCGCCATCACGCCGCGCCAAAAGAAAAGCACGGCCAGCGCAAAAATCGCCGGCAGGCTAATCGACCGCAGCGCCTGCCGCCCAGCCATGATCGGCCAGAAGCCGACAGCCAGCCCGGCGGCGGCCAGCAGGGCCGCCGGCCCGCCAAACGCCCGCCGCGCCCAGGCATAGACGGCGGCGATCATCACCAAACTGAAATAGACCGAGGTCAACCGGGCGGCCAGGATAGCCGGCCCCGTGCCGGCCATGACCAGCGCCGTGGCGTAGTCGTAGAGCGGTTCGCGGCCGTAGCCCACGGTGAAATAGATCTGGCGCGTGCCGTTGACGATCTGCCAGGCCGTGAGGCCGTGGTCGGCTTCGTCATGGGTCATTCCAGGAGGAACGGCCGGGAGGGCGACCAGACGCAAAGCGGCGGCCGTCAGCAGGACGAGCAGGATCAGCCCGGTGCGGCGAAGCTGGGGCGCGGCCGGGGCCGTGGCCCGATTGTCTGATGCGGTCTGTGCCATGCTAACGGTTGATGATACCGGCGGGGGTGACAGGTCGCAACTACGCTTAGGGGGCGATCAGCCGTCTATTGGGGCACGGGTGGAATGAGGAGGAAGAAGATAATCCACAGATTACACAAGTTGTTAAGAGGCGTTTCCTAAATCTGTGAAATCTGTGTGCTCTGTGGATGCTTCCGTAGTAGTAAATAAAAGCGCCGCACGGACGAGCGTGCGGCGCGGGAAGGTAGAGCGTATCTACGCAGGGTCGGGGGATCAAGCCAAAGCGTTCTTGGCGATGTCGACGACGGCGGCGAAGGCCGTCTCATCGCGCACGGCCAGGTCGGCCAATGCCTTGCGATCCAGCTTGACTTCGGCGGCCTTGAGGCCGTGCATGAAGCGACTGTAGGATAGCCCGTGCAGGCGCGACGCCGCGTTGATTCGCGTGATCCACAAGCGGCGGAAGTCACGCTTTTTGTTGCGACGGTCGCGGTAGGCATACCAGTACGACTTCATCATGGCTTCATTGGCGCGGCGGAACAGCTTGGAACGCGTGCCCCACTGGCCTTTGGTCATGCTGAGAATCTTCTTATGACGACGGCGGGTTACAAAACCACCTTTTACGCGCATTTCTTTTTACCTCGCATTTCAGGGTAGCCTGGACGCTCAACGCGGGGCGCGAGGCCAGGCAGCGATTTTTTCAAATCAACAACAATAAATCATCAGGCCGGCGGATTGGCCTTGTACTTCTTGAGATAAGGGGCCATGCGCTTGATCCGGCGGCGGTCGCCGGGGGCAGTGACAACGATCATCTCGGAGAACAGACGCTTGGAGCGCTTCGACTTGCGCCGGCGCAAGTGGCTTTTGCCGCCCTTGGTGCGGACGATCTTGCCGGTGCCGGTCATGCGGAAGCGCTTCGAGGCCGCCTTATACGTCTTGAGCTTGTATTTCTTCGTTTTCTTTGGCATGATGTTACATCCCTTTCTTCAGTTTAATCGCGCAACCGGCGGGAGCTCGTCCTCGTCGCCGGCTTCTGCCGAAAAAAAAGCCCCGAAGGGCTTCTTTTATCCTTGGGTTGCTTCCGGCTCTTTGGGGGCCTCGGAGCTGGCCTGGCCCTTTTGGGGCACGGCGCTCTCCGGGGCCAGCGTCAGGGTCATGCGCCAGCCTTCCAGCGTGGGCTGCTGTTCGACAATGGCGATATCGCTCAATTCCTCGGCGATATCCTGCAAGGCCTTTTGTCCGATCTCCGGGTAAGAAATCTCCCGCGACTTGAACCGGACCATAAACTTGACCTTTTTGCCCTCTTCGAGCCATTTGCGTGCATTACGCACGCCTATATCTTTATGGTAATCACCCGTCCGAGGCGACAGACGAATCGTCTTGATCTCGATCTTTTTCTGATTCTTGCGCGCCTCGCGCTCTTTCTTGGTTTGTTCGTAGGCGAACTTACCGAAATCGAGCACCCGGCATACGGGCGGGTTGGCGTTCGGGGCCACTTCAACCAAATCCAGTTCCGCGTCTTCCGCGATGCGCAGCGCCTCGAAGAAGGGCAGAACGCCCCGATTTTCACCATTGTGGTCGATCAGGCGCACTTCACGCGCCCTGATCTGCCGGTTGATCCGGTAATCAATGGTGATGGCTTTGGTTACTTGTGGTCGTCTTACTCTTTTAATCTACTACCCTCATTTGGCGAACGACGGCGGGCCGCCGTTCCTCATGTTAAACCGACAACAAAACATAGGCCTATAGCCTAAGGCTCAATCATAGCACAGGGTAATGGGTCAGTCAACTGACCCGAACGGCTTTTTGGCCGCTCTTTTCTGCATATTTTTACGGATTGACGGGGGGGGAAGCGCTATAGAATGTGAATATCCATCGACGTATTTCCCGGAACCGCCGCGGGGAGCAGCCATACCAGCGGCGACCGGCTATCGGAGCGATCCGCTCTCGTTTGTCGTCGGTAATCCATTCACCAGTTTCGTCCAACAGGAAGGTGCGCCCATGGTCACCGGATATAAGCGCCTGCGGGTTGTGTTCAGCCTCTCCGCTCTGATCGCCGTCATTGCCGCCTGCGGATCGCCGGCCGTAGTGGAGCCGCCGGCCGACGCCTACCCGGCGACCGTTGCGCCCCGGCCCACGGCCACCCTGCCGCCCTACCCCTGGCCGACCCAAACGCCCCCGCCGACCGATCCACCCGAGCCGACTGAAGAGCCGACCGAGACCGTCCCACCCGATCCGACCCAACCGCCGACGCCGGTGGTGACGCCCATCCCGACGGCCGCGCCGCCGATCATTCCCCTGCCGGAGGGGGCGACGGCCCAACCCTTCAGCCTGTTCTGGCGCGACGGAGACGTGATTCTGACCATGCGTAGCGAGGGCGAGATGAAGCCAGCCGTCTTCCTCGACCCGGTCAAGGAGTTTGGGCTGTATTTGACGCCGCGAGAAATCGATGTTCGGTTCCGTTCCTGGGGGGCCATTTCGCCCGGCGGTCAAACGTTCGCACTGATATTGACCGAAGAGGCTAATCCCCAAATGTCTTACGGCGCACCCTACCCGACGCATATTAACCTATTCGACGTGGAAAGTCGCGCGCTCCGTCCTCTGGTCAAGTACGGTGCAGAGCCGGTCTGGTCGCCGGACGGGAAGCGGCTGGCTTATATCTCGACAGAGACGGGAGGGGTGTGGGTGGTGGACGTAGCTGGCGGCAAAACTACCGAAGTGTACGAGGTTGATCGTGCCAACGAACACTCTGTAGCGATAAGCGGAGTTGCCTGGTCGCCTGACAACCGTTATCTGGCGATAGTGGATCAGGTTATCAATCAATCAACCGCCTTAATGTTGGTTGACGTGGAAGGAATAGAACCTCTGCGAGTACTGATTGAACACACTCTTTATATACTAGGAGGACCTCAGTGGCTGCCGAGGTCCGGCTCGCTCGTCTTTGGTTGGTCAGCCGGAGAGGGTGGCAGAGGGCCACACTTGTGGGTCATTGATCCAGTCAGCGGTGAACGGAAGCAGATAACTGATAGCATCAACGTATTATTTACACCAGTCCCTTGGCCTTTAGGAGGGGATCGGATCGTATTCAGTGGTCCGGCTTCACACGAAAGAGAATTTTCTGGTTACGATATCTGGGTGGCTGATTTATCCAGTTTTGAGATTAAGCGTATCACTCATGGCAACGCCGACGTCCCGAAAACCGATCTAGGGATCGATGTATTGTTACCTTTATGGACGCCTGACGGAACACAACTTGTCTTTGTCAAAGTTCCAATGCAGGATGAGTTGGCCGAAGTATGGGTCCTGTCTCTGGCTGACGGTAGTGAACGGAAGTTGGTCGATATCATGACTGTCTTTGACGATGGGTTGTTGGTGGGTCCCTGAGGGCAAATAAGAGGGTGAAGCCATGAAAATCATTCCGCACAAACAAGTAGGACGAATGCAGAGATCAGCCACTGCTATTTTCTTTGCACTTGCTTTAGCAGTTGCGTTTGTTGGACGATCTCAATCCGCCCATCAAGTGGAGAGACCCGTTTCCAATAATGACGGCCAGATTAACCAAACTTACTTGTGGGCCACCGAATTAGGCCCACAGCAACATAGAGGACTAGACTTTCCCAACCCAATAGGCACGGCGATTTTTGCTGTTGCGAATGGGATTGTAATAGATATGCGCGAGGATATACGGGACGGTACATATCCCCCTAATTCGGCATTTGGGAACTTTGTGCTGATTCGTCATGAAGCGTCTCTACGGCATTATGATCAGACCACTAACTCTATCGCGTTTGTTTATACAATTTACGCTCACTTAAGCCAATATTCTGTAGCACCTAACATCGGCGACACAGTGGCAGCCGGTGCTCACATTGCGGACATTCATAGCACGGGAAACAGTAGTGGTCATCATCTACATTTCCAAGTCGTTTTGAACCCGTCTGTGAATAACATAAGTTTGGCACCCAATACACTTGAATCAGAGGATCGCTCTCGCAATCCAGAACTATGGCTTACGCCCTATCCCGGTACCAGCACAGCGATCGGCCAGGTCAAAGATACCAACGGCAACCCGGTAAGCAACCTCGTCGTCTGCGGCATCCAGAAGCAAGCACCAACGACGGGTTACGCATCTTCCCGCACCTACTCCTTCACTTGGGCCAACCCGGACGACATCTTTCACGAGAACTTCGGGACGACTGACGTTCGGCCGGGGACATACTCCCTTTATGCCGCCAACCTGTCCACAGGCTGTGGCGGCGCGCATGTCTACGACTTGGGCTCGCATACCTTCGCCTTCGACACAGCCACGTTTGTTGGGCTGTACCCTGCCTGGCTGCCGACCGTGAGGCCGAGTTCATTGTGGGATGCGCAACTATTCATCCGCAACCATGAAACCTCACGGCGCAATGTAAACTACACTAGCTTTTACAATGCGGGCTACTCTATCGGACAGAGCGGGCGGAATTCCAATCCTCAAGGCACTTCTGTTGTAGCCGACGAGCCAGATGTCGCCTATTCGGGCATCGTGGTGTCGAACCAGGACTCCTCGACCCTTCTCATTACCAGTCGCAACGGACAACCGACCGGCGGCGTATAATGCCTTCAGCAGCGCAGGAAACACGACCTCTATGCGCCGCTGGTCAAGGAGAACTACAGTAACAGCACGACCGGCATCACCCTGCAAAATACCAGCTCATCCTCGGCCAATTTCGAAGCGCGCTACTACGACATGAACGGCAACCAGCAAGGTCAGACCGTCGTCGACACTATCTCATCTAACTCACCGTACGTGCTGTATAACCCGGCTCAGATTCCCGACGGATTCCTCGGTTCCATTCGCATCACGTCGACGAACGGCAAACCGCTGGTAGGGCAGATGAGCGAAGCCAGAACGACGGGCACTATTATCCAATTGATGTCGAACCTGGCGCTCGGCGGCACGGCGACCATCCATTTGCCGCTGTGGTATGACAATTACACGGCGACGGGTGGAAATTGGGTCAGCGGGGTAAACGTTCAGAATGCCGATAGCGGCATCAACAATATTACGGCAACGTGGTTTGATCAGGCCGGCAACCCAGCGCTTACCCAAACAGCGACCTTAAACGGCACTTACGACACGCATAACTTCTACGACACAGCGCTGAACAACTTTGTGGGATCCGTAGTCATCCAATCGACGAACGGCAAGAAGATCGTCGCCGTATCCAATATTCTCAACTATGCCGGGGCGGCCGGCGCAGACACGGCCATGGCCTTCAATGGTAGTAATCGCTAAGTGCCGGCCTGCTCATATAACCGGCCAAGGTAGATAAAAATGGCCGTTGGCTTGCCGCCTTCTAGTCCCGGCTGCGTTTCCGGCGGCAACTATCCCGACACTATGGCCGCATTGCGACTGCGCTTCTGGATGAAGTAGCCGTAGAGCAGCAAGACCAGGCCGATGACCGACAGGAGCGCCCCGGCCCAGGTCAGCAGATTCAGTTCTCGCGCCCGGAAAACGAAGGCTAGCACGCCCAGCGCCACCAGCAGGAGGTTGATGACGAGCGGCATCCAGCTAAAGGCCTTGGGACCGCGGTCGAACAGCACTTCGAACAGGCCCAGCACGCCGTAGACGATCAACAGGACGGCCAGGACCACGTAGGAGGCCGCCGGCGACAGGATGTCGAAATAGGCCAGCAGGAGCAGCACACCGCCGCCGCCGAAGCCCACCAGCCCGCGCAGCCTGTCGGTTCGGGAGCCGGGCGCATTGCGATTGAAGATACTGGAAAACGTTTGAATGGCCCCTGAAACGGTCAGGTAGCCGGCCAGCGCGTAGCCGACGAGCAAGGGGGCGGAGCTATTGGCACTTAAGAGCAGATAGAGCCCGAGCACCAGGGCGACAAGACCGCTGATGAGGGTCCACAACCAGGCGTTGGTGCTTTTGCCGTTCTTCTTCGTCATGACGACCACCTTTCTTCTTGATCAATAGGCCGACCTTCAAGCCGTTTCATCCGTACTTCATTCTTTTCCCAATAGATGAGGCGGCTTCCGCTAGATGCCGGCGCGGCTGAGGACGATATTCAGCACGATCAATAGCACGAAGATGGCCCCGGCCAACACAAAGACGCGCCGCAGGTCATCGGTGATGTAGGCGTATTCTTCCTCGATGCGCTCGGACGCGATCTGGCTGCGCGACAACTTGGGCGCGCGAGAGGGCCGGGGTTGGGGCGTGGTCGGCGCGGAGGCGATCTCGGTCGTTACGACATCGTTCGTCGTCGCTTTGGCCGTGGTCTTGGCCGAGGATTTTGCTTTGGGGCGATTACTCTTTTTTGTCATGATCAATCCTGTTATGGGTCGGAAATCTGCCTGGAAGTATAGCGCCGTGGGGGCCGGCCGTCGAGTGGCGGATCAGCGCGTGGGGGCCGCGGCCACCGCTGCCCGGCCCGTATCCGTGCTGCCCGGGGCCAGTTCGGCGAATACAATGATACGGCGGGTGTTGACGCGGTAGGGGTAGCAGGAGATCAGGGTCACCCGCGCCTCGTCGGTCGGCCCCATCACCCACACGTCCGTCGGGTCGACGACCTGCACCTCGCTGACGACGTAGGTATAGGCCTGTCGTTCGGTGGAGACGATGATCTCGTCGCCCGGCTTCAGCCGGTCCAGATAGCGGAACGGCTCGCCGTAGATGTCGTTGTGGCCCGACAGGACGACGTTGCCGGACCGGCCGGGGCGGCCGCTGCCGACGTATTGGCCGATGCCTTGCTTGAGCTGTTCCCAATCGTCGCCCTGTACGATGGGATAATCGCCGTTGAGCGTGGGAATCTCCAGACGGCGGGGCGTTTCGGGGCCGGGTGTGGGAATGGGCGGCGGCACGTAGGCGTTGACGATGGGCAGCAGGTGTTCGGGGATGCCGCCCGCCTCGCCCGGCTGGGGGGCCTGACCGTCGACCGGGGGGCGGTGGCCGCCGGGCAACAAGACGACGCCGATGGCCGGGGTGGCCGTGGCCGTGGGCAGGGCCAGCGCCTGGCTCTGGGTGGCCTGCACCGCGGCCAGTTCGCGGTTGAGCCGGTTGTTGGTGGCCCACAGGCTACCGACGATGGTCAGCAGGGCCACGGCGGCGGCGACCTCTATCAACAGCAGCCCCCGATCGGCTAACCAGCGCCAAAAGGAACGACGGGGCACGGCCGGCAAGGCGGCCTCCACGGGCGGCACAGCCGGCAGATCTCCGGCCGCGTCGCGGCCGGGGTCGGGGACGACGATTCGGCCTTCGGCTTGGGCACGGCGCAGACGTTGCTCCCGCTCCATGTGGCGGCGCGCGTAGAGCAGCCGTTCCAGCTCGGCGGCGCTCAGTTCTTCGGGCGACTTTTGGCGGGCCATGAGGGAATCATAGCGCAGAGGGGCCAGGTTTTCAAAGGACAGAGGGGAAGCTGGCGGGAAAGGGAGAAAGGGGGTTCCGTTTAGGGGCTGATCAGCAGCGGGGGGGCGGCGGCGGTGTCGCCGCCGCCGATCACGGGCAGGCGCGCGCCCGAGCCGCGGTCATAGAGGCCCACGACGGTTGTGTATTGCCCCGGAGCGGCCCAGGCCGGGACAGTCATTGGATGTACCTGAGCGATCAGGTCGCCGGATTGCCAGGCCCACGACGGGGCGTCCAGCGCGTCGCGTTGGGTCAGGTTGCCGCCCGCGCCGTCGAGCACGTGGGTGAACAGGACGGCGTCGGTGGTGAAGCTGGGGGGCACGACCGGCCCGGCCCGCGCGGGGTCGAGCACGCGCCACAGGGTCAGTAGTTCGGCCGTCTGGCCCGGCCGGACGCCGTCTTGAAGCCAGCGCGCGCCGAGCAGCTCGATGGCGCCGTTGAAGTTGGCGGCGGGGCCGGGGGCGAGCACGGAGCGCACCAGCGCGCGACTTTGGCCCGGATCGATCTGATAGATAGTAAAGCGCGGATCGAGATCGTCGGGACGCAGATCGACCGTCTCCAGCGCCCCCAACAGGGGGATGAAGGTCGGGTGGGGCGGCGTCGAATAGGGCATGACGGCCAACGTGGTGGCCGGGGGAAGGATGAGGGCGTAGCGGGCATCGACCCAGCGGGCCGTCTCGCTGAGGGGCGGGCTGTCGGCGGCCACGACCAGGGCGATGGATGAGTCGTGGGCCGGGCCGGGGTAGACGGTGGAGAACAGCACGGGGTCGGCATCGGGGTAGCCGGCTTGTAGATGGTGGATCGATTTGACCAGCGTGTGCTGATAGGCCCCGCGCACCGCGGCCGAATCGCCCCAACGCACGAAGTAATCTCGGGCTGAGACGAAGGCGACCCACAGCACCAGGAGAGCGACGAGTGACGAACGACGAGTGACGAGTGACGAGCGCTCTTCATTCGTCACTCGTAATTCATCATTCGTCATTCGTTCCACCACCCGTCCCACCGTCACGACTGCCCCGACGGCCACGATCAAATAGACGGCCGGCAGCGCGGCCATGTTGCGGGTGGTGTTGGCCGTGGGGCCGGTCACAAGCGACGGGAGAATGCCCGTCAGGAGCCACAGCAGCAGGAAGGCGTGGGCCGGCCGCCGCCAGCGCCACAAGCAGACGAGGAGGCCCGCCACGAAGAAAACGGCCGAGACGGCATCGAGCACCGGCCGGCCAGGGATATTGTAGGCCAGGAACTGGTCGCCGAAGCCGGGCCAGACGAAGGCCAGGAGCGCGTCGCGAGCGTTCAGCCAGATGGGGCCGAAATGGCCCGCGGCGATGTCTTGCAGCGGCTGGTCGAGCATGTCCAGCCGGGTCTGCATCTCCGGGTGGGCGCGCAGATAGAGAAACATGGGGGCGACCAAAGCCGCCGCCAGCAACAGCCCCGCCAGCGCGGGCCACCACGCGCGGCGAAACGCGGCCCGGTCGACCAGCGCCAGATAGGCCAGATACGCCGGGAACAGCAACCAACTCACCCGCGCCGCCAGGTAGACATGGAGCGTCAGGGCGACGGCCAGACCAAAGAGAATGACGAGTGACGAGCGACGCGTGACGAGTTTGGATGCCGGTTCGGGGGCGGCGCTCTTTGCTTCATGGGTCATTCGTAATTCGTCATTCGTCATTCGCCAAAAGGCATAGACTGCCAGAGCCATAAAGAACGGCAGCATTCCGGCCCGCAGCGCCTCGCGGCTGGAGGCCAGCGGCCAGAAGGAGACGGCCATCAGCGCCGCGCCCAGCAGGGCGACCGGGCGGCCGAGCCGGGGCGAGGCCCAGACGTAGGTCGCGGCGATAACGGCCGTGCCGAAGATGACGTTGACCAGGCGCAAGGCCAGAACCCCGCGACCGAGCAGGGCCATGAACAGGGCCACGGTGTAGCTGTAGAGCGGCTCGCTGCCGTAGTTGAGCGGGAAGAAGTAGAGAAAGACGCCGTTGAGAACGCCGATGGCCTCGCGACCGTGGTTGGCCTCGTCGTGGGTCAGGCCGGGTGGCAGGCCGGTCAGATGCCAGACGCGCAGGGCAAAGGCGGCCAGGAGGATGAGGAGAATGACGAATGACGAACGACGAATGACGAATGAGGGATGAAGGGTTGTTCTTCGTTCGGGGTCAGGAGGGCGTGGTTTATCGCCGGTCATTCGTCGCTCGTTCTGCGGGGTGGGCGCAAGGTCGCGGCCCCTACGGGCCGGGTTCGGCGATGGCGAAAACCTCGCGTTCGAAAAACCAGCGAAACGGCGGGATGTCAAAGGCCACGCGGCGCAGACCGGCCATGATGGGCGACTCCGTGCGACTCTGTGGCGGCGAATCGAGCCAGACCTTAATGCCGGTGTAGCCGGCCTGCCTCAGGCCACGGCGCATGCGCAGCAGGTCTTGCTCGTTGACGTGAACGTCCTGATTGACGGGGGTGATGGCGCGCGGGTCCTTGGGGTAGGCTTCGCCCTGCCCCAACAGGATGCGAATCCGGCGCACCCAGGGGTAGGCATAGGCATCGTACCAGCGGTTGGGGGCGGTGTGGATCACCAGGCGGCCGCCAGGTTTCAGCACGCGGGCGATCTCCAGATAGGCCTGGTGCAGCTCCCACGGGAAAAGATGCTCCACCACATCGAACATCAGCACCCGGTCGAAGTAGGCGGACGGGAAAGGGAGAGTTTTGGCGTCGGCCTGCAACACGCCCGGCCGCGAGGCCAATGGCGCGCCTTCAGCCGCGGCGCGCTCCACTTCGGCGGCCACCACCTCGCGCGACATGCGGGCCGCGGCCACGGCGTAATCCATGCCGTGGGCTTCCACGCCGAGGCGCATGCAGTGGCGCAAGATCTCGCCCCGGCCACAGCCCACGTCGAGCAGGCGCATGCCGGGCCGCACGTCGGCCAGGGCGAAGGCATCGCGCAGCCGCCGCGACAGATGGGCCCCTTCCGATTCGATGAATACGTCATACCCTTCGCACGCCGTCAGGAAGTACTCTTCCGTATAGAGGCTGGAGGGCAGGGATCTCTTTTCCGTTTGGGTCATATAGCTACTTGTGAGGCGGGACGACGGGCCGGCCCGCCTGATGATCAGGTTGAATGAATTTTAACAGCATATCGGCCGTCGGGCATATCGGCATCAGCCGCGACACAGCGCCGTTATAAATTAGATTACCTCAACCCCCACTGATTGTGGTGTATGATGGGTAGGAGGATGACCGGCCCGACATGCCGGCAACCCGGCGAAACCCTGGGCGGCCACTTCCGTATAGAGTAGTGAATAGTCAGGAGATTGGTACGTTGAACGATGAGCAGGTCTGGCTGGAACAAGCCAGACGCGGCGACAAAGAAGCCTTTGGTCAGTTGATTGAGGCCTATCAGGGACCGGTCTATAACCTTGCCTACCGCATGCTGAGCAATTCCGGCGAGGCGGAAGAGGCGGCGCAGGAAGCCTTCATCCGGGCCTATACCCGGCTGAACAGCTATGACCCGGCCCACAAGTTCAGCACCTGGCTGCTGTCGATTACGTCGAACTACTGTATCGACCAGATACGCAAGCGGCGGGCGGTGCTGCTGTCGATTGATGAACCGCTGCCGCCCCATCCGGCGCTGCACAGCGACAACAACAAGGGGCCGGAAGCGGCGTTTCTGGCTCAGGAACGGGAAGTATTGGTTAAGAGTTTATTGGCCGAGCTGCCTGAGGAATACCGCCAGGCGGTCATTTTGCGCTACTGGTACGACATGTCCTATGAGGAGATCGCCGAAACCCAGACGTCGACCGTCAGCGCCGTGAAGTCAAGATTGTTTCGCGCGCGGCGCATCCTGGCCGAGGCTGGGCTGGAGCGCGGTTTGGCCCCTGCCGTGGAGGCGGAAGTGGCGGTATGAGGGCGGATATGGGGAGAAAAGCCGGGACGGCAAAAAGCCGGCTCGCGGAGAGAAGACATGGAGCATGAAGATAGATATTACCTGATGATGATGGACGCGCTCGATGGTGAGCTTGCGGCCGATGGGCACACCGAACTGGAGGCTCACCTGCGCGCGTGTCCTGATTGCAACCGGGAGTGGCGGACGCTGACAGCCATCGAGTTGCTGTTCCGGCAGACGCCGATCCTGATGCCGGCGATAGATTTCGCCGGCCGCACGCTGGCCCGGCTGCCCAACCGCCGGGCGCGGCGCGCCGCACTGGGGACGGCCTACACCGTCCTGCTGCTGAGCGGGATCGTGCCGTTGATCGTGGCCCTATTTCTGGCCGCGCGCTACGCGCCCGTTTTGAGCAGCCCGGCGCTGCTGGGCGGCGTCTGGTCGTCGCTGGCCGGCACAGGGCGGGCCGCGACGACGATTATCGAGGCGCTCATGGTCGGCGCGGGGCGTTTTGTCATCGAACAACCGATACTGATCGGCTGGTTTATTATCCTTGCGGGCCTTGTCCTCCTGTGGGGTGGCGTTTTCCAACGGTTGCTCGTGCAACCTACGGCGGTCGCTTCTCGTAATTAGTTTTACAGGACGCAGGAGTAATGGAAACAACATCTGCAAGGAGCAGTGAAATGAAGAAGAGACGTGTCCTCATATCTATGTTATTGGCCATACTGCTGACGGTGGCATTGTCCGCAGCCGCCTTTGCCGCCCCGCTTTCCGATACCGTTATCGAGGCTGACGAGGTGGTCAACAACGACGTCGTCGTCTTCGACGGCGATCTGGAAGTTCGATCCGGGGCTGTGGTCAACGGCGACGTAGCTGTGTTCAACGGCGATGCCATCATCGACGGCCAGGTGAACGGCGATCTGACGCTGTTTAACGGCGATTTGGTGGCCGGGGCCGATGCGTTCATCAGCGGTGAATGTGTCTTGTTGAATGGCGAGGCGTCGGGCGATGGCTCGGGCGGCCGCTCTTTCGGCAACTGCACCGCCATCCGGAACCTGGAGCTGGCACCGCTGGGGCAACTGGGCCCGTGGTTGCGGGACTTCCAGAACATGCCGAATTTCGAGTTGCCGGGCCAAGTTGCGCCCATGCCGACCATGCCGGCGATGCCGGAGATGCCGGAGATGCCGGAGATGCCGGCGGTGCCGGCCGTTCCCGTGGTGCCGTCCATGTCCCATCAGCATTATGATCGGGGCGGTGGCTTTTTCAGCCGCTTGCTGGCCGTTGTTTCCAGCAGCTTGCTGTTCGGCTTCCTGGGCCTGCTGGCGGGGGCCATCATGCCCAATCAGTTGCGACAAATCACGACCACAGCGCGGGAGAAGTCGCTGGTGAGTGGGATGGCCGGCGCGCTGACGGCCGTCGCTGTGCCCTCGCTTATCGTGTTGCTCATCCCGGTATCGATCGTCCTGACCTTCGTCTGCATCGGTCTCCTGGGGTTCCCGCTGATGTTCTTGCTGGGGTTGGCGCTGGTGGTCGGCGGCTTCCTGGGCTGGATCGCCGTGGGGACATGGCTGGGCATGCGGGTGTTCGGGCGCGGCAAGGGTAGTGAGCGCATCGTGCGCTCGGCCGCGTTGGGCACGGGGCTGCTGACCTTTATCACGGGCATCGTGGGCCTGCTGACGGCCGGCATCGGCGGAGCGCTGTTGGCACTCGTCGTGTCCTGGATCGGGCTGGGCGCGGTGGCCCTGACGCAGTTTGGCATGAAGCCCTATCCGCGCCGGCCGCAAGCCGGCTCGCCGGGCAACGGACTTGACGCGGACAAGGTAGATACCGTGCTGGGCACGCTGCCGCCGGAAGAGGCCACAGCGTAAGAAAAGCGAATCCGCGTATTTTGCCGATTGCACAGATTAAGAGACCGGGGCCAGCGCAGATCATCGCGCCGGCCCCGTTTTTTTGCAGCGCCGGTTTCTTTACCGGCGTTTTTGAGTCGGAACCAGGGGGCAGAACCGGCTAAGAAACCGACGTTACGAGGTCATCGCCGGCCAACTCTCTTTCAAGCGCGTCGTAGAGAGCATGATAGGCGGCCAATCGCGTTGCAGCCGCCCGCCGGGCCGGCTCGGTATGCATGGAGGCGACGGTCTTCGACTGCCAATCGGCGTCACGGCCGCGGGCGATGAGGTCAGCCAGCGTGCGCATCTCGTCGCCGGCCAGCCGGCCGCCGGTCCAGTGGAAGACGGCGGTCAGCCCGATCTTGGCCAGCTTGTCGGCATCCCACAACACCTGCGCCTCCAGGATGAGGAGCGGCTCGTCGCGCCACAAGCCCATATGGTCGGCGATGGCGCCGGCCACGGCCTCGATCTTCTCCGGTGGGAAGTCGGTCGTGGGCAGGAAGGCGCGGGCGTAGGCGGCTCCGGCCTGTGGGTGGCGCTGGCCGTCGCTATATTTACAGATGTCATGGAGCCAGGCGGCGGCCTCGACGATATCGGCGTCGGCACCGGTTAGCTCGGCCAGCCGCAAGGCCAGGGTCACGACGGCCGTGACGTGCTCCCAGCGGTAGTTGAAGGAGACGTCGGTCGTGCCCAGGCGGCCGAGGAGTTCGGCCAGGGTGGCGTCGTGCAGGCGGGCGCGGGCGGCCTCGCGCCAGGGGAGCCGATCAGACGTGGACATGGCTCTCTAGTGTACAACGTCCGGCCCGGCAAACAACTGAACCGGCGCGGGGATGAGGGTTTTTCGGGAGTCGGCCGCTCTCTACGGGTCGCTTTTTTAACCGGCTCCCGGTCGAGGGCGGGGCATCTTGCTTTTGGTGGCCGGATAAGGATCCGGCCCTGCGACGATTGGAAGGGCCGGCGACCCACAGACTTGACATCCGTTAGCTGTGATCTATAATCAAGATTCAGGCAGGTGGGATGCGTATTGAAATACGCATCGCATCAGTATAATCAACGCGTTGACCGGGACGAGTAATCGCCAGACGCGCACCAGAGAGTGAACCGCCACGGGCTGAGAGCGGATCACCGCAGACGAAGGCGACGAAAACCACCCGGGAGCGGCCGGCTGAACGGTTGAGGCGGACCCACGGTTTGCCTCCCAGGGCAGACAGAACGTCTGCCCACCCAATAAGACGGCCCGGCAGGCCCCGTTATCGGCCGAATCAAGATCACCGGATGTTCGCGTCCGGCGAAGTTGGGTGGAACCGCGACCGCCGTCGCCCCAATGTGGGGCGGCGGCGTTTTTGTTTTGGACGACAACCAACAGGCCATTGGCACGGTGTCAACGGGTGTGGTGGTTTCATGAGGTAAGTGATGGCAGACAACGGTAATGTTCCTTATATCGAATCGGACTTATATCGCATCCGCCACTCGGCGGCCCACGTGATGGCCGAGGCGGTGGTGGACCTCTTCCCGGAGGTGCGGCTGGCAATCGGCCCGCCGGTGGAAGACGGCTTTTATTATGACTTCGACCTGGGTCTGGACGAGCGCGGCAAACCGCGCACCTTCACGCCCGAAGATTTGGAGCGCATCGAGGCGCGGATGCAAGAGCTTTTGCGCGAGAATGCGGCCTTCGAGCACACGACCCTGCCGGTCGGCGAGGCGCTGGATTTTTTCGCCGGACAGCCATACAAGGTGGAACTGATCGAGGCCCTGGCCGCGGGCAAGGTGGACGAGAACGGCGAGCCGACGACGGAACCGGCGGTTGAGGTGGGCCTCTATCGCCAGCGCGAGTTCGTCGATTTGTGCCGCGGGCCGCACGTCGGCCGCACGCGCGACATTAAGGCCAACGCCGTGAAGCTCCTGCGCACCAGCGGTGCCTACTGGCGCGGCGACGAACACAACCCGCAACTGCAACGCATTTACGGCACGGCCTGGCACAACAAGGCCGAGCTGGATGAGTATCTGCAACGGCTGGAGGAGGCCAAACTGCGCGATCACCGCCGCCTGGGCAAGCAATTGGGGCTATTCCACATCTCGCCGCTGGTCGGCTCCGGGCTGCCGCTGTGGCTGCCCAAGGGCGCGGTGCTGCGCGAGACGCTGGAGAATTTTCTGCGACAGGCTCAACTGGAGCGCGGCTATCTGCCGGTGATCACGCCTCACATCGGCAACCTGGAACTCTACCGGAAAAGCGGCCACTATCCCTATTATAAGGACAGCCAGTACACGCCGATCAAGGTTGATGAGGAAGAATTTCTGCTGAAACCGATGAATTGCCCGCACCACATCGAGATCTATCGCAGCGAGCCGCGCAGCTATCGCGACCTGCCCTACCGGCTGGCCGAGTTCGGCACGGTCTACCGCTACGAGAAGAGCGGCGAGCTGACGGGGCTGACGCGCGTGCGCGGTTTCACGGTCGACGACTCCCATCTCTTCGTGGCCCCGGAGCAACTGGAGGAGGAGTTCATCGCCGTCGTCGATCTGATCCAGTATGTCTTCGGCACGATTGGGTTCAGCGACTTCCGCGCCCGGCTGGGCATCAACGACCCGGCCAGCGACAAATATGCCGGCGAGCCGGAGATGTGGGCGCGGGGCATCGCCGCCATCCGCAACGCAGCTGACAAGCTGGGTCTCAACTACACGATTGAAGAGGGCGAGGCCGCCTTCTATGGCCCCAAGCTCGACTTCATTTTCCGCGACGTGTTAAAACGCGAGTGGCAACTGGGCACGGTGCAGGTGGACTTTCTGCTGCCGGAGCGCTTCGACCTGGAATACACGGGCGAGGACGGCCAGAAGCACCGGCCCGTGATGATCCATCGCGCGCCGTTCGGCAGCATGGAGCGCTTCGTGGGCATCCTCATCGAGCACTTCAACGGCGCGTTCCCGCTATGGCTGTCGCCGGTGCAGGCAACGGTGATCCCCATCGCCGACCGGCACGTGGCCTATGCCCAGGCGGTCGCCGCCGACCTGAAGGCCGCGGGCATCCGCGTGACGGTCGATGACAGCAGCGAGCGCATGAACAAGAAGATCCGCGCCGCTCAACTTCAGAAGACGCCCTACATGCTGGTGGTGGGCGACAAGGAGGAGGAGGCCGGGGCGGTGGCCGTTCGCACGCGCGACAACGACGACCGCGGCGCACAACCGCTGGCCACGTTCTTGCGGGACGTGTCGGGGTTAATCGCCGCGCGTTCGCTGGAATTGTGAGCGGTGGTACACGAATGAGTGGAGAACCTATCATGCAACCGATGGATAGCGCAGAGCCATACGAGCAGTCTGAATTGTACAAGCTGCGGCACACGGCCGCCCACGTGATGGCCCAGGCCGTGTTGGATCTGTTTCCGGGGGCCAAGCTGGGCATCGGCCCGCCCGTCGATGACGGCTTTTACTACGACTTTGACCTGGGCGAGGACGAGAACGGCCGCCGGCGCACCTTCAACCCGGCCGATTTGGCGCGCATCGAGAAACGCATGCGCCAGATCATTGCCGGCAAGCATCCGCTGCGCTACAAGGTGGTGACGGCCGACGAAGCCCGCGAGCTGTTCAAGGATCAACCCTATAAGCTGGAGATCATCGATGGCTTGCTGCGCGGCGAATTCAACGAATATGGCGGCGACGTGGAAGACAAAGCGCGAGCCATCGAGGAGCTGGTCATCAGTACCTATCGCCACGATGCGTTTGAAGACCTGTGCAAGGGCCCGCACGTGGCCCACACGGGGCTGATCCCGGTCGATGCCTTCACCCTGACGGGCACGGCAGCCGCCTATTGGCGCGGCGACCAGTCGCGCCCGATGCTGCAGCGCATCTACGGCACGGCGTGGTTCAACAAGAAGGACCTTAAGCGCCACATGCAACTGATGGAAGAGGCCAAGAAGCGCGACCACCGCAAGCTCGGCCGCGAGCTGGACCTATTTGTCATGGATGAGGAGATCGGGCCGGGTCTGCCGTTGTGGTTGCCCAACGGCAATATCCTGCGCGAGGAGCTGGAGAACCTGGCCCACGAGATGGAAGACGCCGCCGGCTACCAGCGCGTCGCCACGCCCCACATCGCCAAGGAAGAGCTCTTTCGCCACAGCGGCCATCTGCCTTTCTTCGCCGACAGCATGTTCCCGCCGATGGAGCGCGAAGACACGCGCTACTATTTGAAGCCGATGAATTGCCCGTTCCACCACAAGATTTTTGCCGCCCGGCCGCGTAGTTATCGCGATCTGCCGCTGCGGCTGGCCGAATACGGCATGGTCTACCGCTATGAGCAGAGCGGCGAACTGTTTGGGCTGATGCGCGTGCGGGCCGCTGATCAGAATGACGCGCACATCTACTGTGCCGAGGAACAAGTGGAAGAGGAGTTCATGGCGGTCATCGACCTCTACCGGCGCTATTTCGACCTGTTCGGCATCGAGCGCTTTGTGATGCGCTTCAGCAAGCACGACCGTAAGGGGTTGGGCGTGAAGTATGCCAACGACGAGGCGGCCTGGCTGAAGGCCGAAGACATCGTGCGGCGGGTGATGCAGAAAGCCGGCGTGCCCTATGAGGAAGTGGACGGGGAAGCGGCGTTTTACGGCCCGAAGATCGACGTGCAGGCCTGGAGCGTGGTCGGCCGGGAGTTCACGCTAGCGACCAACCAGATCGATTTCGTGCAGCCGGCGCGCTTCGATCTGACCTTCACCAACCGCGACGGACGGCCGGAGATGCCCTATTGCATTCATCGCGCGCCGCTGGGGGCGCACGAGCGCTACATCGGCTTCCTGATCGAGCATTATGGCGGCAACTTCCCGGTCTGGCTGTCGCCGGAGCAGGTGCGGGTCATCCCCATCACCGACGATCATCACGACTATGCCCGGCGCGTGGCGGCGCACCTGGTGGACAATGGCATCCGCGCGCATATCGATCTGGGAAGCGAGCGCATGGGGGCCAAGATTCGCGCCGCGCAACTGATGAAGGTGCCCTACATGGTCATCGTCGGCGGGCAGGAGGCGGCGGCCGAGACGCTGGCCGTGCGCTATCGTGATGGGGAGCAGCGCAACGACGTGCCGCTGGCGGAGTTCGCGGCGCACGTGCAGAAGCGGATCAGGACGCGATCGGCGGAATTGTAGCGGAGTCATCCTCGGTTGAGGGGGAAAGGTACGGTAAGTTCAAGCGAGGCAACACGAAGGGCGCGCAGATGATCTGCGCGCCCTTGGGAGGGGAGGAAATCCAAGGCGGGTCGCTTGTGCCGCCCCGATCTGCCCGTCACAATCAGGCGTCAAACGACGTGTCGGTTGTCGTGTCGGGCGTTGTTTGCGGGGTGCTGTTCGGCAGCGAGTTCAGGCCGAAGCCGCCCGGGCCGCCACGTCCGCCGCGGCCGCCATGCCCGCCAAACCCGTCGTGCGGGCCGAAGCCAAAGGACTGGGTTGCGAATTGAGCCAGCAGCGCGTCGGCCTGGGCCTGGGTGATGGCTCCGTCGGCCACGGCCGCGGCCAGTGCATCTTCATGGACCGCCTGTGCCGCCGAATTGAGGGCATCCTGATCGACGTAGTTCTGCACCGCCCTGCGGGCCAGCATCAGATCGGCCTCGTCCTGGGTGATTGTGCCGGCCTCGACCGCCGCGGCCAGCTCGGTGGCGTAGCTGGACAGTTCGGCCGCCTGGAGTTCCTCGACGGAGATGCCCAGCGCGTCGGCCAGGTATTGATCCTCGTCGTAGCCGAATCGTCCACCGCGGCCGAAGCCGCCGCCGAGCAGCTTCATCTGCTCGCCTTGGGCCTCAGTCAGCAACCCATCGGCCACGGCCTGGTCGATCATGGCGATGCGGGCGGCTTGCTGAGCCGTCTGTAGTGCTTCGAGGTCGATGCCCAGCGCGTCGGCCAGAGATTGATCGCGGTCGCTCAACCCGCCCAGGCCACCGTTGTGAATGAGGACGAGAGACGCCGCTGATGTCGTGGCCGGCAAATCCGTCTGGGCGAAGCTCACCGCCGTGCTGCCGAGCAGCCCCACAGCCATGACCCCACCCAATACCGAAATCATTAGTTTGTTGCGAATCATTTTCAATTCTCCTATGTGATATGTGTCCCCCTTCCGGGGAGCTTGCCACTTGTATGGCGGTTTGGTTAACTGCCATCAGGATAGCCGGAGAATGTTCAGAAACTTTGAGGAAGTTGTTGGGAATGTGTTGGCAAACGGGGAGAGATTGATGAGTGGGGTATAATTTAAACCAGCTCGCCACCAAGCAAACAGGAGAAGGCCATGGATCCTATTAACCTCTACGATTACGAAGCTCTCGCCCGCGAAAAGCTGACGTCGATGGCCCATGACTACTATGCCAGCGGGGCGCACGACGAAATCACCTTGCGCGAGAATCACGCCGCTTATGACCGCATCCGGCTGCGCTACCGCGTCCTGCGCGATATCAGCCGGCGCACGACGAGGGCCACAGTGCTGGGCCATTCGTTGAACATGCCGGTCATCGTCGCGCCGACTGCCTTCCAGAAACTGGCCCACCCGGACGGCGAAGCGGCCACGGCGCGCGCGGCGGGCAACGCCGGAACGCTGATGATCCTGAGCACGCTGTCGACTACATCGATTGAGGACGTGATGGCCGCGGCCACGGGGCCGGTGTGGTTCCAGCTCTACGTCTATAAAGACCGCGAGGCGACAAAGGCGCTGGTGCAACGGGCCGAGGCGGCCGGTTGTTCGGCGCTGGTGCTAACCGTCGACGCGCAAATCCTGGGCCGCCGCGAGCGCGACGTGCGCAATCGCTTCCAGTTGCCGCCGGGGCTATCGGTCATGAATCTGATGCCCGCCGGGCAAGAGGCGTTCCCGCAAGATGCGCAAGGCTCCGGGGCGGCCGCGTACGTAATCTCGCAGTTCGACCAGACCCTTTCCTGGAAAGACGTGACGTGGTTGTGCGGCCTGACGAAGCTGCCGGTGTTGTTGAAGGGCATCGTCCACCCCGACGACGCGCGGCTGGCGGTGGAGCACGGCGCGGCGGGAGTCTTCGTCAGCAATCACGGCGGGCGGCAGCTTGACACGGCTCCGGCGACCATCGAGGCGCTGCCGGAGATCGTGGCGGCGGTGGACGGCCGCATCGAGGTGCTTGTCGACGGCGGCATCCGGCGCGGCACGGACGTGGTGAAGGCGCTGGCCTATGGGGCGCAGGCGGTGGCGGTGGGGCGGCCGGTGCTGTGGGGGCTGGCGGCTGGCGGGCAGCGCGGCGTGGAGCACGTGTTGGAGCTGCTGCGGGCCGAGGTGGATTTGGCGATGGGCTTGTGCGGCTGCGCGTCCGTGGGGGAGATAGATGAAGACATCCTCCTTTAGGCCTCATAGCCTATTGAACGACACTGTCCATAATGGTAATATACACTCATGCTTGACACGCGGCAGATACACGGCTTTGACTGGGACGAAGGTAACCGCTACAAGAACTGGGTCAAGCATCGAGTGTCGAGCGGGGAATGTGAAGAGGTTTTCTTCAATCTCCCTCTCGTCATTGCTGATGACGCCAAACACTCAGAAGTTAAGCAACGTTATTTGGCCCTCGGCCAGACCAACAGGGATCGACTTCTCTTCTTATCGTTTACCGTGCGCGATAGTAAGATCAGGATCATCTCTGCACGAGATGTGAGCCGCAAGGAGCGAGTGGTTTATGACCAAGCCAATACCTGAATTTGAGGACGAAGCTGAAGAACGCGAGTTTTGGGCCACCCATGATTCGACCGATTACAGAGATTGGCGCCAGGGTCGTCGGATCGTCTTTCCAAGTCTTAAACCATCGACCCGCACCATCTCCGTGCGGATGCCCGAGTCGATGCTGGACGAGTTGAAGCTGTTGGCGAATAAACGCGATGTTCCCTATCAATCATTGATCAAGGTCTTCCTACGCGAGAGGATTGACGCGGAACTGCAAAGGTCAACAATAGACTAACCGGATTACAGGATCGGGCCACATTCTCTAACATGTCGCGCTATATCGCCTTCCTCCGCGCCATCAATGTCGGCGGCCGCACGATCAAGATGGATCGCCTGCGCGCGCTGTTCGCGGAGATGGGCTTTGCCGGCGTTTCGACGTTTATCGCCAGCGGCAATGTCATCTTTGACGCGCCGGAGACAGACACGGCCGCCCTGGAGCGGACCCTCGAGGCCGGCCTGCAAGACGCGCTCGGCTACCGGGTCGATACATTCATCCGCACGCCGGCCGAGTTGGCGGCCGTGGCGGCCACATGGCCCTTCAGCGACGCCGACCGCGCCACAGCCCACACGCTCTTCATCGCCTTTCTGGGCGCATCACCGGACGATGCCGCGCGGGAAAGGTTGCTGGCTTATACGACGGCTGTGGATGCCTTCCACGTGGACGGCCGCGAGGTCTATTGGCTGCGGCGCGATGCGCTGGGCGACTCGTCTTTTGCCGGGAGCGCGCTGGAGAAGGCGTTGGGGATGCCGGCGACGGTGCGCAATGGGCGGACGGTGGGGAAGCTGGGGGCGAGATTAAAGAACTGACGGAGTCGATAAGGATGTATACCTCTGCCTATTCACCGGAAATTGCGCCTTCAGGCCACAGAGGGCGTAGAGTCTTGCTGCCTGGTCTGTTTTTTCTACTATTGGTTTTGATTGTGAATTTGCCAATGGTGATGAACCTGAACAGTCACGTCATCGGCCGTCCATTTGACGACTCATTCGAAGTGATTTGGCAACTGGTTTCTGCCAAAAAGGCCATTTTCGAAACCGGCACGAATCCATTTTATACGCCTGATGTGTATTATCCTGAAGGGTGGTATACGGCATCCGGTGCACAACCCACTTGGTATTTTCTCCTGTTGTCGCCATTCACCGCGATTTTAGGCCCCATTGTTACCTATAACCTGACCTTGCTGGCAACTTTTGTTTTGGGCGGATTGGGCATGTACTGGTTGACATGAGGACCAGCAAGATGTTTGCGGGCTTGCTCGCAGGTTGCGCATATATAGCCGCCCCTGTGTTTACGCTACGGCTTGGCGGCCACCTACAACTGCTGATCGGTATGATGTTTTTACCATATGCGGCCGCCAGCCTGTTGCGCTTGTCGTCGATGTCTCGGCCAATTTCCTGGAAGTGGTTGATTTTAAGCGGCACATTTTTGGCCGCCATAATCATCTCACAGTGGTACTTTTTGTTTGTCGCCACACTTCCACTGCTTGGTTTGGGGTTGTTCGCCGCTTCTGAAGTGAATTGGCGCGAACGGCTAATTCGACTCCTTGGGGTTATCGGTGTCACCTTTATTCTCATTGCTCCTTTTGCCTTATTAACCTGGCACGCGCGTCGCATAATGTTACCCGATGGTGGTACGTTTACGGTCGCCGACTCGGAGCAATTAGGCTTTAGTCTCGACTATTTGTTCAGTCCAAATCCACTGCATCCGCTTTGGAGAAACCAAACTTTTACCACATTCCCAATTGGTGGGGAACAGGACGTCGTATCACTCGGTTATGCGGCAACGATTGCAGCGATCATTGGGCTACTCACGACTCCCTGGCGGCAGACGCGACCCTTCATCGTCATGGGTTTGATCAGTGTTGTGTTGGGCATGGGTCTGACGCTTCGCTGGCGCGGCGAACGTGTCCTCATCCCCGCCCCGGCGTGGGTAAACGCCATAATATCACCTCTTATTGTGGGTCTTCCGCTTCCCGCCGGACAGATACCAATCGTGTTGCCGGGTATGCTCTTTTACCATTGGCTACCGTTCTACTCGTCTCTTCGCGTGTGGGCGCGTTTTGACATGCCATTGATGATAGTGGTTGCGGCTCTGGCCGGCTACGGGGCAGCCTGGCTGCTCGGCAAAGGACGTTGGGGGGCCATCATCGCAACAATGTTGGGAATTCTGATCATATTTGAAGGACTAATAATCCCCTACTCTGATTTCACCGCCGTGGCGATCAATGACCGCCTTGTCGATGAGTGGCTGGCCGCGCAACCTGAAGGGACGGCGATCATTGAATACCCGCGTCCCTGGATCGACAAGTTGGCAATGTATAGTCAATCACGTCATGGTCAGTCAATCGTAAACGGCTATATGTCATTTCAACCGTCTTACCTTACCGCCGTCGATGCCCAGCTTGGTAGTTGGCCCACTCCTACAGCAATTCCCATCTTGCGCGAATGGGGAGTGGATTACGTTTTAGTGAGCGGCATCCCTGACAACGACGATTTCGCCACCCAGATATGGCCGTCTATCCTCGCCATGGATGAGCTTTGTTTGCTGAAGTCATTTCCCGACGCTTTTGCATTTTCGGGGTTTGAGGAAACCCACGTGTTTGCAATAATCGGGGAAGATGAGCCTTGTCCACCGGGAAGTGAATGAAAGAGACGCTATGATGGTTAGAAGCTTGCCTAACCTGCTCCTCTCCATTGACCCACATCCTTCTTCTCTGCTATACTGCCCGCGTTAAATAAATTCGAGGTATCGACAGGAGATTGCCAAAATGCGAACACCATCTACCCCATCTTCCCATTCCGCCCGGCGCACCGCGAGCCCACCCGCCGCCCGGTAGATTCGGCCAGCCGCCAATTTTCGGCCCGCCTCATACGGCGCGGCCGTCCCCATCCGCATCCACCCGGCCGCAGGGTTGCCGCCCCTGTGGTTTCGCGCATCCTTCCCGATTAGCAAACCACTACAACTGAATAGTCGCGTGCGTCGTTGGCGATCACCTCGATCGGCGTCGTCTGTGTAATCTGTGGTTTAAATGCTTGAATATGGATCAATCAGTTCCAACCCAACCTGTTCGCATGATGTGGCACTACCTGCGGCCGTTTCGCGGCCGGGTGGCGCTGCTGACCCTTTTGCTGTTGACGAGCATCGGCCTGCAACTGCTTGCGCCGCAGTTGCTCGGCCGCTTTGTCGATGCGGCGACCGGCCAGGGAGGTGGTTCGCCGAACCGTCTGACCGTCATCGCCGGGCTGTTCTTCGCCGCCGTGCTGGCCCAGAAGGCGCTGTTTCTCGTCACCGTCTTCCTGACCGAAGACCTCGGCTGGGCGACGACCAATGCCCTGCGCGCCGACCTGACGGCCCACATCTTACGGCTGGATATGGGCTTCCACAAGCTGCGCACGCCCGGCGAGCTGATCGAGCGCATTGACGGCGACGTCGGCGAACTGGCCGAGTACTTCTCGGAGATCGTCGTCAGTCTCATCGGCAACGGCCTGCTGGTGGCGGGTATCATCGTCCTGATATTTCTGGCGGACTGGCGCATCGGCCTGCTGGCGCTGGGCTATGCCGTCGTCATGGTCACGCTGCTGCGCGTCATCCAGGAGCGTATGGTGACGCTGTTCACAAGCATCAGCCGGGCCATCGCCGAGCTGTTCGGTTTTCTGGAAGAACATATTACCGGCACGGAGGACGTCGTTCCCAACGGCGGCGCACCTTACGTGATGGCCCGCCTCTACCCTCTGCTGAACACCCACGCGCAGTTGACCCGGCGCACCTATACCTTGAGCACCATCGTCGGCGCGACGAGCACGTTGTTGTTTGTGCTGGCGCTGGCCGGGTCCATGGGCCTGGCCGCCCTGTCGTTGCGCGCGGGGGCCATGACTATCGGCACAGTTTTCACGCTGGTCTACTACGTTGGCCTGCTGGAGTCGCCGCTCGACTCGGTGCGCCGCCACCTGAGCTACATCCAGCGCGCGCTGGCCGGCGTCAACCGCACGCGCGAGTTCTTTGATTTGCGGCCGGAGGTGGGCGAAGCGGCCGGCAGCGCGGGCGGGCCGCAGTTGCCGCCGGGCGCGCCGGGGGTGCTGTTCGACGGGGTATCATTCGCCTATAAGGACAGGCGACATATGACAAATGACGAATCAGGATTTACGAATGAAGATGGGGTCCCACCGTCCGATTCGTCACTCGACACGCCGACTGTCCTCCACGACATCTCTTTCGCCGTCGCTCCCGGCCGCGTGCTGGGGGTGCTGGGGCGCACGGGCAGCGGCAAAACGACGTTGACCCGACTGCTTTTCCGGCTCTACGACGCGGACGCCGGAGGCATCCGCATCGGCCACGACGACGGCGTCGATCTGCGCGGCGTGCCGCTGGGCGAGTTGCGCCGCCACATCGGCCTGGTGACGCAGGACGTGCAACTTTTCGCCGCGACCGTGCGCGACAATCTGACACTGTTCAGCAACTATGATGCCGGGCAGCCAACTATTGATGACGGCCGCATCGTGGCCGCGCTGGAGACGCTGGGCCTGGGCGATTGGTATGGCAGCTTGCCCAACGGGCTGGATACGGTGCTGGAGGGCGGCGGCAAGGGCTTGTCGGCCGGGGAGGGGCAATTGCTGGCCTTCGCGCGCGTGTTCCTGCGCGACGCGCGACTGGTGGTGCTTGATGAGGCTTCGTCGCGGCTCGACCCCGACACGGAGCAACGGCTGGAGCGAGCCATCGACCGGCTGCTGGACGGCCGCACGGCTATTATCATCGCCCATCGCCTGCGCACCGTGATGCGGGCTGACGACATCCTCATCCTGGAGGACGGCCGCGTCGTTGAAGTTGGCCCGCGCGCCGCGCTGGCCGCCGACTCCGATTCGCGCTTCTACCGGCTGCTGCAGACCGGGCTTGAGGAGGTGCTGGCATGAAAGAGAAGAAAAATTACCCGGAGAGAGGGCGGATCTTTGAGAAGATCGGCCATCCCCTGGTTCTTTCGTCGGATACAAATAATGGGGTATCACAATGACACCAGCCACAACCAACTTGCAATCTGTCCCATCTGCCCAACCTGCGGATAAACTTCCGGTCTTCAAGGGGACGTGGGCGCTGATCCGCTACCGGCCGTGGTATTTCGCCGCCAACCTGGTCTTTGGCGTCATCTTCATCGTCACCCAACTTATCCCCGGCCTGATCACGCGCAGCTTCTTCGACGCGCTGACCGGCGAAGGGGCGGCGGGCTTCGACATCGGGACGCTGCTGGGGCTGCTGGTGGCGGCGCAATTCGGCCGCATGGCCGTCAACGTCGGCTATGAATGGGGCGGCTGGGCCGTGCGCTCCGTCAACCAGGTGCTCATGCGCGTCAACTTCATGGATAACATCCTGAGCAAGCCCGCGGCGCGGCCGATGCCGGTCGAGTCCGGCGACGCCATCCACCGTCTGGGGCGCGACGTGGGCGACTTCGCCGACTTCCCGACCTGGATCCCGCAAGAGGTGGGCGAGGCGATCTTCTTCCTGTTCGCGGTCATCATTATGGCCCGCATCAATCCGTGGATCACACTGGTCGCCGTCCTGCCGCTGATGGCCGTCTTTTTCATCAATCGCGTCGCCTGGCGGCGCTTTCTGCTCTACGATCGGGCCACCCGCGTGGCGTCCAGCCGCGTCACCGGCTTTCTGGGCGACATCCTCGGCGGCGTGCAGGCGATCAAGGTTGCCGACGCCGAGGCCGGCGCGCTGCGCTACTTCAACACATTGAGCGAAGCGCGGCGCAAGGCCGGTGTGCGGCAGAACACCTTTCTGACGCTGGCTTTCTCGGCCGGGCAGAGCATGGGCGACATCGCCGTGGCCGTCGTCGTGCTGCTGGCCGGGCAGTCGCTGCAGTCGGGCGCGCTGACTGTCGGCGACTTTACCCTGTTCGTCACCTACCTGACCATCGCCGTCCACTTCCCGGCCAATCTGGGCAGCTATATATCGGAGATCGCCCAGCAGCGGGTGGTGCTAGACCGCCTGCAGGAGATGCACCCCGACGCGCCGCCGGCGAGCATCGTCGCCCACCGGCCCATCTACGAGAAGGGCGGTTTCCCCCCGCTGAGCATGCCCCTCAAGAACGCGGCCGGCCGGCTGGACAGGCTGGAGGTAGCGGGGTTATCGTACCGGCATAGCGGCACAACGGACGAAGGACGACAGGCCACAACGGGAGCGCCGGCCGTGGCTCGCGGTCGGTCGTCCGCCGTCCTTCCGGTCGCCGGCATTGCGGACATCACCTTCTCTTTGCCGCGCGGGTCCTTCACCGTCATCACCGGCCGGGTGGGCAGCGGCAAGACAACATTGCTGCGGGCGCTGCTGGGCTTGCTGCCGCCGGACGGCGGCGAGGTGCGCTGGAACGGCACGGCCGTGGCCGACCCGGCGACCTTCTTTATCCCGCCGCGGTCGGCCTATACGCCGCAGGTGCCGCGCCTGTTCAGCGAATCGCTGCGGGCCAACATCCTGATGGGGCTGCCGGCGGACGAGGCCGATTTGAACGGGGCGTTGCGCACGGCCGTGCTGGAGCCTGATCTCGCCACACTGGAGGCGGGGCTGGACACGGTCGTCGGGCCGCGCGGCGTGCGCCTGTCCGGCGGTCAGGTGCAGCGCGCCTCGGCCGCGCGGATGCTCGTCCGCGACGCCGAGCTGCTGGTCTTGGATGATCTGTCCAGTGCGCTGGACGTGGAGACGGAACAACTGTTGTGGGAGCGACTGGTGGATGAAGCAGGTAACGCGCGCCCGACCTGCCTGGTCGTCAGCCACCGCCGTCCGGCGTTGCGCCGCGCCGACCACATAATCGTGCTCGAAGGCGGCCGCGTCGCCGCGCAGGGGACGCTGGATGAGTTGCTGGCGTCGTCGGCCGAGATGCAGCGGCTATGGCATGGGGAGATCGCTTGATAAGGGTACGTCACTCTTGTCGGGAGTGGCACACGAGGAAGGTAACAAGATGAGTCACTCTCTGGAAGTCTACAAAGAGAATCGTGACACCCTCCTGGGCACGATTACCGATGCTCTGACGAACGACGAGCGTTTCGTGGCCGCCTGGTTGACTGGCAGCTATGCACGTGGTGAGGCGGATGCCGTCAGCGACATCGATCTGACGGTTGTCGTCGGCGATGCCTTTGGCGAGTCACTGTGCCGGCGGGGCGCGATGGTCACTGCGCGACCAGTGACTGAACGACTGCTCTTCTTCAGTCAGTTCGGCGATCCGGCCAACGTGCATGAGAATAACAACAACGCGCCGGAGGGAGGAGCGTTCACGTCGGTTCTCTACCAACCCTCGGCTCACATCGTTGACTGGATTCTCGTTCCCTACTCCAAAGCCCGGCGGCCCGGCGCGGCGCGTGTTTTATTCGAGCATCTTCAGGTTCCCGTCGCGCCACCGCCGGTTCCCCTCGATTCAGCGACATTGGTCGAGAAAGTGCCGGAGATGATCGCCTACTTCTGGATGATGCTGGCTGTCGTGAGCAAATATCTCGTTCGCCGCGAATGGGGTCTCGCTCGTTGCCGGCTCAATGAGCTAAACACGCTGGCGCTTGATGTCGAACGCCTGCTGGCCGGTCAACCCGACGAGTATCGTGGCCGCTTGAATCATCAACTGCCGCCGACGGCGACGGCCGAAGAGCTTGCCACGGTCGTGGTTAGCTTGTCCCGGAAGATGGAAGAGCAAATGATCGACGCCGGTCGAATGGGCATCGTCTTGCGGCCGGCTCCCATGGAAAGTATCAATACCTTATTATTGCTCTCCGAATCCCGAAAGCATTCGCGGGTGAGATTCAGATTGCTTCGGGTTCGGCCGTGGAATTGACGGTTGAGGCGGGCAAGCTGGTCATCACGCCGGTGGATCAAGAAGCTTATTCACTGGAGGAACTTCTAGCCCAGGTGAAGCCGGAGAACGTTCACGGCGAAGTCGATTGGGGCGAAAGCGTCGGCAATGAGGTCTGGTAGCCGTGGACTACACACCTCAGCGTGGCGACATCGTGTGGCTCAATTTCAATCCCCAGGTCGGCCGAGAACAAGCCGGACGACGGCCGGCGGTCGTCCTTTCTCCTGGCTTATATAACGGCAAAGTCGGACTTCTTCTCGCTTGTCCTATTACCAGTCAAGTGAAAGGTTATCCGTTTGAAGTCGCCATTCCAGCCGGACTGAAAATAAGGGGAGTGGTTCTGTGCGATCAGGTGAAATCTTTGGATTGGCGAGGTGGAGAGGCAGAATTCGTCGGCCGATTGCCGGCCAACGCCATGAACGAAGTCCTGGCAAAGATAAGCGCATTGCTCTGATTTGATGGGCGCTCTGGTTCAACGCCTCCAGGGTTGTATTTACCGGGTGGTCTGAGGGGCCGCCAACGCAGCCAACCGCTCCTCGAGTTCCACGCGGTCGCGCACGGCGATGGGCACGGCCAAGTGGCGGCGGATCATCGCTTCGTCCCATTCCCGCACGTAAGCGTCGCGAAAGCTTTCCGCGATGGAGAGCAGCGCGCCGCTATACGGTTCCCGCCGCACCGGCTCCCCGGCGCGCACATCGCCCTCGCGAATCACGCGGCAGTAGACGCCGGGCCGCGCCGCCTGCCGGAACCGTTTGGCAAAGGCTGGGTCGCCCATGCGCGCCGCCAGCGTGACGCACGGAATGCGGGGCGACGTGACCTCCAGCACCACTTCGGCCAGATGCAGCCGGTCGCCGACGGCTAACGTCGCACTCTCCAGTTTGCTGACGGTCAGGTTTTCGCCGAACGTGCCCGGCTCTAGCTCGTGTCCAAGTTCGGCTGTCCACCAATCGTAATCCGCCTGGCCGTAGACGTAGACCGCCTGATCCACTCCGCCATGATGTTTGACATCACAGATGGCGTCGTTTGCCAGCCCCAGCGTAGTGACGCGCACCGGCGCGGCGGCCGGTGTCTTGTAGATACCCGTCACCCCGATTGACTTGGCATTCTCAATGCGTTGGGCTTGGCCAATATTCACGCTGATAATCTCCATGTGTTGCCTCCAGACCGCGCCAACCCGCGCTGTCACCAGGGTCGCGCCAGCCGTCCAAGGTCGGAATTGTAGCGACAAAGGCGGCTAAAAGGAATAGAGCGAGTATAATTTCCGGCCGGATGAGCAAGACGATTGTCGATGGTTCCTACTGCGCCGGCAAAATCCGCGACGTTCATGGGCCGCGCGGCGAGGCCTGGCTGGAGATGTTGCCGGCGCTGCTGGCCGAATTCGCCGCCCGCTGGTCGCTGACCATCCTGCCGCCCTTCCCCGTCCCTTCCTACAATTATGTGGCCCCAGCCGTCGGACCCGATGGCGAGGCATGGGTATTGAAGGCGGGCGTGCCCCACGGCGAACTGTGGAGCGAGATCGACGCGCTGCGGGCGTTCGGCGGCCACGGCACCGTCCCCTTGCTCGACGCCGACCGGGCGCGTGGTGTGCTGCTGCTGGAGCGGGTGCTGCCCGGCCGGTCGCTGCGCGAGGTGACGAGTGTGGACGGGCAGATCGCCGCATTGACCGGCGTCTTGCAACGAGTGCGGCGGCCTCTGCCGGGCGAGCATCCGTTCATGACGCTCGCCGATCTGGCCCGCGGCTTCGACCGGCTGCGGGCGGCATTCGGCGGCGGCTACGGCCCGTTCCCGCCGGAACGCATCGAGCGTGCGGCGGCGCTGTTTCGCGAGCTGGCCGGCGAGGGGGCGAACACCATGCTCATTCATGGCGACATGAACCCGGGCAATGTGCTGCGCGACGAACAAGACGGCTGGCTGGCTATTGATCCCAAGGGGTATGCCGGTCATCCGTATTTTGACGTGGCGACGTTTCTGAATGACCCGCCCGATGGCCTGTCCGCGGCCGAGTTGATGAGCCTGCAAGCGCGGCGCGTGGCGGCGCTGGCCGGGGCGCTGGGCGCGCCGCGCCACGAGTTGCTGGCCTGGGCCGAGGCCCACGCTGTCCTATCGGGCTGGTGGAGTTTTGAAGATCATGGCGCGGGCTGGGAGCGAGCGCTGGGCCTGGCGGAGATGTATGAAATCCTGGGGAGCGTCGCTGGCCGTTAGTCCGTTCAGGCTCAGTCGGAGCGCCCGGATCGGGTTACGGGTGTCAGCAGGCGCAGCGTCAGAAAGGTCACGAGACTGAGGACAATGGCGATCTCATAGCGCTCGTAGCCGACAGCCGCGCCGATAGCCCCGACCATCCACACGCTGGCGGCCGTGGCCGTGCCGCGCACGACGTCGCCG
This sequence comes from Promineifilum sp., assembly GCA_020634335.1. Classification (GTDB taxonomy): domain Bacteria; phylum Chloroflexota; class Anaerolineae; order Promineifilales; family Promineifilaceae; genus Promineifilum. The sequence goes on along the minus strand of JACKBY010000017.1, from coordinate 27,883 downwards.
TCTTTCAGGATTGCCCCACCGCCGATGAAGCCGATGCCGGTCATGAGGCCCTGAATAATGCGCGACTGGGCGTCTGCGGCCGGGCCGATCACCGACACGGCGATGAGGACGTAGGCGCAACTGGCGACCGACACCAGGGGAAACGTGCGCAGCCCCATGATGCGCGTGGATTTTTCCCGCTCCCATGCCACCGGCAATACCAGCAGAAACGCGCCGGCGATCTGGGCCACGTAAACCAGCAGTTGTTGCCAGTCAAGGGTTGGAAAATTCATTGACTGCTCTCGATCAGGGCTCGTCGCGCCGGTAGGTCTTCGACCGGGCATGGACGGCCCCGGCGCGCACCAGCCACGACTTGCCTTTGATCTCTGAATCGATCAATTGGCCGAAGACGGGGTCGTCCGGACCGCGTTCAATGGTCATTTGATCTGATGAATCAAAATCATAGAGTTGTCCCCGGCCGCTGAGGCGGGCGTAGAAAACCTGCCGGCCGCCGGGCAAGTAGATAGGGCCGTCGAATAGGGCGTCTTCCTGGCGGCCGGACGCGGCTCTGTCGCTCATGCGGGCGTTGAACAGGACGCGCTCGCCCCGCGACAGGCCCATCTGCGCCGGGATGCGCTCGTCGAGGGTCAGGGCAGCCCGGTGGTAGGGCGTCTGGAAGAAAACGCGCTCGGCGAAGGCCAACGAGCGCGAAGAGTTGTAGGCGTAGGCCAGGTAGGCTCCGGCGGGCGTGACCCCGCCGTCGTTGCTGACCAGGACCGAGATGGACAGCTCGCGAAAGGGGATGCCGCGAAATCTGGACGCGATGGCCGTCAGCAGCAACGAGGCGCGGCCGCGGTCCTCATAGGGAACCAGTCCTTCATCGCGCAGTTTGTCGCGCCAATAGCCCAGGCCGGCTGTGGCCGCCAGCGCGACCTCGCGAACGCCGGTGATGGTCGATATAAAAGGCTTGTTTTCAGTCATGGGCGCGTGAACCTGTTGATGAAGGAACGGGACATCGTATTCATTCCCGCCACGTTAATACCTGCCCGCCCTGGCCCAGCAACACACTGCCGGGGAAGACGCGCAGCCGCCACGGCTCCAGCCTGATGGCGGCAAAGTTTTCCGACGTCGGCCCGCCGCGCCACGACGGCACGATGTTTGGATCGTAGCCGACCGGCTCAGGGCCGCCGGCAAACAGGTTCCAGACGTCGATTCGCGTCTCGTCATCCATCTGCAGGGTGGCGCGACACTCGGCCACGCACGTGTCGTGCGATGGCTGCCAGTAATTCACCGAAGCATAGGGATGGGCGGCCAGATGGGCGCGCTTGACGGGGGATGGGCTGGTGGCGATCCAGCCGACAAGCCGCCGGCCGTCCCATTGCCAGATGGGGTGGAGGATGCGCGAGCGGGGACGGCCGCCGGCGTCGACCGTGGCGACCGTGGCCCAGACGATGCCGTGGGCCATTTCAACAAAGGCAGGAGCAACTTGTGACAGGTCGTGCATGCGGGAGAATCTCCAATTCATGATAAAATGAGTGGAGCGAATAATACCATATGGTGCGATAAACAGGGGAATTGTGGGGGCGCAACGGATGGAGATCGACACAAGCAGTGATCTCCACAGGCAACCCATCGCCTCCCAGACAAAGCGAAGGACTATGAAAAACATTGTAATAACGGGGAGCACCCGGGGGATCGGCTATGGGCTGGCCGACGAATTTCTCAAGCGTGGTTGCTCGGTAACGATCAACGGCCGCTCGCAAGACAGCGTGGACAAGGCAATTGGTGCGCTGGGCGGAATGCACGGTCATGATCGGCTGGCGGGGCGGCCCGGCGACGTCACTGACCTGGCGACACACCAGGCGCTGTGGGATGCGGCTGCGGCGTCGTTTGGCCGGGTCGATATGTGGATCAACAACGCCGGCATGGGCCACCCCATGCTGAAAGTCTGGGAGATGCCGGTCGAGATGGTCAATCAGGTAGTGGATATCAACCTTAAAGGGGCGATTTGGGGGTCACGGACGGCCATTCGCGGCTTCCTGTTGCAGGGGGGTGGTCACCTGTACAATATGGAAGGGTTCGGCAGCAACGGCCGCCTGCGGGTCGGGTTGTCGCTTTACGGCACGACCAAATCGGGGCTGCGCTTCCTCTCCCGCTCGCTGACGGCCGAGACAAAGGGGACGCCGGTCAAAGTCAGCACCATTAGTCCCGGCATCGTTATCACCGAATTACTTACCGATCCGTTCAAGGATGACCCGAAAGGGCTGGAACGCGCCAAATGGGTATTTAACGCGCTCGGTGACAAGGTGGAGACGGTGACGCCGTGGCTTGTCGAGCGGATGATGGCCAACGACAAGTCGGGCGCGGCCATCGACTATCTGACGAACACGAAAGTCATGGGGCGCTTCGCCACGGCTATGTTCAGACGCCGAGACCTTTTTTCTGATAAGGTCCCGTGAGCAGAATGCCGTTGTTGGGAGCGCAACCCCCACTACTGATTACGAGCCTGAGCATGCTTTTGTGACGGCGTCATCATCAGCAACCCTTAGAACGCCGGTAAAACCCGTTGCCCCAGCCGCGCCACTTGTTACAATCTCAAGCGCTATGGGCATCTGGACCGAGGCGACATTCTGGCGCGCGCTGGCGGCCGTTGGGATATTTCTTTCCGGGCTGGTCTACGTGCGCGGCTGGCAACGCTTACAGGTCTTCCACAAGGGGCCGCCGCCCAAGGATGCCCCGGCATCTGGGCGCGCGCTCAGATTTTTCATGGCCGGGCTGGCCCTGCTGGCCGTGGCGTTGATTTCGCCGCTGGGCTATCTGTCGACGCAATACTTCAGCGCGCGTATCATCCAGCACATGCTCCTGGTGGCGTCCATTCCCAGCTTTCTGATGTTCGCCAACCCTGTGCCGGCCTTGCTCTACGGACTGCCGGAGCGTGGGCGGGTCATGATCCTGGCGGCGCGACAACACGACGACCGGCCCGGAGCCGGCCGGCGCTTTCTGCGCTGGGCCACCGCGCCGGGCGTCACGCTGTTGACCTACCTGTCCATCTGTTGGTTCTGGTATGATCCCCATATCCACGCGGCGACGCTGCGCTACGGCGTCGTCCATGCCGTCGAACTTCTGAGCCTGCTGGGCGTCTCCCTGGTGAACTGGTGGCACATCACCGCCGCCTGGCCGCAGACCCACGGCCGCATGGCGCCCATCTTGCGCGTGCTCTACACGTTCATCAGCATCTGGCCCATCAAGGTCATCGGCCTCATCCTCTTGTTCCTCACCGACTCACTTTATGATTATCCGGCCACCTTCCGGTTCAGTGGGTTACAAATCGACGATTACATCTTTGGCGCGATGATCGCCTGGATCGTCAGCGGGCTGGCCTATGCCGTGGCCGCCGTCGCCCTGGTCAACGAATGGCTGGCGCGCGAGGTCGACAAGCCGGCGCTGCCCGAATCGAACTGGGCCACGGATGAGGCGATGCTGGCTCCGGGCGTCAAGCGGTAAACTGATGGAACTTTCCAGCAAACGGGCCATTCCAGCCAGCGTATGGATCGCCGACACGGCTACGGTGCGGGGCGACGTCACGCTGGGCGAAGACGTCAGCGTATGGTTTGGGGCCGTGCTGCGCGGCGATGAAGCGCCCATCGCCGTCGGCGACCGGACGAATATCCAGGACGGGGCGGTGCTCCACGTCTCGGCCGGGTTTCCGTGCGTCATCGGCCGCGAGGTGACTATCGGGCACGGGGCTGTGGTCCACGGCTGCACAGTGGAGGACGGCGCGCTGATCGGCATTCGGGCGACGGTGCTCGACGGCGCGGTCATCGGCGCGGGGGCGGTGGTGGGCGCGGGGGCGGTCGTGCCGCCGGGAATGCATCTGCCGCCGGGGATGCTGGCTCTGGGCGTGCCGGCCAAGGTCGTCGGCCCGTTGACGGACGCCCAGCGCTCGGCCGGCCCGCGCGCCGTGGGCAACTACATGGCCCGCAAGGAAGCGTACCGGGAAGGGAAGATATAGTGACGAGTGTCGAATTTAGATACGAGATACGAGATACGAGATACGACATAGGAGTGGCGCGGGCCGGCGACCGACCACTGACCACTGACGAGTGACCATGCTCTCCATCACCAGCCCCCAGAACCCGCGCGTTAAGCGAATCGTCAAGCTCAGTGAGCGGCGGGCGCGCGACGAGGCGCGGCAGACCGTGGTCGAAGGGGTGCGCGAAATTCGGCAGGCGCTCGACCACGGCGTCGTGCCGGTCGAAGCCTATATGTGCCCGGAACTGATCGACGGCGCGGAGGCGGAGAGGGTCGCGCAGCACCTGAGGGCCACCGCCGCGACGGGCATGAGCGAGTTGTTACTTGTCTCGCCGGACGTGTTCGCCAAGATGGCTTATCGCGGGGCCAGTGGCGGGCTACTGATGGTCATCGCCTATCGCCGCAACCGGCTGGAGAGCCTTGCGTTTGGCGGCGCGCCGTTTTTGCTGGTCGTGGAAGAAGCCGAGAAGCCGGGTAATCTGGGGGCGATCTTGCGCACGGCCGACGCCGCCGGCGTCGATGCTGTGCTCGTGCCCACGCCGCCGGACCACCAGGGAACCGATCTCCACAACCCCAACGTCATCCGCGCCAGCCTGGGGGCCTACTTTACCGTGCCGACTGTCGCGGCGACGACCGACGAGACCATCGGCTGGTTGCACGAGCAGGGGATCACCGTCGTCGCCGCCGGCCCGGCGGCCGAGACGCTCTATACGGCCGCCGACCTGACCGGGCCGGTGGCTTTGGCCGTGGGCAGCGAGGCGTGGGGATTGAGCGATACGTGGCTGGCGGCGGCCGGCGTGCGTGTGCGCATCCCCATGGCTGGAGCAGTGGACAGTTTGAATCTGTCGGCCTCGGCGGCGCTGCTGATGTACGAGGTGGTGCGGCAGCGAGGGAGTATTGACTAGGCCAGACCGGCGTTTTTGCTTTTCGCGCCTCCGCAACACAAGAGATAGCCCAGCGATTTGTGGCGCCTGCCACCGGCCGGCAAGCAGGGTTTGAATAATTGCGCGACGGCTCTGGTTCCCTTTTGCCGGGACCAGGCGACACGGCTACCGGTTACGTTTTTATTCTTCCATTCGAGACGCACATTCAGGAATGAACACTTCGTGTCCATCATTTCCGGCTCCACCCACTCTTCTACATTGCCCCCTCACCCGAAACATCCGATAATAGATGTGTCGCCCACCGTGACCAACCTGCCCCGGAAGCCAAGGCGCGCTGACCATTTATAACCCAGCCTGGAAATCTCCAGGCATTGTCCAAGGAGAAGTTACTATGTCCAAACTCGTTAAAGTTGCCGTCACCGGAGCGGCCGGCCAGATCGGCTACTCTATCCTGCCGCGCATCGCCAACGGCGAGGTCTTCGGCCCCGATACTCGCGTGGCGCTGCATCTGCTGGAGATCAGCCCGGCGATGCAAGCCCTGGAGGGCGTCGTCATGGAACTCGACGATTGCGCCTTTCCGCTGCTCGATAACGTCGTCATCAGCGACGATCCCAAGGTGGCTTTCGACGGCGTGAACTGGGCGCTGCTGATCGGCTCGCGGCCGCGCTCGAAAGGCATGGAGCGCGGCGATCTGATCAAGGTCAACGGCCCCATCTTTGTGGGCCAGGGGCAGGCGCTGAGCGAGGTGGCGGCCGATGACGTGCGTGTGGCTGTCGTCGGCAACCCGGCCAACACCAACGCGCTGATCGCCATGAACAACGCCGGCGACATCCCGGCCAATCGCTTCAGCGCCCTGACACGCCTCGACCAGAACCGGGCCTATGCCCAGCTGGCACAGAAGGCCGGCGTGCGCGTCACCGACGTCAGCAATGTCACCATTTGGGGCAACCACAGTGCCACGCAGTATCCCGACTTCGAGAACGCCAAGATCAACGGCCACTCGGCCATGACGGTCATCACCGACCACGATTGGCTGCGCGGGCCGTTCATCGAGACGGTGCAAAAGCGCGGCGCGGCCATTATCGCCGCGCGCGGCCTGTCGTCGGCCATGTCGGCCGCCAATGCCGCCCTCGACCACGTGCGCAGCTTCCTGCAGCGGACGCCCGACGGCGACTGGTTTTCGGCTGCGGTCCCATCTGACGGCAGCTACGGCATCGACGAGGGCCTGATCTTTTCCTTCCCCCTGGTCAGCGACGGCGACGGCGGCTGGAGCATCGTGCAGGGCCTGCCCTGGAGCGACTTCGCCAAACAGAAAATCGCCGTCACGCAGGACGAGCTGCGCGAAGAGAAAGCGGTCATCACCGACCTGTTGAAGTAAAATCACCGGCGGCGGCCCGGAACCGGGGGCGGAGATTGGCCCCGGTTCCGGCTGCCCACCTGGAAAGCAGAAATTGAATACGGATTTGGACGGGTTAAATGGATAGGCATGGCGCATGCCATCCGATCCATCTAATCCATGTTTAATTCCGCCCGATTCACGAGAGCACTATGATCAAGAACATCAACCATATCGCCATCATCGTGCCCGAGCTGGAGGGTGCGCTGGATTTCTGGGAGGGGGCATTGGGGCTGAAGCTGGACCGCACGGAGTCAGTACCCAGCGAGGGCGTCGACGTAGCTTTCCTGCCGGTTGGCGGCAGCAACGTCGAGCTGCTGAAGCCGACCGCGGCCGACAGCGGCGTGGCCCGCTTTCTGGAGAAGCGCGGGCCGGGCATCCATCACATGTGCCTGGAGGTCGAGGACATCGACGCCATAATGGCTCGTCTGCGGGAGCACGACATCCAGCTGATCAACGAGACGGCTGTGGAGGGACACGGCGGCCGCAAATACGCCTTTGTGCACCCGAAAAGCACGGGAGGCGTCCTGGTGGAACTATATCAATTGAGTGAGTGACGAGTGATGAACGGCGAGATGGCCGGGCCGGAGCGCGTTCTTCACCTGTATCTCGTATTTCGTATCTCGTATCTCAAGGAGACACTATGGCAGAAAAATACGACGTCGTGGTTCTGGGGGCGGGGCCGGGCGGCTATGTTGCCGCTATTCGCGCGGCGCAATTGGGGCTGAAGACGGCGGTCGTCGAGAAGCAGTACATGGGCGGCGTGTGCCTCAACATCGGCTGCATTCCCACCAAAGCCCTGCTGAAGAACGCCGAGGTCGCCCACACGCTGCAACACCGGGCCAAAGAGTTCGGTTTCAGCTTCGACAACCTGAAGCTCGATTACGGCGTGGCTTTCAAGCGCAGCCGGCAGGTATCCGACCGGCTGGTGAAGGGCGTCGGCTTCCTGATGAAGAAGAACAAGATCGACGTCTACGACGGCACGGGCACGCTGACCGGGCCGACTACGATGAGCGTCAGGCTCAACGACGGCCAGGAGGCGACGCTGGAGGCCAAGAACGTCATCATCGCCACGGGCGCACGGCCGCGGCCGTTTCCCGGCGTCGACTTTGACGACGAGAAGGTCATCTCCTATATCCCGGCCATTTTGGCCGAGAACCCGCCGCAGTCGGTGGTCATCATCGGCGGCGGGGCCATTGGCGTGGAGTTTGCCTACATGTGGGTCAACTACGGCGTCGACGTGACCATCCTGGAGATGATGCCCCACCTGCTGCCCAACGAGGAGCCGGAAGTCAGCGATGTGCTGGAAAAGGCCTACAAGAAGCTGGGGGTGAAGTTCCAGACCAACGCCAAGGTGACCGGCATCGAGAAAACGGATAAAGGCGTGCGGGTCAGCGTGGAAGGCGGCGATGCGCTGGAGGCGGAGGTCTGTCTGGTGGCGATCAATTTCGCGCCCAACACCGAGGGCATCGGCCTGGAGGCGGCTGGCGTGAAGCTGACGGAGCGCAAGAATATTGTCATCGACGAGGGCATGCGCACCAACGTGCCCAACATCTATGCCATCGGCGACGTGGCGACCGATTACCGGCTGGCCCACATCGCTTCGGCCATGGGCATCGTGGCCGCCGAGACCATCGCCGGGCATCCGACGGTAACGCTCGACTATCGCATGTTGCCGCGCTGCACCTATAGCCAGCCGCAGGTCGCCAGCTTTGGCTACACCGAGGCGGGGGCCAGGGAAGCGGGCTACGAAGTCAACGTGGGCACCTTTCCGTTCGTTGCCAACGGCAAGGCGCTGGGGCTGGGCGATCGCGACGGCTTCGTCAAGATCATCGCCGACGCCAAATATGGCGAGATTCTGGGCGCGCACCTGGTTGGCCCGGACGTGACCGAGCTACTGCCGGAACTGACACTGGCGCACAACAACGAGCTGACGGCCGAGGAGATCGCCCGCAACGTCCATGCCCACCCGACGCTGAGCGAGGCGCTGATGGAAGCGGCGCATGGGGTAGAGGGGGAGGCGATTCATATATAGGGGGAAGGTGAAATAAAAAGCCCCGGGATGGACAACAACCGGGGCTATTTATTTTCCAATTTCACTGTCGTGATCACGGTAGCCCAAGCTCTGCCATCACAATCTCAACTTCATCAGAAAATCATCCAGGGTAACTGCTTTGCGCCCCAGTTCGCTTTTATCATGAGCTTGCGGATCAGATAATGCGTGACGATGCCAGGAACCGCCGAGTTGATCGCGGCCATAAACATGGCTTCAATTGTGAATGAGTGCCAAATTGGTCGAGTCAAAGCGATCATTTCGATACATCTGCACGAAAATACCGAACGAAATGACTTGGCGAGATTTTACTAACGATGAGGTTTGTTCGAGTATTTCAAGCTGCCGAATATAGGGCCGCTGATTAGCTCCCTGAGATAAGCGGGCCAACAAGTCGGCCTTATTCATTTATTGATCGAGAACTCCGCTAAGACAGTCTATCTCCAGCCTCATGTCCTCAACGCCAGTAACCGCTAATTCCCAATCAAAGTAATCCTGTTCCTTCTCCGCTCCCGCCTCGCTCTCGACGATCATCCGGCGGAATTCTGAGAAAGGTTGCCCATATTTGTTCTCATACAGTCGCGCTTGGCTCTGATACTTGATCAAGTTTCGCTGGGCGCGCTCCAGCAACAAAGACGCCAGGGCCTCATCTTTCGACAGGCGCGGAAATAGGCGCTTGACGCTACCCGTGACGATTGCCTCACCATCAGGAACCATATGCTAATTCTACTTGAGTTAGCCGTACTGGTAATGCCGCGCCGTCTGCCTCAGCCTTGCTTCGGCCGCTCCTGCACCGTCCACGAATTCCCGTCGGGATCATCGAAGAAGATAAAGCTGTTCCAGTCCCCGCCGCGACCTTCCTTCAGGTCTGACCCTTCAAAGTGGCTGACCGGGCTGACGGCCACACCCTGCTCCACCAGTTGAGCGTGGGCGGCGTCTACGTCGGCCACGACGAGCTGCAAGCCCTTCAGCGACCCCGGTTGCATGTCCACACCCATGCCCCTGCTGATGACGATGGAGCAGCCCGAGCCGGGCGGCGTCAACTGCACGACGCGCACCCCGTCGCTGATGCGCGTGTCGTGGTCGACGACGAAGCCGACCTGCTCATGATAGAAGTGCTTGGCGCGATCGACGTCGGCCACGGGAACTATCACGACCTCAAGTTTCCAGTCCATTAGCTTATAACTCCTATCCTCTGACTCAAGCGATCAGTTCGTCGGGCGATTCGGGTCTTATCCCCAGTCATAGATCTTTCGCTCATTGTCATTCATATCACGCGCCGAATTTATTATACCATGACTGAGTGCTATCCGAAGCCACATTAACTTACCATAACACCAACGCGGCAACCCCATTCTTCCTCGCTATAATGGAACGGTCAACAGGCACGTCAAGGCATCATGAAACCTAAATTCGGCTTGCTTTTTCTTATCCTCCTCCTGGTCATCGCCACGGCCGCGTGCAGCGCGACCGCCGCCCTGCGCGACTCGCGCATCGACGCGCCGCCGACGGCCGAACCGACGGCCACCGTCACCCCCGCGCCCATCACCGAAGACCCCGCCGGCTATGCGCGCGCCTTTTATCGCGCCTGGGAGACCGGCGACTATCTGGGCATGTACAGCCTGCTGACACCCACCAGTCAGGGGGTGGTCGATAGCGCGTCGTTCATCCAGCGCTATGAGGAGGCCATGCGGACGGCGGCCGTCAGCGAGATCCACGCCCAACCGTTGGGTGTTTTGCGCGAAGGCGACAGGGCCGATTTCGGCGTTCGCGTCACGCTCACGTCCGACATCGTCGGCGATCTGGTCCGCGAATACTCGACGCGGCTGGCCTATGAGGGCGGCCGCTGGGGGATCGTGTGGGACGAGGGGCTTATTCTGCCCGAACTGAGCGGCGGCAACCGGCTGACGCTGGAGGCGCGCGTCCCCTCGCGCGGCAATATCTATGACGTAGAGGGACAGGCGCTGGCCTACCAGGGCAGTGCCTACGAATTGGCTGTCATCCCCGGCCGCATCGAGGACGAGCCCGGCTTGCTGGCTGCGCTGAGCCAGGCGTTGGGTCAGACCCCGGACACGATCAAGGAGAAGTACGCTTCAGCCTTGCCGGAATGGTATGTCCCTGTGGGCATCGTGGCCGAACAGGAGCTGCAACAGGATGCGCTGGCACTGGAGCCGTATCTCGACAAGGGCCTGGCGACGCCCAGGCGGCGCACGATGCGCCTCTATTCCGACACTAATTCGGCCGCCCACGTCATCGGCTACATGGGGTCTATCTCGCCCGAGCAGCTGGCCGACTACCAGGCACAGGGCTTCACCGGCGACGAAATGGTCGGCATCGCCGGGTTGGAGGCGTGGGGTGAGGATTACCTCAACGGCGACCGCGGCGGCATCCTGAGCGTTGTCGACCCGGCGGGGCAGGTAATCGACGTGGTGGCCGATCGCGATCCCCAGCCGGCGCGCAGCATCTACACCACTCTCGACCTGGATTTTCAGGCGGCCGTGGAGCAGGCGTTGGCCGATGCCATCGCCACCCATCCGGCGGCCAACTATGGCGCGGTGGTCGTGCTCGACCCCAACAACGGCGCGGTGCGGGCGCTGGCAACCTATCCCACCTATGATCCCAAGGCCTTCGACCCGCTGCGCCCCGACTCCGCCCAGGCCATCAGCGCGCTGCTGAACGATCCCAATCAACCGCTGCTGAACCGGGCCACCCAGGGAGCCTACCCGGCCGGATCGACGTTCAAACTGGTGACCTACGCCGCCGCGCTCAACAGCGGCCTGTACACGCCCGACTCACGCTACACCAGTACCGGCTCGTGGAACCGGCTGGGCGACGAATTCACCAAATACGACTGGCTCAGCGGCGGCCACGGCACGGTTAGCTTGCGCACGGCGTTGGTAGTTTCTTGTAACTCCTGTTTCTACGATGTCGGTTACACCATCGACGGCATGGACAACACCTTGCTGCCACGCATTGCCAAGGAGTTCGGTCTGGGCCAACCGACGGGCATCCAGGGCATCGCCGAGTCGGCCGGGTTGATCCCCGACCCGGAATGGAAGATCAACACCATCGGCGAGGGCTGGGCCACGGGTGATGCGGTGAACATGGCGATTGGTCAGGGTTATGTGCAGGTGACGCCGCTACAGATGGCGAACATTGCCGCGGCCATCGCCAACGGCGGCACGCTCTATCGGCCGACGCTGGTCGACCGCATCGGCGAATCGCCCACGGCGGCCGCGGAAATGCCGCCGCCGGTGGTCAATGGCACGCTGCCGCTATCGGCCGAGCAACTGGCGCAGGTGCGCGAGAGCCTGTGGAACGTCACCCATGCCCCCAACGGCACGGCCACCCACCGCTTCGTAGGGTTGCCGGTGTCCGTGGCGGGCAAGACGGGCACGGCCGAAGCGCCGCCGGGCTTGCCCCACGCCTGGTTCGTCGGCTACGCGCCGGCCGAGCCGTTCACGACGGCCGACGGCCGCGTGGTGGAGGCCCCGGAACTGGCGATTGCCGTGATCCTGGAGAACGCCGGCGAGGGTTCAGACGTGGCCGCGCCCCTCTTTCGGCGGGTCGTGGAGCTATACTACGGAATTGAGCCGACGCCGTTCCCGTGGGGCGGCTAACCTTCGGGCACGCCTCTTCTATCCGGCCCCATCGCGCGGCCTGTCAACCGGCAGTTATTGACAGAGTACTCTCCTTAGGCTAATTTATCCACCTGACAGGTTTCGGCGCTTCCCGCTCTCGCCAGACGGCGACACACTTCATACTAAGGAGACTCCCATGTCCACATCCCGCACCCGATTACGCCGTCCGCGCTTTGCCGTTCGGTGGGCCATCGCTTTCTCGGCGTTGCTCCTGCTGGTCTTTCTGTGGGTGGCGGGGATCAGGGCCCAGGGACAGCCGTCAGGCGTTATTGCCTACTCCAAAGGCAGCGAGATCAGGCTGATCGACGCCAGCGGCCAGAACGACCGGCGGCTGTGGCACGAGACGGTGCCGGAAGGTGTGACAGGCGTGCAGGGGCTGGACTGGCGGCCGGACGGCGGAGCCATCGCTTTCGGCTCCGATCATCAGTTCGCCTGCTCCGTCCATGATGACGACATTTACACCATCCTGAGCGACGGAACGGGACTGAAGCGCATCACCAATTCTCCGGCCTGCCCGCAGCTGGCCGGTTTTCCCAAGGGATCGGTGAAAGTAACTCTGACCAACCAGGTCAGCAATATTTCGCTGTTCTATTTATATGTGGAGGGCGCACCGGAGGCGGTCGCGGTCACAATTGGAGCGGGGCAAACGAGAGAGATCACCGTTAATAACGTGGCCGATTTGGGCAACTTCCCGCAGAAAGTGACCGTGATTTACGGGCACACACGCTGGATCGACCCCTCGGTTACGGCCAACGTTCAGGCCGGCGCAACGGTCTCGGCCGCCAACACCTTCGTCATCACCCCCAGCGGCAACTCCTACGACAACGTGGGCAACCGCAACCCGACCTGGCGCGCCGACGGCGGGAAAATCGGCTTTGTTTTCTATGAGGGCATCCTGGAGCAAATCGGCTCTAATCCACCCATCGCCGGCGATAGCGAGTTCCTGACGGCTCAGGGATCGGGGGCCACTGGGACGGCGCTGGCGTGGTCGCCCGTCAACAACGACGTGCTCTATACCGGTTTCGACGCGATCTGGCTGGTGAAACCGGGGGCCAACAACCCCGGCCAGCAATTGGTGACGAAAGACGGCAGCCAGTTGTTTTTCGGCATCGACTGGCTGCCCGACGGCTCCGGCTTCGTTTTCGCCGTCACCGGCGGCAGCTTCGGCCAGGAGAACAGCAACCTGTACAAATACATCCTCGCCGGCGACAAGCTGACCAAGCTCACCAACTTCACCACGCAATTTGTCGGGTCGCCGGGCGTGTCGCCGGACGGCCAGTACATCGCCTTTGAATACGCGGCCAATGAGACCGCCCCGGCTGAAATTCAGATCATGCGCATCGACGGTGCGGGCCGGCGCTCGCTGGGCGTCAACGGCAACAATCCCGACTGGAAGCCGGGCGGCGCGAATCTGACAGACCGGGCGCGGCTGCCGGTCATCCTGAACCGCTTCCAGGGCGCGCTGCCTCAACCTTCACCCACACGGGGCGCAACAGCCACACCGCGGCCGACGAACACGCCGGGGGCGACGGCCACCCCCAAGCCGACAAACACACCGAAGCCAACGAACACGCCCAAGCCGACCCAAACGCCCCAACCCACAGCCACGACGGTTGTTGTCTTGCCGCAATTGAAAAACGGCAACTTCGACAAGGGGCCAAACGGCGACTGGACGGAACGAGTGAATGACCAGGCGGCCACCGGATCGATCATCCTCAAACCCGGCAATGCGATCAGCCCCCGCTCCGGACAATACGTGGCCTGGTTGGGGGGCGCCAACGACGAAACCCAGAGCTTCGCGCAGTCTATCACGCTGAGTGGGCCGGGGCCGCTCTACCTGCGCTACTACTACCAGATTCGCTCGAACGAAACCGCCGGCTGTGGGTTCGACGTGGCGGGCGTGTTCATCGATTCGGAGCTGGTCAAGGGCCATAACCTCTGTGAGGCGGAGAACACGACGCAATGGCGCAAAGCGTCGATCAGTCTGGCCGATTACATCGGCGACACGGTGACTATCACCTTCGTGGGCGAGTTCGATGAAGATGTTCTCAGCAGCCTGTTCATCGACGACGTGACGATCACCTCAACGCCCTAGTGACCGGGGTTTTAAAGGTGTCGATGGCTGAATATCGTACGGGCGGGACAGCGCGGCCGAAACATTCCCCCATGCAGAACCCCCGTTGTAGCCGCGCTGTCTCGCCCTCCCCGGCCAAGGAGGGCGAGACAACCGGCGAATGATAGGCATGGTGCTCGACCCAGACCTCTCGCCGGTTGTCCCGCCCGTACAGATGCAGGAGTTGACGCGCACCCGAAGGCTGTTATAATTTCCATCTGCATCGCAGTCGGGCAGCGACGCGCAGGCGACACGGTGCAGGAAACGTCGGGCGATTAGCTCAGTTGGTTAGAGCGCTACGTTGACATCGTAGAGGTCACAAGTTCGAGTCTTGTATCGCCCATAGGCAGCCGCCCCGCGCGGCTGTTTTTGTTCACGGATGGTTGCCCCGGCCCACCATGCGAGGGACAATCGCTTAACCCACTTTTCCAGGACTGAATCGACCGGAGCAAGCCATGAGCGCGATCCTCACTTACTTATTGAATCGACGGCGGACGAAATTATCGTCCTCCACACTTCCTGTTCAATGGGCGCAAGCGGCGGAACCCTTCCATCCGCGAGGTGTGCGATGAACGGCGACCGTTGTATCCTCGTTCTCGGCGGCGCGGGCCTGGTCGGTTCGCAGATCGTGCGCGAGATCGCCCGCGTGCTGGAGCCGGCGCGCATCATCGTCGCCAGCCTCTATCGCGGGGAGGTGCGCGAGTTTCTCCACGACGCGCGGCGCGAGTTTTGCAACGTCGAGTTCATCGGCGCGTGGGGCGATGTGTTCGTGCGCGACGAGTTCATGGGGGAAAATCGCCGCCGCCTGCTGCAGACCCGTGCCCGGCGCGATACGCTCTACCAGGACCTGTTCGGCGGCCTTGAGGCCGCCTATGAAGCCGCAGGGCTGGCCCAGCTTATTCACCAATACAAGCCCAATGTCATCGTCGACTGCATCAACACGGCCACGGCCATCAGTTATCAGGATATTGAGACGCTGAGCAAGCAGGCCCACGACCTGTTGGGCCAGCTAAACCAGATAGTCGATCATCAGGACCTGGAGGCGCTGCCCGTCATCGGCCGCGATCTGGAGCAAAATATCAGCGCGCTGTTGATCTCGCAATCGCTGCCGCAGCTCATTCGCCACGTGCAGATCATTCACCGGGCCATGTCGGATAGCGGCACGCGCCTCTACCTGAAGGTGGGTACGACGGGCACGGGCGGCATGGGGCTCAACATTCCCTATACGCACAGCGAGGATCGGCCCAGCTTCAAGCTGATGAGCAAGACGGCCGTGGCCTTTGCCCATACCGGCCTGATGTTTCTGATGGCCCGCACGCCAAACGGGCCGCTGGTGAAGGAGCTGAAGCCCGGCGCGATGATCGGCTACCGGCGCGTGGCCTACAAGACGGTCAAGCAGCGCGGGCGGCCGCTGTTTCGCTATCAGAGTCAGGCGCAACCGCTCGGCGACCGGCTGCTGGTGCGCGGCGACGAGAACACCTATGAACGGCTGGACAAGCTGCACATGGCCGGGGTCGATACCGGCGAAAACGGCTTTTTCGCCCGTGGCGAGTTCGAGACCATCACCCACACCGATCAGATGGAGTTCATCACGCCGGAGGAGATCGCCGAACAGGCCGTGCTGGAGATCAAGGGCAGCAATACCGGCTACGACGTGATCGCCGGCATCGACAGCAGCATCCTCAACCCCAGCTACCGCGCGGGCGTGCTGCGGCAGGCGGCGCTCGACAAGCTGGCGCGCATCGAGGAAGAGACCGAAAGCCACAGCGTGGCCCTGGGCCAACTCGGCCCGCCGGAGCTTTCCAAGCTGCTCTATGAGGCCCATTTGCTGAAGCTCAACTATGGCTCGCTGCAACAAGTGCTGGAGACGCCGCCGGCCGAGATCGCGCGCACGCTCTATGACTTCATTCAAAGAGAGGAGAATCTGCGCACGACGATCACTTCCATCGGCTTGCCCATCCTGACGCCCGACGGCGATTGTCTGCTGCGCGGGCCGCGGCTCAATATCCCGGAAAGCATCTACCGCGAGGTGGAGGTCGACGCGGCGCGCGTCGACGCCTGGGCGGTCAAGGGCTGGGTCGATCTGCGGCCGAGCAATTTCCGGCTCTGGCACGATCGCTTCGAGCGCATGCTGCGCACCAAGCACATGCTTCACACGCGCGGTACGTCGTCAGTGACGGTGAAGACCTATTTGCCGGAGACTATCGAGATCGGCGCGGTGGTGGCCTGGATATTCAATAACGAGGATGGAGGCTACCGGATCAAATAGGCAACAGACGGCACGAAGGACTTTCGTTATACGGAACGCTGTCGTGGTGGGTTGTGGCGCGTGTTCGGCTAAAAACGACGGGATAGTAACCGGCACGACAGCGATACGGTCCTTCCGGCGCGGTGGCTGCATACTGTAAAAAACCTGATTGGCCCGTCAGGGTTTTTCCGTTGTTGAGATGTAACGCCGGATTTTTATCCGGCGGCCGAGAACGAACTGGGCTGCGGAGCCGGTTAAAAACCGGCGCTACGGAGAGCGGCCGATTACTGAAAAAACCTGATTGGCCCGTGTTTGAGCTTGACAATTGGCGCACCTGGGCTAGTATCAATTTAATACGGGAAACCACCTCCACCGGAGCGGCGCTTAATCCGCTCCGATTAGCGGTCTAACCACCTGAGTAAATTTATGCAAGCATCAAAAGAGTTCTCCGGCCTGACAATGCCCGTCTTTTCGGCATTTGGCTGGGCGGGGGAAGAAAATGCCCTGAAATATGCCCTGGCCCAGTTGCAACTGTTTATCGACGCGCTCTATTTGCGATTGCCGCCCGACATACGCGGCGACTTTCCGTTGCGCGGTCTTAGCCCGGAGAACCAGAACGTCTACCTGGCGACGGGCGATACCTATGACGCGGACGCCTATATCGCTTTTAACGCGCGCCCTATGAGCCTGGAAATTCAGATGGGGATCATCGGCCGGGCGTTGCTGACCAAGGGGCTGGCGGCTGTGAACAAGGACGCCGCCGCTGCCCATCACATTCTGACCCAGCTCGACCCCAACTGGACGCTGCGCGTCCAGCAAATGCAGGTGGATTCCGAGAGTGGCGAAGGCGCGCACCATCTGGACCTGTTTAAGGACAGCATCAACAACCTGACCGAGGAGCAAGTTACCGAAGTCTTTAGTCGCGCGGCCTATTTAAACGAAGAAGACAAGTGGAGCACGCCCGTCTATCTGAGCCTGCGCATTCCCTCGGAGCGGGTGGCGGCCATGGGCCTGGCGGTCATCGACATCTCGGCCGATCTGATCGCCACCTTGATGCCGGCGTTGCGGCTTTTCACCGGCAAAAAAGCCAAAAAGGGACGCTCGTCGCGGTCGTCCAGCAGGACGGCGCGCCGCGCGGCCGAGTCCGAAGAGACGCCGGCCGGCGAGCAAGCCATCACCGGCAGCATCAAGGCCATGGCCGACAGCTTCATGTATGTGGCGGAGCTGAAACCACTGCACATTCGGCGCGGGTTCATCAACCTGACCTCGGCCCACTGGCCGTTTTTCGCCAGCAGCAACCGCATGGAAACGCGCGACGTCACCGTCGTCTTCGGCGGGCGACAAGATCGCCACAACAGCGTTTGGCGGCTGCAGCCCGACGACCAGGCGCGGCTGGTGCTGGGGCCGCAAGCGCACGAGTGGCTGGAAGAAAACTTCGGCCACAGCGACAGCATCCGGGTCGTTGCGCGACGGCTCGACAACGACGAAATTCGCATCACCCTCGACGCGGCCGCCTGAGCCTGCCGGCAACGCCCGATAATCCGTATGGCGCGCACCAAGATCGTTGCAACTATCGGCCCCGGCTCGGCCCACCCGGAGACGATCCGGCGTATGCTGGATGCGGGTATGACCGTGGCCCGCATCAATTTTTCCCATGGGGATCACGAGGGCCACACCAAGACGGCCGCTCTACTGCGCCAGGTAGCGGCCCAGGAAGGCAAAGTATTGGCTATCCTGGGCGATCTCCAAGGCCCCAAGCTGCGCCTGGGTCACGTCAAGGCCGGCGGCATGATGTTGTCGCCGGGTGATGAGATCGTGCTGACCCCCCATCCCGGCCAGCCGGCCATGATCCACCTGCCGCATCCCGACCTCATTGCCGCGGCCCAGCCGGGCAATCGCCTGGTGATCGGCGACGGCGAGGTTGAGTTTACCGTGGCTGAGAAGCGGGGCGATACGCTGCGGGTGATCGTCACCGTTGCCGGGCTGCTCGAATCGCGCAAGGGGGTGAATGCCCCGGGCGTCGATCTGCCGATCTCCTGTCTGTCGGACAAGGATCGGGAGGATCTGGAACTCATCTGCGAACTGGATTTTGACTACGTCGCCCTTTCCTTTGTGCGCACCGCCTATGATATTCAGGAACTGCGCGAGCTGATGGAGCACAAGCCGCGCCAGATTCCCATTATCGCCAAGGTGGAGAAGAGCGAGGCCATTGACAATCTGTTAGCCATCCGCGACGCGGCCGACGGGATCATGGTGGCGCGCGGCGATTTGGGCATCGAGATGCCGCCGCAAGAACTGCCCCTGCTGCAGAAGCGCATCATCGCCGCCTGTAACGAAGCGGGCAAACCGGTCATCACCGCTACCCAGATGTTGCAGTCGATGGTGGAACATCCGCGGCCGACGCGGGCCGAGGCCAGCGATGTGGCCAATGCCATTCTCGACGGCACCGACGCCGTGATGCTCTCCGGCGAGACAGCCACCGGCAAGTATCCGGTTGAGTCGGTGCTGATGATGAAGCAGATCGCCGAAATCACGGAGCGCGCGTTGCCCTATAATATTTGGCGCGCCCGGCTGGAGGGCAGCGGGCAGTTGGGCGGTGTGACCGAGGCGATTGGCCGGGCCAGCTGCGCCATTGCCGAGGAGATCGACGCGGCGGCCATCGCCAGCGCCACCCTGAGCGGCCACACCGCGCGGCAGATCGCCCGCTTCCGGCCGCGCATTCCCATCCTGGCCGTCTCCCCCTCGGCGCACACGCAACGGCGGCTGGCGCTGGTCTGGGGTGTCGATACGCTTTTGGTTCCCGACTTTACGGACACGGACACCATGCTTGAAGGGACGGCCAAGGCGTTGCGCGACCATGGGCTGGAAGCAGGACGGCGCGTCGTGATCACCGCCGGCGTGCCTTTCCGCGTGTCCGGCCACACCAATCTGATCAAGGTTCATACCATCTGACGCCGGACCGGAACGCGCCGTTGCCCGACTCTCCCTGGCTCACCACCACTCGCCCGCTCATCATCGGCCATCGTGGGGCCGGCGCCGACGCGCCGGAGAACACGCTGGCCGCTTTCGCCCTGGCACTGGAGCAAAACGCCGACGGCGTCGAGCTGGACGTGCAATTGTGCGCCGATGGTGTGCCGGTCATCATCCACGACGACACCGTGGATCGCACGTGCGACGGGACAGGGCGAGTGGCCGACCTGACGCTGGCCGAGTTGCGGCGCCTGACTATCGCCGACAACCATGGCGTGCCCACGCTGGACGAACTCTTTGCCGCGCTCGGCCGCCGCACGCTCTACAACGTGGAGCTGAAAGCGTCGGGGATCAAGGAGGGGGGGTTGGCCGCGGCCGTGGCCGGCTGCATCGAACGCCACGGCGTGGGCGACCGCGTGCTGGTCTCGTCTTTCAGCCCGGTTGCCGTGTGGGCGGCGCGCCGCCGGTTGCCGCGCGCCATTCCGGTCGCCCACCTGCGCGAGCGGCGGGCGGCGCGGCTATTCCACGCCTGCGTGCCGGCCGAGGCCGATCATCCTGCCGCCGGGCTGGTCGATGCGTCGCTCATGGCGTGGGCGCGGCGGCGCAGGCTGCGGGTCAACGTCTGGACGGTGGATGATCCGGCTGAGGCGCGGCGTCTGATCGGCCTGGGCGTCGACGGCATCATCACCAACCGGCCGGGCGCGCTGCGCGCCGCCCTGGCCTGAGATTCATGACCGGCTCGGAGAACATCATGCGCGTTAAAGTCATTCTGAACCCATACGCTAACCGCTGGGGGGCAGGGGCGCAGGCCGCGGCGACAGCCGACGCTTTTCGCGCCGCCGGGGTCGCGTGCGATCTCGTGGTTACCGAATCGCCGGGGCAAGGCACGCCGCTGGCCGCGGCCGCCACGCGAGACGGCTACGAAGCCGTGGTGGCCGCCGGGGGCGACGGCACCATCAACGAGGTGATCAACGGCCTCATCAGCGCCGCCGGCGATGGGCCGACCGTCCCGTTTGGCATCATTCCGCTGGGCACTGCCAACGACTTCAACCTGATGGCCGGGCTGCCGGACAATATCGGGGCCGCGGTGGGCGTCATCGCCGCCGGGCGGACGCGGCGCATCGATGCCGGGCAGGTGAACGGCCGTTTCTTCATCAACAACAGCGCGGCGGCGATGGAGCCCATGGTGACGCTGGAGAACATCAAGATGAAGCGCCTGTCGGGCGAGGTTCGCTACGTTGTGGCGCTGCTGCGGGCGCTGACGAAGCTGAAGCCGTGGCGCATGAATCTGGCCTGGGACGGTGGAGGGTATGAGGGGCCGGCCTATTTACTCTCGGTGTGCAACAGCCCACGCACCGGCGGCTTTACGATGGCACCCGGCGCGTCGATTGATGACGGCCTGCTGGACATGGTATTCGCGCCGCAGGTGTCGAAGGGGACGGTCATCGCCATTTTGCTCAAGCTGATGAAGGGCGAACACATCAATCATCCGGCGGTCACGTTTCAGCGCGTCACGGCTATCGACCTGACCAGCACGCCGGGCACGCCGCTGCACAGCGACGGCGAGATTTTCACCGAGTCGGCAACCGTCGTCAGCTATCGCGTATTGCCGGGCAAGGTGACGCTGCTGACCCCCTGATGGGGAGAGCACCCGCAGGTATTTTAGATGATCGGGGGCAAGCCTGGGGCGCGTTTAAGCCTTTCTCATTGACAGTGAGAACACGGCGTTTCACGTCGGTCTGCCGGTTGGGGCAGTCGGGTGAAACGGGCCGCAGGTTATCGATAAATTTAGGGGTTGATGAATTCGCCCCGCCATGCCGTGAGTGCCCTATTGTTTGAACCTGCAATCGCAGGTGGGAATTTTGTCTCGAGGTATACTGCCTGGCCTTGCGGCTACTACATCCCCTCTTACGTATCCCAATTCCCAGGGAAATCAAAGTGGCTCAACGCTAGAATCACTCTCGCACACAGCAGGGTGAGCAGATAGTAGCATAGAGCGCGCGAAGGGGCAATAGGACTTTCCACACGATCGGCGGTGTCAATTGGGGGCTGTCAGGTGCTCGACCAGCACCAGTTCGGCCAGGTTGCGGCCGATGACCTTGTGCTCATCGCTGACCGCGATGGTCAAGGGGCCGAGGAACGGCGCGACCTCGATCATGCGCACTTCCACCCCCGGCACAAGCCCCAGCCCGGCCAGATAGCGCAGCAGTTCGCTGTTCGAGTCGTCGGGGATGCGCGACACGCGCGCCCGCGCGCCGGCGGGCATGTCGGCGAGCGCGGTCGTGTCTATGACGGCTATGGTGCCGTCCAGCGCGGGAATGGGGTCGCCGTGCGGGTCAAACTCGGGATGGTTCAACGCCGCCGCAATGCGCTCCTCCAGCTTTTCGCTGATGACGTGTTCCAGGATGTCGGCCTGTTCATGAACCTCGTCCCAGCTGAAGCCGAGCGCTTCCATCAGGTACAATTCCAGCAACCGGTGATGGCGGATCACTTCCAGGGCCAGCTTGTCGCCCGTCGCGGTCAGCGTGACGCCGTAGTGTTTTTCGTAGTTCACCAGGTGCAGTTTGGCCAGACGCTGGATCATGCTGGTGGCCGAGGCGGGTTTCACCCGTCGCGCCGCGGCGATGCGCGACGTCGAGACGGGACTCTCTTCCAGCGCGAGGGCGTAGATAGTCTTGACGTAATCTTCGATTGCCTGATGGCTCAGGCCATCGCGCTGTTGCGATTGGCCGCGGTCCAGTTGATCGATCTTCGGCATAGGCGATTCCTGATCCAAGCGTAACGATTGGACGATACGGCGTCAAGTGATCGCCGCGATCCATCCACGACTACTCAGAATTCCCGCAGAAGCTGCGCGTGCCCCCGCAGGCTTTCCATCATCTGATCGATGGCGATGCTTTCCCCGGCGGTGTGGGCCATCTCTTCTTCGCCCGGCGCGTAGCCAAGGACGGGCAGGCCGCGCGGGGCCATGTGGCGACCGTCGGTGGCGAAGCGGTAGTGAGTCAATGGTGGTTCGCGTCCTGTTCCCCGGCCCAACGCTGCCTGCACCCGGCGCACCAGCGGGCTGTCCGGCGGGATGAAGAATCCGGTAATCGGCTCATTGGAATCCGTCAGGGGTAACGACGCCGTTCCCTCGGCATAGGCCAGCGTATGCGCGCTGTCGCCGGCCAGACGGCCGATCAACGCCCGCAGGCTGTTGACGCTCTCCGACGACGTGCGAAAGTCGAGCAAGACGCGCGTCCAGGCCGGGGTGACGTTGCCGCTGGTGGTGTCCACCTGGACGATGGTCGGCGAGACCGACGTGGGGCCCAGCACCGGGTGGACGCGCAGCCCGGCCGTGGCGGCCTCCAACTGAGACAGAAAGGCCGCCAGGGCGTAGTTGGGGTTCACGGCGCGTTCCGGGGCGCTGGCGTGGGCCGAGCGACCGTGGAAGGTGAGCCAGAACTGGGCGATGCCGCGATGGCCCAGCGCCAGCGTGTTGGCTGACGGCTCGCCCAGGATGACCAGTTCCACCGGATAGTCGAGATTCTTCACCCAATGAACAGCTCCCGCGCCGCCGGTCTCCTCCTGCACAACGCCGCAGAACACGACGTCGCGCCGCGGCCGCTCGCCGGCGGCCAGCAGAACGGCGGCGCTATGGACCTGCACAGCCATAGGGCCTTTGATATCACATGCACCGCGGCCGATCAGCCGGCCGTCACGAATCTCGGCCGCAAACGGCGGCGTGGGCCACAAGGCCGGATCACCGGGATCGACGTGGTCGAGGTGGGTGTTGAGGACCAGCGCGGGCAAGCTGCGGTCGCGGCCGTGCAGGCGGCCAAAGACATTGCCGGCGGCGTCGCTCCACACGTCGTCGTAACCCAAGCGCTTCAGCTCCGCGGCGACGACGGCCGCGATGGCGGCTTCCTCGCCGGGCATGCTGGGCGTGCGGATGAGACGCTGGGCAAAGGCCACGCAGTCGTCCAGGCAGGCATTCCAATCCGTCATTGCTCGCTCCCCGACACGAGGCGAGCGGATTCGACCAGCCGCAGGGTGGCAGCGATATTGAGCAGCGCCTTGGGCACGAACGACGAGGCCAGCACGTATTCTTGATCCTTGCTGCCGTCGTCGCTGCGCTCGGACGAATGAGCGTTATCGCCCTGGGGGCCAAGGCCGTCGATGGTGGGCAGCAGGTCCCACAGCCAGTTACCGTCGCTGAGGCCCCCACGTGATTGCGGGACAATCTTCAGGCCCAGATCGGCAGCGGCGGCCCGCCAGACGTCAAAGAGCCCGTTGGTGGCGTCGTTCGGCGGCCAAGGGGACCAGCGCCCTTCCAACTCCACTTCGACGCGACAGGGATAGCCGTCGTCGAGACTGCGAACGGTGCAGAAATCATTGAGGGCCAACATGCCGGCCACGCCTTCCTCGAAGACACTCCGGTCGTAGGCGCGCATCTCGACACTGGCCGCGGCCTGATGGGGGACGCGATTCATCACCGTGCCGCCCGACACCGTGCCCACGTTGAAGGTCAGCTCGCGGTCGTGGTCGGTCAGCTCGGCGATGGCGCGGATGACGTCGGCCAGCTGGACGATGGCGTTGGCCCCTTTGGGATGGGAAGCGCCGGCATGGGCGCTGCGCCCGTCTACCCGGACGCGGTAACGAGCCATGCCCTTGCGGGCTGTCACCAGCTTGTAGTCGCCGTCGGCCATCTCGCCGCCCTCGAAAACCAGCGCCGCCAGCGCGCCGCCCAGTCGTTCGCGGCTCAGTCGGCCGAAGTCGGGGGCCAGGACCTCTTCGGCGGCATTGAGCAAAATATGCCAGGTGATGCCCTCATAGACGTGGGGAAAAGCGTGGCGAAGCCCGTCGAGGATCATGTAGATCATCACCGTGCCGCCCTTGATATCGACCGTGCCGGGACCATAGACGCGGTCGCCCTCGATGCGGAAATGAAAATCGTTGGCCTGCTCCTCGGCCGCCGGAAACACGGTGTCCAGATGGGAGATGAGGCCGATGACCGGGGCGGGGCGCGCATCAGGGGCGTGGCCGGCGCGGGTGAGGATCAGGTGGTGGCCGTAGCGATAGTCGGGCGAGGGGACGCTCTCGGCCTGGAAGCCGAGCGGGGCGAACAGATCGGCCGTCAGGTGGCCGAGGGCGTTGACGCCCGACGGATTCAACGTAAAGCTGTTGACCGCCACCATCTGGCGCAGCAGGTCAAGGTAGAGGGATTGATTACGTTGCAGGAAAGTACGAAGATCGGAGTACGACGCATGGGCAATCATGGCTAGGTTATATCACCGCGGGGGAGGGTATTCAAGAGAAAAAGGGGAGCAAACTATTGCATAATCAGAACATTCGTGCTATACTATGTTGTAGATACGCATCAAATGGAACGTTTGCGTAGAACGTGTTACTATTTGCCTTGGCGGCCCAGAGGATGACTCGGCCGAATAGCGCAAGGCACGACTTAAGGAGAATCGCAAATGTATCAGAAACTCGTGATTGTGGGACGTCTCGGTCGGGACCCGGAGATGCGGTATTTGCCGGACGGCACGGCCGTGACCAGTATGAACGTCGCCACCGATCGACGCTGGACGGACAAGAACACCGGGCAGCCGGTGGAGGAAACCACCTGGTTTCGCGTCTCAGTGTGGGGTCGCCAAGGCGAATCGGTGAATCAATACCTGAGCAAGGGTCGAATGGTCCTGGTCGAAGGCCATTTACGGCCGGATCCGCAAACGGGCAGCCCTCGCATTTATACACGCCAGGACGGCACGGCGGGGTCGTCCTTTGAAATGACGGCCGAAGTTGTGCGCTTTCTTGGTGGTCGCGAAGAAGGCGGCAGCTCGGGTAACTACGACAACACCTCTCAGGGCGGCGGCAAGCCGGCGGCCCAAGAGGAAGACGACATCCCCTTTTAATATCCTGTAGCGCCGGTTTCTTAACCGGCAAGCCAACCGGGACGTCAAGTCGCCATGTGAAATTCCTTCACATGGCGACTTGACGTCCTGGCATTAAATCCTACCCTTTCACCGCCGTCACCCGCGCGCTGAAAAGCTGCGCCGGACCGCTCTCTAACGGCTGTTCCGCCAGTTCCACGTCAGGCTGCGCCTTGTCGACAATCGAGATATCCGCGAACCCGGCAGCGCGCATGGCCCCGGCATAGAGGGCCACGTCTTCTGCGCCGGTGACACAGCCCGCCCAGGCCGACATATTGGCGCGGTCTTCGGCCGTGAACAGGCCGCGGGTCATCATGTCCGACACCGCCAGGCGGCCGCCGGGCCGCAACACCCGGTAGGCTTCGCGAAAGACGGCGGCCTTGTCGGGGCTGAGGTTGATGACGCAGTTGGACAGGATGACGTCCACGGACCCATCAGCCACGGGCAGGGCTTCGATGTAGCCCTGACGAAACTCTACGTTGTCCAGCCCGACCTTGGCCTTGTTGCTTTCGGCCCGGGCCAGCATCTGCGGCGTCATGTCCACGCCGATGACGCGACCCGCCGGGCCTACCTGCCGCGCGGCCATGAAGGCGTCGATGCCGCCGCCGGAGCCCAGATCGAGAACGGTCTGGCCCGGCTGCAAGGCGGCTAACGTGATGGGATCGCCACAGCCGAGCGACAGCCCGGTGACTTCTGTGGGCAGCCAGCCGGTATCGGCCGTGTAGAGGTTGGAATAGATCGCGTCGAGTGCTTCGCCGGCCACGGCCACATCGGCGGGCAAAACGCTCGCCGTCGTCCCACAGCAATCGCCGTCGCTGGAGCAACAACTCGCGCCGGGCGATTCGACTGCCAACCGGCCGTAACGCTCCTGGACTGCCTTGTGAATCTGCTGACTTGTTTGTATCATGGAACACGCCTCATATCGATAGACTTCGATGGGTTATAGTAAAAAAATTCGCTGAATTTGGGCCGTCACGCAGACCGGGGAGCGACCGGCTCAGTTACTGTCTCCAGCGCGTCCACATGCTCCGGAGCGAAGACGCGCATGATTCGGCCGCAGCACGTGACCACTTCGGCCTGATTCAGCGAATAGAACACCTGCTTGCCCTCGCGGCGCACGTGGACCAATCCGGCCTCGCGCAAAATCGCCAGGTGATGGGAAATGGTGGGTTGGGTGACGCCGCGCATCTCGCTGACGATGTCGCCGACGCATACCCAGCGGCAACACAGCAAGCTCATGACACGCTGCCGCGTTTCGTCGGCCATGGCTTTGGCGAACGAGAGCGACTCGTCCGATTCATCACTCATATTGATGTCCATCAATTTGAATTATACCTACGAACGTCGTTGTGTCAAGGGGAAAATGTTTGCCGGAAACGGCTGGTTGTCTCGCCAGGCAAAAGGGAGAATGACTGATTTCACAGATTAGTAAGCGCCCTATTTATCGGCCGGTTTTCTTTTCGTTAATCGGCCTAATTTGCGCATCGCGCTTCTTAATCCGGGTATCTGTAAAATCCGTGAAGGTTTTTCCTACTGCGCGCGACGGTGGATTTCCAGCAGATCGGACAGCACAGCGTAGCCGGTTTCGACGCGACCCGCGCCGGGGCCAACGATGGTAACGTCGCCCAGCAATTGGGTGACGAAGGTGACGGCATTTGTTGCCCCCGACACAGAGGCCAGCGCATGGCTCTGCGGCAGACGGATGGGCTTGACGCAGGCCTTCACCATATCCGGCGCGCGTTCTACCCAGCCGACCAGCTTCCACACCTCGCCCACCTTCTGCGCCCGGACGACATCCTTCGTCGTCAGCTCGCGGATGCCCTCGCGCTCGACGTTGGCAAGCTTGAGCGGCACGCCCAGCAGCAGGTTCGACAGGATGACCAGCTTGATGGCCGCGTCGTAGCCGTCGACATCGGCCGTGGGGTTGGCCTCGGCATAGCCCTTCTCCTGCGCTTCCTCCAGGGCCGACTTGTACGATTCACCGTCAGCCATGCGCGACAGGATGTAGTTGGTCGTGCCGTTGAGAATACCCTGGATGCGCGAGACTCCGGCCGTGGCCAGCAGATCGCGGCCGACCCGCAAGAGGGGTGTCCCACCCATGACCGTACCTTCGACGCCCAGCATGACGCCGCGCTCGGCGGCGGCGGCCGACAGTTCGGGGTAGAACAGGGCAATGGGCCCCTTGTTGGTGGTCACTACGTGTCGATCCTGGCGCAGCGCGGCGCGAATATAGCCCGCGGCCGGCTCGCCGCTGAGCAAATCACTCGAGGTCAGCTCCACGATGACGTCGGCATTACTCTCATAGATGATGCGGGGCACGTCCCAGTCGATGTTGGGCGCGGGCACGCTATCCAGGCGATCCGTCTGCTCATAAGCGGCCAGCAACATGGCAGGGTCAAGCCCCTCGGGATTATAGATGCTGCCGTGCCGCCCCGTGTTGACAGCCACGATGCGGTATTCCACATCATGTTGGCTGGCGATCATCTGGCTATGATCGCGCAGGATGGTGGCCAGGCCCTGGCCGACGTTGCCAAAGCCGATGAGCGCCAGTCGATAAGTGCGCATAAATCGATTGTCCGTCCTTCGTTAGGATATCGGCCGATTGTATCACACAATCGCTTGCCGTCCTGCCCCCTGTCGCCATACACTACA
>JACKBY010000016.1 GCA_020634335.1 Promineifilum sp. | reverse complement strand
CGGCCCGTGGAACTACCCCATCGATCTGATGATCCCGCCCATTGTCTCGGCCTTGCTGGCCGGGAACGCGGTGCTGATCAAGCCGTCGGAAGTAGCCGCGGCCACCGGCGTGCTGCTGGAAGACCTTTTCAATCGCGTGCCGGAGCTGGCCCCCTACGTGCGCTTTCTTCATGGCGATGCCCGCGTGGGACAGGCGCTGGTGCGTTCCAAACCCGATCTGCTGTTTCTGACCGGCTCGGTGAAGACCGGCCAGATCGTCGCCAAAATGGCCGCCGAGGACATGACGCCGTTCATGTATGAGCTGGGCGGCAAGGACGCGATGCTGGTGCTGGAGGACGCCGACGTGGCCGCGGCGGCCAAGTGGGGCGTGTGGGGCGCATTCTACAGCACGGGGCAGGCCTGCGTTTCCGTCGAGCGTGTCTACGTCAACGAAAAGGTCTATGACGCCTTCGTGGCCGCCGTGCTGGAGGAGACGGCCAAGTTCACCGTCGGCTACTCCAACGACATCGACAACCCCAACTGGATGGGGCCGCTGACCTTCCAGCGGCAATGCGACATCGTGAATACCCATCTCCACGACGCGCTACAAAAGGGCGCGCGCGTCTTGATGGGCGGCAAGCAGACGGGCATGTTCATCGAACCGACGGTGCTGGTCGACGTGGATCACACGATGAAGATCATGACCGAAGAGACTTTCGGCCCGACGATGCCCATCATGAAGGTGATCGACGATCAACATGCCATCCAGATGGCGAACCACAGCGACATGGGATTGAGCGCTTACGTGTGGAGCCGCGATCTGAAGCACGCCGAGCGCGTCGGCCGCCAACTGGACGTAGGCGTGGTGAACATCAACGATACCATGTCGCACTATTCGGTGGCCCGCCTGCCCTTTGGCGGGGCCAAGCTGAGCGGCAACACGCGCACCCACGGCCGCGGCGAGGTGACCCAGTTCACCCACCAGAAGGCCTACTCCATCAGCCGCCCGCCCAACGCCATCGATCCGGTTATCTGGATTCGCCATCCGGGAACCTATCGACTGCTCAAGGCCATGATGGGCGCGACCTACGGCACCAATCTGAAGCAGCGCCTCGAGCCGGTAGGCGAACTCGTCGGCGGTGAGGAGCGCTTGCGCTCGGGTGCGGCGCGCGCGGCCGCCGGCGTGGGGGTGATGTCGGCTCTGGCGGCGATGGCACTCATGCTGTTGCGCGTCCGGCGGCACTAAACGAGGGGGTCAACGGGACAGGAGATCAGTTCAAGACGGATCCCATCTCCCATTGAGCCACTGAGCATCGATCATTTACAAGGGGGAGTCATCATGCGAGTCTTGATAGCCGATGAACGGCCGTCGGTTCGTGCCGCCTTGCGGGCTGTCCTGGAGCACGATTCGGCCTGCGAGGGGATCGACGAGGTGGTGGAGGTCGATGACGCCATGAGCGCGCTGGCGTTCGGCGCTGATCTGCTGTTGGTCGAGTGGGGATCGTCGCGGCCGCTGATCAGGTTGCCCGCGCGGGCCAAGGTCATGCACCCCGGCCTGATCGTCGTCGCTCTCGGCCGCCACGGCGGCGCGGCCGAGCAGGCGCTGGCGGCCGGGGCCGACTATTACATCGACACCACCGAACCGCCGGCGAATTTTATCGACCTGCTGCACGAGATCTGCCCCGAGGCACGGTCGGCGGCGCGCCAGGAGTTCTGATTGGCCTGCTCGACGACCGCCCGAATCAATTTACGGCTATACGTTATTGGACGTCCGCCATGTCGTTGGGACTCTTCTCCTGCCCCGTCATCTCCCGCCCTTTGTCGGCCGCCCGTTGCGTGAGGTCTTCCACCGTGCCGCCGGCGTTGGCGACCATGCTTTCGGCCTGATAGGCGAGGGCGGTCATCGCCCCGCGATAGTTGCCGGCTTGCATTTGCTTCACGAAATCGGTGTTGTAGTCGAATGGCTCAGTAGTCAGCGTGGCCCCCAGGCCGGCCAGCAGGCTTTTGGCTTCGCCCAGGACTTCGGCGCTCACGACGGCCACGGTGGCCGAGGAGGCAACATCCATTGACTGGCCGATGGCCTCCAGGCGCGGGTCGGGGATGCCGGTATCGAGCTTGTGGGCGGCCACGCCGCCCAGCAACGCCCCCAGCGCGGCCGAACTGACGGTGCCGCGCTTGCGGCTGAGCAGGCCCAGCAGCCCGCCGGCCACCGCGCCGGCCGCCGCGCCCTGTTTGGCCCCGATGTCGGTCGTCTCCCTGATCGTCAATGCGCCGGTCTTGTCCTTGACGATGGAGGCCGCGGCCGGGACGGCGGCGCGATCCTGCCGGAAGGCCTCCATGAGACGACTGACGGCGCTCGCGCCCGTCGCTTCGTCGTCATACGTGGCGATGAGTAGTTCATAACTGGTGTGTTCGCTCATGATCTTTCTCCTTCACGGGTTTTCCCGTCAATGTACCTGTCTACTATAATACTCTTTACGTCAAGATTGAGTGTAGGGTCGCGCCGACCAGGGTTTTTCAGTTGTCGAGGTGTAGCGCCGGATGCTTATCCGGCGGCCGAAAACGAGTTGGGTTGGGGAGCCGGTTAAGAAACCGGCGTTACGGAGGGCGGCCGATGACTTTAAAACCCTGTCGCGCGGACGCCGGCAGTTGCGACCGCCCTAGATCGACGTACAATAACCACGTGGAGGAGACGTTCCTGTCTCTCCTCCTTGCTGATATGGAGACATTCATGATGCCACATAAAGAACGGCCGCGGGTGTGGATGGGCGCCCGGAAGCGCATCGCCCTGGTGGCCCACGACAACAAGAAGGACGACTTGCTCGAATGGGCCGAGCACAACATCGACATCTTGCGCGGCAATGCGCTTATCGCCACGGGCACCACCGGCCGGGTCGTCGGCGAACGATTGGGGCTGGAGATCACCCGGCTGCAGAGCGGCCCGCTGGGCGGCGACCAGGAATTGGGCGCGCGCATTGCGGGCGGCGAAGTGGACGTGCTGATCTTTTTCTTCGACCCGCTGGAGGCCCAACCCCATGACCCCGACGTGCGCGCCTTGCTGCGCATTGCCGCCGTCTGGAATATCCCAGTCGCCACCAACCGTGCCACGGCCGATTTCCTCGTCTCCTCGCCGCTGATGACCGGGCCCTATGAGCGGCTTTTGACTGACTATTATGATTATCGCACACGGCTGGAGCCGAAGGATTAAACCCACTTTTTCGACCGTGTATCAAGGAGATTTATATGGACATACAAGTTGTTCCCATCGAATCCGATCGCTTGCGCACACCACCGACAACCGACTATGGTTTTTGCCAGGTGTTCGCCAATCGTATGTTCACCCAGCGCTATTCGCCCAACCGCGGCTGGCACGACGCCCAGATTAAGCCCTATGGCCCCATCGAGCTGGACCCGGCCACCTCGTCGCTGCACTACGCGCAGATGATCTTCGAGGGGCTGAAAGCCTATCGCCGCCCCGATGGCCGCATCAACCTGTTCCGGCCGTGGGAAAATACAAGACGCTTTAATCAGTCTGCACGTCGCATGGCCATGCCCGCCGTTGACGAGGAGGAGCATCTGGCGGCCATCTGCGAGCTGATCGCCATTGAGGCCGATTGGGTTCCCCGGCAGTCGGATGCCTCGCTCTACATTCGGCCGACAATGATCGCCACCGACCACACGCTGGGCGTGCGGGCCAGCGCCACCTATCTCCACTTCATCATCATCAGCCCCGTCGGCCCCTACTTCGCCGAGGGCTTCAACCCCGTACCGGTCTACATCACCGACCAGTATGTGCGGGCCGTGGCCGGCGGCGTGGGCGAAGCCAAGACGGGCGGCAACTACGCCGCCAGCCTCTACGTGGGCGAAGAAGCCCGCCGCCAGGGGTATTCGCAAGTCCTGTGGCTCGATGGCCTTGAGCGCCGCTACGTCGAGGAGGTCGGCGCGATGAACATCTGCTTCGTCTACCAGGGCCGGCGCATCGTCACGCCCCCGCTGACGGGCACCATCCTGCCCGGCGTCACCCGCAAATCGGTTCTTGAGCTGGGCCGCCATCTGGGGTACGAAGTGGCCGAGGAGCGGATCGATGTCCACGAGATGCTCGACGACATTCGCCACGGTCGCATCACCGAGGTGTTCGGCTGCGGCACGGCAGCGGTGATCGCCCCGGTGGGCAAGTTCGGCTTCCACGGTGAGGAGATCATCATCAACAACGGCCAACCCGGCCCGGTGGCGCGCGATCTGTTTCAGACGCTGGTGGATATCCAGTACGGCCGCGCGGCCGACCCGTTTGGCTGGGTCTATACGATTCCGACCAATGGGCACAAATAAACCGGAGCCGGCTTGTTCAACCTGATAGTTTCTGGCAGCCCGACCCGCTACACTTAAACTCAGACCCCGGAGTTCTCGGAAGACCACTGGGGTCCACGGAGCTAA
Organism: Promineifilum sp.; assembly: GCA_020634335.1. GTDB lineage: Bacteria > Chloroflexota > Anaerolineae > Promineifilales > Promineifilaceae > Promineifilum. The sequence continues at coordinate 67,986 of JACKBY010000016.1, read as the reverse complement.
TTATGCGTGAAGTAGCTATTTTGGGAGTGGGCCAGACGCCGGTTCGCGAGCACTGGGACATCTCCCTGCGCGCTCTGGCCGTGGAGGCCGGGCGCGCGGCGTTGGCCGACGCCGGCGTCGACAAGGTGGACGCCATTTACGTCAGCAATATGAACAGTGACCGCCTGGTCGGCCAGCGCCATCTCGGCCCGCTGGTAGCCGATTATCTGGGACAGCGCGGCGTCGAGGCGGTCAAGCTGGAGGCGGCCTGCGGCTCGGCCGGTTCGGCCATGCGGCAAGGATTGCTGGCTGTGGCGAGCGGGGAGATGGCGCGCGTGCTGGTTATCGGCGTCGAAAAGCTAACCGAAAAGCCCGGCCGCGAGACGACGGCCGCCCTGGCGACAGCCGCCGACGCCGACTACGAAGTAGAGCACGGTATAACCTTCGTCGGCCTGAACGCGCTCATCATGCGCCGCTACATGCACCAGTACGGCTATACTCACGGGGACTTCGCCCCCTTTGCCCTGACGGCCCACGCCAACGCCGCCCGCAACCCCAACGCCCTCTACCGCTACGCCATTGATCAGGGGGAGTACGAACGTGGCCGCAACGTGGCCGACCCGATCACGCTCTATGACGCCTCGCCTATCGGCGATGGCGCGGCGGCGCTGCTGCTGGTGGCCGCCAAGAGCGCGCCGGGTGCGGTGCGCGTGGCCGGCTCGGCCTCATCTACCGACACCGTGGCCGTCCACGACCGCGAGGACATCCTGTGGCTGAAAGCGGCCGAACAGTCGGCGGCGCGGGCCTATGCCCAGGCGGCCGTGGGGCCGGAGGACATCGACCTCTTTGAACTCCACGATGCCTTCAGCATTATGGCTGCCCTGTCGCTGGAGGCCTGCGGTTTCGCGGCGCGCGGCGGCGGCGTGCGTCTGGGGCTAGACGGCGACATCGCCCCCGGCGGTCGTATTCCCATCTCGACCATGGGCGGTCTGAAGGCTCGCGGCCATCCTGTGGGCGCAACCGGCCTCTATCAGCTCGTCGAGGCCACGCTGCAACTGCGCGGGCAGGCCGGGCCGCTGCAAGTGCCGGGCGCACGCACGGCCATGACGCAGAACATCGGGGGCAGCGGCGCGACAATTGTGACGCACATTTTGAAGAACTAAAAACGGATAGACACGGATTGGCGGCCGTGGCGGGTTGAGGTCTTTTCAATCCGTGCCATTCGTGTCCCAGCCGTGTTCGATTATCCCGCCCCATGACCCCAGATTTTCGATCCCGGCTGGCCGACCGATTCCGCAAGCAGCAGCAGTTCGCCGAGGGCTACTCGCCGCTCTATGCCGCGTTGTTCGGCGTCGTGGGCGACTGGCTGGCGGATGATGAAGAAGTCGCTGCGTGGCTCGTTGAGGCGGCTCAGCCGCGACAGCCGCTGGACGTGACGCTCCTGCTGGCAGCGAGCATCCATCGCGAAGTGTTGCGCGGAACGGCCGCCGCGCTGGCCCCTTACTTTTCGACGATCCACCAAGCGCCCCTGTCGCCCGACACCGAATTCCCGGCGGTGTTAAGGGCAACCATCCTCGCCCATCGCGACCGGCTGGCCGGTTTCATACAACGGGCCAATGTGCAGACCAACGAGACGGGGCGCGGGACGGTCTGGTTGCTGCCGGTGGCGTGTCTCGGCTGGCCGGCGGTGCATCTGGTGGAGCTGGGAGCCAGCGCCGGGCTGAATCTGGTGGCCGAGCGCCGCGGCTATAGCCTGATCGACGCCGCCGACCCGACGCGCACGCTGCTGCGGCTGGGCGACGGATCGCCGCAGTTCACGCTGCTGGCACAGGGAGAGGCCAGGTTGCCGTCTGTGGCAACCTCGCCCGTTATCCTCTCCCGCATCGGCGGCGACGTGTTTCCCTTCCATCTGCACACGGCCGACGACGACCTGACGCTGGCCTCGTTCGTCTGGGGTGATCAGCCGCAGCGCATGGAGCGCCTGCGCGAGGGGATGGCGGCCCTGCGAGTTGTCGCCTCCTCGGCCGCGCCGGTGCGCTTGCGGCCGTTGCGTTTGCCCGATGAGTTACCGGGCTTCCTGGCCGGGGCGTTTCCTTCGCCGCCCGATGCGCCGGTCGTCATCTTCAACACGACCGTAGCCCTCTATCTACCCGACAAGGGCGACTCGCTGCGGGGGCTGATCGACGCCTGGGCGACGGCGCAGGCCGTGCCCGTGCTGTGGTTGCAGTGGGAACCTGACCGCGAGGGGCAGGAACCGCCGGGGCGGGAGTGGCTGGTCTGGACGGCCGACTACTGGCCCAATGCTGGGCGATTCGCCGCCCGGCGCTTCCGGTTGGGTTGGGTCCACCCGCATGGCACGGCGCTACAGTGGGGGCCGGATTGGGATGAATTTCTACGCATACCTATGCAAAGCTAACTAATTGTGCATTTCTTCTCATCTTGATACAATCCCGTTCCTTGCGGAAAGAGCATATGCAGATTTTGCCGGTGACACGAATTTTCCGCTCATCTGCCGTGGAAGGCTGTGTCATTTGCAAGCACTTTATCTATTCGAAACTTCTTGATACATGAGCGTCATTTTCGTATGGAACAGGAAAATCAATTCTCCTTTTGGCGCGGTCTGCGCCTGAGCAGCTTCCAGATCGGCTCGGCGATGGGCGACATTCTCGTCACCAGCATCTGGAATCGTATCCTGATCGTCACCCTCGGCATTCCGGCCACCCCGGTCGGCTTGCTCATCGCCCTGCGCTACCTGCTCTCGCCGCTCAGCCTATGGGCGGGCCACCTGACCGATAACCAGCGCTTCTTCGGATTGCACCGCACGCCGCTCATCTGGCTCGGCCGCGCCCTGATGGTGTTGTCGCTGCCCTTGCTGGGCCTCAGCGTGATGCGCCTGAGCGCGTCGACGGTTGACGTACTGGGCTGGATATTTGCCTTGCTGTCATCGCTTATGTACGGCGTCGGCACGCTCATCTCCGGCAGCCCGTTTCTGGCATTGGTGCGCGAATCCGCCCCGGAGCGCCGCCAGGGGACGGCCATCAGCCTGGTCGAGACGGTGCTGATCATCTTCTTTGCCGTGGCCGGCATCGTCTTCAGTATCTGGATGCCCGCCTATGAGCCGCGCATCTTCTGGGAAATGATCGCCGCGACGATGGTCATCGGCGGCTTTTTCTGGTTCTTCGCTGTCGCCGGTGTGGAGCGTCGGGATCGTTCTGCGGTGGCCGAAGCGGGGCAGGGGGTGGCGGTCAATCGTCTGGGTGACGTCATTCGCGAAATCTGGGGCGACCGGCGCACGCGCCTTTTCTTTGTCTTCCTGTCTCTGGCGACGCTGTCGGCCTGGGCGCAAGACGCGATCCTGGAGCCGTTCGGCGCGGACACGTTCGGCCTGAGCATGGGCCAGACGACACGCTTCAACAGCTATTGGCAGACGGCCACGGTCATCACCCTCATCGCCGGGGGCCTGCTGTGGCGCAAGCGGCCACCGGAGCGCCAGGGGCGTATCGCTGCCGCGGGGCTGGCCGTCATGGCGCTGGGGCTCGCGTTGCTGGCCGTGGCCGGCTTCTCCGGCCAACGCCACCTCATCGAATTGGCCCTGCTCATCTTTGGCGGCGGCTTCGGCATTTATACCTTCGGCGGCCTCAGCCTGATGGCCGTGATGTCGCCCGATCGCCACGCCGGCGCCTACCTGGGACTGTGGTCGATTTCCATCCTCGTCTTCAAGGGCCTGGGCACCTTCCTGGGCGGAGCCTTGCGCGATCTGTCCTTTTTGCAATTGGGGCTGCCCGCCGGTCTTAGCTATGGCGTCGTCTTTTTGCTCCAGGCGCTCGGTCTGGCGGCGGCGATCCTGGTCCTGTCGCGCATCGACATCCTGGCTTTCGCCCGCGAAAGCGGCCGGCACGTGGACCGCGTGGAAGCGCAAGCCGCAGCGGCCGATTAAATTCCGAAAAGCGAATCGGGAATTGTCCCCATTCGTCATTCGTCATTTGTCATTTCCCCATGTCCTGGTCTCGCGCCATCCTCCACGTCGATATGGACGCCTTCTTCGTCAACGTCCATCTGCTTGACCATCCTGAGGACACCGGCATACCGCTGGCCGTGGGCGGGATGCCGGACGAGCGCGGCGTTGTCACTTCGGCCAGCTACGAGGCCCGGCAGTTCGGCGTGCGCTCGGCCATGCCCACCTCCCAGGCGTTGCGGCTCTGCCCCCAATTAAAGGTCGTCGCTGCCAACTGGACGCGCATCCGCGAATGCTCGCGGGGGGTTATGGCCTTGCTCGGCCACTATGGGCCGCTGGAGAAAATGAGCGTCGACGAGGCCTATATCGACCTCAGCGGTTTGGCCGATCCGGTCGCGCCCGCCGGGGAGATTCGCGAACGGATGCCGGCGGAGATGAATCTGCCGGCATCGGTGGGGCTGGCTACGAGCAAGCTGGTGGCCAAGGTGGCATCGGACTTCAACAAGCCGCGCGGCCTGACCATCGTGTCGCCCGGCGAGGAAGCTGCCTTTTTGGCCCCACAGCCGGTGCGCGCCATCTGGGGGATTGGCCCGCGCACGGCCGAACGGCTGGCGGCGCTGGGCATCACGACCTGCGGCCAGTTGGCCGCCGCCGACCCGGATCGCCTGCGGGAGCGCTTTGGCCGCGATACCGACAGCCTTTTGCGTCGCGCTCGCGGCGAGGACGAGCGGCCGGTGCAGCCAGACCGCGGCCCGCCCAAGAGCATCAGCCAGGAATGGACGTTCAGCCGCGACGTGGCCGACGCCGAGGTTTTGAGAGAGCACCTGCGACGGATGTCGGCCGATGTGGCCGATGAACTGGCGAAAAGCAACCTGCTGGCCCACACGATCCGTGTCAAATTTCGCTGGTCGGACTTCACCACATTTACCCGGCAGCGGTCACTGGCGGTGGGGACGGACGACGCAGCCACAGTATTTCGTGTAGCCGACGTGATTTGGCGCGAGAACTGGCCCGTGGGGCGGCCTATGCGCCTGCTGGGCGTCGGCGCGGCATCACTGGTGGCCGGCGAGGGCCGGCAATTGGGGCTGTTTTAGGAAGGGATGAAGGATAAGGGATGAAGGATGAAAAACGAAAGAGCTTCATCCTTCCCCCTTATCAGCCGACGGTGATTAGCTCTCGACTATAACTGGTCATGGTCCGGCTGCCGTCGGCCGTCGCCAGCACATTGTCCTCGATGCGCACGCCGCCGTGGCCGGTCAGATAGATACCCGGCTCAATGGTGAAAACGTTGCCGGGGGCGATGGGCGCATCGTTAACCTGGCTCATGTCCGGCGTTTCGTGGACTTCCAGCCCCAGCCCGTGGCCGGTGCGGTGGAAAAAGTATTCGCCGTAACCGGCGTCCTCGATGACCTCGCGGGCTACCCGGTCGATCTCCTGCCCGCTGACGCCGGGCCGCACCGCCTTTCGCGCTTCTTCGTTGGCCATCTTCACGACTTCATAGATGCGGCGCAACTCGTCGTCAATCGGTCCGACCGCGAAGGTGCGCGTGATGTCGGATGGGTAATCGTCGACGTAGACGCCCCAGTCGATCACCAGCAAATCGCCGGGGCGGATCGTGCGGTTGGTGGGCACGGCATGAGGCGAGGCGCTGTTCGGCCCGCTGGAGACAATAGGCCCGAAGGCGATGCTGTCCGCGCCGGAGGCTAACAGCTCCTGGGTCAGCATGGCAGCGATCTGGCGTTCGCTGAGTCCGACTTTGATACGTGGCACGATCCGGCCCAGCGATTTCTCGGCGATGGCGATGGCCTTCTCCATGGCGGCGATCTCGGCCGCATCTTTTACCGAGCGCAGGGCTGACAGCGCTGGTTCGGCGTGGGCGATCTGCAAGCCGGGTGCGTAGCGCTGGAGCAGTTGCATCTCCAGCACACGCATGTGCAGCGCCTCGACGCCCAGCATGTAGTCGGCCAGTTCCAGGTGGGCGCAGGCTTGCTGGAAAGCCCCGTGGTAGCCCTCGGCGTCGTTCCAGTCGAAGATGCGTTCGGCGGGGATGCCGGCATCCTGGGCTTTCATGGCTTCCAGGGTGGGGATGATGATGGCCGGGTCGTCATCGGCGGGCAAGAACAGGACGACCGGCCGTTCGCTCATATGGGTGTGGATGCCGCTGACGTAGAACAGGTTCGGGCCGGGCACGAGGGCCAGGCCGTCCAGGCCATGGGCGGCGATCTGTTGGGTGAGGCGCTGCAATCGTTCGGAATTCATGCGGGTTCAATCTCCAGCAACGGCACGCCCGCCGGCACAGAATCGCCGGGGGCGCAATGGATGTGGGTCACGCGGCCTCCGTGGGGGGCCAGAATAGGGATGACCATTTTCATCGACTCCAGCAGGATGAGCTTGTCGCCCGTCTCGACGATGTCGCCCACGGCCACCAGTAGCTGCGACACGACGGCGGGGATGGCCGCGGCCAGCGAGCCGTCGACCGGTGACGCGGCCGCGGCATGGCGGCGGGCGCGCGTGGCGCTCAGCGTGCGGCCGTCGATCCACAGCAACCGCTGGTCGCCGCGGCGCGCGCCGATCAGCCGGACGCGCGACCGCGTTCCGTCGGGGTGGGCGATTTCGAGTAACAGCTTGTCGCCGTCGCGGCGCAGCACGGTGACGTCGACCGCAAGGCCATCATGCTCCAGCGTAAGCCGGTCGCCCTGTCGGGCGCTGCTGAAATCGCGTTGCTCGTCGCCGATGCGCAGTTGAAAGTCGGCCATGATGCGGATTGTATATCAAAAGACGGGGAAGAGGATATTTAGGGCAGTGATCCGCAGAGTTCGCAGATTGCACTCAAGGCAATCTGCGAACTCTGCGGATAAACTATTGCCTCTTGCTTGGCCCGGCCGGTCGAATCCGTCCCATCACAAAGACGTCGACGTATTCGCCGTCGCGGAAGCCGTAATCGACCAGCCGCCCCTCGGTGACGAAACCGAATTTGTGATAGAGGCGGATGGCCGGCTCGTTGTCGACGAAGACATCCAGCTCCAGCCGGTGGATGTTGAGCCAGTTGTCGGCCAGGTCGACGCAGGCCTGCATGAGCGCCGTGCCCACGCCCTGGCCTTGCATATCGTCGCGCACGGCCATGCCCAAACCGGCGGCGTGCTTGCGGCGCGGCCGGGTGATGCCGTGGAGTGTCAATTGGCCGACCACCTCGCCGTCGACCACGGCCGCCAGCGGGTAGAGGGTGTCGTCCACCTCCGACATGCGCCGGCGGCGAAACTCGACCGAGGTGTAGGGAACTTGCAACGTGCCGCGCAAGGCGCGCGGCGTGTCGAAGATGCGCGCAATATCTTCGGCGTCGTCGGGCGTGGCGCGGCGGATGGTGATTTCCATAGGTAAATCCTCGTGCGTCGTTGGATTAGCGGCTGACCAGCGGCAACCACGCGGCCGCCGGGTCAACGCGGATCGGCTCCGACTGGCCGGACAAATAGTGCCAGTTCCAGAAGTCATTGCAATATCGCTCACCGTATGACCGGGCGTCAAATGTGGCCGTGCCCGGATGAGTGGCCCGGAAGGTCCAGGCCGATGGCAGTGTGATAGGTGCGGTAAGCAGATCGGCCGGCGGGTCAATGTGGGCAAAGATAGGCGGCTCATCCGTGGCCTGATACAGCGACAGCTCGAGTATAGGGTACTGGCAGCCCTCACTGACGTCGATATCGGCCACCAGTGTCAGGGTTTCCCCAACGCGCAGCGACGTTCTGTCGGGTACGATGGATAACGTGGCCGAGAAGACGGGTGTGCCTGTCGGCGTTGGGCTGGGCGAGGCTTCCAGAGTCGGCGTCAGCAGAGGTGAAGCCGCAGCGACGCCGGCGTCCCATAGCCGGCCCACTTGCCACAGGCCGGTTAGCGCCACTGTGACGGTAGCCAAGATGACGATCATGCGTCTGATTTGTATCACGACAGCCTCCATGTTGCCGGGAATGCGGATGTCTAGATTATACACACGTTAACGATTGATATCTGCGCAGATTTGGTATTGAATCGACCGTTCCAATTTTGTTATACTCTCCTGTATGGCACGCCCTAAGGCATTCAACGAAGCAAGAACACTCGAAAAGGCCATGACCCTGTTCTGGGAAAACGGTTATGAGGCTACCTCTGTCCGTGACCTGACCGCCCGCACCGGCATCAGCACGAGCAGCCTCTACGCCACTTTCGGCGACAAGTATGAGCTGTACGGCGCGGCGCTGGACCAGTATCGCGCCATCGAGCGCGAGCAGTTCGCGGCCTTCCTCAGCGTCGAGCAACCCATCCGGCCGTTGCTGGCCTTCATGTTCGCCGAGCTGATCGGTGGCCTGTTGGCCGCCGACAACCTGGGCTCGTTCACGCTCAACGCGGCCGTCGAGATGGGCGGCCGCGACGCCACGATCGCCCGCCGGCTGCAAGAGCATTTCGACGACGTGTGCGCCATGCTGGCCGAACGGCTGGCCGGGGCGCAGGCCGACGGCGACATCACGACCGCGCGCACACCGGCCGAATTGGCACGCTACCTGTTGTTCGGCGTCTATACGCTGGCGCTGATGGCTAAATTTTATCCTGATCGAGAGCAATTGAACGGGACGGCCGAAATGATTTTGACCATCCTCGATGCTGAAGCTGTTTGAGTGTGAGTGGGGCGTGTCGTGGCCGGGATGCCGGGGCGGGATGCCGGGGCGAGCTGCCTGATCGCATCCTCATCCTGAACAATTCATGTGGTAATCATGCGTGCGCCGGCCGGGTGGCTGGCTGCGGCCCGCCTCCGCACGCGAGGAGTAGACAATGGAGCATCAAGAACTGCCCACGCCGCCGGTCTTGTCCGGCGCCAAACCGGGATTAGGTCATCTCATCGAATTCGGCCGCAATCGCGCCGGGCTGTTGCTGCGCGGCCTGGAGGAACAGGGCCGCATCTTCACCGTCAAGTTGGGGCCCCAGAATGTGGCTGTCCTCATTGGCCCCGAATACCACCGGACGTTTTTTATGGAGACGGACAAGAGCCTCAATATCGGCACGCCCTACAAGTTTCTGCGGGCGTCCTTCGGCGAGGTGTTCTTCATGGCTGGGCACGACGAGTACGTGCGCCAAAAGCCGTTTGTTACCCAGGCCTTCCGGCGCGAAAAGATGGTGCGCTACATCGAGGTCATGGACCGGGAAGTGCAAAAGTGGCTGGACACGCTGGGCGACGCGGGTGAATTCGAGATCGTCGGGACCATGAGCCGCCTGGCCCAGGAAGTGGCCGGCCACGCGCTCATGGGCGAGCGGTTCCAGGAAGAGGCCGGGCGCGAGTTTTGGGACCTGTATCAGGACCTGACCCAGGGCCTCGATCCCATCCTGCCGCCCAATCTGCCGCTGCCCAAGTTCTGGCGGCGCGACCGGGCGCGCGCCCGGATGCTGGCCATCCTGCAGCCCATTCTCGACGAGCGCCGCGCGCATCCCGATGACTACGACGATTTCCTGCAGGACTTCGTCAACTCCCGCTACACCGATACGCAGGAATCGATTGAGGACGATGTGTTGCTCAACCTGATGCTGGGCCTCATGTTCGCCGGGCACGAGACGACGGCTGGGCAAGCCGCCTGGAACGTCATCCTGCTGCTGCAACATCCGGAGTATCTCCAGCGGGTGCTGGCCGAGATCGAGGCGTTCGCGCCCTACGGCGAGCCGGTGACGGGCAAGACGTTGCACGCGCTGACGCATCTGGGCTATGCCGTCACCGAGACGGAGCGCTTGCGGCCGTCGGCCGATATGCTGCTGCGGGACGTGGACGAAGCCATCGATATCGGCGGTTATCACATCCCCGCCGGCTGGAAGGTGCAGGTGGCCGGCGAGGTGGCGCACCGCCTGCCCGACGTGTTCGCCGAGCCGGACTTTTATGATCCCCTGCGCTACGCCCCCGGCCGCGAGGAGGATAAATCCGACCGCTTCGCGCTGATCGGTTTCGGCGGCGGCGTGCACAAGTGCACGGGCATGAACTTCGCCAACAACGAGATTTCGGTCATCACCACGCTGCTGTTGCAGCAGTTCGATCTGGAACTGGTTACGCAGCGGCCGGACGTGGCGCGCGGCACAGGGGCCAACCGGCCGACGCCGACGATCATCCGTTACCTTCGCAAGCCGCAATTGGAGAAAGAGAAGGTCGCAGCCCCGGCCGCCGCCGGCTGCCCTGTGCATTAGTGCCCTTGGCGCAAGCTTTTCAGGTTGGCGTTCCACCGCCCGCCGGCGGAAAGCTTGCGCCACGGTTTAAATCCATCAAGAGAATTAATTGCTGTCATACGCCCGGCACAGTCGCCAATTGTTCGATCCATCAACGGCTTGGCGTTCACAGCCGGTATTGCTAAAACCTTATTTACATGGCCGCGAGAATTCGGGAAGGCGGCCAATCATTTCTGACCAAGGAGTTTTTTGATGCTCGACTTTGCACGCCTGCGCAATCGCCAGGCGACTCTGGATGACCTGATGAGCGGCCTGACCGTCGATGATCTGCGCGATCTGACCAACGAGATGATCGACCACCAACTGGCGCTCATTGCCGATTGCACCGATGCCGACGTGACTTTTGTGCCCGACGACCCGGCAGCCGAGGACAAGTATGCCGCCGACGCGAGCGAGGCCAACCTGGCCTGGACGCTGGGCCATGTCATCGTCCACGTCACCGCCTCCTCGGAGGAGAAGGCATTTCTGGCCGCCGAGCAGGCGCGGGGCATCGACCGCGAAGGACGTTCGCGCTACGAGACGCCCTGGCAAACGGTGACGACTATTGCCCAGGTGCGCGCTCGGCTGGAGGAGAGCCGCCGCATGCGGCTGGCGACGCTGGACGTGTGGCCGGATGAGCCCGATCTCGATCTGACGATCAATTATCGCTGGTTGCGCGGTTCGATGAATGCCGTCGCCCGCTTCGCCATGGGGTTGTTCCACGATGATGACCATCTGGGGCAAATAGCCGAGATCGTCCGCCAGGCCCACGCCGCACGACAACCGGCTTAGGGGATGCCGCCATTTTTCGTGCTTAGAAGTGCATAAGCAGAGCCGAGCCGTGTGCCCCCAACGCTAATCAGCGGCGGTCGTGGTTGGCGCCTCTTCGCGCCTCAGGTGAATCGTGAAAACGCTGCCGCGGCCGGGGGCGCTGTCGAGAGTCAGACGGCCACCGTGGGCCTCGGTCAGGCTGCGGGCAATAGCCAGCCCCACGCCCAACCCCTCAGTCGTGCGTTGCGGGATACGGCCGCGATAGAAGGGATCGAACACCCGGGTTTGCTCGTCCGCAGCGATGCCCGGCCCTGTGTCGGCGATGGCGATGCGAACCTCGCGCTCGTTGGCCGTGGCCGACACGGCCACCCCACCGCTGTCGGTGTACTTTACGGCGTTGCTGATCAGATTCCCGACGACCTGCGCCAGGCGTTGCGGGTCGATAGTGACCTCGGGGAGATCGTCGGGAATCTCCATCACCCAGACCAGCCCCTTGGCCGTAACAGCCTCGCGCCACAGCCGGGCAGTCTCGTTGAGCCAGGGCGACAAAGCCACCGGCCGCCGATCCAGACGGATGCTGCCCGTAGCCTCGGCGTGGAGTTGCGCCATGTCGTCGAGCAGCGGCTCCAGAGTCTTAATTTCCTGGTGAACGCCAGACAGCAACTCGGCGCGAATGGCCGGATCGTCGCCGGGGGCCCCGCGCAAAACCTCGACAGCGGCCAGCACAGCCCCCAGCGGTCGTCCCAATTCGTGAACGATGTTGGCAAAAGAACGCCGGCGCATCTCTTCCAGCGCGTGCAGCCGGGCCGCCAGAGTATTGACGGCCTCGGTCAGGCGGCGCATCTCCATTGGGCCGCTGGACGGCAGCGCTGTCTCCTGTTGACCACGGCCGATGCGCTCAACGGCGTCCACGGTGCGATCGATTGGCCCGGCCAGCCGCCCGGCCAGTCCATACCCGAGCAGGATGCCCAGCAACGCGCCTCCCAACACGGTGAAGGCCACCAGCCGCCGCAGCGGGCCAAACGCCGCAGCGATGCCGGTAATCGACTCGCGCACTCCGACGATACCGATTAGTTGCTCATCGATGTCGAGCACCGGGGCGACCGCCTCACCCGATTGAGCCAGCAGGCCATAGACTGTGGAAACCCGGACGGTGGCAGCCGGATCGCCCTCGTCGCCGTCCAGTATATCTCCGACGCCGAGCATCTCCGGCGTGGCGGCGCGGTCGTTTTCCACGGCCAGCACGCGGCCGCCGGCGTCTAACAGGTAGACGTCACCGTCGATCAGGCGGCCGACGTCGTCGACAAAGCGCTGCGCGGCTTCGGCGTCGGCCATAACGTCCGTCTGCTCGGCCACGGCAGCGGCGATGAGCGCCGCTTGCTCCTCCAAGGTGTCAGACAACTCGACCAAGACGATCTGAGTCTCGGCAAGATAGAGAATGACCAGTCCGGCCAGGGGCAGGATGAGCAGGAAGGGCAAAATGTGGCTGAGGATGAACTGACTCCGCAAACTGAGCATAATGTGTTCTTGGTCAGACGGGAGCGGCGGGTGGATCAGCTGCCAGGGGAACGAGTTTGTAGCCGACACCGCGAACATTGATGATGCGGCGTGGCTTATTGGGGTTAGACTCCAGTTTTTCGCGTAGCCATCTGATATTAACATAGACTACCTGGGGCTCGCCCATAAACTCCGCGCCCCACACGCGATTCAGGATGTCCTCCGTGCCGACGACATGGCCCGCCTCCAGGGCCAGGGTGTGCAGGACGGCGAACTCCTTGCCGGTCAGGTCGACCGGACGGCCGCCGACCGTGACGACGTGGGCCGCCGGGTCGATGAAGAGATCGCCGATAACCAACGGCTCGGGTGGGGAGAGGGCGGCCGCCCCCCGCTCAGCCCGGCGCAGGATGGCCCGTACGTGGGCGGTCAGGATATCGAGATTGAACGGCTTGGTGATGTAGTCGTCGGCGCCCAGCTCCAGCCCGACGATGGTGTCCAGCTCACGGCGGCGCGCGGTCACGAAGATTACGGGCACGTCCTCCATGTCGCGCTGGAAGTGGCGGATGGCCTGCAAGCCGTCCATGCCCGGCAATCCAATGTCGAGAAGCACCAGATCGGGGCGATCGCGACGAGCCAGAGCCAGCGCGTCTTCGGCCGAGGCGGCCGTGGTAGTCCGGTAACCGTTCTGCTCCAGATGCAAGCTCACGCTGCGCCGCATGAGGGCGTCGTCGTCGACGATCAGGATGTGGCGGGCCATAGGTATCATTTTAGCGTAATGTGACGTGGGTGGAAACCGGATGGGTCGCGGAAAAAGGCACGCCACGCCGTGGAATCCGGCTCCATTACATCCTTCCCAAGGACTCCACGACGTGACGCGCCTTGCCGGGCATCAAGCACTCGGCCGCAATGATGGCTCGCAAAGACAAATCCCCAGAGGTTACAAACCGGATTGGCGGCGCGACCGGATATGATGCGATGAAAACGTCATCAGCGCTGGCGTGATGAGCGACAGCAGAAGGCTGCGATGGGTAAACAAGTTTACGTGTTGCTGGTCCCGCGGTCGCGTTATAACGTTGGCGCTGATGACAAACACATCTTACCATTGCCTGTCGCCAGGGACTTTAAATCAAAGTCAGAAAACCTTAAAATTTGTTTAAGGCGTTGGCACGATTGGGGAGAGGGCAAATTTGTATTAGCGCATGACGAAGCGGCCGCGCCCTGGCGTGCCTTGCCATTTTTCCTGGTCGACTATGATTTCACCGCGGCTAATCGTAGTGACCGCCCGCCCCGGCAGTTCGATGCCATCGTAAGGTGTCCAGCCAGCCTTTTCGTGTAGTGATTCGGGGCTAACCACATAATCAGCAACAGGATCAAAGATAACGATATCGGCGTCGTAGCCGGGCAGCAATCGTCCCTTGCCGCCAAGGCCCAGCCGTTGGGCGGGGGTGGTGGCGCAGACGTCAACCCAGCGGCTGAGGGCGGCCGTTCTGTTGCCGCCGCCGCGATTCACCAACCCATCATAAACCAGCGCCAGCCGGCTCTCAATGGAGGGCACCCCACCGGGGATTTGGCTGAAGTCGTCCAGCCCGGTAGCCTTCTCGGCGCGGGTAAAGGGGCAGTGGTCGGTGGAGACAAGGTCGAGCGAGCCGGACGCAAGCGCGCCCCACAGCGCGTCGCGGTCGGCCGCGGGGCGCAACGGCGGTGCACACACCGGCAACGCACCCTCGACGCCGGGCCGGTCGTAGACATCCTGGGTCAGATAGAGATACTGCGGGCACGTCTCGCCGGTGACGGGCAGCCCCTGAGCCTTGGCGGCGGCGATGCGCTCGACGGTGGCGGCACAGGAGACGTGGAAAATGTGGATCGGTGTTCCCACCCAGGCGGCGATGTCGATGACGCGGCCGGTGGCCTCGGCCTCCAGCGGGGCGGGGCGGCTGCGCGGGTGCCAGTGGGGCGTGGTGCGTCCGGCGGCCAGATGGCGGTCGATGAGCGTGGTGATAACGTCCCAATTTTCGGCGTGGACGACAGGCAGCGCCCCCACATCGCGAATGGCTTCCAGGGCGCGCAGCAGCTCGCCGTCGGTCAGGCGCAACCCATAGGCCATGTAAAGCTTGAAACTGCCGCAACCCGCGGCGCGTACACCGGCCACCTGGTCGAGCTTGGCGATGTCGCTGGGGCCGATGGTCATGTGCAGGCCGTAATCGATTGCAGCTTTGCCGGCAGCCAGAGCCTGGCGGGCGGCCAGGGCGTCGAGCATGGACTGATCCGGCGCGGTCTCCACAAAGTCAATAATGGTCGTCGTACCGCCGAAGGCCGCGGCGCGCGTGCCGTGGTAGAAGTCGTCGGTGGAGACGAAGCGGCCGATGGGCATCTGCAAATGGACGTGGACATCAACGCCGCCGGGGATAACATATTTGCCGGCGGCGTCGATCTCGCGTCGTCCGTGGAGATCGCGACCCATGGCGGCAATGGTTTCGCCGCTGACGGCTACATCGGCGGGAAAGACAGCCTCGGCCGTGACAAGCGTACCGTTTTTGATGACCAGGTCGTAAGGGGTACTACCGGTGGGAAAGAGGTGTTCAGACATAATCATTTGCCGTGCAGTTCCTTGACTGCCCAGGGTTATTCAGTAATCAATCGCTCTCCGTAATGCCGGTTTCTTAACCGGCTCCGCAGCCCAGCTCGGTCTTGGCCGCCGGCTAAGAATCCGGTGCTACCCCTCGACCACTGACAAGCCTTGCTTGACTGCCAACGGATCAACCATTCACTACGGTTAGAATACAGGTTAGACGGATAAAGCGAATTCATTTCACTCTGCAATGGTAGCGCGATTGGCCGAATTGTGTATGGTGGGATCCGCTATCATTCACGACGCATAAAAGGAGCAATGATGGGATGGTATGAACGATTAATCAGCCGCAACGTGCCCAATGTCACACCGGAGGATGCTTGGCGGCGGTTGCAGGACGATTCGGATGTGCTCATCGTCGACGTCCGGCAGCCTATTGAGACTGACTCGGGCAGCGTGCCGGGGGCGGTGCTCATCCCGCTGACGGAATTCGGCCGTCGTCTGGAGGAACTGCCGCGCGACCGGCCGATCCTGACCATCTGCCGGTCCAGCCACCGCAGCCCTATCGCCGCGCGCCAGCTCAAGAAAGCCGGCTACGACGTGACCAACGTCAGCGGCGGGACGGACGCCTGGCGCAAGGCCGGGCTGCCTTTTGTAAAGCCAACCGGCCGGGCTGGAGCGGGCTAGGAGGACAAGCCGGAGGCTTATTCCACGCTGGGAGGACAAGCCGGAGGCTTATTCCACGCTGGCCGGACTTTAGGCGTGTTCCATGCCCCACTCGTGCATCACGACCATGCTGAAGATGTCGGACTCCGTGATAATGCCCAACACGTGCCCCTCATTATCGACCACAGGCAGGCCGCTGATACGATGCTCAAGCATCATCCGCGCCGCCTCGCCAATAGTGGCGTCGACGTGGATCGTCTTGGGGTGGCCGGTCATGACCTTCTCGACCTTGAGAGACGAGAGAAGATAGTTCAATTCCCAGATGCTGAGGGAAGTGGCGGGCGAGGGTTGGGCGCTGCGGATATCGCCGATGGTGATGATCCCCACCAGCCGGCCGTCTTTGTCAACGACCGGCAGCCGCCTAATCTCCTCATTGATCATGATCTGATGCGCTTCCGGCAGCGTCATGTCAGGCGTGACAGTGATGACGTCAGTCGACATCCACTCACGGACAAAGTCTTTCTTCATATGCTCGTTTCTCCCCAGGGACAACCGTCCCGGTCAAAAGGTTACTGACCCTATTATACCTGAGAAGAGGGGGGTTTAGATAGTAACAAACGTCACAATCGGCGGGTGACGTTTGGTCGCCGGAACGGCGAAAGAAGGGTGGATGGCGCCACCTTGGGAAATGGCGCCATCCTGGAAATGAACAGTTCCCATCGGGGTGGGAAGGAGTAAGGAGCCTCTATAAAGTAGCCCCCGATTCTTACCGTGAACCTTACGGAAAGATGAGAAATTCACGGCTTTTTTTCGCTGTTTTGTTCTATAGTAAAAAGACCTGTCAGGTTTTCAAGAACCTGACAGGTCCTGGTCATTACACCGTCTCGAACTCCCCCGTCTCCACCACCCGAAAGGCCAGATCGCCGTCCTCGACTTCGACCACCACGTGGTCGCCCTCGCGGACGTCGCCCTGAATGACGCGCACGGCCAGCGGGTCGATGATGCGCCGCTGGAGCACACGCTTGAGCGGCCGCGCGCCATAGACCGGGTCGTAGCCTTCCTCGATCAGCAGGTCGGTCGCCGCCTCGGTCAGCGACAGGGTGATGTTGCGCTTGGCCAGCAGGCCGCGGACGTTGTTCAATTGAATCTCGGCGATCTCGCGCAACTGCTCGCGGCCGAGCCGGTGGAAGATGACCACCTCGTCCACCCGGTTCAGAAACTCCGGCCGGAAGTGGTTGCGCATGGCCTCCATGACCCGCGCCCGCATCGTCTCATCGTCGATGTCGTCCAGGATATACTGGCTACCGACATTGCTGGTCATGATGATCACCGTGTTGCGGAAATCGACGGTGCGGCCCTGGCCGTCGGTCAGTCGGCCGTCGTCCAGCACTTGCAGGAAGACGTTGAACACCTCGGGGTGGGCCTTCTCGATCTCGTCGAAAAGCACAACGCTATAGGGCCGACGCCGCACGGCCTCGGTCAACTGCCCGCCCTCTTCATAGCCAACGTAGCCGGGCGGCGCGCCGATGAGCCGGGCCACGGTGTGGCGCTCCTGGTACTCGCTCATGTCGATGCGCACCATATTACGCTCGTCGTCAAACAGAAATTCGGCCAGCGCCCGCGCCAACTCGGTCTTGCCCACGCCGGTCGGCCCCAGGAAGATGAACGATCCGATGGGCCGGTTGGGGTCTTGCAGGCCGGAGCGGCTGCGGCGCACGGCGGCCGACACGGCCGCCACGGCTTCTTCCTGGCCCACGACGCGCCGGTGCAGGCGCTCCTCCATATAGACCAGCTTCTCGACTTCGCCCTCCAGCAGTTTAGTGGCCGGGATGCCCGTCCACTTGCTGACGATCAGGGCGATGTCTTCGGCATCCACCTCTTCCTTGAGCATCGCCCCGTCGGTTTGCATCTGTCGCAGTTGGGCCATGGCCTCTTCCAGGTCTTGCTCCAGCCGGCGCATGCGGCCGAACTGCAATTCCGACGCCTTCTGATAATCATAGTCACGTTGCGCCTGCTCGATCTGGATGCGCGCCGTGTCCATCTCTTCCTTGATGGCTTGAATGTGCTGGATGGCGTCCTTCTCGGCCTGCCAACGGCTTGCCAGTTGCGTGCTGCGCTCCTTGGCGTTGGCCAGTTCCTCTTCCAGCTTGCCCAGGCGCTCGCGGCTGGCCTTGTCCTTCTCTTTCTTCAGCGCCTCGCGCTCGATCTCCAGTTGCATGATCTCGCGGTCGACTTCGTCCAGTTCGGCCGGCTTGCTGTCGATCTGCATCCGCAGGCGGCTGGCGGCCTCGTCAATGAGGTCGATGGCCTTGTCGGGCAGGAAGCGGTCGCTGATGTAGCGGTGGCTGAGCGTGGCCGCGGCGATGACCGCCGCGTCGGTGACGCGCACGCCGTGGTGGACTTCGTAGCGCTCTTTCAGGCCGCGCAGGATGGAAATGGTATCCTCGACCGACGGCTCATCGACAAACACCGGCTGGAAGCGACGCTCCAGGGCGGCGTCCTTCTCGATGTGCTTGCGGTATTCATCCAGCGTCGTCGCGCCGATGGCATGCAGCTCGCCGCGGGCCAGCAGCGGCTTCAGCATGTTGCTGGCGTCCATGGCCCCTTCGGCCGCGCCCGCGCCGATCAGGGTGTGCATCTCGTCGATGAACAGGATGATCTGCCCCTCGGCGTCCTGAACTTCCTTGAGGACGGCCTTGAGCCGCTCTTCGAACTCGCCGCGATACTTGGCCCCGGCCACCAGCGCCCCGAGGTCGAGTGACACCAGCCGCTTGTCCTTCAGCCCCAGCGGCACGTCGCCGTTGATGATGCGCTGGGCCAGCCCCTCGACGATGGCCGTCTTGCCCACGCCCGGCTCGCCGATGAGCACCGGGTTGTTCTTGGTGCGGCGGCTCAGAATCTGGATGACGCGGCGAATCTCTTCGTCGCGGCCGATGACCGGGTCGAGCTTGCCGCGCCGCGCCTCCTGGGTCAGGTCGCGGCCGTATTTCGCCAGCGCCTCGTATTGCGCTTCCGGGTTCTGGCTGGTGACGCGCTGCGAGCCGCGAATCGATGCCAGCGCCTGCATCACGGCATTGTAGTCGACGCCGTGGCGGGCCAGCAGCTCGCGGACGCGGCCGCCCTTGGGTTGGGCCATCGCCATCAGCAGGTGCTCGGTCGAGGTGTAGTCGTCCTTCATGGCGTCGGCGATGGACTCGGCCTCGTTGAGGATGTTCGTCAATTCACGGCTCATGCCGACCTGCACCGACGACCCGGTGGCGCGCGGCAGCTTGTTCAGCGCGGCGTCAACGCTCTGCATCAATAGCTGCGTGTCGCCACCGATCTTGTTGATGATTGACGGCACAACGCCGTTCTCCTGCTGCAGCAGCGCCGCCAGCAGGTGTTCCGGCTCCACTGCCGGATGGGTGTACTGCTCAGCGAGGTGCTGGGCTTCCAGCAGGGCCTCGCGGGATTTTTCGGTTAATTTGTCTAATCGCATCTTTCTACCTCTAGACTGTGGAGATGAATCCACAGGTTTCGCAAATTCCACGGATTTCTGATTATTTCGCCTCGCGGACGGCCTGCCATTCCCGCACGATCTCTTTTTCCTCGTTGCTCAACTTGCCCGGCAACTCGACCGTCACCGTCACATACAGATCGCCCCGCTCGTCAGGCTTGCGCAGCTTGGGCATACCCAGCCCGGTCAGCCGGAACACCTTGCCGTTCCTCGTGCCCGCCGGGATGGTCAGGTTGACTGACTTGTCAATGGCCGGCACGCTGACCTTGCCGCCCAGCAGCGCGGCGAAGAGGTCGATGGGCAGCGTCATCCGCAGATCGTCGCCGTCGCGCTCGTAGACGGCATGGGGCAGCACCTCAACCTTGAGGTAGAGGTCACCGGCCCGGCCGTCGGTCGCGCCGCCCTGCCCGCTCAGGCGCACCTTCGAACCGGTGCGCACACCGCGCGGAATCTTGGCCTCCACACGCTTGCCATTTTCCCAGGTCAACACGCGGGTAGTGCCGTGGAAGGCCTCCTCCAGCGTCACCTGGATAGGGTGCTCCTGGTCGAGTTGCAGGGGCTGCCGTGCCGCCGCGCCGCCGAACATGTCGTCGGCCGACGAGAATGAGCCGCCGAAGCCGCCCCGCGCGCCGCCGGCCGGACGACCGCCCGGAGTTGCTCCGCCCATCGCGCCGAACAGCGTCTCGAAGAAGTCAGAGAAGCCGCCGGCCCCGCCCGCGCTACCGGCGCGGCCGCCGCCGAACATCTGCTCAAACTCCTCCGGCGACACGCTGCGATATTGTCCGCCGCCCGCGCCCGGTTGCCCCGCGCCCCACGCGCCCCAGTTGAAGTCCTGCGACCGGCCGCCCGCGCCGGAGAATTGCTGCCACTCCGCACCGAAGCGGTCATACTTGGATCGCTTCTCCTCGTCCGACAGGACTTCGTAGGCCTCGTTGATGTCCTTGAACTTCTCTTCCGCCGCCCTGTCTCCCTGGTTCACGTCAGGATGGTGCTTGCGAGCCAGCTTGCGATAGGCTTTCTTGATTTCATCCGCCGTGGCGTTTTTCTTGACGCCCAGCGTCTTATAATAATCTTTATATTCCATAATTGAGAATTTTGTTCCTACTACTTTTCATTGACTGTGTCCTATATTATCCACGATCGAAGTCAGAATTGAGTAAG
Source organism: Promineifilum sp. (assembly GCA_020634335.1). Lineage (GTDB taxonomy): Bacteria > Chloroflexota > Anaerolineae > Promineifilales > Promineifilaceae > Promineifilum. The sequence goes on along the minus strand of JACKBY010000016.1, from coordinate 47,685 downwards.
AGTTAGCGACGAATGTGCCTGTCAGAACGTCGTGGAGGCAACGAAAGAGGCAGCCATGGCTGCCTCTCGTTTTCTCATATCAACTATCAACCGGTAAACGGTTTAATGAGCCTTCATGTCCTCAGCGTAGCCTTGCGTCCAGCCTTTGCTGTCACGCCCGTTGCTCTCTTTCTTGTTCTTGCCGTTCGATTTGGTCTGCGCCTCGATCACGCGCGGCGACCCATCGCCCTTGATGGAGATGCGGCGTGGCCGGGCGTTTTCGGCCTTGGGCAGACGCAGCATCAATTCACCATTTTTGCAGGTCGCCTCGACCTCATCGCCGTCGACCGGCATCGGGAAGCGAATGCTGCGGGTGAAGCTGCCAAAACGGCGCTCGCGCACCATGTAACGCTCCGATTCATCCTCATTGTCAAGCTTCGTCTGCGCCTGGATCGTCAGCACGTTGTCGGTGAAAGTGATATCCAGATCGTCGGGGTCCAGGCCGGGAATCGAGGCTCGCACGACGTAGGCATCTTCCTTCTCGATCACGTCGAGAGGCAGATTCCAACTGCGCGTGCTGTCCCATTCCGACATGGGCCGATCATAGGAATCGTCGAAGAAGCGGTTGAGCGCCTCAAATGCATCGCGATTCCACCAGGTGGGTTGAGCTGAATTCCATCGTTGTAAGCGGTTCATTTTTTACCTCCACAGGCATGAAAAACTTGGGGTTCCAAGCTGTAGCCGCCGCCGGCAGCTACGATTTAGTCGATCTATAGGTGATTCGCGTGGCGGGGATAACGGTGAAGTTGTGATGCTAAGTCCCTGTCGCTTATCACCGTACTATTACCGTACTATCTGCATGTAAGAAACAAGTTAGACGAGTCTAAATATCAGGTTAGAAAGGTGTGGTTCGCCATTCCCCGCCTGAATCTGTAAAATGAGTGTGCCATGCCTGTCCTGACCACCACCCAATTGAGCCATGCCTACGGCGCGGCCGACCTGTTCCACGATCTGTCGCTGGCCGTGGAACCGCGTGACCGCATCGGGCTGGTGGGCCCCAACGGCGTGGGCAAGACGACGCTGCTGCTGGCCCTGGCCGGGCTGCTGGAGCCACTCGGCGGCCGCGTCGACCGCGCCGGCGGCCTGACGCTGGGGTATCTGCGGCAAGAGGCGGTGCTGACCTTCGCCGGGCGCGAGAATACCGTCTATCAGGAGATGCTGACCGCCTTTGCCGACCTGCGCCGGCAAGAGAGCGAATTGCAAGTCATGGAGAAGGCGCTGGCGGAGGCCTATTCCGAGTCGTTGCTGGCCGCCTACGGCGAGCTGCAAGAAACTTTCGAGCGCGAGGGGGGCTATCAGTATCAGGTCGATGTCAAGCGCGTGCTTCAGGGGTTGGGGTTTGAGCCGGGCGAGTGGAACACGCCCCTGCTGCATCTCAGCGGCGGGCAGAAGACGCGCGTCCTGCTCGGCCGCTTGTTACTGGAAAAGCCCGACCTGCTCATCCTCGACGAGCCGACCAATCACCTGGATATGGCCGCCATCGAGTGGCTGGAGGGCACCTTGCGTCGCTGGGAAGGCGCGCTGATCATCGTCAGCCACGACCGCTACTTCCTCGACCGGGTCGTTAATCGCGTCTGGGAGCTGCTGCCGGGCGGGGGCGACGCGCCGGCCGAACTCCACGCCTATCGCGGCAATTACAGCGCCTACGTCGCGCAGCGCCGCGAAGCCTGGGAGCGGGCCGAGCGCCTCTATACCGAGGAGAAGGCGCGACTGGAGAGCGAGGCCGGCTTCATCCGCCGCCACATTGCCGGCGGACAGACCGACATCGCCAAGGGCCGCCTGCGGCAGTTGACGCGCGACCTGGCCCTCATCGAGGAGGTCGGGCTGGTGGCGATGGCCGAAAGCCGCCGCGGCGGGCAAAGCTGGATCGAGCTAGGGACACGGGCCAGGACATTGACGATTACCGAAGCCGAGGAACGCATTCGGGCCATCCGGCCACCCGGCGGCCGCCCGCCCCGCCTCACCATCCGACTGGGCGCGCTGGAACGTGGGGCGCGGGTCGTGTTGCGGCTCAAGAACGCGGTGATCGGATATCCCGACCGGCCGCTGTTCACGGCCGAGGAGGCCAAGCTGGAGCGCGGCGGCCGCGCGGCCGTCCTGGGGGCAAACGGCAGCGGCAAGAGCACGCTGCTGCGCACCATCCTGGGTGAGTTGGACCCGCTGGACGGCGAAGTAGCCCTGGGCGATGGCGTGCAGGTCGGCTACTTCGCCCAAGCCCACGACCGCCTCGTCCCGGAGCGGCAGATCATCGAAGAGATTTGGGCGCGCAGTGATATGGGGCAGACGGAAGCCCGTGGTTACCTGGCCCACTACCTCTTTCGTGGCGACGAGGTCTTCAAGCGCGTGGCCGACCTGAGCGGCGGCGAGCGGGGACGGCTGGCGCTGGCCCTGCTGGCCCTGGAGGGGGCCAACTTCCTGCTGCTCGACGAGCCCACCAATCACCTCGACATCGCCTCGCAGGAGGTGTTGCAGGAGGTGCTGGAGGCGTTCGACGGCACGATCCTGCTGGTGTCCCACGACCGCTATCTGGTCGACCGGCTGGCCCGTCACATCTGGTCGTTGGAAGACGGCAAGCTGGTCACCTACCCGGCCACCTATCAGGAGTACCTCGCCGGGCGCGAGGAAACAGCCGGGCCGGCCGCCGGCGACCGCCAATCCGAGTTGCACGAAGGCTCCATGACCGTGGTTGTGGAGGGGGAAACGCCGGTCAACGGCGACGCGCCCTCTGCTGCAGCGGAGAAGTCGCCGGCCGCGCCGCGCGGCTGGAGCAAGGACGCACGCCGGCGCGACGAACGCCGCCGCCGTCAGGTGGAAGAGACAATCGACGACGTAGAATTCTGGTTGTCGCAGGCGACCGAGGCGCTGGAAGCCGCCCGCACCGCCGGGGACGAGGGCGAGATCCGCGTGCTGGAGGCCGAGTGTCTGGAGGCGCGTGAGCAACTGGAGGCGCTGCTGGCCGAGTGGGAGTTGCTGGCCTGACGCCGGAGGAAAACAAGCATATGAACAACAAGACGCTGGACGGCGTGATATTCGATTTCAATGGCGTTCTCCTGTGGGATAACCACCTGCACGAGGAGGCCTGGCGGCGCATCTCGACCCGGCTGCGAGGCCGGCCCCTCTCGGCCGACGAGATGAAGACGGCCGTCCACGGTCGCGTCAATCGCGACATCTTTGGCTACGTGCTGGGGAGAGAGTTGGCCGATGATGAGTTGCGCCCCCTGATGGAGGAGAAAGAAGCTCTCTATCGGCGCTTGGCGCTGGATAGCGGCGACGCCTATCACCTGTCGCCGGGCGCGGTAGACTTGCTCGATTTCCTGGCCGTCAACCGCATCCCCCGCGCCATCGCCACCTCTTCCCCGCAAGTCAACGTGACCTTTTTCATTGAGCAACTCGACCTGCGGCGCTGGTTCACCACCGACACGATCATCTACGACCGCAACCTCTATCCCGGCAAGCCCGCGCCGGGCATCTATCTGGAGGCGGCCCAACAGCTTGGCGCGCCGCCGGAGCGCTTTGTGGTCGTCGAGGATTCGGCTGCCGGGATTCGTTCGGCCCACGCCGCCGGGATCGGGGCCATCATTGCCATCGGCCCGGCCGATGGGCAGCCGGCGTTAGCGCGTTTGTCGGGCGTAGAGGCCGTGATCGCCACGCTGGAGCAATTTCCCCGGAGGCTCGTGGCCGGGGCCGTGGAGGCAACACAATGAGTACTCACATCACCCCGCCGGCTTCGTCCCATGCCGGTCATTATCCCGCATTGCTCCGCCTGGCGCGGACGACGCTGGCCCACTACCTCACGACAGGTGAGCGGCCGCCCTATACCCCGGACAACGAGTGGTTCCGGGAGCCGTCGGCCGTTTTTGTCACGTTGCGCGTGCGGCAGGCGCGCAAGGCGGCCAGCCCCTATAGCGAAGGCTGGCATGCGGGCGATCTGCGCGGCTGTGTCGGCCACATCTACGCCGATAAGCCGCTCTCTGAGGCCGTGCAGGAGGCCACCATCCAGGCCGCCAGCGCCGATCCGCGCTTCTATCCCGTGACGGCCGACGAGCTGGACAACCTGACCATCGAGATTTCGGTGCTTTCGCCGTTCCGGCCGGTCGACTCACTGGACGAGATCGCCATCGGCCAGGACGGCCTCTACATCGTGGGCGGCAGCCGGCGCGGGTTGCTCCTGCCCGAAGTGCCGGTGGGCTATGGCTGGGACAAGCACACCTTCCTGACCGCCCTCTGCGAGAAGGCCGGCCTGCCACCAAATGACTGGCCGGCACGCGCATCCCTCTACGCCTTCACCACGGAGTCGTTCGAGGACCTCTAACGCCGGATTCTTATCCGGCTCCCCCGGCCACCGGATAAGAATCCGGTGCTACAGGTGCGGCTCCTACCCAATTTGACGCTATCCGGGTAAGCTGGGGCGCATACCGCCATATCCACAGGAGTAATGTGAAATGACACCCGAATTTGAACGCGCTCTGAGCCAATATGCCGAGCTGATCGTCAAGATCGGCCTCAACGTGCAGCCCGGTCAACGGCTCCTCATTCGCGCCCCGCTGGAGGCCGCGCCGCTGGTGCGCCAGGTGACTATCCATGCCTATCAGGCCGGCGCTCATTTGGTGGACGTGATCTGGGCCGACCCGCAACTGCTGCGGATCCGCTTCCAGCATGCCCCGCGCAATTCATTCGCCGAGCATTCCGATTGGGGATGGAAGGCGGGGCTGGAGACGGTCGACGCCGGCGGGGCGATTTTGTCCATCAACGGAACGGACCCCGATCTGCTCAAGGGCATTGACCCTGGCTTGATCGCCACCGTGCAACGCACGGAAAGCCGGGCGGCCCTGCCGCTGAGCAAGCGAATCTCCGCCGACGCCATCAACTGGTGCGTCGTCGGCTACGCCACGGCGGCCTGGGCCGCCAAGGTGTTTCCCGACATGGCCCCCGGCGAGCAGCTCAACCGTCTGTGGGACGCCATCTTCAGCACCATACGGCTCGACACACCCGACCCACTGGCGGCCTGGGAGGCCCATAATGAGGATTTAACGCGGCGCGCGGCCTATCTCAACGAGAAGCAATATGACGCGCTGCGCTACACCGGCCCCGGCACCGATCTGACTGTCGGACTGCCCGAAAACCACCACTGGATCGGCGGCCCGGCTCCCACGGCCATCGGCATCAGCAACGTCGCCAATTTGCCCACGGAAGAGGTATTCACCGCGCCCCACCGCGAGCGAGTCGACGGGACGGTGCGGGCGACCATGCCGCTCAATCTGCGCGGCAACCTGATCGAAAACTTCAGCCTGAGCTTTAGCAACGGCCGCGTCACCAACGTCAGCGCCGAGAAAGGGGAGGCGCTGCTGCGGTCGCAAATCGAGATGGACGACGGCGCGTCTCGTCTGGGCGAGGTCGCCCTGGTTCCCCACAGCTCGGCCATTTCCCACGCCGGCATCCTGTTCTACAACACGCTCTACGATGAGAACGCCTCCTCCCACCTGGCCCTCGGCCGCGCCTATCGCAATTGCATCGCCGGTCTGGCCGACGCCGGCGACGAGACCTTCATGGCCCACGGCGGCAACCTGAGCGCCAACCACCTCGATTTCATGGTCGGATCGGGGGAGATCGACATCGACGGCATCACCGCCGACGGCACGCGGGAGCCGCTGATGCGGCAGGGGGAATGGGCCTATTGAGTGACGAATGATGAATGACGAGTGACGAATGGAGAGCATATTCCCCACTCGTCACTCGTCGTTCGTCGCTTATTGCGGCGGTATATTGACCACCACGTCGGTTGTCGGCGCGCCCTGGGTGACGACGGGGACACCCACGGCCGAGGCGTAGAGCACCTGGTCGCCCAACAGAATTCGCGCGCCCACGACGTAGCTGCGGGCCGGGTCGAGCGTCGCCGCGGCCAGCGGCACTTCGAAGGCGATCGGGAATTGCGCCCCTTCCAGAAGCTGCGAGATGGTGACGATGGGCTCGCCCGTCGTCCCCGCCTCGCGGAAATCTACGTAGAGCGTCGCGGCGGGGTCGAGCGTCGCCGGCACATCGGTCGTCACCACGCCGGTGATGGCCCCGGAGGGCGGCGCGTCGGTCACGGTTGAGTTCACCAGATTCAAGGTCACGTCGGTCACCGGCGCGCCCTGGGTCAGCACCGGCGTCCCCCCACTCGACGAGAAGGTCAGCAGGTTGTTGTCGATGATGCGCGCGTCAAAGATGTAGGCCTTGTTGGGGTCGATGGTCGCCGGATCGTAGCCCAACTCGAAGGCCACGGGGAACGACAGCCCGGCCAGGGGCACGTAGCTGAAGGCTGCCGCCGGGGCGTCGGCCAGCATCGGCTCGCGAATTTCGACGTTGAGGTAAGCGGACGAATCGGCCGGCCAGGTCATGGGCGTGTCGCTGGTCACCGTGAAGCGCAGAACGCCGCCGGCCGGGTTGGGCACGGGGGCGACGGGCACGATGATCTCGCTCGCCGGCGCGCCGTTGGTCAGCACGGGCACGGGCGACAGGGTGACGTAGAGCAACTGATTGCCGGAGAGGACGCGAGCGGCCACGGCATAGGTGCGGTCAGCAGCGACAGCGGCCGGGTCATAGGGCAACTCGAAAGAGATGGGAAAGGTCATGCCGCCCATCGGAATCTCGATTTGGGAAGCGGCGGGGGCATCGGCCAGCATCGGCTCGCGCAATTCGACCTGCAGCACGGCCGCCGGGTCCAGCGTTTCGGGCGGCCGCGCCGTGGTGACCGTGCCGCGAATCACGTCGGCCATGGGCGAAACAGCCGCCTGGCTGACCAGAAGCTCCACGTTGCTGGTCGGCGCGCCGTTGGTTAGAACCGGGGAGCCGGTGGGCGAGGAAAAGATGATCTGCCCGCCCTCGGAGATGCGCGCACTCAGGAGATAGGTGCCGGCCGGGTCAATGGCCGTGGGATCATAGGGTAACTCGAAGGGAATGGGCACTTGCCGCCCTTCGGCGTTGATGTCCCGTGAGGCAACGATGGTGGTTGTTCCCCCCGATACGTCTTGCAGTTCGACGCTGATGAGCGCGTCGGGTTGCAGGGCGATGCGTTCCACGTAGAAGACGTTACCGGTCAGCGTGCCGCCCGCCGTGCCGGTCAGGACCGGACTGACGAGCACCTCGATGCCCTGGGTCGGCGCGCCGTTGGTGATGACCGGCACGGCCGCCTGCGAGGCAAAGACCGGTTCGCCGTTCACCACGATGCGCGCCCCCACCAGATAGGTCTGGGTGGTGTCGATCTGCGCCGGGTCAAACTGAATCTCGAAGGGGATGGGCACCTGTCGCCCCTCGGCATTGATCGATTGCGAGGCGATGATCGTGTCGGGGCCACCGGCCAAGGTTTGATACAGATCGACCTCGATGACGGCGTTGGGGTCCAGCGCCGAGCGGTCGAGATAGATGACGTTGCCGGTGATGACGTTGCCGCCCGCCGGCGCGTCGGCCGTCTCTTCACCCTCCTGGCCGCCGCCACAGGCCACCAGAACCAACGCCATGATGAACATAAGCGCTACTGATAAGAATCCAGGGAATCTTTTTCTCACTTCCTTTTTCTCCTTGTCATGAGAGGCATTAATGCGATGCGTGTTCAGTTTCAATTTTATTCGATTGGTTTTTATCCCCGCAAGCATAATCGTCCTACGCTGGGGGCGCAATATCCACAGCATGGATATTAAGAAAGGACGGCGATATGCGCAACCAAACGGCTAGGGCTTTTCAGTTGTCGAAGTGTGACGCCGGATTCTTGTCCGGCGGCCGAGAACGAAGTGGGTCGAATAAGCGAGCTGGGGTGCGAAGCCGGCTTGGAAACGGCGCTACTCGTAGAGGAATCATGTGCTTGGCGTCTATCACAAGCGTTTCGGTTGGATGTATAATAGACGCATGAACAAGTTCGTCCTGGCCATCCTGGGGCTGGTGGGCGGACTGAGCCTGGTCGCCACCGACTCCCTCCCCGCCCGTGTAACCCCATTTTTTCCCGGAATTCCCGCGCCTGTCTGGAGCGGCGAAGGCGTCGCCCTCGGCGGGAGCCTGAACGCCATTGCTATCGACGGTTTTGAGCAGCCGCACGTGGTCCTGGTCGACGCGGAAAATGATAGGCTCTTCTACGCCCGTCGCCGGAGTGGGGGATGGGAAGTGGAGGACATCGCGCCGTTCCCTGTCGTGGCCCCGCCGGCTGACCTGGCCGTTGACCTGTCACTCAATCCCAATGACGACACACCCTATGTGGCCTACGTCAATGCGGCCGAGGACAAGCTCTATCTCGGCCATCTGCCGGCCGACGAGTGGCAATGGGAACCGTTGGGCGCCGGCGGCCGATTGCTGTCGGTGCGCATCGATGCGTCCGGCAACATCCACATCGTGCTCCTCTCCGGCCAAACGATCCGTTACCTGCTGCGGCAGAATGGCGTATGGAACGAAGAAGCGATTGGGGAGCCTGATGCCTATGTCTGGAACCTGTTCCTGGCCCTGGATCAAGACGGGCGGCCGCAGGTGGCCGGCACGGGCGCGAACGGTTCATTCCACGCCGTTCGGGAAGGCCTCAATGATTGGCGGGTAGAGCCTCTGGCGGTCGCCAATATCGAGGGCTTCACCCTGTTTCTAGGCTCCGATCCCTATTTTCTGCTGACCGAAGCCGAGCCGCTGGGCGGCCGGCCGCCATTCTCGCGCGTGACGCTGTATTTGGCCGACCACCTCAACAGCGAATGGCACAAGCGGCCCCTGTGGACGGATGACGACTGGTACGTCGAGAGCGATTTAGCCGCCAGTGACACGCTCCCTGAAGACGACGACGCGCTCCACATCGTCTTTTATGATGCTCAGGGCCGGCCGCATTACGTGATCGCCCCCCCGCAAGGGCCGCTGCGCGGTGAGCGGCCGTTCGAATTCGGCATGGGCGAAATCAGTCTGGCTCTCGATTCCACGGGACGGCCATACGTAGCCCATCACGACGGCGCGCAGCTCATCGTCTCCACGCGGAAAACGATACGATTTGAGCAGGCAGTCTACTTGCCTGTCGGGCTGAGATGAGATCACCCCCTTGCTGGATAACCGCTTCCTCTTGGCCGGTACTCTGCTCTTGCGGCTCTGGTCACCATAGGCGAAAGTCGAAATTTCCTGTGTATGGGGGCAGGGTCTTTCGGTAATCGATGGCTCTCCGTAGCGCTGGTTTCTAAACCGGCTCCGCAGCCCACCTCGTTCTCGGCCGCCGGATAAGAATTCGGCGCTACACCTCGCCAACTGAAAAACGTGTGTTTGGGGCTGTCAACGTGTCACCCGGGGCCGGGATGGACTATAATGATCGGCAGGCAGCAAGGAGCGTGATATGCACTTGAACAAAGAACGACTGGGCGAATGGGTAAATGAACATTACACGCTGGGCGAGGAGATCGCCCACAGCGTGACCCACGGCCTGGGCGCGGCCCTCAGCGTGGCGGCGCTGGTGGCGCTGGTCGTCCTGGCGGCGACGCGAGGCACGGCCTGGCACGTGTTCAGCTTCACGGTCTACGGCGTCAGCCTGTTGTTGGTCTTTCTGGCCTCGACGCTCTACCATGGTGTGCAGCAGCCTCGGCTGCGTCCCATCCTGCGCAAGGTTGACCACGCCTGCATCTATTTACTCATCGCCGGCACCTACACCCCTTTCGTGCTCATCAGCATGCGCAGTACGCTCGGCCTGACTCTGTTGACGGTCGTGTGGGCCATGGCCGTGTTCGGCATCGTCTACAAAATATTCTTTATCGACCGCTTCGTCGTCCTCACCACGCTGGCCTACGTGGCCATGGGCTGGATGAGCATTATCGCCTGGCGCGAGATGGTCGCCAACATCCCCGGCATGGGCCTGACGTTTCTGATGATCGGTGGGGGCCTCTATACGGTCGGTGTCATCTTCTACGCCATGACCAAAATACGCTACACCCACGCCGTGTGGCACCTGTTCATCCTGGGGGCCAGCGCGTGCCACTTCGTGGCCGTGCTGACACTGTTGAACGCGACCTGAGAGAGGCGGGGCCAAAGCTCAACAGATATGGGCTTCAGAAGTTTGCCGCTTCCGGCGCGCTATCTGCTAGGGGTGCAACCCGGGGGAGGAGCCGTTAGCCGAGACCAGCGCGGCGGTCATCAGGGCTACGTTTTTTAACTTCCCCGAATCTCGCGAGGCGCGAGCCGTAGCGGTGAAAAAGCGGTGTCGTTTCAGGAATTCCAGTTGGTCGGCGCGCCACTTCTTTTCCGGGATGGGTTGGCCGGCGTAGTGGACCACTTCCCGCCAAAGCTGGCCGTTGAGATACATATAATCGTCGCGCCCCAGCAAATCCAGATCGGAGTCGCAGATGATCTCCTGCAACAGGCCGTGCGGCTGCTGCGGCATTCGCGTGGCCGCGATTAGCTCGCAGATGGCGGCGATCTGGCCGGCAGAATAGCCATAGTGGGGCAGCGTCAGGCGGGTGATCTCGATGCTGTAAGTCTCGTGATTGCTGTAGGTCTGCATAAAGCCGGTGTCGTGGAAGAGGGCGGCCGTCTCCAGCAACATGCAATCCTCCACGCCCAGCCCGTTGGCTCGCGCCAGGCGTCGTACCGCCGGCAACACGTCGTTGCGGGTGTGGAAAAGCGAGTGATAAGTTAGGTTGGGTGAAAGCTTCTCGGCAAATTTTATATAAATGTGCCGGCTCACTTCTTCAAAGTCTGGTGCCATGTTACTATCGGCCGCTCATCAGCATGCATTGCCCGACCACAATTGTAGCGACGTATGGCTCTACCTTACAACTGTTATGGCGGGTACGTTGGTACTGTCAGGGCGTAGCGTGCTGATAGCGCCGCATGCTCTGGCGAGTTGGCCCCTTTCGGGATATGCTGTAGGCAAAACAATCGGCGACGCGGCCGGGTAACGCTCGGAAAGGATCATACGGATGGCTGGCAAACAGGTAATCGAAGTGAATCAGGCGACATTCGATAAGGAGGTGCTCCAGCGCTCGGCCCATGAGCTGGTCATTGTCGATTTTTGGGCACCGTGGTGCGGCCCCTGTCGCATGTTGGGGCCGCTGCTGGAGCGGCTGGCGGCCGAGCCCGACGCCGGATTCCTGCTGGCCAAGGTCAACACCGATCAAAATCAGGCGCTGGCCGGCCGCTACGACGTGCGCGGCATCCCCGCCGTCAAAGCTTTTCGGCACGGCCGGGTCATCGATGAGTTCGTCGGCGCGCAACCGGAACCAGTCGTCCGCCGCTTTATTCGCGCCCATACCGCATCCTCCCCGCGCCCGGCCGCTCCGGCCGCCGAACCGCCGGCGGACCCTGTGGAGCGCATCAGCCGAGCACGCGCACTGCTGAAGGCCGGAACGGGATGCGCCGCGGCCGAGATGTTGGCCGGTCTTTCCGGCCCGGTGGCCGAGGAGGCGCAGCGCCTGCGGCCGCTGGCCGACTATCTTTGTCGCGCGTCTCGCGGGCAGAAAGCCTCGACCCCGCCTGCCGCCGTGGAGGCCCACCAGGCGGCCGTCAGCGCCTGGAATCGGAAAGAATCGTCGGCCGCGCTCTACAGTCTCCTTGTCGCCTACAATCAGGAGCTTGGCGCAGAAAAGGCTCGCACACGCGCGGTGATGGAGGCTATTTTTGCGCTTCTGGGGCCCGACAACGAACTCACCCGGCAATACGCCGCATATTTCTAGGAGATAACCATGCTGACTCACATCGTGCTAATCCGGCTGAAAGATCGCCGCCCGGAGAGAATCGCCGACACGCGCGCTCAACTACTGAGCCTCGCCCATGGCATCGAGACATTGCGCGAACTGGAGGTGGGCACGGACATCACCCACTCCGAACGCTCTTACGACCTGGCGCTCATCACGCGCTTCGACGACCGGGCCGGTTTCGAAATCTATCGCCAGCATCCGATGCACGTGCCCGTTCTGGCCCACATGGCCGAAGCGGCTGAGAGCACCGTCGCCGTCGACTACGAGGATTAAACCATGCGCTATCTCGAAAAACTGCTGGCAGCCCAACGAGCCAACAACTCATGGCTGTGCATCGGCCTCGACCCCCAGCCGGAGCAACTCCCGATTGAAGCGCTTAAGTGGGACGAGCCGGTGCTGCCCTTCACGCGGCGCATCATCGAGGCCACGGCCGATCTGGTCTGCGCCTACAAGCCCAATCTCGGCTTCTACATGCAATGGGGCGCGGCGGGGGTCATCGCTCTGGAGCGCACCATCGCCGCCGTGCCCGCCCACATCCCGGTCATCCTCGACGCCAAGATCGGTGACATCGGCCACACACAGGCGGCCTGGGGACGCGGTCTGTTCGACGAATGGGGGGTCGATGCCATCACCGTAAATCCCTACGTGGGAGCCGACGCGGTGCGGCCGTTGCTTGCCCGACGGCCGGACAAAGCCGTCTACGTGCTGGCGCGCACGTCGAACCCCGGTGCGCCTCAGTTTCAGGGCGACCTGACGGCGGGCGAGGGGCTATCGGCCGCTGTGCTGCGTCAGGCGAGCCGCTGGGTCGGCCCGGATGGCGGCCATTGCGGCTTCGTCGTCGGTGCCACGTATCCGGCCGAGCTGGCCGCGGCCCGCGCACTGGCCCCAACGGCCTCGTTTCTCATCCCCGGCATCGGCGCGCAGGGGGGCGATCTGGCGGCTGCCGTGGGCCACGGGGCCAACGATCTGGCCGGGCCGGTCATCAATGCCGGTCGCAGCGTGCTCTACGCCTCGTCGGGAGTCGATTTTGCCGAAAAGGCGCGAGAGGCGGCCGTCCGTTTGCGCGATGAAATCAATGCCCGACGGCAATTGGCCGAGGTATCACCTGTTTCTGAGTATTAAGTACCCTTTCGCTCAGCTTTCGCTCACATCCTCTTGACAAGGATGACGCGATGCGTTATATTATGGGTATTGATGACGCATCGCGTTAAATTATCACAAACATATGCCGGTGAACGTCACCGCCTATAAGAGGAATAGATACATGGCTGACAAAATTGAAATCGTAAACGAGAAGAACATGACCGATAAGGTGATTGACCTGGGGCGTGAAGGTATGTACATGGGCCTGGGCGTCGTGAGCCTGGTGCAGGAGAGCGTCGAGAAGCTCGTGGAGCTGGGCAAGGAATACCGCCATAATCTGGTGGAGCGCGGCGAGAAACTGGCCCAGGAGAACAAGGGCAAGGTTGAGGAACTGGTCGAGATGCCGCAGGACATGGCCAAGGACACCTACAAGAGGGCCAACGAAATGTTCGACAAGTACAGCGAGCAGGTTCTGACCCGCGTCCACATCCCGACGTCCGGCAACATCGACACCATGACCAAGAAGGTCAACGCCGTCGACCGCAAGCTGGACAAGATGATCAAGGAAACCGCAGCGGCCGAGAAAATCTAAGCCATAGACGTTGATTTTCGGGGCAGCTTTTGCATCCCCCACAACGTGAATAATGCTGAAAACCCGCCAAATCATTGGCGGGTTTTTTGATCGCGACGTGCGACGCAATTGCGCCCGAAACGTATAGTTTGCTAGAATTGATCCGGCCGGGTTAACGCCTATCAGGAGAAAACAGTCATGCGCAATCAGGGCCAAATCTATATCGCCCTCTTAATCATTATTGCCGGCATCCTGCTGCTGCTCGGCAACCTGTTCAACATCAATCTATGGGCCTTTTGCTTCCCCGTGGGCCTCATCCTGCTGGGGATCTTCGTCTTGCTGCGGCCGCGCATGGCCGCGCCGGGCACGCACAGCCACATGATGCTCATCGGCGACTTCAACCGCGCCGGCCCCGGCGAGCTGGCGGCCGAGGAGTACTGGGGTTTCATCGTCGATGCCAACTACGATCTGACCAAATATGACATTCCCCCCGGTGAAACGATCATTCGCGGCTACAGCTTCATCGGCGACGCCGAAATCTTCGCCCCGGCTGACGCCGGCGTCGCCATCAACGGCTCGTCCTTTATCACCACGCTCACAGTGAATGGCGAAAAAGAGCAGGAGAGTTTCCTCGCGCCGCTACACTGGAAGAGCGACGGCTACAAAATGGCCGAGCGGCGCATCCGCTTCGATCTGACCCAGTTCATCGGCGACCTGAAATTACGCACATTCTAAATGGCGCTGTGCAAGTGTCTTAACTTGCGCGTGTGGGCACAAGCTAAGAAACTTGGGCCATACCGCTTCAGGAATATTTTGGCTGTATGAGTGATTGGATCAAGGAGGAAATCGTCCATCGCGGGACGATCATCACAGTGAAACAAGCGACCCGTCTGGGGCGCGACGGTCGCATCCACGATTTTGACATCGTTGAGCACCACGGTGGGGTGGGGGTAGTGCCCCTGCTTCGCGACCGGGTCGTCCTGGTGCGTCAGCCCCGGCCAGTGGCCGGCCGGGCCTTGCTGGAGATTCCCGCGGGCAAGCTGGAGGGGCCGGACGACGACGTGGCGGCGCGCGCACAGGCCGAACTGGGCGAGGAAGTCGGCTATCGCGCCGGGCGACTCATCCCTGCGGCCGAGTTCTTCGTCTCTCCCGGCTACTGCACCGAGCGCATCCACGTCTTTTTGGGACTGGACCTGGAGCCGGTGGAGGCCCATCCAGAGGCCAGTGAGGAGATCGAGCGGGTCGAGCTGTCATTGGGTGAAATACGCCGCATGCTCGACGCAGGCCAGTTCCACGACAGCAAGACCATCATCGGCCTGCGCTTTCTGCTGGCCTTTCTGGAGCATGACCGGTGACCGCCGCCAGCCCCAGGCAATATTCAGCCGGTCATTCAGTTCCTGGCCGCCCGGCCGGAAATCCGGTAGCCATACAAACGTCCCTCGACCCCACCTGGCCGAGAAGCACGTGTTGGGAGGCCCGACCATGACGCAAACAAACGGCGCCGCCGCCGGCACGCCGGCGCTGCGGCCGGCCGCGGCCAAGGCGATGACGACCGATTTCGACTGGATCGTCTACGCCGACGCGACCTTTGCCGGGCTGGCTATTCTGCTGCCTTTCCCTTTTGTCGATTCCTGGCTGGAGGATTACTTTCGCCGCCGCATGCCGCGCGACATCGCCCGGCGGCGCGGGCGCGTGCTCTCCAAAGCGGCGGTGCGAGAGGTGAATCGCGAACGGAGCCAGAGCTTCGTGCGCGGCTGCTTGCTGTGGCCGCTGGAACAAATCGTCTACCTGGTGCGCAATATGTATCGCACCGTCGTCTATTTCTTCACAGTCGTGGATGCCACCGACAAGTTGAGCCACTACTGGCACCGCGCCTTCCTGATCGACTACATGATCGCCCGCGGTCATCTGGACGATCCCACCCGGGCCGCCGCCGCGGGCGAGGCCCTGCGCCGCGTCCTGCAAACAGTCGAAACCAGCCCCATGCGCAATCTGGCCGGGGAACTGATCGAGTTCGCCTCCGGCCAGGTGCGCGGCCTAACCCGCGCCTTCTATCGCTTCCTGCGCCATCGCGAGGAAACGGCCGAATTCAAACACCAGCGCCAGACCATCGCTGACCGCTGGGCCGAATTTGGGGATTACCTCCCCGAAGTGGCCGATACCTACGAGAAAACCCTGGCCGCCGTGCAATTCGAGCAGGCAACGAAGGCTGGATAACCCTTGAGCAATCGTACTCCCACCCCGTCCGGCGAGGGGGCCGTCCTGGAGCGCGCCTTCCGGGTGCGCGCCAGTGAATGTGATCCTTACGGTCACGTCAATCACGCCAACTATTTACGCTATATGCAGGAGACGGCCTTCGACGCCTCGGCCGCCGTGGGCTATGACATGGCGCGCTACGAGGCCCTGGGCCACCAGTGGCTCATCCGCGAGACCGACATCACCTATTTGCGGCCGCTGGTCTATGGCGACACGGTGCTTGTCAAGACATGGGTAGGCGACTTCCGCCGGGTGCGCTCGCGGCGGCTATATGAGATGCGCCTGCTGGCCGACGGGCTGCCCGTGGCCACAGCGGCCACCGAGTGGGTTTACCTGAACACCCAAACGCTACGCCCGGCCACTGTGCCGCCGGAGATGGTGGCCGCCTTCTGGCACCCCGACACGACCGCCGGGCAAAGGCGCGAACCGTTTCCCCAAGCCCCGCCCCCGCCGCCGGGCGTCTACCGGGCGCGCCGCCGCGTCGAGTGGCGCGATTTGGACCAGGTTCAGCACGTCAACAACGCCAACTATCTGGTCTATATCGAGGAGTGCAATGTCGGCGCCGCCGCTGCCTATGGCTGGTCGCTGGGCCGCATCATGGAGCAGGGCATCGCCATCGTCGCCCGGCGCTACCGCATCGAGTATCGTGAACCGGCAGTCATGGACGACGAACTGGAGATCACGTCCTACCTGTCGGACGCGAAGCGGGCCACGGTCGTGCGCCACAACGAGGTGCGGCGCGTGCGCGACGACGCGCTGTTGGCGCGTTCCCATGCCTTGTGGGTGTTCGTCGAACTGTCCAGCGGGCGGCCCATCCGCATCTCGCCGGAATTTTTGGCCGCCTTCCGTCCCAATATCGCCTCATAACACGAATGTCACGCGGCGGCCGTGACCCTCAGTGACCCTCACATTCCCGAGCTGCTCCACGTGAATACCATACCGTCCGGGCCAATCATCTCAATGATTGTGGCGATGCCGCTAATCAACCTGTTTGAGCGCGCGGGCGCGGGCAAACACCTTCCATATCTCCACCAACACGATCACCAGGATACCGGTAGCGAAACTGATGCCCAGGTCGCGCGCGGTCAGGGACGTAGTGTTGAAGATGAACTGGGCCGGGGCCCAGTAGATCAGGATCAATTGCAGCACGATGGTCAGGAGGATGGCTCCCAGCATGGGCTTGTTGGTCAGCAGGCCGGTGCGCAGCAGCGATTCCCGCTCCGAGCGCACGGAGAGCGCCATACCCAACTGCGAGAAAACCAGCGTCGTGAAGAGCACCGTCCGCCAACCGGGATCGTTATCGGCCCACAAGCCATAACCGGTGCCCAATGCCAGGATGCTCAGGACAACGCCGAAGACGATGATAAAGGTCGGCATACCGCGACCAAAGACGCTCTGCGTGGCCGAATAGGGCGGCCGGGCCATCACGTCCTTCTCCGGCGGCTCGATGCCCAGCGCCAGCGCCGGAAGACCATCGGTAACCAGGTTCATCCACAAGATTTGCAGCGGCAGCAGGGGCAGCGGCATGCCCAGAAACGGCCCGATCAGCATGACGGCGATCTCGCTCACGTTACAGGTCAGCAGGTACTTGATGAATCGCCGAATGTTGTCATAGATGATCCGCCCTTCCTCGACAGCGGCGACGATGGTGGCGAAGTTGTCGTCGAGCAGCACCATCTCGGCCGCGCTCTTGGCGACGTCGGTGCCCGTGATGCCCATCGCCACGCCGATGTCGGCTTTCTTCAGCGCCGGCGCGTCGTTCACGCCATCGCCGGTCATCGAGACGATGTTGCCTTGCTTCTGGTAAACGTCGATCAGCCGCAACTTGTGTTCGGGCGAGACGCGAGCAAAGACCGATACGTCCTTCGCGCGCGCTTCCAGCTCGCTGGGGGAGATGCGATCCAGTTCCTGACCGGTGATAAAGTTTTCGTTGTCGCTGATGCCGATTTGGTGGGCGATGTGGCGCGCGGTCAGCGGGTGGTCGCCGGTGATCATGATCGGCCGAATGCCCGCCGCCTTACACTGTGCCACCGCGTCTTTCACCTCCGGCCGCGGCGGGTCGATCATGCCCACCATGCCCAGCAGAATCAGGTCCTGTTCCAGCGACTTCTCAGTCTTTTCATCCGGCGGGCTCTCCCATGGCCGCAGGGCTACGCCCAGCACGCGCATGCCCTTGGCCGCCATGTCGTCGTGGGCGCTCATGATCCGCTGTCGCCATTCGTCGTCCAGCGGCGTGATCTGACCATCGATCCACAACATCGGCGAGATATCGAGCAGGCCGTCAATGGCCCCCTTGGTGAAGGCCACGTAGGGCGCGCGGGCATCCGTCGTCTCATAGAGTCGCTGCCAGATCGGGGCCAGGCTGGGCGGCAGTTCGACTGCATCGCCGGGCATCTCGTGCAGCGTCGTCATGCGCTTGCGCGTCGAGTCGAACGGCACTTCGGCCAGGCGCGGGAAAGCCCGATCCAGCTCCGGCTTGCGCAAATTGACCTGTGCGGCGGCGTCGACGAGGGCCGCCTCGGTCGGATCGCCGATGGACGCGGCGTCAGAATCAATGTCGCTCAGCGTCGCGTCACTGTTCAACGCACCGCTGATGAGCAGCAGATCGAGCGCGGGGGTTCCGCCGGGGATGGGATCCTCGCCGGCCACGCGCTCCAGGTGCAGCCGATTGCTCTCGTCGGTTTGGGTGAAGCGGAACACGTGATTAGCCAGATCAAGGACCTGGACGGTCATGCGATTGAGAGTCAGTGTGCCGGTTTTGTCGGAGCAAATAATGGTGACCGAGCCGAGCGTCTCCACGGCCGGCAGGCGGCGGATGAGCGCGTGCCGCTTCAGCATGCGTTGCGCGCCAAGCGACAGGGCGATGGTGACGACGGCCGTCAGCGCTTCGGGCACGGCGGCCACGGCCAGACTGACACCGGTCAGCAGCAGTTCCTGGTAATTGCGCTCGCCGCGCAGCAGGCCCAGGACGATGACCGCCGTCACCAGGGCCAGCGCCCCCCAGGCCAGCACCCCACCCAGCCGATTGAGTCGATTTTGCAGCGGCGTGCTTTCTTCCTCGACACCCTGAATCAGGTTGGCGATGTGGCCCAATTCCGTCTCCATGCCGGTGGCCGTCACGACAAATTCACCCCGGCCATAGTTGACCAGCGTGCCACTGTAGACCATGTTCTTGCGATCGCCCAGGGACAACCCTGAATCGAAGACGAGGTCTGGGTCCTTGCTGACCGGCTCTGATTCGCCGGTGAGGGCCGCTTCCTCGACGCGCAGGTTGACGCTCTGGATCACGCGGCCGTCGGCGGGCAGAATATTGCCTGTCTCCAGCACGACCACATCGCCCGGCACCAGCTCGCGCGCCGAAATCTCCGCCAGGCGGCCGTCGCGCCGCACGCGCACGATGGGCACCGACATTTTCTTGAGCGCGGCCATCGACTGCTCGGCGCGATACTCCTGGGTGTAGCCCAGCACGCCGTTGAGAATAACGATGACCAGAATGGCAACGGCCTCGATCCAGTCGCCGAGCACCATGGAAACGACGGCGGCCAGGATCAGCAACACGGTCAGGATATTGGCAAACTGTTCCCAGATGATCTCCAGCCGCGACCGGCCGGGTTTCTCCTGGAGTTCGTTGGGGCCGTATTGCGCCAGACGTCTCTGGGCTTCGGCCGAGGTCAGTCCTTCTTCGGTCGTGACGCCGACCTCGCTCAGCGCTTGCTCCACGGAGAGCTTGTACCATTCAGTTGTCATTAAGCTTCTTGTCCTCCGGCTTTTGCGTAGTCTGTTACTTCAGTAGTATGGGCCATAACCAGCAACCTTGTTTTTCCACCGCCGACTGCCTGTCGTCCGATGAAACTCAGGTATGTGCCCACGAACAAACAAACTCACAATTTCAATGTAACAATGTGTTTAAAAGTAATCAGGTCGCCATCAGGGTCGAGTGCTTCCAGCGTTGCAGCAGCGGCCAGACCACATCCCCCAAATAATGCTGGCGGTTCGTCTTTCGCCCGCGATCCGGCCCGGTCAGCAGCAGCAGGTCGAATGCCCCGGCCTCGGCGGCCTGGATGACGGGGTCAACAGCGCGACGATCGGGCCGCACGGGTTCAAGGAACGTCGCCGTCACTTCGTGCAGCGCCAGATATTCACTGATGCGCGTGACCAGTTCGGCCGTGTTGCGGCCATTGCTCAGCGGCAGCAGCGCCAGCTCGGCTCCCCAGCGCTCGGCCAGATAGGCGGCGATGAAAACAGCTTCGTCCAGTTGTCTGCGGGTATCGTGGACGACCAACACCCGGCCCGGAAACGGGCTTTCCCCGACCGAACCCATGACCAGGATGGGCCGGTCGATCTGTTCAATGATGGCCTCGGCCGTGGGCAACGGCAACGCCCCCCGCGAGACGCTGTTTGGGCGGGCCGCTTCGTCGTCGAAAACTCGCTCAATGATAACCAGATCGTTTAAAAAACCCACTTCTCTGGTCCAGTGCAGCGGCTCGCCGACCTCGGTCACGACCCCGCCCTGCACCGGCCCCGAATCCAGTTGAGCGTGGAGCCTGTCCACAGCCTCCCGTTCGGCCGCCGTCAGGTCAGGATGATCGAGGATGCACAGGGCGCACAGGGTGGCCCCCTCTTCGCGGCTGAGGGCGACCGCCCGGCCAAAAGCATCGGCCGCCGGCCCGAGTCGGCCGGTTGTCTCGTCGATAAGGACAGGATAGAGCATGGTAGCAAACAGGTGGTCGGAATAGCGGTCAAGAGTGCGTTCCTCGGCCCACGTGCGTCGAGTCATATCCGCCGGTTCGCTCAAACTCTGTGGCCTCAAGCGCCGCAGCCGGGCCAGCAGACCGGATGGGCTTTCCTGGGCCTGGCTCTTGACTCTGGACAGCAGGCGCGTCACGGTCACGTCGGGCGTGATGCTGTAGCCCAACTCGTTTTGCAACTCGGCGCGATGGCGCGACAGCCAGATGAAAAAATCGGTCTCGGTGCGGTTGGGGAAGTAGCGCAGAATGCCCTGTTCGCGGATAGCTTCCACAAGCGGCAGGTAGATGTCATCGTACCAGCGCTCCACGGCTTGCTCGAGCGAGATATCACGCCCCTCATTCTCCTCCAGCGCGAAACGATAGGCCTCGACGTGGCTTTCCAGATGGCGGTATTGGCCGGGAATGCTGACGCTCACATCCGCGTCGGGTCGCAACTGGTCGAGCCGTGTATGCGCCAGGAAAGCGCCCTGCTCGGCGGCGATGATCAGGCCGTCGGCGTTCAAATCGAGGGGCAGCGGCGCGCGCGTTCGCACTTCGATGACGTTGGCATCGATATAGCCGAGGTTTTGCAGCCGCGCCAGGCTGACGCGATGGTTGCCGTCGAGAACGAAGTAGGCCTCGTCGATCTTGTAGACCTCGATGGGCGGCAGGTCGCTCACGCTGGGCGCCGCGGCCCCCACGCGAATCCAGCGATCCTCGTCGGCCGCCATCCGCGGCAGGAAGGTGCGCGTGAAGTCCTGGTAGCGGCCGACGCTGCCGACGATGGCCTCCAGCGGGATCTGTCGCACGCCCAGCGCCGATTGGCCGAGGAGGCCCAGTTTATCGACGACCTCGTTGAAAGACAGCAAATCGATGGGCTGGCCGGAAACCCGAGCCAGCAGGCTTTCCACGGCCGCCCGGCGTCGTGCGCGGTGGAATTGCGAGGCGACCAGAGCGCGTCGATAGTCAGTTCCTGAACTCATTGGGACGCAATGATAGTCTATCCGCCCCATTGGGGGCAAACAGAGCCGCGTGTAGTGCCGGATTCATATCCGGCAACCAAAAGCGAAACGCGCCGGCCCAGGCCGCGGAGCCGGTTAAGAAACCGGCGCTACGGAGAGCGGCCGATTTCCGAAAAACCCTGCGGTGGCGGAGCGAACGCTATAACGCCAAGCCTTAACGTGATAGACTCCCCGATCATGACTCAACGAGCCGTACTTTCTGTATTCGACAAGACAGGGATTGTTGATCTGGGGCGCGCTTTGGCGGCCCTGGGCTGGGAGCTGATCGCCAGCGGTGGCACGGCGCGAGCGCTGCGCGAGGCCGGCCTGACCGTGCGCGACTTGGTCGACGTAACCGGCGCGCCGGAGATGCTCGGCGGCCGCGTCAAGACCCTCCACCCGGCCATTCACGGCGGCCTGCTGGCCCGCGACACGCCCGCCGACCGCGCCGAACTGGCCGCCGCGGGCATCGACCTCATCGACCTGGTCGTCTGCAATCTCTATCCCTTTGCCGCCACGGTGGCCGCGCCGGGGGTCACCGTGGACGAAGCGGTGGAGCAGATCGATATCGGCGGCGTCACCTTGCTGCGCGCCGCGGCCAAGAACTTCGGCCGTGTGACCGTCCTGTGCGATCCGGCCGACTACGACCGCGCCATGACCGCCATTCGGGCCGGCGGCCCCGGCGAGGCATTGCGGCGCGAATGGGCGGCCAAGGCCTTCGCCCTGACGCGCGCCTACGACGACGCCGTGGCAGCCTATCTGGCGACGACGGCCGGAGAAGCCCCCGACATCCTGCCCCAAAATCTGAGCCTGCACCTAATCCGGACACAACGTCTGCGCTACGGCGAAAACCCGCACCAGGCCGCAGCGCTCTACGCCACCGAAGCAGATGCCGGGCCGGTGGGCGGCCGTCTCGTGCGCGGCAAGGCACTATCCTATAACAACCTGCTCGATCTGGACGCGGCCTGGCGCGCCGCCGAATCATTCCTGCGCCCGGCGGTCGTCGTTGTCAAACACCTGTCGCCCTGCGGGGTAGCCATCGGCGACAGCGCGGCGACAGCCTTTCCGGCGGCGCTGGCGTCCGATCCACTGTCGGCCTTCGGCGGCGTGATCGCCGTCAACCGGCCAGTTGACGGCGCGTTTGTGGCCCAGCCGGCTCTGGCCGAGCTATTCGTGGAGGCGATTATTGCCCCGGCCTTCAGCGAGGAAGCCGTGGCCTGGTTTGCCGCCCACAAGAAGAATTGCCGGCTGGTAGCGTTGGGAGATGGGGTATTCAAGGTCGGGCTGCTGATGGAATGGCGCACCATTCGCGGCGGCGCGGTGGCCCAGGTGCGCGACGCCGGCGACCCGCCCGACGGCCAGTGGCGCGTGGCCGGCCGCCGCGCCCCCTCCGAGGCCGAGGAAGCGGCCCTGCGCTTCGCCTGGATCGTTTGCGCTCACGTCAAGTCCAACGCCATCGTCCTGGCCCAGGCGACGGCCACGGTCGGCATCGGCGGCGGGCTGCCCAGCCGGGTCGACGCCGTGCGTCTGGCCGTGACCAAGGCGGGCGAACGGGCGCGGGGGGCGGTGATGGCCTCCGACGCCTTCTTCCCCTTTGCCGACGGGCTGGAGGTGGCCGCCGCGGCGGGTGTGACCGCCGTCGTCGAGCCGGGCGGATCGGTCCGCGACGACGAGGTGATCGCCGCCGCCGACCGGCTGGGCATCGCCCTCGTTTTCACGGGCGTGCGCCATTTTCGTCACTGATTCCCAGGCAAGTTGGCGCGCCGGGCGGCTAAACGCGCCGGGGTTATGGCGGCCGCGGGCGTCGCTTCGCTACCCCCCAGCTAGTGCGTGATCACCGCCGCCCGCTCATAGAGCATGGCCTTGATTTCCAGCAGATCGCGGCGCAACTGCGGGTCGGTATCGACCAGCGCCCTGATCTTTTCGGACCCGTGGAGGATGGTAGTGTGATCGCGCGGCCCCAGTTGCGCGCCGATTTGTGGCAGAGAGGCATCGGTCTCTGTGCGCCCCAGATACATCGCCACCTGGCGCGGATGAGCGATAATGCTTTTGCGGCTACTGCTGATCATGGCCTCCGGGGTCACGTTATAGTAGCGACAAACGGTTTCGATGATTTGTTCGACGCTGATGCGCTCCGGCCGCCGCAGCGTATCGGCCAGGGCCATGTTGACCAGTTCCAGATCGATGGGCCGCCGGGTCAGGTCGGCATAAGCCACCACCTTGTTCAGCGCCCCCTCCAGCTCGCGTATATTCTGGCGCGAGTTGTGGGCGATGAACTCAGTGACGTCATCGGGCACGACGCAGTTTAGCTCCTCGGCCTTAGCCAGCAGGATGGCGCGGCGCGTCTCTTCGTCGGGAGGTTGCACGTCGGCCGTCAGTCCCCACTCGAAGCGCGACAACAGCCGCTCCTCCAGCGTTGCCAACGACTTCGGCGGCCGGTCGCTGGAGATGATAACCTGCTTGCCGTGGCTATGCAGGTCGTTAAAGGTGTGGAAAAACTCGTCCTGTGTTCCCTCTTTACCGGCGATAAACTGGATGTCGTCGATGAGCAGCACGTCGACCGTCCGGTAGCGCTCGCGAAATTCGGGTGTTTGCTTGGTGCGAATCGCCATGACCAAATCGTTGGTAAACGTCTCGGCCGAAATGTAGCGCACGCGGTAACCCGCTTCGCGGCACTGGTGGCCGATGGCGTGCAACAGGTGCGTTTTGCCCAGTCCGACGCCGCCGTAGATGAACAGCGGATTGTAGGTCTGGCCCGGATTCTCGGCCACGGACAAGGCCGCGGCGTGGGCCAGGCGATTGTTGGCCCCCACGATGAAGGTCGAAAACTGATAGCGAGGGTTGAGCACGCTTTCCGGGCCGCCCGGCTCATCTTCGCGCTCCCGACGGCTCTCGGCCGGCTTGGGGGCTGTGGTGGCCGGCACCACGGCCGCCCGGCCGTTGCGGCGTACCAGCGTTGTCAGCGGCGCGATGACTTCTTCCGACCAAACGACAAAGCGGACAGCGATCGGCCGATTCATCACCGCCGATACCGTGCGGGCGATTAGATCGTACAGCCGATTCTCAAGCCAGTCCTTGGCGAAATCGTTGCGCACACCGATGACAAACTCGTCGTCGGCGCAAGACAGCGCGCGCGTTCCTTGCAGCCACGTGGTGAAGGTCGCGCGCGTCATTTGCATTTCAAGGTCACCCAGTGCCGCCTTCCATACGGTCTCGGGTGATAGGGTACCGTTATTCATTTGCTTCCCTCGGCAAGCGGCCAACAGGCGTACTTCAACCTCGGTTAACCCGCTCTTAAATGTGATCGGAACAGACGTGCAGAGGCTCAATGCCCAGTGAGGCGGATGGGGCAGGATCCCTCTTCCCTAACCATCTGTTGGTTCTTTAACAATCCCGCACGGGCGTGGGAACTGTCGTGCGATCCGGGTGTCGATGAACCTTTCTCAATGGTCTTGGCATTCTAGCACAGGCCGCAGAGGAGGACAATGGCCTTGGGCGCGATTCTGCTTAAAACCTTTGGATTTTTTAGGAATAGGCAATGTTAAAGAATTGTCGATGGCCTGATGGGCTTAGCCAGGTTCTCCGGGTGTCCCAACAAGTAGGTGTGACATCCGCCTGATACCCCCATATATGGGTGTAGTTGACCATAATACCGCCTGCAAGCCTGACCAATGGCATACCCTTGCCGCGGTCGATTTCGCCCGCCGCTAATGTCTATGATTTGCAGGAACGGCAATAACGGCGCGCGGCGCGCCAAAATTGTTGCAAGTGCTGCCCTTCAAAAGTGGCAAAATGGGGTCAGGGCCGGGCAGCTTTGCGCCGCTCGCGGCCAGACGTGGGGGAGGGGGGTGCGGCGGTTCGCATGGAGACGGCCACCCACAAGGCAACAGCCGCCACCAGCCCACCGATGCCCAGCCACAGCCAGTTGATGCGGCGCGGCGGCTGAACGTCAATCGTATAACCGGCCAGTTCGCCCATGCCCGACTCGCCGCTGACGCGCACGCCCACCTGCCAGCGCCCTTCCGTCACCCGGTCATTGAATTCAGCGGCGTAGAAGAATCGATTGACGCTGTCCGTGCCCGCCGTTTCCCTCAGAATCACTGTCGGATCGTCGGCCGCGGTCAGGCTGACCAGCACTTCCACGTCGCTGACGATAGGCTGGCGGGTCGTGGGGTCGGTGACGCCCACCACGACGTGGGTCTCGTCGGCCCGCAGCGGGTCAGGGTCGGTCCAGACTGATAGCAGGTAAGGGCCGGCTGTCTCGTTGAGAACCAGCGTCTTGCCGATGCCGTGGGCCTGCGTGGCGGTGATGCTCCAGAGCACAAGGATCAACCCGCCGGCCAGCGCCCCAAGAAGCGAGGTACGTGTCGTCATCTAGCCACCTGGGAAGATCGTGCCGCGCATTTCCATCGGCAAATTGAATGTGCCCAGCGCCGCCGCCGCCAGACCGGCCAGCATCACCAGCCACGGCAGAAAGGCGCGCACGGCCGGGGCGGGGGCATCGAAGTCACGGCGGCCGATACGATTGCCCACCATCAGGCTGCCCGCAAATCCGGCCAGCACAATGATCGTTTGCAGCGGCAAGACCCACCCGCCGGGTAGTAGCGGGCCAAGCTGCCAGTTCGGCTCTGTCCCCAGCCAGCCGAGGCCATGGTCGTTCAAAAACATCTGCGTGACGGGAACGATGGCCAGCGCGCCGGTGGCGAAATGGAAGCCATAGTGGGCCAGCCAGACGGCCACCCCCAGCGGCGCGAAGGCCGGCACAAACCGGCTGAAAGTGATCCGCAGCGCCTCGGCCCGGCCGGAGAGCGCGCGGCTGAGCGACGCCGCGCCCAGGCCCAGCGCGGCGGGCAGCGCCAGATTGAGCAATCCGAAGGTGATGAGCAACAACACCAGTTCGTTGGTGATGCCCAGCGCCGCCGACAGCCAAAGCTGCCAGTCGTAGAACGGCGGCACCATGCCGAAGGCGTTGCTCAACCCGGCAAAGGCGAACACGAGCACCAGAAAGGAGAGGTCCCAGCGGCGCGGCCAGGCGCTCTCCAGCAACTCGCGGCCGGGCACGCGAACGGCCAAGGCCACGTTGTCATAGGGGCAGGCCCGCGCGCAATCTAGGCACAAAACGCAATCGAGATTGCTGCGCAGGGTGGGGGGGAACAGTTCCGTGCCACAGCCGAGCACATCCGGCGCGCCGTTGACGCACTCCTTGCCGGGGCAGGTGCGGCAGACGTCGTGGTCGCGCACCGTGATTTGGGTCGGCGAGACCGTGGAAGCGACAAAATTGAACGTCCCCAGCGGGCAAACGTATTTGCAGAAGGGAGATTCGGCGAACAGTGCTTCCAACAGAAAGGCGGCGGCGAAATAGCCGATAATGACCCAGGCAGTCAGGGCCGGCCCGGCCCACAGATCGAGCCATTCGTAGAGAAGGAGGAAGCCGACAAACGCGGCCACGGCCAGCCACTTGTTGCGCAACGCCCGCGGCCAGCGCCGGCCGCCCCGACTCAGCCGCAGGGCCACCGTGCGGGGAATCGTGAACGGGCAGCTCATGCAGAACAGATTGCCCACGAATAGCAGGGCCAGCATGACCAGCCCGCGATAATGCACCCACACGCTGACCGTCGCCAGGTTTTGCGGGGCGATGGGCGAGCCGGTGAAACCATCGTAGATCAGCAAGAGGGCCACCAGCAGCAGCGGAATCTGGCCCAGCAGACGGCCGTGGCGGCTGCGCAACAGGCGGCCGAGCAAAGGCACGCGTAACAAGTCGCGTGGCGGCGGCCGATAGAGCGCCGGCCCGCCATCTCTAACGGCAATATCGTTGGGGGAAATCATTCGTTTGCCTTAATGCCCATGTCGAGCGGGCTTCAGTGCTTTGTTACCAAAGAAATAAGATCCGCACCCTCCGCAGATGTCTTGTCAAATCTGCGAACCCTGCGTCATCTGCGGCTCCTCCTTCTTAATGCAAGTGCGTGTTCAGGTTAATGATCCATTTCCATATCCATGTCCATCCCCGTGTCGGCGGGCATGGGGGCCTGGCCTTTGGCCGTCAGCAGCGATTGCATGTAGTCGACCTCCAGCGCCTGGGCGTTTGCCATGCCCTGGGCCAGCAGCCGCACCGGCTCCTGTCGTGCGTGGTCGGCCGCGTATTGAGCCATGGCGATGCCGGACTGGTGATGAGGGATCATGAGTTGCAGAAAGAGGACATCAGCCGCCTCGCCGCCGGCGGCACGCAACGCGGCCATTTGCTCGGGGGTTGCCATGCCGGGCATCAGCCCATCGACCGACATGCCCATCCACTCCATGCGCGCCTGTGGCGACGTCCAGGGCAAGCCCCAGGCATCGAGCCAGCCGCTCATGATGCCGATCTGGCCCTGCTGGGTCGTGAGGATGTCGAAAGCCAACGAGCGAATTGCCTCATCGCTGGTGCGGTCATAGATCAGCGCGGCCATTTGCACGGCCTGCTCGTGATGAATGCTCATGTCGCGGGCGAAGCCGGCCTCGGTCGACGCCGCAGCCGGAATCGAGCGTCGGGCCACCACATACCCCGCCACGCCGCCCAGCAGCAACACGATCAGCCCCAAAGCGAGGAGCGGGAGAAGGGGGCCGCGCTGCCGGACAGAGACGCTGGCGGGCACGGCGGTGGACTGAATATCAGAAATCGGTTCGGCGTACATAATAGTTCCTGTTTGGCAGACTAAATTTCGTGTAGCAGATGAATACTCCCCAAATTACGCCCGCAATAAATCTCCACGACCATCAACGGACAACCCAACCGCCCGTGCCAAGTCTGACCTTAACCTTAGCACAGGTCAATAGGGCGTTCAACCCATCTCATCGCCTGATCAGGGTCTTTCCAGGGGCGGTCGCCTTGTCGCGCCACGCAGCGCCACCAATTTCGCCCATTCGCCGTCTGTTGTTGCGGTTGGTGCAACATGCCCTCGCTAGCCTAGGCGTAGATCGACGGGTTCGCGGCTGTTCGTGTCACAGGCCGCACCACAATTCATCAGGGAGGATAACCATCGTGGCTCGTAGAGGGGATGCTGAACGTCTGGATCAAATTCGGGATACGATTATCAAGAATCCCGGCCGCCGGCCGGGCTGGTTGGCTCGCCGTCTGGGCTTTGACAACAAGACCCTGATGCGAGCCCTCACGCAACTGGAGGATCGCGGCGATCTGCTCGTGGAGGACGACCGCGGCCGCCTGACGTGGTTCGGCCGCCATCGCTAACCCGCGCCAGGGCAGGGGGGCCTAGGGTTGGCCCCATTCAGCAGGACTTTTCAGTGGTCGCGGGGTAACGCCGGATTCTTGTCCGGCGGCCGGGAATGAGGTTGGCTGCGGAGCCGGTTAAGAATCCGGCGCTACGAAGAGAATTGGGTTACTGAAAAAACCCGGCCCCATCCAGCCAATTTGTTGAGTGAATTTGCGACTTCGGATACCATTCAGACACGTGTTTGCGTGCCGGTTGTTTGTGAGGCTGTCCACCGTCCAATTATGTATGAGGAATGATGAGATTTAGGGAGGTGCTCCTGTGGCACATCGCTCTGTGCGTCGCAATGAGTTGATCCACGAGATGGAACGACTCTACATTGACCGGGCTTTTTCCGACAGCGAGCTGGCCGAGCGTCTGGGGGTCAATCGCTCCACGGTTTATCGCACCCGGGTCTTCATGGAAAATGAGTTGCATTTGCCATTTCTATCCGAAGCACCCGGGCGATACCGGCTCGACCGTCAGAAGCAGTTGGGCAGCATCCGCCTCTCCCAACTGGAAGCGCTGGCGCTCTATTTGGGCGGCCGCCGGCTGCAGCAGCAGACGCGCATCGCGCATCTGCCCACGGCCGCGGCGCTGGAGAAGCTGGCCATCGTCCTGCGCCAGCCGATGATGAACAACCTGGTGCGCGCCGCCCAGGAGGTGCTGGAGCAGGAAGCCGACCCGCAGCAGGCCCACAATCTGGAGCAGATCGTCGAGGGCTGGATTTCCGGCCGCAAAGTGCGCGTGCGCTATCTGAAGCCCCACGCCGAGACGGCCCGCGTCCACATGATCAGCCCCTATCAAATCGAGCCGTCAGTCTGGGGCGACAGCGTCTACCTTATCGGCCACAGCGACCACTACGACGCCGTCATCACCCTCAAACTCAATCGCATCGAACGCGCCGCCGTCACCACCGAGCCGTTCACCATCCCCGACACGTTCGACAGCCACGCCATGCTGGAATTTGCGTGGGGCATCTGGCGCGCCGACAGCCCACCCCAGGATGTGCGGCTGCGCTTCTCGCCGCTGGTGACGCCGCGTGTCAAGGAGAGCGTCTGGCATCCGACGCAGACGATCCGCGACCTGCCCGACGGCGGCTGCGAATGGAAAGCGCAGATCGCTGAATGGCGCGAGATGGAGCCGTGGGTGCGCGGCTGGGGAGAACAAGTGGAAGTGCTGGCCCCGCTTGACCTGCGGAACAGCGTGGCCGCGGCCATGAGCGCGGCGGCCACGCTGTATCTTCCCGACGACCGTGAAACCCCGGCCTGATGTGGCTGGGGCGGGGATGCCGGCTGGGTCACGACTTCCACATAGTTAAATTAAGGTATATTATTAATACCATATATTTCTCTCTGAAAAAGGGAAGGCAATTCCCCCCGAGGACACAGCAACGGTTCTTCCCGACCGTCTCCGGCGACGAGCTGCGCCTCAGCGCAATTGATCCAGAAAAGCTCGCACGGCTCGCATGTAGGCCGGGTAGTTCTCGCGACGGATGTTGTGCCCGGCGTCGGCAACGGCCGCCACCTGCAACACGTCTGTGAGCGACGCGGCCTCCTCGGCCATGGCCGGCGTCACGATGGCTCCTCGCGTGGGATCGGCCGTCAACAAGAGCGTAGGCACGGCCAGCGCGGCAACGTAGTCGCGCCAGGGTTTACGATTGGTACCAATCGTCTGAATATTTCTGTCAACTTGTAATTTGGACTCAGCCCAGGCCGGCCATTCGATCTCCGGCCACGTCGGGTTGCGCGCTCTTCCCAGCGCGACAAGCTCGGGAACGGACAGCGCCCCGATCTCGTCCAGCCACGCGCGGAGCGGATTGTCCGGCAGCGGCTCGTCGATGGACGGTGGGTCGCCCCAGGCCGGGTCTTCCAGGATCAGCGCCGAGACGAGAGTCGGGAAGCGCGCGCCGAGCTCGGCCGCCGCACGACCGCCCATCGAATGGCCGCCGACGACCGGCCGGCGCAGCCCCAGCGCCGCGATCAGCCCGGCCACGTCGGCCGCGCCGTCGATGGGTTCGCCGGGCCGCACCCGCGCCGAAAGCCCATGCCCGCGGGCATCGGGCAAGATGATGTCGTAGTGCGCTTCCAGATCGCGTGCCACCGGCAGCCAGCACAGGCCATTATCGGAGAAACCGTGGAGGAGCACCAGAGGCGGTTTGTCGCCATCGCCGGTGCGAACGTAATGAAATCGGCCGTCCCCCAAAACGATGTCGTTTTTAGTCCAGTGCGGCAACATCACCTGCCTCACTCCCACGTCCTCTCTGTCTCGCCAGCAGCGCGGGACAGAGAGGACGGCTATACGCAAAAGATGCCCTTTGCCCTACACTCTGACGCCGCGCACCTGCTCCAGCAACATGTTGGTAATGTCATCCGGCGGCTGAGTGAGCGATCCTTCCTGGAAGTGGAAGAAGCTGCGCAGTGGCAAATCCATCAAAAAGCCGAGCAGGTCCGTGCCGTTTTCATCCTCGCCGGGGCCGTTATCATTGAAGAAATCGGCGTTCTTCATCAGTTCGGCGAAAATGGGCTGCAGAATCTGTATCCCCACCGGGTCGGCCAGCCAGGAGCGTATGGTGGATTCGGCATGCAGCAGCGACGGCAACTGTAGCGTAGATTGCAAGCTGACAGTGGCGCGGCAGCGGATGTCGGCCGAGGAAGCGCCGACGAGGATGTCGAACTGCCCATCCTCCGTGATCCACTGGTGATGCGCCGGATCATAGTAGGCAAAGGCGCGGGAATCCAGCGCAAGGCTGACGGTTTGGGTCTCCCCCGGCTGGAGCGACACCTTGGCGAATCCCTTGAGTTCCTTGTATGGCCGCACCAGCCGCGACTCGTGGTCATGGACGTAGAGTTGCACAACTTCCTTGCCGGCCACAGCCCCGGTGTTCGTCACATCGACCGACACCGTCAGGCCGTCCACGTCTTTGAACCTGTCGGCCGACAACTGCAAGTTGCTGTACTCAAACGTGGTGTAGCTCAACCCGTAGCCGAAGGGGAACAACACCGCCGTCTCCTTGGCATCGTAGTAGCGGTAACCGATAAACAGACCTTCCCCATAGCGCACCACGCCATTTTCGCCGGGGAAGTTGAGGTAAGACGGGGTATCGATCAGCCGCAGCGGGAACGTTTCGGCCAACTTGCCGGACGGGTTGACGCGGCCAAACAGCACGTCGGCGATAGCACTGCCGCCGGCCTGTCCCATCATCCACGCCTCCAGCACGGCCGCCGTTTGGTCCAGCCATTCGCCCATGACCACCGGCGCGCCGTTGTTGAGGATGACGACGGTGTGGGGCTGAACGGCCGTCACCGCCTGAATCAACTTCACCTGTTGGGCCGTCAAGTCGAGGTCCGGCCGGTCGTAGCCCTCCGACTCCTTGAACGACGGCAGAGCGACGTAGAGCAGGGCCACATCGGCCGTCCGGGCCAGTGCCACCGCCTCGTCGATCAGGCCCCCATCCAGACTATCATCCTTGGGGTAGCCCTCGGCAAAGCTCAATTCCGCGTTGCCGGCCAGCTTTTGCAGCTCGGCAAACGGGACATCGACCTGCGTCGGATTGATGTGGGAGCTGCCGCCGCCCTGGAAGTGGGCTTCCATCGCCGCCCGGCCGATGACCGCGATGTGCTCCGGGGACTGCAGGGGCAAGATGCCGTCGTTCTTGAGCAACACGATGGATTCGGCCGAGATGCGGCGGGCCAGCGCGTGGTGGGCAGCGACGTCGAATTCGCCGCCCTTGGGTGTCTGGGCCGCCCGGCAGACGATGGTGAGGATGCGCCGGACGGCCTCGTCCAGCACCGCCTCATCCAGGTCGCCGTTGCGCACGGCCTCGATCACGGCGTTGACGCGCGTCGGCTTGGGGCCGGGCATCTCCAGGTCCAGCCCGGCCTTCAGCGCGGCCACGCGGTCGTGGACGGCCCCCCAGTCGGACACGACGAAGCCCTCGAAGCCCCATTCATCCCTGAGCACTTCGGTCAATAGCCAATGATTCTGGGAGGCATGAATGCCGTTGAGCCGGTTGTAGGCACACATCACTGTCCAGGGTTTGGCCTGGGTCACGGCCGCCTCGAACGCCGGCAGATAAATCTCGCGCAGCGCGCGCTCATCGATGACGGCATCGATGGAAAAACGCTCGTACTCCTGATTGTTGGCCGCAAAATGCTTGAGCGACGTGCCGACACCCCGGCTCTGAATCCCCTCAATCAGGCTGGTCGCCAGCGCGCCGGCCAGATACGGGTCCTCGGAGAAGTATTCAAAATTGCGGCCGCACAGCGGCGAGCGTTTCATGTTGGTTCCCGGCCCCAGGATGACGTCGACCCCCAGGCTAATCGCCTCCTCAGCCAACGCTTCGCCCATCTCGCGCAGCAAGTCGACATCCCAGCCGGCGGCCGTGCTGGAAGCAGTTGGAAAACAGGTGGCGGGCAGGCTTTGACTGGACATGGACTGCACTTCGGGCACGCGGCGCAGGCCATGCGGTCCGTCCGACACCAGCAACTCCGGCAAATCCAGCCGCGGGATCGGTGTGGTGGTCCAGGCGCTGGCTCCGGTACACAGCGCAGCTTTCTCCTCCAGGGTCATTTGAGCGACAAGAGCTTGAATGTTGGTCATGATCGACTCCTTGATTTGGACTTTAACGGGCTCAGGTCTCGCGGTGATTAGATTGTGGCGGCCGTGCCGTGAAACCCGGAATAATTGACTTTGAACGTATCATTTAAAAAGAATCGAAAACAGAACGAACCCGCAGCGCTTCTGCGGCTTGCGATTCCGTCCAGCCCGCCGGCAGCGGGACCATGACGGTAACCGTCCGCCCGGCGGGCAAATCGAAGTAGTTATCAGTGAAGACGCCGTCTGCCCCGTCGAGCGAAAGCTCCACCAGCCGGGCCAGCGAACGGCCGCGTAATTCCACGTGCAGCCGACCGGCATCGATGAAACAGGTGCTTCTTACCTGCGGATCAACCAGTTCCAGATGCTTGGTCGGCGCGAAGTAGGCGGTTTGCCGGGCGACGGCGCGGCCGTCCTGCCACAGCTCAGCGATAAAGATCAGGTGGCGCCGGTTGTCATCCGTCACCCGGCCGGCCAAATCAAACGTGTCGATGTGGGTCGTGGTCAGGGCCGCGGCCTGAAGAGATGTTTCTCCATCGGCCAACGCCGTGCCGTCGAGCATTTCCAGTGACCAGCGCATGCGCCCCTCCCAGGGGTGACGTTGATCGTTGGTGATGAACACGCCCTGTCGCGGGGGAGCATCCTCAATGGAGAGCAGCACCGGCGCGAAGAAGCGACGGGCAGCATAGTGCAAGGCTTTCCAGCGGCCGAAATAGTCCAGACTCGACCAGGAAGCCACGGGCCAACAGTCGTTGAGCTGCCAATAGAGCGTGCCCGCCACCCGGTCGCGGTGTCGCCGCCAATGTTCCACGCCGTAGCGAATCCCTTCCGCTTGCAGCACCATGCTCAGGTAGACCAATGACGAGAAGTCCTTGGGCAGCCGGAAGGTATCGAGCATCTGCCCGACCATCAGGCTGTTGCCGCTGGCGTTCTTTTGGTGCTGTTCCATGACGTAGGACGTCATGTTCCAGTCGGCCTGGCCGGCATAGGTGGCAATAGTCGGCAAAGGCGGCAAGGCCTGGAAGCCGAATTCGCTCATGAAACGCGGGAACTGGTCGCGGTAGGCGGTAAATGGCCGGCGGCCGTGCCATACGTCCCAATAGTGGGCGTCCCCCTGGCGCTGGCCGTTGGGGGCTTCAAACGGCACGTCGGACGACGGCGAGCTGGGCCAGTAAGGCGTATCGCTGTCCTCCACGGCGCACCACGCGGGCAACGTGTGGTGGAAGAATCGGTCATACGCCGCTTTCAGTTCGGCCGATTCGGGCCGATCCCAGCCCCAATCCACCCACCCCCACTCCATCTCGTTGTTGCCGCACCACAAGGCCAGGCTGGCCCGGTGGCGCAGGCGACGCACGTTCTCTTCAACCTCGGCCTTGACGTTTTCCAGAAAGCCGGCGTCATCCAGTGGATAAACGCTACACGAAAAAATGAAGTCCTGCCACACCAGGATGCCATAACGGTCGCACAGATCATAAAAGCGCTCTTCCTCGAAGAAGCCCCCACCCCACACGCGCAGCATGTTTTGGTGGGTGTCGGCCGCCGCGCGGATGAGCGTTTCCAGATGCTCGTCGCTCAGGCGCGTGGGAAAGGAATCGGCCGGTATCCAGTTCGATCCCTTGGCGAAGACCGGCACGCCATTAACGAGAAACTCAAAGGAGCGGCCCCATTCGTCCTCATCCTGGCGCAGTTCAATCGTGCGCAAGCCCACCTGGTAGCGGCGCTCATCGAGTGTTTCGTCGCCCTGGCGCAGGCTGACGACGGCCTCATAGAGCGGCTGCTCGCCGTAGCCGTTGGGCCACCAGCGATGCGGTTGGTCGATGGTCAGTTCGACAGCCGCGGAAACGGCCCCTTCGGCGACAAATTCCTCACCGTCCGGAGCCGTCATGTGGAGCCGCGCCGTCAACGCCTCGTCTGTCCACTGCTCCGGCGACACGACGGCCGACACGATCACGGCCCCGTCCCCGTGGCGCTGGCGCAGATGAACGTGGTCCAGGCGAGCCCCGCCGGCCCCTTCCAGACGAATGTCCTTCCAGATGCCGATGGGCGGCAGTTGCGGCCCCCAGTCCCAACCGAACTGGCAGGGGGCCTTGCGCAGATGCGGGCCGCCGGGGATGGCTTGCGAGACGCCGGGCAATGGCCGCTCCGCCTGCCGGGCGGTGACGTATTGCACCGGCGAGGCAAAGGCAATGAGCAATTCGTTGTCGCCGGCCCCTACCAGCGGCTTCACGTCCCAGCGATATTGGCGAAACATGTTGTCCGTTTGGCCGAGGGAACGGCCGTTCAGGCTCACCGAAGCCAACGTATCCAGCCCGTCACAGACCAGCCGGACGTGGGGTTGGCTCAGCAGGCCGGCGTCGGCGACAAACCGCAGGCGGTATTCCCAATCGGCTTCGGCCACCCACTGCACCCGCGTTTCGTTGTCGGCGACAAACGGATCAGGTATGCGGCCCAGGGCCAGCAGGTCGGTGTGCACGCCGCCGGGCACGGTGGCCGGCAGCCACTCGTCTGTGCCTGCCTGGCGAAATTGCCACGCACCGGTCAAAGATTGCGTCTTCATTTATTCATCTCTCTCGTCCGCTCGCGCCAAACGCCTTGTAGAGCGCGGTAATCTAATAAAATGATGCCCTCTTGCCAGATGATCTCTTTGGCTGAGGCCGATACCAGAAAGTCGTAATCCGTCTGGCGACGGTAGTTGCCGCCGGGATCGATAGTCAACAGTTCCGGAGAGGCGAGGCCGGGATGAATGGCCCATTCACTGAGTCCCTCGGGCAGCGCCCGCAGGAGCTCGGCGTAATGAGCCGCTTTGGTGTCCGGATCGACCTGATAGCTATCCAGGAAGTTGCGGTTGTTGGCCGGCAGGCCCAGGCTTTGCACCTTCGCCATTTGGGAAGGAAAGAGCGCTCGCAACGCCAGGCCGTACTCGACGGCCAGGCTCAACATCACATCATAGACGGCATCCCAACCGTCGAGGCGCAGGCAATGCCAATCGAGATGGGTCGGCCGCAGCCCGAAGCCCAGCACCGCGTCGATCTGCGCCCGGAATTCCGTCGCCAGTTCATCCAAATCGACCCCGGCCAGAAAGCCTTGCATCTGGTCGAAGTTGTAGAAGTGGCCGTTCTCATTCACCAGGGTTGGAACCCGGGACGCGGGGGTCAGCGGCCCCCACGGGTATTCGGGCCATTCGGCGATGACCGTCAGATGGACGCCGAAGGGCAATTCCGGGTGGGCGGCCAGGAAACGCAGGGCGTGCCAGGCCCAGGGACAGGGAGCCATCACCGTCGCCGAGCGAACAACACCCGCGGCCAGCGCGCTCATAATGGCCTGGTTGACCGCGTGACACATGCCGAAATCGTCGGCGTTGATGATCAACAACCGGGCGTCGGCCGGGTAGCCCAGCAAGCGATTGGTGAGGTTCTCAGTCGGCATGGGTGGTTTCCTGTTGAATTTGCGTCTGTATGCGCGCCATCATCGACAGCCGGTACAGGCCGAATAGCGTCAGGTATATCAGCGTCAGGACGACCGGGATGACCTCCAGCGAGTAGCGCCGGGCCAACACGCCCACCAGACTGGGGATGAGCGACGCGCCTAGCCCGGTGACGGCCATCTGCATGCCGATAGTATTGGCGGCCATGTGCGTGCCCACGCGCCGGCTTGTGCCGGAGATGAGCGCAGGAAAGATCGGCGCGATGGCGATGCCCACCAGAGCCACAGCGACGAGATTGGCCGCCGGGAAAGGATTCATCCACAGCAGGAGCGAGCCGAGCAACGCCAGGGCAACGCCGCCCTGCACCAGCAGATCGACACCCAGCCGCTTGGCATACAGCCCGGCCAGAATGCGGCCGACCGTGAACATGGCCCAATAGCTGCCGGTCAACAAGCCGGCCAACTGTGGGGAAACGCCACGCGATTCAGTCAGCAGGCTATAGGCCCAGGTTCCCAGCGAAACCTCGGCCCCCACGTAGAGGAAAAACAGCAGGACGCTCAGCCACACCCGCGGCAGGCGCATGGTTTGCACCATGGGCGTCTTGTATTCCGTCAGGCGTTTTTCCCGTTTGACCTCGGCCGAGCTGGTTTCGCGGTCGCTCCACCACGACAGGGTGAGGACAAACGCCAGGGCCATCACGAACTGGAACCCGGCCACAACGCGGTAGCCAACGCGCCAGGAGTCGGCGACGGTCAGCGCGGTCGTGATAATAATGGGACCGAGCGTGATGCCGATGCCGTAGCTGGCGTGCAGCCACTGGACGAGCCCCTCGGCGAAATGAGCAGCGGCGTAGGTGTTGAGACCGGCGTCGATGGCTCCCGCGCCCAACCCGGCCACCACGCCCAACAGCACCATCATCCACCACACAGGAACCAGGGTATAGCCGAACAGCGCCGTGCCGGTGAGCAAACAACTGAGAGCCAGCAACCGCCCCACCCCGATGCGCGCCACCAGCGCGCCGCTTAGGAAACTGGAGGTCATGTAGCCGGCGACGCTGGCCAGCAGCAGCAGGCCCAGCGCGTCGAGCGGCACGCCAAAGTCCGCTCGCATGGTGGGCCAGGCGATGCCCAGCAAGCCGTCGGGCATGCCCAGAGCGATAAAAGCGGCGTAGGCCAGAATGATCGGGCCAAGCCTGACCAGATTCCTGGTAGTACTGGAAGTGTTCAAGGCAGCTTACTCGGGCGGGTTTAGACGGTGGAGAGGTCCCACTCCTCATAAATCTTCGGCACGTCGTTGATCAGACGCTGGGTATACGGTTTTTTGGGATTCAAAATCACCTGGTCAGCCGTGCCGCTCTCCACGAATTTGCCGCGCTCCATGATGTAGACGGTATCGGAGACGTAGTAGGCCAGGCCGATGTCGTGGGTGATAAAGATGGGCGTCATGCCGATTTCGTCGCGCAACTGCATCAATGTGTCCAGGATGGTCGTCCGCGAGCAGGCGTCGATCATCGACGTCGGTTCGTCGGCCAGCAAAATCTGCGGCTTCAACAGGAAAATGCGAGCGATCATGAGGCGCTGCTGCTGGCCGCCCGAAAGCTCAAAAGGATACTTGTTGGTCAGTTCCTCGAACTTCAGGTTGACGAAGCTGCACGCCTCGGTCATCAGCTCTATTTTTTTCTCGCGCGGCAGCCGG
This sequence comes from Promineifilum sp., assembly GCA_020634335.1. GTDB lineage: Bacteria > Chloroflexota > Anaerolineae > Promineifilales > Promineifilaceae > Promineifilum. The sequence goes on along the minus strand of JACKBY010000016.1, from coordinate 9,377 downwards.
CCGCCGCCGCGCATGCGAATGCAATCGAGCAGCACGGAATCGATCTTGTTAAACGTGTTGTAGGAAGAGAACGGGTCCTGAAAGATGGCCTGGATGCTTTTCCAGTATTCCTTCTTCTTGCGGTGGGAACCGATATTGCGCTTCTTGCCCTGGAAGAAGATGTCGCCTTCGGTCGCATTGATCAGGCCCAGGAGCATCTTGGCCAGCGTGGTCTTGCCGCTTCCGGACTCACCAACGATGGAGATAATCTCGCCTTCGTAGAAATCGAAATCCACGCCATCGACGGCGACGGTTTTATTGCGGCCGAAGCCGAATTCCTTGGTGACACCTCGGCCGCTCAGGCACGGTTTTTTTCCGGCGTTCATCTTTCACCTCTCTCCCTTTCATAAGCTTCCATCAGGAATTCTTTGGGCAGGATGCAACGGTAGGCGCGGCCGCCGCCGGCATCACGCAGCGGTATGGACGTGACGCGGCACTCCGGCATCACGTATTTACAGCGTTCGGCAAACCGACAGCCGGACGGCGGGTTCTTGAGATTGGGCGGCACCCCCGGAATGGCCGTCAGCTTCTTGTCCCGCAAGCCGCTTTCCGGCACCATGATCGACCCCATGAGCCCTTGCGAATAGGGATGGATCGGCGTGAAGACCATCTCGTGGGCGCCGGCTTTCTCCACGATTTGCCCGGCGTACATGACCATGATGTCGTCGGTCACGTTATAGAGCAGCGGCAGTTCGTGGGTGATGAAGATCATTGACTTGATCAAGCCGCTGTCCATCAGATTGCGCAGCATCTTGATGACCATCTTCTGCGAGGTGACGTCGAGCGCCGACGAGGGTTCATCGGCGATCAGAATCTGCGGCGACAGGATGACCGAGATGGCGATCACGGTCCGCTGCTTCATGCCCCCCGACAGCTCCACGGGGTATTTGTTCAGCACCTCCGCCGGCAGGCCCAACACCTCGAAGAGGCTTTTGGCCTGGTCGTAAATCTCTTTCTTGGTAGCGTAGGGCTTGTGCGCTTCGATCACATCTTCGATGAAGTTGATGATCCGCTGCGTGGGGTTGAGCGCGTTCATGGCTGACTGGGGAATGTAGGCTATCTCCTTGCCCAGGATCGCTTTGCGCACCTCGTCCGGATCCATCCCGGAAATGTTCTGACCATCAATGATGATCTGGCCGCTGGTGTAGTAGAGCGGCGGGAAATAATAGCCCATCAGACTGAGCGCCAGCGTCGACTTGCCACAACCCGATTCCCCGGCGATGCCCAGCGACTTGCCTTCCTCGACCTTCAGCGACACGTGGTCGACGGCGTAAATGTTCTCCCCGAAGCGGGTGATATATTTCGTGGTCAGCTCATTGACTTCCAGCACAGCGTTGCCCATAACGTTCACTCAGTCCCTTAATGCCGGGTTGAATACCTGGTCGAGGCCCGTATTCATCAGATTCATCGAAAAGGCGATCAGCGCGATGACGATAATAACGGGGAAGTAGGCCCACCACTTGCCGAGGATGTGCGCCTGGTAGATCATGGCCCAGTTCATCATCAATCCCAGTGTCGGCACGTCCGTGGTGCGAGGCCCAAGACCCAGAATTGACAACCCCGCCTCGGCCAGAATGCCGGAGGAAATCTGCAGGATTAGCGCCATGACGACGTAAGAGGCGATATAAGGCAAAATGTCGAAGGCGATAATGTGGGCAATGGAGTGGCCCGACAGCTTCGACAGGTTCACGTGGTCGCGGTTGCGCAGCGAGATCACCTGCGACCGCACCGCCCTGGCCGTCCACACCCACGAGGTAAACCCGATCACCACGGCAATGGTGAACGCGCCGCGCTGTTCCTGGCCGATGCTGAAGGAGATCAGGATCAATAACACAAAGCTGGGAATGACGATAAACAGGTTGGTAATGAACATGATCACGTCATCGACCAGGCCACCGATATAGCCCGACACCAGACCCAGCACCAGGCCGATAAAGGTGGCGATGAGTCCGGCCACAATCCCGATGCGCAACGAGACAGCCGTGGCCTGCACCAGCTCGGTCAGCACGTCCCGCCCGAAATTATCGGTTCCCAACGGTAACACGCGCACATTCGGAACCTGATTCACATTCACGTAATCGGTCTGACGAATCACCCCTTTCTCTTCAAGAGCGCCCGTTTCGGGGTTCACGCTGGCGACGATGGCCCCTTCGGTGGACAGTAGCCCATCGAGCGCGGTATTGAGCCGAATGTAGTAGTTGCGGTCGGCGTTGGTCATCCCCGGTATCCTGGTGGTGGGGTCAAAATTATTCACCCACAGATCGAGGAGCGATTCGGTGTTCTCGATCTCGATCGCGTCCTCAGAAATACCGGCGGCCACCAGCCACTCCTTGATGGCCTGACGATCATCGTCGTCGAGTTTATCGGCGATGCGCTTCGCTGCGGCGTCGTCCAGAAGGATCGTGTAATGCGGCGACCCCATGCTGTCATAGACGTTGACATAGATACCAGGGGCGAAGAAAGTGCCCTGGCCGATGATCTTAAGCGGGGCATCCCTGATGATCAATGGATAGAAGGTGACGATCAGCAGGATCCCCATAAAGATGCTGAATCCCACCACAAATTTCCCGGAGCGAAAGACTTGTCGAATCGTGTGTTTCATGCCGATAGTCCCCCGTTAATCGGCCTGGGCCGCTTTGATGCGCGGATCGAGGAAGCCGTAGATGATCTCGATAACAAAGTTGGCGATGAGCACCATGATCGTGACGATCAGCGTCGTCGCGGAGATTAAGGGGTAGTCCTGTCCCAGCACGGCCGTCAGGATAGTGGACCCCAACCCCGGGTAGCTGAAGATGATCTCCGCTACCAGCGCGCCGCCGACCATCGTGCCGACCGCCAGCGCCAGCCCGGTCACTTGCGGCAGCATGGCGTTGCGAAACACATAGCGCACGATTTTGCCGTCCTTGATGCCCATGAACCGGCTGTATTTCACGTAATCAGCATTCAACTCATAGATCGCCATCGAGCGCATGCCGATGGCCTGACCGCCGATGGTGATCAGGACGATAGACCAGAACGGCAACTGGTAGTGGACGATCACCGACCAGATGAAAGACCAGCTCAGATTGGGAATCAGGTCATAGCCATAGCCGCCGGAGGTGGGAAGCCACTTTAACGTGACCCCGAAGATAACCAGCAAGATCACGGCCATACCGAAGGCGGGCAAACTGCTGACGAAGATGCTGACCGGCAACAGGACTTTATCGAAGCCGCCCTTGCGATAGGCAGCCATGGCCCCCAACGTGTTCCCCAGCACCCAGCCCACGATGATGGCCGGAAATTGCAAGAAAATCGTCCACCAGATGGAAGCCCGGATGACGTCGGCCACTGTGCGCGGATACTGGCTAAACGAATAGCCGAAATCTCCCCGGAAGACGTTGCGCACGTACAGGAAGAATTGCTCCAGCATGGTTTTGTCGGTACCGAACAGTTTCGCGTATTGCTCGTAGATGGCCTGGACGCCGGCTGTATTGCTCATGCCCTGGGCCAGTCGGGCCACGATGGCCGCCACCGGGTTGCCGGGCATCAGGCGTGGTAGGAAAAAGTTCAGGACAAAGGCGGCCACCAATGTGATCCCGAACCAGATCAGCTTGTTGGCGAAATAATTGCGGTACCCTTTCAATGCCGCACCTCCTCAATAGTCAGATAGTATCGCTCGCAGGGCCGGCGCAACGGCCGCATTGCCCCTCCGTGCAGATGCTCTTTGTCTCGCCGTTGAGTCGCCCTGTTCCGGCGCGATGGGGGATAGGCCAACCGGGAAGAACTACCGCAGGTTGGCAACGACGCTCATCCCGGTTGCCCGTCCCTACACTCGTCAACATTGGATTTTTCCAATCGCCCGCGTCGGCCGTCTATAAAAACAGCCATGCCCCATCCTGTGGGGCATGGCTGTTACGGCTCGATTACTTCTTACGGGTTGACAAGCTCCAGATTGTAGAGGCCGGCAATGCTCCAGCCATCGGTCAGGTTAAGCGGGGGCACGGGCGGATTGGTGCCGTCACCCTCGTGGGGGAAGTTGGTCCAGACGCTCTCGTTCACCGTGTGGAACGATTGCGGGCGGTACATCAGCGTGAAGGAGGGCACGTCCGTCAGATAAATCTTGACCAGGTCCGTGTACATTGCCTTCAAGGCGTCGGGATCGGTTTCCGCCGGAATGGCCTGGATGATGGCATCGGCGTCGGGGTTCTCATACTGGCCCCAGTTGCCGTTCCAGTTGCTGGTCATTCCGTTGAATTCCGAGCTAATCAGCTTGCGGATGCGTCCCCACGGCTGGGTGGGGCCGGCGCCGTCGCTCCACATCATGAAGATGTCATAATCTTCGGGCAGCGGGGCGTCGGACTTCGTCACCACGGTCTGATAGACCGACCATTCGGGGAAGTTGGTCGTGATGTCGATGCCGATTTCGGCTCCGGCGGCGGCGACCACTTCGATCGCGGCCTGCCAGTCGGACCAGCCGTTGGGGCAGGTCGCCACGTAGCTGAGGTTCTCGCCGTTATATTCACGCCAGCCGTCGCCGTCGGTGTCGACGATTCCGGCCTCGTCCAGCAGCGCCTTGGCGCCTTCAATGTCGTTGCCGGCCCACTGCAGATCGGCCACGGCCTCGTGATCGTACATCGCCTGCTCGCCCGGCGTCGGGTTCATCAGCGAGCGCGGAACCTGGTCGAAGGTGGCCGACTGGTCGGTCATCGCGTTGGCGATGATGGTCGGATAGTCAACAGCCATGGCGATGGCCTTGCGGACCGCGACCTGATCCAGCCCCGGAGAATCCAGGTTGAAGAAGGCGGTCGGCAGGCTGGCGCCGATACCGTAGGGGGCTTCCGGCAAATAGGTGGAGATGGGCAGGTCATTCTCCAGCCACAGGTCTTGCACGTTGGCGTTGAACTGCTGGCTCACATCCACCTCACCGGCCTGGAGGGCCGTGGTGCCGGCGGCGTTGTCCTTGAAGATCACGTGGCCCAGGTACTTGGGAACCGGCAGCTTGCCCCACATGGAGGCGTCCTGGCCCCAGTAGTTGTCATCGCGCACGTAGACAACCTTGGAGTCGTCGGCGAAGTACTTGTGATAGGGGCCGGAGTAGACGACATCTTCCGCCGGATCAGCCAGAAATGCGGTCGCATCGTCGCCAACGCGCTCTTCCAACGTTTGCGTCCACGCCTTTTGAATGACGTAGTTGCTGCTGACGTAAGCGGCAACGATCAGCGGGTTCAAGGCCTGCCCGTTCTCATCCAGCTTGGCCTTGATGACGACGGTCTGGGGATCAACGGCTTCGATGGCGTCGATGAAATCGACGTTGCCCGTCCCCGTGGGGGTGCTGTACTTGAGGTGCGTCGCCCAGGTATAGGCCACGTCTTCGGCGGTCACCGGCGTGCCGTCGCTCCAATGGGCGGCCGGCTTGATCTTGAAGGTCAGCTCGGTGCGCTCATCGTTCCAGGTAAACGGCCCATCGGCCAGCAAGGGATAGACCTGACCGTCGAGCATGTTGTAGAGATAGGGCGTCTCGAACATAATGACGCGGGCATTGTCCTGCTGGGCAATCGCCATGGCGTTGTTGTTGTTGCTGGAGTACGGATTCCAGCCCACAACCGGGCCCCACTGCTGGCCGTTGGAGTACAGCGTCTCGTTGCGCGGCAGCGCGTTGGGATCGGCCGCTTCTTCCACCGGTGCGGCTTCTTCCACCGGCGCGGGTTCATCTGTAGGCGCCATTTCTTCCGTGGGCGCGGCTTCTTCCACCGGCGCGGCTTCCTCTACCACGGCCGTTGCTTCTTCGACCGGCGCCGATTCGGCCGGCGCTTCCACTTCAGTCGGCGTCGCGCCGCCACAAGCGGCCAGCGACAGGCTGAATATGAGCAACAAACCGAGAAGAATGGAAAACAGACTACTCTTGTGCTTCATGATTTACCTCTCCTCACTTGGATTGATTTTTGCGGCTGTATGGCCCAACTGGCTGCCCTATCGAGTTCATAAACCGCAATAAACTGGTTAATTCGGGGACGGCCCGGAATCGGACACCCCCACTTCCCTACTATTAGTAAAAATATACAAAATGGCCTCCGTTGTATATATTGTTTTTGGATGATTTTACTGAAATCCCCTACTCTTCAGGGCACAACGATCCGCAAAAGGACGTACAAAATCGTTGGAAAAGTTACCCAATTTCGATTAATTATTGTCGTTTTGGGTAACTTGTATTATGGTTCATCTCGTCCACTGTTTGAGTCCCGACTGGCCCGACAGGCCCTCCTGGCGGGCTGGTCGATTCGGGGGCGTAATGAAGCCGACAGTTAAAGATGGAATGCTCCGGGCTGGAGAGGAGGCAACGGCGGTTCCCTCCTCGGAACATCACCACTCGCCCGAATGGTGTGCGTGGCTGGTCGAACATGATCAATTCCGATTCGTTGGCGAAGCCGGACATTTCTCGGCGCGCCGCGAAGGCCGCAAAGCTTGCGGCGACTACTGGTACGCTTACCGGCGACGCGACGGCATCCTCCACAAAGCCTATCTGGGCAAAGCCTCCGACCTGACCCTCGACCGGCTGGAAGAGGCCGCGGCAACGCTGGCCGGCCGGATGATTCTCGACAACCTGTCTCTCTCTCCCAACGCAGCCCACAAGACAACACCCGAAAACTGGGCGGTCGGGGCCTCCTTCACCCTGCGGGCAAAGTTCCGGCCGCCCACGTTGCCCCCCACCCTGGTCACGCGCCCTCGCCTGACAAGCCACCTCTCCACGCCGGTCACATTCATTTCCGCGCCCGGCGGGTTCGGCAAGAGTACCATGCTGAACGCCTGGCGAGAGGAAAGCGCCGGCATGCCCGTCGCCTGGGCCGCGCTGGATGCCGACGACGATCATTTGCTCCGCTTCTGGTCGACCGTCATCATGGCCTTGCAGGCCGTGCGGCCCGGCCTCGGTCAAAACCTGATGCCCTTCCTGCAGCGCGCGTCGGCCATCACGCCGGCCGAGATCGTGACGCGATTGACCGACGAATTGGCTTGCCCGGAAAGCGACGACTTTTGCATGGGGCTCATCCTGGATGATTTCCACCATATCAAACGCGCCGATGTTCACGAATCCATGCAAATCTGGCTGGAAAATCTGCCGCCGACTCTACAGTTGGTCATCGCCGGACGCACGCGGCCGCCGCTGGCCCTGGGCCGCCTGCGGGCCGCGGGGCTGGTGACCGAGCTGGAACTGGAAGATCTGCGCTTCAACCTGTCCGAGGGCATCGACTTTCTGCAAAAGCATATTGCCGGCGAGCCGCTGGCCTACGGCGAAATGGAAACATTGGTCCAGCGCACCGGCGGTTGGGCGGTTGGCCTCAAACTGGCCGTGCTGGCGCTCAACAAACAGCAAGACCGGCGACACATCATCGACACCTTCAGCGGCGCCCACATCTTTCTGCGAGAATACTTCATGGAAACGGCGCTGAGCCAGTGGCCCCAGGCCGTCCAGACCTTCCTACTGGAAACCTCAATCCTGAAACAGCTAACGGGGGGATTGTGCGATGCCGTCACCGGGCAAACCGACGGCGAACACGTGTTGGCCCGGCTGTGGCAGGAAAACCTGTTCATGTATCGCACCCAGGATCAGGCCTGGTATCGTTACCACGATCTGTTTGCGGAGATGTTGTGCAACCAGTTGCAGCGGCAGCATCCCGAACAGATCGCCGAGTTGCACCGGCGGGCGGCCGGCTGGTACATGACCCAGAACATGGCCGCCGACGCGGTTCACCACTACCTGTTTATCAAGGATTGGGAAACGGCGGCCGAGATGATCGAAGACGTTGGTCTGCGCGAGTTGGCCGAGACGGGCGAAGACTCGCGCCTGCTGCACTGGGTGCAACAACTGCCGGAGGCGGTCGTCCAGGGCCACCTGACGTTGCTCTTCGTTTACCTGCGCTTGGCCAACCTGGCCTTGCCGCCGGACGAGGTAACGCGGTTCTTGCAGCGCATCGAGACAAACCTGGCGGCCAAATCAGCGGCCGATCTGACGCTCTACGAGGGAGATGTGCTCGATCAGGTGCGCGAAATTCGCCGGCGCCTGGGCAACGGGTATGCCATCCTGCCCTTTTCGACCGGCAAGATTCCCGATCCGCGCTGGCGACTGCTCGATGCGCTGCTGATCACCGAAGCATCGTACCAGCACAAGACGCCCGCGGTGGAGATGAGCATTCGCGAAATCTATGATCAGGCGCGGGGCGAAGACAATTTGTTCGCCATCCTCATCGCTGGAGCAGACCTGGGCAACCGGGCTTATTTGCGAGGACAGCTGCGGCAGTGCGAGAAAATCGCCTACCAGGTGCTGCAACAAGCCGTGAAACAGGCCGGGCATTTGCCCGGCCCGGCCAGCATTGCCCTCCACCTGCTCAGCCGCGTATGTCTGGCCCGCAATGAAGTGGCGCGCGCCAACCAACTGCTCGAACAGGTTCAGATCGTCGATCCAAACCCCACCAGCTCCAACATGCCCATCAACGTCTTCATCATGCACGCCCAGTTATTGTCCGCCGAGGGGCGTCACGCCGAAGCACAAGAGGCCATTCAGGCGGCCCGTTCTCTGCAAGCCCTGCGCCCGTCGGCCGCCTGGCGCGATCAGGACCTCGCGGCGTATGAGGCGCGCTACTGCGTTCGCCGGGGCAACCGGGCGGCCGCCCACCAGTTGATTCTGGAAGCCGAGTCGGACGGCCCACACGCATTTGCGACGTTGGTTCGGGCGGAACTTCTGCTGGATCGCCAACGGCCCAACGAGGCTGAGGACACTCTGAACCGGTTCGTGGCCCAGTTTCCGGCCGGCTTTGCCAATGAGCCGAGCATGGACGCGCGAGTGCTGCTGGTCTGCGCCCTGTTTGCCCAGTATAAAATGAATCAAGCCCGTCGCGCATTGGTGGAGGTGGTTCAACTGGCCGCGCCCGAAGGATTCATCCGGCCGTTTGTCGATTTCGGCTCGCCTCTTGCCCCTCTGCTGTCCCTGGTGGCGCAAGAGCAAAACCTTTCGGCCGAGGCCATGCGATTTATTGATGAAGTTCTGCGCCTCCTGGGTCAGGACGCCCCGAAGACCGACTTCCTCCCCCTGAATAGCCTGGAGTCATTAGCCATGGCCGCGTCCATCACGCCACGGGAACACGATGTGCTGCGATTGGTCAGCGAGGGGTTGTCCAATCGCCAGATCGCCCTCAAGCTGTGCGTCTCGCCCGGCACGGTCAAGACGCATCTGGCCAATATCTACAGCAAACTCGACGTCAACAGCCGCACCCAGGCCATCGCTGAAGCCCAGACTCTAAAACTGATCTAGCAATGGCGCACAAGTTTCTCCGCTAGGCCCCGCTATAATCGACCCCCCTCCCCGT
>JACKBY010000015.1 GCA_020634335.1 Promineifilum sp. | reverse complement strand
TCTATTTGCTGCGCGCGGCCGATAACCAGGCCCTCGATCTGGCGACGGCGCTGCAGGACCTGAAGGAGCACACACAGTTGTGCTCGGTCTGTTTCAACATCACTGAGGACGACCCTTGCGTGATCTGCGACGACGACGCCCGCGACGCCCGGTTGCTGTGCGTCGTCGAGGAGCCGCTCGACGTGTTGGCTATCGAGCGCTCGCGCGCCTTCGGCGGCCGCTATCACGTCCTCCACGGGGCTATCTCGCCCGTCGAGGGCATCGGCCCCGACGACTTGCGCATCGCCGAGCTGCTCGCCCGTGTCGCCCAGGGTAACTTCCAGGAGATCATTCTGGCGACCAACCCGACCCTGGAGGGCGAGTCGACCGCGCTCTATCTGCAACGCCGCCTGGCCGACCGCGACGTCCGCCTGACCCGCCTGGCGCGCGGCCTGCCCGTCGGCGGCGACCTGGAATACACTGATGAAATCACCCTCGGCCGCGCCTTCGAGGGCCGCCAGAACCTTTGAGCGAATTACGAATTACGAATTACGACGGATGCCCGCTATCGCAATCGTTATCGCTATCGTAATCGATCTTCGATTGCGATAGCGATAACGATAGTGATAACTCCTCATTCGTCATTCGTAATTTCTCTGGAGAAAGCCGATGATCGCCAACCCGCCCCACCTCGACTTGCGACCACGCATCCTCGGTCTGGATCGTGAAGTGCCCTTGCTCGATGGCCGCCGCGTGCCCTACGTCAACCTAGACAACGCCGCCAGCACGCCGCCCCTCGTGGATGTCGTCCGCGCCGTCGAGGCTTTCATGCCCTACTACTCCAGCGTTCACCGGGGCACGGGCTTCAAGTCGCGCCTCAGCACCGTGGCCTACGATCAGGCACACGAGATCATTGGCCGCTTTGTGGGGGCCGACCTGCGCACCAATACTGTCATCTTCGGCAAAAACACCACCGAGGCCATCAACAAGCTGGCCTGGCGCTACCCCCTCGGCCCCGATGCCGTCATCATCACCACTCAGATGGAGCATCACTCCAACGATCTGCCCTGGCGGCCGCGCGCCCACGTCGTCCACGTCCGCGCCCAACCCGACGGCCGCTTCGACGAGGACGATTTCGACCGCCTGCTGGCTCAATACGCCGGGCGTGTGGCCCTGGTGGCCGTCGCCGGCGCGTCGAACGTCAGCGGCTTCATCCAGCCCATTCACCGCCTGGCCCGCAAAGCCCATGCCGCCGGCGCGCGCATCCTGGTCGACACGGCGCAACTGGCCCCTCACCGCCGCGTCGACATGTTGCCCGACGACGACCCTGAACATCTCGATTTCGTCACTCTGTCGGCCCACAAGATGTACGCGCCCTATGGCACGGGCGCGCTCATCGGGCCGAAGGATGTCTTCCTCCACGACGCGCCGGAATACCGCGGCGGCGGCACGGTGGATGTGGTGACGCTGGACGAGGTGCATTGGGCCGGCGTGCCCGACCGCGAGGAAGCCGGCAGCCCCAACGTCGTCGGCGCGGTGGCCCTGGCCGTGGCCGCGCGCACGCTGATGGAAGTCGGCATGGAGGCCGTGGCCGCCCACGAGGAGCACCTCATCGCCTACACCCTGGAGCGGCTGCGCGACGTGCCCGGCATTCGTATTTTCGGCGAGACCGACCCGGCCCGCGCGGCCGAGAAAGTGGGCGTCATCCCCTTCAACCTCGACGGTGTCTCCCACTTTCTGGCGGCGGCCATCCTGGGCTACGAGGGCGGCATCGGCGTGCGCAGCGGCTGCTTCTGCGCCCACCCCTATGTCGTCCACCTGCTGCACCTGCGGGATGACGAGACGTCGCACTGGAAGGAGCAAATGCTGGCCGGCGACAAGTCGGAAATGCCCGGCATGGTGCGGGCCAGTTTCGGCTGCTACAACAACACCAGCGACGTGGATCGCCTGGTCGAGATGCTCCAGCGCATCGCCCGCGGCGACTACAACGGCGATTACGTGCTCGACCGCGCTTCCGGCGAATACCGGCCACGGGACTTCCACGAGCCGCTGGAGGAGTATTTTCTGCTGGAGGCGCTGGGGCGCTGACCTACTGACCACGGACAACAGGCCACGACCGGAAAGGTGCCCGTCGTCCGTGGTCGGTCGTTTTCTGCCTAGTTGCGGCTACGGATAGGGCACGGCCTCGACCAATTCCGCATTTTCCAACAGCAATTCGGCCGCGCCACCCGGTTGCGCCTCCAGCGTCCAGATTTCGTAATGGCTCTTATCTACGCGATAGACGCTAAGGATAGGGCGGCTATCGTCGGCGCTCCAGCGCATCATCCCGATGGACTCTATCCCCACGAAGTCCGCGCCGGAGATGGCCCCGATGACCTGGCTCTCGTCCCGCTCCAGATCGTAGACCGCTACGGTTGCGCCTTCGGTGCGCGGCAATGAGTAAGCCAGCCGCCGGCCGTCGTGGGAGAAAGCCCAGGTGTGCTCAGAGGAGTCATACTGATAGTCATTAATGCGAGCGATCTCCTCGCCGGCGATGGTGACGATGTGCATCCCATCGCTACTGGTAGCCAGCAAGCGCGAATCGTTGGGCAGCCAGTTCACACGCCCCGGATAGTCCGTCGACATCTGCTTGCCTTCCAAATCGAACACCCGATTCCGCACCAGCAGGAATTGACTATCGGGCGACCAGGACATTTCGGATGCGCTGTATTCGATGGCTCCGGCCGCCTGAGTCGACAATTCACGCGCCGGGTCGCCGTTGGTCGGCACGAGCCAATACGTCGCGGCATAGCCGGTTTCGTATTCATCCGTTCCTTCGAGGCTGGAAGTCAACGCGGCGATCCATTGGCCGTCGGGCGACCACTTGGCGTACGGGGCCCACAAATCCGGATGCTGAAAGAGGGGCTGCGGCTCCGCGCCTTCGGCAATACTCAGCGAATAGAGCGTGTCGCCAGTCACGTAGGTGATCGCGTCACTTGTCGGACTCCATGTGGCGATTTTGCCGTCCGGCAGCAACTCGCGCGACGTGCCTTCCACGAGGTCGATCAGCCATAACCCCGTGCCTTCGACGCCGGCGGGCGGATAAGCGGCTAGACCCGGTAACAGCAAATAGCGGCCATCAGGCGAGAGTTGAGGGCTTACCTCCTGAAAAAACCGGCCCATACCCTCCGACGAAAATTTGGTAGCGCCGTAAAATAGGTCAAATACCGTCGGGTCAAGGAAGGCCAAGGATGGCACTGTCCTGAGTCCCCAGTAGTCCTCGTATGGCGCAACGTCCGCGGGCCGGTTGGGCGAGGTTCTCATATCGACGTGCGTGGCGTATAGCACGAGGGTGTCAGCCGGGCCGGCTATGGTCGGTATGGCCGTAGGGGTAGGCGGCGCGGTGGTGGCCGTGGGCGCAGGCGTTGGAGTAAGCGTGGGTTCCGGAGAAGCAATAGACGTTTGTGTGGGCGGCAAGCTCTCGGCGATGGTCGTGGGTGAGACGGTGAATAGTTGGGTATTGTCGGACGTCGGTGATGGTGAGGCGCAACTACCAAATGTCAGAACCAGCAATAGTAATGCTAACTTATATCTGACACGAGACTTATTCATCTACCTTCTCCCGATCCCTGGCTCAAATGGCGCTATTCACGCCACTGTGGAACGACTTCCAGAAACAGAGCCTGGTCTACAACCTTCTCTAACGGCTGCTCGCCACCGGCCGTCATTCGCCAAATCGACCATCCATCCGGCATGCTGCCGGGGCTGCTTTGCAAGAGCAACTGATCGCCTTCGGGCGACCAGCCCACTGGATACATCGCCGCCGGAAGCGCCTGTTGCCACCGCAGATTGCCCGTGGCCGTCTCGATGACGTACAAAACCCTCTCCGCCTGCGGGGCGTCGTCGCCCGTCAAGCACGCGGGCGCGTAGGCCAGTTGCCCGCCATCCGGCGACCACACATAGGCCAGGCTTAGGGAACCTTCGCAGTCTTCCGTGTCCGGCAACGAGAAATTTGCCTTAACGACATTAACGTCATCCACATCATTGATGAAGCTTATCATCCCGGACGGGTGCAAGACCGCGCGACCGTCCGGCGCAACGCTGAGCACCGGCTCATCAAAGTAGGTCAATGAGCCGTCGGCCAACGTGTAGAGTGCGCCGCGACCGTCGGCCGTTTTCTTGATCACTACGCTCAACCCATCGGCCAGCCAGGCAATCGTCTCTCCCGGAACGGATTCGAACCCGGTCGCATAAGCCCCTATCGGGGTCGCCTCACCCGTGAAAGCATCGACCAGCCAGACCTCGCCGTTACAGCATTTGACGTCGCCTTCCGGAATCGGGTCGACAACCGCCACGGCCACGGTCGAACCCAACGGTGACCATTGAGCATCCTGCAACCTTTCGCGCTGAAACGGGCAATCATCCGGCCCAGCGTCGAGATCGTAGAGGCATAGGCGGTCGTCCTGGGTGATGTAGCTCAACTGCCGGCTATCGGGCGACCAACTGGGGGCCAACATCGCCTGCCCCCGGCCGCTGCCTATCGTCTCGCCGATGCTCAGATCGAGCACGGCCGCGCCGCCCCAGTTGCCGTTCAAGGCCAGCAAACGGCCATCGGGGGAGACGCGGGGCGGCCGGTAACCGACTATACCGGCGATGGCGTCAGGATCATTCGCGCCCGCGAGCGGCTGCAAGGTCAACCTCTCGCCGGAACCGCCGGAGATGGGGGCGCGATATAAATGACCATCGGCGCTATAGTAGAATAAAGTTGCAGGGCTGCTGGTTGGCGGCTGTTGGATGGCTGTTGGCACGGCAATCGACTCAACTGTACCGTGTGCCAGACTTTCCTGAATACTAGGTAAGGTGGCCGTTTGTTGGGCTTGCTCGGGAGATTTTATGGGTCTAATAGTATCAGCCGACGGTATCGTAGTTGGGGTTAATGAAACCTCCGTTCGCGAATCTGATAACGGTGAAAAAGAACCCGTTGGAGTGGTTTCAGGGGATGTTTGTGGTATACAAGCCACAATTATACTAACAACTGCTAGGAATACAGGTAAAGTAAACAGGATTCTCTTCATTTCACAATCTGCCTCACTGGACTCGATCAAGAGGGTGTTCAATACTACAACATCCTCAACTGCTATCGGCCAGCAGCCGGTAGACAATTAAGGATGTTGCGTATTTTTACTACCCCTCTTGCTGTTTAATCGTAAGAGGTTGGAGCTTTTTCGGTAGTACAGGTCAATAAGTTATTGTCCCACATCTACCAACAGGTGGACTCGTCGAGCCAGGATAAGGGTAGACGCCAACTGTAAAACCACTTAACCCAACTAATGTCACACTTGTTGGGGCGGTATTCCTAATTTCAAAGTGAAGATGTGGTCCAGTTGCGTTTCCAGTTTTTCCGACCCAACCAAGAAGCGTACCTACATTTACGAACTTACCTGTATAGATGTCTTCCTTTATACCCGCTAGATGAGCAGTAAAGGCAGTGAGCCCATCGCGTTCGAGTTTAACAAGGTTGCCAAATCCGTTCGTGTTCCAGCCGGCAAATCTTATCGTGCCCTGCCTACTAGCATAAACTTGGGTCACCCATTCGGTTCCACCAACATCAATGGCGTATTTAGACTTGCCCTGTCCGGTTCCCCCATAGTCTGGTGAATGCGTCGAAGCATTGCACGTAGCTGCTAAATTGCTACCTCGTAGCGGTGACTTCCAAGCGGAGTCGACTAATGGCAAAATTGACAAGTTGCCACTTTCATTACTAACTACATCTAATCCACTACTATCTTGTTGTCCAATCAGTTGAGATGGACGGAAGTCATCTCCAAACACGTCTTGTAGGGTTGCAGGGGTCGATTCGCCGAACTTAAAGGTACTTACCATTCTATCGAATCGTAGTCTGTCATCCTTACTGTTGGCGTTTGACCATATAAACCATACAACATCTCCTCTAGGAATACTTACGTATCTATACTTGGAGAACCCTTGACCCGTTTCACGCAAACCACGTTGACCGCCAACCCGTATATATCGAGACTCCTCTGGTTTACTCCCGACTCCGGGCACTTGACTGAGTTGGTTGTACTGGTTAACCCAACCTCTAAGAGACTTATCAGTTAGGATCTCTCTCTGTGACCAAGGTACCATGTACATACCAATTTCGACCTTTGCAGAAGCGTCATGCAAGTCTACAATGCTCTCATCGGTTATACTGGTTCCACTTTTAGAGTGAAACGAAACTGTGGCTCCAACACCGTAAGCGTCGTTTCTTGGGATCACCACCCAATCCGACGGATACCTGATAGAAAAGTCGAAACGGGGATCGACGTAAGTCAGCCACCGGACGGAGCCGGCCTCTTGAGAGGCCGGCTGGGCCTGGGCTGAGACGGTAACGGATACAACCAACATCGACAACATAACAACCGCGACCAACGTACTTCTAATCGGCACGCGCTTCATGATGTTCCTCCGATATCAAATTGTAAACCACAACCATAGGGGGACTTTAATCTGACATCCACACTATAGATGAAAGGGGGGGGAAGCGCAATAGGCATTTATATTCGAATATTCAGGCCATCCGAGACTTCATTTTACCCGGATCAAGAAGCCGTCCCGGCCTATGATAGCTGATGCGAATATCCCTACTGTCAATCGTCCGCCATGACAAGGCCGACGGCTTAGCATTGGACAGTAGTTGATCTATCGCCAGTCCTCTTCGCCCGGTTTCGGGTACAATTGGCCCATGCATCGCCGGCGCGGTCGTTTGCGCCGCGATGCCATAGACCCTGCCATCAAGAGAATAATTAAGTATGTTCCGCAAATACACGTTACTGTTGACCCTCATCCTGCTGACCGCCTGCGGCGGCCGGGCCGCTCAGCCGGGCGAAATCCCCCCGCCGCCCACCTCGGCCCTTGCCACCGCCCAGGCCGAAGTTGCTGCCACTATCTCGCCCGTGCCGCCCACGCCGACGATGGCCGTCGCCGCCACGTTGCCGCCGCCGGCCGTCCTATCGCCCCAGGTCACCGACGCCCCGCCCACGCCGGAGATCACCGCCACGCCGGACACCGTTACCCTGGCTCCCGACGCCGTCGCCTTTGCCGGGCGCAACCCGCTGACCGGCGAAGAAGAGGCCGACCCCGCCGACTTGCAGCGTCGTCCCATCGCCGTCAAGATCGCCAACGCCCCGGCCGACTACACCCGGCCCCAGGCCGGTCTCAACGACGCCGATATCATCTTCGAGCACTGGACCGAAGGCGCGGTGACGCGCTTCACGGCCATCTTCTACGACACCATACCGCCCAACGTCGGCCCCGTGCGCAGCGCGCGGCTCATCGACCTGGAACTGCCGGCCATGTACGATGCCATGCTGGCCTTCTCCGGGGCCAGCGTCGGCGTCAACCAGAAGCTCAACGCCTCCGACTTCGGCGACCGGCTGCTGCGGGCGGCCGACCCGGGTTTCTACCGCACCGGCGATACCACCAAGCCCTTCGAGCACACGCTCTACATCCGCATGGATCAACTGTGGGAAACCGTCGCCGCCAAGGGGCTTAACACCCCGCCCACTTTCGGGACGTACAATGCCTTCAGCGAGGTTCCGCCCGCCGGCGGCGCGCCGGCCGGCACCGTGTTCATCGACTACAAGACCGAGAAAGTTGAATGGCGCTGGGACGCCGCTATCGGTAAATACCGCCGCTGGATGGACTTCGAGGAGCATCTCGATGCCAACACCGAGGAGCAGGTCACGGCAGCCAACGTCATCTTCCTGACCCCCTATCACGTCAACGACGCCAACATCTGCGAGCAGATTAACAATGGTGTGTGCGCCGCCCTGTCCATCGAGATACAGTTATGGGGTTCCGGCCCGGCCGTCGTCTTCCGCGACGGGCAGCAGTTTGACGTCACCTGGCATCGCGAAGGGCGCAACGACATGCTGACCTTTACCGATGCCGCCGGCGCGCCCTTCCCCCTGCAAATCGGCAACACCTGGGTACAGCTCGTGCCCGGCTATCTGCCCAACCCGCTGGCCGTCACACCCTGACCCCGTGGTGCCGGTATCTTAACCGGCCGCCCAGCCGCCGCATAAGAATCCGGTCATCCAGGGGCGAGACAACCGGCGAGCGATGGCTCTGGTGAACAAGCAAGGTCTTTCGCCGGTTGTCCCGCCCGTACAGGCAAGGCGCGATACGCGATAGGTGGTAGGGGCGGGACAGGGCGGCCGAACGGCTTTCGTTTTGGATAACCCCGTTGTGGCCGCCCTGTCTCGGCCTCCTCTTCCCTCCCCTAGACAAATTAGACCATCTGTGCTAGTCTAGGGAGTCGTCATCAGACGTGATCCAACCAAACGCTAATGGTACGCGACCGTCCCCTATGCTAAAATAGCGAGTTGGCTTTAGAGGTCGGTCGCGCGGAGGTCTTTGCCATGCCTTCCCTTCGCGCAGCAAGAAGAGGCAAGATGTCGCTCGACAAGATCATCGTGCGCGGCGCGCGCGAACACAATCTGAAGAATATCGACGTGGAGATCCCGCGCGACAAGCTGGTGGTTATCACCGGCCTGTCGGGTTCGGGTAAGTCGTCGCTGGCCTTCGACACCATTTTCGCCGAAGGGCAGCGCCGCTACGTCGAATCGCTCTCCGCTTATGCCCGGCAGTTCCTGGGCCAACTGGAAAAGCCCGACGTCGATAACATCGAGGGTCTCAGCCCGGCGGTGTCCATCGACCAGCGCGGCGTCAGCCACAACCCGCGCTCCACGGTCGGCACGGTGACCGAGATCTACGACTACCTGCGCCTGCTTTACGCCCGCGTGGGCACGCCCCACTGCCCGCAGTGCGGCCGCCCCGTCGCTCCCCAATCGGCCGAGCAAATCGTCGCCAACGTCATGGGCATGCCCACCGGCGCGCGCATCCAGGTTTTGGCGCCGCTGGTGCAAGATCGCAAGGGCCACCATCAGGGCATCTTCGACGACGTGCGCAAGGCCGGCTTCGTCCGCGTGCGCGTCAATGGTGAGGTGCGGGCCGTCGACGACAAGATCGAACTCGACCGCTACAAGAACCACACCATCGAGGCCGTGGTCGACCGCCTGGTCATTCGCCACGCCGCCGACGATACGAGCGAGGAAGCCGCCTCCGACCGCAGTCGCCTGACCGACTCCATCGAGACGGCTTTGGCCCTGGGCAGCGGCATCGTGATTATCAACGACGTCAGCGACCCCGACGCCCCGGCCGACACCCTCTATTCCGAGCACCTCTATTGCCCCTACGACGGCACCAGCATCCCGCCCATTGAGCCGCGCACGTTCAGCTTCAACACCCCCTACGGCGCTTGCCCCGAGTGCCAGGGTCTGGGCGTGCAGAAGGAGATCGATGCCGACCTCATCGTGCCCAACAAGGACCTGTCTCTGTCCGAAGGGGCGATCAGCGGCTGGCCGACTGAGGATAAGGCGGGCTACTACTGGCAACTGTTGAAGGCCACCGCCGAACATTTCGCTATCCCGCTCGACGTTCCGGTGCGCACGCTTTCCCCGCAACAGATGCGCATTCTGCTCCACGGCAGCGGTGATCAGTCGGTGACCGTCCGTTATCGCAACCGCGAAGGGCAAACGCGCAAATACGGCACCAAGTACGAGGGAGTTATCCCCAATCTGTGGCGGCGCTACAACGAATCGACCTCCGACTACGTACGCGAGAAGCTGGAGGAGTACATGGTCGACCAGCCCTGTCGCGCCTGCGGTGGCACGCGCTTGCAGCCTGTGGCCCGCGCCGTCGACATCGGCGGCCAGACCATCGTCGAGGCCGTGCGCCGGCCGGTAGTCAAGACGCTCGACTGGACGCAATGTCTGGAGGACCTGGAGCGCACGCCCTTGACGCCCCGGCAGCAGATGATCGCCAAGCCCATCCTCAAAGAGATTCGCGAGCGGCTTAGCTTCATGATCAACGTCGGGCTGGACTATCTGACGCTGGATCGAACGGCGGGCACGTTGAGCGGCGGCGAGGCCCAGCGGATCCGGCTGGCGACGCAGATCGGCAGCCAGCTTATGGGCGTCCTCTACGTGCTCGACGAGCCGAGTATTGGCCTGCATCAGCGCGACAACGCCCGCCTCATCCGCACCCTGCAGGGCATGCGCGACCTGGGCAACACCGTGCTGGTGGTGGAGCACGACGAGGAGACGATGCGCGCCGCCGACTGGCTGCTTGATTTGGGGCCGGGTGCGGGCAAGCACGGCGGCGAGTTGGTGGCCGAGGGTACGCCGGATCAGGTGGCCCGCAACAAGAAAAGCCTGACCGGGGCCTATCTGAGCGGCCGCAAGCAAATTCCCGTGCCCAAGAAGCGGCGGCCGGGCAACGGCGAGTGGCTGGATGTCATTGGCGCGGCCGAGAACAATCTCAAGGATGTCGATATTCGCATCCCGCTGGGTAAATTCGTCTGCATTACCGGCGTCAGCGGCAGCGGCAAGAGTTCGTTCCTGGTGGAAATTCTGAGCAAGCGCCTCAACCAGCATTTCTATGGCTCGAAGGTGCTGCCCGGCAAACATCAGGAGATTCGCGGGCTGGAACACCTGGACAAGGTTATCGAGATCGACCAGAGTCCCATCGGCCGCACGCCGCGCAGCAACCCGGCTACCTACACCAACCTGTTCAACCAGATTCGCGACCTGTTCAGCAACATGCCGGAGAGCAAATTGCGCGGCTACCAGCCGGGGCGCTTCAGCTTTAACGTCAAGGGCGGTCGCTGCGAGGCGTGCCAGGGGCAAGGGCAAAACCGCATCGAGATGCAGTTTCTGCCCGACATCTACGTGCCCTGTGACATTTGCAAGGGCGCGCGCTACAACCGCGAGACGTTGCAGGTGCAGTACAAGGGCCTTAACATCGCCGAAGTGCTCGATCTGACTGTGGATGAGGCGCTGGAGTTCTTCGCCAATATCCCGCCCA
This sequence comes from Promineifilum sp., assembly GCA_020634335.1. GTDB lineage: Bacteria > Chloroflexota > Anaerolineae > Promineifilales > Promineifilaceae > Promineifilum. The sequence continues at coordinate 64,726 of JACKBY010000015.1, read as the reverse complement.
TCAGGCGCAAGTTGCAGACGATGGCTGATGTGGGGTTGGGCTATATCCACCTGGGGCAGCCCGCGCCGACGATGAGCGGCGGCGAGGCCCAGCGTGTCAAGCTGAGCCGCGAGCTGTCGAAGATCGCCACCGGCCGCACCCTCTATGTGCTCGATGAGCCGTCGGTCGGCCTGCACGCCCACGACGTCAGCAAGCTCATCCACGCCCTGAATAAACTGGTGGACAAGGGTAATACGGTGGTCATCATCGAGCACAACCTCGACATCATCAAAGTGGCCGACTATCTGATCGACATGGGGCCGGAGGGTGGCGACCGCGGCGGCGAGATCATCGCCCAGGGATCGCCGGAAGAGGTGGTGCAGGTCGAGGCGTCCTATACGGGCGAATTCCTGCGGCCGCTGCTGAATGGACACGGGGCCGAGTGACGAACGACGAGCCAAGAGGGGGCGGGACAGGGCGGCCGAACGGCTTTTGTTCTGCAAAATCCCGTGGTGGCCGTGGTGAATAGAGGCGACCTTTCGCCGGTTGTCCCCCCTACAACATGAAAGGGCACGAGGGGCGATGGGGGATTCTCATTGGGTAATCCGGCCATCCCGTGCTACAAATAGAAGACATCCGTGATGATCAGCGGGCGAAGTACGACGCTCAACCCGACGAACCTGTTAAATTATGACCGACAACAAAGTAATCTACTCCATGATCGGCGTGGGCAAAACCGTCCCGCCCAATCGCACCATTCTGCGCGATATTTATCTGTCCTACTTCTACGGCGCGAAGATCGGCGTGCTGGGCCTCAATGGCTCCGGCAAAAGCTCGCTGCTCAAGATCATGGCCGGAGTCGACACCGACTATCTGGGCGAGACCGTCCTGGCTCCCGGCTACACCGTCGGCTATCTGGAGCAGGAGCCGCTCATTGACGAGACGCGCACCGTCCGCGAAGTTGTCGAGGAAGGCGCGCAGGAAGTTGTCGATGCCCTGCGCGCCTTCGACGAGATCAACGCCCGCTTCGGCGAAGACCTGACTCCCGACGAGATGGACAAGCTCATCGAAAACCAGGGCAAGTTGCAGGACAAGCTCGACCACATGGACGCCTGGAATCTGGACAGCCGGCTCGACCTGGCGATGGACGCCATGCGCTGCCCGCCGGGCGATACGCCGGTGTCCGTCCTCTCCGGCGGCGAGCGGCGGCGCGTGGCCCTGGTGCGGCTGCTGCTCAAGCAGCCCGACATCCTGCTGCTCGACGAGCCGACCAACCATCTTGACGCCGAGTCTGTGGCCTGGCTGGAGAAGCACTTGCAGCAATACCCCGGCACGGTCATCGCCGTCACCCATGACCGCTATTTCCTCGACAACGTGGCCGGGTGGATCCTGGAATTGGATCGCGGTCACGGCATTCCCTGGAAGGGCAACTATTCGTCATGGCTGGAGCAGAAGCAGGACCGGCTGGCGAAAGAAGAGCGCTCCGAAGCCCAACGCCTGAAGACGCTGGAGCGCGAGCTGGAGTGGATCCACGCCTCACCCCGCGGCCGGACGACCAAGAGCAAAGCGCGCGTCACCCAGTACAACCAACTGCTGGAGGCGGGCGGCGAAAAGGCCCGCGAAGAGCTGGAAATCTACGTCCCGGCCGGCCCACGCCTGGGCGACGTTGTCATCCGCGCCGAGAAGGTGGACAAGGGCTTCGGCGACCGGCTGCTGGTGGACGACATGACGTTCGACATCCCGCCGGGGGCCATCGTCGGCGTCATCGGGCCCAACGGCGCGGGCAAGACGACGCTCTTCCGCATGATCGTCGGCCAGGAGCAGCCCGACAACGGCACGCTGACCGTGGGCCAGACGGTGAAGATGGGCTACGTCGACCAGAGCCGGGAAACCCTCGACGCCGAAAAGACGGTCTGGCAGGAGATCAGCGACGGCGAGGAGACGCTGGAGCTGGGCAAGCGCAAGGTCAACTCGCGGGCCTACGTGTCGCGCTTCAACTTTGCCGGGGCCGACCAGCAGAAGCTGGTGGGCACGCTGTCCGGCGGCGAGCGCAACCGGGTGCATCTGGCGAAAGTGCTCAAGAGCGGGGCCAACGTGCTGCTGCTCGACGAGCCGACCAACGACCTGGACGTGAACACGCTGCGGGCGCTGGAAGAGGCGCTGCTGACCTTCGCCGGGTCGGCGGTGGTCATCAGCCACGACCGCTGGTTCCTCGACCGCGTCGCCAACCACATCCTGGCCTTCGAGGGCGACAGCCAGGTCTTCTGGTATCCCGGCAACTACAGCGAATACGAAGAGGACAAGCGCAAGCGGCTGGGGGCGGCGGCCGAGCGGCCGCACCGCATCACCTATCGCAAGCTGACGCGGGCGTAGCGCCGGTTTCTTAACCGACGGTAGAGGCATCTGTGTAAAAAGTCGCATTGTCCCCACGTATTTCGCCGCATAGACAGCCCATTTAGGAAGTGTTATACTGTTGGTAAGTCACGCGAGTTCCTGCTACCGGCCTCGTTTGCCCCCCCCCTCGTTACTGGCCGGCAGAATGGCGTGGCTTACAAGAGTCAGTTTGTTTTTAGCGAGGAGCCAATCTCATGTCCAATAAGAAAAGGTTTGCATAGTTGCCGATCGCAGCTTTAGCGCTGCTGTTCATAGCCGGTGACCATCCCCTGGTCGAACATTGGGGGGATGTTGCTTCAAGCAATGTAGGTGACTTTGGTTCTAAATGGATTCACACTGCTACAAGTGGCGTGCGCTATGGCTTGTGGGGTGAGAGCGCGTCTAAAGACGCGCGAGGTGTTTTTGGAAGCGCGACCACGACCGATGGGTCTGGAGTCGCGATTGGTGTCTATGGCCAAACGGACTCGCCGACAGGGCGAGGCGTTACCGGTTATGCAACCAATGGGAGTGGTGCGAACCACGGTGTTGTTGGTGCTACCTACTCAACTAATTTCTATGCAGCTGGTGTGTATGGTTTTAATAATCGCACTTCAGGGCCTACAAGAGGGACCGTTGGCTTGTCTACGTCACCAGATGGATATGGCGTTTACGGTGAAGTTAGCCGTGAGGATTTGTATAGTTCAGGAACTGGAGTATACGGACTGAACCGAGCAGCAAGTGGCGATGGTATAGGTGTTTATGGGCAAAACCTCTCGCCCGAAGGTTGGGGAGGAAAATATGAATCGGCTGGTAATGGCGTTTATTACTACTCTCCAACGGGTAAGGTTGGACTAGTGGTCTATAACGGAAGCAAAAACGCTGCTGTGCCTACTTCTGACGGAGATCGATTGCTGTATAGTGAGGAATCAACGGAGGTCTGGTTCAGCGATTACGGCTTTGGGGAGCTGCGAGATGGACAGGCACTTGTAACGATCGACCCGATTTTCGCCGAAACCGTAAATCTAGATGAACCCTACCATGTGTTCTTACAGGCGTATGGGGATGCAGAGCTGTATGTCACTGAACGTACGAGTAACTCCTTCCAAGTAGTTGCTAAAGAGGATTCTTCTGACAAGAATTCAGAGTTCTCTTATCGAATCGTCGGTAAACGAAATGATTTTGAGAACGATCGTCTTGAGAAGGCTCCCTGGGTAACTGATGAGCAACTCTACTATCAACCATCTGAACCCCCTCCCGCCACACCAATGTTGGCTAACCCAGTCGGAGAAGAGTAATGAATACCCGCATTACCCTAATACTCGTATGTCTCGTTCTCGTTTTAGCAGGAAGTATTATGTTGGTGGCTAAAACGCTGGCTCAACAAGCCTTCCTGCTCGAAAACACGGCAATGCATGCATCAGATGAACCATTGTTGCCTCATTCAACGGTCCCTCCAATCGGACCATACAGCGAGTATATGCCACTCATTCAAGATACTGTCTCAACACCGACCATCCAGCCGATGCTCACCGCAACGTTGGAAGTTGAACCGACTGGGACTGTGGCCCCGGCGACGCCGCCGGGCACGGATACACCCACGCCGCTGCCCGGTTCAACAGCGACATTCACGCCCACGGCCTCGGCGATCGTTCCCCCCGACGCAACGCCGACGGCTTTTCTGACAGCTACTATCGCCACCCCCTGATGTCGGGGGCTGCTAACGGACCTGGGGGCGACGGAAACACCACCGCCCCTTTCGACGGGGACACACCGCCGTAATTCACAGGTCACAGGGGCGACGCACCTCGGCAAGTGCGTCGCCCCTGTCCTGTTATTCAATTTTGAATCAAATAAATATGAAGCTGCGCGCCGACCGCTTGGGCATAGGCACGCAGTGTCGATAGGCGCACGTCTTCGGCGTGATTCTCCATGCGCGAGATAGCCGATTTCTGCGTGCCCAGCTTTCGGGCAACCTGTTCCTGAGTCAGTCCGGCCGCTTCCCGCGTTTGCCGCAGCAGTACGCCGATCTTGAAATCGGTGAACCCGGCGTCGAAGCCTTCCGCGAATTCCGGGTCTCGCCGGCGGCGTTCTTCTATATATTGTTCCACGTCGCTCATTGTCGCCTCCGTGATACGTAGTCTTGCTTTCGCTTCTCGGCCAACGAGATCTCTGACAAAGGCGTTTTTTGGGTCTTCTTGGTAAAGCCATTGGTCAGAATAATTAGTTGTCCCTCATGGAAGAAGCCGAGAAGTCGAAAAGTATCACTCCCATACTGAACACGTACTTCCCATATATCATCCGTTCCCGACAACTTTTTGAAATACTGCCCTGGAACCGCAGGCAGTTCCTCAATTAATTGCAGTACCCAAAGTACCTTCTGCGCTTGTTTGCCGGTGAGCGAGTCCAGGAAATCTTTGATTGGCGTGTTGCCTGTGCTGGTGCGATAAAATATTATAGTGCGCACAGAGACAAATGTTAACATATACGTGAACAAGAAGCAATATCTGTCATACGCTAGCCACAGGTGCGACGCACTTTCCGCAGTGCGTCGCACCTGTGACGGTCGGCTCTAGGGCGCCGGAACTGTGCCCGTGACAAAGACCGTCGGCGTCGCGTCGGGCGGGATGGTCGCCGAGGGCGTGGGCGTGAACGTCGCCGTCGAACCGGGCGGCGGTGTTGGCGTAGCCGTGCCCGACGGCGGGGCTGTTGATGTTAGCCACACGGTCGGTGTGGAGAGCGTGTCGAATACGAGCGGCGCGTAGGATTGGGCGACGGGCGTGGCCGTGGGGGTGCGCGATGGGCCGGGCGGTGACGGCGGCGTATTAGTAGCTGTCGCCGGAGGTACCATAGGATCATCGGCCACTGATTCCGCCTGTATATTTCCCAACATCGACGATACTTGCGCCTGTTGCGGTCTGGCTAACATGAACAAAACCGCTATCGTCAACGACATAGTAAATCCGATAAACCATTTGGTTGGGGGTCTCATCAACAGACTGGCTCCTTGCTAGAGACAACTGACCCGAGTCATACGGGTTTGTTTTGTCGGCCTGTAACGGGAGAGGGGACGAGGCCGACGATAGAATCCGCGCGGCTTATGAGCATCATAGCACTTCCGGAGCCGGCCATCTATTGGGTGAAATACGTAGGGTCGATACACATTTTGCTCAGAAGTTCCTGCCCGTAACGCCGGTCTCCTGACCGACGCTACAGGGTTCGCCCAAAATCTTCTATAATAGTCGCGTCGTCTATTAACTGCATGATCCCATAACCCAATGACCCCCATCAGGACAAGCCCATGCTCGATGACCTCCAGACCTTCCTCATAGACTTGCAGCGCCAACTGCTGACCCTCGACTTTCTGCTCCAGGCCGGCCTCTTCGCCGTTATCCTGCTGGTCGCCCTGGCGACGCGCAATTTGCTGCGGCGGCAGGTGGAGCGCGTCGAGGCCCGGCTGCGCGCCGTGGGCATCGTCGCCCAGCAATTCCCGTGGACGGTTGACCTGCTGGTGGCCTTCGGCGCGGCCGTCTTGCCCTTCGTCGTCTGGTTGCTCGGCTCGTTGGCGACCGGCGCGCTGGAGGCGAGCGGCCGCCCGGCCGACGTGCTGCGCTGGGCCATCCCCCTGTTCGGGCTGTGGGCGCTCTATCGCTTCGTGGGCACGCTGATGGACCTCAATCTGAAGCCGGAGCGCGCCCGCGTCTGGCACCGGCAGATCTGGCGGCCGCTCATCTTCCTGCTGCTATTGCTGCACGCCACCGGCCTGCTCGACAACCTGCTCAACCTGCGTCTGCTCTCGCGGGCCGACGTGCTGCTGACCTTGCAATCGGTGCTGGCCGGGATCATCATTCTGGCCCTGTTCCTGTTCCTCAACCGCGTCGTGCGCCGCCTGCTGGGCGAGACGCTGCTGCCGCGGGCGGGGGTGGAGCCGGCCGTCAACCAGGTCGTGACGACCTTCACCGGCTACGGCATCGTCGTCGCCGGGCTGGTGCTGGCCCTGTCGGTGATGGGCATCAACCTGTCGAACCTGACGGTCATCATCGGCGGTCTGTCGGTCGGCCTCGGCTTTGGGCTACAGGAGCTGATCAACAACTTCGTCAGCGGCTTCATCCTGCTAACCGAGCGCAGCCTGGCCCCCGGCGACGTGATCGAGGTCGACGGCAACATCGGCACGGTGCAGCGCATCGGCTTGCGCACGATGCAGATCACCACCCCCGACGATGTGGAGCTTATTATCCCCAACGGCCACCTGCTGGGCAGCACGGTGATGAGCTACACCCACGACGCGCCGGAGATGCGCGTCCACGTCGGCGTGTCGGCCGACGCCGAGGTCTCCCCGCGCGAGGTGCAGGCCGCTTTGCTCCTGGCCGCCGAACACCCCGACGTGCTGCGGCAGCCGGGCGCGGTGGCCCGCCTGGCCGAACTGGAAGGCAAGATGATCCGCTATGACCTGGAGTTCTGGATCCCCCAGCCGGCGCGCGCGCCTTATATCACCAGCGACGTGCGCTTGCGCATCTGGGAGGTGTTCAAGGAGCGGGGCATCGCCATGGACGTGCCCGACGACGTGCTGCTGCTGCGGCCGGAGGCGTAGGCGGGCTACTGTGTCTGTCCGTTGTTGGCGTGCAGCCACTCCATCATATTATTGATGCTGCCGGTCGCCAGGGCGATGCAGCTGTCGGCCCCGCCGTAGTAGAGATGAATGGTGTCGTTATCGGGCAAGATGGTGTAGCCGCAGGGAAACACGACGTTGCCCACGTCGCCATGCATTTCATAAGGCTCTTCAGGGCCGAATACCCAATCCTCGCCGCGCATGATCAGCCGTTCGGGCGTGTTCAGGTCGAACAGGGCCAGACCCAGGCGGTAGATGGCCCCGGCGGCTGTCACGCGCACCCCATGGTAGATCACCAGCCACCCCTCGGGCGTCTCGATGGGCGGCGGGGAGAGGCCGATCTTGTTGGCGTCCCACCACGCGCCGCGCCGCGCCTCGAGCATGAGTTTGTGGCTGCCCCAGTGGCGCAGGTCGGGCGAATAGGAGATCCACATGTGGGCGCGGGGGCCGCCCACCGGCCGGTGGATCATGGCCCAGTACTCCCCAATGCGGTGGGGCAGCAGGGCCGCATCCTTGTCTTCTGGGGGCATGATCAGCCCATAGCGCTCGAACTGGTGAAAATCCTCGGTCAGGGCCAGGGCCACACCGGGGCCGTCGCGCGTGTAGGCAGTGTAGACAATGACGTACTTGCCCAACTCCGGCACGAAAGTAATGCGCGGGTCCTCGATGCCCCATAGCTCTTCGGGGTGATGTTCGGGGTCGGCGGGCATCGTGGGCTGGGGGTCGATCTGCCAGTCGTCGATGCCGTTGGCGGAGCGGGCGACGCACAGATGCGAATGGCCGCGCCGGTCTTCGCAGCGACACAACAGTAACGTCGTGCCGTCGGGCATCAGCGCGACCCCGGCGTTGAAGACACTGTTGATCGGGTAGGGCCAGTCGGCCGCGGTCAGAATCGGGTTCAGCTTGTGCCGGCGAAACAGTTCGGGGTGCAGGTGATTCATATAGCTATCCATTCGGTGGTTTTAGCGTATTCTCTGTCAGACGCAATTCGAGCAAGGTGTGCAAAAAGGCCAGCGTCGATTCCGCGCCCTGATTTTCGTTCAGGCGGTCGGAGTGCAAGGCATCGTAGCAGCCACCCGTATCGGGGTCGTAGAGTGACAGGTTCAGGTCGTTGCGACCCAGAAACCACTCATAGGCGCGCCGCGCTTCTCTTTGCCAGCGGGCGTCGCCGGTGCAGCGATATGCCTCCAGGCAGGCGGAAACGGTGGCCTGGGCTTCGAGCGGCTGTTGATCGAAGCGGGCGCGCTCGCCGCCGCGCTGGTGAAAGCCGTTCGAACCGATGGGTACGAAGTGCCCATCGTCCGCTCCTGAGCGTTGCAGTTCGGTCAACCAGCCCAGAGACTCGAGGCCGGCGTGGCTCATTTCACTGTTGGGCAGCCATTGACCGCACATGATCATGGCTTGTGATAGCACGGCATTGTTATAGGCCAGCCGGTCTTCGAACCAACGCCAATCGTCTGTGCGGCAATTGTTATAGAGGACCAGCAGTCGTTGGGCCAGTTCTTCGCGCGTCTGGCGGGCGCGGCGGTCGCCGTCGAAGCGCCGCAGGTATTCGTTGATGCCCAATATGGCGAAGGCCCAGGCGCGGGGGCTGGTTGTCTCCAGGATGGCGGGCAACGCTTGCTCGTAGAGCCAGACCGCGATGCTTTGCAGCGCGGGCTTGTTGCTGCGGCCCAGCACTGTGCCCAACGCCCATAGCGCGCGGCCGTGGCTGTCGTCGGAGCCGCTCTCTTCCAGCCAATGACGCTGGTAATTCATGAAGTTGCGAAAGCGTCCGGTTTGAGGGTTGAAGGCGTAGGCGATAAACGCCATATAGCGCGAAGCCAATTCGAATGCCTGGCTGTGGCCTAGCTCCTCCAGGTGAACCGTGGTGATGAGGGCGCGCGCGTTGTCATCAAGGCAATAACCTTCACGGTAATTGGGCACGGTAAACAGCGCGTGTTGCAACATGCCGGTGTCGTCGGTCATGCGGCACAGGTGGTCGAGCTTGAGGGGCGGCAATTCGAGCGGCCGTTTGTCGAGCGGCTTGACGGCAAAGCCCGCGGGCGCACCGTGCCGCCGGCGGCGGCGGGCCTTTTCGAAGCTCTCCCTATAGCGCCGGGCGACTTCCGGCCAGATCATGTCCCGGCCGAACAGGTAGGCCCGTTTGCGCATGGCGTGGCGCTTCGGGGCATCATCCAACAAACAGATTATCTCGTCTGACAGCGCCGCCGGCTTGTTGAACGGGACCAGCACCCCGCGTTCGTCGGCCAGCATCTCCTGGGCATACCAGTAGGGCGTCGACACGACCGCCTTGCCCGCCCCCAGCGTATAGGCCAGCGTGCCGGAGACGATCTGTTTCTCGTCGAGATAGGGGGTGATGTAGATGTCAGCCGCGCCGATAAACTCGGTGAGCTCCTGCAAATCGACGAAGCGGTTGTAGAAGATCACCTGCCCCTCCACGCCTTTCTTCTGGGCCAGCCGCTGCAACGACAGGCGGTACGTCTCGCCATCGCGGCGCAGCACGTGGGGATGGGTCGCGCCGAGAATGATGTAGACGACGTTGGGGTGTTTTTCCAGAATGGCGGGCAGGGCGTTGATGACGTTCTCGTAGCCCTTGTTGGGCGAGAGGAGGCCGAAGCTGAGCAAAACGGTCTTGCCCTCCACGCCGAATTGATCCTTGAAGAAGCTGGGGTCGACGAAAGGCACGTCGGGGATGCCGTGGGGGATCATGTCGATCTTGTCCGGATTGACGCCGTAGATTTCGTGCAGAAATTCCACGGCGCGCTCGCTCATCACCACCAGCCGGTCGGACTGATCGGCGATCTCTTCCAGCACGCGACGCTGATCCACGGTGGGGTCTTGCAAGACGGTGTGGAGCGTGGTGACGATGGGCATGCGCAATTCGCGCAACAGGGCCAGGATGTGGCTGCCGGCGCGACCGCCGAAGATGCCGTACTCGTGTTGCAGCGAGACGACGTCGATGTTGTTGATGTTCAGAAAGTCGGCCGCGCGGTGATAGGATTCGATATCTTTCTCGACCAGTTCAAAGCGGACCGGCGGCGGATAAGAATAGCCCTCTTCGGTGTCGTTCACCGGGAGGGCGATGCAGTGGGTTTGGCTATATTCACCGGCGACGGCCTGTAGCAGATCCGTCGTAAAGGTGGCGATGCCGCATTGGCGCGGCAGGTAGTTGCCGATGAAGGCGATCCGGTCAATCGTAGGGGGCTGACTACTATCTTGCGTGTCCATATCTCTCTTGCCGGCGGCGATTGATGGATATAAAAAGAGGCGGTTGCTGAAGCGACCGCCCCCGTTGTGGTTGAATCAATGCCGGATTGTAGTTCGTCGATGAAAAGCAGGAGACGAATCGCGTCGCCGTACGAAATGCCGTTAGCAGCCCGACTATAGCAGAAGGGGGTTTCTTAGCCCATCGCTGCTCTGTTGCTACTCATAAATTCGATGCAAGAGTCGATCCGGCTACCCGGGCCGCCGGTCGATTGCCGGCCGCATCGGCTTGTGGGGGTTGGGATGTCACGGCCCGGACGACGGTCGCCGCATCTTTGCCAACCTCGCCGACCCGTGATGAGGTTGCCGCCGTCTGTCGCTTACCAGCGATTTACGTTCGAATGTCCTATATCAAACGCGGTGAGCCTTGTGTAGCGCTGCCACATCTAGCTCTCGCTCTTCCACGCCGTCACTTCATCCAGTGCCGCTTTTTGCGCGGCCGAAAGCTGTATCTCCGCCCCTCGCAGTGTATCCTCTAATTGGGCGATGGAGGTCGCGCCGATGATGGCCGACGTGACCGCTGGATTGGCCAGTACCCAGGCGATGGCCGTCTGTGCGATGGTGGCGTCGTGGGCGAGGCCGACCTCCTCCAGCTTATCGACTGCGGCGAAACCACGCTCGTTCATGTAGCGCTTTTGCACGTTGCCGGCCCGTTTCGACTCCGGTAACGGTGTGTCGCGCCGATACTTGCCGGTCAGGAAGCCGCCGCCCAGTGGGCTATAGGGGATGACTCCGACGCCCTGGTCGAGGCACAACGGTTGCAACTCGCGCTCGAACTCGTCGCGGTGGACATAGCTGTAGTGCGGCTGGAGGCTGTCGTAACGGACCAGCTTTTGCACGTCGCTGACCCACAGCGCTTTGGCCAGCAGCCAGGCCGGGTAGTTGGAACAGCCCACGTAGCGCACCTTGCCGCCGCGCACCAGATCGTCCAGCGCCCGCAGAGTCTCGTCCAGCGGCGTCTCGTTATCGGGGAAGTGAGTCTGGTAGAGGTCGATAGTGTCCGTCTGCAGGCGGCGCAGGCTGGCCTCCACGGCGTTGAGGATGTGGCCGCGGGAGAGGCCCTGGTCGTTGGGGCCTTCGCCCATCTTGCCGCGCACCTTGGTGGCGAGGACGATCTGGTCGCGCCGGACGGCCCCGCTGGCCAGCCAGTTGCCGATGTGGGTCTCGGCCACGCCACCGGGGTTGCCCTCGGCCCAGCGGGAGTAGACGTCGGCCGTGTCGATGAAGTTGACGCCCAGCTCGACGGCGCGGCTCATGATGGCGTGGGCTTCCGGCTCATCGGTTGACCAACCGAACTGCATCGTGCCCAAACAAATGGTGCTGACCTTCAGACCGGTGCGGCCGAGGCGGCGATATTCCATAGCAAACTCTCCTTGTTGAAAACAGTTGAAAACAATGGATGGCTATGGACTGAGAGGGCTGCGCGGTTGGTTTGGGCTTTTGTGCCATCCTTGATCCGCGTGCTCCGTTTAATCCGCAGCCAAATTTTAATTCCCGCCGGCGCGGATCGCTTCCAGTTCTTCCACCTGATGGGGAGGGCGGCCGGCGAAGGGATGATCGTGGTTGAAATAGTTGTAGGCAGCGCGGGCGATCTCGCGCAGGATGGGGAAGCTGTATTCCGAGGAAAGCCAATCGCTATCCGGCTGGGCCAGCAGCGTGTAGATGACGTAATCGCCACCGGGTGAGTAGACGATGCCCGCGTCGCCGTGCTCGTTGAAGCTCCAGCCGTGCTTGTGGGAGACGGGCACGCCGTCGGGCACGCCGAAGCGAATCAGATTGCCTTCGACGTTCTGCACCATCAGGTCGACGATAGCCTGGCACTCTTCCTGGGTGATCTCGCCCGGATAGACCGCCAGCAGCCCGCCTTCGCCCTTGGCACAGTAATAGAGCATCGCCAGCAGGCTGCCGATGTCCTCGGCCGTCGTCTGCATAGACGGGTCGGGCCGGGTGTCGATAGTGGGGTTGGCATTGGCCGGGGTCGTATAGGTGCTGGGGCGCGAGGGGACGACGGTCGCGTCATAGGGAATGGCCATGAAACTGTTGACCATGCCCAGATGGTGCATTTCTTCGGTCAGGACGGCCGCGCCCTCATAGGTGTTGTCTTCGCCCGCGATCACGTGTAACAACAAATTGGCGCTGTGGTTGCTGGAAGCCGTGGCCGTGCTCATGAACAATTCCTGCTCAAAGTCCGTAGGCGGGTTATCGAGCGCGCGATAGGCTTCGACGAAGATGGCGATCTTCAGGATGCTGAGCGCGGACACGGCCACGTCAGAATTGATGCGCACTTCCTCGCCGGTTTGCAGATCGAGAATGAACACACTGCCAAACCCGTCGAAGGAGGCCAATTGTTTTTCAATGGCATCCTGCAGGACACGAATGTCCCACTCCGGGGCGGGTTCTTCGATCATCAGCAGGTCAACGCGCCGGTCTTCGGGACTATAGAGCGCGGCGCGCAGCGCGTCCAGAGTCGCCGCGCGATCGGTGACCGTGCCCGATTGTCCGGGTTGGATTTCGCCCGTGTCGGCCAGAAGTTGTGGCCCCTGGGCCGGGCGGTCGACGAAATCGGCCACCATGTTCAGTTGATTGCTGAGAGCGCCGTCGTCGTGCTGGGCGCGGATGTCGACGACGATGGGTTCGGGCGACAGACCGATGACGAATTCGACGTAGCGCAGCCACATCTCCTGCTTTTGCCACTCGGTTTGCGCCTCGGCCAGCATGGTCTCGGTGTCTATGCTGAAGCCGACGTCGGCAGGCATGATTTCGGCGGCGCGCTGGTCGCCGTTGTAGATGGAGACCGGGGCCAGATAGCGTTCGTTTATCGCTTCGCGGGCCGCGTCCAGCGTCAGGCCGCCGACCGGCACATCGGCTACGACCGTCGTCGGCGGGAATTTGTCGAGCGCCCGCCAAAACAGGAACCCCTGGTAAAGGAGGTAGGCGGCGCCCACGGTGAGGAGGGCGATCAGGAGGATGCGGCGAAGTACCTTTAACATCGGTCAGACCTAGTTATTGGCCGCGTTGCTCTGGCCCAGATAGGGCGCGTCGAAGTTGAAATAATTATACGCCGCGCGCGAGACGTCGGCGATAAGCGGCGCGCTCAACTCCCACTCCAGCCATTCGGGCTTGTACATGATCTCGACAATGACGTAATCGCCGCTGGGACTGAAGATGATACCCGCGTCGACGTGGGTGTCACCGATCCAGCCGTGGCGGTGGGCGATGGTGATGTCTTGGGGAACGCCCTCTTCGATCAGGCTGCCGATCTTGTTGCGCTCCATGTAGTCGAGCATTTCCAGGCATTCGCGCTGCCAGTCATCGGCCGGAAAGGCGGCCACCAATGCCCCGCCCTGGCCCGTGGCGCAATAGTAGATCATCGACAGCAGGGTGCCCATGTCTTCGGCCGTCGTTTGCATGGTGGCGCCGGGGTTGGTGCGCAGGGCTTCGACCGAGTTGGCCGGCGTTTCCGGGGTCTGCTTGCCGGCAGGCATGGGCGCGTCGTAGGGAGCCATGATGAAGGAGTTGACCAGGCCCAGCCGTTGCAGGGTCGAGGTAACTTTTTCCGCGCCCACGTAGGGCCCTTCTTCGCCGCCGATAAACGCCAATAGTTCATTGGCGCTACTGTTGTCGGGGTTGATGACCAGCGTGTCGGAGATGAGTTGCCGCTGTGAGAGCGTCGGCAACTGATCGAGCTCGTGATAGGTCTCCAACACGATGGGCAGTTTCATCAGGTCGATAGCCGTCACGGGCACGTCGCTGTTGATGTTGACTTCCTCACCGGTCGACAAATCCATGATGAACACGCCGGCCATGCCATTGGTGTCTTGCTCAAAAACTTGCAGGCGATTCACCAGCAGGCGGGACAGCAAGTTGATATTGGGGCGCTGTGGGTCTTTCGGTTCCACAATAAGCCGCGCCTCCCGCGTGCCGGGACGATAGAGTGCCGCTTCAATGTCGGCAAAGCTGGCTTCGATGTTGGTTTCTGTGCCCGGCGTGCCATACTGGAAACTCATGCTGCCGGGTACAGGCTGCGGTGGTTGCGCGGGCAGATCGACCAGGCTCTTGATCTCTTCCAGATAGTTGCGCAGCGCTTCGCGGTCGTGCGTTGCCGCCAGCGGCACCGGGTTGACCTCGACCGGGCGGCCCCACAAAAAGCCCCAGAAGCCGGACCAGAAGTCCTGGCGCGTGCGCTCTCTGTCGGCCTGAGACAGCATCGTATCGAAATCCAGGGTGAATTTCGCCTGCGAGGGCATCAGATCGAACTTGTTTTCGCCGTGGTACAGAGTGACCGGCGCGTCGAGATATTTGGTCGTCAGCTCTGCCCGCGCTTCTTCAGGGTTCATCTGGCCCACATCGACGGAACCAATCTTGAGACCTGTGGGAAAGTCGGTGCGCGTGCCGGCATACTGGTAGAGCTGGTACAGCAGAAAAAGCGAAACCGCCACCATGAGGGAAACGGTGATCCACTGTCCTAGGCCGGGTGATGCATTGCGGTTCATATGGATGCGTTACGATGTCTCATGCACGAGGTGGCCGCCGATTGGGGTGGTTAGCCGGTGGAGAGACAGGCCGGCCGTGATGGCCGCCGCGGTAAAGGGCATGAGGGGGCCGGGCAGATGATCGAGGCTGAACCAGCGCGCCTCCAGGATTTCCGCGTTGAGTCGCATTTCTCCGGGCTGTAACTGCCCGCTATAAGCCATCACGATGAACGGCGGCGACCCGGCATGGGCCACATGAACGGGGCGGCCGAGCGAAACAGCCAGCCCGGTTTCCTCGCGTAATTCGCGGACCAGGCCGGCCTGCGGCGCTTCGTTGCGGCCCAGCCACCCGCCGGGCAACCCCCACGGATTGGGCGTGTGGAATACGTGGCGCAGTAACAATATTTCCTCGTCTTCGTTGAATGTGACCAGAGCGACCCCGACTCGCTGGCGAGGAACCACCAGACGGACACCCCAGCCCATTAGCCCGGCCAAGGGGCGGTGGCGCACCATGCGCGCCAGCCCTTCTTTCCAAGTGTCGGTCAATTGGACATTCACAATATCTGTGATCGCTCTCACCCGCGCGTCCACCTGGACGTGCTACCTCGTGAATAAATCATCCTTACAATCCCACAGTATAACAAAAAGGGTATCTGATTCCATAGGCCATCCTTCCCAGTCATCCTCTTCTCATATGAGTTAAAAGTCCCGCCGGCCTGAAAATCGGGCGCAACTTTCCCGGATCGAAGGCGTATAGCAAGTAAAGATTGATTGTGGAGGTAAGAGCATGCAGCAAACAAGGCTGATGCGCAGCGAAACAGACAAGATGATCGCCGGTGTGTGTGGCGGTCTGGCCGACTACGTGGGAATCGATCCGGTGCTGGTGCGATTGGCATTTGTTTTCTTGCTCCTGGCCAGCGGCGTCGGGTTCGCCATTTACGTCGTTTTATGGATCGTTATGCCCACTCCGTCGCGTAGCCAACCGCAGATACGCATCGTGTCCGAGGATGAGTTCGAGGACCCGGCTGCTTACAAGACGCGGTTTAGCCCGGCGGCCACTGTCGGCGTGCTGCTCATATTGTTTGGTGGGTTTTTCCTGTTGAGCCAAATGGGGAATGTGCCGGGCTTTATCTGGCCCATTATCCTGATCGGCGCCGGCGTGTTCTATCTGGTACGGCGCGCTCGCGACTGAGCCGCCGGCCGCATGGGGGCGACGTAGAGGCTGGGTCAGGGCAGGCGAAATTTCACCTGCCCTGACCCAGCCTTTTTTCGTTATTCGGCTATGGGCTTTCCTTTTCGCCCGCCGGCTGGCCGCGCCGCAGCGTTCCCGGCAAGCCGCGAGGGCGGGTCCCGGTTCGTGTCTTGAGCGCTTCCTCATCTATCTCCGCTGTACGGTCGGGCAATTGCCGGGGGGATTCATTGAGGGGGAGCGTGATGCGGAAGGTCGTTCCCTGGCCGACGGTGCTGTCCACCTGGATCGCGCCGCCGTGGGCCTGGACGATCCATTTGGCGATGGCCAGCCCCAGACCTGAGCCACCCTGTGCCCGGCTGCGCGCCTTGTCCACTCGATAAAAGCGGTCGAATATGTGGGGCAAATCCTCGGGCGGGATGCCGATGCCGGTATCGCTGATGATCAAATTCGCCCACCCGCCTTCCTTGGTCAGACTCAGCCGAACTGTGCCGCCGGGCAGCGTATATTTGATGCCGTTATCCACCATGTTGAGCAACAGTTGCTTCAGGCGATCTTCATCACCGAGGATGGTAGCCTGATCGACGGCCGTCAACTCGACTGAGACCGGTTTCTCGATACGCCTGACCTGCCGGTACACTTCGAACAGGACGTTATCCAGTTCTACCGGCCCAATCTGCAGTGGCAATCCACCGGTGTCGGCCCGCGCCAGCAGCAGGAGATCGCCCAGCAAGCGGCTCATCCGCTCCATCTCATCCTGGATGACGTCCATCGACTCCTCATCGTAGTGGCCGAATCGCTTCATCAGGTCCAGGTTGCCGCGCACGCTGGTCAGCGGCGTGCGTAATTCGTGGGAGACGTCGGCCAGAAAGCGCTGCTGGCTGCGAAACAGCCGGTCCAGCCGTTCGAGCGTCTGATTGAAGGCGCGGGCCAGCTCGCCGATCTCGTCGGTGCGGCTGCTATGGGGCACGCGCCGGCTGAGATCATCGGCGCGGGTGATTTGCCGGGCGACGGTGGCGATGTCTTCCAGCGGCCTGAACAAGCTGGACGTCAGGATTGTTAACATGATGAGCGAGGCAAAGGCCGCGCCCATGCTGATCAGCAGCGCCCGGCTAAGCACGCGATTGAAAATCTCGAAATTGTCGAGCAGGCGGGCCACCTGAATATGGCCAATAGGTTGGCTGGCGTCGTCGAATACGGGCACGGTCAGGACGCGCAACAGCGTGTCCTCGCGCGGGACCAGGCGATAAATCTCTTGTGTGCCCAGGCTTTCAGGATCCAGCACATCGTTGAAGCCGGCCAGATTGCTGGACTGAAAGACGATCTCGTTTTGCCGGTTCACGATGATGAGAAAGGTCGAGGCCGTCTGCAGCGTCGCCAGGTCCGACGGCAAGGGCATGCGGATGATGCCGTCGGCACCGACCTCAATGCTGCCGGTCACCAGTTCGGAGGCGAGCGAGTAGAGATCGCCATCGATTTGGGCCAGAAGCTGGTTGCGGGGCAGGATGTAAATAACCAGCGACGACAGGAAGTAGACGATGCTGAAGATCAGGGCATAGACCAGCAGCAGCCGGTTTTGGATGGACAAGTAGAGACTATGACTCCTCGCGCAGGACGTAACCGATGCCTCGCACGGTATGAATTAGCCGGGCCATGTCCCCCTGTTCGGTCTTTTGGCGCAAGTAGCGCACGTAGACCTCGATAATGTTACTTTCGCCGCCGAAATCGTAGTTCCACACGTGGTCGAATATCACGTCGCGGGTTAACACCTGTCGCGGGTGGCGCATGAAAAGCTCTAGCAGCTCATACTCCTTGGCGGTCAGATCGAAAGTCGCCCCGCCGCGTCGGCCCTGCCGCGTGCCGGTGTCCAGTTCCAGATCGGCGAAGCGGAATACTTGCGGCTGGGCTGGTTGTGCCCGGCGCAACAGCGCCCGCACACGAGCCATGAGTTCGTCGAAGGCGAAGGGTTTTACCAGGTAGTCGTCGGCCCCGGCGTCCAACCCGGCGACTCGATCATCGATCGCTTCCTTGGCGGTCAGCATGAGGATGGGCACATCACTGACGGCGCGCAGCCGGCGACAAACCTCCAACCCATCCATGCCCGGCAACATCAGGTCCAGCAACACGAGGTCGGGCGGCGTGTCGCGAGCCAACTCCAGAGCCGTGGGGCCGTCGGGAGCTACCTCGATACGATACCCTTCAAATCCAAGGCCGCGCTGAAGAAATTGCCGGATGCGTTCCTCATCTTCGACGACCAGTATTGTTGACGACATGGATAAACCTCCAATTAACTAATCTCATCATTATAGTACCGTGCGTTTGTCTGGCAAACACGGTGACGTGGAGCGGCCCAATCGACTGCTGCCGTTCATAAACATTGTGAACTGCGAACGCCTGGGCTACAATTCCCGCCGGTCGGCCGATTGACCGCGAACCTTAAGGGAAGGGGCATGGAAGAACTATATCAGTTGAGCATTGCCTTGACGACTCTCATGCAGGAAGCCTATCCACGCCTCCTGGGGGTGATGAGTCTTATAACGGCGCTGGGCACGGCGGGGTTTTTTCTGGTCTTCATCTCGTCCATCTACTGGTGCGTCGACAAGCGTCTCGGCCGCCAGCTTGGCTATATTTTTCTCCTGTCCACCTTCGTCAACACCATTCTCAAGAATTTAATCCGCCAGCCACGCCCCTTTTGGCTCGAACCTGAAATCGGGCGTTACGATGTGGTAGAGTTTGGCCTTCCCAGCGGCCACGTCCAGAACACGACAGCGGTTTTCCTGCTCCTGGCTGCCACTGTTCGCCGCACGTGGCTGTGGGTCGCCGCCTTTGTGTACATTCTGTTGATGGGCCTCAGCCGCCTCTATCTGGGCGTCCACTTTCTTCAGGATATTGCCGTCGGCTTTGCCGCCGGCCTCATCATTCTGATCGCCTTCCTCTTGTGGCAACAGTTTTATTTTGCGCGCTTTAACAAGCAGATCCTCGGCCGTCGCCTGTTGCTGATGGTGCTCATTCCCACGGTGCTGGCCGCCGTCTACGTGGGCATTTATCTCTTGCTGGGGCCGGTGTCGGAAGACGTGCCTTGGGCCGCGTATGTCCCCGCCGCTGAACTGAGCGGCTATGAGGCGGTCGTGTCGACCTTTGGTGCGCTGTTGGGCTTCGGCGTCGGCATCATACTGGAAAGCAGTCGAATACGCTTTCACGCCGATGGGCCGGTCTGGAAACGCATCTTGCGCTTTGTGCTGGGCATGGCCGGCACCGCCGGCATCTGGGCCGGCCTGCGGGTCGTTTTCCCAACGACGCCGCTGTGGTTGGGGCTGCCGCTGCATTTCTTGCGCTACTTGTTGATCTTGCTCTGGGTTACCTATTTTGCCCCATGGGTCTTTGTTCTGTTGCGGCTGGCGTTGGCCGACCCCGAATCCGAAGTGCACGTCACGCTTTAGCGCGGCCGAAGCGCGCATCTTGGTCAAGC
Source organism: Promineifilum sp. (assembly GCA_020634335.1). Lineage (GTDB taxonomy): Bacteria > Chloroflexota > Anaerolineae > Promineifilales > Promineifilaceae > Promineifilum. The sequence continues at coordinate 45,371 of JACKBY010000015.1, read as the reverse complement.
GTTAAGCGCAAGCCGGTCTCCAGGTCAATTTTGGGTTCGAATCCCAGCAGCTGGCGCGCCCGGCCGACGTCAGCCGCCAGTTGTGGCACACCACCCTGCTTTTCCGGATTGTGGATGACGTTGGCGTGGCGGCCGGTGGCTCGCTCTATTTGGGCGATCAACTCGTTGACGCTCGTTTCCCGACCGTTGCCGATGTTGATGACAGCGTGCCCCAGCCCGGTGGTTGTGGCCGCGCCGATCAGCGCGTCGATCACGTCGTCGACGTAGATGTAATCGCGCGTCTGCCGGCCGTCGCCAAACACAACGAGCGATCCGCCGGCCAGCGCCTCCTTCAGAAAGCGGGGCACAACCGGCGCGTGGGATACCGGCAGGCTCTGCCCCGGCCCATAAGCGTTGAAAATACGCAAGGCCACCGTCTCCAGCCCCCACAGTTCGCCGATAGTGCGGACGTATTGCTCGGCCGACCATTTGCTGACCGCGTAGGGACTGTCGGGGTGGGGCAGGTCATCTTCACGCACGGGCTGGCGCGGCTGCCGGCCATAGACCGCGCCCGATGAGGTGAAGATGACGCGGCCGACGCCCGTGTCGCGCATGGCTTCCATCAGGCTGACCGTGCCGCCGACGTTGACGCGGGCGTATTCGCGAGGGTAGAGGATCGATTGCGGCACGGACACGCGCGCCGCCAGGTGATAGGCGCAATCGACGTTTTGCAGCAGCGACCACAGCAAGGGCACGTTGTCGATGTCGCCCAGGGTAAAATCAACGCGAGGATCAAGCCGAGTGGGATCGCCATTACTCAAATCATCCAGGGCGTATACCCGATGGCCTGCGGCTGCCAGCCGGTTAGCCAGCGCCGACCCCAGAAATCCGGCCCCGCCGGTGACAAGAAACCGATTGGGAGCGGCGGGTTGCGGCCGGTGATCAGCGGACATCATGGATGTCGAATGGGTTGGGCTCGGCGGCAAAGATGCGATCCAGGATGGCCTTCTCTCGCTGGCGAATAGTCTCCAGAAACTCGGCCGCGCCTTTCATGTGTTTGAAAGCGCTGAACCCGTGTTCCAGGAAACGTTGTAGGTCTTCCCATCCGGTCAGCACGGCCGGGCCGTGGGCCAAGCGCAGCGAGACGCCGACAAACGGGATGTGCACCAGCCGATCGATGCCCAGGCCAATTTGGCCGATCATCTCGATCTGGCGGACGCGCTCGGCGTAATTGTCACAGACGCGATAACCCTTGGCATATTGCTGGGGGCTGATGGCATCGGTGACGCCAACCGTTTCGAACAGAGCGCGACACAATTGGTCATCCAGTTCATTTGTCAGGTCGGACAGTGTAACCACGTCGGCCAGAATGGAGACGGCCCGTTCCGGTAATACCTTGCGCACACCCTGGTAGAAGCGCAGCATATCGGCGTCGCGCTGGCTGAAGTCTCGCGGCGCGTAGACGTCATTGAGGAAAAACTCGGTCGCCGGGCGGTAGCGTGGGGCGGCCAGCAAATCGGCGTGGGTCGTTGCCAGGCGTTGCGATTGGAAAGCCCGCAGAAGCGCCATTTCCGGCGACAGCTCGCGGCTTTCGATGATCTCGCGCCGGCCGGGGCGGGCCTGCGCGAGATGGGTTACCAACCGCGCAGCATCGGAAGAAGAGGGTAAATCACTCATGGGTATCTTGGTTCTGCCCATGCTTTTGGGTCAGACAGTGACTGGCCCGAAGGCAGATAATGCGTGGATTGTATCCATATTATCCCTTTGATCCATTGTTTGCCGCAAAAGAGCCGCTTGACAAACAAAACTATTTCGATAGAATTATATATAGTTGCATATCTAATTAGAAGGGAATCGAAATGAACAAGATGAACAAAGAGGCTCTTTCGGAGCAACAATTTGATCAATTACTAAGTTTCTTCCAGGTTTTCAGCAACGAAAGTCGTCTGAAGATCATCGGTCATTTGGCGAACGGGGAAAGAAGTGTGGGTGAGCTGGCCGATCTACTGGGTGTGAAAGAGCCGACGGTATCGCATCACCTGTCGCAGCTGAAAGATATTGGTTTGGTAGACGCCCGCGCCGAAGGCACCATGCGCATCTACCGGCTAAACGGCAGGGAATTGGAAACCATGAGTAAGGACGTTTTCGCGCCGGGCAATCTGGCGGCGCTGGTGGAACCGAGTGAACTGACCGATGAAGAGCGTATCTTACGCACGTGGGTGAAGGACGGCCGCATCGTCGACATCCCGGCCCAGGAAAAGAAGAAGCAAATTCTCATTCGCTGGTTGGCCGGTCAGATCGATCCGGAGCGACGCTGGACAGAGAAGGAGTTCAGCGAGTGGCTGAAGCAGTTCAACGAGGACTACGCTTTCCTGCGGCGCTATTTGGTGGACAGCCACTACATGGCCCGCGAAGACGGCATCTATTGGCGCACGCCAGAGAATGATCCGGTGCTGGACTAGGGAAAGACCGGACATGTCGGCGATAGAGATACGGGTCATGTGGGACTTCTATCGCCGGCCTGTCCAATCTGTCACGTATCGTATCTATGATATAATGGCAACAGGAGCCGCTGCTTGCCGCAGGAAGAGGGACTATGATCGAAACGCCAACCTTGCCCCAAGCGCCTTCACAGTTGATGCCGCTGGACGTCAAATCTCGGCCGCCTGGCCTCGCCCAACGATCAGCAATCTGGTCGTCAGGCCAAAATGGAAGAACACTTCGCCGGCGGCCCCGTCTGCCCGGCTTCATGATTGGCCTGTGGCCTATCCGGGAGCCGGGCCTCTAATCGCCACTTGTCCCTCGTCCCGAATCCATCCCTCATTTGCCGGAGCCTCTCATGCACGACATTCTTATCCGCAACGGACTCATCTATGACGGCAATGGTCGCGCGCCGTTTCCCGCCGATTTAGCTGTCGACGGCGATGTCATCACCGCCATTGGCCGCGTCACCGGCCGCGCCCGGCAGGAAATCAACGCCGGCGGACTGGCCGTGTCGCCCGGCTTCATCAACATGATGTGCTGGGCCAACGAGTCGCTCATCCACGACGGCCGCTCGCAATCGGACATTCGCCAGGGGGTGACGCTGGAAATACTGGGCGAGGGTTTCTCGATGGGGCCGCTGAATGACGAGCTGAAAGTCTATATGAAAGAGCGCCAGGGCGACATCCGCTACGACATCGAGTGGACGACTTTGCGTGAATATTTGGCGTTTCTCACACGGCGCGGCGTATCGCCCAACGTGGCCTCGTTCATCGGCGCGGGCGGCGTGCGGGCCAACGTGCTGGGCTTTGCCGACCGGCGGCCGACGGCCGGGGAACTGGCGCAAATGCAAACGCTCGTGCGCCAGGCGATGGCCGACGGTGCGGTCGGCCTGTCGGCGGCGCTTATCTACGCTCCTGACAGCTATGCCGACACGGCCGAGTTGATCGCCCTGGCCTCGGCCGCGGCCGAATACGACGGCCTCTTCGCCGTCCACCTGCGCAGTGAGGGCGAGACGTTTCTCGAAGCGCTGGAGGAGTTTTTGCAAATCGTTGCCGAGTCAAGCGTTCGCGGCGAGATTTACCACCTGAAGGCGTCGGGGCGGCGCAATTGGCCCAAGCTGGAGAAGGCCATTGCCCGCGTCGAGGCGGCGCGAGCGGCCGGGTTGCCGGTCACGGCCGATATGTACACCTACCACGCCAGCGCCACCGGGTTGGACGCCATGATGCCCGGCTGGGTGCAGGAAGGCGGCCATCAGGCGTGGGTCGCCCGCTTGCGCGATCCGGCCGTGCGCGAGCGGTTGAAGGCTGAAATCGCCCTGCCCAGCGCCGACTGGGAGAACTCCTACCATGAGGCGGGTGATGCGTCCAAGGTTCTGTGCGTCAGCTTCAAGAACGACGCGCTCAAGCCGCTGACGGGCAAGTCGCTGGCCGAGATCGCCGCTCTGCGCGGGGGCGACCCGGTGGAGACGGCGATGGATCTGGTGATCGAAGACGACAGCCGCGTCGGCTGCGTCTACTTCACCATGTCGGAAGAGAACGTCCGGCGCGAGATCGGCCTGCCGTGGGTCAGCTTCTGCTCCGATTCGGCTTCGCTGGCTCCGGATGGTATCTTCCTGCGCTCGAATCCCCACCCACGGGCCTATGGGAGCTTTGCCCGGCTGCTGGGGAAATTCGTACGCGACGAAGGGCTGATCTCATTGGAGGAAGCAGTGCGGCGGTTGTCGGGGCTGCCGGCCGACAATCTGAAGCTTGACCGGCGCGGCCGCCTGTTGCCCGGCCATTTTGCGGATGTGGTGATCTTCGACCCGGCCACGATTCAGGATCATGCTACCTTTGACCGGCCGCATCAATATGCCACCGGCGTGCGCGACGTGCTGGTCAACGGCGTGCCGGTGCTGCGCGACGGCGAGCACACCGGGGCGACGCCGGGCCGGGTGGTGGATGGGCCGGGCCGCTCCGACTAGAAGAAGCCGATCACCCCTTGATAGAGAAACAGCAAACCGAATATCAGCGACACGATTATCACGATCACGCGGTTGTGTTTCTCCAGCCAGGCACTGAACGCGCCCAGCCATTGGCCCGCCTTGCCGGGGAGCAAGAGGCGGATGAGGATGGGGATGATCAGCAACGACTGAGCCAACAGGATATACCACAAGAACGCTACCGTACTATCGGGCTGCCCTAATTGCGCTTCGCCGATGACACTGAGAGCGCTCAAGGTGAAAACCCACAACTTGGCGGCGATGAGGATCAGACCCGCGCCATAGAGAAAAGCGCGTATGAGCGAGAGGTTGTCGAACATCGCCATCCACTTGGGTGGCGGCGCGTCGGGATCCGGTTCCTTGGTCCACTGCTTGTAGGCAGTAGTCAGTAACAGGATGCTCAGTATTATCAGGGCGGTCGACTTGATCCACGGCACGCCGCCGGCGGCATCGGCCGGGTCGCCGCTGCCGCCGGTGAATGCGAGGCCGAACAACACGCCCTGAACCAACCGGGCCAGCGTCATGCCGAGGACGAACAAGATGGCCTTGAGCGGTCCCCGGTCCTTGCCGGTCAGCAACAGGATGACGATGATAATCTGTAGCGGGACAATGGCGCTGCCGAGAATGAATGGGATCAGTGGTGCGATGACGGAACTCATGGTGTGTTTTACCCTTCGCTGTTATCTACGGTTAAGCGAGTGCTGAGGATGGCACCCGCAAGCGATTATAGCAAATAGGTAAAAAATACTGATAGCTGAATGACACGGCGATCACAGCATGTCTACGTAGCGGTCGATTGCCCGGCGCAGGAACCCCGGCATGTCGGGGTGAATGGCCTCATAGAAAGCGGCGAATTCCGGTTGCTCTTCGTAGGCGTGACCCAACCCGCGCAGGATGTCGGGCGTAGGCTCATAGAAAGCGCGTATGTGCTGGTGCCAGCGGCCCATCGCTGCCTGGACGTCCGCGTCGGCCGGGTCGCGGTCGAGCATGTGAGCCAGGTCGCGATAAGTCTGGCCGCCTTCGGCCATAATGCGGGCCTTGTCCTCGGCCGTGTAGCTTTTCCAACGCCGGCTCGACTCCCGCACCGTTTCCGCGCCGTATAACTCGGCCGCTTCTTGCTCATATCGGGCTTGCGTTTCGTCGTCGAACCCCTGGAACAACTCTTGTGTGCTCATCTCTTTTTCTCCTCGGAGGTGTTGAATCGTGTTGTCGATGGTGTCGATGAGGTGATTCAGACGGCTGATCCGCTGCTGCAATGCCTGGCGGTGCTGGTGTAGCGCGGCCTCCACGTCAAACCCAGCACTTGCCAGTATCGCGCCGATCTCGTCCAGACTCAGGTCAAGCTCGCGATAGAACAGGATTTGCTGCAATCTGAGCGCCGCGGTGTCGTTATAATACCGATAGCCGTTTTCACCAATAGATGACGGCCGCAGCAGTCCTATTTCGTCGTAGTAATGCAGCGTTCGCGGCGTCACGTCGGCCAGGTCAGCCAGTTGTTTCACGGTGTAATCCATCTGTTCCTCACTGACCTGTATCATAAACCATGACGTAACGTGAATGTCAAGAGGATAAACGATAGCAGGTCATTTCACTTGTCAGCCGATTAGCTATGAAGTGCCGGATTCTTATCCGGCCGCCAAAAGCAAGACGCCCCGTTCAGAGTCGCGGAGCCGGCTAAGAAAGCGCCCCTGCAGAGAACGGCCGATTACAGAAAAACCCTGCGAGCGATAGAACATCTGTTTTGTTTTATGTTACTCATGTTATAATGGGTGAGATTCAGGTATCCGACTTTCCGCAATGGGAGAATTGAAATGACCCAACAAATTCCCGTCGAACGATTGACTCTTACCTTGTTTGGCCTGCTGACCGAGACATTCGAGCGCGTCCACGGCATCTTCCTGGATCGGGGCACGTCGCTGTTCGAGACGCTGGACGGCATCACCGCCGAGCAGGCCTCGCGGGCCACCAGCGACCGCTGCGCCACGCTGGCGGCGCAGGTCAACCACGTGCGTTTCTACCTCGACGTGCTGGAGGAGTACATGCTGGAGACGCGCACCGAACAGGCCGACTGGGATTCAAGTTGGCAGGTCGGCGCGGTGACGGCCGAGGAGTGGGAGGGATTGAAGCGGGGGCTGCGCGACAGTTACACGCGCGTTCGGGCGACGATGGAGAGCTTTGAGTCGTGGGACAGCGACGACCGCGTCGGCGGCGCGTTCGCCATCGTCGTTCACTCGGCGCACCATCTGGGGGAGATTCGGCAGATGTTGTGCCTGTTGGGAAATTGATAAAGACACTTCGTGTGAGGTCTTGCTAAAAGCGTTCCTCAATCCGATGGAATTGAGCCAAAAGATGAGCCGGGACCGCGGATTCGCCAGGAGGTGCGGGTCTACTCGCCCGTCTGACTCGCTGCTCTTTCCTCAACCGGTCGCGCCAGCATGACCAATCCCAGAAGAGTAAGCACCAGGGCAACCACCTGGACCACATGGATGCCACTGGTCGTCAGTGGTGTGGTTTCTTTAAACGCATCGACGAACAGTCGCCCGGCCGAATAGACGACAACGGCCAGCAGGAACGGCCGCCCGTTCGCTCCCCGATAGCGCGGCGACGTGGCCGTCCACCAGGCCCCCAGCGCCGCCAACCCGGCCCCCATCTCATACAGCTGCACCGCGTGACGTCGCACGCCGAACTGGTTGATGCCCCACGGCATGGACGTCAGCGAGCCGTAGCCCGCGCCGCCGAGGAAGTCGGCCAGGCTGACGGCCATGAGAAAGACGATCAAACCGGGGACCAACACGTCAAGTGTGGGCCAAAGAGAGAGGCGACGCCAGCGGCCATAGAAAAACGCCGTCGCCGCGCCAATGAGGACTCCCCCGCCGGCGCTATAGCCGCTGGTCAGCGGCCAGATGATGCCCAGCAGATTGTCATCAAAGGAAGACCAGTGTACCAAAACAAACGTCAGCCGCGCGCCGACGAAACCAGCCAGCAAAGCGGCCGACGCCAGCGCATAAAGCGGCTCCGGTTCTTGGCCTTGCCGCCGCGCCGCCCGGTCAACGGCGTAGAGCGCCAGCCACATGCCAAACAGGTAAACCAGTGGCGCCGTGGGGAGGCCGATGGGGCCGAGGTTGAGGTAGGGGAGCATGGTAGTGGTCAGTGAGCCAGTAGGTCAGTAAGTCGGTGGATCAGTGGGTCAGGTAGTGGGACGGCCGGCATTAAGTGTCTTTCTGATTTACTGCCCTACTGTTTTACTGACCCAGTGCCTACTCTCCCATCAACTCCTCGATTCGATCCACCAGCACCCCCTGATTGATCGTTCCGATGAGCACTTCGCGGACGATGCCGTTGCGGTCGATAAAGATCGTCGTCGGGAGGTTGAGAATGCCATAGAGATTATTGACGCGCATGTCCTGATCGACCAGCAGGGGGTAGGTCAGGTTGTGATCGCGGGCGTATCCGGCGATGGTGGCCGCCGATTCGGCCTGGTTCAGCCCCAGGACGGCCACTTGCCCGTCATAAAGTCCATTGACGTTCTCGAAGTAGGGCATCTCGACCCGGCAGGGCGGGCACCACGTGGCCCAGAAGTTGAGAACGACGGGCGTGCCGCCGCCGGCGACGTAGTCGCTCAGCGTGATGGATTGGCCGTCAACGGTTTGGAGGGTGAAGTCCGGGGCCAGGTTGCCAACGTAGGGCGCAGTCGTGAGCGGCGTCGGCCCGACGCCGGCGTTTGTCTCGCGCGAGATGTAGATCCACCCCGCGCCCAGCAGACCCACCAGGCCGATCAGCGTAATCCACTCCAGACGTTCGCGCATGATCCGATCACCTGAAAGTCAGATCGCTCAGAGAAACGATGGCCGGAGCGGCATTGACCCCATCAAAAACGGGGTGGCCGGTCAGGTCATAGGTCATGGCTCCGTCGATGCGTACCGGCACCAGCTCGCCCAGCGGCAATTCGCCGGGCACGAGCACCAGGCCGTCGATCTCCGGCGCATCGCGATAGGTGCGGCCGACGCTCAGATTATCGCCGTGGCCCTCGATGAGTACGGGCAGGACGCGGCCAACCTGCGCCTGATTGCGCGACAGCGAGATGGCTTGTTGCAGCTCCATCAGTTCCGCTTGCCGGGCCTGCTTCACCGCCTCTTCGACCTGCCACGAGACCGTGGCCGAAGGCGTGGACGCTTCGTAGGAATAGGTGAACGCGCCGACGCGGTCGAAGCGCAGGTCGCGAACGAACGTTTTCAGCCCCTCAAACTCCTCGTCGGTCTCGCCGGGATAACCGACGATGAAGGTCGTCCGGATGGCGATGTCGGGCATGGCGGCGCGCAGCTTTTCTACGGTTCCATAGACCCACTCGATGTTGGCCGGGCGGCGCATGCGCTTCAGCGTTTCGCGGTGGCCGTGCTGCAAGGGGATGTCGAGGTAGGGCAGCACCTGCGGCGTGGTCGCCATCGTTTCGATGAGTTCGTCGGTGACGTAGCCGGGATAAGCGTACATGAGGCGAATCCAGGGGATGTCGGGCGCGGCGGCGGCGATCTCTCGCAGCAAATAGGAGAGGCCGTTCTTGAGGCCCAGGTCGTGGCCGTAGTCGGTCGTGTCCTGGGCGATGATGATCAGCTCGCGCACGCCGGCGGCTTGCAGGCGGATGGCCTCGGCGACGATGGCCGCAGGTGGGCGGCTGACGTGGGTACCCTTGATCTGCGGGATGGCGCAGAAGGCGCACGGCCGGCGGCAGCCGTCGGCGATCTTGAGGTAGGCGCTGCTGCCCTGAACCGTGGCCCGCAGCACGTTGCGCTCGTCGCGGCCGACGGTCGCTGCCTCGTCGGGCAGGTGGTAGAGCGGCTCCGGGTGCTTGCGGCGGCGCAATTCGCGCACGAAGGGCACGATGTCCATCCAGCGCCGTGTGCCGATGACGCCGTCGATACCCGGCACCCACTCGACGACTTCGCTGCCGTAACGCTGGGCCATGCAGCCGGCGGCGATGAGCAACTGGTTTTGACCTTTCAGCCCGGCCAATTCACGCAGCGCGCCAATCGATTCCTGGCGGGCGCTCTCGATGAAGCCACAGGTGTTGACGATCAGGACGCCGGCATCGTCGGGATCGTCAGTCGCGGCAAACCCGGCGCGCCCCAGCAGGTCGGCCATGCTGGTCGAGTCGACGGTGTTCTTGCTGCACCCCAGACTGAGGAGATAGAACTGTTTTTTTTGCTTGGCTTTACTCATCCAGGATCATACCTGTAGGGGCGGGTTTCAAATCCGCCCTACCAGATTGTGACAATTGGCAGGGCAGGTTTTAGACTTGTCCCTACTGGGTTGTGCGCCAGGTTTCTTCGTGCCGTTCGCCGCGCCCGCCCAGACGGCCGAGGGCCACGTCGTTGATCGTCACGAACACGCCGATAGCGTTGCCCGTCACGATTTTGGCCTCATTTTGCGCCGTCCATTCGTAGGTATCGTTGGTCTTGGCGATACCGCTGTAGACGACGCTGCCGTCGATGGTCACCTCGACCCATGTTCGTTCCAGGATGTCGAGTTTGAGCAGGATTTCATCCAGCGTGGCCGGCAGGGGCGGCCGCGTGGGCGTGGGCGTGGTGGCCCCACCGCCGGGATTGTTGCGGCTGGTATCGACGATGGGCTGTTCCGTGCCGTCGACGAAAACGGTCGAGCCGGAGGCATCTTCCTCCGTCGCTTCCGCGGGCAGCGTTGGCGTGGCCGTGGCGCCTGTCACGTCGGCCACGGCTGCCTGGACGGCCGACGTGAACTCCTGCACGACGTTCTCGCCGCCGTCGCGGCCAAACAAGATGGGGATGAAGCGATTGGCGATGAGAGCCAGGGCGATGACCAGCGCCAGAATGATGACGATCTGCAACATGCTCCCGGAGCTGCCGCCGTTGCTGACGGCATCGAACCCCTTGCCGTTGACTTCCATATTGACGGGATCAAAAAACGGTTGATCCTGCCGTTCAACCAGCGGGTTATCGAGGGAGATGTCCTGGCCGGCGCGCGATCCGGCCATTTGGGCGTTCTGCCCTTGCACGGTCAGATAGCGGTCGAGCAAGGGCTGTGGGTCCAAACCCAGGAAGCGGGCATAGTTGCGCAGAAACCCACGCGCGTGAACGGGCGTGGGCAGCGCGCTATATTGTCCGTTTTCCAACGCCGCCAGGTAACGGGTGTTGATACGGATTTTGGCCTGAACGTCTTCGAGCGTCAGCCCCTTGTTCTCGCGGGCTTCGCGCAAAATGTGGCCGATCTCGTCCATGCGGGCGTCGATCGTTCCTTCCGGGCGGCCGATCGGCCGTCACCGGTCAGCGGCAGATGCCGCGACTCAGGCCTCGGCCTCGGCCGCTAACCCGGCCTCTTCGGACTCGAAGTCTTCTTCCGCCTCGACAACCGGCTCTGCTTCATCGCTCTCGACCATTTCGGCCGTCTCGGCCACCGCCGGGGCACCCTCCTGGAGGACGATGACGCGGAATTCGGGATGGTGGTCGGCGCTGAGGCGCACGGGAACCATGTGTTCGCCCACCTGGCGCAGTGTTTCCGTGCCGACCTTGCGGCGGTCGATCTCCGTGCCCAGTTCCTCGTTCAGCTTATCGGCGATCTGTTGCGTGGTGATCGAGCCGAAGAGCTTGCCGTTGTCGCCGGCGCGAGCGGTGAAGCTCAACACGACGGCGCGGATCTTGTCCGACAATACGTCGTATTCGGCCCGCAGTTCGGCGCGGTGCGTTTCGGCGCGTTTGCGCCAGGCATCGGCCTGTTTCAGGGCGTTGGGGTTGGCCTTGACAGCCATACCCTTGGGCAACAAAAAGTTGCGGCCATAGCCGTCGGCTACGGTGTGAACCTCGCCGGCGTAGCCCAGATTGTCGACATCTTCTTTCAGCAATACTTTCATTGAAACCAACTCCTCAAATTGAGAATCGCAAACCGGGCGACTCCTCAGGCTAACGCTCGGCGGTCGCGGCTGCGGAAATTTCTTAAGGCAATAGATTATGGTAGCAAAAGCGCAGTCGTTTGGCAAACGACGCGATAAGACGGCTGCATTTGTCTCATGCGAGTTTCAGAGAATCCCGATAGATCATGGTGTTCCCACTTTTCACTGTTGCGTTCGGTTCTCTCTTTCATACAATAGATGCATTCGCGAGCTTACTTGTTAATATCCTGTGACCATACCGCAAGGCGGAGGAGATTAAGAGATGACCAGTGACAGCCCCACCGATCCACATGCCTATGACCATATCGCCAGGTTCATGACCGAGGACCAGGACCCCGAACAGGTGGCTAAAATCTACGAGAAGCTTAGCCAACTGCTGACACGGGGCGAAGAGCCGCTTTATATTGCCGTACAGAAGCCCATGGTGCTCGATCTGACGCCGGAAATCGTGGTCATGACCAACCGTCGCCTGATGCACTACACGCCCGACTTGTTCGGCCGGGCCAAATTCACCGATTACATCTGGCGCGACATGCGCTCGGTCGAGTTGGAAGAAAACGTCTGGCGAGCCACGCTCACGATTGAAATTCACGACGGCACGCAGATTCGCGTTGATAACCTGGTGAAAGAACAGGCGCGCCGCCTCTATGCCATCGCCCAGCAGATGGAAGAAAACGTGCGCGAGGAGTTACGCTTGCGCGAGATGGAGGAGAAACGCGCCGCTGCCGGTGGCGTTATCCTGGGCGGCCTGGGTTCCATCTCCAGCGCGACGTCCGCGGCTCCCAGCGAAGAACCTCTGCAAGCGCTCAGCAAGCTGAAGCAACTCATGGAAGCGGGCCTGATCACCGCCGACGAATACGAGGCCAAAAAGAAAGAAATTTTGGCCCGCCTCTGAGCCGCGCGAATCATCGCTCAGGCTGAAACAAAAGGCCGGACGTGCGTCCGGCCTTTTTATTTCAACTAACGACGGGCTTTCCAAAAATTGCGAAATCCGCGAATCGTTCTTTCTAGATGCGCCGCAGACGCCGCGCGCCGAATACGATCACCAGCAAGGCAAATCCGGCCAGCGCCACTCCCCAATCGGCCAGACCGGTTTCCGGCAGTGTGGTCGGAGGGGTGGGGGTGGCTGTGGTCGTGGCGGCAGCGGTGCCGGTGACTGCCGGGGCGGTTGTGGACGTGGCGATAACCGTTCCGGTGACCGTCGGATCGGTTGTGGATGTAGCGACAACCGTGCCGGTGACCGTCGGGGCCGTTGTGGACGTGGCCTCAACTGTGCCGGTGACAGTGGGCGCGGCCGTGCCGGTTTCCGTGGGAGCGACCGTACTGGTGGCGGTCGGTTCGGTGGTGGGTTGCCCCGGATCGGCCGTCACCTCAGCCGTGACCTCGACCGTCGGCGACTGCGTGGCCGTCGCGGTCGGGAGGGCCGTCGCGGTGGCGGATGCATCGGGCGGAACTGTGGCTGACGCTGTGGCCGTGGGCAGCGTGGTAGCTGTGGCCGTGGGTGGCGTGGTGGCGGTCGTTGTGGGGGGCGTGGTAGCCGTCGCCGTGGGGGGGTGGGTTGCCGTAGGCGGTAGTGTGGCGGTCGGCGTGCCGGGCAAGCTGGGCGTCGCGCCGCCGACGGGCGTTTCCGTCACGCCGCCGATGGGCGTCGCTTGCTGGCCCGTTCCCCCGCCGCCGGTATCGGCTGGCGTGACCGTGATGGCCGAAGGATAAGCAAGCACAGCCGTGACCGCGGCCGGCCCCAACGGCGGATAGCTTGTCGGCAGCGAGGTGGCGGCCGGCGCATTGGGCTGTTCGCCGCCCGTACCGGGGACCGGCGTCGCCGCGGTTTCCGGCGTGGCTGATCCGTCCGCTACCGTCGGCTCCATCGTGACGCCGATGATCACCACGGTGACGTCGGGCGTTTCGCCCGGCGTGGAGGTCGTGGCGGGAATTGCGGTCACTGTCGAAACGGCCTCGGCCGTCGGTGAGTCGTTGCCGGCCGGCGCCTCAGCGGTTGCCTCGGCCGTGCCCAGTGGCGAACTCGTCGAGTCGTCCGCCGTCGGGGCGGTGGCCTCCGCCGTTTCGTCGGCGGCCATGACGGTCGCCTCGGCCGTGGCCGTCGAGTCGTCGGGCAAGGCCGGTGTTGCCCCGCCGGCGGCCTGGGTGATGGCGGCCACCAGTGTTGGATCGGCGGCGTTGGTCGCCTCAGCGGCTAACGTGGGGTCGGCGGCGATAATGATCAGCCGGTCGGCTGTGGCCGTGGCCTCGTCGGCCGACAAGCCGCCGGGGAGAGCGGAATCGTTTCCCGTCGCCTCTTCGCCGACGACTGCATCTACGGCCGCTTGCTCTTCGGCGGCCAGCGCCGCCAGTTCCTGCGACTCAATTGTCATGGTGACGGCCGCATTGGTCGCCAGAATAACGGCGTTCTGGGTCTCAATGGCGGTGATCTGCGCGGCATTATCCCCGGCGCGATTCATCAACAGGAAGCCCACACTCACCAGAGACAGCAGCAAGAGCGTGCCCGTCAGTAGCGAAGCCAGGATTAGAAATGTTCGATTATTGGCATCCTCGACCGGGGGGGTTCCATTCGCCCTGTAATCGTTTTCGTCGCCGTTGACGATAAACTCATCTTCCGCACCCATGGTAATCTCCTGTTCCGCTCAACCGGCTCCAACGTGCGGCCGGCTGCTCAATTGCCCATATTTCTGCCTTGCCAGACCTATCAACTTGACGTAACATAATGAACGCGGTCAGTATAGCATGTTTGACAAGGGGTGTAAAGCGAACAATATGCGCGTAAAGGTCATCATCAACTCGCGTTCAGGTGCCGGGAGAGGGCGCGAGCAGACCGAGATCATCCGCACCCTGGGCGGCCGCTATGGCGATCTGGATATCTTCATGACCCATAGGCCGCGCCATGCCACTGAACTGGCGGCAACGGCGGCCGATGAGGGTTACGACATGGTGGCCGCGGCCGGCGGCGACGGCACGGTGCACGAAGTGGTCAATGGTCTGATGAGCGGCGACCGGGCCGCGCTGCCGCTGGGCATCATCCCCATCGGGTCGGGCAACGACCTGGCTTTCGGTCTGGGCTTCAAGGAAAAGGCCGACGATGCCGTCCAGCGCCTATTCACCGGCACGCCCCAACCGCTCGATCTGGCCCGCGTCACCGATGACCGGGGCAAATCGGAAGTCTTCGCCAACAATTTCGGCATCGGCTTCGACGCTGTCGTCGTCATGCGCACCGAAACCATTACCCGGCTGCACGGGTTTCCCATGTACCTGACGGCTGTCCTGCAGACCATCCTTTTCTATCACAACGCGCCGTACTTTGAGATAAGTTTCGATGATCAACCTCTCAACCAACGCTCCCTCTTTCTATATTGCGGGCTGGGCACGCGCGGTGGCGGCGGCTTTTTGCTGACTCCCGATGCGCGCTGGGACGACGGCCTGATCGATTCCATGCTCGTGAACGCCATCGGTCGCCTGACCATGCTCAAGATGCTCAGCAGCGCCATGAAAGGGACACACGTGACGTCGCCCCACGTGTCCATGCGCAAGAACAGGGAAATCGTCGTCAAGTCCTCTTCGCCCATGCCCATCCAGCTTGACGGCGAGATGTTCGCCTACCCGCGTGACAACGTTCGCCAAGTGATCATTACCAGCCTGCCGGCGGCCCTGCAGGTCATGGTCTGACAATCGGAAGTACGTTTGGCCTATGCGCACTCTGGAACAGGCTCTACTGGATCACGAACTCATCGTTCTGCGCGTCATCGGCGAATGGCTCGGGCTCGACCTGACCGGCACGGACAAAGGGACGGCCGTCGCACAACTGGCCCAGGCGCTCACCCAGATCGATCTGCTCAACGAGATGGAGTATTTGGAGCCGGAAGAGGCGGCGGCCCTGACGGATCTGGTGCGCCAGGGCGGCCGCGCGCCGGTGGGCGTCTTCGCCCGCGAGCACGGCGAGGTGCGCCTGATGGGGCCGGGCAAGATGGAACGGGAGGAACCCTGGCTCGATCCGGCCAATGCGGCCGAATCCCTGTGGTATCGGGGCTTTCTCTTTCGGGGATTCGACCAGTCGGACGAGGGCACGCTGGAGTTCTATTTCATTCCCCAGGAGTTGCTCAACCGGCTGGCACCACCCGCCGCGCGGCGCGATGACCCCGACCCTCCCGTCGAACCCGCGCTCCATCCCGTGCTCCCGCCGGACAGAACGCGCCCGCCTCCCACCGATGCCGTGGATGATCTGACGACCTTGCTGGCGCTGGCCCAACGCACCGGCCTGCGCCCCAATCGGCTGCCGAACCTCGACGGGCTACTTGTCGACGCGCGGCGCGACCGGCGCTCGCTGCTGTTGACCCTGGCCACGGAGATGTCGCTGTTACGCCAAACCGATGATATTCTGCGGCCGGCGCGGGCGGCCATCGACTGGCTGCAACAAAGCCGCGAGGCGCAATTGCGCGCGCTGGTCGATGCATGGAGCCGCAGCGTCTGGAATGAACTGCGACACACGCCGGGCCTGGTCACCGAGGGCGAAAGCCGCCAGAACGATCCCTTGTTAGCCCGTACGGCGCTGATGGATGTGCTGCCGGTCGACGATCAATGGTACCGGCTGGCCGATGTGGTGGACGTCATACGCCGCCAGGACCCCGACTTCCAACGACCGGACGGCAATTATGAGACGTGGTACATTCGCGATGCCGAAACCGACGACTATTTGAACGGCTTCGACAACTGGGAGCGCGTGGAAGGCCGCTTGCTGCGCTATCTGGTGCAGGGGCCGCTCTACTGGCTGGGGATGGTGGAATTGTCGACCACCGCGGCCGACGCCGATGCCGCCTATCGCCTGGCCCCGCGCGCGCTGGCCTGGCTGGGCGACGAGCCGGCGGCGGTTGATGAGGTTCGTGTCCCCTTGGTCGTCCAGCCGGACGGCATCCTGCTGGTGCCCTACAACGCCAGCCGCTACGAGCGCTTCCAGGCAGCGCGCATCGCCGACCCGGAGCCGCTGGTCGTCGGCAAGCCCTATCGCTACCGGATCGTTCCATCGTCGCTGGCCGAGGCCCAAAGCCAGGGCATTTCGCCGGAACGCATGATGCAGTTTCTGGAGAGCGCCGGCGGCCGCCCCGTGCCGGCCGGCATCCGGCGCGGCATCACCCGCTGGGCCGAGAAAGGCATCGAAGGGCGGCTGCAAGCGGTAGTCGTGCTGCGGGTCGGCAATGAGGACATCCTGGAAACGCTGCGGGGCAACCCGAAGACGCGCGACTACATCACCGAAGCGCT
Source organism: Promineifilum sp. (assembly GCA_020634335.1). Classification (GTDB taxonomy): domain Bacteria; phylum Chloroflexota; class Anaerolineae; order Promineifilales; family Promineifilaceae; genus Promineifilum. Next base: position 28,746 of record JACKBY010000015.1, on the reverse strand, counting down.
CGGCGATCTGGCAGTCGTCATTCGTCAAGAGGAATGGGAGCCGTTCCGGCAAGCGGTGGCTCAACTGGGGTTGCTGCTGGACGTGGAGGGGTTGTAAGAGGGTATCGGGGGGCAGTGGGCAGCAATCAGGCCGCGGCCAGGAGGATGAGCCGGTCGCTCTCTTCGTGGAATGGGGAGCCGTCATAGTCGCCGGACAGGGATGCCAGCCGAAAGCCGGTTAGCGTCAGCAACAAATCGTACTGGTGGGGATAGAGATAGTGGTAGCGCAGGCGCGTTTTTAATGCACCCTCATCGTCGTCCAAAGCATCGCCTGTCGTCTCGTAGATCCAGGTGACGTCTACCGCCTGCTCGCCCGGAATGGCCTCGTAAGCTGTATACTGGCGAATCGTTTTGCCGTGCAGCCTGTCCTCCAGCACGTCCTCCAGCACGAAGTCGGGATCATCGGCCGCGCTCGACAGAAGGATGGGATTGGCGACATCGATCACCAGCCGCCCGCCGTCGCCCAGCGCGGGTCGCAAGCGCTTCAGGACCGCTCCGGCGGCGGCCTCGTCCAGGTGCATGAACGTGTTATAGCCGAACACAATGAGGCCATAGAACTCCCCCGGCGGCAGACGCAACGACTTGACGTCGCCCGCAACCAGTTGAACGCGGGCGCGCACCTCGGACGATTGGGCCGCCAGCCGTATCTCGGCCTGCGCCAGCATCTCCGGCGATGAATCGACCCCGGTGACGGCGTAGCCTGCCCGCGCCAGGGGGACGAGCAATCGCCCGCTGCCGCAGCCGATCTCCAGCACTGGCCCTGTCGTTTCGGCGGCCAGTTTGAGGAGAAAGGGAATGTCTTCTACCAGGTGATCGTGGCTCAGATCGTAATAACGGGCGATGTGTTCGTACATGGCTATGGGTCGCAGTTGAATACCGGCGGCCTCTTCTCGGCGAAAGCATTCATCGCCTCGACGTGATCGGCCGACGGCCACAGGTTAATAAACAGCCGTGCCTCCTCGCGGTTGGCGTCGGCCGGCGACAGGCGGGCAGCGGCGTGGACCAGGGACTTGGTGGCCGCCAGCGCGTGCCGGGGCAGCCACAGCAGTTCTTCGCCCCAGGCGCGCGCTGCCTCCAGGGTATTCGTGCCGGGTGGCGCGATACGATGGATCAGGCCCATTGCCTGTGCTTCGGCGGCGTCGAAGGTGCGGCCCGTCAGCAGGAGTTCCATGGCCCGGCTCTGGCCGATGAGCGCCACCAGGCGCGACGTGCCGCCCCAGCCCGACGTCAAGCCGTTGTGTACCTGCCGGAACGAGAAACGCGCGCTAGCCGCGGCCAGCCGCAAGTCGCAGGCGGTCAGAATTTCGCAGCCGCCGCCGACGGCATCCCCATCGACGGCGGCGATGACCGGAAACGGCAAGTGGATCAAGGCCGCGAGCGCGGCGCTCATCACCCGGTTTAGCCGTTCCCCGGCGGCGGCCTCCGTGTGGGCGGCCAACTCCTTCAGGTCAGCGCCGGATATGAAAGCGTCGCCCGCGCCGCTGATGATCAGGGCGCGGATGGCGTCGTGGCGGCCGGCCGCGGCCACCGCGTCGGCAAAAGCTTCCTGCGCGGCCCAATTGAGCGCGTTGCGGGACGCCGGGCGATTGATTCGCAACAGGGCTACGCCAGCGTTGACACCAAACTCCACGCTTTTACTCATAGACCCGTACGATAGCAGAATTCAGCCTGGGGTGCACTCGTGTCAGCGCCCCATCTAAGGCTATCGCATCCTGCTTGGCCGCCGATGGTTGAATCCATCGGCCGGCATTTCCAACCGTGTTCAAATACGTTGCCGGGGGGCTGCCCCCGACGCCGAGTAGCAGTTGGCCCGAACGTCCAACTATTGTCTTAAGGTCAATCGTAACCGGCGGCCGGTAATCTGATGAGCAAGTACGGTCGAACAAGCCCTGTTGCCGGGCGCGGCCATCCAGGATTATTTATTTTATGAGTGGAAAACGAGTTCTCATTGTGGATGATGAAGCGCCACTGCGCTTCTTGCTGAGCAAACAGCTGATTCGCGCCGGTTTCGAGACCGACATGGCCCCTGATGGAGCGAGCGCGCTGGCCGCCGCGGCCGACGGCTCGTTCGACGCCGTGGTGCTCGATGTGGTCATGCCCAGGATGGACGGGTTCGAAGTCTGCCGCCGGCTGAAGGCCGACCCGCGCACGGCCGGCACGACGGTTCTTTTTCTCTCGGCCTCGGGCAACGGCGAGTTCCGGCGGCGCGCTTTCGCGGTGGGCGCGGCCGACTTCCTGGCCAAGCCATTCCAGACGGGGCAGTTGGCGGCCTACATTCAGGCTAACCTGCGACGGGCCGAAAACGTACCCGTCGCGCCCGGCCGCATCGTCGCCACCATCGGAACCACTCGAATGGCCGGCGCGGCGACTCTGGCCACCCAACTGGCCGAAACGGCCGCCCTGCAAGGCCCCGGCCCGGTCATGCTCATCGACCTGGAACTGCCCGCGGGCAGCATCGGGGCGCGCCTGCAACTGTCGGGCGGCCCAAACATGGGGGTCATCCTCCAGAACACTGGCGAGCCGATCTCCGATGAACTAATCGCCCGCGTGGCCCAGCGCTATCATGGCGCGCTAGAAGTGATGCCCGCGCCCTTCACTCCGTCGGCCATCACGCAGGGGGACCCCGTGCCGCAACGATTAACGGATGTGCTCGACAACCTGGTTGGGCGCGGCTACCACGTGGTCATCCATGCCGGCAGCCGCGTCAATGAATTGAGCCTGACGGCGCTGCACCGTTCGGAAACGATCTGGACCATGGCGACTGACGATAGTCGGGACGCATATGAGGCGCTTATCCGGGAGATGACGGCCGCGGGCATCCACCACGAATCAATCCGCTCAGGCGCAAGCGGGACGGTCAATTTCCGTGACCTCGACAGTGTCGAACCGGCCTGGCGCGAACGCCGGCCGGTTCGCAAGGCGGAGCCGGCGGCGCGTTTAGCGATTGTGGCCTAGCGACGGCTTGTCACTTGCCGCGGCCGTTCCTTCCGAGCGAGCGATCTTTCCCAGTTCATCCAAAAGGGGTTGTAACTCCTGCGGCGCGTTCTGATCCAGCGTCTCCACCGTATGTTGGACGCCGGCGATCTCGACGGTGATCTTGTAGCAGAGTTGATCGGCGCCGGACAAGCTTTCCGGCCCGGCAGTCAGCGACTGGGGCAGGCAGAAGAAATCGGAATCGTCCACCTTTTCCAGCAAGCTCAGGGCTTCTTCCGGGGGAATCCGGTTGGTATCGACTACGGTCGACACGTCACGTCCCATAAACCCGCCACTGCGTTCGAAATAGATCTTCATTCGGACCTCCCACGCATTAATCTCCCCTAACGCGGACCAAACAAAGAGCGGAATACGCCCACCACCGGTCCGGCGCAGCCGGGCCGTGGATTTTCATCGATGGGCGGCGGGCCGCTCTCATCAATGTTGATGCCGACTTCGGCCCAGCCGGCGCGCACGGCTTGCTGCTCCAGACTGCCTGAGCCGTATAAATCGCCGGCTGCTTCATACGTCTTGGCGGCCGCTGTGGCGAAGTTGGCCGAAGCGTTTAGTTTGCTGCTGAGGGTCAAGTACCATATTTGACCCGCCTTTTCCCAGGCAAAGCCGCCCAAATTCAGGGTCGTCACGTAGAAGGCCCGGTTGGGAATACCCGAATTGATATGGACGCCGCCGTTGTCCGCCTGCGTCTCCACATAATCGCGCATGTGGCCGGGTTGAGGGTCTTTGCCTAACACGGAGTCGTTATAGGCCGTGCCGGGTTCCTTCATGCTGCGGATGCCGAGGCCGTTGACATTGGCTGTGAAGAGGCCTTCGCCAATGATCCAGTCGGCGTCGGCTGGAGCCTGGCCCAGTAGACGCTGCTTGACCAACGAGCCGAAGACGTCGGACATCGACTCATTGAGCGCCCCTGATTGTCCCTGATAGATGAGATTGGCTGTGTGCTGGGTCACGCCGTGGGCCAGTTCGTGACCGATAATATCCACGGCGATAGTGAAGCGATTGAAAAGGCGCTGGCTTTCGGGCAGGTCCTCGTCGCCGTCGCCATAGACCATCTGTCGTCCGTTCCAGAAGGCATTGTCGTAGCCGGTGCGATAGTGGACGGTGGAGTCCAGGCGCAACCCGTTGCCGTCGATGGAGTTACGATTGAATACTTCGGAAAAGAGCGCATAAGTCGCGCCCGCGCCGTCGTAGGCCTCGTCGGCCGCCGGGTCGCCGGTGGGCGCGCCGCCTTCGCCGCGCAATTGCCGCCCCGGCAAGGCGCTGCCGTTGTCGGCCGTGTACACGATGCGCTCCAGCACGCCGCCGGCCGCCTCCATGAAAAGCTCCGGCGGCCCTTCCTTGGCGATCACTTCGCGCTGCACGCGCACCGCCTCGGCCGACACGATATTGCGCAGCGCTTGCTGGCGCTGCTCCATCGTGCCGTTTTCGATGATCTCGCGCAGTATATACGGTGGAACGATGCAATATAGCGAACTTCTGCAGCTACTCATGGACAATTCTCCTTGGCCGTGGACGGAGCAAGCTCGCTCCCATAATGACCTTTGTTGCATTGTACAATAAAAATTGGAGTGCCGTATAGCTTAAGTCACATTCAGACGGATGATTAAGGATTGGGCGAATTCTGGACCTCATCCGCATGTTCCCTGACCTGTCAGTGTTCTATCCCCAACAGCCATATGCGTGCCCGCGCCAATTGATTAGAATTAACGTCCTGGCTATAGCATTGTGAGGATGGATCGCTAAAATAATGGTCACGAGGTCACTATGGACGACAACGGACTGAAACTGCTGCTTGAATACGACGTGAACCAGGACACGCTTCAGGAATATTACCAGTTCGTCATGGGCCAATACGTGCCCGCCTTGCAATCCATGGGCTTTCAAATGAGCGAGGCCTGGCACACAGCCTACGGCCACGTGCCCAACCGCCTGCTGGGCTTCGTTTGCAGCGATAAGCAAACGATGGAGCGCCTTCTCGATAGCGATGTGTGGAGCGACCTCAATGACGAGCTGGAGAAGTACGTCACCGCTCTCAATTACAAAGTGATCCCCTATCGGGGCGGTTTCCAGATTTAACTTCTAGTTGCGTAGACGGTAACGACACCGGCCGGCAAGTGGTTTTTCGCCATACGCGGCCGCCTGCGCTATGATGGCGACGATGTCGTCGTTTACCAGCCCTTCCAATCCCCGAATCAAGCAGATACGCGCTCTGGCCCAGCACAAGCAGCGTCGGAAGACCGGTCTGGGTGTGGCCGAAGGCATCTTCCACGTGGGCGAGGCGCTGGCGGCGGGCGTGATAACCTACCTGGTCTATGCGCCCGACATGCTCATTAGTCCTTTTGGCCGCGAGCTGGTAGACAAGGCGGCCGCGGCCCAGATCCCGGTCTATCCCGTGTCGGCCGAGGTGATGTCGTCCATCGCCGATAAGGACAATCCCCAAGGGTTGCTGGCCGTCGTGCAGCAGCGGCACACTCGTCTCGACGAGTTCTCGGCCGCCGGCCATCCATGGCTGGTTGCCCTCGTCACCCCCCAGGACCCCGGCAACCTCGGCACGATATTGCGCACCATCGACGCCGTGGGCGCGTCAGGCCTGGTGCTGCTGGACGGCGGCGTCGATCCCTATCATCCGTCAGCTATCCGGGCGGGAATGGGGGCCACATTCCGTATTCCGGTGGCGGCGGCCGCGTGGTCTCCGTTCGCGGCATGGGCGCACGCCGGTGGCTATCATATCTATGGCACATCGGCCCACGGCCGCACGGACTACCGCCATGCCGGCGTCTATACCGCGCCGCTCATCCTGTTGCTGGGCAGCGAACGCGAAGGATTGTCGGCCGAGCAGGTGGCCGTTTGCGACGATCTGCTGCGCCTGCCGATGCACGGCCACGTCCGCTCGCTCAATCTGGCCGTGGCCGCCGGCGTCTTCCTCTATGCCATCCACGACAGTCTGGTAGAACAAGCCGTGATTGAGACGACGGCCGCGTAATCGACGCAACAAAAACACCCATCCCTGCTACACAATTTATCCTTTCTGGTGGCGCCAGCCCGCCGCTTCCCCCGACGGTTTATACCGTTAGCTATGACCCTATCTGTATCTGTTATCCATAGAGAAGTGGGGCGATTGGCCTTACTGTAGAAGGTGAATTGAAAATATCTGCTCTCCCAGGTTGGAACGGGAGCGGCGGAGTGAAAGGAACGAGGATGACTCATGCTCAACGACCAACACGACCCTGCTAAGTTGGAACAAGTCATGGAAAACGTGGGCGCCGCTGAAACGCCGGATGAGATTGAAGGTCTCAAGGTGTATGACCGGCCTACACGACCGGTCATCCCGGCCTGGGTATGGCTGTTGATTTTGCTGGTGGGTGCGCTGCTCGTGTGGCTGGCGATCCAGGCCCTGCAATAAGATGCGCCACCGGCAAGTACCAGATTGATGATTTTGTTTACTGCTCTATCAAGTGATAGACAAGGAGATACAGACAATGAAAACAATAGTTGGCCTATATGAAGATATTACCGACGCGCAGAATGCCATCAATGATTTGGTGCGTTCGGGCTTTGATCGCGCCGACATCAGCCTGGTGGCTTCAAACCAGTGGGCAGACGAGACAGAAAGTTGGACCACAACCGAAGCCGGGACCGACGCGGTTACCGACCCGAACCGGCTGGGTGAAGATGTGGCCGCCGGCATGGCGACCGGCGGTGTGGTCGGCGGGCTGGGCGGCGTATTGCTGGGCCTGGGTGCGCTGGCTATTCCCGGCATCGGCCCAATCGTGGCTGCCGGGCCGCTCGTGGCGGGTCTGACCGGCGCGGGCATCGGTGCGGCCGTGGGTGGTCTTGTCGGTGCGCTAGTGAACTGGGGCATTCCGGCGGAGGAAGCGGAGCTATACGCCGAGAGCGTGCGGCGTGGCAGCATCCTGGTTGGCCTGAAGATCGACGAGTCCCGTGTGGAAGAGGCGGCCGGCATTATGAACCGCTACGCGCCCGTTGACATCGAGCGCCGCTCTGATTATTGGCGCAGCACGGGCTGGACAGGCCACGATGCTTCGTCGGATGGTTGGTCAAGTGAGCAGATGAAAGCCGATCAGTTGAACTACAGCAACTACCTTGACTATTCGACCTACACGCCCGCCTTCCGCGAGCACTTCACGACGACCTACGGCAACCGGGGCCGTGATTACATTTGGTACGATCCGGCCTACCGCTATGGCTATGACCTGGCCCACGACGAACGCTATGCCGACTATGATACGTGGGACGACTTCGAGGTTCAGGCCAAGAGCGGCTGGACGCAGACAGAGTATGCCGCCGATCGCGCCTGGGACGACGTTAAGGATGCTATCCGTAACGGTTGGGAAGAGGTCAAGGATGCCTTTGACTTCGATTCCGACTTTGATTTGTTCGACGATAGTTTCCGCGAGCATTACCGGACGCAATACAGCAATCGCGGTCACGACTACGATTACTACGTGCCTGGCTACCGCTATGGCTATTCCCTGGCGATGGATGATCGCTGGGACGATTACGACACGTGGGATGAGATCGAGATGGATGCGCGCCGCGAGTGGGAAGGCATGGAAGATAACGCCGGCAACGCCTGGGACGACTTCAAGGATGCCGTCCGGCGCGGCTGGGAAGACGTGCGCGACGCCCTGGACATGGAAGACGACTATGCCGAACATGAGCCGTATTTCCGTTCGCACTACGAGGAGCGCTATCGCAACGGACTGCGCGATTACGACTGGTATGAGCCGGCCTATCGCTATGGCTATGCCTCCGCTCTGGACGAACGCTACGACAACTACCGGACGTGGGATGATCGACTGGAAGCCGACGTCCGTCGCCAGTGGGAAGCCGGTGAATACGCTGCCGAGAGCACGTGGGACGAAGTCAAGGACGCCGTCCGCCGCGGCTGGGAAAGCGTGCGCGATGCGTTTGACGCGGATGACGATTGGGAAGAGGAAGCGGCCCAACCGCGCGTCGGTGGCTATACGTCGCAACGATAGACGACCCCGCGGCAGGAGCTGGGAAGAAGTAAGATAGGAAAGGCCGGGAATGAATGTCCCGGCCTTTTCGGTTTAACAGGTTAACAAGCGAATGAACCCAAGGCTTATGCCTGTGACAGGTAGGTTGTCAGCCAGTTGAACACGTTCTTGCGACTGCGAACATTGCTCGGCAGTTCGTTGCGGATGGTCAGCTCGACCCGTTTCACTTCTTCCTCGGTCTCGTAGTCAAAGTGGTTGACGACCTTCTGGATCATCGGGATCACTTCGTACCCCTGCCGGCGGCTGAACATGATCCGGTCGTGAGCGACGCTGGTTTTGCTGTCGCCCGACCCCGCTTCCCATTTGTATTTCTTGACGTCGATCATCGACCGCTTTACTTGAATTGCCATAAATTTTCCTCCGTCACTAATTGAAGTCCCCTATCCCACCCTCACTGCATCGATCGATCAGTACGTTGGTAATGACTTTACACGATACCCGGTACGCTTGTGACGTTACTGGGCATACACAATTAACGTGGGTTTACCACAGACGTGGCCCCGCACGTCGTCAGGATGAGGGCTGTTCCCCGCCCTCAAACGGGTTGTACTCGCTCCGATCGAAACAGCTACCAACTTCAACGCTATTCGATTAAATCGATCAACCAGTTGGCTGATTGTATCTTCGTGTCCAATTCCCGATAGGTCCGAGCCAGATCGTCGGCCTGCTGCTGCACAGCGGCGATGTCGATGGTGCTCTGGAACCGCACCTCACTCTTGGTGTAGCGATCTTGCTTGATGACCGCGGCCTGGATAAGCGTGTTGAGAATTGTATGACGCAGGCGCAAACCGTCGCGATCGGCAATGGCGTCGGCGATGGTGCGGCCGTCGTCCAGGCGGATAGTAGCATTGGTGCGGTTGATCTGCTGGATGAGTCGGGTCAAATCGGCCGCAACCCGTTCGACCTCTTCCAGCAATAGCGCCGGGTCTTCGGCCGGCCGGTCGCCTTCCTGCACCCTGGCCACTCGGATGAGTCGCTCCTTCAGGTGTTCCAGCCGCTTGTTGTCGTCAGCGCGGAGGATAAGTGCCTCAGCTAGTTTCATTTCCTCTCCTCTGCTGGTCGAAACGATATTATTTGCCGTCTGGCTCTGCAAGTAAATCGGAGACTTGATGATAGCACAGGTTACCTGTAGCGACATCCGGTGAATTGGCTCAAATGATAGAATCCGCGGTGCGCCGGTTTTTCGGTTGTCGAGGTGTAGCGCCGGATTCTTATCCGGCGGCCGAGAACGAGCTGGGCTGCAGAGCCGGTTAAGAAACCGGCGCTACGGAGAGCGATCGATTACTGAAAACCCCTGCCGCGGTGTCCCGCGATGCTGCGACCTGGGTCGTAACGCAGTATAATCACCGAATGGGTCGTTTGTTCGCCGGCACATCGCTAGAAGCAGAAGACAAGCCGATAGAAAAACTGTGTCTCGCTTCGCCCCAACGTGGATTGGCGATGGCCGGCGCTTTCTATGGCACCGGCCGCTTCACGCCGGACATCGATGTTGTACTCGCCAAACTTGATGGGTATCGACTCGGCGGTCGAGTCTCAATTGGGCGGTGGCAAGAGTTGCCGGGTGTTCGGGTCGCGCAACGCGACAAACAGGAGTGCGCCTATATGCGGGAAAACGCCGGCGTTATGAGCTTGGGCGACCGGCTGGAAAAAGCCTTCTCGGAGGGCGGCAACACGTGACCGACCTCTTCTCTCACGCCGCCCAGGAACGCATTCGCCACGAGGCGCCGCTGGCCGCGCGGATGCGGCCGCGCACGCTGGATGAGTTCATTGGCCAGAGCCACATTATCGGCCCCGGCCGTCTGCTGCGCCGCGCCATCCAGGCCGATCAACTGTCATCCCTCATCTTCTATGGGCCGCCGGGCACGGGCAAGACAACGCTGGCGACGGTCATCGCCAACAGCACCCGCAGCCACTTTATCACCATCAACGCCGTGCTGGCCGGGGTCAAGGAGATTCGCGAGGCTATCGAGGTTGCCCGCGAGCGGCGCGAACTGTACGGCCAGCGCACCACGCTCTTCGTCGACGAGGTCCACCGCTGGAACAAGGCGCAGCAAGACGCCCTGCTGCCCCATGTCGAGAACGGGACGATCATTCTCATCGGCGCGACGACGGAGAATCCCTATTTTGAGGTTAACAAGGCGCTCGTCAGCCGCAGCCGCATTTTCCAGCTAAGGCCGTTGACCGAGGAGGATCTGCGAGCCATCGCCGTCCAGGCACTCAATGACTCCGAACGCGGCTACGGCACGCTGAAGGTGACGCTGCAACCAGCCGCGCTCGATCACCTGGTTGACGTCGCCAACGGCGACGCCCGCGGCGTGCTCAACGCCCTGGAACTGGCTGTGGAAACCACCTCACCCGACGAGAACGGCGTCATCGCCATCGACCTCGACGTGGCCGAGGAGTCGATCCAGCGCCGGGCCGTGCTCTATGACAAGGACGGCGACGTCCATTACGATACCATCTCGGCCTTCATCAAAAGCCTGCGCGGCTCCGACACCGACGCCGCGCTATACTGGATGGCCAAAATGATCTACGCCGGGGAGGATCCGCGCTTTATCTTTCGCCGCATGGCGATCTTCGCCGGGGAGGATGTAGGCATGGCCGACCCGCAGGCCATGGGCGTCGTGGTCAATTGCTGGGAGACATTCGAGCGCATCGGCATGCCGGAGGGGCGCTATCCGCTGGCCCTGGCGGCCATCTATCTGTCCACTGCTCCCAAGTCCAACTCGGCCTTCGCTTTCTTCGACGCTCTGGGCGTGGTGGAGAAGGAGCGCGAGGCCGACGTGCCCAACCACCTGAAGGACGGCAGCCGCGACAAGGAGGGCTTCGGCCACGGCCAGGGCTATCTCTATCCCCACGCCTACCGAGATCACTGGGTGGCCCAGCAGTATCTGCCCGATGCGCTGCAAGGCAAGGTCTTCTACCAGCCGGGCGAACTGGGTTACGAGCGGGGCATCCGCGACGACGTGGCCCGGCGGCGCGAGGCGCAACTGGCGGCGATGGTGGAGAGCGACGCTGACCCCCATCTGGAAGTGCTCACCACCAGCCCAAACGACCGGGCCAAGGACGCCTGGCTGCAACGCACGGTGGCCGGCAGTGGTCGTCAATTGGGTAGCCTGCGCGACCGGCTGTTCGAGATGGCCGGGGCGCAACGCCACCAACTCATTCTCGACGTCAATGCCGGCAGCGGCCTGCTGACGTGGGAGGCCGTGCGGCGCGCGCCGGAGGGCGGCGTGTGGGCGCTGGCGACCGACGAGGCGGCGGGCGAGGCGCTGCGGCAGCAGGCCGCTCGCCTGCCGGACGTGGAGCGCCCCGTCGTGCTCGTGGGCAACGCGACCGAACTCGGTTACCTGCTCTCCTTGCGCGGCGAGAGCGACGTGCGATTCGACCGCATTCTTGGGCGCAACGTGTTAACTTCGTCTAAACCCGACTCCAACCCTGTGGGGTATTCTGAAATCTGTCGGGCTCTGGCCGCTCTCCTGCTGCCCGGCGGGCGTCTCGTCTTCTCGCAAAACATTCCCCGGCACACCCAGCGGCTCTACAGCCTGGTCGAGTGGGGCCGCGACACGAAGCTGCGCGACAAGGTCATCACCGCCGAGGAAGCCATTTACAGCGACGCGGCCGATCCGCTGGTCAACTGGGACGGCGACGATCTGGCCGCAGCGCTGGAAGCGGCGGGTTTTAGCGACGTGCGCGTGGCGGTCGAAGAGCAGGCGGAGGAGCGGCTGATTACAGCGGCCCATCTCGACCGCTGGTTCGGCGCGGGTGCGGAAGACGGGCGGCCAAGCTATCGGCAGCGGTTGGTGGGCGGCGGGCTGACCGAGGGCGAGGCGGGTAAGGTGGAGAAGCTGTTTCGCGGGCAGCTACTTGATCGTCCGGTGCAGTGGACGAGCCGTTTGGCCTATGTCAGGGCAGAACATGGCGGCGCTTAGCCTGTTCCATGAGGCATCCATTGCGAATTTTGTGGATCGCAACAACCCGCAAGGCTCGTTACCCGGTGCCACGGGAGATGGATTCATCGTCGCGCCTGCTCCTTCTGCGGCAGCATTTCCAATTGCGCCAGCAGAGCAAACCGGTCGGGAGACCCCCAGTGTTCGACGATCAGGCCGCCCTCAAACCGCAGCAGGTCGAATACCCAAATTTCAAATGACTTGCCGTTCGGCGGCCCCATAAATCCGCCCAGGTTCGTGCCACGAGCTTTGGCGAGCACCCAGACCTTATCACCGTCGGCCACCATCGACTCGATAACCAGGCGCAAATCGGGGAAGGCCTGCCGCAAAAACTCGATATCGCTTTGCAATCCCTCAATCGATGGATGCAATCCAAATTGATGTTCCACGAATGTGGGCGGAAAACAGTCGTGCAAAACTTTATAGTTGCCCTTGCTAAAGGCTTCGTCGATCACCAGACGCGCCGTTTTCAGGTTATCATTGTTTATCATCGCTAACTCCTATGGGCGAATTGTATTGTTGAACTCGTATTCGCGTCATACCATACTGACAGTATAATCAATATACTATCACTATAGTCAATATGATATAGCGCAATACCGAATTGTCAAGGGGGTAAATTGACCGAACCCGACCGTCCAAAACGCAAGTACCAGTCCCGCAGACGCCAGGAGCAAGCCCAGGAGACCAAACGGCGAATTCTGGCGGCAGCGCTGAAATTATTCACACAATATGGCTATGCCGGCGCGACGATTGAAGCGATCGCGCAAGAGGCGGGCGTATCGCCGCTGACCGTTTACGCTGCTTTCGGCAACAAGCTCACCATCTTGTCCGATCTAATTGGGGTTTCAGTAGGCGGCGATGACCAGCCCATTCCGCTTTTGCAGCGAGCAGGGCCGCAGTCGGTCCTTCAGGAAAAGAACCCCATAAATCAGGTTCAATGGTTTGCGCGCGACATCACCGACATTCTGGAACGCATGGCTCCTATTTTTGAAATTATGCGCATGGCGGCCAAGACTGAACCAGACATCGCGGATGCCCTCGACAGGGTGCTGGAAGAGCGGTTCAAGAATCTGAGTGTGTTTGTCCAAAGCCTCACCGCCCACACCCATCTTCGAGAAGGGCTTGACGACAGGCAAGCCACAGAGACGGTTTGGGCAATCGCCAGCCCCGAAGTTTACCGGCTTCTTGTTATAGATCGGGGCTGGGCGAAAGCGCGTTTTTCGCAATGGTTGGGCGATTCGCTTATCCGACTGCTGCTGCCCTGAGACAACGGTCGTCATTTTCGCCAGACTCATTCTGTAACGCTTTCGTTAATGTCCAACAGCTATGATCCTGATAGGCGCTGCGATACCGGCGTCTGCATGGACATATCAATGGTAATTCACGATTTCAAACAAGAGGCCACAGACCTTTACAACGACCTGGTACGGGTCCGGCGCGACCTGCATCGCCATCCCGAGCTTGGCTTCCAGGAGACGCGCACGGCCGGCATCGTGGCCGAGACGCTGACCGGACTGGGGCTGGAAGTGCAAGCCGGCGTCGGCCAGACCGGCGTCGTCGCCCTGCTGGAAGGCGCGCGCCCCGGCCCGACGGTGCTGCTGCGCTTCGACATGGATGCCCTGCCCATTCAGGAAGAGAGCGCCCACGAGTATGTGTCGCTCAATCCCGGTGTCATGCACGCCTGCGGCCACGACGGTCACGTGGCGATGGGGCTGGGGCTGGCGCGGATTTTTGCCCGGCGGCAGGCCGACATGGCCGGCTCGCTCAAATTTCTCTTCCAACCCGCCGAAGAAGGGCTGGGCGGGGCGCTGGCGGTCATGGCCGACGGCGCGCTGGAGAATCCGCGGCCGGACGTGGCCCTGGCGATGCACCTCTGGTCGCCGGTCCATCTAGGCCAAGCGCGCGTCGTCGAGGGGCCGGCGATGGCCTCCTCCAGCGTCTTCACCATCACTGTCGAGGGTAAGGGCGGCCACGGGGCCGCACCGCATCTGGCGACCGATCCCATCATCGCCGCGGCCCACGTCGTCGTCGCCTTACAGAGCATCGTCAGCCGCAACACCGACCCCCATAGCAGCGTCGTCGTCTCCATCGGCGAATTCTCGGCCGGGACAACGTTCAACGTCATCCCGGAGCGGGCCGTGCTGAAAGGGACGGTACGCAGCTACGACACGGCCACCCACCGCATGGTCTACCGGCGCATCCTGGAAATGGCAACCAATGTGGCCGCCGCTTTTGGCTGTGTGGCGACCATGGAAACGGTCGCTATCGTCGCCTCGGTCAACAACGCCCCAGAGCCGACGGCCGTCGTGCGCGCGGCCGCCGAGGGCGTCCTGGGCGCGGAGAATATTTTGGAGCACCGCACAATGGCCGCCGAGGACATGGGCTTTATCTTGCAGGAGATTCCCGGCTGCTACTTTTTCGTCGGCTGCAGCAACGGCAGCCCGACCACCCACCACGCGCATCATCATCCGCAGTTTGACTTCGACGAGCGGGCAATGGTCAACGGCGTGGCGATCATGGCCGAGGCGGCGGCGCGGTACGTCATGGATTAGCGACGGAAAGGGGGATTGGCAACGGATTAATACGGAAGGGACGGATTTTTGGAGGATAATCCGGTTCGTTTTTATCCGTTAATTCCGTTTCTATCCGTAGCTAATCTTCTTATCTGCCCCATTATTCCTCCACGACCGTGAAACGGTGGCGGGCGCTGGCCTTGTTACCGGCGTTGTCATAGACGGTCACGATAAACGTGAACGAGTCGCCCACGCGGCCGGCGTCGGTCGGCTCCACCAATACCTCATCCGATTGGCGAAAAGGATTGATCTCATCCTGGCCGAAGCCGGTGATCGTCCACTCGGCGCGCACGGCGTTTTCGCTGATGATGGTGAATCCCTCTTGTTTGTTGAGCGGCACTTCGGCGGGGCCGTCTATCTCCACGGTCAGAGAGCTGGGCGGGGGGGTGGGCGCTTGCGCTCTGGATCCCTGAAGCTGAATCAGCCCGAAAATACCGGCGATGAGCGCGGTCAATAACGTGGCCGCCGCGCCGATGATGGCGACAACGACCTGTGTGTTTATTTCGCCGTCGGCGTTGCGGAAGTGATTTCTCATGGCCCTTGCTCCTCTCTACTCCAGCGGCCCACGCACCGGTAAGCCAGGGGCGTAGTATAAAATGAGCCATGGAGACCGTCAACCGGCCAGGCTTATTAGTACCCCCTTCGCGACTTCTGCCGGATAATTACAACATGAACACAGTTGACCCCTATTACTCCCGCGTTGTCTGTTTAGCCGGCGGCGTCGGCGGGGCCAGGCTGGCCGATGGACTGGCCCGCGTGCTGCCGCCGCACAACCTGACGGTCATCGTCAATACCGGCGATGACTTCCGTCACCTTGGCCTGACCATCTGCCCAGACCTGGACACGGTGATGTACACGGTGGGCGACGTCGCCAACGACGAGACGGGCTGGGGGCGCGCTGGAGAGAGTTGGCGCACGATGAGCGAAGTCGGCCGCCTGGGCGGGCCGGACTGGTTCAGCCTGGGTGACCTCGATCTGGCGACGCATCTGGCCCGCGCCCACGGGCTGGATGCGGGCCAGACGCTGACGGCCGTCACCGGCCGCCTGTGCGCCGGCTTCGGCATCGGCCCGGCTGTGCTGCCGATGAGCGACCTGCCCGCGCCGACGCTCATCGAGACCGACACAGGCGAGGTGCTGCCCTTCCAGGTCTGGTTCGTCCGCGAGCGCTGGCAGCCGGCCGTGCGGCGCGTCATCTTGCCGGAGGATGTCCGAGCGACGGCCGAGGTCGTGCGCGCGCTGGAAACGGCCGATCTGGTGCTCATTGCCCCATCCAACCCGTTCGTCAGCATCGAGCCTATTCTCAACGTCTACCCCATCCGCGCGATGATCGAGGACGTGCCGCGGGCGGTGGTGGCCGTTTCCCCCATCATCGCCGGACGGGCGGTGAAGGGGCCGGCGGCCAAGATGATGGCGGAGATGGGGCTGGAGCCGGCGGCGGCGGCCGTGGCCGGCTATTACGGCCATCTCATCGACGGCTTTGTCTATGATGCGCAGGACGCGGGCATGATCGCCGAGGATGGGCTGGCGCTGTTATGCACCGACACCCTCATGAGCGGAGCGGCCGGGCGGGAGCGGCTGGCGCGAGAGGTTCTGGCGTTTGCCGCAGAACTGATGGAGTGAGTGGCGCTGCCGACCCTATGGTCTCTCTCCATAATATTGGTAGTAATCCACCCGGATATTACCGTTGAATAGCTTGCGTACCCGGTCCGGACGGCCGCGCTTGAAGTAGTCGGGGAACTTCTCGTCGGCCGTCAGGATGTAGACCGACCACCCCTTCTTTTTGCGCATCATCTTGTTCAGCGTGATGTAGAGCGCGTTGATCTCCTGAAACTCCGCCATTCGCCGGCCGTAGGGCGGGTTCGATATCAAAATACCGTACTCCTGGTCAATCCACAGCTCGGCCAGCGCCTTCTGCTCAAACGTGATGTCTGACGCCACGCCGGCCAGTTCAGCATTCTGTTTGGCGACGCGGATCGCCTCCGCGTCGATATCATAGCCGAACAGCGCCAGATTGCCCGACCGGTCGATGACCGCTTCGGCCGCCTGCCGCGCCGCCTGCCAATGCGCCGCTCCCACCGCGGGCCATCGCTCCGCGGCAAACGCACGCCGCAGTCCGGGAGCCATTCGCTGCCCAATCATCGACGCCTCGATCAGGATCGTACCGGAGCCACACATGGGGTCAATGAGCAGGCGGTCCCGATCCCAGAACGAGAGCAAAACCAGCGCCGCCGCCAACGTCTCCGTCAGCGGCGCGGCCCCGGCCTCGGCCCGGTAGCCTCGTTTATGCAACCCGTCGCCGGACGTATCCAGCGTCAGTAACGCCCGATCCTGGTGAATAGCTACCTGAATGCCATAGTCGGCCCCTGTTTCCGGAAGTGCCGCCACAGCCTGACCCACGCCATGGGCCGCCGCCAGCCGCTCGGCCACCGCCTTCTTCACGATGGCCTGACAGCTCCGCTCGCTCTGCAACGTGGAATGGACCGTCCGCGCATTGACCGGAAACCGGCCATCCGGCGTAATCCATTGCTCCCAGGGTAACGCTCGCGATTGTTCATACAGTTCGTCGAATGTGACGGCCGTAAACTCCCCCACTTGCAATAACACCCGGTCGGCGCAGCGCAGCCACAAGTTGGCCCGCGGAATATCGTCGGTCGAAGCCGTAAACGCCACCCGCCCCTGACTGACGCGCATCTCATCGAAGCCCAGGGCCAGCAGTTCCCGTTTCACCACCGCCTCCAGTCCGAACTTGGTTGTCGCAATCAACGTTACGGGTCCCATAACTACCATTATACTAGGAATGCGCGGGGCCGCGGTGCGGCTAGCGCGGGAAGTGTTGGCGTTTGCAGGAGAATTGGCAGGATAAACACATGTTGCTCAAGCTGGCGGCGTTAATAGGACACATCATGGTTCACGCTTGCGGTAGAATACTATCCGGCTCGGAGCAACCGAAGGACGATTCGTGATCTGGTCTCCCAAAGCCTTGATGATAATGCGAATGAAATCAATCGCGCTTCTCTCACCAGGCTACACCACTGATCCGTAATACTCATCCCTCAAGAGAGCATAGACCTCCACATCGTGATTCCTGCCCCCGTGAAACCACGCCCCCCGGGCGGTACCTTCCAACTGATAACCGCATTTTGCGGCCACCTTTTTTGAAGCGTTGTTTTTGGGGTGAATAATCAGGCGAATCCGGTTGTACTTCTTGTTGTCAAACAGATAGCCGGTCATCAACGAGACCGCGCCCGTAGCGATACCCTGGCCCCGGTACTCCTCCATATAGATGTGGTAGGCAAGCTCCAATTCATCCAGGTAGGCCACAGTCTGGAAGAACTCGATGTGGCCTATCATTTCCCCGTCAGCGGCGATAATTACGAGCATCCCTTCTTCCTTCTGCCAGAAGCCGGACTCATGAAACCTTTGCCGGAAAACAGGTTCGGACACAACCCCATGGGGAAAATAGGAACCTCTGTTGGCAATATCCCGATGAAACATATAAAGGCGATCGAGGTCGGATTCCTGCACAGTCCGCAGCGTTATTTTGTCGTTTTTCAGCATTGCGCTCCTCACGAGTTTGGGAAATTGCCGCTTTCTCGGAAATTCTCACCATGCAAAAGGCGGTGCCGCGGTAGGAATTCAGAGCGAAAATAATATAACATGGCGCAGAGGATATGTATAGAGCCTTGGCGACGTATGGTTTTTTGTCCATAACAAAATCGGATCCAAGTATGATACACTTGCAGACGAGTCAGGAATCCGGGTCATGGACCAACAAATCCGTTTCTGCCGTTCCGCAGACGGCACACGCATCGCCTACGCCACCGTGGGCAGCGGCCCTCCACTCGTCAAGGCCGCTAACTATCTCACGCACCTGGAACACGATTGGAACGGCCCGGTTTGGCGGCCGTGGCTGGACAGCCTGGCCCAACATCATACCCTGGTGCGCTACGATGAACGCGGCTGTGGGCTTTCCGATTGGGACGTGTCTAATTTGTCGCTCGAAACCTGGGTGCAAGACCTGGAGGCGGTCGTCGACGCGCTGGGGCTGGAGCGATTCCCGCTGCTGGGCATTTCGCAGGGCGCGTCCGTGTCCGTCGCCTATGCCGTCAAGCATCCTGAGCGAGTCAGCCACTTGATCCTCTATGGCGGCTATGCCCGTGGCCGTTACAATCGTGGCCTTTCGGAAGAAGAGATGCTCAAGGCGGAGACGATGATCAACGCCATCCGCGTCGGCTGGGGGCAGGAAAACCCGGCCTTCCGCCAACTGTTCACCACCATGAAGATGCCGGGCGGGACGGAAGCGCAAAAGGAGTGGCTCAATGAACTGGCGCGCATCTCGGCCACCCCGGCCAACGCGGCCGTCATGGAGCGCGCCTTCTACCAGATCGACGCGGTCGATCTGGCGCGGCAGGTGACGACGCCCACCCTGGTTCTACACGGCCGGTCCGACTCGGGCGTGCCGTTTGAGGAAGGGCGGCTGCTGGCGGCGCTCATTCCCGAAGCTCGCTTCGTGCCCCTGGACAGCCCCAACCACATTCTGACGGAGCAGGAGCCGGCCTGGGCGCGCTTCCTGGCCGAAGTCCACGCCTTCCTGGGTGTGGGGGAAGCGCACGTGCCTGGCCCGGACTCAGCGCATCTTTTCCCCGAACTCACTCCGCGCGAGCGGGAGATTTTGGGACTGATCGCCCAGGGCGCGAGCAACCAGGTCATTGCCGAAGCACTGGTGCTCACGCCCAAGACCGTCCGCAATCACGTCTCCCACATCTACAGTAAACTGGCCGTGACCAGCCGCGCCCAGGCCATCGTCCTGGCCCGCGAGGCGGGACTGGGGCGCACCGGCGGAAGTTAAGAAGCTTGCCCGGCGACCGGCCGAATGTTCTGATTGACGTGGAACAGGTTGGCCGGGTCGTATTTGTTTTTCACGGCCGCCAGCCTTTGATAATTGTCGCGATAGGCCGCCTCGACTCGCTCCTGCCCCTCTTCCATCATCATATTCACATAGGCCCCGCCGGCCGAATAGGGGTGGAGCGCCGCCCAGTACTGCCTGGCCCACTGCGTGATCCGGTCTACACCCGCCGGATCGCTGTCGACGCCGACGATGACCTGCGCGAAGGTCACGTCGCGGAAGCTGAAGGCCGTGGCGGTCCGTCCCACGCGCTGCACGGCCCCGTTGATAGGATAGAGGTGCATGGTGCACAGCTCGCTGGGCAGGTCGGAGCCGAATCGGAGGTGCAGATCGATGGCCTCATCACTGACTTCTCTGAAGAAATCGGCCTTCCAGTACCACTGCAACCCCGGCGGATAGTAGATTTGGTCAAACATGCTCTGGAGCTGGGGAAACGGCAGCGGCCCGGCCAGGTCGAGCACCGGCGTTCCCAGAGCGCGAATGGGCCGGAAGACTTCCTCGGCCTGCTCCATCGGCCCGGTGTAGCACCAGGTGATCACACAGCCGTGGGCACTGTGCAGCTCGGCCGGCAGCGGCGACCCGGTGGGCACGCGATGGACACCGAACCAGCCGGAGATATTCTCCGGCGCGTCGGCGATGAAATCGAGATACCAGCGCAGGATTTCCTCGGTCTGGTCGATGGGCCAGATGATGGGGCCGCCATAGACCATGCCCACCGGCTGGGCCTGGAACAGGAACGACGTGACCACGCCGAAGTTGCCCCCGCCGCCGCGCACGGCCCAGAAGAGATCGGGGTTTTCGTCCTCGCTGGCGGTGACGAATCGACCGTCGGCCAGCACCACGTCCACGGCCAGCAGGTTGTCAATCGTCAGGCCATACTTGCGAGACAGGTAGCCGAGACCGCCGCCCAGCGTCAGCCCGCCGACGCCGGTGGTGGAGATGATGCCACTGGGCACGGCCAGGCCATAGGCGTGGGTGGCCTGATCGACCTCGCCCCAGGTGCAGCCGCCCGCGACGCGCACGGTGCGCGCGTCGGGATCGACCTGAATGTCCTTCATGAGCGACAGGTCGATGACCAGGCCGTCGTCGGCCAGGGCCAGCCCGGCCCCGTTGTGGCCGCCGCCGCGCACGGCCACGTCGAGATGCTGCTCGCGGCCGAAGTTAACGGCGGCGAGCACGTCGGCCACGGTCGCGCAGCGGGCGATGAGCGCCGGACGCTTGTCGATCATGGCATTATAAATGGTGCGAGCCTCATCATAGCCCGCGTCGGCCGGGGTGATCAGCTCGCCCTGTAGCTCGGCCGCCAGACTGCGGACTGCTTCCATCTCAAGTCCAGTTGTCGCGCTTCTTTCGTTCAACATCGTCTGTTCGCTCCTTGTGCTTATAGACCGCAACGGCGAATTGGCGCTCATCGATAAGGAAATTAAACACGGATGAAATGGATGGGACGGATGAACGCGGACCGGAGGACTTGATCCGTGTCCTCCATGTCTAATTCTTAACTCTTCAATCGTCTACGGATGAGCCATTTCAGTGTAAGCGGGTGGGAAGCGACTGTCATGAGCCGGATGCCATCAATTTGGTTGGGAATTTGGCGGGGAAGGTGGGACTGGCGTCCCAGTCCGCACTCCTCCGCCCGCAGCAACGGAAGGTCCGGATTCAGCACCTCCGCCCGATCGGGTTCGGGATCAGCGCCATCGTGGTTATAGAGTATCACCACGACGGTATCGAACTCAGGCACATAGTTGAGCAGCGAGCGAAAACCGGCAATCCCGCCGGCATGACCCCTATAGTCTTCCTGGAGGGCGATGCCCAGTCCGTAGAAACTGCCGGAGGCGTCCGTCGTCATCGCCGCCAGCGACACGGGATCGTCAAACAGCTCCCCACCGAACAATCCGCGGGCGAAGGCGATCAGGTCCGATGCAGTCGAAACCAGGCCGCCCGCCGACCATCCGACCGATTCATGCAATTCAGTGAGGTAGGTCATGGCGTCCCCAACGCCCGTATAGCCGTGTACCACGTCAATCAGCGGGTCTTCGTAGCAATCCAGGAACGTTGACGTCATGCCCAGGGGTTTATAAGCACTTTGGGAAATAGCCCGACTGCCCAATCAGGTAACGCAATATCAGAACGTGGAGAACCAAAAAGGCCATGCCGAACCTGAACGATAGCAGCCGGGCGGGATTACTGTCATCCGTCGACAGGGGTATCAGGGGATTAGTTCGGCCGGATAGGTAGAAAAAGGTAGGATTGGGAGCTGATCAGCAGAAAAGTTTGACGGCTTAACACTTTGCAACAAAAGAAATCTGTGCATTTACCTTCTGGAAATTGTTAATGTTACAAAGTGCCAAGTTTGATTGGCGACGAAAAGGAAATGACGATAATGGTTGGCAGATCGAGACTCATGGCACAACGAGTCAGGTAAATAAACAGCTTACCCGCTTCGGGAGGACAATATGCGACCCCTTCGATATTCCATCAACGTGACACTGGACGGCTGCGTCGATCACCAGGCGGTCCCCGCCGACGACGTATTGCAGGAATTGCATCAACACCACGCCAGGAACCAGGCGCAGGCCGATGCCCTCATTTTTGGTCGTGTGACTTATGAAATGATGGAATCCGCGTGGCGGCCGTTTGCGCAGACCGGGGTGAGGCCCGATTGGATGGAGCCCTGGATGGAACCCTTCTCCCTGACCATCGACGCGGCCAAGAAGTACGTCGTGTCCAACACGCTGGAGCGGGTCGATTGGAACGCGGAGCGTGTGCGCGGGGATTTGGGGGACGCGATTCGCAAGCTCAAGCAGGAGCCGGGTAACGGACTGCTCGTGGGGGGCGTGACGCTCCCCCTGGCCTTGGCGGAACTGGGATTGATCGACGAGTACGAGTTCGTGGTGCTGCCCAGGCTGGCAGGTCATGGCCCGACGCTGTTCGCGGGTCTTTCGAAGCCCATCGACTTGCGGCTCGTGGACCGGTTGGAGTTCAAATCCGGTATAGTAGCGACGCGGTATGAGGCCAGGACGCAGGCATCTTGAGAGCAAGCGGCTTACAAACAAGTTCAGACCGACCCATCTTGCAGATGAATTGAGGTATCGGAAAGCCTTCCGCCGCTCAGGCCGGCGTTAGGATGCCCAAGGCCCTGGCCTTGGCCACCGCCTGGGTGCGTTTTTTGACGCCCAATTCGAGATGTGACGGACGTGAACCTTGACTGTGTGCAGCGAGAGATAAAGCCGGTTGGCGACTTCCTGGTTGGTCAATCCTTAGGTTATGACCACCTGCTTGTCTTCAGATATAATCTATAATTGCCATCAATCATTATGACCACCTGGGCCATTATCCCCGTCAAACCCCTGCGCCAGAGCAAGCGCCGCCTGGCGCATCTGCTCTCGGCCGACGAGCGGGCTGACCTTATTCACTCGTTCCTCGATGAGTTGCTGGCCGTGTTGAACGAAACGCCGGGCATCGCCCACGTGCTGCTGGTCAGCGGTGACCGCACGGTGATCGCCCTGGCCGATAAATACGGCGCGGCCGTCCTGGTTGAGACCGAACCGGCGGGACTGAATGTGGCCGTGGCTCGCGGCGTCGACTATGCCGTTCACCATGGCGCGACGGCTGTGCTCGTGCTGCCCGCCGACTTGCCTTTCGCTCGTGTGGCGGACATCGAAGCGATGCTGCAACCGCTGGCCCCCGACGACGGCCAACGGCCCACGACCCACCGGCGGCTGATCGCATTGTCCGGTGATGAGGCGCAGAGCGGCACGAATGCCCTGCTGCTGGCCCCTCCGGGCGACTTCACCTTCCATTACGGCCCCGACAGCTTCCCGGCCCACATGACAGAGGCGGAAGCCCGCGGCCGGGCCGTCATCATTGTCAACGCTCCCGGTCTGCGCTTTGACCTGGATACCGAGGCCGATTGGCGGGCGTTTTGCGACGGACTGGGAGGATCGGCAGGCGAGCAGGGGAGAAAGGGAGCCGGAGGGCAGGGGAGATGCGCCGGTCGTCATGATTTTACCCCTGCTCCCCTGCTGCCCCGTTCCCGTTCCTGAATAACCATCACACAAGGAGACACTCATGGATCGCGTAGCACTCTATTTACAAGACGCCCATTCCCTGCAGGAAGGGATGGAACTGGCTAAGTATGCCGAGGACAAGGGTTTCGAGGCGGTGTGGCAGGCCGAGAGCCGCCTGGTGCGTGACGCCATCGTGCCCATGGCCGCCTTTGCCGCCGTCACCGACCACATCAAGGTCGCCAGCGGCGTCATCAACAACTGGACGCGCAACATCGGCCTGCTGGCGGCCACCTTCCTGACGCTCGATGACCTGGCCCCCGACCGCGTGATCTGTGGTATCGGCGCGTGGTGGGACCCGCTGGCGCAGAAGGTCGGCATCGACCGGCGCAAGCCGCTGGCCGCCATGCGCGAGACGGTCGAGGTCTTGCGGCGGCTGCTGGCGATGGAGACCGTCACCTTCCACGGTGAATTCCACTACGTAGACGGCATTACCCTCGACGTCGTCCACGGCCGCAAGACGCCGCGCAACGTGCCCATCTACATCGGTGCGACGGGCATGAAGATGATGGAGATGACCGGCGAGATCGCCGATGGCGTCTGCCTCAACTACCTGGTAAATCCCAAGTACAACGCCGAAGCGATGGACGCGCTGGAGCGCGGGGCCAAGAAGGCCGGCCGCCGCATCGACGACATCGACCGGCCGCAGTTGGTAATCTGCTCCGTCGACCACGACCGCAAGCGCGCCCTGGATATGGCCCGCAAGATGATGGTCCAATATCTGGGTCAGCAGCCGCACCTGATGAAGGCCAGTGGTGTCAGCCAGGAACTGCTGGACGAAATCCACCAGGTGCTCACCTGGCCGGCTACGGAAGAGGAGATCGAGGGCGCGATGCACCTCGTGCCGGACGACGTGGTGCAGATGGCCACGGCCAGCGGCTCCCCGGACGAGGTGAAGGCCAAGGTGCGCGAGTACATCGCCAGCGGCGCGACCTGCCCCATCCTCTACCCGTTGGGCGACCCAAAGCTGATGATCGATATCTTCAGCGACGGCTATAATTAACCAACGGCCTTCATCAAGAATAAAACACGGCTGAGGCACAGGTTTGACGGATTAAAGCCACTCAACAAGCGCCACGCCTCAAATCATCATCGGTAGCAGTGGTGGGTTATCAACGGATCGACCCGCCAACCATTGCGGGCAGCCCATCACCGCCAGCAACGCTTGCGCCTGCCGGAAACAGGCGTCGCGCGTCACTGTATTATCGGCCATTGTCGCCAGCGAAAACAAGCAGCCGGCCTCGTCCATCAGACGCCCGTGTGCCCGGGCCAGCGCCAGCGTTTGCTCCAGCAATGTTCGTTGCTCATCGGGGGGCAAGAACAGCGCCAGGCAGCGCCCTGTCACGATGTGGAGTTTCGGATAGTCGAGCTTGAGGGCGGCCGCATAATTCTCGCGCGCCACCCGCTCGGCCTCCTCTACCTGGCCGATGCTTCGCAGGTACATCACCTTGTCAATCGTCGTGATGAGCGTGCCTTCCACCCGTCCCTGTTGACGATAATGGTTCAAGCTAAACTCGAAATCCAGCCGCGCCTCCTCTTGGCGTTCGAGGGCCAGCAACGTATAGGCGCGATTGCCCCGGCCGCGGGCCAATTCGGCATCGTTGCCCAGCTCGGCCGCCAGACGCACCATTCGGTCGGCGTACTCATATGCCTGCTCCATCTGGCCCAGCCCGATGTAGATCACACTCAAATCGCCCAACTCGCTCACCAGCACGTGGCGCGCGTTCACCTCTTCGGCGGCGGCCATGGCGGCCAGCTTCAGTGCCTTGGCCTCAGCGTAGCGCGACATGCTCAGATAGACGACGCCCAGATTGCCCTCGGCGAAGGCGGCTTGCAGCCCGTCGCCTGCTTGGCGATAGAGGTCAGCCGCACGCCGCAGATCGTCGGCCGCCTGATCGTAGCGGTCGAATGCCCAGGTGATCGTCGCCCGTCGCACGTAGGCCGTCGCCAGGTCGTGGAGATCGATGTCGGTCACGGCCGACAAATTATTGATGAGCGTCTCGCCCAGGGCCATGGCCTCTTCCGGCCGCGCGAAATGACGCAGCAGATCCATTTGCTCCAGATCGAGCAGCGCTGCGGCCATTGCTGCGCGAGCCGGCGGCCGGGCCGGCTCCAGCAGTGTCAACTCGTCGCGCAGCTCATCGATCAACGCTTGCGCGTCCTCATAGTGGGCCATGGCCCGCAGCGTGGCCGCCGCCGCGCTGCCGGCCACGCACAACGGCCAGGCCGCACCACTCGGCCGGGCCAGAGCCAGCGCCCGCTGTGCCGCTGCCAGCGCCGCCTCCAGCCGGCCGGTATTCAGCAGCAGGCCGGCCGTGTAGGCCAAATATTCGGCCTGCTGGGCCGGGCGACCCAGCGCGGCTGCTTTCAGTCCCGCCTGTTGCAGGATCGCCAGCCATGCCGACCACTCTCCCCAGCGCAGGGGGTGGGGATGCAGCCGGTCGACCAGGTCTAACCACAAGGGGGCGAGGGCAGCGTGGGGGGCGGCGTTGAGCAAGGCCAGAAAGGTGTCGAAATGTGGGCGCAGCTTGTTGGTCGTGGTCTCGTCTGCCAGCGCGGCGGCCAGCCGTAGCTGCTCCGGCAGGCGGTTGACGTAGAAGCGCCCCCAGCGCCGGCTCTCGACGGCCCAGGTGCGGGCGTCGGTGCTTTGAGTCGTCGCGGGGGTCAAGATGACGGTCCGCTCCGTTCAATGGCCGCGTCGTCCCACCCGACCAGTATTTCTGCCTGCAAGAAGGTGGCTGTCAGGCGGTGCAGCCGGTAGCGGGGCGACGGCAGCGACCCGGCCATTTCCAGCAGCGAGTAGGCGCGCAACTGGGTCAGCGCGTCGTCGAACTCGTCCGGCGGCAGGAAGCTCATCAGGCGCAGCCACTCCACATCTTCGCCGTCCGGTCCCAATGGCAACAGGGAGAGCAGCAATTGGCGCGCCGGGTCGCCCAGCGCCAGCCAGGCGCGGCGATAGATGTAGGTATACAGGCCTTCGGGGGCGCGGTGGCGGGCGCGGCGCAGGTTGTCCAGCAGCGCCGGCAGCGGCCACAGGCCCATCTGCGCCGCGACCAGCTTCAGCGCCAGCGGCATCCCGCCGACGACTTCGTGGAGGGCGGCCACGTCACTGGCCGCCAACGTGGTCGGGCGGCCGCGGCGCGACAGTTCGGACTCGACCAGCGCCTGGCTGCCGGCCAGTGAAAGAGGCCGCACGGGGAAGCTCGTGACCGCCGGGTAGCCGCTCAACGACTGGCGGCTGGTCAGCAGGAAACGCGCCGGCTGCGCCAGCGGCAGCAGCGCCGGCAACAGGAGTTCCACGTCGCTGACGCTTTCCAGGTTATCAATGACGATCAAGTCGCGGTCGCTTTTGAGAAAAGGTAGCAACCGGTCGAGCTTGTCGGCCGCACTCAGCCCGGCCAACTCCGTGAAGCCCAGTTGCGTCGTCAATCGCCCGACGACGTCGGCCAGCGTGGTAGCAGGGTCGGGCGCGGCCACGATGGCCCCGGCGTCGTTGAGCCACGTTTGGCGGGCGCTGACCCAGGCGATGCCGTCGAAGTCGCCACCCTGGGCCAGGGCGAAGGCCACGGCCCGCGCCAGCGCCGTCTTGCCGATGCCGCCCAGCCCCTCGATGCTGATGAAGGCGGGGCCGCCGGGCCGACGTAGCAGGGCGGTCAACTCATCACGTGGGCCGTCGATACCGAAGAGGTGGGTGTATTCCGGCGGCGGCAGGTGGCGACCGAGGTGCAGGCCGTGCCGGCGGTCGTGTTCGGCCAGCTCCAGCCGCCGTAGCCGGTCGGCCAACAGTCCCACGCCGGTGTTGACCCGGCGGCGGAAGTTGCGCACGTCGAGGTGGGCGGCGGCGGCCAGCGCTTCGACGCTGAGGGGGACGATAGTGAGGTAACGGTGGTAGAGGGCGCTCCAGGCCTCCAGTTCGCCGTTACCATGGCCGAAGTCGTGGCCGATATCGGCCAGTAGAGCGCTGCGCGTGCCGGCGACGGGGGCGGGCGAGCGCCCTTCGGCCCGGCGATGGGCGTCGAGTTCCTCGGCGACAACGGCCAGGATCCGCTCGCGGAGGCGAATCTCGCGCTCGATGGGCGAGGTCGTCGCCGGGTTTTGGAGGATGTCAAGCTCCAGCAAGCCGGCCGGAATCCGATCCCCCTGTCGCCAGGCGCGCAGGGTATCGTTTAGCAAGGGTATGGTGATGTCGCCGACGTCCACGATTGGCTTCGGCCTCCGGCCGAGATCGTCCGATCTCGATCCGATGAATGCCCGATTCGGCTGGCAAGCGGCTACGGATTTCCCATAGTATATAGCTAATATCCGCCGACGAAAAACAGGGGGTGACCGATGACCTTTCCACCGCAACCTACAGTAGGTCTGACCGACCGCGAGCGACAGGTGTTGGGGTTGGTGGCCGACGGCCACACCGACGCCGAGATCGCCGGGATGCTGACACTATCGGTGTATACAGTGCAGAACCACGTCAAGAGCATCCTTCGCAAGCTCAACGCCCGCAACCGGACGCAGGCCAGCACGATCTATCATCAGGCAAATATGACGAATTCTAGTCATTGAGGGATGGCAGGAGGGTCTTTATACTGGGATTCTGGGGCTACTGCCGGTGGCCCTGAGCGGGGTATTCCAGTCGCCAATATACATCATTTACGGAGCGTCAACCAATGAAAGTCACCTGTGCAATCTGTGGAAAGAAGACCGAGTCGAATTATTCCGGTGTTAAGTATTGCGGCAATTGCGGCATTTGGCTCTGCCATGATCATGGCAGCGGCAAGAAACAGTGTCCCAAGTGCATGAAGTATACGCTTAAATAGTCTGGGTCTATTAAGGCTTTGCCAAGAGGAGGATAACATGGGTGGCTTTGATTCTATTCCTGAGGCAGCGCTGATGCATTACGGGAAAGCTTTTCAGTTCAAGATTGCAGAACAATATGCTGATGCCGCAGGTGAAGCGCTTCTAGCGATAAAGGCAAGTCCGGTACCATTCCTCGCAGCAGAACGCTTATTAGCAAGTAGCTATCTAGCCGGTGGCGGCTCTCATGATGATGGTATAAAACAATTAGAGAAGCTCACCAAGCTAGACCCCGATGACGCAGGCAACTGGTTGCGTTATGCATTTCATTCTCGATTGAAGCGAGACGCACTCTTCGAAACAGCTAAGGAGTTTAAGAGCGCGGGC
>JACKBY010000014.1 GCA_020634335.1 Promineifilum sp. | reverse complement strand
GCCGATTCTCATGAGAAATCGAGAACCCGAGTTTCGGGGAAAAAACTCGGGTTCTCTGTCTAGGGGGTATCGGTCGGCGTGGCCGTGTCGGTCGGCGTGGCGGTATCGGTCGGCGTGGCGGTGTCGGTCGGCGTGGCGGTGTCGGTCGGGGTCGCCGTATCGGTCGGGGTCGCCGTCGGGGTCACCGTATCGGCCGCCGTCGGCGTGGCGGTGGGCGTGGCGGTGGGCGTGGTCGTCTCCGTCGCGGTTTCCGTGGGCGTCGGGGTGGCCGTGTCGGTGGGGGTGGGCGTCCCCGTCGCGGTTTCCGTGGGCGTGGCTGTGCCGGTTTCCGTGGGTGTGGGCGTGTCCGTGGGGGTCATGGTCGGTGTCGCCGTCTCCGTGGGCGTCGGCGTGTTGGTCGGTGTGCCGGTTGAGGTCGCCGTCGGCGTGTTGGTCGGCGTGTGGGTTGGGGTGGGGGTCAGCGTGGCGGTGGCCGTGGGCGTGGGGCGCGGATCGCCGTTGATAAGCGCGTTCATTTTGGCGATCAGCAACCGCTTGGTAGCATCATAGGCCGGCAGGGAGGCCACGTTGTCGAGCTGGTAATTGTCGGCCGACAGATCATACATTTCCTCTTCGCCGTTGTTGTAGAGGACGTAGGTCCAGCCGGCCACGCGCACCCCGACAAAGGAAAAGTCGTTGGCGGTTTCGGGGAAGTGCTCCAGCAGGACGCCCTCATCCCAATGTTGCGACGGATCGTCGAGGATGGGCAGAAAGCTGCGGCCGTCCAGCGGGCGGGAGGGCTGCGCGCCGGCGATGGCGGCGAATGTCGGGGCCAGGTCGACGGTGCTGACGACGCGCTTCTCGATGCGCTTGTTGCCCGGCGCATCCGGGTAGCGGATCAGGAGCGGCAGGCGGACTGCCTCTTCATAGGGCCAATGCTTGTGAGTCAGGCCGTGTTCGCCCCACAGAAAGCCGTTGTCGGACGTGAAACAGATTACCGTGTTATCAAGCATATTGCGGGCCTCGAGCTTGTCGATGATCGCCATCACCATATCGTCGACCCCCAGCAATGCCCGGTGCGCCCGCACTCGTTCGGCCCGCAGGCCCTTGATCTTGTTCTTTTTCTGCTGGTTTTTGCTCACCCAACTGGGTTTGTCGTCGATATTTTCATTGAAGCTGGGCGGGTCGGTAGTGGGCGTCCAGACGGGGGTGTTCTTGTATTTCGATTGCGGCTTGGCCTTCATGTGGGGATCGACCGGCGTGGCGACCAGGAAAAAAGGTTCCTGCACAGTTTGCAGAAAGTCCAGCGCCTTGTCCTGAACCGAGGCGGCATAGCCACCCTTGTTGAAGACGTCCCAGCCCGGCGGGATGGGCTTGATCTTGTAGCTGCCGAACAGGTATTTGCCGATCATGGCCGTGGTGTAGCCGGCGCTTTTGAGCCAGACGGGCAGGGTATGGGTCTCGCTGTTGAATTGCTTGGTCAGGGAATTGGACGTAACGCCGTGATTGCGGGTGAAGAGGCCGGTGTAGAACGAGGCGCGCGACGGCCCGCAGATGGCATCGTTGCAAATGTAATTCTCGAATTCGATCCACGAGCCGTGGGGGTAGCTCTTCAGATGGCGCATCACCGGCATGGACACGTAATCCTGATCGTCGGTCATGATGCAGACGATATTGTAGCGAGGCGCGCTTTGGGCTTTGATCGAATCGCTGAGACGAAGAAGCGGACGTAAGGCCAAAGCCGCCGCCACCGCGCCCGCGCCTTCAATGAATCGGCGGCGTGTAATGTTCATGAATCCTCCAGCTACCGCTATGGCACTTCTACAATACACGACCATTCTGTCGATTAACCTTACGGCAATCGAAGTGGGTCGGCCGGAGGGCGCTTGCTAACGAATGGGCCTTACGGCCCGGCGACGGCCGGCAGATACTGCCAATCAACCGGCGGGGGCATCAGCGTGGCGGTCAGCGTTGGGGGCGGCGGCGTGGCGGTCGGCGTTGGGGGCGGCGGCGTGCCGGGCGGCGTGCTGGTCGGCGTTGGAGGTGGTGTGCCCGGCGGGGTGGCCGTGGGCAGCGGCTCGCCGTTGAGCAGGCGCAACAACCAGGCCTGCATCTCGGCCCGCGCGGCGGCATAGGCCGGGTCAGCGGCGACGTTTTGCAACTGGTAGGGGTCGGCGATCATGTCATAGAGTTCCACGTCTCCGTTCGCATACTCGCTATACATGTAGCGCGCGGTCTGAATGGCGTAGAACTTGGTCGCCGCGTCGCCGGCGTGGCGTTCCATCAGCAGGCCTTCCGTCCAGTCGGCGGCCGGGTCGGTCAGGAGAGGGGCGAAGCTGCGGCCGTCCGGCTCGATGCCGGTGATGGTCGCCCCAGCCAGCTCGGCCAGCGTCGGGGCCAGATCGACGTTGGACACCAGCCGCGTTTCCACGCGATTGTCGCCGCCCGGCACGCGGATGAACAGCGGATAGCTGCTGCACTCCACGTAGGGGCAGTTCTTGTAGATCCAGCGGTGCGATCCCCAGGAGAATCCCTGGTCGGACAAGTAGATGACGATAGTGTTGTCGAGTTGGCCCATGGCGGCCAGTTTGTCCATGACGGCCAGGATGCCGTCGTCAATAGCCAGTAGCTCGCGCTGGCTGTTGGCCCGCTCCTTGTCCCACTTGTCGATGTCCATGGGGCTGAGCGGCGGCTCGCGCCGCACCCACAGCGGCTTGTCGCTGACGTCGGCCTCGTTGAAATTCGGCCGCCGCGGTGGAATGAAGACGTCGGCGTCGGCATAGCGTTCGGGTGGGGTCGCTTCGTGGTGCGGCGCGGTGTAGGCCAGATACAGGAAGAAGGGTGAGTCCGTCGGAGCCGCGTCCAGAAAGGCCAGCGCCTGTTCGGTCTGGTCGTCTACGGTTTTGTGGTTTTCTTCAAACACGTCCCAGCCGGGCGGCCTGTAGCTGTCGGGACGCGTCCAGGGGAAGCCGATCAGGTATTTGCCGATGAGGCCGGTGTGGTAGCCCGCGGCCGACAGCCAGACGGGCAGGGTGGCGGCGTCATTCAGTTGGTGCCCCTTGCCGTTGGTAATGACGCCGTGGTGGTGGCTATATTGTCCGGTCAGAAAGGTCGTGCGCGAGGGACAACATTTGGCGTCGTTGGCGAAGGCATTGGTGAATCGAATCCAGCCGCCGCCGATGTAGGCCATCAGGTGGCGCATGACCGGCAGGCTGTCCAGGTCTTGGTCGTCGCTCATGATCACGACGAGATTCGGCCGCTCCGGCAGCCCGACCGCCGCGTGCCCGTGGCTGTTGCCGAACGATATAAGGAAGACCCCGGCCAACACGGCCGTTACGAACAGGGTAAAAGAGATATTGCGAGCCACGATGCATCATCCCTCCTGAGTTATGGCATTGGCGTGAGGGTGATCCGCCACGCCAGTGTCTTCCTGGCAACTGAATGAAACTATAGCGTGGCCGGCGCTGCCTGCCAAGAGGAAAATCGGCCGCATGTGGCCTCGGGGCCAAAAGCCGGCGGCAAGAAAGCCATCCGCGCGCCGTTGTTCGCCAATCCGGCGCGATGCGCGTCCCCTCGTGCCAGGGTTCGCGGCCACAAGGTCTACTTCCAGTCGAAATCGTAATCCAGATAGCGCTGCCCGGCGGCGATGCGCTCGCGTCGGCCGATCATGAAACCACGCGTCCAGGCATGGGGGATGGCGCCGACCTCGTCGGGCGTGATGCCGTAGCTGCGCAGGATGATGGCATACAATTCGATCTCGCGCAGGGTCATGAAGTTGTGGATGAGCGCCGCCCAGGCCGGGTTGAGCGCGTTCTCCGCCCGGTAGCCGCGCAGGAAGGGCGGCAGAAAGGTCGCCGCCGCCCCGGCCGGGTCGGCCGTGTTGGTCACGTGATAGAAAACCACCATGGCGATGTCGTTCGCCAGCCAGTTATAGCCGCAGTCGTCGAAGTCGAAGAGGATGAGTGTGTCACCGTCGACGAAGAAGTTGCCCTCGTGGGCGTCAAAGTGGATGAGACCGTAGTCGTCGCGGCCGCGTGGCAGCGCCGCCACCCAACGCAGTAGCGCCCGGTAGCGTTCCAGCGCGGCGGGGTCCCCGGCGGCCAGATGGCGCTCCACCTCGTCGACGCTGTCGGCCGGCCATGAATGCCGCCGCCAGGCCGGCTTCCCCGGTTCGTAATCCTTGGTCAGGGCGTGCATGCGGCCGATCAGCCGGCCGTAGGCCTCTAGTCGCGCCGGGGTGCGGCCCGCTTCACTCAGCGGCCGGCCCGGCGCGAAGGCGAACGCCGTCGCCAGAAAACGGCCGCCCGCTCCGTCGTCGATCTCCTCCACCAGCTTGCCGCCCGCCGACGGGATGGCCCGCGCCACCGTCGCCCCCCCCGCGGCCAGGTAATTGATCCAATCCGCCTCGCCGTGAATCAACTCCGGCGTGCGGCGGAAGGTGTGGGTGATACGCAGGATGTAGCGTTCGCCGGCACGGTTGTAGCGATAAATGAAGCTCTCAAAACCGTCACCCGGCTCGATCTCGCCGGGGCCGATGTCGTAGCGGCGCATGGCTTCGCGCAGGATGTCATCGTGATAGCGATGGCGAATGGTGGGATCCATGGTGTTGTGGCTCTGTCAGATCATTCTCGCGCCCAGACGCGCAGACCGCCGATGGCCCGGAAGCCGGCCGTCAGCGCGGCTCTCAGGTCTTCACCGTGCTCATAGCCGACCAGCGGCCGTTCCGGAAACCGGCGCGACGTCCAGGCGACGACTTCCGGGTAAAGCTCGGCCGCCGCCAGCCGGGCGCTAAACACGTTGGATAGCCCGACTACTTCGCCGGTCAGGTGGGCCGCGGCCACGGCGATGATCTCGTCGCCGCGCGACCCGGCCAGCAGGCGGACCCCCGGCTCGGCCAGCAGGGCGGGGCGAAAGATGCGCTCACCGGCAGCGACACGCTGCTCGCCGGGCAGCCCGCTCCAGGCCGCTTCCCAGCGCTCCAGGCCGGCTGCGTCGGCGATGGTGGTCCAGTGGAGCGCGGGCGCGAGGGGGGTGGCACTCCCGGCCTCTCGCCACAACCACGTCGCCGCGAACAGCACATCGAAGCCCAGCGACCGCAGGTCAAGCGCTTCGTAGCTGTCCTTTACCGAAAATCGCCGCCGTTCGGCGCATAGCGCCGCGATGTGGGCTATCTGGCCGGCGGCATCATCGGGCGTCAGCGTCACCGCGTTGGGATAGAAGGGCGGAACGGCGTGGCGGGTGACCCAGATGGACGGGTGGAACACGCCCGGCGCGTCGTTGGCCCGGCACACGGCGTCGCACCACAGGGCGTTGTTGCGCGCCGCCTCTTTCACTCGGTTTGGCGGTCGCCGCGTCAAGCCGAAAGCGCCTCCAGCACGGCTACCGCGTCGCCGACGCCTATTGGCCCGCCGTCGATGACGCGGGCCAGCACGCCAATCGGCCCCAGCCCGGCGATGGATTGGCGCTGAGCCGCCTCCAGCCGCGAGCAGCCGGTGCGCCCCTTGACGATTTCCAGCACGGCCGACCCGCCCAGCGCCAGGCGCGTCCCCGGCGGCAGGGCGATCAGGTCGATGCCCTCGATGATGAGTTGCTCGCCGAATTGTCCCGGTTCGGCGCGGTAGCCGCGCGCGGCCGCCATGGCCAGCCACTCGGCCGAGAGCAAATTGACCTGCCGGTTGAGATTGCGTCCGGCCTTGCGGTCGCCGCGGAGGCCGTGGCCGGCCACCAGTTCGGCCGTCTCCAGCGGCAGGCGAATGAAGTCGGTCTGACCGTCCGCATAGTCGCGGTCGCGAGGTTGGTAGGTAATACTGGTCAACTGAGGCATTGTGCGTCTCCTTTCGTCGAGCAGGGTTGAGGCACCGAAGTATACCCTGAGACTCGTTAATTGGCGCACTGGTTGCCTGTGTTAT
The DNA here is from genome assembly GCA_020634335.1 of Promineifilum sp. Lineage (GTDB taxonomy): Bacteria > Chloroflexota > Anaerolineae > Promineifilales > Promineifilaceae > Promineifilum. The sequence goes on along the minus strand of JACKBY010000014.1, from coordinate 73,712 downwards.
CAGGGGTTTTCAGTTGTCGAGGCGTAGCGCCGGATTCTTATCCGGCAACCAAAGGCTGGACGCGCTGTCCACGACCGCGACGCCGGTTAACAAGGCCCCCTGCCGAAAGCGGCCGATTACTAAAACACTGATAACACAGGCGGTTTTTTTAGTAATCGATCGCTCTCCGTAGTGCCGGTTTCTTAACCGTCTCCACAGCCCATCTCGTTCTCGGCTGCCGGATAAGAAACCGGCGCTACGTGGCTAATCGACTGACACCTGATACGATATTTCCCGTAGCGAGCGTCTTATGAAAAAATCGATCCCCACCACACAGACCCAGGCCACCATCGACCGCGTGTTGGCCTTGCTGGCCGGGACGCCCGACCGGCTGGACTCGCTGAGCCGCGGCCTGCCCGAGGACGAATTACGGCGGCCGTTCGCGCCCGGCGAGAGGTCCTTCGCGGCGGTTGTGGCTCATCTGATCAACACCGAGGCGCGCAGCAACGAAGCCATTGTGCTGGCCCTGACGCTGCGCGAGCCGTTGCGGCCGAAAATCCACGCCGAGCGGGACTACGGCCGGCTGCTGCGCCACGACCTGATGCTTGTGGCCGACATGCTGGCCTACGCGCGCTTCCGGCGGACCGCCCTGCTGCGCGTCTTGCGGGGGCTTGCGCCGGAGCAATGGGCGCGGGTCGTGCGCGAAGAGGGCAAGGCGCGGCGGGAGTCGGTCTATTGGCTGGCGCGGGCGTTAGCCCTGCACGAGGAGGAACATCTGATGGAATTACAGGGCAAAATTGGCGCAAGATTTTGAGGCGATGGACAAACGGCGTTTAATTATCGGTTCGCGAGTACTCTGGGAATCGCTGTAGACGTCTGCTATCCCGCGAGGGCTGTTTGGCGTTCGGGTTGTTCGGTAATCGGGTGTTCTTTGCAGGGGGCTTTGTTAATCGGTTTTGCGGGTCAGGGCTGCCGGATAAGGATCCGGCACTACGCTGCACCTGGATTTTTGCTGCCGGATAAGAATCCGGCGCTACATGGGACTGACAATTGAAGGGGCTTGATTTGGCGTTCGCTAAACTTGACAATTGTCACCATATCCGTTATTTCTTAGTAGTTAGACTAAGCCATTCACCATACCGTTATATGCACCCCCCGTCGGCCGCGCTGCGACGTAAGGCGGTGGAAATCCGATCAGCGAATGGCTTCTGAGATTCCCCCTTAAAAGGAGCACATTACAATGAAGAAGAGTCTTTTACGATTGATGTTGGTCGTCATAGCCTTGCTGGCGATGATGGCCCTGGTTGCCTGTGGCGGCACAGGCACGACCGAGACCGCCGAGCCGACCGAGGCCGCGGTGGTCGAACAGCCGACGGCGGAAGAACCGGCGGTTGAGGAACCGGCGGCGGACGTCACGGGCCGGGTAGGCATCGTCCTGCCGACGCGAGAAGAACCGCGCTGGATTCAGGACGAAGCGCGTTTCCGCGAGGCGCTGGAAGCCGCGGGCTATGAGGTGGAAATCCTCTTTAGCCAGGGCGATTCAGCGGTAGAGCTGGCCAACGTCGAGCAGCTCATCACCCAGGGGATCGAAGTTCTGATCATCACCCCGCAGGACGGCACGGCCGCGGCAGCCGCGGCTGAGGCGGCGCACGCGGCGGGAGTCAAGGTCATCTCCTATGACCGCCTGATCCGCGACACGGACGCCGTAGACTACTACGTGACGTTCGACAGCATCGCCGTGGGCGAGGCGCAGGCGCAGTACCTGGTCGACAAGGCCGAGGGCACCGACAACCCGTTGTACCTGTACGCCGGCGCGGCCAGCGACAACAACGCCTTCCTGTTCTTCGAGGGGGCATGGAACGTCTTGCAGCCGAAGATCGCCGACGGCACGTTCCGCATCGTGAACTCCAGCGAGGCCGTGGCGCTGCAGGACAAGGCTGAACTGACCCGCGACGAGATGGGGCAGATCATCGGCCAGATCACCACGGAATGGGACTTCGACACGGCCAAGAGCCTGGCGGAAGCCAACCTGACCGCGGCGACGGCTGAGGACAAGGGCGACGTGTTCATTCTGGCTCCGAACGACGGCACGGCGCGAGCCATCGCCGACGCCTTCGGCGCTGACGCCGACGTGTCCAGCTACGTGGTGACCGGCCAGGACGCCGAGATCGCCTCGGTGCAGTACATCATCGACGGCAAGCAGTCGATGACTGTGCTCAAGGATGTGCGCACGCTGGTGGGCGACGCCATCGCGGCGGCCGTGGCTTATCTGGAAGGCGGCGAGCCGGAAGCGACGAACGCCTATGACAATGGCATGATCGAAGTGCCGGCCAAGCCGTCCGAGGTCATCGCCGTGGATCAGAGCAACGTCCAGGCCGCCATCATCGACTCCGGTTACTGGGATGCCAGTGAATTCACTGGGCTGGATACCATGGGTGCCGAGGAACCGGCGGCGGACGTCACGGGCCGGGTAGGCATCGTCCTGCCGACGCGAGAAGAACCGCGCTGGATTCAGGACGAAGCGCGTTTCCGCGAGGCGCTGGAAGCCGCGGGCTATGAGGTGGAAATCCTCTTTAGCCAGGGCGATTCAGCGGTAGAGCTGGCCAACGTCGAGCAGCTCATCACCCAGGGGATCGAAGTTCTGATCATCACCCCGCAGGACGGCACGGCCGCGGCAGCCGCGGCTGAGGCGGCGCACGCGGCGGGAGTCAAGGTCATCTCCTATGACCGCCTGATCCGCGACACGGACGCCGTAGACTACTACGTGACGTTCGACAGCATCGCCGTGGGCGAGGCGCAGGCGCAGTACCTGGTCGACAAGGCCGAGGGCACCGACAACCCGTTGTACCTGTACGCCGGCGCGGCCAGCGACAACAACGCCTTCCTGTTCTTCGAGGGGGCATGGAACGTCTTGCAGCCGAAGATCGCCGACGGCACGTTCCGCATCGTGAACTCCAGCGAGGCCGTGGCGCTGCAGGACAAGGCTGAACTGACCCGCGACGAGATGGGGCAGATCATCGGCCAGATCACCACGGAATGGGACTTCGACACGGCCAAGAGCCTGGCGGAAGCCAACCTGACCGCGGCGACGGCTGAGGACAAGGGCGACGTGTTCATTCTGGCTCCGAACGACGGCACGGCGCGAGCCATCGCCGACGCCTTCGGCGCTGACGCCGACGTGTCCAGCTACGTGGTGACCGGCCAGGACGCCGAGATCGCCTCGGTGCAGTACATCATCGACGGCAAGCAGTCGATGACTGTGCTCAAGGATGTGCGCACGCTGGTAGGCGACGCCATCGCGGCGGCCGTGGCTTATCTGGAAGGCGGCGAGCCGGAAGCGACGAACACCTATGACAATGGCATGATCGAAGTGCCGGCCAAGCCGTCCGAGGTCATTGCCGTGGATCGGGAGAATGTCCAGGCCGCCATCATCGACTCCGGTTACTGGGATGCCAGTGAATTCACCGGACTGGGTAATTAGTCTGAACGTTTGATAGTGGCGTAAGGAATAGTGACGGAGCGATCCGTCACTATTCCTTTCCCTTTAATTTGGAGGGACAATGGAGCGGTCGGCAGAGAGAACCCCGGTAGTAGAGTTGCGCGACATCAAGAAGTACTTCGGGGCGGTCAGGGCATTGCGTGGCGTTGACCTGGCCCTGAACCGGCATGAGGTCCTGGGGCTGATGGGCGACAATGCCGCGGGCAAGTCGACCCTGATGAAGGTGCTAAGCGGCGCTTATATCCCCAGCGAGGGGGGTATTTTCATTGAAGGCCAGGAAGTTCACTTTGCCAGCCCGATGGACGCCCGACGGATGGGAATCGAGATGGTTTACCAGGACTATGCCCTGGCTAACAACCTCGATGTGGCGGGCAACGTGTTCATGGGCCGCGAAGTAGTACGGTTCAAGTTGGGGCCTTTTGGGGTGATGGACTACCCCCACATGGAAAAAGAGACCAAGAATCTCATCAACCGGCTCAAGATCGATATCCCTTCGGTGCGGCAAAAGGTGGAGCGACTTTCAGGCGGCCAGCGCCAGGCAGTGGCTATCGCCCGGGCGACGGCTTTCGACGCCAAAGTAATCATTATGGATGAGCCGACGGCCGCGCTCAGTGTGGCGGCAATCGACAAGGTGCTGGACCTCATCAACCAGCTCCGCGAACACGGCTCGTCGGTTATTATCATCAGCCATCGCCTTGAGGACATTTTTCGGGTGGCCGATCGCATGATCGTGCTGCGCCAGGGGCGCAAGGTTTGCGATACTCCGGTCTCCGGTGACATACAAGATTTCCGCGAGCGGGTTGTGGCCTATATGATTGGAGCCCGCAACGACTTCGCCGAAGCTTCACCGGTTTTATAAGCACCAGGAGATCTGACATGACAACCTCTCAAGATGCAACGAGCGCCCCAAGCCCTGAATTAGCCCCCGCTTTCGATCTAAGGAGACTGCTTCGCGATAACATTCGCGATTACGGCATGTTCATCGCCCTGGGGGTGATCTGGTTAATTTTCACTTTCACCACCGATGGCCTGTTCGTTTCGGGACGAAACCTGGTTAACCTGGTCAATCAGGCCGGCTTCATCATCGTCATCGCCGTGGGCATGACCCTGGTCATCGTCATTCGTCATATCGATCTGTCAGTCGGCTTTCTGGCCGGTTTTCTGGGCGCGGTGGCGGCCATCGCGATGACGCAATGGGGCCTGCCGGTGTGGGTAGTCATCCCCATGACGCTGATATTCGGCATTCTTACCGGGTTGCTGACATCGTTCCTGGTGGCGTATGTCGGCATTCCCGCCTTTGTCGCCACCCTGGCCGGATGGCTGGGCTATCGCGGCGCGCTGGGATTGGTGACCCGCGCCACGGGCACCATCGTCATTCCCAACGCGACGTTCAATGCCTTGGGTGGCGGTTTTGTGCCCGATATTCCAGGGTTGACCTTCTTGCCCGAGAGACACAAGGTGACCCTGCTGCTGGGGCTGATCGCGATCATCCTTTTCGTGGTCAGTTCGATCCGCACCCGCCGCAACACCGGACCACAGGTCGACAGCCTGTCTACGCCCCTGTTCGTCCTGAAGCTGGTGGTGATCTCGGTGGCCATCGCCGCGATTGCGTGGGCATTTGCCGGCTACCAGGGACTGTCGTGGACCGCGGTCATCGTCCTGATCGTCGTCCTGTTCTATGATTTTGTGACCCGGAAAACCGTCCTCGGCCGTCACATCTATGCCGTGGGCGGCAATCCCGAAGCGGCCGAGCTGAGTGGTATCAGCGTGGCCCGAATCACCCATGTTGTGTTCGCTTCAATGGGTATGCTGGCCGCTCTGTCCGGCATTCTCTATTCCGCCCGGCTGCGCTCGGCCACAACGACCGGCCCTCTTTTGCTGGAGCTGGATGCTATCGCCGCTGCTTTTGTCGGCGGGGCCTCGACCTCCGGCGGCGTGGGTACGGTGTTCGGCTCGCTGGTGGGCGCGCTGGTGATGATCTCATTGACCAGCGGCATGAATTTGATGGGCATCGATAACTCGGTCCAATACATCGTCCGGGCCATCGTTTTGGTCTTGGCGGTAGTCTTTGACGTGGTCACGCGCAAGACGGCCAAGTAGCAGAGAAACCATCCGAATGACGAATTAAGAATTACGAATGACGAATGAAGAAGACACTCTTCACTCGAATCTCGAATCTCATATCTCGAAGTGTCGGCCAGGCGACAGACAGAGCAGAAATAATATAGTACCCTGTGGTCGTAGAGATTCGCGGACAGTGAAACAAGTTGCACCGTCCATCGCTGGCAGTCTCATTGTCGGGTCTCTACGGAGCAGAGCGGGGTGACTCCCGGTCGATCCGCTCGCGTGCCGCTTGGGGAAAGGCGAGGCGACGGCCGCGCTTCATTGTTAAGGTGGAGCAGCGGCTCGTCGTCTCGCCGTTTTTGTTCGCGGCCGGCCCTTTAATGCCTGCTACAAGAGAAGTGGGTGACCTCTATTCCCCCTTGACTTTATATAGACCAGTCTGTATAATAGCCTCATGACCACCAAACGCGAGGACATTATCGAGGCTACCTGCCAACTACTGGAGTTGCAGGGCTACCACGCCACCGGGTTGAATCAGATCGTGCAGGAAAGCGGTGCGCCCAAGGGATCGCTTTACCACTATTTTCCCGAAGGCAAGGACGAACTGGTGGCCGAGGCGCTGGAGCGGGCGGGTCAGGCTAACGTGGCGAATATCGAGCGCGCCCTGGCCGCGCACGACGACCCGGCCGAGGCGGTGACGAGCTTTATTCGTCTGCTGGCCGGCTACGTAGCCGAGTCGGGCTATCGGCAGGGCGGGCCGATCACCGCCGTGGCCCTGGAGGCGGCTTCGACCAACGAGCGGCTGCGGCTGGCCTGCCGCGACGTTTACCGCCGACTGGAGGCGACTTTCGCCGACAAACTGCGGCCGGCCTATGGCGACGCCCGCGCGGCCCAACTGGCGACGCTCATCATCGCCGCTATCGAGGGTGGTATCATCCTGGCCCGCAGCGAGCGCAGCGACCAGCCCCTACTGGATGTGGCCGGCATGGTGGGCTTGCTTTTGGAGCGGACCTGCTGACGGCGATTGGTTGATTCTCACCACAAGGACGATTTATTTTCATGGGTAAATCCATTCTCGTCATCGGCGCGGGCGGCAACGTCGGCCGCGAAGTGGTGCGCCATCTGGCCGCGCGGGGCGCGACGGCGCGCGCCGCTGTCAGCCGGGCCGACACCCCGCGACAACCGGATGTCGCCGCGGAGACTGTCCTGTTCGATTTCCTCGATCCGGACACCTTTCCGGCGGCGTTCGACGGCGTGGAGCGGATGTTTTTGCTGCGGCCGCCGGCCATTAGCAACGTAAAGCGCGATATTTTGCCCGCCATCGAATATGCCGCCGTGGCCGGCGTGCGCCAGATTGCCTTCCTGTCGCTGGTCGGCGCGGAACACAACCGCTTCGTGCCCCACGCCAAAATCGAGACGGTGTTGAAGGGGTCGGGCATCCCCTGGACGATGTTGCGCTGCGGCTTCTTCATGCAGAACCTGAACACGATTCACCGGGCCGACATTGTGGAGCACGATGACCTGTTCATCCCCGGCGGGCACGGGGCCACATCGTTTATCGACGTCCGCGACATCGGCGCGGCGGCGGCGCGGACGCTGACCGAGCCGGGGCACGAAGGGCGGGCCTACGACCTCACCGGGCAGGAAACCCTGACGTATGGGGAGGTGGCGGCCATCATGACCCAGGAACTGGGGCGGCCGATCACCTACAGCAATCCATCAGTTTTTTCCTTCGCCCGGAGGATGCGCCGGCGCGGCCATTCGTGGAACTACATCTGGGTCATGGAAGGCATCTATCTGACCACGCGCCTCGGGCTGGCGGCGACGCTGGCCCCCGACGTGGAGCTTTTGCTGGAGCGGCCTCCCGCCACGATGCGCCAATACGTGCGCGATTACGCCGCCGCCTTCGCGCCGGAGTCGTAGGATCAAGCCTTCACGTTGGTCACGGCTGCTCACTGACGACAGACGACAAACTCTTTCCGGCCGTGGCTTGTCGCCGGTCGTCCGTGTAGACACCATTATTCAAATGAAAGGAGAGGTTATGTCAACAACGCGATCCGTCAACGGTATTGAGCGTGGCAAGTGGGCGCGCGCCGCGCTGGCTTCGGTCGTCGCCGCCGTCCTTGCCAATCTGATCGCCTTTTTCATCATCCGCGCGATGGTGGAGCTGCCGGCGGGCTTCCAACCTTTGTCGGTGGGGGCCATCACCTTTTTCACCCTCATCGGTACGGGCCTGGGGGCGTTGGTCTTCCGTTGGCTGGCCGGGCGGTCGGCTCATCCCGCCCGCCGCTACGTCATCGCGGCCGTCATCGCCCTGATCATCTCCATACTACCCAACCTGGCGGCGGCGAGGAATCCGGCGCTATTTCCCTTTCCCGGCGGCACGGCGACGGCCTTCCTGGTGCTGACCTTGTTCCACGTCATCGCTGCGGCCGTCAGTGTGTCCGTGCTGCTGCGGCAGAGCCGGGCGGGGCAAGAGCGTTAGGAATTTCGAATCAGGAATCTGGAATCGGAGAGAGCCAACGCCTGGGCTGCGTGCCGATCACGATTCGAGGGAATTCGTAATTCCTAATTCTCCTAGAACTTCACCAGCAGCGCCGTCAGGTACATGATCACGATGCCGGCCGTCAGCCCACCGAAATTGAGCCAGCTGACGGCCGATTGACCGGCACGCTGGGCGTCCCGCGTCAATAGCTTGCCGACTTCCCAGATGACTTGCAAGATGGCCCCCGCGCCGATGCTGAGGAAGAGCGCCGCGAGGAAGGGAGAGAAAGCCAGCGCCCCAACCCACGTGCCCAGGATGGCCGGGCCGCCCGCCAGCAAGGCCAGCAGGACGAACGCGCGCAGCGGCGGCCGTTCGGCGCGGGTGAGGGGCGCGGCGATGCCAATGCCCTCGGTGATATTGTGCAGCGTGAAGCCGACGACGAGGAACGAGCCCAGGGCCGCCGCGCCCGTGGCGAAGGCCGCGCCGATAGCCAGCCCTTCGCCGAAGTTGTGCAGGCCGATGCCCAGGGCGATTAGCGCCGCCACGCGGGTCGGCGTCTGCTCGCCGGCGCGGCGGCCGACAGCCAGCAACACCCCCAGGCTGAGCAGGATGCCGAAGACGACGACCGGCACGCCCTGGAAGACGCCCGGCGCTTCGGCCGCCCGCTCCAGCGCCTCCAGCACCGTATCGACGAACAGGAACACCAGCAGGCCGATGGTCAGGGCCAGCACGGCGTTCATCCACTTGCGGTCAACGCGCCGCATGAACGGATACCACAACATGCCCAGAGCCACGGGGATGACGCCGACGTAGATGCCCAGCAAGGCATAGGCCAGGAGAGTGTTGCCGCCCACAGCCGGGGATTTGACGGCCACGTCGGCGACCACGGGAAAGGTGAGGCCGGTCGAGGTCACCAGCCCCAGGGGCAGCGGTTCGCCGTGGACCCAGGGGTAGGGGACGTCGATGGTGGCCGTCTGCAGGCGGCCGAGCGTCGGGCCGGGGTCGATGGTGTAGTGCCAATAGGCGTTATCGACCGTCACCTGGGCGATGGTTACCGGGTTTGGGCCGCCGTTGATCACGTCCAGGCGGATATGGCCCGGCTCCGGGAAGGTGACGCGCTGCACGGCCAGGTCTTCCAGCGGCGGAAACGCGCCGCTGAAATAGCGTAGCGGGTCGAGCGACAGGAAAGCAGCCAGCAGAGCGGCCAGCAACAACAGCGGCAGCAGCGCCAGCAGCCAGCGTGGTGCGTGTCGTTTGGTTAAGGGGGTGGCATTGTCCATAGATTACCTCGATAAACAAGAGGAGCGAACCACAGATTACTCAGATTAAGATGGGGGATTCAAAACCGCTGCTGTTACCCAAAACCTGATAAATTCAGGCTGGCGGCCGCGTCGCTAACTGTCTTAGACGGTTTTGCATACCAGTGATGAGATGGATTCCGCCCAACTAATGTCAACATTGATTTTGTTACAGGGTGCTAAGAAATGATTTCTTTAAATCTGTATACTCTGTGGGTGCACTTTCTTCCTACTCATAGGATGACGTTGAAGAACCCCATCCAGCCCAGCTCGGCCAGCTCTGTCTGGTGGGCGTGAAACATGTAGAGGCCCGGCTCGAAATCGTTGAAGTTGAACGACAGGATGCCGCGCTGGGCCTGGCATTGCATGATCGTATCGATGATCTGGTGCGTCGGCCGCAGCGTCGTGCCGTGGTCGTAATAGTCGAAGAAGTTGGCGTGCAGGTGGAATGAGTTGATAGGGTCGAATTCGGTAATGTTGACCAGATAGACGCGCTGCGGTTGGTCGCGGCGAATGTCGATCGGCCGCTCCATCCCATAGCCGAATGCCACCGTGTTGGCCGCGTAGATCTCGTTTTCGTCGTCGAAATTGGTGTCGAAGCCATTGAGCACCATCACCATCTCGTTGATTGCCTGGCACTCCGGATAAGTGTGGTTGCGGGCGCGGGCCAGAGCCGCTTCCTCGCCGCTGTATTTGGCCGGGTCCGGATCGATGATGAACGCGCCGTATAGACCCTTGTGAATGTGGCGCTTGAGAGGCACGGCGTGGCAATGGTAGAGGTGACAGCCGAACGGCTTGGCGTCGAACTCGTAGACGGTGCGGCTGCCGGGGTTGATCATGCCCGCGCCGACGCCGGGCACGCCGTCCATCGCCGCCGCGTGGATGCCGTGAAAGTGGATTGTGTGAGGGTGGCTGCCGCCGTTACCGAACTCGATGCGCAGCCGCTCGCCCTCGACGCAGCGCAGCGTGGGGCCGGGGCATTGGCCCACCAGACGGCCGGCGCGGCGCGAGGCGGCCGACGTGGGGCTGCCGTAGACCCAGCCGGGAAACTTGATGCCCGGCGCGATCTCGAATTCGCGGTCGATGGCGAATATCTGCCAGGTGCGCACAGTGCGGCCGTTTTCCTCGCTCACCACGCCATAGTCGAAATCGTAGAGCAGTTCGTGGGGATCGAAGCCGTTGGCGGCATGGTCGACCTGGCCGACGACGCCGAACCCGCCGTGCGCCATCGCGTGGTTGGCATCGGGGGTCGGGCCGGGGTCGTGCCCGCTGTGGGGCGTGGGGGTGGGATCGGCTTGCGCCCGGCCGCGCAGGCCGAACGCGCCCGCCAACGCGGCCAGGCTGAACCCGCCGGCGCGCAAAAAATCTCGTCGCGTTAGGCCGTGTTGCTCGTTCATGTACGCTGTCCTGCTTGCTAAGGTTTACCTGTGGAAAGTGTTTTATATAAGCAAAAGTAAAAATTTGATACATCTAAATTTTACGCGACGTTAGGGGTTTGTCAAGGGAGAAGCAGGGAAAATCGGTTTTGGGGGCGGGTGACTCGGCGATCCGCAAATGGGATATAGCGGGGTTGCCCCCGTTTGCCGGCCCGCTTCGACTGCGGTATTTTTCAACCCATGACCACCACCGAAGGGGTACTCAAGCTGGACATCCCGGTGCTCTTGCCGGAGGTCGAAGACGGGCGGGACGAATGTGTGGCCCGGCTGCAAGCGATACTTGCGGCTCGCCGTGGGATTGTGCGTGCCCACGTCGACGGCGACCCGCCGCAACTGTGCATCCACTTTCGCCCCAATCTGGTCTCGCTGTCGGCCGTAGAGCGCATGGCCCGCGAGGCGGGTGCGGAGCTTACCCGCCGGTTTCGCCACGAGCGCATTCCCTTCGCCGGGCTAACCTCAGCCGACTCGGCCGAAGTGATGGCCCAGGAAATTCGGCAGTTGCCGGGCGTCTTGCACGCCGAAGTCAACTACGCCGCGGGACTGGCCTTCGTTGCCTACGACAGCGAGGCGACCGGCCGCCCGGCCGTCGAGGCGCTGATGAGGCAACTCGGCGCGCGGCCGGTCGCCCCGGACCGGGCCACACCCACGGCCGAAGACGAACACGACCACGGCAGCGCCCCTGCCTTCTTGCCCCATCGCGTCCAGGAGAACTGGGCGCTCATTTTGGTGGGCCTGGCGGGGACTTTTTGGCTAATCGGCTGGCTGGGGGAGCGCTTTTTTGGCCTGCCGGAGACGGTCGCCCGCCTCTTTTTTGTCCTGGCCTACATCGCCGGCGGCTACGACATCGCCACCCATGCCATTCCGGGCCTCCTGCGGGGCAAGTTCGACACCGACGTGCTCATGCTGGCCGCCGCCGCCGGGGCGGCCGTCCTGGGGGAGTGGAGCGAAGGCGCGTTTCTATTGTTTCTGTTCAGCCTGGGCCACGCCGGCGAGCATTACGCGCTGGGTCGCGCCCATCGGGCCGTCAACGCCTTGGGCGAGCTCATGCCGCGTGTCGCCCTGGTGAAGCGCGGCGACCAACTCATCGAGCAGCCGGTGGAATCGCTGCAGATCGGGGACGTGGTTGTGGTGCGGCCCGGCGACCGCGTGCCGGTGGATGGCGCGATCACCCGCGGTCGCAGCGCCATCGATCAGAGCGCCATCACCGGTGAGAGCGTACCGGTGAGCAAGGGGGAGGGGGATGTGGTGTACGCGGGCACCATCAATCGTGAGAATTCCCTGGACATCGGCGTGAGTCGCCTGGCCCAGGACAACACGCTGGCGAGAGTCATGCAAATGGTCGTGGAGGCCCAGGAGCAGCAAAGCCCCACCCAGGAATTCACCCAGCGCTTCACGGCCCGCTTTGTGCCGGCGGTGCTGATTTTCGTGGCGCTGGTCGTTGTCGTGCCGCCGCTGGCCGGCTGGCTGTCGTTGCCGGAGAGTTTCTATCGCGGCATGTTACTGCTGGTGGCCGCCTCGCCCTGCGCATTGGCGCTAGGCACACCAGCGGCTGTGCTGGCGGGCATCGCTCAGGCGGCGCGCAATGGTGTCTTGATCAAGGGCGGCATCCATCTGGAGAATCTGGGCGGTCTACAGGTGATGGCCTTCGACAAAACGGGCACGTTGACCGAGGGTCGATTTGTCGTGACCGACATTGTGCCCGCCGTGGGGACAACGGCTGAGGAGCTGCTGGACACGACCGCCGCCGTTGAGCAGCAATCGAACCACCCGCTGGCCGCGGCCGTGGTCGAGGCCGCGCGCGCCGGTGGCCGGCCGCTGCCCGCCACCGGTAGCCTGGAAAACGTGCCTGGCCGGGGGGTCATCAGTTCAGTCGCCGGGCGGCGCGTCCGTATTGGCTCGCTGCGCATGTTCGACGAAGCGTCAGGCGTGCGTCCCGATCCCGATGTCATCGCCGCCGTACAGCGACTGGAAGCGAAGGGGCGCACGACGATGACCGTTGGCCGCGACGGAGTGATGTTAGGCATGTTGGCCCTGGCCGATGTAGCCCGACCCGGCATTGGTGAGACGTTACAGGCTCTGGGCCGGTTGGGCATCGCCCGGCTGGTGATGCTGACTGGTGACAATCTCGGGGTCGCCCAGGCCATTGCCGGCGAGGTGGGCGTCACCGACGTGCGTGCCGGGTTGCTGCCGGAACAGAAGCTGGACGCCGTCCAGGCGTTGCAGGCGGAATTTGGCGACGTGGCGATGATCGGCGACGGTGTCAACGATGCCCCGGCGTTGGCGGCGGCCACGGTGGGCATTGCCATGGGCGGCGCGGGCACGGCCGTGGCCCTGGAGACGGCCGACGTGGCCCTGATGGCCGACGACCTGAGCCGCCTGCCGTTTGCCGTCGGCCTGAGCCGCGCCGGCCGGGCCGTCATTCGCCAGAATCTGGCTATCTCGCTGGGGGTTATCGCCTTGCTCGTCCTGACCTCGGTGCTGAACGTCATCCAGTTGAGCGGGGCAGTGATCCTCCACGAGGGCAGCACGATCCTGGTCGTGGTGAACGCGCTGCGGCTGCTGCGCTACCGGGGGGCGGCCTGACGCAGGAGATGATCGGCCACATCGATAGGCCGGGATGCTAAACGTGTTCATAGCCGGCCACCGTGTCACCCTGCATCCAGACGTTTGATTTCCCTAGGGGTAATGCAGGGTTTATCAGTAATCGATCACGTTTCGTAACGCGGGCTTCTTAACCGGCTCCGCAGCCCAGCTTGCTCTAGGCCACCGGATAAGAATCCGGCGCTACGCCTGGATAATCAAAAAGCCCCTTGGGGATGATGCGACTTTCTTGACAGGCCCGGCCATCTTTGCTACGCTTGCCTGTAATGACAGGATGACAGCCTTACAAGAATTCAGACCTGACAAGTTTTCCGAAACCGTCGGGTCATGGAAGGGCGATGGACCTCAACCCCAGCATCGACCGCCGCAGTTACATTCCGCTCTACGTGCAGGTGAAAGACGCCCTGCGCGACGCCATCGAGAGCGGTGGCGGGCGGCCGGGCGAGCAGCTGCCCGGCGAGCCGGAACTCTGTCGCCTGTTCGATGTCAGCCGCACCGTCATTCGCCAGGCCTTGCGCGATCTGGAGCTACAGGGGTTGATCGTCCGCGAGAAGGGGCGGGGGACGTTCGTCGCCGAGCCGAAGTTCCACGAGGGGCTGTTCCAGGAGTTAACGGGCTTCTACGCCGACATGGCCGCGAAAGGACGGCCGCCGGTTTCGCACGTATTGACTCAGGAGATCATTCCCGCCTCGCGCGCCATCGGCGGTTTTCTGAAGCTGAAACAGGGCACGCCGGTCGTCCACATCGACCGCCTGCGCTTCGTCGACGGCGAGCCGCTGGTGCTCGTCGCCACCTATCTGCCGGCGGCGCGCTGCCCCGGTCTGGAAGCAGTCGACTTCACCCGGCGCTCGCTCTATGAATGCCTGGAGACGGATTACGGGTTGGTCATCGACCGCGGCCGGCGCGTGCTGGAGGCCGTGTCCGCGGGCGAATATGAGGCCGGGCTGCTGGGGGTCAAGAAAGGCGCGCCGCTCATTCACCTCGACAGCATCAGCTATTTGGCTGACGGTTCGCCCATCGAGTATTACCACGCGTTTCACCGCGGCGACCGGTCGCGATTTGAGGTGGAACTCATCAAGTTGCGAACGCCGAATTACGAGTTGCGAGCGTAGAGGCGGTTTACTCGTCGTTCGTCGTTCGTCATTCGACACTTTTTATCAAGGAGAGTTGATTATGAAAGTCGGCATCGACAGCTATTGCTTCCACCGCTTCTTCGGCGAGGTGTATGGACACCAGACCCCGCCGCCGTTCACCATGACCGTCTTCGACTTCCTCGACTTTGCCAAGGAACTGGACGTTGATGGGGTGTCGCTGGAGTCGTGCTTCTTTCCGTCCCACGACGGGTCATTCTACGCTGAGCTCAAGGCGCGGCTGGACGAATACGGCTTTGACCGTGTCTACGCCTGGGGGCACCCCGACGGGCTGGAGGCCGGGCGCAACGAGGATGCCTTCCACGACATGCTCAAGAGCATCGAGTACGCGGCGGCCATCGGCGCGCCGGTGATGCGCATCTGCGCCAGTAGTTTCTCGTTCCGGCTGGAGCCGCACGCGCCGCAAATGGAGAAGCTCGTGCCCTGGCTGAAGGAAGGGGCGCGGGTGGCCGAGTCCTATGGCGTCCGGCTGGCGGCCGAAAACCACATCGACTATACCAGCAGCGAATGGCTGGAGTTGCTGGAGCGCGTCGATTCGCCCTGGATGGGCCTCAATCTGGACACGGGCAACTTCTTGCGACTGCTCGACGATCCGGTCGAGGGGGCGCGCAAGCTGGCCGACCGCGTCTATGCCACCCATATCAAGGACCTCAAACCGGCGCGCGGCGTCAATGCCGGCGAATGGTACTTCTTCAGCAGCACGCCCGTGGGCGAGGGGCTGGTGGACAACCAGAAGCTGGCCCAGATTCTCCAGGACGCCGACTATCAGGGATTCCTGGCCGTGGAGACCGACTCGCTGCACCCGGACTATGAGAATCAGGAGCATTGGGCGGTGGAGAAAAGTGTGTGGGCGCTCAAGCGCATCGCGCGGAATGTGAAATGAGAGAAGTAATTGGCACGGACAGGACACAGATATAACGGACGGCGCGGGATGTCGTATTAGAGGAAACCTTGCTGATTCGTGTGCGGTTCGTTTCATCCGTCCAATCCGTGTCCTATCCGTGTTTAATCTCTTCTCGCTTATGGCTTTTCAGTTGTCGAGGTGTAACGCCGGATTCTTATCCGGCGGCCGAGAGCAAGTTGGGCTGCGGAGCCGGTTAAGAAACCGGCGCTACGAAGAGCGGCCGATTACGGAAAACTCTGTCTTCTTGCCTGACTTTATTGACATTGTACCGGGCTTATGATAATCTGTGAGTGTCTTACTTCACAAATTAAAGTAAGTTGCCCTATTATCGGCGTAAGTGCGGCCGCGGGCGGCTTATCCAGCGAGGGGCAACCGTTGTGGCTGATCTGCCGGTCGAGACAATCCAGTTCGATGAGCCAACGCTGATGCTCGAACCACTTGAGGCGGCCGTCGTCACCGCCATTCGCCGCCAGGGCCCCCTCTCGCGCACCGACCTCTCGGAGCGTCTCGACTATTCCCGCGCCAGCGTCACCGGCATTGTGGGTCGCATGATCGATGCCCGCGTCCTGACCGAAGCCGGCGAGGGCAAAAGCGCCGGCGGCCGTCGCCCCTTTTTGCTCGACCTCAACCCCCACCTGGGCTACGTGGTCGGCGTGGACGTGGGCGCGACCAGCCTCGACGTGGCCCTGGCCGACTTCCGCGGCCAAATCCTGGAGCGCGCCACCGGGCCGGGCGACGTGCGCGGCCGGCCGGACGACTTTTTCGACCGTGTGGCCGACGTTGTCGACGAGTTGCTGGCGCGGCGCGGTCTGCCCGCGACCGCGGTCATCGGCATCGGCGTCGGCGTGCCCGGGCCGGTAGAGTTTGTGCCCGGCGTGCTCATCGCTCCGCCGCTCATGCCGTTGTGGGAAGGCTACCCGATCAAGCAACATTTGCGCCGACGTTTTCCCGCCGCGCGCGTGGCTGTCGATAACGACGTCAACATTATGGCCCGCGGCGAGCACCAGGCGGGCGCGGGGCGGGGGCTGGACAACTTCCTGTTTGTCAAGATCGGCACGGGCATTGGCTGCGGCATCATTTCCCACGGCGAGATCTATCGCGGGGCCGACGGCGCGGCCGGCGACGTGGGCCACATTTGCGTCGACTACAACGGGCCGGTCTGTCATTGCGGCAATCAGGGCTGCCTGGAGATCATGGCCGCCGGGCCGGCTATTGCCGCCGAGGGCCGGGCGCGGGCCGAGGCGGGCGAGAGCCAATTCCTGGCCGCGCGGTTGGCCGAGCGCGGGACGCTGACGGCTGTCGATGTGGGCGACGCCGCCGCTGCCGGCGACCGGGCGGCACTGGAGATCATTCGTCGCAGTGGTCGCATGATCGGCGGTGTGCTGGCGACGCTGGTCAACTTCTACAACCCCCAAGCGGTATTCATCGGCGGTGGCGTGGCCGGCATCGGCCACGGGCTGCTGTCGGCCATTCGCCAGGCGACGCTGCGGCGGGCCACGGCCCTGAGCACCCGCCATCTGCGCATCGAGTATGCGCCCCTGGGCGAGGACGCGGGCGTGATTGGGGGGATATGGTTGGCGCTGGAGAACGTGTTTGTCGTGAAGTAGTGACGAATGACGAACGACGAGTGACGAGTTCAGACGCCCTTCATTCGTCATTCGTCATTCGTCACTGATAAGAGGGGACTATAACTATCGTGAAAACAATGAATGTCGCCATCATCGGCACCAAATTTATGGGCAAGGCCCACAGCAATGCCTGGCTCAACACGCCCCACTTCTTCGACATGGGCATCCGGCCGGTGCTCAAGGTGGTCGTGGGCACCGACCCCGCCGGCACGCAGGCGCTGGCCGAGAACTGGGGCTGGCAGGAGTGGTCGACCGACTGGCGTGAGGTCGTGGCCCGGCCGGACATCGACATCGTCGATATCGCCACGCCGACCTACCTCCACCACGACATGGCCGTGGCCGCCGCCGAACACGGCAAACACATCTTCCTGGAGAAGCCGTTCGCGGTGTCGCTGGAGCAGGCGCGGGCGATGCTGGCCGCGGCCGAGAAAGCCGGGGTGGTGACCTACGTCAACCACAATTACCGGCGCGTGCCCGCCGTGCGGCTGGCGAAGAAGCTCATCGACGACGGTTTTGTCGGCCGCCTCTTCCACTGGCGCAGTACCTATTTGCAAGACTGGATCGTCGACCCGTCCTTCCCGCTGACCTGGCACCTGCGGCGCGAGACGGCCGGCTATGGCGCTCATGGTGATCTGGGCTCCCACAGCGTGGATCTGGCCCGCTATCTCATCGGCGACGTCGCCGCCGTAACCGGCATGACAGCCAACTTCATTACCGAACGGCCGCTGCCCGGCGCGGGGGCGGCCACCTTCAGTGCCGGTTCGGGCGAATCGACCGAGTCCGGGCCTGTCACCGTCGACGACGCCTCCTTCTTCATCGCCGAGTTCGACAACGGCGTACTGGGGTCGTTCGAGGTGTCGCGCTTTGCTCCCGGCCGCAAGAATTACAATTATTTCGAGATCTACGGCAGTGAGGGCAGCATCGTTTTCAACGGTGAGCGGATGAACGAACTGCAAGTGTTCAGCCGCAACGACCCGGCCTATGCCCAGGGCTTCCGCACCATCCTGGCGACGGAGGCCGGGCAGCACGACTACATCGCCAACTGGTGGCCGCCCGGCCATCTCATCGGCTACGAGCACGAATTCCACCACGGCGTGGTCGATTTCATGCGCGCCATCGAGACCGGCGGCACGATTGAACCCAATTTCTATGACGGGATGAAGGAAATGGAAGTGCTGGACGCGGCGATGGCGTCGGCCAGGAACGGGCAGAAGGTGAGCCTGTAACGCCGGATGAGTGGCCGGCACGGGTAAAGGCAGATGCCGGCTGTGAAACCGGCGCCACGGGTGGAGATTATTTGTGAAATTCGGCGTCAACACTTTTAATTTCGTCTCGCCGTTCCGAACGGCGGCCGACTTGCCGCTGCTCGACCGCGTGCGGGGCATGGGCTTCGACCTGATCGAGATCGCCTTCGAGGCCCCGCAGACCATCGATGTGGCCGCGCTGGCCGACCACGCGGCCGGCATCGGACTGGGCGTGCTGGCTTGCGGCGTCTTTGGGCCGGGGCGCAATCTGGCTTCGGCCGACGCCGACGAGCGCCGGGCCACGGCCGAGTACGTGCGCGACCTGATCGACGCCGCGGCGACGCTGGCCCCGACACTGGGCAGCCTGACACCCGTCGTCGGCGGGCCGATCTATGGCGCGGTGGGCAAGGAGCCGGCCCCCGACCGCGACACGCGGCAGCGCGAACGCGACCGGGCGGCGGCCGAACTGCGCCCGCTGGCCGCCTATGCCGGCGAGCGCGGCGTGCGGCTGGCGCTGGAGTTGCTCAACCGCTTCGAGACCGACCTGCTCAACGTCGTCGAGCAGGGGCTGGCGATGGTTGAGGCCGTCGGTACCCCCAACGTGGGCCTGCACCTGGACACATTCCACATGCATCTGGAAGAGCGTGACTCGGCCGCCGCCATCCGCCGCGCGGGCGAGCGCCTCTATCATTTCCACGCCTGCGAGAACGACCGCGGCGTGCCCGGCCGGGGGCAGGTGCGCTGGCCGGAGGTGGCCGCGGCCCTGCGGGACACAGGCTATCAAAGCGCGGTTGTCATCGAGAGCTTCACGCCCGAAGTCACGTCAATTGCCCGCGCCGTCTGCATCTGGCGCGACATCGCCCCCAGCCAGGACGCCATTGCCGCGGAGGGCCTGGCGTTCTTGAGGAATTTATTGACAGATACGAAATACGAGATACGAGATACGAGCGAACATTCTTAACTCGTATCTCGTATCTCGTATTTCGTATTTTGGAGCAGCGTTATGGCCGAAAGTTTCCTGACCGACATCGTTATCGAACCGACGCCCGCGCCGGCGGCGGCCGGCGTCGCGCCCATCATGGAAGTCACCCACATCACCAAGCAATTTCCCGGCGTGCTGGCGCTCGATGACGTCTCGGTGGCCTTTTACCCCGGCGAGGTCCACGCCATCGTGGGCGAGAACGGCGCAGGCAAAAGCACGCTGATGAAGGTGCTGGCCGGGGCCTATCGGCCGGACGAGGGCCAGATTTCCCTCGGTGGCGTGCCGGTGACCTTCAATCATCCGTCCGAGGCCCAGCGCGCGGGCATCAGCATCATCTATCAGGAGTTCAATCTGCTGCCCGAGCGCACCGTCATGGAGAACATCTTCCTCGGGCGCGAACCCCACCGCTTCGGGATCATCGATTACGGTCGTTTGGAGGCCGATACCCACGCCGTCCTGCAGCGGCTGGCGGCCGACGTGGACATCGACCCCACGGCCCAACTCGGCGCGCTGTCCGTGGCCCAGCAACAGGTGGTGGAGATCGCCAAGGCCATCAGCTTCGACGCCAAGGTGCTGATCATGGACGAGCCGACGGCGGCGCTGGCCTCGCAGGAAGTGGCCGTGCTGACCGACCTGGTGCGGCGGCTGCAAGCGCGTGGCATCGCCGTCATTTTTATCTCCCACCGGCTGGTGGAGGTGTTCGAGCTGGCCCAGCGGGTGACCGTGCTCAAGGACGGCCAGAAAGTCGCCACCGAATTGACCAGCGATTTGACGATGGGCCGCGTTGTGGAGCTGATGGTCGGCCGCGTGCTGTCGGAATATTTTCCGGAGCGGGCCCGACCGGAGGATGTGGGCGAGGTTGTCTTGCGGCTGAGCGGCGCGTCGAACGAGGCGCTGCACGATATCGATCTGGAGCTGCGCGCGGGCGAGATCGTCGGCGTGGCCGGCTTACAGGGTTCGGGCCGCACGGCGCTGGCCCAGGCCATTTTTGGCGTCGCCCCCTTCCGCGAAGGAACGATGGAGATCAAGGGCAAGGCCGACATGTTGCAATCGCCGGCTCAGGCCATACGCAACCGGTTCGGCTATGTGACTGAAGACCGCAAGTACGAGGGGCTGACGCTCAAGCAGCCCATCAACGACAACATCATGCTCACGCTGCGCTCATTGCAGCGCAAACTGAGCCGCGCCTTCCGCAACGGCACGGACGGCGACCAGGCGATGGCGTTGGCTCTGGCGCAGCGCGTGGACGTGCGCGCGCCGACGATGGACCGTGAGGTGCGCTTTCTCAGCGGCGGCAATCAGCAGAAGGTGGTGCTGGCGAAGTGGCTGGCGACTAACGCCGACGTCCTGATCTTTGACGAGCCGACGCGCGGCATCGACGTGGAAGCCAAGGCCAGCATCCACGAGCACATCCGCGAGCTGGCGCGGGCAGGCGCGGCGGTGCTGATGATCTCCTCGGAACTGCCGGAGGTGATCGGCATGAGCGACCGCATCATCGTGATGTGGGACGGGGCCATCGTTGGCGAGCTGCCCGCCGGGTCGAGCGAGGCGCAGATCATGCATCTGGCGACAGGACAAAAGACGAGTGACAAATGACGAATGACGAGTGACGAGTGAAGAACCGCCGTTGTGAAGAGGCGCTCTTAATTGGTCATTCGTCGTTCGTCATTCGTAATTATTAGGAGAAGTTATGGCGGCAATAACATCATCCCCATCTCCAACGGCTCTTGACCGGGCGCGGGCCTGGGTGCGGGCGCGCAATATCCCGCCTGTCTACGGCATCCTGGTCATCATTTTTTTGGCCTCGATCCTGCTCGACCTGTTCTTCGGCATTGACGATCAGCTGTTTATCTTTAACCCGACCATCCTGACCAATATTCTGGTGCGGTCGGTGGCGCTGGGCATTGTGGCCGTGGGGCAGACGTTCGTGATGATCGGCGCGTCCATTGATCTGTCGGTGGCCTATACGGTCAGTGTGACGGCCGTGGGCGCGTCGTTCCTGATGGCCGGCGAACCCGACCGCGTGTGGTGGACGGTGCTCGTGCTGATCGCCATCGGCATCGTCATCGGCCTGCTCAACGGCACGATCATTACCAAACTGAAGGTGAACCCGCTCATCGCCACGCTGGGCGTGGGGCTGATCCTGAAAGGCCTGCTCAATGCTACCTTCACTAATTTCGCCGGCTCGGTGCCTTCCAGTTTCCAGAGCTTTGCCTATGACGCAATCGGCCCGGTGCCCATCTCGGTGCTGGTGCTGTTCGGGGTGGTGCTGGTGGGCTGGTTTATTCTGCGCCGCACGCGCTACGGGGCGCATCTCTACGCGGTGGGCGGCAACGCAGAAGGGGCGCGCCTGTCGGGGCTGCACACCGACCGCATCCTGACGCTGGCCCATGTAATGTGCAGCGTAACGGCCGTTCTGACCGGCCTGTTTGTCGTCAGCCGCTTGCGGTCGGGCGCGCCCTGGGTGGGCACCGACGGGTTGTATGACCTGGAGTCTATCGCCGCCACGGTCATCGGCGGCACGGCGCTGTCGGGCGGCAAGGGGGGCGTGTGGGGCACGCTGGCCGGCGTGCTCATCTTCAGCCTGCTGGACACGATGTTCAACCAGATCGGCATCGACGCCTACCTGAAGCAGATCCTGCGTGGAGCGATCATCATTTTGGCCGTGGGCTTCTATACCTTCCGGTCGAAGGCGGAACAGGGATAGAGACGAATGACGAATAACGAAATACGAATTACGAATTACGAATTAGGAGCGTTCACTTCATTCGTCATTCGTCATTCGTCATTCGTAATTTCCAGAGAGGTGTTATGACACAAATCACAGCAACGACGACAGACTCCGCATCGGCCGGGGCGCGGGTGTGGGGGTGGCTGCGAGGCCTGAACCCGGTCTATCTCATCGCCGTGGTGCTGCTGGTGGCTGTCGGCTATCTAAACCCGGTCTTCTACCAGCCCGATAGTTTCCTGACCTTTGTGGCTCGCGCCGCGCCTTTGATGATCCTGACGGCCGGGCAGGTGTTCGTGCTCGTGTCGGGTGGGTTCGATCTGTCGGTCGGCTCGGTCGTCACCTCAACGGTCATCATTAGCGCCATCCTGGCGAATAACGATCCCGGCGCAACCTGGTGGGTGATCCTGTTTCTGCTGGCCGGCGGCGTGCTCATCGGGCTGATCAACGGCGCGGTGACGACCTATCTGAAAGTGCCGTCGCTCATCGCCACGCTGGGGATGTTGCTCATCGTGCGCGGCGTGGGGCTGTTCTGGTCCGGCGGCGCGCCGCGGGGCTATCTGCCCGACAATCTGCGCATGTGGGGGCGAGGCGGCATCGAGGGCCTGTTCGGGCTGCGCCAGTTCCCCTACGCGGTTATCTTGCTGGTCATCTTCGGCATCATCTACTGGCTGCTGCTGCACCGTCTGAATTACGGCCGCCAGCTACTGGCCCTCGGCGATAACCCGCGCGCCTCCCGGCTGTCAGGTGTCAACGTCAACCTGATGCGCATCTCGGCTTTTGTGATTTGCGCGGTATCGGCCGTGGTGTCGGGCATTATGGTGGCCGGGCGTGGCGGCGTGTCCATCGAGGCGGGCACGGGGCTGGAGATGCAGTCGATTGCCGCGGCCGTGCTGGGCGGCACGATGCTGCTGGGCGGCCGGGGTTCCGTCCCCGCGGCCATGACCGGCGCGCTGGCGCTGGAGGTATTGTTTACTTTACTGAATCTGATGGGCCTGCCCAAGCCGCTGCGCGACGCCGTGCAGGGCCTCATCATCATCAGCGCCGTGGCCTACACGGCCTATAGCACCAGGAAAAGCAGATGAAAATACGAAATACGAGATACGAAATACGAGTTAGGAACGCGCGTTCTTCTGAACTCGTATCTCGTATTTCGTATCTCGAAACTGAGGAGGTGATGCCTGTCAGGAGAGTCCGTTGGAACGGGCGGCGCGGCCCGCACTCACGCGCCATAGCGAACATTTAACCACTTTACAACTTGTTGAGTCGGAGGAGAATCCATGAAACCGTTGCGTATCTTGTTTTTGTTATTGTCCTTGCTGCTGGTGGTGGGCCTGGTGGCCTGTGGCGGCGCGGCAACCCCGGACGAAGAAGTGGCCGGGGAGGTCGAAGAAGCAGCCGGCGATGTCGAAGAAGCAGCCGGCGACGTCGAGCAAGCGGTCGATGAGACGGCCGCCACCGGCGCGGGGTTGGGAATGGAGGCCGCAGCCGTGGCCGAACAGTTCTTCTCTCAGGAAGACCTGGATAACTCCATTCGCCTGATGAGCGTGACCCCCGAAGGGCCGGAAGGTCAGCCGTGGTTGCAATACCTGGAGCCGAACTTCATCGACACCAGCGAATTTGCCAAGGAAGGCCCCTACACCTTCTGCTTCTCCAACGCGGGTGTCAACAACCCGTGGCGCGTCGTCGGCTATAACACGATGGAACACGAAGTCGCTCTCCACCCGGAGATCACCCAGTGGATCCACGTCGATGCCGAAGGCAGCGATGAAAAACAGATTTCCGATATCCAGGACCTGGTCGCCGGCGGAGACTGCGACGTCCTGATCGTCAGCCCCAACACCACTCTGGCCCTGACCCCGGCCGTGGAAGAGGCTTGCAAGAGCCTGCCCGTCGTCGTCTTCGACCGCGGCGTGCAGACTGACTGCCCGGCCACCTTCGTCCAGCCCATCGGCGGCTATGCGTTCGGCTACACCGGCGCGTCGTTCCTGGCCGATAACCTGGAACCGGGATCGAAGGTCGTCGCCTTGCGCATCTTGCCCGGCGTCGACGTGCTGGAGACTCGTTGGGCGGCCGCCAAGCAGGTTTTCGAGGATCGCGGCATCGACGTGGTTGAAGTCGCTTTCGGCGACGGCAACAACGACAAGGTCAAGACCATCATCACCGACGCCATCCAGAAGCACGGCCAGATCGACGGCGTGTGGATGGACGCGGGCGCGACGGCCGTGGCCGCTATCGAAGCCTTCGAGGACGCGGGCGCACCCTATCCGGTCATCAACGGCGAGGACCAGCAGGACTTCCTGGTGAAGTGGCAGGAAAACGACCTGACGGCTATCGCCCCGACGTTCCCGACGTTCCAGTGGCGCACGGCGGTCATCGCCGCGCTTGACGTGCTGCAAGGCAAGGAAGTGCCCAAGCCGTGGCGCTTGCCTCAGCCGTCAGTGACCCAGGAAAACCTGGCTGAGTTCGTGCAACCCGGCATGCCGCCGTTGCACTACGCCATGTGCGGTTGCGAGGAAATGCCCGGCTTCCCCGAGGATTGGGGCGGCACGCAGTAAACAGTAAGCAGTAGGTCAGTGGTCAGTGGTCAGTGATCGGCCGAACCGATTCACTGACCTACTGACTCACTGACCTGCTGACAGGGGGCCAACCATGATCGAAATCGGCTTTCATACAGACGCCTTCAACAGCGCCTATTGGAGCTTTGAGCAGTGTTTGCAGTGGGCGCAGCGGAATGACGTCCATTATATCGAATGTGGCACCATCGACGGCGTGAGCTGGATCCACGGCCTGGGCTATCAGCCCCACGTCGCCCTCTGGGAAGACCCGCTGGCCCTGCGCGAAAAGATGACGCGCTATGGCGTGCGCTTCTCGCAACTGGATGCGGCCTTCCCCCTGTCGTCGCCCGCGGCCGCGGCGCTGGCCGAGACCTACATCAAGAATTCTATCCGCTGGGCCTACCTGGCGGGTTGTGATCATATCGACACGACCGACAACATGCACAAGCCGGATGACCTGAGCGACGAGCAGGTGCTGGAGATGATGAAACGCATCTACGGCAATGTGCTGGAGGTCGCGGCGCGCTACGACATGATCATCAATGTCGAACCCCACGGCTATTACACCACCAAACCGGAGTTCATGGAGCGGATGCTGGGCTTTTTCGACACGCCGCTGCTGCGCATGAACATGGACACCGGCAATACGTTCATCGCCGGACAAGACCCGGTGGCTTTCCTGGAACGCTTCAAGACCAAGGTCAGCCACGTCCACGTCAAGGACGTCAGTCAGTCGCTGGCGGCGGCCATGCGCGGCGAACTGACCGGCATCGCCGTCAGCCAGACGGCTATTGGTGACGGCGTTAACGTCGATAACATCCGCCGCTGCTTCGACATCCTGGTCGACATCGGCTACCAAGGTGTGGTCAGCATCGAATGCGAAGGCCAGGGCGGGCCGATGATTGAGAAAAGCCTGACCTGGGTGAGGGAAATCGTTGAGGATGCGAATGTGCGGATAGGCGCATAAATACGAGATACGAGATACGAAATACGAGTTAAGAAAGGCCGCGCCGGGTCACGCTACGTTGTGCAGACGAGGCTCTGAACTCGTATCTCGTATTTCGTAATTCGTATCTACGGGAGTTTTTATGGCTATTAAACTGGGCATCAACATGGAATTTGTGCGCCACCACGACAAGCCGTTTGAGTACGGCGTGCAGTGTGCGGCCGACATCGGCTATGAGTACGTCGAGCCGATGGTGCATTGGGGGCGGGAGCTGCTGAGCGAGGCCCGCTATTTTCATTCCGTCTCGATGTACGACGACCCCCTCTGGGCGCGGGAAGTGGCCGACCGGGCCGGTGTGAAATTCTCCGGCCTGTCGGCCCACACGCCGTTGTGCAAGCCGGAGATCAGCGTCGAATACCTGAAGCAGGCCATTCGCTGGGCGGCCGACGCCGGCGCGCCGGTGGTCAACACCGACGAGGGGCCGAAGCCCCTCTGGACGACGAAAGCGCAGGATTACACCCTGATGACCTACACGCTGACCGAGGCGGCGCGGGTCGCCGAGCGACACGGCATCCGGATCGGGCTGGAGCCGCACCAGCAGTATAGCAAGACACCCGACGGGCTGGACAGTATCTACAACCTGGTCGATTCGCCGGCCATCGGCATCAATTACGATACCGGTAACAGCTATCTGGCCGGCGGCAGCGATCCCTACGAATGGCTGGAGCGGGTGCTCGGCCGGCTGGTGCACGTCCACGCCAAGGACATCAGCCTGGAGCAGGGCGCGGCCGAGCGCGGCAAGGTGACGGGCACGCCGGTGGGCTGCGCCTGCGGCGACGGCGTGGTCGACTGGCAACGGGTGATCGACATCCTCAAGCCCGCCGCCCAGGACAACGACATCATCCTCAGCGTCGAATGCGGGACGATCCCGCAGGCGGAGCGGAGCTTTGCCTATTTGTCGGAGCTGCTGTAGAAGCGCAGGGGAGCCGGGGAGAAAGGGAGCAGGGGGGATTACCTTCACCCCCACTCACCTGTTCCCCTGCTCCCCACAGGCCTCCAGTAAGAACCATGATGCAAAAGTACCTCATCGGCGTCGACCTGGGCACGAGCAGCACGAAGGCGGCGCTGTACCATTCCGACGGCATGCTCGTGGCCGAGGCCGCGGCCGATGTGCCGCTGCTCTACCCGTCCCCGGGGGTGGTGGAGCAGGAGACCGACGACTTCTACCGCACCGCGGCCGAGACGGTCGGCCGCTGCCTGCGCGAGAGTGGCATCGATCCGCGACAGGTGGCGGCCATTGCCTTCGACAGCCAGATGGCCGGCGTCGGAGCCATCGACGAGCAGTATAACCCGGCCACCCGTTTCGATTCCTGGCTCGATATGCGCTGCCGGCCCTACATCACCTGGCTGAACGAGCATCACGCTGACCTCATCACCCGCCTGACCGGCTGCGCGCCGACCTGCGACCACGGGCCGAAAATCCTGTGGTGGCAGCACGAGCGGCCCGACGAGTATGCGCGGGTCGCCAAGTTCGTGATGCCGTCGGCCTACGTGGCGGGCAAGATGGCCGGCTTATCGGCCGACCGCGCCTTTATGGACTACACCTTCATCCACTTCTCCGGCTTGGCCGACAACCGCGCCGGCCAATGGAGCGCGGCCATTTGCGACACGCTGGGTGTGTCAATGGACGTGCTGCCGGAGATCGTGGAGCCGTGGCGGATCATCGGCGAAGTGACCGAGGCGGCGGCGCGCGATTTCGGGTTGGCCCCCGGCACGCCCATCGCCGCCGGCTGCGGCGACACGGCGGCCAATGCTCTGGGGGCGGGCATCGTGCGGCCGGGACAGTTGTTCGACGTGGCCGGAACGGCGTCGGTGCTGGCCGGCTGCACGGACAAATTCGTGGCCGACACGACCCACCGCGCCTTGCTGACGATGCGCTCGGTCATCCCCGGCCTGTGGCACCCGCTGGCCTACATCGCCGGCGGCGGACAGGCGCTGCGGTGGGTTCGCGACGAGTTTTATAAATACGAGGCAGGAGATACGAAATACGAGTTAAAAGGCGCGCTCGAGGAGATGGATGCGGCAAGTAAGGGTTCTGAAACTCGCCTCTCGTCTCTCGTCTCTCGTATCTACGAAGAGATGATCAACGAAGCCGCCGCCATCCCGCCGGGGGCCGAGGGGTTGTTCTTCAGTCCCCATCTGGGCGGCCGCATTTGTCCGGCGACGCCGGAGATGCGCGGGGCGTGGCTGGGCTTTTCGTGGGGCCACACGCGCGCCCACTTTTTTCGCGCTGTGCTGGAGAGCATCGCCTATGAATACGCCTGGTATCTGCGCGTTCTGGGCCGGTATATCCCCAATCTGGAACTGACCGAGGCGCGGGTGGTGGGCGGCGGGGCGCGGTCAGACGTCTGGAATGGCATCAAGGCCGACGTGCTGGGCGTGCCCTACCAGCGGTTGGGCCGGTCGGAGTTCGGCACGTGGGGCGCGGCGATGATCGCCGGCAAGGCCGTGGGCCTCTACGACGACCTGGCCGCCGTCGCCGCGGCCAACGCTCTCCCCGCCGGGCCGCCGATTCAGCCGTCGGCCGGGCGGCATGAGATTTATCGGCCGCTGGTTGACCGGCACATCCGGCTGCAAGAGCAATTGGTGGAAATATTCGTGTAACGCCAGATGCTTATCCGGCCAACCGAAAAAACTGCCGGTTAAGAAACCGGCGCTACAGGAGACATTTATGGCAAACGTTCGCATCTGCATGATCGGCGCGGGGCGCGTCGGCAAGCTCCATTCCGGCACACTGCGCCGCCACGTCCCCGGGGGCGAGCTGGTCGCCCTGGTCGATCCCTTCCAGAAAGTACTTGACGAGACCGGCGATCAGTTCGAGATCGACCGCCGCTTCTCCTCGCTCGAGCAAGCGCTGGAAGCCGTCGACTTCGATGCCGTGGTCATCACCACGCCCACGCCCACCCACCGTGATCTGGCCGTGCTGGCCGCCGAACAGGGCAAGCACGTCTTCCTGGAAAAGCCGATGGCCCTGACGCTGGCCGAATGCGACGACATCATGAGCGCCACAGCGCGTCACGGCGTCATCCTGCAGATGGGGTTCATGCGCCGCTTCGACCCCGACTTCGCCGCCGCCTGGGAGCGCATCCAGGCCGGGGAGATTGGCGAGGTGATGATCATTAAGTCGCTGACCCACGGGCCGGGCCTGCCGCCGCCGTGGGCCACCGACCTGAAGACGAGCAACGGCAACCTGGCCGAGGTCAACAGCCACGATCTGGACACGGCGCGCTGGCTGTCGGCCTCCACGCCACTGCGGATGTACGTCGAAGTCGCCAACTTCAAGGGGGCCGAGCGTGGTGTGACCAGCGACCACTACTACGACAATATGTTCGCCACGGTCAAGTTCGAGTCGGGGGCCATGGCGAGCATCAGCGGCGTTTGCCCCTGTGACTACGGCTACGACAGCCGGGTGGAGATCGTCGGCAAAAAGGGCATCATGCAGATCGGCGAACTGAAGGGTGAATCGATCGTAGTGGGCATCGACCGCGACCAGGGTCTGGTGACGCCCATCTTCCGCCGCTGGCCGGATCGCTTCCGCTGGGGCTACATCCGCGAACTGGAGCATTTCGTCGATTGCGTCCACGCCGAGCGCCGGCCCATCGTGACCGGCGAGGACGGTCGTTGGGCCGTGGCGATGGTGCTGGCGGGAACGCGGTCGTTTTTGGAAGAACGGCCGGTGTATTTGCAGGAGGTAATAACGAGTAACGGGTGACGAGTGACGAATTCTGAACGCGTCACTCGTCACCCGTTATTCGTCAATCATAACGATGACAACCATGCTAGCCGCCGTCTACCACGGCCCCCACGATCTTCGTATAGAGAGAGTTCCCAAGCCCGCCATCGGGCCGGATGAGGTGTTGCTGCGCGTATTGCGGGCCAACATCTGCGGCACTGATTTGCGCATTCTCCACGGCGGTCACCGCAAGTATCCGCCGGGCGCGACGCGCATCCCCGGTCATGAGGTCGTGGGCGAAGTGGCCGCGGCCGGCAACGAGGTGGCCGAAGCCTATCCCACCGGCCGCCGCTACTTCGTGGCCCCCAACATGGGCCGGGGCGACAGCCGCGAGACCATCAGCGGCAATAACAACCTTGACCCCGAATTCGACGCCTTCGGCATCACCCTCGACGGGGCCTTTGCCGAATACATGCGCGTGCCCGCCCAGGCCATCCGCCAGGGCAACCTGATGCCCGTGGCCGAGGGCATCGATCCGGCCGTGGCGGCGCTGATCGAGCCGCTGGCCTGCGTCTGGCGCGGGCAGAACAAGATCGGCGTCGGCGCGGGCGACGTGGCCCTGGTGATGGGCGCGGGGCCGATTGGCGTGCTGCACGTGATGCTGGCCCGGCTGCGCGGGGCGACACGGATCATCGTGTCCGAGCCGGCTGCCGGGCGGCGCGAGCAGGCCTTGGCGCTGGGGGCCGACGTGGCCGTGGACCCGCTGCACGAAGACCTGGCCGCCCTCGTGGCCGCCGAGAGCGGCGGGCGGGGGGCCGACGTGGTGATCACGGCCGCGCCGGTGAAGGCCTTGCAGGAGCAAGCGCTCGATCTGGCGGCGATGGGCGGGCGGATCAACTACTTCGGCGGGCTGGCGAAGGACGACCCGTTCATTCGCTTCAACAGCAATACGGTGCATTACAAGGAGTTGATCGTCACCGGCACGACGGCCTGCAGCACGTATGATTGCCTGCGGGCGGCCGAGATCGTCAACAGCGGCCGGCTGGACTTGTCGCCGCTGATCACCGGCGCGTTTCCGCTGGCCGAGGCCAACGCGGCCTTCGCGGCGGCGGCCGATGGGACGAATTTGCGGGTGACGTTGATACCGTAGGATGAATGAGCGAAAGGAACTGTGGCGCAACCTGTCCAGGTTGCGGATTCTGCGCGCAAGCTGACAGCTTGCGCTACAGGCTGGTTGGGACGAATTTGCGGGTGACGTTGATACCGTAGGATGAATGAGCGAAAGGAACTGTGGCGCAACCTGTCCAGGTTGCGTCTTCTGCGCGCAAGCTGACAGCTTGCGCTACAGGCTGGTGATAGGATGAACGAGACTCGACAACCGCAGATCATGACTGTCCTTGGTCCCGTTTCGCCGCAGGACATGGGCGTGGTAGACGCGCACAGCCATCTGTACATTGCGCCCATACCCGGCGCGCCGCCGGACGCACCGGTGCTGACCGACGCCGCCGGCGTGGCCCGCGAGTTGGCCGCCTTCCGCGCTGCCGGTGGCGGGGCGGTTGTCGACTGCCAGCCGGGCGGCTGCGGGCGCGACGGCCGGATGTTGCGGCGGTTGTCGCGGCAAAGCGGCGTCCACGTCGTGGCGGCGACGGGCTTTCACAGGCAACTCTACTATGGTTCGGAAGCGCCATTGTTCGACATGAGCGCCGAGGCGGCCGCCGCCGTATTCATGGACGAGATCGACGACGGTCTGCTGGAGACGCGGGCCGGCGAGGCAGAGGCCGTTTACCCCGGCGTGATCAAGATCGCCGCCGAGGCCACCCTCGAATCGTCGCCGTGGGCGCTGTTCGAGGCGGCGGCCGACGTGTGCCGGCGCACGGGCTACGCCATCGAGATGCACACCGAGCGCGGCGCGGCCGCCGAGGGGTTTCTCGCTTTCTTCCACGAGCAGGGCGTGGCGGCTGAGCGGCTGGTATTTTGCCACGTGGACAAGCGGCCGGATATCGGCCTGCACCGCGAACTGGCGCAGGCGGGGGTGCTGCTGGAGTATGATACATTCTTCCGGCCCAAGTACGAGCCGGAGCGTCACGTCTGGCCGCTCATCGGCGAGATGATCGCCGGGGGGTGGGCCGGCCACGTGGCCCTGGCGACGGACATGGCCGACCCTGCGCTGTGGGCCGAATTGGGCGGCCAGCCGGGACTACTGGGGTTCTTTTCTATTATCCGGCAAGGGCTGGTGCGGATGGCCCTGCCGGCGGCGATGATTGACGGCTTGCTGGGCGGTAATATTGCCCGGCGGCTGGCGACAGGGGAAGAAAGGCAGAGAGGTGAATGGGAGAAGATGACAGAGGCAAGCTCTCTTTTCTCCGTTTCGCCCCTTCTCCCTTCAGTATAAATATGGAGCAATGATGACCGATCGACCCTTTACATTTGAATTGAACGCGCCGGGGTTTGTGCCGTCGCGCTACATCTTCACATCCGGCGCACGATAAGCTCGATGCGCAGGCAGTATCACGACACGGCCGCTTATGAGAGCCATGGCGGCCGACGCGCGCTGCTATACGAGGTCTATGAGCTGGCGCGGCCGCACGAGGCCGGGGAACTGCTGCACGGCATTTCTATCGTCCATCCTGCCGGGTCGGCGACGAGTACTACACGACCAAGGGCCATTTCACACGGTGCTGGAGACGGCCGGATCTTGCGTTTGCCTGAGCGGACAGGGGATGATGGTCATGGAGACGCCCGAAGGCGACTGGGCGGTGGAGGCGCTGGTGGCGGGGCGCGTGCTCTACGTGCCGCCGTGCTGGGCGCACCGCTCGGTCAATACCGGCGACGATGACCATCACCTTCTTTGCCTATCCAGCCGCCGGCCACGACTACGGCACTATCGAGCAGCAAGGCTTCCGCAAGCTGATCGTGGCCCGCGACGGCCGGCCGGAGATCGTTGATAATCCGCGATGGGGAAAAATAATGAGGAATGACGAATGAAGAACTCCTCTCATTCGTAACTCGTCATTCGTAACTGGCCATGAAACCGTTAAACGAATGCCACATCCTGGTCACGCCGACATCGTGGCGACAGCATGATCCGGGTTTGAAGACCGAACTGGCGGCGGTGGTAGGCCGCGTGACGTATAACGAGACCGGCAAACCGCTGTCGTCGGCGCAATTGGCGGCGCTGTTGCCAGGCGTCGACGGCTCCATCGCCGGTCTGGACGCCATCGACGCGGGCGCGCTGCGCGCGGCCGGCGCGCTGCGCGTCATCGCCCGCTACGGTGTGGGCACGGACAACGTCGATCCAGCGCGGCGCGGGCGCGGGTATCGTCGTGACCAACACGCCGGGGGCCAACGCCGCGGCTGTGGCCGAGTTGACGGTGGCCCTGCTGCTGCTGGGGCCCGGCCGATCCTGGCGCGGCGGCGGCGACAAAAGCCGGCGGCTGGCCGCGCACGTCCGGCCTGTCGCTGGGCGGCAAGACGGTGGGACTGGTTGGTTTCGGGCTATCGGCGCGCCGTGGCGGGCTGCTGGCCGGGTTCGGTGTCCGGTTGCTGGCTTCCGACCCGTGGTGCGACGTGACGCTGGAGCCGCCCTGGGCGTGACGCCGGTCGAATTGGGCGCGCTATTGGCCGAGAGCGATTTCGTCTCGCTCCACGCGCCGGCGACGCCGGAGACGCGGGGATGGTCGATGCGGCCTTCCTGGCGCAGATGAAGCCGGGGGCCTGCCTGGTCACCGGCGCGCGGCGAACTGGTGGACGAGGCGGCGCTCTACGAGGCGCTGGCGTCCGCCGGCTGCGCGGCGCGGCGTTGGATGCGTTCGCCTCCGAGCTGCCGGGCGCGGACAACCCCCTGTCGCTGCCCACCGTCATCGCCACGCCCCATGGGGGGCGCATACCGACGGGGCGACGACGACGATGGGGCGCATGGCGCTGGCGGATTGTCTGGCGGTGTTGCGGGCGAGGAGCCGGTTTACCGAGTGGTATAAGAGCAGAATGTAATGTATTGTAGGGCGGTGTGCAGTGATCGGTATTCAGCGCGGCAGTATTCAGTCACTATACGCTACCTTACTGACTGACTGAATGGCCTACTGGATACTGAAATTGGAGAACGATATGGATCACGATTCAATCTCTCAGATTAAACCCGCCGCAGGCGACACCCGCTCGTCGTCCTCTTCCGGCACAACCTGTGGGCCAATCTACGGCTGATCGACGCCTGCGCCGCCCTCGACACCGCCCAATCGGCGGTCACGATGACCAGGACGTATGGCTCCATCTTCGACACGTTGCACCACATCGCCCGCGCCGAGCAATCTTACCTGGGCATTCTAACCGGACGGCCGCCGGAGACGCGGCTGCGATTGGATCGGGCGACGAACATGGTCGAGATACAGGAGCAGGCGCGCTGCCGGCGAGGGATTGATCGCTTACGCGGCCGGTGTTGCGCCGTCGGACGTCGGCTACTCGGACGACGACGAGGATGAGAATCTCGTCTGGCCGATCCGGCCGGGATGTTCCTGACGCAGGTCATCAATCATGCCACGGAGCATCGCGCTCAGATCATGACCATCCTGACACAGCAAGGGATTGAGCCGCCCGATCTGAGCGGTTGGAAGTTTATGGACCATACCACCACCGTTACGCCGATCCCGCGGCCGAAACCGGCGGAATGAGGACGACGGGGAAGTCACTAGGGGAAGTCACTATGAGTAAAGAGACAACGCTGAACCGTTTGCATGATCTCGGCATCGTCGCCGTCATTCGCGGGCCGTCGCCGGAGCTGACGGTGCGCATGGTGGAAGCGCTGGTGGCGGGGGGCATCTGCGGCATCGAGATCACCTATACCACGCCCCACGCGATCGAGGTCGTAGAAGCGCTCGACCGGACATTTGGCGACGGCATTTTGCTGGGCATGGGCACGCTGACCGACCCGGTGCAGGCCGCCGAGGCGCAGGCCGCCGGGGCGCGCTACCTGGTCAGCCCCATCACCGATGAGGCGCTCGGCCGGGCGATGGTCGCCACAGGGCTGCCCGTGATGATCGGCGCGCTGACGCCGACGGAAGTCTGGCACGCCCACCAGCTCGGCTCCGATGTGGTGAAGCTGTTCCCCGGCTCGGCCGTGGGGCCGGACTACGTAAAGGCGCTGCACGGCCCGTTTCCCGACATCAAGATCATGCCCACCGGCGGTGTGGACGAGCATAATCTGTCCGACTGGTTCCGGGCGGGGGTGTGGGCCGTCGGCGCGGGGAGCCAACTCTCTCCGGCCAAGCTGGCCCGTGCGGGGCGATTCGACGAGATCACGGCCGTGGCGGCGCGCTTTGCCGCGGCGGTCAAGAAATTACGAATGACGAATGACGAGTGAAGAGAACCGTTCTGCAATCGTCATTCGTAACCCGAAATTGAAAAAAATATGACTCAACAATATCCAATCATTACTCAACCCCAGCCGACGATGTATTTCATCGGCGTGACGACGGGCAAGTCGTCGATCAACAAAGTCTTTCCCCTGTGGATGGAAGTGCTGGGCCGGCCGGAAGTCGTGCTGCGCGGCATCGACCACCCCATGCACGACGACCCGGCCGCGTACCGGGCCAGCGTGGCCCAGATCAAGTATGATCCCCTCAGCCTGGGCGCGCTGGTGACCACGCACAAAATCGACCTCTATAACGCTGCGCGCGACATGTTCGATTATTTCGATCCATATTCGCAAATCACCGGCGAATTGTCGTCGATCTCCAAGCGCGACGGTCGCCTGGAGGGGCACGCCAAGGACCCTATTACCGCCGGGCTGAGCCTGGAGGCGATCATCGGCGACGGCTATTTCGGCCGCACCGGCGGCCACGTGCTGTGCCTGGGCGCGGGCGGGTCGGCTGTCGCCACGCTGCTGCACCTCATCAACAAGCCCGACGCGGCCGACCGGCCGGCGCGCTTCGTCGTCGTCAATCGCACACAGGGCCGCCTCGATCACATGCGCGAGATGGTGGGGCAAGTGGGCACGGACATCGACGTGGTGTACGTCTGCAACGACGACCCGGCCGAGAACGACCGGCTGATGGCCGCGCTCCCTGACCACAGTATCGTCATCAACGCCACGGGCATGGGCAAGGATTCGCCCGGCTCGCCTCTCACCGACGCTGGGCTGTTCCCGCGCCACGGCATCGCCTGGGAGTTCAACTATCGCGGCGAACTGGACTTCATGCACCAGGCACTGCGACAGGTGGATAGTCGCGATGTTCGTGTAGAGGACGGCTGGATCTATTTCGTCCACGGCTGGTCGCAGGTGGTGGCCCAGGTACTCCATGTGGACCTGACGCCGGAGGTGTTCGCCGCCCTGGAGCGCGCGGCGGCAGGTGTGAGATAGGGAGAGGGGGAAGGGGAGAAAAAGGTTGTGGAGGATAGGGAAAAGGCGATATGGACGCATCGCGATTTGGAAGTTTATCGTATGGCGTTAGAGGCGGCGATAGGAATTTTTGAAGCGACCAAATCATGATCAATCATCCCGATACCTTTCTCCTCCACGGTACAGACAAATCATGACGAATCGCATCACCCTTTCTCCCCTTCAACTAATACGGAGGTAACATGAAAGCAAGACTGGTTCCCATTTACTTCGACCCGGGGCGAGACGAGGGGTTCGACGAGCAACTGGCGCGGTTGGGGGAACTGCTGGTTGACGACGCCGAGTTTTTGCCGCCGGTGGCGCTGGGGGCGGCGCTGCCGGCCGAGGCCGACGCTGTGGTCTTCCCGCAAATGCTGGGCGAGGCCTACCGCCGTGTGGCCGACTTCCGGGCCATCGACGTGCCCATCCTCGTCGTCACGTCCGAGTTCGGCACGCTGAATATGTGGGACTGGGAGATCGTCGCCTATCTGGAGGGGGAGGGCGTGAGCACCTTTGCGCCCTACACGCTGGCGCAGACGCGGATGCTGTGCCGGGCGTCGGCCGTGCGCCGCGACCTGCGCGGGCGCAAGTTCCTCGTTTATCAGGACAACCCCGGCGAGGGCTTCCAGGCGTCGATCTTCAAGCGCTTCTACTGGTGGGAAGACGAGGCGGCCCAACGGCTGTTCGACCGCTTCGGCATCACCATCCTCAAGAAGAGCTTCCGCGAGTTCGGCGCGCGCGCGCGGGCCATCCCCGACGCCACCGCCGCGGCCGAGTGGCAGCGCTGGCGCTGGCCGGTGGCCCTGCCGGAGCGGGCGCTGCTGAGCGCGGTGAAGATCTATCTGGCCCTGCGCGACGACCTGGCCGCCGACCCGGCTATCGTCAGCGCGGGCATCAATTGCCTCAACGAGTCCCACTTCAGCGACACGACTCCCTGCCTCGCGTGGATGATGCTCTACGAGGAAGGGCGGCTCATCTGGGGCTGCGAGGCCGACACGCTGTCGATGGCGACCCAGTATGTGCTCAACAAGTCGCTCGACGTGCCGATCATGATGACCAATCTCTACCCGTTCCTCATGTCCGGCCCCGCGCTCAAGCATGAGCGCATCCCCCACTTCCCCGACGTCAGCGCCTACGCCGACACCAACCCGGAGAACTACGTCCTGGTGGCTCATTGCGGCTACTTCGGCCTGCTGCCGCCCAGTTTCGGCACGGAGTGGACGGCGCGGCCGAAGGTGCTGGCGATTGTGGACGAGAACGCCCACGCTGTGGACGCCCGGCTGCCCGAAGGCCCGGTGACGCTGGCGAAGCTGCACCCGTCCATGGGCGCGCTGACGGCCGTGGAGGGCACGCTGGCGGGCTACGCCCAGTTCCCCGGCTCCGACTGCCTCAACGGCGGCGTCATCCACATCCCTGACGGTCACCGGCTGGTGCGCAAGGCGACGTCCCACCACTATCTGGTCACCACCGGCCATAACCTGGTCGATATGCGCTTGGCGATGCGGGTGTTCG
The DNA here is from genome assembly GCA_020634335.1 of Promineifilum sp. Classification (GTDB taxonomy): domain Bacteria; phylum Chloroflexota; class Anaerolineae; order Promineifilales; family Promineifilaceae; genus Promineifilum. The sequence goes on along the minus strand of JACKBY010000014.1, from coordinate 36,594 downwards.
GGATTGCGGTGGAGGAGCTTTAATTGAATGACGAATGATGAATGACGAATGATGAATGATGAATGATGAGTGACGAGTCTCGATCCCCTGAATAGCGACGATTAGCGAATGACGAATGAAAAGGCACTCCCAATTCGTCACCCGCCACCCGTCACCCGTCACTCGTCATTCCTAATTGGTCCTTTTCATGCCCGACTACCACGACCAACCCGCCGCCCGCCTCGAAAACGACTCCCTCATCCTGGACTATCTGACCGAGGCCGGGCCGCGCATCGTCCGGCTCATCCCCAAGGCGCTGGGCGAGAATCTGCTGGCCGAGACGCCGGACTATGACTTGCCGACGCCCTATGGCCGCTACCGGCTGTGGGGCGGCCATCGCCTGTGGCACGCGCCGGAAGCGGCCGCCCGCACCTACGTACCCGATGAAGGCAATTTGCGTGTAGCCACCGCCGCGAACGAGGTGAGCCTCGCCCGCGATGAGCCGATCACCGGTATTCGCAAGGAACTGACAATCACGATGAGCCGGGACGCGGCCAGAGTTCACCTGATACACCGGCTGACCAACACAGGCCTGTGGCCGGTGGAGCTCGCGCCGTGGGCCATCACGCAATTGCGGCTGGGGGGCACGGCCCTGCTGCCGACGACAGGCCCGGCCGGCGACGAGGGACTGCTGCCCGACCGGCTGTTTGCCCTGTGGCCCTACAGCCGGTGGGACGACCCGCGCTTCCGGCCGGGCGAAGAGGCCATCGAGATCGTCACCCAGCCCATCGCCCGGCCGTTCAAGCTGGGCTACCTCAATCACGCTGGTTGGTTGGCCTATCGCTACGGAGGCGTCACCTTCACCAAGCGCTGGACGCCGCGGCCGGCGCAGCGCCACGTCGATTTCGGCTGCAACGCCGAAGTGTACACCAACGACCGCCACCTCGAACTGGAGACGCTGGGGCCGCTGGTGCGCCTGTCGCCGGGGGAGAGCGTCGAGCACGTGGAAGCGTGGGAAGTGGGCGCCACCGATTCCAATTGATGTCGATTTATGCTACGATAAGTGCAGTGTCGATATGGCCCGCTAACAGGATTGCCATTCCGCGAGGCATACAGACCTGTCAGTTATTCGCATCAATACTGCCGGAGCGGTACGTCGTGGTCAGCGAGCAGTGGGTGCAGTTTGCCCAGAGGCGATAGAAATGGAAGAAGTCAAACAACCCTCGAACCCTCAGGCGACTTTGCTGGTCTACGGACGCCCCTTCTGCCCCGGCGTGCCGCCGGTGCGGCAACTCCTGGACGCGGCCGGGGTGGCCTATGATTATGTCGATATCCGCGAAGATCGCGAGGCGGCCGCCCGGCTGCGGGAGATCACCGGCGGCTACGAGAGCGTGCCGACGCTGGTCTTCGCCGACGGCCGCACGCTGGTGGAGCCGAGCGCCTTCAGCTTGCGGCGCGCGCTGCAGGAGGGCGGGCAGGGTGGCGCGGCGCTCGATTCCCCGGTGGCGGCCGTGCGCGCCGGGTTGAGTAACCCGGTCTACTGGGTGATGGCCCTGCTGGCGCTGGCGCTGATGGTTGCCTTCTGGCTGTCCGGCTGATTTCGCACGCAAAATACTTTTTTCACAAACTTGACGGCAGATGAGCGTATCGTTAAACTATGCTTGTTTCCGGTTGCTGCCAACCTGACCACGTCTCATATGAAGTTCGTCAAAACTGACCCCACGTGAATGCGTGTGGGCCAAGCAGAAATAACGACAACCTGAATAAGATGACAGCACCAGACTTTGGTGAGGTCAGGTTGTGGGTCCGCGGAAATTATCGGCGGAAAATCATCCCATCAACTCATGCTCGGTGAAGGGCGCGAGAGCGGTTCTACGGCCGGCTCCAGTCTGCTCGCCCAGGAGGTGCTTATTGCGGAAAAGTTGACCATATTGCTAACCTTGCAGGTGGGGGCCAGAGGGGATCGAATCCCCAATAAATTGGTTGATCGAGCGAAGACAAAGAGGAAATAAGACTATGCACCGCAAACTCTTGGCGGTCCTTCTGTTGACTGTGATTTTATTGGTGAGCGTATCGTCCATAACCCTGGGGCAGGGCAACGATCTGCGCCCGGCGGATACGTTGCGTTTTGGTGGCAACGGTGACGACCTGAGTCACCCGTTGGGCAAGCAGCAGCGCGGCCTGCGGCAGATGGCCTTGCAGCAGCGCTTGCAGGGGGCCGAGGTTCAGAATGGCGTCATGGCCATGGGGCCGGGCACCTACGTCGAGCTGGAGCGAGAAGACGAAGACACGATCTGGACCGTCCTGGCTGAATTCGGCAACCGCGTGCATCCCAGCTATGGCGGGGCGCTAGGGCCGCGACACAACGAAATCCCCGAACCCGATCGCAACGTCGATAACACGACGATCTGGGAGCCGGACTTCAACCGCGACTACTACGTCGACACGTTGTTCTCCGAAGCGCCCGGCGCGATCTCCATGCGCAACTACTATATCGAGCAGTCGTCCGGCCGCTATGCCGTGAACGGCCATGTGACCGACTGGGGACGCGTGCCCTATAACACGGCCCGCTATGGCAACAATGCCTGCGGCAGCAGCGTTTGCGCCACCGTATGGTATTTCGTCGAAGATTCGGTCAACGACTGGTATCAGCGCATGCGTGACGAGGGCATGTCGAAGGCGCAGATCAACGCCTACCTGAGCCAGTTCGACGTGTGGGATCGCTATGACTTCGACGGCGACGGCAATTTTGACGAACCCGACGGCTACATCGACCACTTCCAGTCCGTTCACGCCGGCGAAGGCGAAGAGACCGGCGGCGGCTCTTTTGGCACGGACGCCATCTGGAGCCATCGCTGGTATGCTTTCTACAACCTGATTGGCGTCGACGGCCCCTCGTTTAACCCGGCGGGCGGCATCCAGGTCGGCGACTCCAATTACTGGATCGGCGACTACACCATCGAGCCGGAAAACGGCGCGGTCGGCGTCTTCGCCCACGAGTTCGGCCACGATTTGGGCCTGCCCGACCTGTATGACACGTTCGGCGGCGAGAATTCGACCGGCTTCTGGACGCTGATGTCCTCCGGTTCCTACGGCAACGACGGCACGGTGGACCTCGGCCGCAAGCCCACCCACATGGGCGCGTGGGAGAAGTTCCAACTCGGCTGGCTCGACTATGATGTAGCCTTCGCCGGCGAGCGGTCACGCCACGTCCTTGGCCCGGCCGAGACGACAACCGGCCGTCCGCAAGGCCTCTTCGTCGTGCTGCCGGACAAGGAAGTTGTCAATGACCTGGGCGACGCCTATGCCGGCGATTACTTCTACTACAGTGGTTCGGGCAACAATCTCGATCACTGGATGTATCGCGAATTCGATCTCCCGGCGGGGGCTTCCATTTCGGCGCAAGTCCGCTACCAGATCGAAGTGGATTGGGACTACGCCTACCTGGTCGCCTCCAGCGACGGCGGCGCGACGTGGGACATGGTCGAGACGAACCTGTCGACCGACACCAACCCCAACGGCCAGAACTTCGGCAACGGCATCACCGGCAGTAGTGGCGGGGCATGGGTCGAATTAACGGCCGACCTGTCCGCTTACTCCGGCCCGACGCTGCTGGGCTTCCGCTACTGGACCGATGTGGCCGCGGTTGAACCGGGTTTCATGGTCGACGAGATCAACGTCAGCGGCTCCCCCGTGGACGGCGCGGAGAGCGACATGGGCTGGACCTTTAACCCGGAGAGTGGTTTCCGCGTGACGGACGGTCTGGAGTCGGCTTCGTACTTCAATGCCTACGTGGCCGAATACCGGCGCTATTGGGGCTTCGATGACGCGCTGCGCACCGGGCCGTATAACTTTGGCTTCCTGAACGATGCCAATCTCCAGAACTGGGTCGAGCGCTTCTCCTATCAGGACGGACTGCTCATCAGCTACTGGGATGGCTCGCAGTCGGACAACGATACCAGCCAGCACCCCGGCCACGGCCTGATCCTGCCCATTGACGCGCATCCGCGCACGATGGTGCGGGCTGACGGCAATCCGTGGCGGCCGCGCATCCAGTCGTACGACTCCACGTTCGGCATCTGGCGGACGGATCGGCTGACGTTGCACTACTTCGGCCAACCGTCGAACCATCCGGGCCAGCGCGCCGTGCGCGTGTTCAATGACAATATGCAGTACTGGAATCCGGAGACCCCGACGGCGGGTGTCATGAACCCCCACACCAACACCAAGATCCGCATCATGGGCGTCAGCCAGGCCGGCACGTACATGCATCTGGAAGTTCGGTAAGCGGTGTGTTCGACGGGCTAATCTAGCCTGAAACAGATGAGAGGCTCCCGGAACGGTCCGGGAGCCTCTTTCGTTTGCCCCCAGGCCGGTTTGCTTAGAAATCCCTGACAAGCGACGGGTATTTCGCCCTTATCGCGGTCTTGTCCTTTACAGTAGAGGACATGACCGAAAAACAACCCAACCCCAAGGACATCCCCCCGCAGACGCAGCAGAAACAGCCGGGCCGCGAGACGAAGATGACGCCGCGGCCGGAGTTCGAGGCGCCTGAGTACCATCCGGCGGGCAAGCTGGAGGGCAAGGTCGCCCTCATCACCGGCGGCGACAGCGGCATCGGCCGCGCCGTGGCCTTGTTGTTCGCCCGCGAGGGGGCCGACGTGGCCGTCGTCTATCTGGACGAGCACGACGACGCCCGGGAGACCCAGAAGTTAGTGAAGGCCGAGGGGCGGCGCTGCATCCTCATCGACGGCGACGCCGGCGACGAGTCGTTTTGCCGCGCGGCCGTCGGCCGCGTGGCGCGCGAGCTGGGCGGGCTAAATGTACTGGTCAACAACGCCGCCGAGCAACACCCCACGGAGCGTTACGAAAACATCTCCGCCGGGCAATGGGAGCGCACCTTCCGCACCAATATCTTCGCCTATCACTACATGACCCACGCTGCCCTGGAGCACCTGGGCCGGGGCGACGCCATCATCAACACCACGTCCGTCACCGCCTATCGCGGCAGCCCCCACCTGGTCGATTACTCGGCCACCAAGGGGGCCATTGTCGCCTTCACCCGCTCGCTGGCCGTGCAGTTGGCCCAGCGCGGCACGGGCATCCGCGTCAACGGCGTGGCTCCCGGCCCCATCTGGACGCCGCTCATCCCCAGCACGTTCGACGCCGACAAGGTGGACGAATTCGGGGCCGACGTGCCGCTGGGGCGACCCGGCCAGCCGGAGGAAGTGGCCCCCGCCTACGTGTTCCTGGCCTCCAACGCTGATTCGTCCTACATCACCGGGCAGGTGATCCACGTCAACGGGGGAGAGATCGTCAACGCCTGACAGGAGGCATAGCTTTCACAGATAAAAAGCCCTTTAAAACCGAGTTTCTTCTGGGAAACTCGGTTTTTTCTTTTGAGTTGCTGCTAATGAAGCTGGGCAATATCGGCAAGGAACGGCCTGGGCAATTGTGGCGTTATTGTGCTGCTCGTGTGTTACGATAAAAAGAGAGACTTCGTTCACAATCCTGTGTCCTCGGACTCATCATTCCCCAGGAGGTCGTATCGTATGCGTATTCGGTTGTTCGCTTTTTTCTTTCTCCTGTTGTGGCTATCTTCTGCCTGTACCCAGAGTCCCACCCCGGATGCGGTCACGGGTGAAACTATAGTCCCCGTTCAAATTACCGTGGAAGTAACCGTCGAAACGGTTGCGGAAGTGACACGTGAGGTGGAAGTGACACGAGAAGTCGAGGTAACTCGCGTGGTCGAAATGCCGGTAACGGTTACTGCCTTGCCGACGGCGGTCAACTCGCCGACGCCGACGAACCCACCCTTACCCACGAATACTCCACGGCCCACGAACCCACCCCCGCCGACCAACACACCTGCGCCGACCAACACGCCAACGCTGACGCCCATCCCATCACTGACACCCGACCTGGGCCAGACGGCAACCGTGCAAGCCTACGGCGCACTGGCCGCGCCAAAGGGCAATGGTTTTTATCAGGTTGGTGTCACCATTCTGCCCGGCAAGTGGCGGTCCAACGGTAGTGGAAACGGCTGCTACTGGGCGCGACTAGACGCCGCACAGGGATTGATCAATAACCACTTTGGCTTTGCCGGGGGCACGGTCCATATTGCCCCTACAGACTATGAAGTTGAGTTCGACGATTGTGGCCAATGGGAGTACGTCGAGAATGAACCGGTTGTTTTGCGACCCGACGCCGCCTCTCCAAAAGACAGCGGCTTTTATACGGTAGGCATCGAGATCGTCCCAGGCCAATGGCGTTCGACAGGTACAGGAGACGGTTGCTATTGGGCTCGCCTGAACGGCGAGCAGGACATTATCGATAATCACTTCGGTAACGCCGGCGGTACAGTCACCGTCTCTGCCAGTGATTATGAAGTCCAGTTCGATGATTGTGGCATCTGGGAATTTGTTGGTTCATAGGCCGGCCCCGGCCGAATTGGAGTATAATGGCATTGAATTGTCGGTGAGCAACGCCGGCCCCCTGTGACCGCGTGCCCCCTTTCCGACCGGAGTGCCATGAAACGTCTGCTACTCATTCTCCTGCCGTTGATTCTGCTGTTGTCCGCCTGCTCTGAAAGCTCCCGTTCCGCCATCGGCCGCTGGCTGCGCGAGAGCGGCGGCCCCGCGGCCGTCGAGGGCGCACAGGTGGCCCTGACTGCCGCTGTGGAGGCCGCCCAGACCAACGTGCCCATCGCCCGCACGGCGGGGGCGGCGGCCGCGGCCACCGGCGGCCCCATTGCCCGGACCCTGGTGGCCGAAGGGGTTCCCGTGGCCGGGACGCTGGGCGCCGAGATATTCGTGACCGGCGGGCCGATCGCCGGCACGGCCGCCGCGGCCGGTTTGGAAGCGCTGCGCACGCGCGCCGCCCAGGAGCCGGGCTACCGTTGCCCCGACGTCACCTACACCACCGATACCGATCTCAACGGTGTAGTCGATATCAGCGGCGCGCAGCTCGACGCGGCCATCGCCGCCACCGTGCCCGGCAGTCCACTCATTGGACTGGGGCAATCCTTTGTCAACGCCGGGCTGGCGCAAAACGTGAATGCCTATTACATCGCCGCCCATGCCGCCTGGGATTCGGCCTGGGGCACGAATGCCGTGGCGGCGCGCAAGAACAACCTGTTTGGTTATGGCGTGACGCCGGGCTGCCCGTTCGACTGCGCCGTGCCCTTCGCCTCGCAACAGGAATCCATCGACTTCGTGACGGCGTTGGTCAAGACCGACTACCTGACGCCGGGCGGCCGCTTCTATACCACGCCGACGCTGGCGGGGATGGAGCCGATCTACTCCGGCAACTCGCAGTGGGCCGAGGGTATCGCCGCCATCATGAATCTGTTGCGGCAGAATACACCATGTCCATAATGACCACCGGTGAGCTGGTGGTCATTGCCGATTCCGAAATCCTGAATACCCATGACTACTTACACAGACCACGACTATACTCATAGTGATGCCGAGTTCGCCGAGATGTGGCATTTGCTGGCCGAGACCAACGGCCGCACCGGCCGGCCGTTCAACTGGACGTTTGCCAGACTGGAAAACTGGCGCTTCGCCTCGTGGGATCGCACACCGGAGGAGTTCCGCCGGATGGTCCACCTGTGGCGCGATGGCGACGGCCGTCTGGCGGGCTTCACCATCACCGAGCACGGCGACGACGACCTGGACTTGCAGGTGCGGCCCGACTGCCGCGATGTGGAAGGCCCTATGCTGGACTGGCTGGAGCGGCGCTACCGGGGCGAACGGCCGGCCCTTCCCGTCACCTGTTTCGCCGACGATGACCCGCGCGCGGAAGTGCTGCGCGCGCGAGGCTTCCGCGAGGATCGCGCCATCGGAAATTTTCGCAGCTACAACCTTGACCAACCACGACCGTCGATTTCGATTCCACCCGGCTACCGGTTGTCCGATCTGGGCGAGTATAGCGATTATGCGACGTATGCACGGCTGGAGGGTGTGGCCTTCGAGAATGATTACGTCGACGAGAACTGGTATCGCGGCAAGGCTCGCTCGCCGCACTACGATCCGCGCCTGCACGTCATCGTGCTGTCGCCGGGCGGCGAGCCGGTTTCCGTGGCCCACGGCTGGCTGGAGACGCAATTTTGTACGGCCGAAATCGACCCTGTGGCGACCCATCCCGATCATCGACGCCTGCATCTGGCCGAGGCGGCTATCGTCGAGGCCTTCAACCGCCTGGCGTCGTGCGGCGGGCGGGTGGCCTGGATCGTTTCCGGGGCCGAGCCGAACCCGTCGAACCGGCTCTATGAACGCCTGTCGCCCGTCAGCCTGGCGACCATGATTCGCTGGTCAAAGCCCCTGTAGGCTTGCGTCGCCGGGGACAACGCCCGCTTGTTCAAGCGTGGCCGCGTGAGTTCGCCCGTCTCGCCGGGCGGCGATGGCCGGGCGCGGCCGACATCAAACCGGGCCTTCGCGCCGCTTGGCGTCGAAGACCCGGTTTTCGCTACCCAATACTGTTGAAGAACAGAGGAGGAAACCCGGCGCGTCGCTGGCCCGCGCCGGTCACGGCATCTTTAGGGAAGTTGCGGGATAGGCAGTTGCTGCTGCTGCTGGGGCACGGTGGCCGGCCGCGCGCCCAGCGTCAGGTTGAGCGTCTGCTGCTGGCCGTCGCGCAGAATGGTCAGGGTCACGTTCTGGCCGACCTGGGTCTGCTGAACGATGTAGCCCAGCAGGTCATCGAACTCGGACACGACCACGTTGTCGATGCCGACGATGATGTCGGCCCCGCGGTTGGTCGTCGGGTCGAGGGCGCGCAGGCCGGCCGCGGCGGCCGGGCCGCCGGTTGTCACTTCGCTGACCAGCACGCCACGCGTGTCGCGGGCCAGGCCGAGCTCTTCGGCCGCGTCGGGAGTCAACGTGCCGCCGGCGATTCCCAGCCAGGGATAGCTCACCGCGCCGCTCTCGCGCAACTGGGCGATGATGACCTTGACGACGTTGGAGGGCACGGCAAAGCCCACGCCGCTGTTGGCGCGCACGGGCGACTCGATGGCCGTATTGACCCCAATGACCTCGCCGGACATATTCATCAGCGGGCCGCCGGAGTTGCCGGGGTTGATGGCCGCATCGGTCTGGATGACGTCGGGCGTCTGATAGTTGGCCCCCAGGCCCAATTCCTCGGCCGGCATGGCCCGGCTCAGGCCGCTGATGACGCCGGTGGTCAGCGTATTGGGCAGGCCGAACGGCGCGCCGATGGCGATGGCCGACTGGCCGATTTCGAGGGCGTTGGAGTCACCCAGCGGCAGGGCGGTCAGTTCGCCGGGGGCGGCATCAACCTTTAGCAGGGCGATGTCGCCTTGCGGGTCGGTGCCGACGAGTTCGGCCGTCTTCACGTCGCCGTCGTGGAACAGGATGGTGATCTCCCCGCCCTCGGCGATGACGTGGTTGTTGGTGACGATGTAGCCGTCGGCGTCGATGATGAAGCCGGAGCCGCTGCCGGTGCTCATGTAGACGGTGACGACGCCGGGATTGACGCGGTTATACAGATCGATGAGCGCCCGTTCCTGACTGGTGGGCGGCACGGGCACGGGTTCGATTACGTCCGGTTGCGCCTGGCCGGCGGGGACGGCCTCAACCGTTGGATCGGGTTGGGTCTGGGACACCTCCTGCACGACAGCGTCGGCCTGTGCGGCGACGGTCGGCAGTTGTTGCTCCAGCGTTTGGGCCACAGTCGTGGCGACGTTGCCCACCACGGGCAGCACGGCCGAGGCATTGTCGCCCAGGCTACAGCCGCTCAACAGCAAGGCCATCAGCGCGGCCAGGATCATCAAAATGGATAAACGTTGCTTCATAATTTCTCCCTATCTAGTCACTTGCAGAAAGCGGGTCGATTGACGTCGCCCCAGTCTCCATTACGTAAAAACGTAAAAATAGTTGATTGCTCCGTTTCTGGAGAAGAACGGCCGGCCGGGGGGCGGTTGGGGGTGAAGGAACCCGACCGGCCACTCTTGCCCATTCCCGATTGTTCGGGCGTGATCATAGTGTGCGATCAAATCGTAAAAAATGTGTAATGGTGGGGTGAGGATTGCATTAGGGACAGGGAAAACACAGCCTGGCCTTCAGGGCTTCCGGTCGCCGCGCCGAAAAAACACGTACGGGCGAGACAACCGGCGATAGCCTCCACCGATCACCAAGCATCTTTTCGCCGGTTGTCCCGCCCCTCGCTGACCGCGGCTTCCACTGACCACGGCTTCCAGCCGCCCGTTCAATGCCGGCCGTGATCATTAAAAAGACCCGGCCGACCAGTCATAGCCGCATTAGAAAACGATTACTATAATATGGGTATCTTCTGATTGGGTGGCAGGCGCAAGATGAGGGGAGCGTGCTGCAGTCAGCAACACAATCGTTTCCTCCACACAAATTGTTGGCAGCCGGACAAAGCGAACACCGGCCAAGGAGAACAAATGAACAGTAGCAGGTCTCGATTCACAGTGGCGCGGGCCATGGCCCTGATGATTCTGCTGGCGACGGTGACGGCTCTCATGGCGACCGGCGCGCGGGCCGAGTCGGACGCGCCGGCCATCGTCGGCGGGCAGGAGGCCGACCCCGGCGAGTGGCCGTGGCAGGTGGCCCTGGTCAGCAAGGGCATCGATCCGGGCAACGGGCAATTTTGCGGCGGCGCGCTCATCGACGAGCGCTGGGTATTGACGGCCGCGCATTGTGTCGATACAGCCACCACGAACAGCCTCGACATCGTCGCCGGAATCCACGATCTGGTGACGGTCGATGCCGGCGCAGTACGGGTGGCCCTCAGCCAGATCATCGTCCATCCGGGCTGGAACGATTCGACCAAGGACAACGACATCGCGTTGCTGAAGCTGGCCCAACCGATTGCCGAGCGGGCGCGCAGCGCCACGGCTCTGCCCATCGCCTACAGCAAGTTGCCGCCGGCCTCGGTCGGCGCGCTGGTTGGGGTCGATGCCACGGTTACCGGCTGGGGCAATCGCTCGTCGAGCGGGCAAGATTTCCCGGCGCGACTGCACGAGGTCGTGGTGCCGATTATCTCCAATGTCGATTGTCACAACGCTTACGGCAACCTGACGGACAACATGCTCTGTGCCGGGCTGGCGCAGGGCGGTAAGGACTCTTGTCAGGGCGACAGCGGCGGGCCGCTGGTCGTCGCCGACGGTCCTAACTGGCAACAGGCAGGCATCGTCAGCTTTGGCATCGGCTGCGCCTTGCCCGGCTACCCCGGCGTCTATACGCGCGTTTCCCGCTACCTCGACTGGATCGCGTCTAATATCCATCCCGTGGTGACGACGGAGAAATTCTTTATTCCCCTCATCGCCGATATGCCCTACGTGCCGCCGGCCACGCCGCTGGTCAACGGCAATTTCGAGCAGGGACCCGGCAAGGGCTGGTCGGAGTATTCGTCCAACGGCTTTGGCCTCATCACCAACGATTTTGAAAGCAATACCGACGTGTCGGCCCACAGCGGCTCGTGGGCGGCGTGGCTGGGCGGGCTGAATGACGAAACATCCATCCTGGGTCAGGAAGTGACCGTCCAGCCGGGGCAGACGGTGCTCAGCTACTATTACTGGATCGGCTCCGAGGATGATTGCGGCTACGATTTTGGCGATATTTACGTGGACACCAACTTCCTGAAAGGCTACGATCTGTGCCAAAGTACCAGCACCGGGCAGTGGGTGCGCGGCACGGCCGATCTGTCGGCCTACCTGGGCCAGAAAGTTCTCCTGGAGTTCGTGGTGACGACGGATGGGTCGGCCAACAGTAACTTCTTCCTCGACGATGTGGCGCTGGGTGGCAGCCTGGCCGCGACCGAACCGGCGCGCGCGCCGGTGCTTAATGCTTCGGCGGCCAGGCAGAAGTAGCTCGATGCCTGGAAACCGGGCCTGTCACGACAAGCCCGGTTTCCAGGCCGGGCAAACCGTCGGTGGCAAATTGGTGGCAATCTCGTGTCAATTCGCCATTGACAAGAGCGACTGTTGGAGTATCCTATAGACAATGGCGGCCGGGAACAGCCGCGACCCTCGAACAGATTTCCGCCGGGTGGGAAGCCCGTGAGGCGCAACCAATTTTATAGTCGTTGGAACTGATACAGGAGGTACTCCAGGATGAACCATTCCTACCGTCTGATCGGGCGGACGCGCCGCGCGTGGCCGGCGCTGCTGTTGGCGATGCTGGTGCTCATCGTGCCCGTCGCCTTCGCTCAGGGCGACGCTCCCGCCATCGAGCCGGATGCGGCGCTGCGGCCGGGCGAGACCGTCACCTATCGCCAGACGATCCCCGTCAACATCGTATTCGTCGGCTACCAGCGCGACGACATCGACCTGCCCGCCTTGCGGGCGTGGCTGCCGGCACGCTATGAGCCGGTCGTGCGCTCGGCGCAATGGTACGGCCTGGCCGGCCGCGACATGGGCCTGCGCTATGACCTGGAGTACAAAACCCGCTTTGCCGACCGGGCCTTTGAGGACGACTTCTTCCACTACCTGAGCGGCATCGCCCGGCCGGGCGACCCGACGCTGTTCCAGGCCGCCTACAACGACCAGGCCCGCAACGTTCTCGACGTGACCGGCCCCGTGGGCTACATTGACGGCCCATCGGCCGAAAACTGGCTGATGGAAGCCGGGCGCAGCCGGCTGGGCATCGACCCCGACAAGAGCTACACCGTCTACTTCATCAACTGGTATGACCGGCCGGACTTCCAGTTCCACGTCTACACCAAGACCGACAGCCCAGACCCCGACACGGGCTACAACTTCGGCGAGCTGCGCGACTCGCGCAAGATGATCGCCTGGGGCGGCAGCCACGGCCGGCAGTGGTTCTTCGACCTCTCGGCCGGGCCGGAGGCGTGGGCCAACAACTTCGACGTGGACAACGCCGACGTGGACGGCGACGACGTGGCCGACTACCGCCTGCCGCCCATCTGGGAATACGCCGCCGGCGGCTATCGCGATCCGGCCGTGCTGTCGTCGGACCTGGGGCTGGTGACGCGCTTTGTGGCCGTCAACCTGCTGTTCACCACTTCGCCCATCTACGACCCGCTGGTGGCTGCGCCGGGGCCGGGCGGCAGCCGCGTCAACCACGTCGAGATGCTGGAGCTACACCGCAAGAGCGACGGCCTGGCCTGGCTCGACATGGCCTACGCCGAAAACGAGCTGAGCAAGCTCCAGCCTTACTATCAATGGCAGTCGGTCGTGGAGGATAATCGCCGGCCGATTCCGGCCGGCGCCAACCTGGCGGTGCGCATCTTCGGCGGCTTGACCCGGCGGCCGGCGTGCTGGAACGCCTATGAATCCACCGACGCGCAGTTGTTCTGCTACTTCAACGAGAACTACGACAACTACGTGCCCGCCTATGACGCCGATGATTACGTGGCAACCGTCTTCGGCTACAACGCCTCGCTGGCAAAGATGGGCGATGTGCCGCTGGGGTTTGCGGACGACAACTGGCGCGACGGCACGCAGTCCTATGTGTTCATGTTCGACGGGCCGGAGATTCGCGCCGCGGGCTACGGCTTCACGACGACGACGATTCACGAACTGGGCCACCATTATGGCCTGTCGCATCCCCACGACGGCTGGGATTCAGAGTATGGCTTCGATTATGACCCCACCGGCGATTTCTTCTTCGCCTGGTCGGGCGACGAAAACCACTCGATCATGTCCTACATTGACGTGAACTGGGAATTCAGCCCGTTCGACAAGGATAACATGTACCGCTGGGAGTTCGCCGGTTATCTGAACTGGGCCAACGGGCTGCTGGCGAGCATTCAGGCCCACCCCGACCAGGTGACGGTGCACGGCGACGTGGCCGCGGCCAACGACCACGCCCGCACGGCCACCCGCGCCTTCCGCCAGTGGGACTACCTGACGGCGGCCACCGAGGCGCGGGCGGCCTATGAGTCCGTCGCCGGGGCGGCCGAGATGCTCGGCCTTGGCGCTCAGACCGCTTTTGACGCGCGGGAGCTGCCGCCGACGGGCGCGATGCCGCGGCTGGTGGACCCGATCCGCTTCCCTGATAATTAGCGAGCAGTGGGTGTGAAGACCTCGGAGGGAGGCGAACGAAAGCTCGTTCCCTCTGAGGTCTGGCCCGGTTGTCCCTGTGCGTGCTGCTCAGAAGGGGTACAATTCACAGGATCGGCATATGCCGGTGCCATATATCAGGAGACAACCATGCCCACATTCAAGAAAATCCTGGCCGGCGCGGCCATCGTTGTGGCCGCGCTCGGCATCGTCATCTGTCTGGTCTCGTTCTGGTACAGTTGGTCGCTCAACACTCAGGTCACCGATGATCTGGTGCGGCTGGCGACGGTCGCCGAGCGCGTGCTGGACGTAGCCGACACCGGGCTGACGCGCGTCGATGATGGTCTGACCACCGTCCGCGGGGCCGTCACCGTGATCGAGGGGATGACGCGGTCGGCCGGCAACACGCTGGTGGAGACGAATCTGGCCTTTATCGTGCTGGAGCGGCTGGTGGGCGACACGCTCTTTCCCCGCATCGTGGCTGCCCAGGACACGGCCGTGGCCCTGACGGGCACGATCGTGGCCTTTAACGACACGCTGGAGGCGGCCAACCGGTTGCCGTTCGTTAACGTGCCGACACTGTCCTCCGAGCTGGGGGCCGCCGCTGCGCGGCTGGAGTCGGCCCGCGCCCGCGTGACCGAGGTTCAGGACACCTTGCGAACCATCAAGGAGGAGAAGGTCGGCCGCCCGGTGGCGTTCATCACCGACCGGACGACCGCCGTCGGCCAAGATCTGGCCGCGGCGCAGACGATTGTCAGCGACACCCTGTCGCGCATCCATGTGGCCCAACCGCGGATTGTGGCCCTGCGCCTGCGGCTGCCGCGCCTGATCGACCTGCTGTCAGTGACGATTACGCTGGTCGCCGCCTGGCTGGTGGCCGTGCAGGGGTTTGTCCTGGTGCGCGCCTATGAGTATCTGCGGGGCCGGCCGATTAATTGGGCGCGCTTATCGAAGCGCGAGGCGGAAGCCGCTTAGCCCACATTGCCGGCCGCCCCTGGTAACCCCCACCTATGGGTCGTGGGAGAGTCATTTGTCTTATCTGGCGCTAGACCAAATGTTCTATTTTATGGTATAATAAGGTCGATTGACGGATACCCCCTATGCAGCACCAAGGAGACTGAACAATGCAGATCGTGAAGAAATACCCCGACGGCGTTTTTAGCTGGATCGATTTGAGCACAACCGATTTGGCCGGGGCGCACGCCTTCTATTCCGGCCTGTTCGGCTGGGATGTGGACGACCAGCCCCTGCCGGGCGGCGGCAGCTATACCCAGTTCCGCATCGACGGCCATTCCGTGGCCGGGGCGGGGCAGATGATGCCCGACATGCTGGACGCCGGCGTGCCGCCGGTCTGGACATCTTACGTCAACGTGGATGACGCCGACGCCACAGCCGCCCGCGCGGCCGAGGCGGGCGGCGTGGTCTTCGTGCCGCCGATGGACGTGATGGATCAGGGACGCATGGCCCTCATCCAGGATTCCACCGGCGCGCCTTTCGGCATCTGGCAGCCGGCGGCCCATATTGGCGCGCAGGTCGTCAATCAGCCCAATTCTCTGGTGTGGAACGAGTTGCAAACCCGTGATCGGGAGAAAGCCAATGCCTTCTATTCCCACGTCTTCGGGTGGACCAACGAGCTGAGCGACAGCGGCTACGTCATGTGGTATCAGGACGGCCGTGTCCACTGCGGGGCCATGACCCTGGCTGAGGAGTGGGGTGACGCGCCGTCGAACTGGCTGGTTTACTTCCTGGTGGACGACGTGGACGCCGCCGCGGCGCGCGCCCAGGAACTGGGCGGCAGCGTAGCCAGCGGGCCTTTCGACGTTTCCGGCATGGGGCGAATGGCTGTAATGCAGGACCCACAGGGCGCGGTGTTCGCCGTCATTCGCTTCAACGGGCCGGCGGATCCGCCGCCGGGAACGGAGTAAATCAGGAATTGGGACAAGAGGGATTGGCAGGCGTGGATGCGGCGCGATGAGGCGCGTCGCCGGCAGACAAAGTAACCAACGAACGACGAGCGACCCCACCAACCGGTGGGGTCGTTTGTTTGCGCCGGGTCAATCGGCTAGAGCCGTGGGATTGTTCCTGACGGGTCAGAACTTTCGCCCTCTGGCATACCAGATAACGAACAACATCAAGATGCCGAGAAACACGGGGACGAGCACGAACAGCATGGGGAATAGAGGCGATGATTGCATGGCGACATGATAGCAGATTCGCCGGCGAAGGGTAAGCTAAACCGCCTGCCGAACAGCCGTGTAGTGCAGGATTCTTATCCGCCCTTCCTCCCTCAATCTCCCAATCGCCAATCATCCCTATAGCGCCGGAATTTTATCCGGCTTCCTCCCAAAACCGCTATGTGCCGCCGGGCAGCGCGGCCGGCTAAGAAACCGGGCCGCGCTGCGCGGCCGATTACCGGAAACCCCGTTTGCCGGCGCTAGTTGATTGCGTAATAGAGCTGGGCCACGATGCCGCCGGCGGCGCGGGCGCGGTCGGCCGCCTCGCCGTGGAGGAATTCGATCTGGCATCCCTGGCGCACGGCCTGCAAGAGAAGCGGCTCCATCTCGTCGCCGGCCGGATAGGGCAGGGCGATGAGGCGCACGGCCGCCCGGTCGAGGGCGCGGGCGACGGCCACCATTCCCTTGGCCCCTCGCCCGCCCGCCTTGGCCTGGTTGATCACCCGGGCCACCAGCTCGTCTTCATGCTCGCGCTCGGCCGCTTCGGCTGCGCCGGCGATGCGCTCGGCGATCTCCTGCGGCGGCGACTCGAACGGGATGGGCAGCACGGCGATGACCTTGTCCCGCACCGCCGGGTGCACCGCCCCCAGCAGGCTGTTGGCCATCTTCTCGTCGCCGCCCAGCACGATGCGCTCGATGTCGGGATTTTGCAGAAAGAATTTGTCGGCGTCGTCGGCGATGGAGCGAATGAAGCGGCGGGTCAGTTCGTCGCGGCGCGATTCGATGTTGGCCTCGTGGGCCGCCTTGCGTCGTTGGCGCAGCCATTTCTGATCCGATTCCACGGTGGTGTCGGTGGCCGCGCGGCCGAGGGCCACGCGCAGCACGCGAGCCTCGTCTTCGGCCATCAGCACCACCAGGTGTCGCTGGTACTCGTCCAGCGCCCACAGGAATTCCTGGATGTGGGGCTTACCATAGTGATAGGTGTTGGTCAGTCGCACGGGCAGCTCATAGCGCTCTTCGCCCCCGGGGCTGATGAACAGCACCAGCGTTTTGCCCTTCGGCTGGAAGCTGGTGAGGTACTTGTCGAGCCGTTTGCGCGTGCGCGCCCAGCGCTTGTCGGGGTCGTCGTCGCTGAGGCGCACGTTTTTCCACTGGCGGGTCTGCACCGGGTCGAGATCGGCCTCGATTTCGCTGACGGCGTTTTTCAGATAGATTTGCCAGGCTGGGGTCTCGTTCTGGTTTTTGGGGTCGGCCGGGTCGGTATTGAGATAGAGGGAGAGGTAGTGATCCTGGGCGTGGCCGGCTGCGTATTCGGCCATTTCGCGCAGACTGTCGTATTGTTGCTGAATCATAGGTTAGAAAAGCTCCTGTATTGTGGGTGGAAATGTCGATGATGTACGGATGAGGATAGCACAAAGAAGGGCAACGGACGACAGACCACAACCGTGGCCGAAAGCTGTTCGTCGCGGGTCGCCCGCCTGCTCGATTCTAAACCTCTCCACGCACCCCCCCACCTCCAAAACAGGTTATATATGTTTTTTTATCGTTTGTGTGAGTGTTTGTGTTATTGAACATTGGGAACCATTTTGAACCCTTTTTGGGGGATGGGGGGTGATCGGCGATGGTTAACTAAGCGTCGTGTAGCGCAATCTGTCAGAGGGCTTCGGCCCGCCATCCGACAGATTGCGCTGCTGGCACTACGGTATCTCGATGACCATGCTGTAGGTGATCGGGTCGGCCGCCGGTTCGCTGACGACCACCATGCGATAGTCGTCGGCGGCAAATAGCGGCGCGGCGATGACGTCCAGATCGGACCCCAGCGCGATGATGTCGCCGGCGGCATTGTAGACGTACACCTGTAGACGCCCCGGCCGGCTGGCGCCCAGGAACAGACTGAGCGTTTGCCCGGCCTGGCCGCGGATGATCCAGTGGTCGACGCCGCCGGCGGCGGGTAATTGCCCCGCCACGGTCGTCGTCGTGGTGCCCGGGGCGAAGATGATGCGCGTGGCTCCGGCCGTGTCGGGCAGCGGCGGGGCGGTAACGCGCAGCGTGTAGGCCGACGCGCCGCCGGTCGTGCCCAGCGTGATGCGCACGTCACCCGCCACGGCAACCCTTGAGCTGAGCTGGGTGGGGCCGCGGCCGAAGTTAAGCAGATTGCCGCCGGCATCTTCGACGGTGATGTCGACCGTGCCCGGCGGATTGTCGGCCAGGTCGGTGAGCAGCGTTTGCCCGCCGGTCAGGGAGATGAGGTAGACGGCTGGGGCTTCGGCCGACGCCTGTCCTTCCACGGTGACGCTTGTTTGGCCGGGACCGAATGTGATGCGCTGCGGTTGGGATTCGACAACGGGCGGCAGGCTGACGGTGAGGCTGTAATTCATCGGCGGCGCGGCCTCGATGGAGGCGGCCAGAATGGTGTAGTCGCCGGTGGCCGGCACCGGGAAGGTCACGCCAATCGTGTCATCACCGTTGGCTGCCAGCCGCCCGGCGGCATCGTAGACGAACAGGTTCAGCCACGTGCCCGGTTGGGCGGCGACGCTGATTTGCATCGACTGCCCGGCCGCGGCGCGAATCACCCACGCATCCACGTCGCCGCCGAAATCCAGTCCGCCGTTGACCGTGGCCGACGTGGCCCCCGTGGCGAACACGATGCGCGTCGGTTCGGCCGGCGGCGGCGGGGGAATGACGATATCCATGACGTAGGTCGCGCCCGTGCTCCAGGTTGTGCCCAGGGTAAGGGTGTAGTCGCCGCCGGCCGGCAGATCGGTCACCAGACCGTACAGCGGGTCGCGGGCCGTGTTCAGGACGCCGCCGTCCGGGCCGCTGATGGTCACGTCGACGGTGTTGATCGGCTGGCCGGAGAGGTTGAGGACGAGCCGCTGCCCGGCGGCGGCCCGCAACACGTAGCGCGCTTGCTGTTCGGGCCGCACCTGGCCGTTGACTGTGGCGCTGGTCTGGCCCGGCCCAAAGGTGATGCGCTGCGGCGTGCCGGCCGGAAGGGGCGGCGCGTTGACGGTCAGCAGATAGCTGACGGCCGGGGCGGTAGCGCCGCTGCCGACGTCGATGAAATAGTCGCCGGCGGCAGTGGTCGTGGCGCTGACGCCGCTCATGTCCGTGCCGGACGCGAGCGAGCGGCCGCTGCTGTCGCGGATGGCGATGGTGGTGACGGCCGGCACCGAGGCGAAGACGCCGACGCTGACCACCTGTCCCGCGGCCAGACGCAGGACATACTGGTTCAGGTCGCCGCCCGCCGCCAGCGCGTCGTTGAGTTGGGCCACGGACGCGCCCGGCGCGAACTGGATGCGTGTGACCGTCGGCGGCAGGGCCGTGGGGGTGGGCGGCATGGCCGTGGGCGACGGCGTGGGCGGCGCGGTTGTCGCAGTGGGCGACGGCGTGGGCGGCGCGGTTGTCGCCGTGGGCGACGGCGTGGGCGTGCTGGTTTGGGGCGGTGTTTGGGCCGTGGCTGTGGCGAAGACGGCCGGGGTCGACGGGTTTGGCGCTTGGGTCAGCGTGGGCGCGACCGGGGCCGCCGTTGGCAGGGCCGGACCGGGGCCGAAGACACGGCAGGCCGCCAGGAAAACGAGGACGACCATCAACAGCAGGCTAGACGAAATTTTGCTCGACATGTTGGCACTCCTTGGCCTCTCTGATGCGGCCATCCCAACCGGCCGCATCCGCTCACTATGGCATCAGTATAAATAGAACAAGCCGCCGATCTGTCAACCGCTTCACAGTTTGCCATGCAATTCGGCTACGTTTGGCCTCTGTCCACCTGACTCTATACAATTGTCGCATGATCGAACTCATCGCCTTCGACGCCGACGACACCTTGTGGCACACCGAGCATCTCTACCAGATGGCCCGGCAGCAGTTCCGCGACCTGATGGCCCCCCACGCGGCCCTCGATTCGCTCGACGACCTCGTCCACGAGACGGAGATGCGCAATCTGCCGCTCTATGGCTTCGGCATCACCAGCTTCATCCTGTCGCTGATCGAGGCGGCAGTCGAGATCACCGGCGGGGCGATCACCGGGGCGGAAATCGGCCGTCTGCTGGCCCTTTCGCGCCAGATGGTGTCGGCCGACGTGGAGCTGATCGACGAGGTGGAGGAGACGCTGGCCGCGCTGGCCGCCGACTACCCGCTGCTGCTCATCACCAAGGGCGATCTGCTGCACCAGCAGGACAAGGTGGCCCGGTCGGGGCTGGGCCGCTACTTCACCGGGGTGGAGGTGGTGGCCGACAAGACGGCGGAAACATACCGCGAAATATTGATCCGCCGCGCCGTCGCGCCGGAACGGTTCGTCATGGTGGGCAACAGCCCGCGCAGCGACATTTTGCCCGTGGCGACGCTGGGCGGCCGCGCGATATACGTGCCCGACGACAACACGTGGGTCTATGATTTGGTGGACCTGCCCGACGACCTGCCGGGGACAATCTACCGCGTGGGGCGCGTGGGCGAGGTGGTCGGCCTTGTCCGCGGATGGGGATAGTTCCTTCCTTCCTACACTGTCGTTTTGGTCGCCAGGTAGCCGCCGTGGGAGAGGGCCATGGTGATGACGAGGCTATCCGCGAAGGCCGGCAGACTCATTGACGGCACGACCTGCAACACCTGGGCTGCTTGGGGCATGCTCATGATCGACCACACCAGCGCGGCGTAGGCAAAGACCAGCACCATTGTGAACAGGAACATCTGCACCTTGCCGAGGTCGGTGAACTGGAAATTGGCGATGGAGTCGCCGCGCAGCATGTCGCTCCAGCGGGCATCGGCGGCCGTCGCGTTGGCGTGCAGATCGCCGACGGCCTGCGATTGAGCGGCGGCCAGCTCGGCGGCGCGCGTGTTGGCGCGGTCGGCCGCGGCGCGCGTGGCCCGCATCTCCGCTTCCAGCGCCGCCAGACGGGCCTCGGCCGCGGCCAGGGCGGCGGCGTTCTGCGGCGTGTCGTCGAGCGATTCCAGCGAACTGGCGTTCATCGCCTCCAGTGTCTGGGCATCGCGCTGCATCGTCTCCAGCGTGCTGTTCATGGTGGCCGCGCGGTTCAGGGCGCTCTCGGTGCGCGCAGTGGCGACTTCCTGTCCCCGGCCCAGTTCATTGGTGGCCTGATTGGTCTTGATCAGCCCGGCCCCGGCCAGCGAGGTGATGCTGATGCCCAGCGCTAGCAGGAGTTCCTGGGGAATGCCGATGTCAAGCGGCGCGTAGAGGATGGGCGTGGCGGCGGCTGCGGGGTCGGGCAGGGGACGGCCGGTGATCTGCTCCACCATCACCCCGGCGCGCTGTCGCTCGGCGTCGCCGGCCGGGCCGCCGCCGGCCAATAGCCCGGCCACTTCGTCCACGACGACAGCGTTGGAGGCCAGCAGCCGCCCCTGTAGCACGGGCATGACGCGATGGAGGGCGAACGTCGTCCAGGCCGACAGGATGATGATCGACCACAGGACGAGTTGCAGGCGGGAGAGGCTGATCTTGTTGCGCGAATCGATCAGCACGCCATCGAAGCGGCCGGGGGAGAAGCGCGTCTCGGTGCGGCCGCTGCGGAGCTGCACGTCCTGCTCCGTGCCGGTGATCTCGCGGCCGACGGCGACCAGCAGGCCGACCAGCACGGCGATGATCAGCAGCCAGCGCAGTTGCAGCGGCAAGCGGCCGAATAGCCCGAAGACCAGAATGAGGACGACGGCCCCAACGATGTAGAGGGTGGACGTGTAGCGGCGCATAGGGGAACCTCCATCCGGCGCGCATTATTTTTTCCGGACACCCGAATCAAATCTGCGCTATCGGCGAAATCTGCTGATCTTTTTTCCGTCAACTCAGAATATAGTCTTCCAAATGCCGGATTAACACCTGTTGTTCGGACATGATCGACTTGACAACGTCGCCGATGGAGATGACGCCCACCAGGCGGCCGTCATCGAGCACGGGCAGGTGGCGGATGCGCTTGTCGGTCATAATGGCCATGCACTTGTCGGCCGGCAGGTCGGGGGAGATGCAGACGACGTCGTCGGTCATGACCGCCCACACCGGCGTGTTGCGCGAGGATTTGCCCTGCAGGGCGATTTTGCGGGCGTAGTCGCGTTCGGAGAAGATGCCGGTCAGTGTGTCGCCGTCGACGATCAACAGTGCGCCCACGTCTTTCTCGGCCATCAGGCGCAGCGCGTCGAGCACCGTGGTGTCCGGCGTGATGGTATAGACCTCATTGCCCTTGCTCATCAACATTTGCTTGACCGTCGCCATAATATCCTCCGTATCCTCCGGAACTGCTCGCGTCGATACCTGATTGGGGCGGGGATGGGCCTGTGGGCACATTGTAAAAGATAGGGGAGAGAATGTAAAGATGGGAGGGCAGCGGGTTAGCGGTTGCCCCGAAGGGATAGCCCTTCGGCAACGACCGCGTTCATGGCGCGCCGGCGGCTCGATGCGACCGGCCTCATGTGCCGGACGCCATCCTGCTCAGCCACTCTTCCACCGTCTCCGCCTCGGCCGCCATCAACCGGCCTACGAGTTCCGACATCACCGGCGGGGCTTCCTGTTGAGGCTCGCCCGTCCATTCGCGCACCCACGCCCGCGTCTCCAGCCACGTCAGCGGGCTGGCGGCCACGGCCGCGGCCAGCCGCCCGGCCAGGTCGGCGCGGCCGGCGGCCGCGGCCAGATGGGCCAGGCAAGCGACGGGCAGCGAGACGGTGTCGCGGCGCGAGCCGCTGACGGTCAGGGACAATGCCCGGCGCAAGTAGGCGAGCGCTTCGTCGAGGCGGCCCAGCCCGGTGGCCGCCCGGCCCACGCCGGACAGGGCATAGATGTGGCTCCACGTGTCCCGGCCGTCGGCCCAGTCCAAAAAAGCCCGGTGATGCTCATAGGCCTTGGCCCAGGCCCCGCGCCCCAGGGCCAGATCCCCCAGCCCGCGGCGGTAGAAAGCTCGCCCCTGGGCCATTTCCTGCTGCTCGAATTGCGGCAGGGCGCTGTCGAACCAGCGACGCGCGGCGGCGGCGTCGCCCATGACGCGGTAGATATCGCCCAGCTCCAGCGACGACCAGGCCCGATCATAGGCGAGGCCGAACTGCTCGGCTACCAGCATCGCCCCTTGCCGCTTGAAGAGCGCCCGCTCCAGCGAGTGGTAGCGCAGGGCATAGATACTGTCCCAGCTCAGCGTCCAGCACTCCAGCCGGAAGTTGCCCACGCGGCGGCTCATCGCCAGCATCTCGTCGAATATGGGGAACATGCGCTCCGGCTGCCCTTGCTGCAAGTAGACCTCGCGGCGGGAGAGCAGGATGATCCAGGTCATCCCCCAGTTGCCGATGGCCTCGGCCGCGGGCTGGGCGCGGTCGAGGAAGGCCAGGGCCTCGTCGTAGCGGCCGAGCAGCGTGCTGATGTCGGACTGGTCGTTGCAGGCGGCGGCGCGGGCGTCCTCGTTGCCCAGCCGTTCGAAGACCGTCAGCGCTTCGCCCACCTGTTGCCGGGCCTCCAGCAATTCGACTTCCGGCGCGAACTCGCGGATGAGCAGCCGGGCCAGGGCTTGCCGGGCGAAGGCGACGGTGATCTCGTCGGCGTCGCCCGGGGCGGCGATGTAGGCCCGCAGATTGTTCACCGCCGGCAGCCGGGCGGTGCGCCAGCCATACGTCAGATTGAGCGGCGCGTACCAGAAGCCGAGCCGCGCCGGGGCCTCGTCGCCCAGCGCCTGGGCGGTGGCCCAGGCCGCATCCACGTTGCCCGGCGTGAATTCACGGGTGAAGTAGTTGATGTAGATGGCCGCCCGCGCGATGAGCAGGCAGGCCAGGCGGATGGCCGGCAGCGGGTCGGCGGCAGCTTGTCCGGCGGCCGGTTGCAGCAAGGCGATGGCCCGGTCGAGCAGGGGGGCGACGTCGGTGCCCACGAAGCGGGCCGTGGCGTAGAGGAACAGGGGCAGCAGCATTTGGTCGACCAGGCGGCCGAACTCGCCCCGCTGCGCCCACCACTCCCAGGTCTGATGGATGTCGTCGAATTCCTCGGCCACAGCGTTGAAGGCGCGCGCCTGCTCGCGCCCCAGCATGCGACGCAGGTGGCTCTCCAGAAAGCGGGCGAAGTAGCGGGCCTGCCGGTCGCGGGCCTGTTCTTCCAGCTCCGGCATCTCGGCCAGCTTTTCTTCGGCATATTGGCGCAGCAGGGCGTGGAGCTGGAAGCGGGCGGCCGGCGACGAGCGACGCGTGCCGGTTTCGGCATCCTCTGGCCTGTCGCGCCGCTCGTATCGCGTATTGCGTGTCTCGCTCGGTTGCAGCCACGATTTGTTCACCAAGCCCAGCAGGTCGCGCAGCGAGGCGGCCGCGACGAACTCGGCCGCCTCGCGGGCAAACCCGCCGCGAAAGACAGACAGCATGGGCAGGATGGCCCGCTCGCGGTCGCTGAGCAGCGCCCACGACGTGTCGAAGACGGCGCGGATGCTGCGCTGGCGGTCGGGCACGCCGCGCTGCTCGGTGGCCAGGATGTCGAGATTGCGCTCGATCTCCGCAGCGATGTCGGGCAGGGAGAGAGCCTCCAGCCAGGCCGCGGCCAGCTCGATGCCCAGCGGCAGTCCTTGCACCTGGCGGCAGATGCGGGCCACGTCAGCAATATTGTCGGCGCGCAGCCGGAAGCCGGGCCGAACGCGGGCGGCGCTCTGGGCAAACAGGCGCACGGCGGCGTAATCGGCGGCGGCGCGGGCGATGACTGTCTCCACTTCGGCCTCGGACTCGGCCAGGGCTTGCCAGCGCCGGATCGTGTAGGCGTCGGGCGCGGGCAGGCCCCCGACGTTGATGAGGTACTCGCCCGGCAGGTTGATGCGCGTGCGCGAGGTCGCCAGGATGGCGACGTCGGGCGCGTTCTCCAGGATGTCGGCCGGCAGATCGGCCCCGCCTTCGTCGAGCAGGTGCTCGCAGTTGTCCATCACCAGCAGGACGCGTTTGCGGCGCAGGAAGTCGAGCAGTTGGCGGCGGGGCGGCTCCTCGCTCTGGCGAAAGCGGAAGCCCACTGTCTGGGCCACGGCGCTAACCATCGCGTCGCCGGCGACGAGCGAGGCCAGCGGCACGAAGTAGACGCCGTCGAGGAAGCGATCGCTCCCCGCGCGGCCGATCTGCCCCGCGGCGGCAACAGCCAGACGGGTCTTGCCTGTGCCGCCGGGGCCGACCAGCGAGATCAGGCGGATGGCCGGATCGTTGAGCAGGTTGACGATCTGGCGCACTTCGGCGTCGCGGCCGACGAAACGGGTGGCCGGCGAGGGCAGACTGACGACATATTCGCCCAGCGAGCGCAGCGGCGGGAAGCTCGACGGCAAGTCGGGAACGAGCAACTGGTAGAGTCGTTCCGGCCGCGACAGACCGCGCAGGCGGTGCTCGCCCAGGTCGCGCAGCGTGGCCTCGGAGGGCAGCGCTCCCTCGCACACGGCGGCGGTCGTGGCCGACAGCAGGATTTGCCCGCCATGCCCGGCCGACATGAGCCGTTCGGCGCGATTGAGGGCCGAGCCGTGATAGTCGCCCTCGCGTAACTCGGCCTCGCCGGTGTGGAGGCCCATGCGGACCTTGATAGTGACGGGTGACGAGTGACGAGTGACGAGTTCGGCGGGTGGGTCACTGGTAAACTTCTCCGGAGCCACCGGTTGCCGTTCGTCGGTCTTGCCTAATTCCAGTTGGGCGGCGATGGCCGCGGCTACGGCGTCCCCGGCGCGGCGAAAGACGGCGTAGATGCCGTCGCCGAGGTTTTTGACGATGCGGCCGTTGTGGCGCTCGATCACCTCGTGGAGCAGTTGATCGTGGCGCGCAAGGGCGGCGGGCATCGCCTGCGGCAACCGCTCCCACAGCTGGGTGCTGCCCTCGATGTCGGTGAAAAGAAACGTGACGGTTCCGGTCGGGAGATGGCCGCTCATACCTGCTCGTATTATAACGCATATGACGGGGGCGGAAATGCTTGCCGTGCGCTCCGTGACGCCGGTTTCTTATCCGGCTTTGCGGTGCAGCTTGTTTTCGGCTGCCGGATTAGAAACCGGCGCTACACCTCTGCTTGGGGGCTTGTGCCCGACAATCTAGGCTTGGCAATTTGAGTAGAAATACTCATAAAAACATGACAATTGATATGACAAATCTTAAGTTTCGTCGTAAGCGTTCGGGCTATAATAGATGCTATAAGCCATTGATCTCGTCCCGACCGTGTCATCGATGTACATGACGGCCTTTGGAGGGTTATTGACCGGGCGGACAGTGGCAGGAGCCAAATCATGCATCGTGAACTGAATACCGGGGACAGCGTCAACAACGGGCCGTCAGGTGATTGGTTGGCCGGCCTGTTGCTGCAACAGGGTGGGGATTTCCTGCCGCGTTTTGCGTACTATTATCGGCAGCTGGCAATTCGGCCGCGTCGCTGGCGGCGCTTGTTGCAGCGTAAACTGGCGGTGACCGTGACGGGCGCGGCGCTTTTGCTGGCTTTGGCCGGCGGGCCGGTGGCCTTCGCGGAGCCTATCGAGACCAACTCGATGATCAACGTCGTCAACGGCGAGGTGGCTATTGCCAACAACGGCAAGTGCTCGCTGATGGAGGCCATCTGGAACGCTCGCTCGACCAATGCCGGCAACATGAAGGCCGACTGCAAGGCCGGCAACACCGGCGGGTCGGATACGGTCGTGCTGCCAACCGGCGGCGAGTTCGTAATGACGGAGGCCCACAACGATGTCTATGGCCCCACGGGCCTGCCGGTCATCACCAGCGCCGTCGTCATTGAGGGCAACGGCGCAACCATCCGCCGGGCAGGGGAATCCTGGTGGGAGTACCCTGAATTTCGCATTCTGGCGGTTGATACTGGCGGCCATCTGACCCTACGCAATACGACGATAACCAACGGCAACGTCACGAGCGGTGCCGGCGGCGGCGGAATCCTCAACTACGGCACGCTGGACGTTGTTGATAGCGTCGTTGACAGCAATCGTACCTATTACTATGGGACCCAGGGCGGCGGCATCGCAACCTTCGGCCCCACGACTATTACCAACAGCGATATCAGTGGCAACACGGCCGCAAGCGGCGGGGATGGTGGTGGTGGTGGCCTCTTCATCGCGCCGAACGCTTCGGCCACGATCACCGGCAGCCGCGTAGTGGACAACAATACGTTTGGCTACTTCGGCGCGGATGGGGCCGGTATCTGGGTGGACGGTCAACTGACTCTTTCCAACAGTACGATTTCCGGTAACTGGAACGGCGGCGCCGAGGGCGGTGGCCTGGGCGGCGGCATCCATGTGAGCGGTGAAGCGACTATCATCCAAAGCACAATCGTCAACAACACAGCCTACGCTTACTATGAGCTTTACTCCTACGACTGGCATCCCGGCGTGGGGGGGGGATTGAGCAACACGGGCACAACCCAAATCGTCAACAGCACCATCAGCGGCAATCGCGGCAGCTACGGCGGTGGGGTAGCCAATATTTTAAACGGTGAATTAACCATTACCCAGAGCACCATCGCCGAGAATATCGCCACCCGAATCGATGGTGATTACGATTCGGCGGGCGGTTTCGGTGGCGGTGTATTCTCCGGCGAAACCTATCACGGCGAGAACTGCTCGACGACCACGCTCAAGGGCGTCATCGTCTCCGGGAACACGGCCATGATCGCGGGCAATCAGATACGCCTCGATGCGGCCGGCGGTGGCTATTGCGCGCCGACGTTCCAGGTCAACGCCTTCAACGTCTTTGGGCAGGGCGGGGCCAGCGGTCTGTCCGGCCTGAGCAAGGGCGCGACCGATGTCGTGCCGTCGGTGGGGCTGAACGCCATTCTGTCGCCGCTGGCCGACAACGGCGGGCCGACGCGGACCCACGCTTTGCCGGCCAACAGCCCGGCGCTCGACCTGGCCCCCAACGCTTCGTGCACGGCCGCGCCGGTCAACGGCGTGGACCAGCGCGGCGAACCGCGCAACCAGAACGGGACGGGCGGCAACTCGGCCAACGAGTGCGACGCGGGCAGCTTCGAGCTTGGAGCCGGGGGTGGCGGTGGGGCGGCGGGAGCCTTCCTCGTCTCGCCGTCCGGCAGCGGCACGGTTGGCGGCGTCGCCTTCGCCCCGGCCGATATCCTGAAGTTTGACCCGGCGACCGGCTGGTCGATGTATTTCGACGGCTCTGACGTGGGCATCACCAAGAACCTGTCGGCCTTCGAGGTGCAAGACAACGGCCACATCCTGATGTCGTTTGCGGCCAAGCAGAACATCCCCGGCGTGGGGTCGTTCCTGGCCCAGGACATCGCCCGGTTCGTGCCCACGACCACCGGCAATAACACGGCCGGTTCGTTCCAGTGGGGCTTCGACGGCTCCGCGCACTGGCTGTCGACCAGCGGCGAGAAGATCGACGCATTGGGCGACATCGGCGACGGGCGGACGGCGCTGAGCACCACCGGCGCGGCGGCGGTGAAGCTGCCTAACGGCAACGTGCTCAAGGCCCAGGATGAGGACGCGCTGGGCGTCAACCTGGGCAGCGGCGTCTGGTCGGCCTACTTCGACGGCACACCGATCCCCGGCCTGAAGGCTGAAGACATCAATGGCCTGTGGATCGACCCGGCGACGGGCGACCTCTACGTCAGTATCGTCGGCGCGTTCAATCTGGGCGGTGTCAAGGGCAACGGCCAGGACATCGTCAAGCTGACGAGTAACGGCGGCGGGAGTTACACCCCCTCGCTGTGGTACGACGGCTCCGCTGAAGGGTTCCCGTCGAATATCGACGGGTTGGATATTTTGCCCTAGGAAAAGCATGCGTGGTTCGTAGCCGGCAACTTCAGGTGGCGAGGACTGACGTTCAGCTCCGTCACTCAAGTGGCTGACGACCCGCCGGGTTGGTGACCGGGTATCTGGCGAGATACCCGGTTTTTTTATGGAACCACTCGGCCGTCGTGCTTCATACATCAACAACACTCTCTTCACAATTTCTGAACAATTCGGCGCTATTCTTTCTCCTGATTGACCCAGCGGCCGGCAGCGTGGTAGACCTGCTGTCAGGATTCGATGGCTCAACGTGACACCCATTTGGAGAGGCTGAAATGAACAATAAGAGCGTACAACGAGCGGCGGGGGGATTGATGGTGGTCTGGATCGGTCTATTGGCGGCCTGCGGCGGACAGAACCAGACGGTTGAACCGACCGCCCCGGCGGCCACCCCGGCCATTGTGGAGACCACTCCGGTCGAGGCGACGGCCGCTTCCATCGAGGCGACGGCCGTTCCGGCCGAGGCCACCGCGGCTCCACTGCCCATGACCCGACTCAACCTGAACACCGTCGGTGGCGACGAGCTGCTGGCGACCATTCCCGGCTTCAGCGCGCGAATGGTACGCGAGTTCCAGGAGTACCGGCCCTACGTCAGTATCTCGCAATTCCGGCGGGAGATCGGCAAGTACGTAAGTGACGAGGTAGTGGCCGGCTACGAGCAGTATGTATATGTGCCGGTGGACATCAATAACGCCGACGAAGCGACGTTGATGCAACTGCCGGGCGTGGACGAAACGGTCGCCGCGGCGCTGGTGGCCGGGCGACCCTATGCCGGCAACGACGCCTTCCTGGCCGCGCTGGCCGGACAAGTCTCGGCCGAAGACGCCGCCGCCGCGGCCGGCTACCTGACGACGCCCTGAGTCGATACCCCTATTCATTCGTGCGGATGGGCGTGGCGTCGTGGGTTTGTGTAATCCGCTTCTCCACGCCCCGCCGCGAGGAGCTGCCATGACCAGACAACAAGAGATCATTCACCGATTGCGGCTGTTTTTGCTGGGCCTGGCGGGGTTTATCTTTGCCGGGGTTCCGGTGGAACTGTACTTTGCCGAGCATACGGAACAGCCGCTGCAATTCGTCCCATTCGTGTTGAGCGGGCTGGGGGTGGTCGCGGTCCTGGTCGCGTTGCTGCGGGCCGGCCGCGGCGCGACACGGGTCTTGCGAGCCGTCGCGGCCGTGATCGCCCTGGGTGGGCTGCTGGGGATGTATTTTCACCTCACCGGCAACCTGGCTTTCGCCCGCGAGATCCAGCCCAACGCAACGGCGACGGCCGTTCTCGCCGATGCCTTGCGCGGGGCCGCGCCTTTGCTGGCCCCCGGCATTCTGACCATCGCCGCGATGCTGGCCGTAGCCGGGACGTATGCCGAGGCGAATGACAATTATGAGTAAACTGCCCGCCGACTTGCCATAATATACTACCCCTGTTATACTGACCAATGGCGTCGCGGCTATGGAGCCGGTCGCCAAGACCAAATTCATTATTTTGACTATACATATCGGCTGGGAGTGCGACTTGGCTGGATGAAGTCCAAGGAGTATACCCAGTGAGTGATACCACTCAGTCATTGAATGACATCACATTCGATGACTTTAACCTAGACGCGCGTATCCGCGGCGGCATTGCCGATGCCGGCTACGACGCACCCACCCCTATTCAACAACAGGCCATCCCGTTTGTCCTCGAAGGGCGTGACGTGTTGGGTCTGGCGATGACCGGCACGGGCAAGACGGCGGCTTTCATGTTGCCCATCCTGCAACGGCTGACGCGCGGCCCGTTGCGCAAGACCCGCGTGCTGATCGTCGCCCCGACTCGCGAGCTGGCGGAGCAAATCCACCAGACGACGGCGGTGCTCGGCGGCCGCACCAAGGTACGCAGCGCGGCCATCTACGGCGGCGTGGGCAAGGGGCCGCAGTTGTCGGCCATCCGGCGCGGCACGGAGATCATCGTGGCCTGCCCCGGCCGCCTGCTCGACCACATCGGCCAGGGCGACATCGACCTGTCCGGTATCGAGGTGCTGGTGCTCGACGAGGCCGACCGGATGCTCGACATGGGCTTTTTGCCCGACATCAAGCGTCTGCTGCGCCACGTGCCGGCCCAGCGCCAGACAATGCTTTTCTCGGCCACCATGCCCGACGACATCAAGCACCTGGCCGACGACATTCTGAAGAACCCGGCCACGGTGCAGGTGAACGCCGGCGCGCCGGCCAAGACCGTCTCCCACGCGCTGTATCCGGTGCCGGAGACGCTGAAGGCCAAGCTGCTCCACGCCATGCTGGAGGAGACGCGCACGTCGCGCGTGCTGGTCTTCACCCGCACCAAGCACCGCGCCAAACGGTTGGCGGCCGATCTGGACAAGCGCGGCTATCGCGTGGCGGCCTTGCAGGGCAACATGACCCAGAACAAGCGCCAGGCGGCCATGAACGGCTTCAAGGGCGGCAAGTACGATATCCTGGTGGCGACCGACATCGCCGCCCGCGGCATCGACGTCAACGACATATCCCATGTGGTTAACTACGACATGCCCGACACGGTCGACGCCTATACCCATCGCATCGGCCGCACCGGCCGGGCCGAGGCCACCGGCGAGGCCGTGACCTTCGCCGTGCAAGACGACGAGACGATGGTACGCGACATCGAGATCGTGCTGGGCAAGCCCATCGAGCGGCGGCGCATGGAAGGATTCGACTACGGCAGTTTTACGCCGGAGAGCCAGCGCCCCGCGCCGAAGAAGAGCGTCTATCGCTCGCGCAGCTTCCGTGGGTCGCAGCGGGGTGGATTGCCGGCCCAGAAACGGTAGACAGCAAGTAGTAGTTAAGATTTAGGAGTGAAGAGCCGCGGCGGTTGCTGATGTGACCGGCGCGGCTTTTTTGTTTGGAGGCGACAGCTTACGGGCCTGCCCTCATCCCTCATCCTTGATGATGTCGATTCGTCCCTGTGATCTGGCAAATTGAACAACTTTTGAACACTGTTTGAACTGGTGAGGAGCCACCTGCCTCCCTACACTATCAAGTAATCGTGACCCAGCGGTTGGCGGCATTCCATCCCAGTCCAGCGGGAACACGAGAATAGTGCAAAGGTTGATTCGAATGCCGTTAGACCACGGCGCTTAGGAAAGCATACAGGAGAATGTCATGAAATCATCATCGTTGTATCGGCTCGGGGGGCTGGCCCTTCTCATTGCCGCAATTTTGTACGCCATTGGGAATCTTGTCTATTTTCTGTCCGGCCAGCCGCAAGCGCCGACAGCGTTGGGGCTGTGGCTGGCGTTTGCGGGGGATTCCATCCTGGTCTTGGGACTGGGCGCGCTGTTCGCGCGGCAGTCGGAACGGGGTGGGATTCTGGGCTTGGCCGGCTACGTCCTATTGGTGTTGGCGACCATGTTTTTTATCGGCAATTATGCCGTCAACCTGGGCGTGGCCGCCGGCGCGTTCACCACAGAACAGATCGCGCAGGTGCCATTTTTTACCGTGGCTGGTTCCGTCATGTCCTGGATGTGGTTTGCCGGTCTGGTTGCCTTCGGCATCTCGATTTATCGCGCCGGGGTCTTGCCCAAATATGCCGGGGCGCTGTTGGTGCTGCTGGCCGTCGTGCAACAACTGATCGGGCTGGCCGGTTTTCTGGCCCCCGTTTTTGCCGTTTTGTCTGTGGCGTCGTGGGCGTGGCTCGGCTGGTATCTGCTGGCGGAGAAACGCAGCGTCGCCCCCGACCCTGCGCTTGTCGCACCGGTTGCTTGAGATACGAGATACAAGATACGAGATACGAGTTCGGCGCGCACCATGGGGGGCGGTTTTAACTCGTATCTCGTATCTCAGTCTTACTAGCCGCTGTTGATGGAAAACCCGCTGCTGCTGCCTCCGCTACTTCTGGGCAGCTTGGGGACCAGCCAGCTCAGGAACTGGTCGGTCGAGCGGGTCTGCATCAGCACCCGCCCCGGCCCGGTCAGGTCGACCACCAGCCCTTCGCCGCTGAAGAGCAGCGACTTCATGCCGCCGGCTTT
Organism: Promineifilum sp.; assembly: GCA_020634335.1. Classification (GTDB taxonomy): domain Bacteria; phylum Chloroflexota; class Anaerolineae; order Promineifilales; family Promineifilaceae; genus Promineifilum. The sequence goes on along the minus strand of JACKBY010000014.1, from coordinate 3,716 downwards.
GCGCAGCTGGAAGTCGATGTCCTGGGTGAAGGCGACCAGGTGGCCGGTATCGACCGAAACCATCTCGCCCGCAGCCAGGTTCATCTCGTGAATGGCCCCATAGGACGACAGCAGCAGCGGCCCGCTGCCGCTTGCTCGCAACATGATCAACCCCTCGGAGGCGAAGAACGTCTTGGCCCCGCCCCACTTGGCGTCGGTGGTGATGCCTATGGCCGAGGCCAGAAAGGAGCCGGATTGCACCATCAGCATTTCGTCCTGAAGCTCCAGCACCATCAGGTCGCCGGTGAGGGCCGGGGCCACGCCCAGCTGGCCGCCGCCCGGCGGGGCGGTGTAGGTGTTCTGGAAGAAGGTCTGGCCGCCCAGCACGGAGCGGCTGATGGATTTGAGGATGCCACCTGTGGCCGCCGTCGACAGCGTGATGCCCTGCGACATGCTGACCATCGAGGCGGCCTCGACGCGGACTTGCTCGCCGCCGTCGAGATGGATCATGCCCAGCGAGAAGGCGGGCCGGTAGAGAAGTTCGATTTGCATAAGGTCTCCTTAAATGAGTAGTTGTCTGCTAATTCGGGGACAAGACGAACACCGATTATAATAACACGAATCTGCCATAATCCTGCCTGGAGTAAATGGGCCCTAAGGGAGTTCCGGCAGATTGACAATTTCTGTGGACGAAGGTGAGGGATCTCATGCAAATTGATCTGTTTTCCGACACCGTCTGCCCCTGGTGTCGCATCGGCAAGCGCCATCTGGAGCTGGCCCTGGCCGAGTGGGCGGGCGAGCCGGTGACTGTGCGCTATCGAAGCTTCTTCCTCGACCCCACCATCCCGCCGGAAGGGCGCGACTTTCGCGGCCACATGACCGCCAAGGGTGGCGGCCGCGTGCCGCTGGAGCAGTTTTTCGCCGCCCCGCGCGACCGGGGCGCGGCCGTCGGCCTGACCTTCAACTTCGAGGCCATCGACCAGGCCCCCAACACGATGCTTTCCCACCGGCTGGCCTATCTGGCCCCGGAGGACAAGCGCGGCGAGGTGCTCGACGCGCTGTATGCCGCCTACTTCGAGCACGGCCGCGACATCGGTGACGTGGCGGTGCTGGTCGACGTGGCTCAATCGTGCGGGCTGGACGGCGCGGCCGTTCGCGAGGCGCTGGCCGGCGATGAGGGCACGGCCGAGGTGCTGGCCGACGTGGCCTTCGCCGGGCAAGCGGGCATCAGCGGCGTGCCTTTCTTTATCTTCAACGACAAGTACGCCTTCAGCGGCGCGCAGCCGCCGGCGATGATCCGGCGCGTGCTGGAGCAGGTGGCGGCGGAGTCGGTGAAGGTTGAGGATTAGCCGGCCGCAGGTAACGCCGGATTCTTATCCGGCAGCCGAGAGCGAGATGGGATGGGGAGCCGGTTTGGAAACCGGCGTTACGGGGGGCGGGCGATTGGGGAAAACCCTAGCACAGGGTTAGACTTACTTTCCCAAGAGCGATTCCCCTGGTAAAATAAGTTATACAGCGTTCTCTACGGTGCGTTGCCGACCGGCGCGGCGCGCCGCCGACGTTTTACCCCCGCCGGTCTAGCCAAAAGGATCGTGTATCAATGGATACCAAAACCATTATCGATAATCTCAACAAAGACTTGGCCGACGAACTCGCGGCCGCTATTCAATATACTGTCTATGCCGCTAAAGTCACCGGCCCCTACCGGCCGCAACTGGTCGATTTCTTTCTGGCCGAAGTGCCCGACGAGCAGGGGCACGCCCAGTTCCTGGCCAACAAAATCGTCGCTCTCGGCGGCGAGCCGACCACCAAGCCCAGCGCCGTCAAGGCGGCTCATACCAACCGCGAGATGCTGGAGGCGGTGATGGAAGCCGAGTCCCGCGCCGTCGAGGGCTATACCAAACGCGCTGAGCAGGCTGACGAATTCGGCGACATCGGGCTGAAGGTGCAGTTGGAAGACATGGTGCGCGATGAGACCGGCCATCGCGAAGAGACGGCGCGCATGCTGCGCGACTGGACACTCTGATAAATGACGAATGACGAATGACGAATGACGAATGCGGAGGACCCCTTCTGCCGTTCCTGATTCCTGAGTGCTAATTCCTGATTTTCTTGCTGTTCTCCGGGCTTCGTGCTACACTGCTATCCCAGTGTGCGCGTTGATCGACATACTGGCGGCCGAGCGTTCGGCCGGGAACGATTACCGGGAGACCAATCAACCGGCCCGGTACGCCATTCCATTCACCCATATGAGCCTGATCCGAGAGGATCAGGCTTTTTTTTGCCTGATCCTCAGAGGTTTTGCGAAACCTTTGCGGTCTGAGGAACCACTATGCCCGACCTGATCCTCCCCGGCCTGATCGACGTTCACACCCACCTGCGCGTGCCCGGCGGCGAGCACAAGGAAGACTTCGCTACGGGCACGGCCGCGGCGCTGGCCGGCGGGGTAACGATGGTGCTGGCGATGCCGAACACCAACCCGCCGCTGACGACGCCCGACGCGCTGGCCGCGGCGCTGCGGGCCGCCGCGGCCGGCGCGCGCTGCGACGTGGGCCTCTATGCCGGGGCGTCGCGGGAGGACGTGACCCATCTGTCCGGGCTGGCCGGCCAGGCTGTCGCCCTCAAGATTTACCTCAACGACACCTTCGGCAAGCTGCGCGTCGACGACCTGCCGACGCTGGCCGTTTGCTTCCAGGCGTGGCCGCGAGAGAGGGTGATCGCCCTGCACGCCGAGCGGCAGAGTGTGGCCGTCGCCATCGGGCTGGCGGCGGTCTATGACCGGCCGGTCCACATTGTTCACGTCAGTCGCCGCGAGGAGATCGAGCTGATCGCCGACGCCAAGGGGCGCGGGCTGCCCGTCACCTGTGAGGTATCGCCGCATCATCTCTTCCTGAGCGCGGCCGACGCGGCGCGGCTGGGGCCGTTGGGCGACATGCGGCCGGTGCTGGGCACGGCCGAGGACGTGGCCGCGCTGTGGGCGCATCTGCTGGGCGGCACGGTCGATTGCATCGCCACCGACCACGCGCCGCACACCCTGGACGAGAAGCGCGGCCCCAACCCGCCGCCGGGCGTGCCGGGGCTGGAGACGAGCCTGCCGCTAATGCTGACGGCTGTGGCCGACGGCCGCCTGCCGGTCGAGCGACTGACGGCGCTGATGCACGACAACCCGCGGCGCATCTTTGGCCTGCGGGCTCAGCCGGACACGCGGGTGGAGGTGGATATGACGCCATGGACAATTCCGGCCACGGGCTGGCAAACAAAGTGTGACTGGACGCCTTTTGCCGGGCTGACGGCCGGCGGCCGTGTGCGCCGGGTCGTCCTGCGGGGGCAGATCGTTTATGAGGACGGCGCGGTGCTGGCCGTGCCGGGCAGCGGACAGGTGATCAATGGAGCGGGACTGGAACGGGATTAGGAATGAAGAATTATTATCTGCGGATCGCTTTTCTTCATCCGCGTCCGATTTCCCAAATTCAAGGAGCAATCTAATGGAAGCGACAAAACTGGAACCGTTATTCAATCTGCAGGAACTGGAAGCGAAGCTGAACGGCAACGGCCGCGCGCGGGCCAACGGCCTGACCGGCTGGGACATCCTGTCGGTCGATCAGTTCGACCGTGACAAGCTGGCCTACATCTTCGGCCGCGCCGAGGAGATGCGCGAGATGGTCGAGCGCGTCCACGGCGTGGACTTGCTGAAGGGGCGGGTGCTGGCCTGCCTGTTCTATGAGCCGAGCACGCGC
>JACKBY010000013.1 GCA_020634335.1 Promineifilum sp. | reverse complement strand
CGGCGCCGCCCTCGGCCAGCGCGTGCCCCAGGTCGTCCATCAGTTGCAGGATGCCGCACTCGCGCGCAAACTTGTCGCCGAACCGGGAGAATTTCATCTTTTGCCGTTCGACAGGATGGGGCCGATGCGTTCCATGGCCCAATCGACCTGCTCTTTGGTGATGACCAGCGGCGGGGCGAAACGCACGACGGTGTTATGGGTGTCCTTGCAAAGGATGCCCGCGTCGCGCAGGTCGTCGCAGTAGGGGCGGGCCGGCACGTCCAGTTCGACGCCGATGAGCAGGCCCTTGCCACGCACTTCTACGATGTGGTCGCTCTCCAAGCGCTCCAGACGGCCCTTGAAGTAGGCCCCGACCTCGCGCGAGCGCTCCACCAAACCCTCGTCGACCAGCACATCGAGCGCGGCGCGGCCCACGGCCGAGGCCAGCGGGTTGCCGCCGAAGGTGCTGCCGTGGTCGCCGGGGCGGAAGAGGCCCAGCACGCGCTGGTCGGCCAGCACGGCCGAGACGGGATAAAAGCCGCCGCTGAGGGCCTTGCCCAGCGTGACGACGTCGGGGCGCACGCCGTCGTGGTCGCAGGCCAGCAGCGCGCCCGTGCGGCCCAGGCCGGTCTGAATCTCGTCGGCCATGAACAGGACGTTGTTGGCGGCGCAGATGTCGGCCACGCGCCTCAGGTAGCCGGCCGGGGGCACGTTGACCCCGCCCTCGCCCTGGATGGGTTCGACGAGGAAGGCGACGGTGTTGGGCGTGATGGCCGCGGCCAGCGCGTCGGCGTCGCCATAGGGGATCGACTTGAAGCCGGGGGTCAGGGGGCCAAAGTCGGCCTTGTACGCTTTCTCGCTGGAGAAGCTGATGAGCGTGATGGTGCGGCCGGCGAAGTTGCCGTCACAGACGATGATTTCGGCCTGGTCGTGGGCCACGCCTTTGGCGCGGTAGCCCCACATGCGGGCGGCCTTGATGGCCGTCTCGACTGCCTCGGCCCCGCTGTTCATCGGCAGGGCCATCTCATAGCCGGTCAGCTCGCACAACTGCTTGAGGAATGGCCCCATCTGGTCGTTGTAGAATGCCCGCGAGGTCAGTGTGACTTTGTGCATTTGGGCGGTGGCAGCTTCGATGATGTGCGGGTGGCAGTGGCCCTGATTGACGGCCGAATAGGCCGACAGGCAATCGAGGTACCGGTGGCCCTCGACGTCGTAGACCCAGACGCCGTCGCCTCGCTCGACGACCACTTTAATGGGATCATAGGTATGGGCGGCGTAGTCGTCGTCCATCTTCATGTAGTCCTGGCTGTTCATATATGTTCTCCTACAGTCGGCCGTTCAGTGGGAACCAGGCCTGTGGTGATGTGGGTGTGATGCCGATCTCATACAAAAAAAGCCCGACTCGCTAGAAATCAGGCTTTGCTCGGACCTACGATTAATGGCAGGTCTTCTTGTATAAAGTGAATGCGTATCACATTGATCCTATTATACACCAGTTACCGGGCCGCTGTCGACAGGGAGCTGTAGCGCCGGATTCTTATCCGGCGGCTGCGAACGAGCTGGGCCGCGGAGCCGGTTTGGAAACCGGCGTTACGAAGAGCGATTGCTGAAAAACCTTGTGTAGTGCCGGATTCTTATCCGGCGGCTGCGAACGAGCTGGGCCGCGGAGCCGGTTTGGAAACCGGCGTTACGAAGAGCGATTGCTGAAAAACCCTGTGTAGCGCCGGATTCTTATCCGGCAGTCGCAAACGAGCTGGGCCGCGGAGCCGGTTTGGAAACCGGCGTTACGTCAGGAAGGTATACAGCAGGTAGAGCGTGCCGAAGACGGCGCAGTAGGCGGCGAAGATATAGAGACTGTGGTTCTTGACCCAGGCCAGCAAAAACGTGATGCACAGGTAGCCGGTCAGGGCCGCGGCCGCGAACGCCGCCACGTAGTAGCTCGCCGGCATCGACCCCTGGGCCGAGAAGATGTCGAGGATCGACAGCAGCCCCGCCCCGGCGATGGCCGGCAGCCCCACCAGAAAGCTGAAGCGCGCCGCCGTCGGCCGATCCAGCCCCCGCCACAGGCCGGCGGGAATCGTCGTGCCGCTGCGCGAGACGCCGGGCAGCAGCGCCAGCACCTGGACCGTGCCGATGATCAGCGTGTCCACGGCCGTCAGCCGGTCGAGCGTTTTCGTGCCCCGCAGCAGCCGCTCGCCCGACACCAGAAAGGCGGCCGTGACCAGCAGACCCGCGGCGGCCACTGTCGGCGATTGAAACTGGCGCTCGAAGAAGTCCTTCAACCCCAGCCCAATGATAGCCGCCGGCACCGACCCCAGCACCATGTACCAGCCGAGGCGTGACTCCGCCGTCGCCATGGGCCGGCGTTTGACCAGGCCGTCGAGGACGGCGCGGCCGATGGCCCACAGATCGCGGGCAAAGTAGGCCACGATAGCCAGCAGTGTCCCCGCGTGGACAAGGCCGATGAGCACCAGATCGGGCTGCGCCAGGCCGAAGATGGCCGGCACAAGCACCAGATGGCCGTCGCTGGAGATAGGCAGGAACTCGGTCGCGCCCTGGATTATGCCGAGGATGATTGCTTCTAGAAGGGACATGGTAATCAGTGGTCAGTGCGTCAGTGGTCTAATCTCGTATCTCGTATCTCATAATGTGTTAGGAACTCACTCGCATACTCTCCTACCGTACCCTTACGAATCGCCTTGCGGAGATCGTCCATCAGGCGCAGCAGGAAGTGGAGGTTGTGGGTCGTCAGCAGGATGGAGGCCAATATCTCATCGGCCTTCACCAGATGGCGGATGTAGGCCCGGCTGAAGTGGGCGCAGGCATAGCAGTCACAGGCCACGTCCACCGGCCGCGGGTCGTCGGCGTATTGCGCGTTGCGCAGATTGATGCGGCCGCCCAGCACCAGCGCCGCCCCGTTGCGGGCGATGCGCGTCGGCAGCACGCAGTCGAACAGGTCGATGCCCCGCAGCACGCCATTGACCAGATCCTCCGGCGCGCCCACGCCCATCAGGTAGCGCGGCTTGTCCCCCGGCAACAGCGGATGCAGCCACTCCAGCACCGCGTGCATCTCCGGCTTCGTCTCGCCCACCGCCAGCCCCCCCACCGCATAGCCCGGCAGATCGAGGTCGATCAGAAAGCGGGCGCTGGCCTCGCGCAAGTCGCGGAACACCCCCCCCTGCACGATGCCGAACAGCGCCTGGTCGGGCCGCGTCTTGGCCGCCAGACAGCGCTCGGCCCAGGCGTGGGTGCGCCCCAGCGAGCGCCGCACGTACTCATAGTCCGTCGGCGGCGGGCACTCGTCGAACATCATGATCACGTCTGCCCCCAGATTCTCCTGCACGGCGATCGACTGCTCCGGCGTGAAGCGGTGGGCCGACCCGTCCAGGTGGGACTTGAAGGTCACGCCGTCGTCGTCGATGCGCCGCGCGTCGCTGAGGCTGAACACCTGGAAGCCGCCGCTGTCGGTCAGCAGCGGGCCGTCCCAGCCCATGAAGCGGTGCAGCCCGCCCAGATCGCGGATGCGCTCGTCGCCCGGCCGCAAGTAGAGGTGGTAGGTGTTGGCCAGCAGCAGCGACGCCCCCAACTCGCGCAAATCGCGCGGCCGCATCGCCTTCACCGTCGCCTGCGTGCCCACCGGGGCGAAGAGCGGCGTCTCCAGCGGGCCGTGGGGCGTCTCGAAGCGGCCCAGGCGCGCCGCGCCGTCCTGGGCCAGTAGGGTGAATTCGAATGACATGAGGCGGGATTATAGCTTAAACCTTCCGATGCTCGAAAGTGTCGCTCATTGCCTCAAAAAATATTACCGAAAGGGAGGACGGCTGCCTCAAAAATGATATCACTTTCCGCTGCCTATGGGAGGCGTCATTGTGACGTGTGCCCACGTTCGGGCGACGGTAGTGAAGCACTACAGCCATTGGCCGACGAAGGGCTACACGAGACTATGACTGATAGCTTTACGACCGACGAACTGCTTGCCGAGCTACTCAATGCTCGTCAGGCGCCGGGCGACAATCCGACCGCCTTGAGGGTGAGGGAATTGATACAAATCACCGACAAGAGCGCGATGTATATCACGCGACAATCACGAGTCTTGATAGACGCCGGTCAGGCAGAGGTTGTTCGCAAGCCGTGGACGCGAATTGACGGTACGAAGACTACGATACCAGCCTATCGGATGGTGGTGGCGAAGGCAAATGTGATGAAAGCGGTGGAAATTGAACTGCGTCGCGAGTTACAAAAGTGGGTCAAGGTATTTTGGAAAAATCACACGGCGCTGTCGCAGGTGGGGATTGAGCATTATCCCGACCCGAACGACCCGGAGACACGGCCGACACGCTATAACGTTGACGCCATAAGTGACCTGGCTCTGCGGGAAGGCGCGCTGGTGCGAGGAAAAGAGAAGCAAACAACTCTTTCACGCTGAAATGGGAGAGCTTAGCCCTGGCCCTATCAAGCCGCGGGATAATGGACTCCAGACGTGAGGTCCGTTGACAGCAGCTCGCTTGGAAATATTCGCCCCCGCGATGTGCTGCGCGGCCAGTAAAGCCACACAAAACATAGGAGAAAATAGTTTGATTAAGACTGATAGCTTTGTCAATCGTCACACAGGTTGGGCAAGCTCGGAATGGGTTTCATCACGGTTGTGCTGACGCCAATATCCTTGGTGGCTCCTCGTACCTCAGGCAAATGTCCATGAGAACGAACAAAGTCAGTTGTTCCGAAGCCATTCCCAATAGCCCGTCGTTATGCCAGAAACCTCATAGACGCCGTTGCCTTTGACGGCCGACTTGCCCACCTGCGTTCCCTGGCCTAGCAGCAACCAGGGCAGGAGCGGCTCCCAGTCGGCAGCATAGTAGGTGGCTGATCCTACCAGACCACTCAGGGGAGTATCCCGACCCTTGCGGCCTGAGTAGCTCCATAGTTCATGCCAACGAGTACGGCTCTCGACCAAGCGCACGCGGTCGGCTGCGGAGTTGAGGGCTTCTACTTCATCACGGTCGCGACGTTCGGTGCCGGCAAACTGGCGGCTGAGGTCGTCCACTCGATAGAGCAACCGACGAAAGAAAACGCCGAAATCGGGTGACTTGAATAGCCGGTCGCCCTCCTCAAGACGCAGGGGCGTGAGAAAGCGCAAGGTGAGATTACCGCCGTTATATTCCAACTGCTCGGATAATTGATCGACCACCGGCAAGACACTGGTCAAATCGACCCGCAACGTGGGCTGTCGAACGAGGGGGTCGCCGGAGGTCAGCAACCGCTCTTGCGCACCGGCTGGTGGGTTGAAGGAGTCGATGGCGACCAACTCAAACCGGCCCTGCCCGTCGCGCCGGCCGGGGCCGACGCCGACACGGCCAATCTCGGCCGCGGCCAAGACGATATATGGCAGAAACTGAAAGCCGTCGCCGAAGAGGGTCAGGCCGAAGCTGAACGGCTGCCCGGCGAAGACGCGCTCGCGGGGTGGCCGGGGTGGAATGACTGAGTAGGCGCGAACGACGCTGCCGGGGTCGGTCTCGGAGGCTAGCAGCCAGCAAGCGGGGCAGACGGCGGCGTGTTCAGGCGTGGGCTTGGCGCGGCGGTGGGTCTCTGGGCAGGTGGCGTGGAGCATGACGTTGGCAAGGGCGTTGCGCAGGTTGTTGCCGGCGTGGTGGCCGTCGAGGACGACGTCGGTGGTGGCGCGGGCGGCGAGGTGGAGGTGGGTGAAGGAGAGGAGAGTCATAGGTCGTTCTCCTGCGTTTGGACTTTCAGCACGCTCAGGTCAAGGCCCATTTCCGAATTATAGGGAATATCGACTGTAATCAACCGCTCGCCTTTTTCCGACGTGCGCTTACGGGCCTGACTGATACGGGCCAGTTGTTGGTAACTGATCGGTACCAGTAATTCGCCGGCCTGGATATAATTCCCCTCGTTCGTCAGACGAGCGTACTCCGACCATAAATCTTCCGGCAATACCTCAACCCCGTCAAACATCTTGTCGAATTGTCTGTCCAGATCGGGATCCGACTGGAACGGCCGTAAAGAACCGATGATGGCTGCATCGAATTCGGCCGCCACCGCCGCGTAGCGCCTCTTCCACTCATCGGCCACCTCGCCTTCGTAAATTTCAGCCAACCAGAGGCCGACGGCGCTCTCATCCACCGGGCGGCCGTTCTCGCGGGCCAGCACGCGCAGCGTCCCGGCTACCAGCCGCTCGTCGTAAACCCACTTTTGCTCATCGGAGGGGATAGTGAAGACGTGAACGTCGACTATACCCTTCTTGCCACGTCGGTTGACACGACCGAAGCGCTGGACAAGCGCCTCCAGCGGGGCCGGTTCGGAATAGATGGTATCCAGGTCGATGTCGAGGCTAACCTCGACGGCTTGCGTGGCGACGAGGACGATGGGCGCGCCGCCGGACCTATGGGTCCCGGTGCGCTCGCGGATGATGTTTTCTTTTTCGAGCCGGTCGCGCGAATTCAAACGCCCGTGCAGCAGGACGAGATCGATCCCGTTCGGCGTCAACTGTTTCCGCAATATTTCGTAGACCATCTGGGCACGGTCGACGACGTTGCAGGCAACCAGCACGGATTTTCCTTCCAGCGCCGCCGCACGCACGCGGGACAGATTGACCTCATCCAATACCTCGCCCTCCACCAGACGAAGACAGTGGCGTTGGAATTTGGTGAATAACTTCGGCGCCGCAGTAATCGTCGGCGCTTCGCCCAGTGCGTCAGCCAGCCAGTCGCGGATGAGTTGCGGGAAGGTGGCCGACATGACCAGGAAGCGGGCGTTGTAGTGGCGGCGCAGATAGGCGATGGTGCGCAGGATGAGCGCCAGTCGTTCGATATCGTAGGCGTGAATTTCATCAAAGATGAACAGACTGTTATGATAGTCGGTCAGTTGGGCCTCATACCCCTTGAGCCGGTACATGGCCTTGAGCATCTGATAGGGGCTGAAGACGCGGACAGGTGGGTAGTGGAGTCGCGCCATAGCCCGACGCCGGCGGGCAACCTGGGTTGCGTTTTCCGGCTGCTCGCCTTTCTCCATGAACCAGCGATCGGTCGCCAGCAACGCACGGCCGTGCTGCAAGTCGACGTGTTCATTGCCGAACGTCTCCGCCAACCGTCGCACCATGGCGTTCATGCTGGCCTGATAAGGCAGGGTATAGAACAGGCGAGGCGGTTGGTGGTCGGCTTCCTTCTGGCAGGCGGCCCAAAGAAGTGCCGCCTCCGTTTTTCCGCTACCCGTTGGAGCGACCAGCAGAACCGAACCTCTAGGCCAAAACAACGCCTGTTCATTTTCTAGCGCGCCTTCTTTTTCTTCGCTTGTTCCTCTCTGATGCCAATACAGCTTTTTCCAGTCGATTTTTCGACTTACTATGACGTCGTCTGCCTCAAGTTGAACGTGCGGCAAATCTAACGCGTGGGCCGAACCGCTGTGGTCGGTGCTGAGGAGCATCCCGCGCAGAGTAATGGGTGCGGCGAAGCCCTTAGAGCCAGTTGCCCCCGGCCCGCCGGCGAGACGATTGTATTGCCGCAGCCAATGACGAGTCTCAACGACACCGACCCGCAAGAGGGTACTGGAACAACCCCCGCGTCGTCCCCCAGCGCCGGATGTTCCATGTCTCAACGACACCGACCGGCAACGGCGACATTCGCACGGTCCGCCTGGACACGCTGGTAACGATCTGTCGTTTCCTGGCCTGCCAACCGGGTGACCTTTTAAGTCTTTCAGTTTCTAACGGCGAGCGGGAAGGGGAACCAGCCTAAAAGCCGACAGCCCCAGCGTAGTGAGCCGGAGCTGTCGGTGGTCCTGTCTCCAGATGCAATGTCTTGTTCTTGTGCGCCAGGCACGAACCTTTGCCGCCCAAGGACACCTGCACCTTGATAACTGAATAGAAGATCGATTCAGTATGGCGGAGAGGGCGGGATTCGAACCCGCGACGGATTGCTCCGTACACGATTTCCAGTCGTGCGCACTAGGCCAAACTATGCGACCTCTCCGTATATTAGGAGCCAAGTATAGCGATGACGCGCCGGTTTGACAATCGGTGCGGACGATAGCCCACAGCCGCCAAGTCGCATCTTTATTCGTCACTCGTCATTCGCAACTCGTCACGTCTCTACCACCCCGCCACCGCGCCATCGTTGCGCGGCTCAGTACCGCCGATGAGCACGCCCGTATCGGGATCACGCAAGATGACCTGACCGCCGCCGTAGTGCAGTGGTTCGCCCCGCGGCCGCAGCACATGCCCGCGCTGGGCCAGCTCGGCGCGCACCGCGTCATCAATAGCCGGTTCCAGAGCAACCTCCTTGCCCTGTAGCCAGTTAAAGCGCGGCGCATCCAGCGCAGCCTGCGGGTCCATGCCGAAATCGATCAGGTTGACTCCCACCTGCAAATGACCCTGCGGTTGCATAAAGCCACCCATCACGCCGAAGCTGGCCCACGGCCGTCCATCGTGGGTGATGAAACCGGGAATGATAGTGTGATAGGGGCGCTTGCCGGGCGCGACCTCGTTGGGATGTCCGCGCGTCAGGCTGAAATTCGCCCCCCGATTTTGCAGCTGCACCCCGGTGCGCCCGGCGGTGATACCGCTGCCGAAGCCCATGTAAAGGCTCTGAATCCAGCTCACCAAATTGCCCGCCTCGTCGGCCACGGTCAAATAGACCGTGTCGCCGTGGCCGGTCGGGTTGCCTGACTGGGGCCACAAAGCCGTCCGGCCATCGATCAGAGCGCGTCGTTCGCGCGTATAGCTTCGACTCAATAACGCCTCGACCGGCACCGTTGCCTGGCGAGGGTCGGCGACATAGGCGTGGGCATCGACAAATCCCAGCTTCATCGCCTCGATCAACACGTGATAATAGTCGGCCGACCCGTAGGTCATGTGTCGCAAATCAAAATCCCGAACGATATTGAGGGCCAGCAAAGCCGCCAGACCCTGTCCGTTGGGTGGAATCTCGTGGAATGTGTACCCGTCCCGATAGTCGACGGCGATTGGTTCAACCCACTCCGCCCGATAGGCGGCCAGATCATCTTCGGTCATTACCCCGCCATCGGCGCGCACGGCCGTGGCGATCTGCGCTGCGATGTCCCCCGTATAGAAAGCATCATAGCCATTCTCGGCCAGGGCTTGCAGAGTGCTCGCGAATTCGGGATTACGGAATAGCTCGGTTGCCCGCGGAGCACGTCCGGCCGGCAGCCACACCCGCTGCGAATCGGGCAGACGGCTGAGAAGGTCAGTCGAATTGACCCAGGCACGAGCGATTGTCGGGCTGACCGGGAAACCTTTTCGGGCATAGACGATGGGTTGCTGGAGCAATTTATCCAGTCCCATCGTGCCGAATTGGCCCAGCGCCAACTCCCAACCGCGCAGTGCGCCGGGCACGGTGACCGGCAACCCGCCCCGCGCCGGGAAAGAGGCCAAGCCGTGGCTTCGCACGAAGTCGGCCGTCAACGCCATGGGAGCCGGACCACTGGCGTTCAAGCCATATAATCGCCTCTCTTCGGCCGACCAGATGAGCGCGAAGGCGTCGCCACCAATGCCGGTGGAACAAGGTTCGACGACACACAAGGTCGCCACGGTGGCAATGGCCGCGTCTATGGCGTTGCCCCCATCCCGCAAAACTGCCAGCCCCGCCTGCACGGCCAGCGGCTGGCTGGTAGCAACTAGCCCATGGCGGGCGGCCACCGGCACACGTCGCGAAGGGAACGAATGGTTTTCAAATCTCATAATTAAATACTATTGACAGCGAACAAGTGTTCGTGTTATACTCAGAACAAATGAGCGGTTTCCCTCCATATTGGAGGGTGCCATCACTGGTTTACATCAGGAGCAGTGAATGATGAGCGAAAAGCCCTTATCCACTCGGCAACAAAAGATCCTGCAATTCACGCAGGGCTATATGGACGAGAACGGTCGCCCACCCACAATTCGCGAAATAGGCAAAGCCGTCGGCATCAACTCCACGTCTGTCGTCAATTATAATCTGGGCAAGCTGGAAGAAAAAGGATATCTCGACCGCGACCCGGATGTTTCGCGTGGGTTACGCCTGACGGAGAAGGCGGGTGCTTTTTCCAACTCCGTCAACCAAGCGACCGCGGCCGTCCGCAATGCCGTAGAGCGATTGATCAAGATTCCCCTGGCCGGCGATATTGTCGCCGGTAAGCCGGTCATGACCGGCAATGACACCTTCGGCACCTACGACGAGGAAGACGCGGTCGAGCTTAGCCGCGCCATGCTCTCCGAAAAGCCCGAAGGCCTATTTGCACTGCGCGTCCGTGGGGACTCCATGATCGATGCCATGGTCAACGACGGCGACATCGTCATCATGAAACCGCAATACGAAGCGCGCAATGGGGATATGGTTGCCGTCTGGCTGCGCAATGATACGACCACCCTCAAGCATTTCTACAACGAGGGGCATCAAATACGACTCCAGCCAGCTAACCCGACCATGGATGCGATCTATGTTGACCCAGCTGAGGTCCAAATTCAGGGGCGAGTATTGATGGTGCTGCGCCAGGCGCCCTAAAGCTTGTCGCAAATCACGAGGCGGTCCGTTCGGCCGCCTCTTTTTTTCCATCCAAATTAGAACATTCGTTCGTATTGGAAGCAAAAGAATCCGGAATGGAACAAGAATCTTCTTCAGAAGCCCGTCTAAGACATCAACTTGATGTGCAGTCGCAGCAAATCAGCCGCGTGCTGACTCACCATCGAGTGCCGGCCACAATTACCGGCGGCACGGTGCGATCACGGCTGGTGAGTTTCGAGCTGCAAACCCAGATCGCGGCCGGGCTGGAAAAAATACTGGGCCTGAAACGCGATCTTGGGTCGGCCCTCGGCGTAAGGATATGGGTCTCACAGCCGCAACAACAGCCAATAGCGTCTGCAAGTGCCACCGCCCGACGATGCTCCTGTGCCGCTTTTCAGATTGATGGCCGCAATGCCTAACGGAGCCCCCATGTCCATTCCTGTGGGCGTGGATGAAGAAGGGCAACCCGTCTGGCTGAGATTTGCCAACCATCGCCACGGCCACGTTCTTATTGCCGGGGAAGTCGGGGCCGGGAAAACATCCCTGCTCAGAACCATCGCCACGGCGTTGGCGCTGACCAGCCGCCAGGCGCAATGTCAATTGCAAATACTGGATCCGGCATGGGACGGCACCACCCGGCTCCATATGACCGACTACCCCCTACTCCCGTTAGGTTATCTGCCGCATATGATGACCGATCCGGCATTCGGGGTTGAAGCATGTGCCTCACTGCTCCACTTTCTGGCCGAGGAGATGACCTATCGCCGTCGCGAGCGGATGACGCTGCCGCGCATCGTCATCCTGATGGATCACATCACTACCTACCTTGAGGATGGGGGCGCTCAACCCAAAAGCGATCTGTATCGCTTGCTGCAATACGGAGCTCAAGCGGGAATACACCTCGTTCTGGCGGCCGACCGTCCTGATTCACCGTTACTGGATTCGACCTTGAAGGCCAGCATCACGATGCGATTGATCGGCCGGCTCAGCGATGCGGCTGTGGCTCGCCGCGTTGCCGGAATTTCGCTCGATCAGGCCACTCGACTCTACGGCGAAGGTGATTTCCTGGCCGTTGCCGGGGAGGACGTGACCTACTTCCAGGCGGCCTATGTCAGTGACTATGAACTTCACCATCAGTTGACCGAACTGAATCATCTGGCGCGGCCGATTCTGCTGGCCCAACCCTATAGCGCACGGCCGCGGATTAAAGACAACCCAGCGAAGGCCACGCCGCCTTCGCGTATGTTTACGATGCACGATGGCAGCGTCGAACTGGGCAAAAATCCACCGGAGTCCGGCGAGGCCCCTTCAGAGAAACTTCCTTTTTAAGTGAGACATGACCGAATTCAATCTATTTGGAGGCAAACCATGAAAACCGGAATGTTGTGGCTGGATGCCGACGCGCGCCGAACGTTGGATGAAAAGGTTCAACGCGCGGTTGACTACTACCGCCAAAGTATGGCGCAATGCCTGACCTGTGCCTGGTGAATTCGGCCGCTTTTGCCGAGGAAGAGGTAACTGTCGGTTCCGTAAAGGTCCAGCGCGCTCGAACCGTGCTGCCACACCATTTTTGGGTCGGCCTGAGCACAGCATAGCCCACTCCCAATAATCGGACAATGACATCAACAAGCCACCTGCAGGTGGCTTGAATTCAGGATGATCGGCCCGTAAACCTGTTAATATAGCCGCCATGAATTTTTGGCGTAGGTTTCATGGGCCAACACGGGCTATGTACTTGAGCTTATGAACGTACCGTAACGATCCGAGTAGCGTCGATGCGGCGACGCGCGAGGCCTTTGCAAGGTGGCGGCCTCCTGAGGACGGCAATCGGCAGATCCCGGCAACGTCGGCCGTGACCGCCGAGACCGACAAGGTCATGGGCGCGGTCAATCTGGCTACAGCCATTCGCGAGTATGGGCACCTGGCGAGCAAGATCGACCCGCTCGGTCTGGCCAATCCACCGGGCGATCCATCGCTCCATCCCTCCGCCCATGGACTTCACGATGACGATCTGCGTTTTCTGCCGGCCTCGTTGATCGGCAACCCTACCGCTGCTGACAACGCCTATGAGGCCATCGCCCAATTGCGAGAGATTTATTCGTCAACCATCGGCTACGACTATGATCACCTCCGTTTGCCCGATGAGCGCGCCTGGCTGCGCGAAGCGGCCGAATCCCGGCGCTTCCGGCCTCCGAACGATCCGCTCGATCCCGTCCGCCTGCTCGAACAGTTGACCAAGGTTGAGGCTTTCGAACACTTCCTGCATCGCATCTTCCCCGGCAAGACGCGCTTCTCCGTCGAGGGACTGGACATGATGGTGCCCATGCTGGACATCATCCTGGGCGAGTCGGTGGACGCGGGCATCTACACCATCCTGATTGGCATGGCCCATCGCGGCCGCCTGAACGTGCTAGCCCACATCCTCAACAAATCCTATGCCGAAATTCTCCAGGAGTTTCGCGACACGGCCGGAGAAGAACATCCGGCGCGCGACTATTTGGGCTGGACGGGCGACGTGAAGTATCATGCCGGGGCCAGCCGTTCGCTCAATGGTAACAATCCGGTGGATTTGGTTGTTATCATGCCGCCTAACCCCAGCCACCTGGAACACGTCAACCCGATCATCGCCGGCATGGCGCGGGCCGCCGGCACGACGGCCGACAAGCCGGGGCGGCCGTACTTCGATCCGCGCGCCATCCTGCCCGTCGTGATCCACGGCGATGCCGCCTTTCCCGGCCAGGGCATCGTCGCCGAAACGCTTAACCTGCAACGCTTGCGCGGCTATCGCGTTGGCGGGACGATCCACATTATCGCCAACAATCAGGTCGGCTTTACCACCTCCCAGTGGGAAGGTCGCAGCATGCTATATGCCAGCGACCTGGCCAAGGGCTTCAAGATGCCCATCGTCCACGTGAACGCCGACGACCCCGAAGCCTGCGTGGAGGTCGCACGCCTGGCGTCGGCCTACCGGCAGAAGTTCCATACCGACTTCGTAATCGATCTGGTGGGCTATCGGCGCTACGGCCACAACGAGGGCGACGAGCCGCGTTTCACCCAGCCGCAAATGTATGAGCGCATCGACGAGCATCCGACCGCTCGCAAGTTGTGGACGGCCACGCTGGCGGGACGGGGCGTGCTCACTACCGAGCGGAGCGAACAACTTTTTCAGCAACAACTCGACACGCTCAACCAGATTTACCAATCATTACCGTCGGAGCCGGCGGCCGCCCTGGAACCCCAACTGCCCCCACCACCCGGCGGCGCGGCGCGTGGCGTCCAGACCGATCTGCCGGCCGACTTGTTGGTGGAGCTCAATAAAGAGTTACTGCGTCTGCCCGAGAACTTTACCATCAGTAAAAAGCTGGCGCGCACTTTTGAGCGCCGCCATGATATGTTTGCCGATCCTGATGCCACCACGGTCGATTGGGCCACGGCCGAAGCGTTGGCCTTCGCGTCCATCCTGGCCGAGGGCACGGCCATCCGCCTGACCGGCGAAGACGTGGAGCGCGGCACGTTCAGCCAGCGCCATGCCGTTCTGCGCGACGAAACCACCGGCGCGATCCATATCCCGCTGCAACATATCCCCCAGGCTCAGGCCGCGTTCGAGGTTCGCAACAGTCCGCTGTCCGAGGCCGGGACTATCGGCTTTGAGTACGGCTACAGCATTCAGGCCCCGGAACGGCTGGTCCTTTGGGAAGCGCAGTATGGCGACTTCATCAACACCGCCCAGGCCATCATTGACGAATACGTGACCTCCGGCAATGCCAAGTGGGAGCTGGCGTCCTCTCTGGTTCTGCTGCTGCCCCACGGTTATGAGGGTCAAGGGCCGGATCACTCAACCGGCCGCCTGGAGCGCTTTTTGCAATCGGCGGCCGAGACCAATATCCGCATCGCCAACGCCACCACCGCAGCGCAATATTTCCATCTGCTGCGTCGTCAGGCGGCCCTCCTGACAATCGATCCCCTGCCGCTCATCATCATGACGCCCAAGAGTTTGCTGCGCAACCCGAAGGTATTTTCGTCGTTGCGCGACCTGGCCGAAGGGCAGTGGCAACCGGTCATCGATGATCCTCGGACCGTAGCCGACCGCGACGCGGTGCGCCGCATCATTTTGTGCAGCGGCAAAATCTACATCGACATGATCAGCGATCCTCGCCATGCTGAACGGACCGATCTGGCCCTGGTGCGCGTCGAACAACTCTATCCTTTGGAGACCAGGGCATTGGCCGAAATAATCGCGTCGTACCCCAACGCGGCCGAAGTCGTCTGGCTACAGGAGGAACCGGCCAACGCCGGCGCGTGGGACACGATTCATCAGCGCCTCCGCCATCTGCTGGACGGCGCTCTGCCTCTGCGACTCATCGCTCGACCACGCCGCGCCGCTCCGGCCGAGGGTTCCATGGGCATGCACGTCCTGAGCCAGACAACACTGCTCGACCGGGCCTACGAACTTCACGAGGAGGTAACCACCTGATGACAACGGAAATCACTGTGCCCGAATTGGGCGAATCCATCGTCGAAGCCACAGTTGGCGAGTGGCGAGTGAAGGTTGGCGATCCGGTGAAAGTAGGCGACGTCATCGTCGAACTGGAGACCGACAAGGTTGACGTGGAAGTGGGGGCCACGACGGCCGGGGTGATCGCCACCATCACCCAACCCACCGGCAGCGACGTAAAAATCGGTGACGTGCTGGGGGCAATTGATGCCAACGGCGCGACCGGCAAGACCCAAACCAAGGCTCAGGCCGACCCCGGCGACCCCGCGCCGCCGTCGCCCACGAACACGGGCGAGACACCGGCAGGCAAGGGCAAGGCGACGCCGGTCGCCCGGCGCATGGCCGAGGCCGAAGGCGTTGATCTGGCGCAAATAGACGGCAGCGGCGCGGGCGGCCGCGTCACCCGGCAAGACATCGCCGCGCGCGTCGAACCCCGGACCCGACCGGAACCGGCAACCGAACCGGATGAGGGAGAGCGGGTTTTTGCTTCCCCTCGTCCGACCCCATCGCCCGAAACTGATGAGCGGGAAGAGCGGCAGCGCATGTCGCGCCGCCGCCGCACCATCGCCCAACGTCTGGTGGAGGCCCAGCAGACGGCGGCCATCCTGACGACATTCAACGAGATCGACATGAGCGCGGTCATGGACATGCGCCGCCGCCGGCAAGAGTCCTTTGTCAACCAACACGGCGTGAAACTGGGCTTTACATCCTTTTTCGTAAAAGCTTGCGTCGGCGCGCTAAAAGCCTTCCCCCGGCTGAATGCCGAGCTTCAGGGCGACGAGATCGTCCTGAAGCACTACTACGACATCGGCATCGCCGTCGGCGCGGAAGAAGGGTTAGTCGTGCCGGTAATTCGCGACGCCGACCGCAAATCCTTTGCTGATATCGAAAAAGCCGTGCGAGATTTCGCTGCAAGCTCCCGCGACGGCACGCTCTCGCTGGAAGACCTTCGTGGCGGCACGTTCACCATCACCAACGGAGGTGTCTTCGGTTCGATGCTGAGCACACCTATTCTGAATCCGCCGCAAGTAGGTATTCTGGGACTGCACAACATTCAGGATCGGCCGGTCGCCCGCGACGGCGAGATTATCATCCGCCCCATGATCTACGTCGCCCTGAGCTACGATCATCGTATTGTCGACGGCCGCGAAGCTGTGCAATTCCTGGTACGGGTCAAACAACTGGTCGAGGAGCCGGAGGCATTACTGCTTGACGGATGAGCGACGGCTGGCCTAGCGCCGGCCGGTTCACAACTTTATGGACTGGTGAAAACCGGCAGCAGGGCGTCTATCTCGAAGCGTAGACAAACGTGCGCCTGTCGCAACGCGGCCTCGACTGCTTCGGGCGTTTCCCCCCGCGCGAAGATGAAGCCCAGATAGCTGTCCCCCTCCGGCAGAGGCACAATAGGATAGTTGAGGCGGGCAGTAATCTCAATGCTCTCGATCAGGGGCACGGCCGCGGCTTCCTCCACGCCCGACACCTCACGCAAGAGCCCCGCCTCCGGAATGGGTATCATCATGACGCCGGCAGCGTGGTCGCGGCGCGAGATATCACCCAGCGGCAGCCCGGCCGCCTGCCGGATGATCAGCTCCTCCAGCGAGACATCGACGCCGAACCGCAAGACCTGCGAGCACAGTCCGCCGATGGAGCGCCCGGCGATCTCAATGATCCACACCCCTTCGTCGTTCACGCGCAATTCGGCATGGATCGGCCCGGCCACCAAACCAAGCGCCCTCGCCGCGTCGGCTGTTGTCCTCTCGATGGTAGCCTGTACGGATGAGGGCAAGCGCGATGGCGTGACGTAGATGGTTTCCTCGAAGAAAGGCCCCACCAACGGCTCGGGCTTGTCGAACAGGGCCAGCACGGTAAGGCGGCCGTTATCCAGCATTCCCTCCAGCGCCACCTCGATGCCGGGCAGATAGGTTTCGACCAGGTAAGGGCGATCTTCGTCGGTCTCGGCGGTGATCAAGCGTTTTAGGCGGTCGATTGCGACGACGAGTTCGGCCGGTGAATCGGCACGCATGACGCCGCGACTGCCGTTCAAGTTGACCGGCTTGACGACGCAAGGATAGGGCGCTTGCGCCGCGACCGCAGCCGGGTCATCGGCCGTCGTATAGGACCGGAACCAGGGCACGGCCACGCCGCCCCGCTTCAACAACCGCCGCATCCGTGATTTATCGCGCGCCGCTTCGGCCGCGGCGGGGTCGTTGTGCGGCAAGCCCAGCGCGGCCGAGGCCGCCGCGGCGATCAGGCTGCCGCTATCGTCAACCGACAGGATGGCGCACAGCGGCTGCTCGGCGGCATGGGCGGCTATCCTGCGGGTAGACTCCTCTATGTCGGTGAATGTCAACGGTAACGCTCCGGGCCACTGCTCGGCCAACTGATCCGGCAAATCGATGCCGGTCATCATCCTGACACCCAGCCGATTGGCCGCGGCGCGAAACGCTTCCAGCCGGTATGAGCGAACAGTTGTCAGCAACATGATGCCCGGGGCCGCCACACGTCCGTTTTCCATGATCGAATTATAACCCACGGAGGTACAAGAGGTCGATGAGAGGTGCCAAATATTTTAACGTTGTAATGAACCGCTTTAATTCAAAGTACGCTATAGTAGGGTCACCTTGATGAAGCACGCAAAGCACGACAAGGAACTGCCCGGCGTCCTGGGCAAGCCCGTCCTCACGATCATCTTGTTCACTGCCGCGGCCTTGGCGTTGGGTAGCCTCATAGCTGCTACTGGCCTTTTCGCCTTGGACAATGCTGCTCAATCGCGAATGGCCGGCCAAGCCTCTTGGCCCGGTTCCCGCCCTGATACCCTGACCTTTCCCCCACGCGCCTTTATCCCCCTGATTCGAGCCGCAACAGTGCCCTTGCCGCCGCCCCTGCCGCCGCCGCTAGTGTTCTCCGGCCAGCCGCCAATCGATTTCGCAGCCGAAGCAGTAGAGTTGGAAGCGCAAGGGTTAAAGCTAACGTTTAACAAGATCGGCTTTCATGCCGGTGACCGCGGCCGCTGGGCCGATCTGGTGGACATGATGATCGAACTGGACGCGGCCGGCGTCCCATTCTTCCTGAAGAGCACCGATAATGCCCAACCGCTCTACATGGCCCAGGAGCTGATGAAAAAGAGCGGCGTCCCCCACACGCTGGTCTATCGCCGGGTGTCGGGCGTAGACAACGTGCCCAATTACAATGCCGATCCCAAGGCCGCGGCCGCCTACCATTGGGCGCAGCACAAGGCCGTTTTCCCGCCGGAGCTGGACCCCGCATACGTGTGGGTGGAAACAGTCAACGAGGTCGACAAGAATCGGGCGGCGTGGCTGGCCGATTTTGCCTATGAGACGGCGCAATTGACGCTACGCGACGGCTTTCGCTGGGCGGCCTTTGGCTGGTCGTCGGGCGAGCCGGAACCAGCCGATTGGGAATCGCCGTCGATGCTCAAATTCCTGCGGCTGGCCGGGGAAAATCAGGACCGATTGGCCGTCGCCCTGCACGAATACAGTTACGAAGTCGATGACGTGGGGGCAATTTACCCCTATCTGATCGGTCGTTTCCAGTTTCTCTTCGACGCCTGCGACCGCAACGGCATTATGCGGCCGACCGTTTTGATCACCGAATGGGGCTGGACGTACGACACCGTGCCGTCGCCGGCCCAAGCCCTGATTGACATTCGCTGGGCGGCCCGCCTCTATGCCGCTTATCCACAGGTCAAGGGCGCGGCCATCTGGTACCTGGGCGACACGCCGGGCACAATCGAAGATCAGACGGCCGCGTTGATTGATCCGGTCAGAAACTATAGCCTGAGCCACTACTTCGGCGTCGACCCCGGTTTTGGGCGCGTCGACCCGGCCATCTTTAAGCCGTCACCCTGAACAGCACAGGAGAAGTACCTTGACGCTTCCCAACCAGAAATACCAAATTGAGTCCAGGGGGCCATCCCCATTCCTCGGCCTGCTACTCATGGCATTCGTATCGGCGATTGCCGGCTGCGCGGTCTTATCGTCGGCCACGGTGGAGCCACCAACGTCGGCATCGAGCGCCGAAGGATGGCTCGCCTTTGCCGCCACGCCGCCAGCCGCGGCCGCCGAACCATCAGCATTTATCGCACCCATTCTGGGCAGCGCGCTCGACCCGACACCCGGCCCCACGCCGCTCCCGACGGTAGGCCCGCCCCTGCCGCCGCCGACAGTCGTGGTCGCCTTGCCACCGATTGATTTAGAGGCCGCGCGCGCCAAAGCGCAGGCACAAGGGTTAGACCTGGCCTTCACCAAAATCGGCTTCCACACCGGCCCCGGTGGGAACGCCACCGGATTGGGCCAGTGGATGGCCGACCTCAACGCGGCCGGCATTCCGTTCTTTCTGAAGAGCACCGACGACGCCGGGCCGATTTTAGAAGCACAGAATATCATGAAGGCCAACGAGGCGGCCGGCCGGTTCGTTCCCCACACGCTGGTATTTCGCCTGACGGATCCGCGATTCGAAGCGCCTTTTTACAATCTGTCGCTGTCCCCCGAAGAAGCCGCGGCCGTGAGCTGGCAACTGAACCGCGACAACGTGCCGTCCAAACTGGAGAGGGAATATATCTGGCTGGAGACGCTCAATGAGCCGGGGCGCTATGGTGACAACGGCCAGCTACAGATCGAGCGCCTGGGACGATTTTCGCTGGAGACGGCTAAGCTGGCCCTGGCCGATGGCTATCGCTATGGAGCGTTCAGTTGGTCAACAGGCGTGCCCGAACCGGAAGACTGGGAGCATCCGGCCATGCTCGACTTCCTGCGCTTCGCCGGCGAGCATCCGGACGAGGTGGCTGTTGCCATTCATGAGTACAGCCTGACCAACGATCATATCGGCGCGATCTACCCCTACCTGGTCGGTCGATTCCAGTCGCTTTTCGACATCTGCGACCGGCACGGCATTCCTCGGCCGACGATTCTGATCACCGAGTGGGGCTGGGAATATAACAGCGTGCCCCAGCCGATCCCGGCTGTGGAGGACATGGCCTGGGCCTCGTGGCTCTACGCGGCCTATCCGCAGGTGAAAGGTGCGGCCGTCTGGTATCTGGGGGGCCAATTCGGCGGCATCGCCCAAAAAGCGCAACAGTTGATTTTGCCGATGCGCGATTACGCCCGCAGCCATTACTTCATCATCGATCCGGGAACCGGCCGCATCGACGCCGAGCTATTCCGCCCCAACCCGCCGACGCTATTAGGCGTTGATCCGCTGACGATGCCAACGCCGTTCCCCCGGCCGCGCACGATGCCCTAGTCGGTGGGCGAGCAGGACTTATCCACTAAAGCACGACAACAGACCAAACGGTATCCGGCCTGTAGCCGTGTCCGCTCCCTTATTGGAGGATGTGCCGGGCGATAACGAGTCGTTGAATCTCGCTCGTCCCTTCGCCGATGGTCATCAACCGCGTATCGCGATACATACGCTCGACTTCGAACTCCGAGCTGTAACCATACCCCCCGTGGATCTGGATGGCATTGCGGCACACTCGCTCGCTGACCTCTGTGGCAAACAGCTTGGCCATCGAGGCCATCTGCGTATACGGCCGCTTTTGCCCCTTCAGCCAGGCCGCTTTGTGGACCATCAGGCGCGCGGCCTCGATCTCCGTGGCCGCGTCGGCCAGCATCCACTGGATGGCCTGGAAGTTGGCGATGGGCTGCCCAAAGGCCTCTCGCTGTTTGGAATACTTCAGCGCCTCTTCATAGGCGGCTTGTGCCAGCCCCAGGGCCAACGCCCCGATGCCGATACGGCCGCTGTCCAGCGTGCTCATCGTCTGCTGGAGTCCTCGCCCCTCGACACCCAGCAAATTTTCGCGCGGGACGCGAACCTCGTCGAAGGTGACGGCGTGGGTAGGCGAACCGTGCAGCCCCATCTTCTTTTCCGGTGGGCCAATGACAATGCCAGGCGTATCAGATGGCACCAGGATGTGGCTGAGGGCATGGCTGCCTTGGCCGCCCGTCCGGCAGAGGACGACCATCAGGTCGGAGATGGAGGCGTTGGTCATCCACATCTTGGCTCCATCGATGATCCATGAGTCGCCCTCCGGCACGGCCCGCGTCCGCACACCGTCCTTCAGGTCCGATCCTGCCCCCGGCTCAGTGAGGCTGAGGCAGGCCAGTTTGCCCTGGCCGCTGGTCAGATGCGGCAACCACTGCTGTTTTTGCTCCTCGCTGCCGTAGGCCACGAGCGGGCCAAGGCCCAGCCCGTTGTGCGCGGCAATCGCCAGCGCCGTGGAACCACACCCCCACCCCAACTCCTCGATGACAAGGGCGACACTAATCGCGTCCAGCGCCGAGCCGCCATATTCTTCCGGCACTTCCAGCCCCAAGAGACCCAGCGGGCCCATCAGGCGCACGGCCGGCCAGTTGAATTCGCTCGCCTCATCCGTATGACGGGCGCGCGGGCGCACTTCGCGAGCCACAAAATCGTGGACGACTTCCTTCAAGGCGCGTTGTTCATCAGACAGTTCAAATTCCATGAATATTTCTCTTATCGTCGATAACAGGATTGGATCGTGTGTGACGGCCGGTATCCGTTTCCTCCCCCTTCTAAGCCCCCATCATCGTCATTTAACCCGCGGCTGCCAACGCCACCAACATCAATTGGCCCAAGCCCGCCGGCAGATGCGTCGTGTCGATGAATTCGTCGGGCCGGTGGGAGTTGCCGGAGTGGGTCAGACCCAGGCACACCGCCTGATAGCCCCGGCTGAGGGGCACGTTAGCGTCAGTGCTGCTGACGATGTAGTCTACATCTTCGCGGCCCACGGCGCGCAGGGCCGCGTCGGCCAGGGCCACAACGGGCGACTGTCGGTCGATGCCGCCGGCCGGGCGATTGCCGACCTGCTCCATTTTAATTTCGACTCCGTGGCCCTCCAAAACATACTTCCGGCTTCTGAGGCGCAGGATTTCCTCGGTGGATTTAACCAATTGCTCCAGCGCCGCCGGCCCTTCCGAGCGCAGATCGAGCCACAGGTGAGCCGAGTTGGCGATGGTGTTGATCGATGTCCCACCCTGGATGATGCCGACGTTGTAAGTCGTTTTCGGGATAGTGGGTACACTCAAACCGTCGATATCGACGATCAAGTGTCCCAGTACGTGGATGGCGCTGGCCGCACCGAAACCGCCCCAGGAGTGGCCGCCGGGAGCCGTCACTTCGATATGGTAGCGGCGCACACCCACCGCCTGATGGATCAACTTGCCGAAAAGGCCGCCCTCTACGACGATGTAGGTCGCCTCGCCGCCAAACTTGTCGACAACGGCGCGCATACCGCACAGATCGCCCAACCCTTCTTCGCCAACGTTGGCGACGAAGTAGATGTCGCTCTCGTGGGGCAAAACGCGCTCCCGAATCATCTCGGCCACCTGCAACAACCCGCCGACACCGGTCGAGTTGTCGCCCAATCCCGGCCCATAGACGACCCGCCCGTCATGACGGACGGCCAGGTTTGTCTCTATTGGAAAAACAGTGTCCAGGTGCGCGGATATGACGACCGGCGGCCGGCCGGGCGAAGCGCCGGCCAGCTTGCCGTAGACGTTGTTCAGCGCGTCGCGGCTTACGTCAGCCAGTCCCAGCGCCTGAAATCGCTCTTCGATGAAAGCGGCTCGGCGCGCCTCCTCGAAAGTCGGCGCGGGAATTTGCTGGATGGCGATGATTTGCGACAGGATGGTCTCCCGGCGCTCGTGGAATGCGGCCAAGGCTGCTCTGACAGCCGGCCGTTGGAAAAGGTCGTTGATGGATCTCATGCAGGTCGATAAGCCTCAAACACAGGGATAAGACGCTTGGGAACACGGCCAAACAAGTGGACGCCATCACCAGTATGCTTTTCCTCGTCCACCTGGCCTCGCTCATAGAAGAGCGACAGCAAATCGCCGCGCTCATAGGGCAACAAGATCTCGATGGGCTGCAAGAGTTGCACCATCGCCGCCTCGATCAGGATCAACAATTCATCAATCCCCTGGCCGGTTTTGGCCGATACCAGCGCCGCCGAGGCCGACAAGTCAAGATCGCGAACGGTCGCCTCGCGGTCGATCAGTTGATCGGCCTTATTGAGAGCGATGACCAGGGGCAGGTGATCGACTTCCAGCTCGGCCAGCGTATCCTCGACGGCTTCGATTTGTTCGGCCGCGTTGGGATGCGTGACGTCAACAACGTGCAAGAGAATGTCAGCATCGCCGATTTCTTCCAGTGTGGCGCGGAAAGCAGCGACGATCTGTGTCGGCAACTTCTGAATAAAGCCGACCGTGTCGGTGAACAAAACTTCACGGCCGCCGGGCATATTGACCTTGCGCGTGGTCGGGTCCAGCGTAGCAAATAGCATGTCGGCCGTCAGCACGTCGGCCCCACTCAACTTGTTAAGGAGCGTCGACTTGCCGGCGTTAGTGTAGCCGACAATAGCGACGACCTGAAGTTCCGTTTGCTGGCGCTTGGCGCGATGCCGCTCACGGTGGGCGCGCACGGCGTCGAGTTCGTCCTTGATCTGTGCGATGCGCCGGTTGATCTCACGGCGGTCGGTCTCCAACTGAGTTTCCCCGGGGCCGCGCAAGCCGACGCCGCCGGTGGCTCCGCCCGCGCGGCCGCCGGCCTGCCGGGCCAGATGCGTCCACATGCGCGTCAGGCGGGGTAATCGATATTCCAATTGCGCCAGCTCCACCTGAAGCTGTCCTTCGCGCGTTTGGGCGTGTTGCCCGAAGATGTCGAGGATGAGGGCCGTGCGGTCGACAACCTTCACCTCTTCACCAAACGCCTCTTCCAGCTCGCGTTGGTGGCGCGGCGAAAGCTCGTCATCGAAGATGACCACGTCGGCCTGAAGCTCGTCAACGAGCAGTTTGACTTCCTCGACCTTGCCGGAGCCAATATAGGTGGCGCTGTTGGGCTTGTCAATGCGCTGAATCGCTTGACCAACGACATCAATACCGGCCGTATCGGCCAACCGGGTTAGCTCGTCGAGACTGTCTTCCACCGGCAACAGAGCAGGGTCGTCTCGTAGTTCCACCCCCACGAGAAACGCTTGTTCGCGTGGGGGCGCGGTATCATATCCTTTATTATTTGACGTAATGGTGTCCTCCTCCCTAATCGGCCAGCCCGGCTATGGGCAACGCTCGCGGGTGTTCGACCTGGTATTCAAATTGAATCGTCTTCTTCTCGCCCGACGCCAAGGCCAACTGCCACTTCAGGATGTGCATATCAGTATGCTCCACCGGCTCCGGCACGGCTCGATCCAGGCGAACCTTGATCTGGTCGTGGCGTGAGACGGGGTACTGATCCTGCACAGTCACATTTGCGGCCGAAGTCAGCAGATTTTCCAGCTTGATCTCGTACCCATAAACCACCTGGCGCTGATCGCGCAGCAGGCGCTTGTCCACCTCGCGGCGGATCAACTCTCGCTTGACCGTGATGCGTTCCTCGACGCCCAGGATCAATTCCACGTCGCCGCCGCTTGGCGTGTACCCGATCCGGTTCTGGCCGATGAACTCCTCGCCCACGTAAAGGTTAATTACTCCCGGCAGCAGCGGCGCGCCGGTGGCATTGTTCAGCTTGGCCCGACGATAGACGGCATCGGTGTGTCGGGGAACCGCCAGAAAATCGAGCACCGGCGTCAGATCATAGTGACCGAGGGCGGTCTTTTTTGGCGTGCCGTCGCCGGGAATATCCACGTCGCCGGAAACGCGAAAGGTCACAGCCGTGCCGCTTTCCTCAGCCTGGGCCATCTCGACCTCGGCGACCACGGGCGCTGGAGCCATCGCGGCCATGGGCGGCGCTTCGTCGGCCGCAACCATCTCCAGGGCATCCATTCGCACGCTCTTGGCGGCCATTTGTGCTTTGTACAGACGCGGTTGCGGCTGGAGCACGTCGACAAACCACGGCTTGAGTTCCGGCATCCGCTGGTTCAATGCCGGGCGAGCCGTGGAAACCGACAGTTTGACGGCCGTCCAGTCTTGCCCGGTATCTTGGGTGATCTCTGCCAGACTGGAAACGGCGACGACTGCTGAGCCGTTCGTCTCGCGCAGCCGCATGTCGTACAACGGCCGCCATCCCGCCCGGCCGACTACATAGGTGATCTCCACGCCAAAGTCACCCGCCGAGAGCGCCTCGATCTCCAGCCGGACCTCATAGCGCTGGCGCGGCCGGGCCGACCGAATCTGGTCGAGGTCGGCCTGCACTTTCACCAGCTGATCTTTCAGACCGCGCTGCTCTTCATCCACCTGACGCAGATCGGCCCGCAGGCGAATCTCCTCTTCCTCGAAGAAACGGATGAGACTGGTCTGCTCATCTATCGTGCTACGTCCACGGGCCAGACCACGAGCATACTCGCTGGTCGCCTCGCGCATCCCGTTCAAATGATTGATCGAGGCCTGTTTGACGGCCTGGCGGTCGGCCAATGTTCTTAATGAAAGTTGCAACTCCTCGATCTTCCGTTCCAGGCCGGCGACTTCGGCCGACGGGGCGACAGCGTAGTGACGGCGCTGCACGTCCACGCTGCGCAGACGGACGCGGGCCGACCCGGCGCCGGACGCGCGCACCGAATCAGGCTCCAGGGCCAGGGGCAATTCGCCCACAACAAGTTGATGCGATCCCTCGGCCAGGTCGCACCGGCCATGACTGGTGACCCGCGCGCGGTCAGGATAGACGACGACGTTGGCGACTGTTGTTTCAACCGGGATTTCCATAGTCTCCTTTTCGTGAACTGCCAAGCTTTTACTCGCGGGCCGGCGAAGCGGGTGACATTGCAGCGACAGCGGGATCGTAACGCAGCCCGTGCTCGCGTGCAAAACGGCGCAAGGTCGTCAGGGCGCGTTCCGCGTAATATCGGCCGCGTTCCTCCTTGCCGGGCCGGGGCGGCAGGCTGGGTAATATGCCGAAGTTAGCCTTCATCGGCTGAAAGTCCTTGACGGCGCTGTGGGTGACGTAGTGGCACAACGCCCCCAGCATGGTGGCCGGCGGCAAGATGACCGGATGAGCGCCTTGCAGCAAGCGCGCGGCATTGATGCCGGCCAGCAACCCTGTTCCGGCATTGCCGACATACCCTTCGACGCCGACGATCTGTCCGGCGAAGAACAGATCGGCCCGGTTGCGGTACTGCATCGTCGGCTGGAGCATTGCCGGCGCGTTGATATATGTGTTGCGATGCATCATGCCGAAGCGCGCAAACTCCGCCCCGGCCAAGCCGGGAATGAGGCGCAAGACCCGCTTCTGATCGCCCCACTTCAGGTTGGTTTGAAAACCGACGATGTTGAACAGCGAGCCGATCAGATTGTCCTGTCGCAACTGAACGACGGCATGGGGTCGCCGCCCCGTGCGGGGGTCGATCAGCCCCACTGGCCGCATCGGGCCAAAAGCCAGCGCGTCGCGCCCACGCGCAGCTAAAGCCTCGATGGGCATACAACCCTCGAAGAAATGGGGGTCTTCCCGTTCAAACTGTTTGAGGGTAATTGTCTCGGCCGATAGGAGCGCCTCGACAAAGGCCTCATACTCCTCGCGGTTCATGGGGCAATTGATGTAATCGCCTTCTTCCTGTTCGCCCTTGTCATAGCGGGATTGCCGGAAGGCGATGGACATATCGATCGTCTCCGCCTGGACGATGGGCGAGACGGCATCGTAAAAGTAGAGGTGGTCTCGTGTCGTCAGCGCGCCGATGCTCTGCGTCAGCGACGGCGAAGTGAGCGGGCCGCTGGCGATGATCGTCGGCCTGTCGGGGATGGCCGGCATCTCCTCGGCCATCAGGGCAATGCGCGGGTGAGCGGCGATTCGCTCGGTCACCAAGCGGGCAAACCCCTCGCGATCGACGGCCAGCGAAGAGCCGGCGGGCACGGCCGTCGACGTGGCGCACTCTAATATAAGCGACCCCAGACCGCGTAACTCCGCCTTTAGCAACCCCGGTGCCTTGTGGGGCAAGTCGGAGCCAAGCGAATTGCTGCATACCAGTTCCGCCAGCCACGCGGTTTCGTGGGCGGGGGTCGTTTGATCAGGTCGCATCTCGTACAAGCGCACTTCGATGCCCGCCTCGGCCGCCTGCCAGGCCGCCTCACTGCCCGCCAGTCCGCCACCCACAACGATTAATTCCTTTATCATAAGCTCTATTCTATCACAGGTAGCCGCTCCAGCCGGTTTCGATAACACTGTAGCGCCGGTTTCTTAACCGGCTGCGCAGCCCACATCTTCATGAACGGCGCAACCGGGCCTCGGCCGCCGGATAAGAATCCGGCACGACGATCTTGACCTGTTCATAATTAAGTCTTGATCTCACTTATACCAGACTTGCCGGATCGCGCACTGCTGAGTGACCAATATTGCTATAATCCGATAAATTCAGGAATTCCGGTATAGTTCACCTATGGACCCAACAATTTCGCTCCCCGATGCAAAAGGTAAATTTGGGCCGTTTGGCGGCCAGTTCGTGCCCGAGACGCTGATGCCCGCCGTTGAAGAGCTTGCCGCTGCCTACGATGACGCACGCCGCGATCCCTCCTTCATGGCCGAGTTCGAGGGCCTGCTGCGCAGCTACGTCGGCCGCCCCTCGCCCCTCACCCATGCCCGCCGCCTGTCGGAAAAGCTCGGCGGCGCGCAAATTTACTTCAAACGCGAAGACCTCAACCACACCGGCGCGCACAAGATCAATAATGCCCTGGGCCAGGCTCTGCTCGTCCGGCGCATGGGCAAGCAGCGCGTGGTGGCCGAGACCGGCGCGGGGCAACACGGCGTCGCCACGGCCACCGTCTGTGCCCTGCTCGGTCTGGAAGGCGTCATTTACATGGGCGATGTCGACATCGCCCGGCAGCAGCCTAACGTCCAGCGTATGCGCTTGTTGGGTGCCGAGGTGCGGCCCGTCAGTTCCGGCAGCCGCACGCTGAAGGATGCCATCAATCAGGCGATCCGCGACTGGGTGACCAACGTGACGACGACCCACTATCTGCTCGGCTCCGTCCTCGGGCCACATCCCTATCCGGCCATGGTGCGTGACTTTCAGAGCGTCATCGGCCGCGAAGCACGTGAGCAGATGCTGGAACAATGCGGCCGGTTGCCGGATGCGATAGTGGCCTGCGTCGGCGGCGGCAGCAATGCCATGGGCATCTTCCATGCTTTTCGGGATGATGACGGGGTAGACCTCATCGGTGTCGAGGCGGGCGGTGAAGGGATCGATAGCGGCCGTCATGCCGCGCGATTTGCCGACCCGGACGTGGCCCGAATCGGCGTGCTGCACGGCACGAAAAGCTACGTAATGCAAACAACTGACGGCCAGATCCGGGACACCCACAGCATCAGCGCCGGGCTGGATTATCCCAGTGTGGGGCCGGAGCATGCCTGGCTGCGCGACCAGGAACGCGCCTTCTACACCTACGCCACGGACGATGAGGCGTTGGTCGCCTTCCACGAATTGTCGCAAACAGAGGGGATCATTCCCGCCCTGGAGTCGGCCCACGCCGTGGCGGAAGCGCTGAAGCGCGCGCCCACTATGCGCCCGGACCAGATTCTGCTAATCAATCTGAGCGGCCGCGGCGATAAAGACCTGGACACTGTCCTGGCGATGATGAGCGAATAACCATCTCGCTAACCGAGCTTCTTCTCCAGACGGCGCAACCGGTGGGTTAACTCCGAGCGTGTCAAGCGCGTGTTCGGGGTAAGCGGCAGCCGGTCGAGCAGCGCCAGGGCGTGCTCTGTCCATTCAACGGCCGCGGGAACGTCGCCGGCGTGCCACTCGTAATGTTTGGCCAATTCCACATAGGCCGCGACGTCGCTGGTGCTGACAGCCGCCAGTTGTTGCCAGGCGATGACCGCCTCAGGACGGCGATTGGTGCGCTTATACAAATTGCTTAAGTGGTACAACGCCAGTTGGTAGGCTTCCAGAGGTAAATCGCTATCCAGGGCGGATCTAAGCGTGCGCTCCGCCTCGGCGTGAAGGCCCAAATCCGCCTGCCAACGCCCAAGACTCACCAGATCGATCGCATCATCACATACTGAAGTCGACAACTGTCTGAAGATTCGCGCCGCCAGCGTCACCATTGACAGCATGTCCATTTCATTGTGATAAAAGACCCGGGTCAATTCACGGGCATCTCCGGTGCGCAAGTAGTTATAGTAGAGCGAAGGAATGAGCCAGCCGGGAACGTCATCCTGCGTGCGATGCAGTCCGAGCAGGTTCTGCTCCAGCGAGCCGAGGGCGCACGACCCCAGGCGCGCCCTGTAGAGCCGCCGCGCCGGCGGCAATAGATCGATGTGGGGCACGTCGAGCAGGCGGCCACGCAATCGATTCATCAAATAGCGGTTGTCCAGCAAAGGCACGTCGAACGAGCGACCATTGAAGCTGATGAGACCTGCCCTGTTGGTGAGCAGTTCGTCCAGCAGGCGCAACATGACGGGTTCGTCACCATGGTCGCGCAGAAAGTATTGGCGAACGACGAGGACATCCAGTTCGACAACCCGCCCCTCGACGACAGCCACATGGGGCTCAAAAAAAGCCACGCCTACCATGAAAGCCAGCGCGCCGGCGCCGGCCAGGCCGGTTGTTTCCGTATCAAGAAACAGAAAATCGCGAAACGTCTGCCCGGACAGACGTTGATCCAGCGCATACCTGGCACCCTCACCCGGCTCGATGGCCAACAGATCGGCCAGGGTGTCGTTCCCGTGTCTATAGTGAGTGGGATAGACGCGCTCCACGACGAAGCAGGCTCCGTCCGCGGCCTCCATCAGCCGGCCGCCTGGCAACAGTAACTCCAGCGGCGGTGGCGTGCCATCGTCACGAGCAGGTCTTTCTTCGACCTCGCGCGGGGCAGGAGCCGAGCGTAGATGCCGCGCGCCTTTGGTGACCCCCAATTGTCGCAAGAGGGAACCAATTTCATCGTTCACATGTTCGATTTTACGTACTTGACCGACCGGCGGCAAGTCACTGCACGGCGCGAATGATGGCGGGCTGAGCGGGCGAGAAGGCTATTACCTTTTAAACTCATTCAGCATTACAATAGAGTGTACTATGGGTGTAGATAATCCTTTTTTCCATCGTGGCGCGATTCGCCACGTCGAAGACTTTGTCGGCCGCGAAGCGGAGCTAACTCAAATGTTGGGCTTGCTGCGCAACGGCCAGAGCATCTCACTGATCGGCCCACGCCGCATCGGTAAAAGTTCTCTGCTCCTGCATATTGGCAATGCGTCGGTTCGCGCCCCGTTTCAACTGGATCCGCCCCATAGCCTATTCGTTTTGCTCGATTGCCAGGAGCTGGCCGGCTCGCCGCCGGAAGAGGTCTACGAGTTGCTGCTCGATGGACTTTTGGACGCCGCGGCTCAGGCAGACCTCACCGTCGACACGGCCGAGCAGCCGGGGACGTATCGCGCCCTTGACCGCGCCTTGCAGCAAATCTACCAGCAGGGGTCAAGCGTCGTAGTGCTTTTGGATGAGTTTGAGTTGCTGGCTGCCAATCAGCACCTGACGCCCTATTTCTTCGCGCGCCTGCGCGGTCTCACGACCAAGTATGGATTAGCCTATCTAACGGCCAGCCAGAGGCCTCTATTCGCCATTACCGCAGAAGAGACTGTACTCAGTTCCCCATTTTTCAATATTTTCGTCACCATGCCGCTGGGCCTTTTCACGGAAGCCGAGGCCCATGAGCTTTTTCGCCAGCGGCTGGAACGAACGGGACAGATCCTGCCGCCAGAATTGATCGCTTATCTTATTGAGCTTGTCGGGCTGCACCCTTTCTTCCTCCACATCGCCGGCTATCACGCCATTCAGGCCATCAATTCCGGCGAAATTGATGTATCCCTAAACCAAGTTACGGAAGCCGATTTCCAGGTTTTGGACGGTCCAATCGAGGTCGAGGCGGAGTCCCATTTGGGCTATCTCTGGCAGAATTTGTCGCCGGAGGATCAACACGTACTGGCAATTGCCGACGGGCCGACAGAGAGTCTACGGCAATTGGAGCAACAATGCCTGCTGCAAAGAGTGGATAATACCTATCTGTACAGCAGCGAAATTCTACGACGCTTCGTGCGCCGTCAGGATGTTCCCGGCCTGATACAGGCCGGTCCCTTCGTGATCGACGAACAGCGGCATCAGGTATGGGGTAACAGCCGGGAACTGAGTCTGACTACGTCGCAATTCAGTATTCTGGTGCGACTGTGCCGGCACGTCGGTCAGGTCGTCCGCGGTGAAGACCTGGAAATGGCGGTTTGGGGTGACGTACTGGTCGATGATCCGGACCGGCTAAAAACGCTGATCAAACGCCTGCGACGGGCTGTCGATCCGTTTGGAAACTGGATCATTAGCGAGCGCGGCGTGGGCTATGCCCTGCGCCCCCCCGAAGAATAGGTCGGCCGTTCGCCGCCGCCACTAAATTGAACGCGCTACATCTCGCTCCACGGTTACGCGGACTTATCACTCGATTCATCCATCACTTCGGACAAAGTGCCGGATGGGGGTGGATAGTGTTGTTGATACCCGTCGCCGTGCTGGCAAGCACTTCTACCCTCGTCGCCGCCCAAGGAGCCGCTCGCCCCCAAAGCTATTGGCAATTCGCCGCGTCCGGACGCATCGAAAATATCGTCACCACTGACGTCAACGGCGACGGTGTCGACGAATTCATCGTTCTCGACCGTAACGGACATCTAACGCTCCTGGCGGCCGACGGCAAGCAAGAGTGGACATACGTCAGTCAGGAGCCGGTCACAGCCATCGGCACGGTCGACAGCATCGAGCAACAATTGTCAATCAAGGAGATCGTTCTGGCCGGCGCAGACTACGTCACGATGCTCGACAAAGACGGTGAAGAACAATGGCGCGTCCCGATCACCGTCGCCAGCGCCCCCGTCACTATCGAATCGTTCGACTATGGGGCCGACGGCATTCAGGACATTCTGCTGCTTCTGGCATCCGGCGAATTAATGGCGCTCGACATCAATGGCGATCCGGTCTGGCAATTTGGCGTCGAGGACGCGGGTGGTGGCGTGAATCCGCAACTCATCGTCGATGACTTTGACAACGATGGACAAAAAGAGATCGTGGTCGGCATCTTTACATCGCGCCGGTTCAGCCAATTAATCTATCTGGACGATGGGTCCATCGCCTGGCAGCAAGCTATCTCCCGGCGCATCACCAGCCTGGCCAGAGTTCCATTTGGCCCGACAGGCACAGCCATTGCCGTCGGCACCAATTTTGGGCAAGTAGATATCTATGCCCCATCCGGGGAGTTGCTCTGGTACCGGACGTTGAACCGGCCGATTACCGCGCTGGCGGCTGTGGAGTTGCCCGACGAACCGGCGCTGGCCATCGGCACGGCCGCGGGCAGTGTCACGGCCTATTCCGAGCAGGGACGGCGGCTATGGACCAACAACCTGGCCCGCGACGCCAACCGGCGCGTGCTGGCCTTGCTGCCGGCGGGCGGCCGCACCGCGCCCGGCCAAACCCCCCTGGCGGCCATTCTGGAGCCGCTGGCAACGGCCAGCGAACTGGCCGACGTTCTGCTTCTGGGCAACAACGGCCAGACGTTGGCCAAACTCAATGACACAGATTTACCCGGCCTGACTCGCCTGGTAGATGTCAACAACGACAATCATTACGAACTCTTGCTGGCCCGGTTCGCCACATTGCAACTGATCGGCTTGGGCGTGGGCAACAGCGAATACATCCAGGAATGGGAATACATCCTCGACGCTGAGCCAACGACAATGCTGATTCAAGACCTGGACGAGGATGGCGAAGATGAAGTGATCGTTGGCACGCGCGACGGCCGCCTCCACACGCTGGCCGTCGATCGCACCATTCGCTGGCTCCACGCCCCCGGGGAAATCATCTCCCACCTGGGGCGCGTGCGTTACGAACTTGGGAAGTCACCCCGTATTGCCGTGGTGCGTCGCCAGCGACCGCCGGCCGACGAAACGCTAGAAGGGCAGATGCTCATTAGCTGGCTGGAGCTTCGCGAGTCAACCGGCGAGCGCCTCTGGGAGACAATCATCCCCGACCAGGTTACATCCCTCCTGGTCGACGATCAGATCAGCACGGGCGAGTCTACTATCCTGCTGGGTACCCAATCCGGCGATGTCATGGCTTTTAACCTGGACGGTAACCAGATTTGGGAGGTTTCTATAGGCGAGCAAATCGGCGCCGTCAGGGACCTCATTGCGTTTAACCATACGCCGGGCGATCCGGATGCCGTTCTCGCCGTGGGCGAAAACTCTATCGTGCGCCTGTCGCCGAGTACCGGTGACGTGTTCTACTCCATCTTGGCAACACTGGAAGCGCCCATCTCCGCCGTATATCCCGTGCAGCAGCCCGGCAGCCAGGAACTGTCGGTCCGCCTGGTAGTCTTTACTGATGACGGCCAGATGCACGGTTTCAACCACCGCGGCATCGAAATGTCCCAATGGACGTGGCCGTATCCAGTGGGCGAGCAGCCGGTGGTAGTGGAACCATCTGACGTGGGCGCGGTTGAGGCGTTCCAGGAAAACGCGACCGCCTTTTTATTAGCCACCACCGATGCTCAGCTTAAACAGATCGTGGTCACCGATAACCAGCCGGCCGTCACGTGGTCGTTGGATGACTTGGGAGACGTGCAGGCCATGAGTTGGGACGATCTCGACAAGGATGGTCGTCCGGACACCGGCGCATTCGGCACCCGCGAAGGCGACGTTTGGTTGTATGAGCAGCTCCAGACACGCGACCCTCGTCTGGTACTACAGTTGCCCCTAGCCAGCAGCATCTTTGACCTGGCGCTTCTCAAGCGCACTTCCCGCCAATCGCCTGATCTGTTGGCCATCACACAGAATGGATTGATTCGGCTCTTTCGTGAAGAAGAAAATCGCCCGCCTTTGCTTACCCATCCTGTCATCGAGGTGGACCAGGGACAGTTCTCCGTGGGCATCCAGGTCAATGATGTGGAAAACGATACGGTCGCCGTCCAGCTAGAGGTACATGATCAGGTCATTGACGCCTGGCGGCCAGTATCCGAGCAACAGCTCGTCTCGGGCAACGGCCAACTTTTTTGGCCGGGCGTCACCATGCCGGCAGGGACGACGCGGATCAACTATCGCCTGCGGTTTAGCGACGGCTTTTATCGCGGGTACGTGACTCCTCCCCTGGGCCCAACAGTCGCCACACCAGTGGCCGGAAACGTGACGCTGCCGGTTCTGGCCGGCTCGCTCGGCTTTCTGGGCCTCGCCGCCCTCATGGCTTATTGGCGACAGGCGCAAACGCCGGCCGCCCAGGCCGGTCGATTCTACAAGCGCCTGACCCAGGACCCGGCCAACACCCTACCCATGCTCGAACAACAGTATGCGCAGATGGGCGGCTCGCCCGACTTCCTCCTGCAGTTGGCTAATCAAGCTCGCCGCGCCGGCAATCCGGCTCTGGCGAATCTCTCCGATGGGTTATTCTTGCTGGCGAACAGGCCGCAGGCGGGACTGCCCATCATCACTCGCACGCTGGATGATCTGGCCGCATCCGAAAACGTGTGGCGCAATCTGTCGCAGCGCCGCCTGATTTATCGCACGTGCCAGACGATGCTTGAAGCCCCCTCTATCATCGAACTCGGCCTTGTGCGCCCGCAATACGTGAAGATGCTGGCGGTTTTGGAAGAACGAAAGGAATGGTCCCCCGCTCTGGACATGCTATTGCCTGTGCTGACCAATATGCGCGATAGCGATCGGGTGGAAGCGGCTGATGACAGGCTTGTCTATCTGAATCAGGCGGCCGTCCGTCTCAGGCAGATTCAGGATCAGCTGTTTGAATTTTCGCCCAGCGTCGAGCGGACGCTGGTGCGGGCCATCGGCCGGCGCTGGTCGGGTTTGCTGACGGCCGAAATCGAAGAGCAGCGGGGTCGTGCCGAGTTGGATGTCTCCTTGAAAACCAAGCGGCTGGCTCCCAACGGCCGCCAGACCCACGTGGCGATGGAAATCCGCAACACCGGCCGGGCCGCGGCCGAAAACATCATCGCCGCTCTCAGCGACAACCCCGCTTACCAGGTGCACAGCGAACCCCAGGTCATACCGTTCTTGCCGTCCGGCCACTCGCGACAGGTACAATTTCTGATCGAACCCCAAGCCGAGGACCGGTTCAGGATCAGCCTCGCGCTCACGTACGATGATCGCAATCGGCGGGACAAAACCGCGGCGTTCGGCGATATGGTTCATCTGCTGCCGCCGGTTAGGGAGTTTGCGCCGATCGTCAATCCCTACCTGCCCGGCACGCCGCTGCGAAAAGATAATCCCCTGTTCTACGGTCGTGAGGAGCTGTTTGACTTCATCGCCGAACATGCCGGCACGCACAGCCAACGCAACGTCTTCATGCTGGTGGGCCAGCGGCGGACGGGCAAGACCTCCCTCCTGCTTCGTCTCGAGGACTATCTACCGCCGCATCTGATACCGATTTACATTGATTGCCAATCTCTGGGCGTGTCGCCCGGGATGCCGGCCTTGCTTCAGGAATTCGCCTGGCACATCGCCGACTCGTTAGGCGCGCGGGGGCTGAAGTTGGCGGTGCCGCCTATCGATGTCTGGAATACCGATCCGGCGCGCATTTTCCAGCGCGAATTCCTGCCGGCCGCTCGACGCCTCCTGCCACCCGAGGCCACGTTACTGATGGTGTTCGACGAATTCGAGGCGTTCGAATCGATGGTGGCCGACGACATCCTCCCACGAACGTTTTTCCCCTACATGCGGCATCTGATGCAGCACAGCAGCGGTCTGGGATTCGTATTCGTCGGCACGCGGCGCCTGGAGGAAATGAGTGCCGACTACTGGTCGGTTCTGTTCAATATCGCCCTATACCGCAAGATCGACTTTCTCAGCCCCCAGGCGGCCGAACGACTCATATGCGAGCCGGTCGCGCCTAACCTGATCTACGACGATCTAGCGCTAGACAAGATATTGCGCGTCACTGCCGGACATCCCTATTTCCTGCAACTGGTCTGTTATACCTTGGTCAAGCAGGCCAATTTGCAAAAAACCGGCTACGTGACCATCTCCGACGTCAACGTTGCCCTCGATGAGATGCTGCGTTTGGGAGAAGTCCATTTCGCCTATCTGTGGCAACGGTCGAATTTGGCCGAGCGCGCTGTGCTCGCCGCGGCGGCCCACCTCATGGATCGCAATGAGCCGCTCCATCCGGAGGAAATTATCGACTATCTGCGGACCTACAGCATTGAATTGAACCCGGCCGACGCGACCCAAGCCCTCAATTTGTTAGTCGAGCGGGACGTGATGCATGAAGTGACTGTGGAGGGTAAATCCCTCTACGAATTGCGGATCGGCCTGGTCGGCCAATGGGTGGCCCAAAATAAAAGTTTGAGCAAGTTGCACATTCATCTTGAGAGTTGACAGATAAAGGACTTAGAAAAGACCACCAACTCTCCAGGCCGCGCTCAAAACCCTTTTCCATCTGGACATACTCGCTCAATAAGCGCTACAACTCTCGCGGCCACCATATGTTTTGTAACTCGTACTTACCATCAGCGGCCAGCTTCGACCACAACTTGATCGGCAGCGCCACACAAGCCAGGGTTGCAGTCGCCATCCGCTCGTCCCGGCCGGTTAGAAGGGCGACAAGTTCCTGGATACCAGGATTGTGTCCGACCAGCATGAGCGTGTTGACTGCTTCGTCAACCCGGCGCGCCAGCGCGATGTAAGCTCCCGGTTCGGCCAGGTAAAGTTTATCGGTGTAACGTAACTCGCCCTCGAAGGACGCCGCCTCAGCGACCAGCTCGGCCGTTGTCGTGGCGCGCCTGGCGGACGAGGCGACAATCAGATTGGGGACAAGCCCTTCCTCCCGGAGCAACCGCCCGATGCGAGGGGCATCACGTCGGCCACGGTCGTTCAGCGGCCGGTCGTAGTCCGACAAATTCGTCTGGCCCCAACTCGACTTGGCATGGCGCAGCAGCAACAATCGCTTCATCCCGACCTCATTCGAAATTCCATGCGATGAGCAATAGCAAAAGGGGCACTTGAAGCGTGCCCCTTAATTGCATTCTACCCGAGGATCAAATCGCTCCGTCTATAGCTCAGCGGTCGATTCGATGATATGGCCCACGAGGCCATAATCCTTCGCCTGCGAAGCCGACATCCAGAAATTGCGGTCGGTATCTTCCTCGACCTTCTCAATCGATTGCCCCGTCTGGCGGGCAAAAATCTCATTGAGACGGCGGCGCATCTTGATGATCTCCTGGGCCTCGATGGCGATGTCCGACGCCTGACCAGTGGCGCCACCGGCCGGCTGGTGCAACAGGAAACGCGTGTTCGGCAAGCTGTAACGGTTATCAACGTCGGCCGCTGCGTAGATGAGCGCGCCGGCGCTGGCAACCCAGCCGGTGCCAATCACTTTTACCGGCGATTTAACGAAGCGGATCATGTCAAAGATGGTGTCGCCCGATTCCACATGACCGCCTGGTGAATTGATAAAGATGCGGATTTCGTCTTGTGATTCGGCATCCATGACCAAAAGACGTCGGGTCACGTCCATCGCCACGTCCATGTCAATCTGGCCGTAGATCAGAATGGTGCGGTTCTTCAGAAGCCGCTCTTCCATTGACCCCGGCCCTTCTTTCTTGTCCTTGTCCGGTTCATTGCCATTCGGCTGCGGTATCGGCTCGACCTCCGGAAAGTCGTCGTCGTCATCATCGTCCATGAAAGGACTGAACTCCGTCATATTTCTCATACCGTCCATTCTCCTCAGAGCCAAGATAGAGGCCCTTTGCGGATTGATTATAAGAAAACCGGCGGTGGCGCGCATCCCCCATGCGGCTAGGGCGCGCCCGTCGGATGGGCAAATTTAGCGGCGCAAGTTGGAAAATGCTTTCATGCCCGGATAAATGGCCGCCTCGCCCAAATCTTCCTCGATGCGCAAGAGCTGATTATATTTGGCGATCCGGTCGCTGCGCGCCGGCGCGCCGGTCTTAATCTGCCCGGCATTGAGTGCCACCACCAGGTCGGCAATCGTGGCGTCTTCGGACTCGCCGCTACGATGGGAGACCACGGCCGTCCAGCCGTTGCGCTGTACCAGATTGACCGATTCGATGGCCTCCGTCAGCGTGCCGATCTGGTTGACCTTGCACAGCAAGCTGTTGGCCGCCTTGCGGTCCAGGGCAGTCTGGATGCGCTTGACGTTGGTCACCAGCAAGTCGTCGCCGACGATCTGCAGGCGGTCGCCCAGCCGCTCAACCATCAGCGCCCAGTTATCCCAATCGTCTTCGTGCAGGCCGTCCTCGATGGAAATAATGGGATACTTGTCAGCCCACGACTCCCAAAAATCCACCATCTCGGGGCCCGACAACGTTTTGCCTTCGACTTTCAGGTGGTATTTGCCGTCCTCGTAAAATTCGGACGCGGCCGGATCCATCGCCAGCATAATATCCTCGCCCGCCTTGTAGCCGGCTTCCTTGATCGCGTCCAGGATGAGATCAACCGCCTCGCTATTGGCCGAAACACGTGGCGCGAAACCGCCCTCATCGCCGACGGTCGTGCCGTAGCCTTTCTTGCCCAGGACTTTCTTGAGGCTATGGTAAATTTCCACGCCCCAGCGCAATCCCTCGCTATAGCTCGAGGCGCCAACCGGCATCACCATAAACTCCTGCATATCAGTCGCGCCGGCGGCATGCTTGCCGCCGTTCATGATATTCATCATAGGCACGGGCAGGGTACGGCCGCCAACCCCACCCACATAACGGTAGAGCGGCAAGCCAAGCGCAACTGCCGCGGCGTGAGCCACAGCCAACGAAACACCCAGAATAGCATTGGCCCCCAGTCGCTCCTTGTTGTCGGTGCCGTCCAGCTCGATCATCGCCAGATCGATGCCGGTTTGATCGGTGATCTGCCAGCCGACAATTGCCTCGGCGATCTCGTCATTCACGGCGTCCACTGCCTGCAACACGCCTTTGCCGCCAAATCGCTTTTTGTCGCCGTCCCGTTTCTCCCACGCCTCATGCACGCCCGTGGACGCGCCGGATGGAACAATAGCGCGTCCTGTTGTGCCTTCAAACAATGTTACCTCGACTTCTACCGTCGGGTTCCCGCGCGAATCAAGCACCTCGCGCGCATGTACTGATTCAATGTAGTCCATTGATATTCTCCTTGGATTTTAAAAAGCTGAAATACGTTTGCGGCACTCCTGACTATACAAAATCAGACTGTTTCTCGCAACCTTGCAGGCCCTCACTCATGACTGAATTAGAGGAGAACGATGCCCTTGCCGGCCTGGTGGCCGATCAGTATAAATGCCGGTATGATCGTGGACGTGCAGCCACAACAAAGCCACGATATACAAGGCCTATGGCAAGATGTGGTAAATGATTTGCGAGACGTTTTCGATGTTCATTTCGTCTGCGCTCGCTTTTCACACCACATCGCCCGCTACACGGCCGCCCGTACCCTTATAGCCGTAGCCGATACGGAGTCGAAATGCTATGACTTGTGGCTGGCGAATCCAAACGGCCACACATTTCAGCATCGCTGGACACAGGACGAGGCCGGCTTCGATGTCCTTATGGATTACACCCACCCGGTTTACCTCGACAAGCTGGAGCGGCCAGCTATCGAGGTGATCTCCAGCCGTCTATGGCTGGAGACAAAAAACCGGCTCATGGTCGTGGGGTTGACGCAAGCAGCGCGCGCCAACAACACCTTTCCTCCAGTTATCCTGGCCCTCATCGATCCATCGGAGTCCCGTCCGGTGCAGCCCCACACTCTT
The DNA here is from genome assembly GCA_020634335.1 of Promineifilum sp. Lineage (GTDB taxonomy): Bacteria > Chloroflexota > Anaerolineae > Promineifilales > Promineifilaceae > Promineifilum. The sequence goes on along the minus strand of JACKBY010000013.1, from coordinate 58,797 downwards.
CAACAGATCGTCGATCTGATGTTCGTCTTTTTGGATAGGGCAGCCTTGCGACAAGAGGTTGACCGTCGCACCATCGAGTTTGCCGTCATTTCCGACGTCAGCCGCGCCCTAAGCTCCACTCTAAACGTGGAGCAAATTTACCAACTGCTCACGGGCCCCGTGCGGCAAACCCTGAATGTGGAAACACTCTCCATCGGCCTGGTCGAGCCTATCACGGGTGACATCATCTTTGTCGGTACATTATTCGGCCCGGAGTTCGAACGCCTGCCACCCATTCGCCTCTCACGCGGCCAGGGCATCGCGGGCTGGGTGGCCGAACACCAAGAACCGGTCATCATCAACAATACCTATTCGGATCAGCGCTTTTTCTCCGGCGTCGACCGGCGTTCAGGTTTCCGCACGTCATCGATGATATGTATTCCCTTGAAAGTGGATGATCGCACTATCGGTGTGCTCCAGGCCATCAACCGCCAGTTCGGCAAGTTCACCAATCACGACCTGGAATTGATGCAGGGCCTGGGTGGGCCATTGGCAGCCGCCATCGAAAATGCCAACCTTCATGCCGACGTACTGGCCGAAAAACGGCGCATCGAAACGCTTTTCTCCAGCATGTCCGAAGGCCTGGTGACGGTCAACCGTGAGGGCATCATCACCAAAGCAAATAGTGCGTTTTCGACTCTAATGGCAGGGCAATTTGACAAGATCGTGGGCGCGCCGCTGCGCGAGCTTGTGCGCCTCGAAAAGGGAGTGATCGATTCCCTCATCGGCCGCATCCTCGATTCTACAGAAGCCAACGTCCATCTCGCGGCAGATATTTCGCAGCCGGAGGGGCGCTCATTGCCGATTCTGATCAGCGGCGCGCCGGTCGACAACGAGCATAGGGCGGCAAACGAGGCCATCCTGGTATTTAGCGATCTGACTCAAATTCGCGAAGTCGAACGAATGCGCGACGACTTGTTCCAGGGCATTGTCCACGAACTGCGCACACCGCTGGCGACGATATTAATGTATTCCCGTCTGCTGCGCGAAGGTAAGGCCCGCGATCCGGAAAAGTCAGAGCGCTTTCTGGGCGTGATCGAGCGCGAAAGCGACCGCCTGCAACGCATGATCCGGCAAATGCTGGACCTGGCCAAGCTGGAAGCGCGAGAGATGCGCCGTAGCCCGGAACCCGTGTGGCTGAATCCGGTTTTCGACGAAGCATTACCCCCTCTGGTGGACCGCGCCGTCCAGAAGGGGCTGCTCTTCCGGCAACGAATCGAGACGGATCTGCCGCCAGTCATGGGCAATAGCGAGGTCTATGACATGACCCTGAAAAATTTGCTCGATAACGCCATCAAGTTCACGCCATCCGGCAGCATCCAGTTGGCGGCCTGGCAGGATAACGGGACGGTTATCATCGAGGTGACGGACGAGGGCATCGGCATTCCTCCGGAAGCCATGAACAATTTGTTCAAACGCTTTTACCGCGCCCAATCGGCCGTCGAGCGCGGCATAGCCGGAACCGGCCTCGGCCTCTATATGGTAAAAGAGAATCTCAAGAACTATAATGGACACATCGCGGTCCAAAGCACCCTGGGAAAAGGCTCAACGTTTACGATTCACCTTCCGGTCGCCCAACTATGACCGCGGACAACAACATGCGACAAAATGCTATCTATCTCGATCATAGCGCTACAACGCCAGTTCATCCGGCTGTCGTGGCAGCCATGGCTCCCTTCTGGGCCGAGCAGTTCGGCAATCCATCATCGCATCATCGCATCGGTTATCAGGCCGCTCGCGCCGTGGAAAAGGCCCGCCGGACGGTGGCCGAGGTTCTGGGTACTGACCCGGAGACCATTGTGTTTACGGGTTGTGGGTCCGAAAGCAACAATCTTGCTCTGCGCGGGGCGATGACCGCCTCGAAGGCCGCCGGACGCGGCGAGCATCTCATTGTCTCCGCCATCGAGCACAGTGCCGTGCTGGAGACTGCCCGCCAACTACGAGATTATTTTGGTTACGAACTGACCATCCTGCCGGTGGATCGGTTCGGCCGCGTGCGCATAAGCGATGTGGAAGCAGCGATTCGCCCCGAGACGGCGCTGATCAGTGTGATGGCCGCCAACAACGAGGTCGGTTCTGTCCAACCTTGGGCAGAGATCGGCGCGCTGGCGCGCTCGCGCGGTGTTCTGTTCCATACCGACGCCGTGCAACTCGTTGCCGCGCGTCAATGGCAACTGAACGCCGAGCCGGTCGATCTGATGACCATAGCCCCGCACAAATTCTATGGGCCTAAGGGCGTCGGCATCCTCGTGGTTCGCTCCGGAGTAGACCTGGTTTCGTCCCAGACGGGCGGCAGCCAGGAAAACGGCCGGCGTGCCGGAACGCTCAATGTTCCCCTAATCATCGGCGCGGCCGAGGCCCTTAGGCTGGCCGCAGCCGAGCGGGAAGAACGGCTGGCCCACGTTCTTCCATTACGCGACAGGCTGTTGGCCGAACTGCCCGCCGCTTTGCCCGATCAATGTATCGTAACAGGTCATCCGACCGAGCGATTGCCCCACCACGCGAGCTTCGCCTTCCGCAACCTTAGCGGCAATGATTTGTTAATCCACCTCGACGTGGCCGGGATCGCTGCCGGCAGCGGGTCGGCCTGTAGCAGCGGCGACCCCAAGCCCTCGGCTGTCTTGCAAGCGCTGGGACTGTCGCCGGAGTGGACGACGGGTGGCCTACGCCTGACGGTGGGCGCGCAGAACACGGACGCCGAAATCGATTATACCCTCGGCAAAATAGTCGAAATCGTTCTGAAATTATCCGCGCTAGAGGCGGGCTATCAAGTGGTTGCCTGAACTAATGAACGAATTATCTATTAATCCACGCGACAATAATCGGCAGCGCGTGGTCGTCGCCATGAGCGGCGGCGTCGACAGTTCAGTTGCGGCCGCCTTGCTCCTCGAGCAAGGGTACGAAGTCATCGGCATGATGATGCGGTTGTGGAGCGAACCGGGTAGCGGCCCGGCCGCGCCCGCCAACCGCTGCTGCACCCCCGACCAAATGGCCGACGCGCGCCGCGTGGCCGACCAGCTGGGCATCCCCTTTTACGTCGCGGACGTGCAACAGCATTTCCGACAAACCATCGTCCAGTTTTTTCTGGATGAACACGACGCCGGCCGCACGCCTAACCCCTGTGTCGAATGTAACCGGCAAATACGCTTCGGTTACCTGCTCGATCGGGCGCTGGCGCTGGACGCCGATTTTCTGGCGACCGGCCATTACGCGCGAGTCGTGCAAGAAGACGGAGCCTATCTTCTGAAACAGGGCAAGGACAGCCACAAGGATCAATCCTACGTCCTCCACACCTTCCGGCAGAGCCAGCTAGCCCACGTGCTGTTTCCTGTTGGCGAGTACACCAAGGACGAAGTACGTCATTTGGCGCGCGATCACGGTTTACCGGTCGCGTCGAAGCAGGAGAGCCAGGACCTCTGTTTTCTGAACGACGGCAATTACCGGCGATTTATTCACGACCACAGCACCCAAGACCACCCCACCGGCCCCATCCTTGACCTGAACGAGCGCGAGTTGGGACGTCACGAGGGCTTGCCCTTTTACACTATTGGTCAGCGGAAAGGCTTGGGCATTGCCGCGGCCGAGCCGTTGTTTGTCCTCGGCAAGGATACGGCTCGCAATGCGCTCATCGTCGGCCCGCGCGAAGCGCTGGGCGCGGGCGAACTCGTCGCGCGCGACGTCAACTGGATTAGCGGCCGGCCGCCGGCTGGCCCCACCCGCGCGGAGGTCAAGATCCGCTACAAGGCCACGCCGATTCAGTCAGTGGTCACGCCACTCGACGGTAATCAGGCCCACGTCGCCTTTAGCACGCTCGTGCCCGGAGTAACGCCAGGCCAGGCTGCGGTTTTCTATGAGGGCGACACGTGCCTGGGCGGTGGCCTCATTCGCGACACTGTTCAACCCATCAACGCACGCCGGAAAACACCCACAGCCGGGAGCGTGACAAACAAATGATATCCATACCAGGCTCGGCCTCAGGGTTGGTATTGGGATTACTGTTAGCCAGCATCTATGGGGCGGCCTTCCATTTCGTCTTTGGCGGGCCGATACGGCGAATCATTGCCTATCTGATGGCCGCGTGGATTGGCTTTTTCATCGGCCAATTTATAGGCGATTTTCTGAACTTCGAGTTATTGAAATTGGGCAAGATTCACCTGGTTAGCGCCAGTGTGGGGGCATGGCTGGCGCTGCTGGCCGTCTGGTGGCTGGTAGGGCAGGATTCATGAGGACAATTGGGGCGGGCATATATTCCTGCTATACTAGTTGTTTGGGGATTATATGATGAATGAAGCACCCTATCCGGTCTCACCCGCAGTAACTGAAGAGATCGTCCCGCGTGAACCGCTTGTTCCAGTCAAGTATATTGTTGTCGGCGTTGTCGTCAGCCTGATCGTAGCGACCTTGTTTGTCGCCTTGTTGGTCTATCTGGCGCTGAACTATGCCGATACGATCATCGTCGTACGCGATATATTCATTATCACCCTGGGGATCATGTCTTGCTTGTCGGGCATCGTCCTTATCTTGTTATTGATAAGCATCATTCGCCTGATCAACATGCTCGAGTTTGAGTTAAAACCGATCCTGCTGAAGACGAACGATACACTGGGCACAATCCGCGGCACCACTGTTTTCATGAGCGAAAATGTGATGGGGCCGGTTACCAAAGCCAGCAGCTATATGGCCGGTTTGCGGCGTGGCGTGTTGACACTATTCGGCGATCCACGGCGCAATCTGGGTAAGTAGTCGATTTTAGGAGAATTGAAATGGAAAATAATGAAAGCGAACTCGGCTCATTCCTGGCCGGTTTTGTCATCGGCGCGCTGGTTGGCGCGGCGACGGCGCTCATCCTGGCACCGCAATCCGGCGAGTCAACGAGACACCAAATCATCTCGACCAGCGATGAGTTACGCCACTCGGCCGACAGCTATACGAGAGAATACCGCGACAAGGCAAATGCCATCTTTTCAGACACCCGTAGCCGCGCGCAGAACCTTACCGAACAAGTCCAGGACCAGGTGCGTATCGTCCTGGATGCCGGCAAGGACCAAGCGGGGCAGGCCAAGGAACAAGTAGAACAGGCCGTCGACGATTTGAATGCCGACATAGCCGACGCTTCGGCTTCCGCCTGAGCGTCTGTCGTCGGGCGCACCCTCCCCGCGCTCGGTAACGATCTCATCACCCGGGGACAACATCGCTTCGCATCCAGCCGCGTTGCTCCTGAACTGTAGACTGCCGATCCGGTTAGAGCGGTCTCTATTAACGAATTACACAGCATGAATAGATTGGCTCGACGGCCCAAACGACGGCCGTCGGGCATTGATGTGCCTCATGATACAGGTCGCGGAACTTGTCGCGGAAGGACTGCCAAAAAAGCTCTTTCCGCGTCAGGCTAATGACACAGAACGAGAACGAATTCACAACGCGTTGCAGTTCGCCACCAAGGCCTTTGGCGACGAAAAGCGGGCATCCGGGGAAACCTACCTGGAGCACGGGCAACAAGTGGCCGCCTCCTTGGCAGAGTTGGGCATCGAGGACGCGGACACCATTATCGCGGCCTTACTGCACGATGTCCTCCAGCCCTTCACGAACGTTTCGGAGAAAGAAGTAGCGAACCGGTTCGGCCACGAAGTCACCAGCCTTATTAAAGGCATCAATACATTAGACAACCATTCGAAGGATGCCGGTCGCAAGTGGTTGGAAAACGAAGCCACAGGTGGCGCCGGCCCCAACCAGGACGGATTGGAAGCCATCCGCAAGGCGTTGCTGACGATCATCGACGGCGATATTCGTATCATCGTCATTCGAATGATCGATTGTCTGCAAGACTTGCGGCGCGCAGACAGAATGCCCCCGGCCATGAAGCGTGAAGTGGCCTTTGAAGCCATGAAAATCTATGCGCCCCTGGCCAATCGGCTGGGTATCTGGCATTTGAAATCCCAACTGGAAGACAATGCGTTCAGCTACCTGGAGCCGGACCAGTATCTGGCTATCGCCCGCCACGTGGACAAAGACAAAGCGTCGCGCGGGATGAAGGTCGAACGGGCGGCCAATCGCCTGCAAAAGCGGTTAAAAAACATGGGGCTGAAGACCACGGTCACCGGGAGGCCCAAACATATCTATTCGATCTACCGCAAGATGCAGCGCAAGGGTCTGGGGGTAAAGGACGTCAGCAAGATATACGATATCGAAGCTATCCGTGTCATTATCGAGCCCCAGGAAACGACGACAGCTCAGGACGAAAAAGGCAATCAGCAAACGCCTGGGGATAAGCGACAGATCACCCGAACCAAAAAGGAGCGGGACGACCTGGAGCGCGATCTGTGCTATCAGGTACTGGGCGCTGTTCACAGTTTGTGGAAACCAATTCAAGGCGAATTCGACGACTACATCGCCTCGCCCAAGCCCAACGGTTACAAGTCGCTGCACACGGCCGTCATCAATTCCGAAACGGGACAGGTTTTGGAAGTGCAAATCCGCACGTTGCGCATGCACGAGGAAGCCGAGCGCGGCATCGCCGCTCACTGGGCCTATAAGGAACAAAACGCCGTTAGTTCGGCCGCCCAAAGACAAATACAAAACCTTCGAGACTTGCTGGTCAACCTTCAGGAAGACGAGGAAGACGGCGAAAACTTTATCGAAGTCGATAAACCGGACGAAAGAATCCACGTCTATACCCCTACCGGACAAGTGCTCGATCTTCCGGCCGGATCGACGCCGATCGATTTTGCCTATCACATCCATACCAAACTGGGCCACCGTTGTCGTGGGGCGCGTGTCAACGGCAAACCAGTCGGGATCGATTACCAGCTACAGTCCGGCGACAAGGTCGAGATCATCGAGGGCAAGCGAGGCGGGCCAAGTCGCGACTGGATGAGCCCCAGCCTGGGCTACACTGGCAGCTCCCGCACCCGCAGCAAAATCCGCCAATGGTTCCGGCAACAGGAGCGCGCAAAAAATATCGAGCAGGGACGCGAAGTCGTCCAGCGCGAGCTGAAAAGGCTGGGCTTAACTGACGTGTTTACCGTGGAAGACATTGGCCGGGCTCTCAAATTCGACGACCTGGACGAATTCCTGTCCAAGGTCGGCTTCGGGGATATTCACGCCGTCAAAATTACAGGTGCCATCGCCCTGATGCAGCAGTCCTTGCGCGCCGAGGACGAAGAACTGCTGCCCCTGTTCAAGCCCCCTTCCCCTAAGCGCAAAGGCCTGACGGTTCGCGGCGTCGAAGGCTTATACACCCGCTTTGCCGGCTGCTGCAATCCACTGCCACCCGATCCCATCGTCGGCTACATCACGCGTGGACAAGGCGTGAGTATCCACTCGCGGAACTGTCCTCAATTGCAAAACATCCGCGACACGGAGCGGTTCATCGAGGTCGAGTGGGGAACGGAAGATGAACGGTATCCCATCCCGATTGTCGTTACCGCCTACCGGCGCGGCACGCTCATAGAAGATCTGGTCTCCACCTTGCGCGGGCAGCAGATCAACGTGCCCAAGACCAAGCTGGTAACCTCGGATAACCTGATGACCGTTTACCTGATCGCCGAAGTGGCCGATATCAATCAGCTTAACTGGCTCATGACCAAACTCGGGAATTTGCACAAGGTGATCAAGGTAGAGCGACGACACTGGTCATAAGCGACGATCAGGAGTCGGCCGGAACGACAACGCCCATTTCGTCCAATTGCCACTGCTCGACGTGCTCGCCCGCGCCCAGAGTCAGCTCCCAGGTGTTCGTGTTGAAGCGGAAAGGAATACGGCCGCCCTCTTGCTGCGAAAGCGCCAGCCAACCCCATACCTGGTGTCCATCGCGACCTTGTAATTGAAGCCGGGCTCCTCGCCAACGGCAATAGTACACGAGCGGTGCCATATTTCCCCTAGCTGTTAGAAAGCTCGTATTGGTCGAAAATGAGTCGATAGGCCGGCGATGTTTCCATCAACGTCAGGTGATCGCCCGCCGCCTCCAGCCGCCCCTTGCGTAACACCAATACCAGGTCAGCCCATCGTATCTGCGACAAGCGATGAGTGATGAGAAAAGTGGTGCGATTCTCGGAAGCGTGGCGGATGGCGCGCTGTATCTGATCCTCCGTCTCGCTATCGACAGCGCTGGTCGAATCATCAAGGATAAGGATACGCGGGTGGGTCAGAAAAGCCCGCGCCAGGGCAATACGCTGGCGTTGCCCACCGGACAAGGTAACACCACGCTCACCGACAACGGTCTCATAGCCGTCTTCGAAGCCCAGAATAAATTCGTGGGCCTGAGCCGCGCGTGCGGCCGCCTCAATCGCTTCCCGGGTCGCTTCCGGCGCGCCAAAGGCGATATTCTGGGCAACCGTGCGGGAGAACAGGAAGATGTCCTGCTCGATAATCGAAATTTGGCGACGCAATGCGGCCAGACTCCAGTCCCGCACATCCACGCCATCGACCAATACGCGGCCCTCATTGACATCATAAGTCCGGTTGATCAGCTTGGTCAGGGTGCTCTTGCCCGCGCCGGTCTGGCCCACGACGGCAACCGTTTGCCCCGGCCGCACGGAGAAGGAAACGTCACTCAGTACATCTACGTCCGACACGTAGCCGAACGTCACGTTCTCAAATCGTATTTCCCCCTCGATGGGTTCAGAATACCCGTCAGGATTTTCGTGCAGATCAGTCTCGGAGTTGATCAATTCCAGGATGCGTCGGGCCCCGGCCATGCCCAGAGACACGCGCGAGTAGGCCATCAGGGAAATGTTGGTGGGAAAACCAAAGAGTGACAAAAGACCCATGTAGGCGACGACGTCGCCCACCTGAAGCTGCCCGGCCTGAAGGAGCAATAGGGCATGGGCAAAACCAATACCCTCGGTGATGCCCAACAGTAAGAGGGGCAGGAATTTGGCCTCTTCTCGCCCCTGAGCCACAGTCGCATCGCGAAAGGCATGGGCATTGTGTGCGAATCGTTCGACTTCAGCCCCCTCCTGCGCCGTAGATTTCACCATCTCGATGCCATCAATTGCCTCGGCCAGTCGCGCGTTCAACACGCCGAAGGTCAACCTCACCCGGTCGGCAATGCGGGCGAGCACGTTCATATACTGGCTCAGAGCCAGCACGTAGGTCACGATGAAGAAAAGTGGCGCCAGCATCAGTTGCCAGTGGTAGCGAGGGGCCACCAAGAGAGGCATAATCATGAAGTTGGCCGAGCCGACGACCAGATTAATGCCAGGATACATCATCAAATTGAGCTCGCGCACGTCATTGGTGGCCCTGGCCATGGTATCACCGACCGGCTGGAGGTCATGAAAGGTCATACTCTTGCCCAACAGGCTGACGTAAAGCTCGTGTCGGGTATCCCGTTCCAGGCGCTCACCGATGACCGAACTGGCAAAGTTCCGCCCCAGTTGCAAGATGGCGCGCAAAGTTTGGCTGGCGATGATACCCAGAGCAGCCATACCGATAGTATTGAGGTTAGGCGGCGAGGCCAGCGCAGCATCGAAGGCGATACCGATCAGGATAGGCATGACCGCGGCCAATGCAGCATTACCAAAAGCACCGAAGAACATGACGATAAACAATTGCCACTGCCGCCGCAAATGGGAGAGAATCCATCTGATTGCCGAGCGGTGCTTGTTGGGCTCCAGTCCATCGATTGCAAATTCGCCCATATACTTAGTTCCAATTCCTTGTCTGCTGACAAACCATACTCCATAGAAGATAGCGAATTATCTCACAACCGGCACGTGGGTCACAAGAATGAATTCCGGCTGTACAATTGGTTCCCCGCGTTTTTTTGATACCATTGCCGGTATCGGCCTGGAGGCCGATGTGGTGGCTGAGCCAATCCCGGCGGTTATAGCCAAGATAAATCACAAAAGGTAGTACCAAATGAAAATCACTCAATTGATCCATTTCAGCACGTTCGCCATGCGCGAGCGCAGCGGCCGTAGCAGCGATTTCAGCCTGTCGAGGCGTATCTATTATATGAGCCTCGCCTCCCTGTTTATTTGTTTGTTGACGACCGGAAATGCGCTTGGAAGTGGATATAACAAGGATCAAACCGCCGACGTCGTGATCGGTTTGGGCTCATTGAACGGCCCGAACGGCTTCCGTATCACGGGGCGGAGCGACGGCGATCAGGCGGGACGATCGTTGCGAAACGCCGGCGATATCAATGGTGACGGGTTAGATGACTTCATCATCGGTGCGCCGTCGGCTTCTCCCAACGGCACGCAGAGCGCGGGCGAGGCCTACGTTATATTGGGTCGGGCAGCCAACCCAAGCTCTCTCTCTCTTAACGATCTGGACGGCAGCAACGGCTTTCGCGTAAGTGGCCTCGCCTTCAACGATGAAGTCGGATACGCAGTTAGTGGAGCCGGCGACGTCAACAAAGACGGCTATGACGATTTGATCATCGGCGCGCCTGGGGTTGAGGCCGACGACGACATCGAAGATGCCGGTGCAGCCTATGTCATTTTCGGCCGAGCCACATTTCCGGCTCAACTCAATCTGGAGACATTGAACGGGACTAACGGCTTTCGAATCGATGGGATCGTGATCGATGCACGGACGGGGGCCGGCGTGGCACAGGCCGGGGATATCAATGGCGACGGCTACGATGACATGCTCATCGGCGCGCCGGAGGCTACAGTCGGCGGGAAAGAGTGGGTGGGCCAGGCATTTGCCGTGATGGGCCGTCATTCATTCCCGCCGGTAATCGACCTGAACACACTGAACGGTTCGGACGGCTTTCTGATCAACGGCGTGGCAGCCGAAAGCTCGACCGGCAAGATTCTCAGATCGGCCGGCGATCTGAACCAGGACGGCTACGATGACATCGCCGTTGTTGCCGGCAGCTATCTGACCGGCCGTTCTTTGGACACTGGAACCATCTATATCATCTTCGGCCAACCGAACTTCACAGCCAAATTTAACCTGTCGGCGATCAACGGCAGTAACGGTTTCAAAATTGAGGGGATTGCCAAAGGCGACAACGCCGGCCGGTCAATCGCCTCGGCGGGCGACGTGAACGGTGACGGTCGCTTCGATCTGGTGATCGGCGCGCCCTATGCCGCCGCCCACATGGGCGAGGCCTACGTCGTGTTTGGACAATCTTCATACTCGACTACGTTTAATTTATCCAGCTTGAACGGTTCAAACGGTTTTCGCCTCGTCGGCAATGAGGCAAACGGCGAGGCGGGCACGGCCGTCGGCGCGGCCGACGTGAATGGCGATGGATTGGAAGACCTCATTATCGGCGCATCAACCGCCGGCACGGGCAGCATGCGATTCTCCGGAAAAACCTACGTCGTACTAGGCCGTACCACTTTTGATGCTTCTCTATCGCTCGACACCCTGGGTGACGGAGGATTCCGATTGGATGGCGCCGTGGCCGGCGATCAAACCGGACAAACCATCAGTTCGGCCGGCGACATGAACGGCGACGGCTATGACGAATTTCTCATCGGCGCGCCGAACGCCGGCCCGGGTGTGAACAATGACACAGGTTACACCTATCTGATCCAGGGTGGGCCTACGCTTGGCATCAGTCTGCCGGTGACACACCCGGGAACACCAAATGTCGACTCACTCACCGGCACTTCGGGAGATGACGTGATGCTGGCACATCGGGGAAATGATCAGGTCGACGCCGGCGCCGGGCAAGACGTGCTAAAGGGCGGAGCCGGCAACGACGTCCTCATCGGCGGGATGGATGCCGACCGTTTACTCGGCGGAACCGGCCAAGATACCGCCTCCTATGCGGGATCGCCCGGCGCGGTGAGCATCAACTTGTTCACCGGCGTCGCCACCGGCGGCAACGCCACAGGCGATTCATTGCGCTCTATCGAGCGAGTCATTGGCTCACCATTGGCCGATACGCTAGTAGGTGATTCCCTGAATAATTGGCTGGAGGGGGCCGGGGGAGACGATACTTTCACCGGCCGGCGGGGAAATGACACCTTCTATTTCCGGACTGGAAGCGGCGATGACATCATCACGGATTTCACGCCCGGCCCCGAGAGCGATGATGTACTCGACTTTAGCGCCCGCAGCACCCTGAAACCCGGCGACCTGACCGTTCAGGCTCAGGAAGGCGACACATTGATCAGTCTGCCGGGCGGAGATTCGATCCTGCTTAAGAACGTCGCGCCCGCCTCTCTCCATGCCGACGATTACCGTTTTTCCGGCATGCCGCTGGCCAAACCGGATTACTTCAGCACGTCGATCAATACCCCATTAAAGGTTAACCTGCCTGGCGTACTGGGCAACGACGATAATCCGTCTTCCAATCCGCTGACGGCAGTCCTGGTCGAATCACCTGCCCACGGCAAAGTCACGCTACAGGCAAACGGGGGCTTCACCTACACGCCGGATAATGAATTTGTGGGTATCGATGAGTTTACCTACAAAGCCGACAACGGCCTGGCGTCGAACGTGGCGCGCGTAACCATTGACGTGACCCTGGTGCCGCCGACGGCCGTGGATGACAGCTACACAGTCGCCATTGGCGAGACCTTGATCGTTCCGGCTCCGGGCATCCTGGGCAATGATAAAAGTCCCGGCCAACTGCCGTTGGAGGCGATCCTGATTGGCGAACCGATCGAAGGAGTTGTAACGCTCAATGCCAATGGCTCATTCAGCTATACGTCCTCCTTCGATTATTCGGCGCAGGACAGCTTTACATATCAGGCCAGCAACGGATTGTCATCGAACACGGCCACGGTCGTGATCACCATTCTTGATCCCAACGGACCGCCGGTCGCCGTGGACGATGCCTACGAACTGAACGTCGACGAGACACTGACGATTCCCGCGCCGGGCGTGCTTGCCAATGACGTCGATCCCCTGTCGGGGGTCATGACGGCCAAGATAGGCGCGAAGCCCAGTCACGGGGAAGTAACACTAAATGCCGATGGGGCGTTCACCTACGTTCCCGACGAAGGCTATGCAGGTGTGGATAGCTTCACATATCAGGCCGGCAACGGTCAGCTTTCGAATGTGGCGACCGTCAATCTGAAGATCAAGGGGCCGACGGACGGCCAGCAGAGAATTCTGTTGCCGACCATCTTGCGCAATTAAGTGCCGGCGGCCGTCGAACCACTCGCGTGACCATACTTAGGAAAGGTGGGCAGCCGATCCGTTGGCGCCGTTTCCCAACACTTTTAAGTCAATCGTACCGGCCGGGGCCACCCCCGGCCGGTACATTAATTTTGATTCACCGCGCAAGGCGTCCCAGACGTCGCCCAATGCATCGGCCAGAGCCACCGGGCGATCCAGCAGATTAGCCAGGTCCTGGGGAGAAATATTATCGAGCGAGATAGTATCAGGGTGATCGAACATGACCCGCGGCAGGACCACCAGCTCACCGACTCCGGCGTCGCGCAATTGCTGCAGAACATCACTGCCGTTGAGCAAGCCGGCAACGGTGATAGTTTCCCCCAGGCGCTCATTGCGGATTTCCACGACCTGAACGTCGCAGCCGGTCAGCGACGCGAATTCAGATGCTTTTTGGCGCAGCGTAGGCGCAAACAGGGCCGCGGTCGCCAGCGTCACGGCGCGTGGAGCGGGCATGGTGCGCGCCACAGCGATCTCCCGCCGAATTACCGCCCAGTCGTCCAGGAATGCGCGCACCATGCCCAAGCCGTTCTCGTGCAATTCATGGCCGTCATAATTATCCAGCGGCGGCACTTCGCGGTCGGTCACCAGATACCATTCATCGGTCGGATAAATAAAGCGAATACCAAAGCGATCGATGAATTCGCGTTGCAGAGTTTCGACGTAGTCCAGTGTGGCCGCGGCCTCCGCCCTCGTGTGTGGCCGCATCCCGTACTTGTGATGCTTCGTGAGGCCGACTGGGACAACACTGACCGAGACCACCCCGCCGGCGCCCTCTTCCGGCCACAACGTAGCCAACTCGCGCACAGAACGGGCCAGCCATTCGCCGTCGTTGAAGCCGGGAACGATGACCAGCTGGGCATGGACTTCGATATTCCATTCGGCCAGCCGCCGTAACTGTTCCATGATGTCCCCGGCATGGGAATTGCGCAAAAAGCGCCGGCGCAGCTCCGTGTCCGTCACGTGAACCGACACGTACAAAGGCGATAACCGCATATTCTCGATGCGCCACCAGTCGTGCTCGTTCAGGTTCGTCAGCGTCACGTAATGGCCAAAGAGAAAAGAGTAGCGATAGTCATCGTCCTTGATGTACAACGTGCGCCGAAATTGCGGGCCCATCTGAAGGACAAAACAAAATTCGCACAGGTTATTGCACCGGCGAATGTCGACGTCGAAGGTCGGATGGGCAAACTCTAATCCCAGCGCTTGGTCGTAATCACGCTCGGCCTCGAAGAGCAATATTTCGCCGTCGCGACGAACGAGCAGTTCAAGCTCCTCCTCGGCGGCATAAAATTGCACGTCGATAGTATCTTCGACGGCCTGATCGTTAATTGCCAACAACTCGTCACCCGGCCGCAGATCAAGCTCGGCGGCCACGCTGTGCGGCTCGATGCCGACGATTCGACCGCCGGCAAAGGTCAACGGGTCAATTTCCTGGAACAAGGCCATTAGGCGCGTCCTTCCGGTTGAAAGTGATTGAGATTGAGAATCGACATGATTTCCTCGATCACCACCTCGGCGCTGCGGCCGGTCGTGTCAATGGTTATAGCATCGACCGCGGGCCGCATCGGCGAAAGAACCCGGCTGCCGTCCATTTGATCGCGGCGCACTACGTCGGCCAGGATCGATTGATACTCATCATCGTTGCCCTGGCGTACACGGTCAATTAGCCGGCGGCGAGCACGTTCCTCCGGGGAAGCGGTGATATACAGCTTAAGACCCGCGTCGGGCATCACCACCGTACCGATGTCGCGACCGATCATGACAACTCGGCCGCGCCGCCCCACGGCACGTTGGCGCTCCACCATCCGGGAACGGACGCCCGGGTACGTCGATACCTGCGAGACGGCGGCATCCACCTGCGGCGAACGCAAATCCCAGGTGACGTCGACGCCGTTGAGCATCACGGTGTAATGGCGGCCGTCCGTCTCCCCCGACAAGGGGATGATGGCCAGGTCGCAATCCGAAGCCAGCCGCGTGATGTCGTTCTCATTGTCGGGCGAAATCCCCTTCAGAATGGCGGCCAGGGTCAGCGCACGATACATGGAACCGGTATCCAGGCAGAGATAGCCCAAGCGCTGGGCAAGCATCAAACCAATTGTCGACTTGCCGGAAGCAGCCGGCCCGTCGATAGCGATCACGTCAGGTAGAAGATCGGGCTGCACGAGAATCCTTTTTCCTGTTCGGGTGGTTTGGCAATGGGTCGCGTGAAGCCGGATCATCGGTCACGCTTTGTTTAAGCTCTGCGACTTCCCCGCTGGTCAGCGAGCGCCATTGACCTGGTTGCAAATCGCCCAAGGTCAACGGCCCGATTCGCTCACGTATCAATTGCCGCACGGGATGACCTAATCCGGCGGCAATGCGGCGAATCTGCCTCTTGCGCCCCTCACGCAGGATAATGCGCAATCGGCTGCTATCCGCTCCGCGCTCGATTAATTCGATAGGCGCGGGCGCAGTGATGCGGCCGTCCAGTATCACGCCCCGCCGCCACTGGTCCAGGACCCGGTCGGAGATGTTGCCCTCCACAGTGACGTCATATACTTTCTCGTGCCCATAACGAGGGTGGGTCAACCGGTGCGCCAGCGCGCCGTCGTTGGTCATGAGAACAAGGCCTTCGCTCGGCTTGTCGAGGCGGCCGACCGGATAGATATGGTGCGAACTGTCGACATCGACCAGGTCGCGCACGGTAGTCCGTCCCGCCTCCAGCTCATCTTCCAGCGAAGAGATGACCCCGCGCGGCTTGTTGAGGGCAATATAAATGAAGCCATTGTCCGGGCCGGCCTGCGTCTGTCCGCCAAGAGACTGACCGTCAACCTCGATGTGATCGGTCGCCGGATCAGCCTTATCACCCAGCTTGGCAACGCGGCCATTGACGGTCACACGCCCTTCGCTGATGATCGTCTCACACGAACGGCGCGAGCCGTAACTAGCCCGCGCCATGATCTTTTGCAATCTTTCTTCCACTAAAAACTCTCTCTCAATGACCGACGCCGGGACAACTGTTCGGCCAGTCATCCCGGCTCTACTCTTCCTCATCCAACGGCGGCATCTCCGTCAGCGCGCCCAATCCGAAGGATTGCAGGAAATCGGGCGTCGTGCCATAGAGGATCGGACGGCCCGGTTTTTCGAGCCGGCCCACCTCCTCAATCAATCCCTTGCTCAGTAAAGAGCGGAGCGCGCCATCCGAATTAACGCCACGTAGCTGGTCGATTTGTGGCCGAGTGGCCGGTTGCAGATAGGCCACAATAGCCAATACTTCCAGCGCCGCCTGGCTAAGGCGGGTTGTCAACTCCAGACCCAGAAAGCGTTCGACCGCCGCGCCGGCCTCGGCCGCGGTCGTCAACTGCACCGCGCCGCCACTCCACTGCAAACGCAAGCCGCGCCGGCTGTAATCGGCTTCCAGCTCGCGCAAAAGCTCCTGAACGGTTGCCGGCGTCACATCCAGCGCGGCGGCCAGCCGCGAAGGCGAAACTGGCCCACTCGCCACAAACAGCAAGCTCTCCAGCAACATGATGGGCGAAGCCGTCGTTACCACTTCCTTTGACGGAGATAAATCGGTTATAGTCATTGACTCTCGAATAAGCGGCCGCTCTCATGACCAAACGGGACAATCTGCTGCCAAAGAGATATCATACCGATAATAACACATCCTGCTCCGAATGAAATGAATCATGCCGACCCCATTAGAATACGCCCACAATAATCGCGACACATTTCTGACCGAACTCATCGATTTTCTGCGCATTCCCAGCGTCAGCACGCAGGCAGCGCGGGACGCCGACACGCTGGAAGCGGCACACTGGGTGGCCCGGGCCATGACCAGTGCCGGTCTGGAACACGTCGAGGTCATAGAGACCAAGCGACATCCCATTGTCTACGGCGATTGGCTCCACGCCGGCAGCCATGCTCCCACGGTTCTCGTTTACGGCCACTACGACGTTCAACCGGCCGAACCGCTTGACCTGTGGGAAACTCCGCCGTTTGAACCCACCATTCGAGATAACTACATCTACGCCCGCGGCGCGGCCGACGACAAGGGGCAATTGTACGTCCATGTGAAGGCCGTCGAGTCCTACCTGCGCACCGACGGTCGCCTGCCGCTCAACGTCAAATTCATCATCGAAGGCGAAGAAGAGATCGGCAGCCAAAACTTGCACGAATTTATCTCGCACAATCAAACGCGACTGGCGGCCGACTCCGCGCTGATCTCCGATTCCTCTATTTTGGGCATCGGCAAACCGGCGCTGGTGTACGGCTTGCGGGGCAACTGCCACGTGATGGTCGACGTCACCGGCCCTGGCCGCGACCTGCACTCCGGCTCCTACGGTGGCGGCATCAACAACCCGATCAACGCCCTGGCCCACCTCATCGCGCGCCTGAAGGATGAGCAAGGTCATATCCTCATTCCCGGCTTCTATGATCGGGTACGTCCACTATCCGCGGAAGAGCGCGAGTTGTTGGCCCGGTTTCCATTGGACGAGAGTGATTGGCTACGCGAAACAGGCGCTCCAACTGCCTGGGGCGAGCCGGAATATACGCTCGTCGAACGCCTGAGCGCCCGTCCCACGCTGGACATAACCGGCATGTATGGTGGCTATATCGGCCAGGGAGCCAAAACCGTCTTGCCCGCGCGTGCCCACGCCAAGATTTCCATGCGTTTGGTGCCTGATCAGGACCCAAACGAGATCATTGAGCTTTTTCGACAGTTCGCCCACTCCGTGATGCCCCCCAGCGTGAAAATCGATATCCATGGCGCCGGAGGATCAAGAGCCGCCCTAATCGAGCGCGATACGCCGCCCATGCGTGCGGCCGCGGCGGCCTACGAGGCCACGTTTCATCATCCAGCCGTCTTCATGCGCGAAGGTGGCTCGATCCCGGTAGTCAACAGGTTTGAATCTGACTTGGGTTTGCCGACGGTTCTCATGGGGTTTGGCCTGCCGGGCGACCGGATCCATTCCCCCAATGAACGCTTCTATCTGCCCAATTTCGACGCCGGTATTGTCACCAGCATCCGTTACCTGGGTCTGCTGAGCCAGGCTGAATAATCCTGATGGTGGGACTATTCGCGGCCGTGCTGGGCGGCTTGCTGGCCGCATGGGCGCGGTGGGGCAAACGTCGGCGGCAACGCCTGCTCAATACGATTGAAGTGATCATCCTGCCGGACGTCACAGCCTCCAGGCTGGGCAACAAGCGGGATATCCGGGTCTACTTGCCGCCGCGCTATCGAAAACACGAAAGCGAACAATTTGAGGTTTTGTACATTAATGATGGCCAGGAACATGAAGCGATTGGCCTACACGAGTCATTAGCCCGCCTGATCGACGCGGGCCGAATCAGGCCGATCATCGTCGTCGCCGTGCCAACCAATGACAATCGCCTGCACGAATACGGCACGGCCGTGGCCCTCAACACGCTGGGGTTGGGCTTGCTCGCGCCGGCCTACACCCATTTCCTCATGGAGGAGCTGATCCCGCTGATCGACCGTACCTTTCGAACCAAAGGCCGGCCGAGCTTGTTGGGCGTCTCGCTGGGGGGCCTTTCCGCGTTCGACATCGCCTGGAACTATCCAGAGCGATTCGCGGTGGTAGGCATCTTGTCCGGCAGTTTTTGGTGGCGCGCGGCCGACAAGGAGGAACGCATCGACGCCGGCCGGCGCATCGCTCATTCACTGGCCCGAAATGCCGCCAAACCCCCGCCCTTTCGTCTTTTCTTCCAGGCCGGCACGCGCGACGAGGTGAGTGACCGGGATGGCGACGGCGTGATCGATGCCATTCAGGATACGTTGGACCTGATCGCAGAGCTATCGAGCATTGGCTGTGAACCGGACCAGATTACCTACGTCGAGGTTCCCGGCGGCCGGCACGACTTCGAAACGTGGGCGCGGGTCTTGCCCGTCTTTCTGGAGTGGGCTTTCAGCCCCGGGCAGGCCCGGCAAACAGAAGCAGGGTCGTCCGGTTCTCCCCCGCCTCAGTAATCACCCAGATGCAATGCTCGCGCACGGTGTAGGCCGAGACAATCGTATCCAGGCCGGTTAGCGTGTGGACCTTGTTGGCTGTCCCCCGATCAGCCGGTTCAAGCGATTCAGCGGTGAGCATGGCGTCGTCCACATCCAGGTTGTAGAACTGGCCGAATTCTCCATAATCACCAGCGACGTGACGCTCAAGCAAACCGCCGATTTCGTCGTTGGTCAAACGGTGGGAAGCCCCGGTCGTGACGACGATGCCGCCGGGATCGATCAACCGTCCTGCTGCGGCAAAAGGCGCAGCTTCGTTCGGAACGTCGAAGGTTTGCGACAGGCGAAAAAAGCCGATGTCACTGTTGTAGCCCAGGTCGGCATAGGGGATAAATTCCTGGTCGACGAACTCCACGCCTATTTCCTGATGCCGAATCCGAGGACGGGGCAGAGCTTCGCGCTCGCGGCGGCGTCGAAAATACATTCTCCGGGCCTCATCAGCCACGACACGAACGATGTGGGGCTTGTCCGACATGCTACCTCCAATCTGCGCGAGCGCCTCCCATTGAACATGAATCAATTAGACACAATTATTGTAAGGGATCGCCGGGAAAATTTGAAGGGGTTTCTACGCGATCTTCACAGATCGCGTCGGGTGAAGCTCCACATGGCAAACAGCACGAGGGCGACGAGATAGACGACGGAGTAGACGATCATCAAGGTGCTGGGTTCCGTAGTAGCAGCAAAGGGGCCAGCCATCATCGGACTGCTGAACGAGCGAGGTTGAAAGGCGGAGAGAGCTTTCTTCCAGAGAGCATCGGCGGGCAGGATGAGGCTGGTCACGATGCCGATATTGACGGCCGCTTCATTACGAATAAACCCGCCAATCTGCTCCACAAGGCCACCGAGAAAAGCCACGGCAAAAAGCATGAAAGAGAGGACGCCATTCGCCAGGGTCGAAAGGCGCGTGCCGCCGGCGATGCTGAGCGAGAGTACCAGTAAGGCTCCGAGTGTCATCATCACCAAGCCATAAGCGATGTTCTCAAACCGGAACCCGGATTGCCAATAGACAATGAGCATCAGTCCGACCGTGAGCAGCAGCAAGTACACCAGAACCATCAACGCGAAGGCCAGCCATTTACCCAGCACCACCTCCCACCGATGGATGGGCTTGGTGACAATGGCATCGATAATGTGCGATTCGACTTCTCCGGAAAGGGTTGTCACAGAGATGAGAACAGCCACAATAGTCACCAGCAAGTTCGTCGCATACAATCCGGCCGTCAACAGGAAGCCGTAGATGAAGTTTTCTTGTTGCTCACCCGGTGGGAAAAGCAGCATATCGCGCCGGATATAATGGAATCCGACGCCAAAGACGGTCAAAAACAGTATTCCCATGATCAGGGCAACCAGCAACAATCGACGGCGTTGGGCTTCCCGAATGGTCAAGCGACTGATGATCAGAATAGACATGGGTGCATCCGTTTGACTACTCGTCAGATACCTCACCGACGACCTGGAGAAAGCGGTCCTCCAGGGACAAGCGCTCGGGGGACAGTTCGTACAGCGCGTACCCGTTATCGATGATGTGCCGGGCGACAGCCGGCAACAGGGCCGGATCGCTCATGGTAAGCAGTATGCGGCCGTCACTGGGGCCTGATTTTACGTCCCGACCAAACAAAGCCAGCCCGGCGAGCAATTCGGGCGTGGGCCGGTCCACACGAACAATGACCTGGATCGCTTCCGCTTCAAATTCGGACAGGGAGGCGATCTGCAAGATGCGGCCGCCGCGAATAAACGCCACGCGATCACACGTCTTTTCGACTTCGCTCAACAGGTGTGAATTGAGGAATACAGCCGTGCCGCGTCCACGCAACTCGGTAATGATATCGCGGACCAGGCGACGGCCAACGGGATCAAGGCCGGAAGTCGGTTCATCCAGAAAGACGAGTTCGGGATCATTCAGCAATGCCTGGGCCAAGCCGATACGCTGCAACATGCCTTTGGAGAATGCGCCAAGTTTGGTGGCGGCGCGCTCCTCTAATCCAACCAGTTTAAGCAACCGCGCGATTGCCTCAATCCTGGCGCGCTGGTCCATCCCATACAAGCGGCCGTGCAGATCAAGGAATTCGTCGGCCCGCAGCCATTCATGAAAACGGAAATGTTCGGGGAGATAGCCAACCTTGGCCCGCGAAGCGATGTGACCCAGCGGTTGCCCAAGCAGGAAAGCGGTGCCGGCCGTCGGTGCGGTTAGCGACAACAACATCTTGATCGACGTCGTTTTGCCCGCGCCGTTGGGCCCCAAAAAGCCGAAGACTTCGCCCCGCTGCACGCTGAGGGTCAGGTCGGACACGGCAACCTTGGGGCCAAACTCTTTGCGCAGCCCCTGGGCATCAATCAAGAGGTCAGACATAAAAGATGGGGGGAAACGTCTTTCACCGCTTCCCCCTCCTTTTTTACTGTAGCGCGTTTGCCTGATTGATCAACTCATCAACCGGAACAGGCCCGGTCATCATGTAAACCATGCCGTCTTTTTGCCAGACAATGGCCGGATCGCTGCCGGAGTCGAACGGTTCAACAGCTACCCCCGTCATTCCATCCACCGTGACCTCGCGGTAGGTTCCCAGGTCTTGGGGAATCGGCAGCAACATCGTGCTTGTCCAATCGATGCTTTGGGCAAGCTGGTGGGCGGCGGCCGGTTCCACGCCCAGCACCTGCAAGAGCGCTTCACCCAGAACTGTGGGGTCCACGTCGGGCGGGTAGGTCACATCGGGCACGGCCGTCTGCATGACCATCAAACCATCCGCATACAGTTGCTGCACACTGTCATAAGTCTGCACGGTGACGCGCGCCCCGTCCAGGCTATCGGGCAGCAGGAGTGGGTCGGCACCGGCCGCTTCCACTATCGCCCTGGCCCCGGCCAGATCGATGTCCAGATAGCCGCTCGCGTCCCCCATCAGGTAAATCTCCGGCAGGTCGCGATCCGCTAACTGTCGCAACTGATAGCCCGTCAGCTGGGCCGCGGTTTCCAGCGTGTCAACGGCCGTCGGCTCTCCCGATTCGGATACCATCACCAACTCGCCAGGCGCCAATCCTTGTTCTTGCAACTGCCCCAACAAGGCCATTTGCTGGGGGGACACGGAAATGGGAGCGAATTTCTGCACGCGGAAAAGGCCCAGAAACTCCCCGGCGGCCGCGCGCACGGACGGAAACGCCACCAGCAGCGCAATAGCCACGACAAACGTTAATCCCGCAGCAATCGATCTTTTGTTAGACATAATGTTTCTACTCCTGAGTTCTCTTGTATCAGCAGCCATCTGGGGCGTCACACGTCCTTTAAAACGCGCTAAGGCAGCGGCCGAAGCCGAGGGAAGCTCATCGCTCGAAAGGGGCGCTAACACCGACAGTTGCTCCAGTATTTCTTGAATTTCTTCGGACTCACTCACTGCTCGTCTCCTCCCTTTCCGGTCACGCTTTGATATTCACGCCGGAATGCCTCGGCCGCGCGCGCCAACAGTGTGCCCACCGATGACGGCGCGACTTCGCAAATGGCCGCACACTCCGCATAGCTAAAATCCATCTGGCGCAGGATAAGCAACAATGCCTGTCGCTCGGGTAAGCGAACCAGTGCCCGGCGAACGGCGATTTGCTCTTCGCGCCGGCCCACTTCTTGTTCCACGCCGGCTTCGTCGCCGGGAACCAAATGCACATTGCGTTCGTCCATGCGCCGGCGGCCGCGCAAGGCGTTGTATCCCAGATTCATCGCCACCCGATAGAGCCAACCGCCGACGTTCTCATCCATCGCCAAGGGGCGCCCACGATCAACGCGCTTGTAAAGTTTCAGGAAGGCTTCTTGCGCCAGATCTTCAGCCTCCGCCCGCTCGCCCACCAGGCGAAACAGCACACCATACACCCGGTCGTAGTGACGGTGGAACAAGGCGTCAAAGGCACTTGTATCACCGTGGGCCACCCGCGCGAGTAACGAATAGTCACTTAAAGCCGCCAATTCATTATCCTGTGACGAGATGATCATTCTCTACCTGCTAAACACCGCAACGCTTCATTTTGTGACAGGGCGTTGAATTCGCAAAAACAAACGTCCCTGCTAGGCAATAATGTCCCTTAGTTCCAATTGTGAAAATAAGATTGTTCATTTCTCTCATCCACCACAGTTTTCCATTAACCGATCGCTCTCCGTGGTGCCGGGTTCTTAACCGGCTCCGCAGCTCAGCTCACCTTTTCGACACATCTCGTTCTCGGCCGCCGGATAAGAGTCCGGCGCTTCACCTCGACAACTGAAATATCCTATTTCATCCACACCTTGGAATTTAGCACGGTGTGAGTTATGCTAACTTCAAATTTGTTTGCCGACGCGGCCACAATCGTACCTCATCGGCCTTCAGGTGTAGGGCTATTTCCACGGAGTCGAATGGAGTACCGGCCACCCTCTCGCGATACGCTTGGAAAGCACCCGTTTCTAACTGCCGCTTAATCAGGAGCTAACATGACCAGCCTCACAGATCTTCACCAACTGGGCCAATCGACTTGGCTGAATTACCTGCGCAATAGCTTCATTCGCTCGGGCGAGCTTGCCGAACAAATAAGCAACGGAATCCAGGGCGTGACAGCCAACGCCCTTGTGTATGAACGGGCCATTGCGGGCAGCAGCGACTATGACGCCGGGATTCGCCGGGCCATGGCCGAAGGCAAGCCCGCGCGACAGGTCCATCACTTATTGATGGCCGATGACATCCAGCGTGCGGCCGACATCTTGCATCCTGTTTTTGAGAAAAGCGACCATTATGATGGCTTCGTGAGCTACGAAGTCGACCCGGCTATTTTCCGTGACGTGACAACCGCCGTGGCCGAGATTCGCCACGTTTCTCATCTCATCGACCGCTACAACGTGATGGTGGAGATTCCGGCCACCGACGTGGGTATCGAGACGATTCGCGCCCTGATCGCCGATGGGGTGTCGATCAACGCGACTCATCTTTTTTCGCCGGATAAGTTCGAACGAGTCGCCAGGGCGTATGTGGAGGGGCTGGCGGAATATATTCGCAGCCACAGCGTGTGGCGCACCACCCCCACCGCCGTCGCCTCTTTCTCTCTCAGCCCAATCGACGCGGCCGTCGATCCGCAATTGGGAGCGTCTGGCCGCGCCGATCTCGCCGGACAGGCGGCCGTCGCGCAGGCCAAAATACTCTATGCACGCTACCACGACATGCTCAACAGCCCGGACTGGGCCAATCTGGCCGACAAGGGCGCGCGGCCAATGCGGCCGAAATGGACGCGCCTCACCCCTCGTGATTTCCGCTATCCGCCCGGCCACTATATCAATCAACTCATCGGCCCCGATACCGTCATAACTTTCTCGCCCTTGACACTCAACGCTTTCCGGCAACAGGGTCAGGCTACGGAAACGTTGACGACCGGGCTTGACGCTGCGCAAGCGCATCTGGCGGAGCTGGCCGCGTTGGGAATCAACCTGGACGCCATTTCAACGGAATTGCAAAGAGACCATCTGGCCGCTTCGGCGCAACGCTTCCAGGCGCTGATTAACGCCGTGATCGACAAGCGAACCGAGATGGATAAGGAATGGCGTGCCTGCTCGCTGCAGTTGGGAGCGGCCGAAGAAACAGCCGAGCGTGGGTTGCAAGACCTGTGCGGGCAACAAATCATCTGCCGCATCTGGGCCCACGATCACACCGTATGGAAACCCAGGCCAACGGAGATTACCAATCGACTCGGTTGGCTCCATGTCATGGACGCGATGGCGGAACAAGTAGGACGGCTTTCGACCTTCACCCGGCAGGTGGCAGACGAGGGCTATACCCATGCCATGCTGCTGGGCATGGGTGGGTCAAGCCTGGGGCCAGAACTGTTCCAGAAGACGTTCGGCCGCGCCTCGCGGCCGGCCAACGCGCCCGAGCCTTCGCTGGAATTGATCGTCGTGGATACAACCGATGCCGACGGCATCAAGGCCGCCGAAGCGGCCGTCGATCTGACAAAAACCCTGTTCATTGTCAGCACCAAATCGGGCGGCACAGTCGAGACACTTTCGGCCTTTAAATACTTCTACAATCGACTTCTGGCCCAGGTGGGTGGCGACCAGGTGGGCCATCACTTCATCGGCATTACCGATCCCGGCAGCAAGATCGTCACCATGGCTGAACGCTACCACTTCCGCGATCTTTTCCTGAACGATCCCGATATTGGCGGGCGCTATTCCGCGCTATCTTATTTTGGCCTGGTGCCGGCGGCGCTGGTCGGCGCGGATGTGGCCGAGTTGCTGGAGCGCGCCTCCATTGCCGCGGCCAACGCATCGGTCTGTCATTGCGAGGCGATCAGCGACAATTTAGCCGCCCGCGTGGGAACGGCAATGGGCGTCCTGGCCCAGTCGGGACGCGACAAGATAACCTTTATCACATCCACTCCGCTAGCCAGCTTCGGTGATTGGGTCGAACAGTTGATCGCTGAGAGTCTGGGCAAAGAGGGCAAGGGTATCCTGCCAATCGTCGGCGAACCGTTCGCGCCGGTCGATACCTACCAGCCGGACCGATTATTCGTCCATCTGCGGCTGAAAGGTGACGCGCAACACGACGACTTCGTCGCCCACCTGGCCGCAGTGGGGCATCCGGCCATCACCCTGCATCTGAGAGATATCTACGACATTGGCGGTCAATTCTTCCTGTGGGAAATGGCGACGGCTATCGCTGGGCACTTCATGGGCATCAACCCGTTTGATCAGCCCAACGTCGAAGAAGCCAAGATCAAAGCCCGCGCCATTGTTGCCGCCTATAGCGACGAGGGGGCGCTGCCGGCCGGGGAGTTCGCGAAATTGTCACCCCAGGCGCTGAGCGATTTTCTGGCGCAGGCCCGACCCGGCGACTATGTGTCGCTCCAGGCCTACGTGCAGGCCACTCCCGAAGTCAACGCTGCGCTGCAAGCCCTGCGCCAGGCCATCCATCTGCGAACCGGCCTGGCGACGA
The DNA here is from genome assembly GCA_020634335.1 of Promineifilum sp. Classification (GTDB taxonomy): domain Bacteria; phylum Chloroflexota; class Anaerolineae; order Promineifilales; family Promineifilaceae; genus Promineifilum. The sequence goes on along the minus strand of JACKBY010000013.1, from coordinate 32,724 downwards.
CGGTGGGCATCGGGCCGCGATTCCTCCACTCCACCGGTCAACTCCACAAGGGTGATCGGGGCAACGGCTTGTTCATTCAGTTCGTATCCGATACGGCCGAAGACGTGGCTATCCCCGACGAGGCGGGGGACGCTGCGACCAGCATGACGTTCAACGTCCTGAAAAAAGCACAGGCGCTGGGAGATGCTCAAGCGCTGCGAGACAATCACCGGCGCGTTATCTCGTTTGAAGTCGGCACGACGGCCGCCCAAGCCATCGAGGAGTTGGCCGCCAAGCTATAACCAAGAGGCGCGCAGCAGGGGTCTTGGCCTTCTGCTGCGCGCCTCAAACCAGATAGCAACAAGTCGTCAATTGACACTAAAGGTGGGCTGGCGCTGCTGGGCCCACTGCATGGTGTACAGATTGAAGTAGCGCCCCCGCCGGGCCAACAGTTCCTGGTGCGTTCCCCGTTCCACGATGCGGCCGTGATCAAGCACCAGAATCTGGTCGGCATTGATGATCGTACTCAGCCGGTGGGCAATCACAAAGCTCGTGCGTCCCTCCATTAGCGTATCCAGCGCGCGCTGGATGATGCGCTCGGTGGCCGTGTCGACGCTGCTGGTGGCCTCGTCGAGGATAAGAATACGAGGATCGGCCAGCAACGCGCGCGCGAAAGAGATCAATTGGCGCTGGCCTACACTCAAATTGCTGCCGTTCTCGCCCACTTCGGAATCATAGCCGTCGGGCATGCGCCTGATGAAGTCATCCGCACCAACGGCCTTCGACGCGGCCAGCACTTCCTCATCCGTGGCATTCAGCCGGCCGTAGCGAATATTGTCGGCCACAGAGCCGGTGAACAGGAAAGTATCCTGCAAGACAATGCCCAATTGCTGTCGCAGACTCTCGCTAGTGACCTGGCGAATGTCGTGTCCGTCGATAGTCAACACTCCCTCTGTGACGTCGTAAAATCGGGACACAAGGCGGATGATGGTACTCTTGCCCGCACCCGTTTCACCCACCAGAGCGATCCGCTCGCCGGGTTTCGCCACCAGATTAATGTCGTGCAACACCTGCCGGCCGTCCTGACGATAGGCAAAAGAGACGTCCTTGAACTCCACCTCGCCGTGGATACGCGGCAGAGGGTGGGCCCCCGGCGCGTCTACGATATCAGGAGCCAAATCCAGCAGCTCAAACAGCCGTTCCGACGCGGCCATCGTGGCCTGGAAGGTATTGTAACGCTGAGCCAGTTCGCGAATGGGATCGAAGAAACGCTCGACATAGAGGACGACGGCCACCAGCGTGCCCGCCGTCAGGGCATCGCCCAAGACCAGCCAGCCCCCGACACCGATGACCAGCGCCGTGGCCAACGAGCCGATGAAGTCTACGCCAGGAAAGAAAATAGCCGATAGACGAGTCGCCTGTATATTGGCATCAAAAAACGACAGGTTCAGGTCATCAAAGTGCTGGAAATTACGTTCTTCGCGCGTAAAGCTCTTGGTAACCCGTATGCCGGAAATAGATTCGTTGAGATAGCCATTGATCAAGGCCAGACGCTGGCGCGTGGCCCGATAGGCTTGGCGAACGCGCTCTCGCCAGTAATTTGTCAATATGACCATCAGCGGCATCACCGCGAAGGCCACCAGCGCCAATTGCCAGTTGAGCAGGAGCATGGCAGCCACGATACCAAACAGGTTGAACACTGACCGGAATAGACCAGTGATTGACCAGGTGACGAAGTCCAGAAGGACACCAACATCACCGATGAGACGACTCATGAGACGGCCAACGCTAAAGTTGTTATAGAAATTCAGTGTCAAGTGATGGAGATGGCGGAACAATTCGCTGCGCACATCGGCCACAATTTTGGTGCCCACGAAAGCCATAATGCGCACTCGCGCGCGGTTCGTTAGCCATTCACCCACGATCGTGACGAGAAATACCAGCGTCCAGAACCGCAAGCTATCTAACGAACCGGCGCGGATGCCCCGGTCGATGGCGAAGCCAATGATGGCCGGGCCGGCCACGCCGAGCAGAGAGCTGATCGTCATCAGGATAATGGCGATGATAAGGCTCGACCTATAGGGAGACATATAGCCACCCAGCCGCCGAACCAGACGGCCGTCATATGCCTTGCCCAGCAACTCGTCGTCATCGCGAAGGAGTTGGCGAATTTTTGCCTCGCGGGCTTCGCGAGCGGCTTGCGTCGCCTCCACAGTGGAGCGCTCATCCGCATTCAAATGCGTTCGTTCGTTTGTGGTCATAGTCAATTCTCTAGCCTCCGGCGCTCGCGGCCATTTGGCTCTGCAGAGCCACAAATTCTTCCTGATCTTTCAGTTGCAAATCGTAGATCTGCCGGTACAGACCATCATTTGCCAATAATTCCTCGTGGGTTCCACGCTCCGCAATGCGGCCGTCCTGCACGACTAAAATGCAGTCCGCATGTTTCAGCGTCAACAGCCGTTGGGCGATGATGAACGTCGTTCGCCCCATCATCAATTCGCCCAGGGCTTCCTGAATGAGATGCTCGGTCTCCGTATCCACGCTGCTGGTGGAGTCGTCGAGAATGAGAATGCGCGGGTCGGCCAATAGCGCGCGGGCAATGGCGATGCGTTGCTTTTGGCCACCGCTCAGCGTAACCCCTCGCTCGCCCACGCGCGTATCGTAGCCCTCCTCCAGTTCCAGAATAAATTCGTGGGCGCGAGCGACTTTGGCCGCGGCCACAATGTCTTCCATGCTTGCATCGGTGCGACCGTAGGCGATGTTCTCCCGCACAGTCTGGCTAAACAAAAACGGCTCTTGCAAGACGATCCCGATGTGGCCGCGCAGGCTTTTGAGCTGCAACTCACGAACATCATGATCGTCCACAAGGATTTGGCCGCTCGTGGCATCGTAGAAACGAGGCAAAAGGTTTGTAATGGTGGTCTTGCCGGAACCGGTCGGCCCGATCAGAGCGATCTTGTCACCCGGTTTGGCATGGAAATCTACATCGGCCAGCACATGGAGGCCATCCCGATAGGAAAACGATACGTGCTCAAACTTGACGTCGCCTCTGGGCGCGGTCAAAGCCAGAGCATCCGCTCGGTCCACAACTTCCTGAGGCAAGTCGATGATCTCGAACACGCGCGTGGCGCTGGCTCCGGCCGTGGCCGCCAGATTCACCAGGAAGCCCAGACGTTGCACCGGTGAATTCAGCATCAACACGTAGGAGATCAGCGCAAACAGCGAGCCGACGGTAATATCTCCCCGCAAAGCCGATGGCCCGGCAAACCAGAGCAGAAAGAAGATACTCAGCATGATCAGAAACGTCATGAACGGCCAATTGTTAGCCCATTTTCGGATGAGACCCTGACGGCGGCTGAACCATTCGTTGTTCTCGCGATCGAACTTGTCCAGTTCGTGAGGCTCGCGAGCGAAAGCCTTGACGACGTGTATACCTGTCAGGCTCTCTTGCATAACGTTCGACAGCGTTCCCATCTGCTCCTGAATGCGCTTGAACATCGGCTCAATCGTGATGCCGAATCGCACTGTCGTGAAAAGGAGAATGGGCAAGGGAATCATCGCCAGCAGCGCCAGCGGCACCGACTCCAGCATCATGGCGACGATAACGCCAACCATGAGAAGAAGGGTGGCCGTCAGGTCCATCAGCCCGATTCCGGCAAATCGCTCGGACTCGCTGATGTCACTGGTTGCCCGGCTCATGAGATCGCCGGTATGGCTCTGGTCGTGAAAGGCAAAAGGCTGATATTGCACAGCATTATAGAACTCATTACGCAGATCATATGCTACACGGTTGGTCAACCACTCACCGTAGTAACGCTGCACAAAACCGAGCACCCCGCGTACCAGCGCAATACCCATGATGAGCGCCCCGGCAGCGATCAATGTCGAAGCTTGCCCCTGCGAAACGCCATAGTCGATGGCCCAGGCGATGATCTGGGGAACCAGCAGATTGAGGCCTGTACCCAATAACATAGCCACGTAGGCCAGACCCACATAGCGCTTGTAAGGTCCTAGATATCCCAAAAGTCGCACAGTTGAGGATGCCCTGCGTGGGGCATCGTTTTGCTCATTCGTCACACGTCTACCTCCATCTGGAATGGACGGAACCGATTGGATGGGCTGCTAATGCTTTGTGATCGGTTGGAAGGATTAGGTTCAAATACTACGGGGTCAATTATAGCATATTATCCGTTTCAAATTAGGTAATTATCTAACATCTTCACGTTCAATCGCTTATACCCGTTTGATGGAGACGAACAGGCATCAATGCCGGCGAGACCGGCCCACCCGCTATTGGTTGATTTATCGGTTGCCTACACCCGGCCAGGGTTTTTCAGTAATCGCTCCCCGTAGCACCGGTTTCTTAACCCGCTCCGCAGCCCAGCTCGTTCCCGGCCACCGGATAAGAATCCGGCACTACAGCTCGACAACAGAAAAGCCCTGCACACCCGGCCAACAAGCTTGCGGAGGGATAGCAATCTGCTACAATTAGTCTAGTTTGTGACAGAACACACAACTGGAGGCAAGTATTCATGTTGGTGAAAAGGCTCATTCTGGCCGCCATTTCCATAGCCGTTGGTTTCGGACTAACCATATTGATCACCATGCTAATCGGCACAACGCCGGCAGAGTATGGTGCTATCTACATGATCTTCACCACTCTATCACTGGCCGTCGCCTTGGGTATCTGGCTCGACAAGTTCATGGGCACCAATATCCTCCCCAAGTAGGAGCCTCTTTTCCCCCACCGCGGATTAATATTCAAGCCTCTCAACCAAGGTAGAGGCTTTTTTGTTTTACAACAGGAAGGTAACTAATATGACTGCATCGATTATCGACGGCAAAGCCATTGCCGGAACCGTTCGCGAACAAGTTCGCCAGGCGGTCGTTCAGATGAAAGAAGACTACGGCTATACGCCCGGTCTGGCTACGGTGTTGGTCGGTGAAGACCCGGCCTCATCCACTTACGTTCGCAGCAAGCGGAAAACGTGTGAAGAGCTGGGCATCCGGTCAATCGGCCACGAATTGCCCGCCACGGCCACCCAGACCCAGGTCGAGCAGCTCGTGGCGTCGTTAAACGCCGATCCCAATGTCAACGGCATTCTTGTCCAACTGCCGTTGCCGAAACACCTCAACGAAGAAGCGGTACTCAATTCCATCAGCCTCGAAAAGGATGTCGATGGGTTTCACCCCGTCAACATCGGCCGCCTGGCAATGAAAGGCCGCGACCCACTCTTTATCCCCTGCACGCCCTATGGCTGCATCGTCTTGCTGGAAGAAAGCGGTATCCCCATTCGCGGGGCCGAGGCGGTCGTCGTCGGCCGCTCTAACATCGTCGGGCTGCCCGTAGCCATGTTGCTGCAAAAGCGTGACGCCACCGTCACCATCTGCCATAGCCGGACACGCGATCTGGCCGAGCACATCCGGCGCGCCGACATCGTCATCGCCGCCATCGGCCGGACGGAGATGATTACCGGGGACATGCTCAAACCGGGCGCGGCGGTCATCGACGTCGGTATCAACCAGAAACCCGATCCCACCGCCAAGAGGGGTTACCGCCTGGTGGGCGACGTGGACTTTGAATCGGCCAAGGAAGTCGCCGGCGCCATAACGCCCGTCCCCGGCGGTGTGGGGCCAATGACAATCACCATGTTGATGAAGAACACGTTGCGCGCGGCCGAGATAGAATTAGCCAAACGTGATCGTTAGGCGGTTGTAAGGCTGTGGGAGAAGTCTTTTGAGCCGGGAAAGAGAACAAGACAACTTTTGGCGTGGTCGGCGGGTGTTCATCACCGGCTGCACCGGCTTTCTCGGATCCTGGCTGACGGCCGCGCTGCTCGAACGCGGCGCGGCCGTCGTTGGTCTCATTCGCATGCGCGAGCCGGACTCACAATTGGTTCGAACCGGGCTTATCGGCCGTGTCGATCAAGTTCAGGGCCATCTTCTCGATTACGATCTCCTGCACAGAACGTTGGTCGATAAACAAATCGATACCGTCTTCCACCTGGCTGGGCAAACCATCGTTGGCATCGCCAACCGCGACCCGTCTACCACCTTCGAGACGAACATTCGCGGCACCTGGTTATTGCTGGAGGCGGTGCGGCAAACGCCCACCGTGCGCGGTGTCGTCGTCGCCAGCAGCGAAAAAGCCTATGGCGAACAGACCACTCTCCCTTACCTGGAGGACTATCCGCTGCAAGGTCGCCACCCCTATGAGGTATCCAAGAGTTGCGCCGACCTTATCGCCCAATCATTCGCCCACACATACGGTCTGGCTATCGCCGTGACCCGCTGTTCCAATCTGTTCGGCGGTGGCGATCTCAGCTGGAACCGGTTAATACCGGGAACTATCCGCAGTGTGCTGAGCGGTGAATCGCCTGTCATCCGTTCCGACGGCTCCTTCCGGCGTGATTACCTGTACGTGGCCGACGCCGTGCGTGGCTATCTGATGCTGGCTGAGAACCTTACTGAGGCCGGCGTGCGCGGTCAGCCGTTCAATCTGGGATCCGGATGCGCCGTTTCCGCGCTGGAAGTTGTGCGCACCATCGTGGCCCTTTCCGGCAATCCCGAGCTAAAGCCGGTCATTCTCAACGAAGTCAAGAACGAAATCCTCGATGAGTTTCTAAGCCCAGACAAGGCCAAAGGAGCCATCGGCTGGCGGCCGCAATATACCTTGGCCGGTGGGCTGAAGGAAACCATGGCCTGGTATGAGGCCTATCTGAACGCATGAACCGGCCGCGCATTCTCATCACCGGGGCCACCGGCTTCATTGCCCGCTCCCTCGTTCCCGCACTTCTGAGCCAGGCCGATCTCACATTGCTGGTGCTGGAAGAGTTCGGCAGTGGCCTCTCGCTGCCGCCCCCGCTGAACAAAACGCGACCGGTCGTGGATATGGTCTACGCCGATTTGCGCAACTACCAGCTTACGGCCCGCGCTGTCAGGCAGGCGCGGCCCGACAAGGTTATCCACCTGGCCGCAGTGGGAGTCAGCGACCCATTCCTGCCGGTCAACACGGCCGTCGCCCACAATCTCACCGGCACGCTCAATCTGTTGCGCGCCTGCTTCGAAAACGATCATCACGTGCAACAACTTATTGTGGCCCGCACACCCGGCGAGCGAACGGCTATGAACGCCTACGCCGCCAGCAAGGCGGCCGCTTGGGCCTTCTGCCGCATGTACGCGCGCACCGCCGGCTGGCCCATTGATGGCGTGATGATATTCCAGGCCTATGGGGGCCACCAGCCGCCCCACCTGCTCCTGCCCGCCGCCCTCCAGGCTGCCCTCGCGGGAGAAGATTTTCCGATGACCGCCGGCCAACAAGAAAAAGACTGGGTGCACATCGATGACATCGTAAAAGGTTTTCAGTCGCTTCTGGAGGCCGAGTTGCCTCCCGGAACGACAGTCGAGTTGGGTTCCGGCAAGACTCATAGCGTCTTGTCGGTCGTGCAGGAGGTTTACCGTGTCGCCGGTCGCGGTGGCCGCCCCCTCCCCGGCGCTTTGCCCGGCCGGCCGGGCGAAGAGCCCCGCCAGGTAGCCGACGCCGGCAAAACGGCCGAACTGATCGGCTGGCGGGCCGCCATCCCGTTGGCCGAGGGAATTGCACGCTTAGTCGCCGGCGTCGAATCGTAAAAACCATCGTCTCTCGCTACTCATTGGCAAAAATCCCTTTCGCTACTAAAATAGCTCGTTGGCGCTGGGCTTCCGCTGATTGACTAACCCCACCCACCTCTCGCCCAATGGCTTGAACTTATTGACTATGCGATGGCCTCCGTTTGAGCACATCTTCTTCGATTGTGATTCCACGCTGACGACGGTGGAGGGCATCGACATCCTGGCCGAAAAAGTAGGCAAGCGGCGACGCGTGGAGATACTCACCCAGGCCGCCATGGACGGCGCAATCGATCTGGAAGACATCTACAAGAAACGGCTAACAACGTTGAAACCCACCCGGCAACAAGTCCTCGACCTGCGCCATGACTACAAGCGCAATATGGTGGAGGATGCCGCCCGCGTCGTCGCCGCTCTCCAAGCCTTGGGTCACAAGGTCTACATCATCAGTGGCGGTCTGGCCGAACCAGTGGCGGAGTTCGGCATCTCTCTGGGTATCCCCCGTGAGCGCATTCGGGCGGTCGAACTCGCCTACAATGAGTTATCGGGCCAGTGGTGGGAGAAATCCGACCTGGATAACAAGCGCTATCTACACCACACCGAGGGTGCGCTGACGGTCAGCAACGGCAAAGCTCAGATCGTTCGCGAATTGTTGGGCGACCAACTCGGCCGATCTCTGTTGATAGGAGACGGCAATAGCGATCTGTTGGCCGGTCACACTGTAGATCTGTTCGTCGGATATGGGGGTGTCGTCGCTCGCCCCAAGGTCAAGGCTGAAGCGCCCGCTTTCATCGAAAGCCCCAGTCTGGCCCCCCTTCTCGGTTTAGCCGGCGGCCCGGCCGAGCTGCGCATTCTCGGCACGTGGTCAATGTCATATCAATCATTAAGTCTAAAAGCTCAATATCTGATCCAAAAAGGAGTCGTGACATTTAACGATGAACACCTCGAATCAAAATTCAGGCGAGCATTCTTCGCCGCGCAGTGATCAACACGTCAAGCTTTTCATTCCCGGCCCCACGGAAGTACGGCCGGAAATCCTTGACGCCCAAGCCCAGTGGATGATCGGACACCGTATGCCGGAGTGCGCCGACCTGATCGGCAGCATTCTCCCCAAGCTGTCACAGGTATTCTTCACCGAACAAACGGTGCTGATCACCGCCTCTTCCGGCACGGGACTGTGGGAAGCGGCCGTGCGCAATTGCGTCGGCAAAAAGGCCCTGACCTGCGTCAATGGAGCCTTCGCGTCGCGCTTCAGCGATGTCGTCGGGCTAAATGGCAAAGACATGGAAGTGCTTTCCGTACCCTGGGGCCAACCCATCTTGCCCGAACAGGTCGTCGAGCGCTTGTCGTCCGGTGACTTCGATGCCGTGACAGTCGTCCACAACGAGACGAGCACCGGCGTCACCAGCCCCATCCGGGAGATAGCCCAGGCCATTCGCGCCATGCCCGGCGGCCAGGACATTATGATCCTGGTCGATTCAGTCAGCGGCTTGGCCGGAGCCAGGATCGAGATGGATGCCTGGGATCTCGACGTCGTACTGGCCTCCAGCCAAAAGGCCTTCGCGCTGCCGCCCGGCTTGGCCTTTTGCGCCGTCTCCGATCGGGCGATGGCCAAAGCCAAAACAATTCCCGCTCGCGGCTATTATTTCGACTTCATCAGTCTGGCTAAATCAATAGCCAAGAACCAGACCCCGGCCACACCGGCCGTCTCCTTGCTCTTCGCGCTCGATCGCCAACTGGACGACATGATGGCTGAGGGCATGGAGAATCGATTCACGCGCCATCTGGCGATGCGCGACCGGACACTCACCTGGGTGCAGAACAAGGGTTTCGAAATATTCGCTGATGCGGGCTATGAATCTCCGACGGTAACGTGCGCCTCCAACACTCTGGAGATCGACATCTCGGCGCTGAACAAGTACTTACGCGGCCATGGAATGATCATATCCAACGGGTACGGCGATTTGAAGGGCAAGACGTTCCGCATCGCCCACATGGGCGATACTCAAATGCACGAACTGGAACAGCTCTTCGCCGCGATGGACGGCTTCTTTGCCTCATGAGAGCCACGCCCACAAATGACGCGGATTTAAACAGATGCGAAAACCAGAAGAGTATGACACCTCCAGGTACTCTATCTCTGGAAGGCAGAAGTCCAGTCAAATGAGCACGACATGACGTATCGCATTCTGGTATCCGATAAATTGGGCGCGGCGGCGCTGGAAAAATTAAAGGAGTTTCCCGACGTCACGGCTGACGTGAGACCGGGCCTCGGCCGCGAAGAGTTGTTGGCAATCATTTCCGAATATGACGGCCTGATCGTGCGCAGCGGCACCCAAGTGACGGCCGACATGTTGGCGGCGGCCGGAAAATTGCGCGTGGTTGGCCGTGCCGGCGTCGGCGTCGACAATATCGACGTCAAAGCCGCCTCCATGTACGGCATTGTCGTGATGAATACCCCCGGCGCCAACAGCATGGCTACGGCCGAATTGGCATTTTCGCTAATGCTGGCTGCCAGCCGCCATATCCCCCAGGCACACGAGTCGCTGAAGGCCGGAGAGTGGCGGCGCAGCGAATTCGTCGGCCGCCAGCTTTATCGCAAAACGTTGGGCGTTATTGGGTTCGGCCGGGTCGGTAAACTGGTGGCCGAACGGGCCAAGGCATTCGGCATGGAGGTCCTCGCCTATGATCCGGCCATCATGGAAGAGACCGCGCGCGAACTGGGCGTCTTACTGGTCGAGCTGGATGATCTACTGGCCGACTCCGATTACGTCACGCTCCACACCGCACTCGTTCCAGCCACAGTCCGGTTGATCAACGCCACAACTATCGGGCAAATGAAAGACGGAGCCATCCTGATCAATGCCGCTCGCGGCAAGCTGGTCGATGAAGAGGCGCTGGCCCAGGCACTGAAGAGCGGCAAATTGGCTGCAGCGGCTGTCGATGTCTATTCCTCCGAACCGCCCACGGCCGCCAATCCGCTGATTGGTCTTCCCAACGTCGTTCATCTGCCTCACCTGGGAGCCAGCACCCGCGAGGCCGAGCGTGAAGTCGGCATCCAGATCGTCAATCAGGTCGTTGCCGCCCTGCGAGGGACGGATTTCTCCTATACTGTGAATATGCCGTTTGAAGTGGAAGGAGATTTTTCGGCCATCAAGCCCTACCTCGAACTGGCCGAGACGTTGGGCCGGCTGCAAGCGGGACTGGCCGACGGATCCATCCAGCGAATCGAGATCGAAGCCCATGGCGATGTCGTCGGCAATCTGGTGCGGGCCATCGGCGCGGGCATCCTGAAGGGTGTACTGGGGCCGGGCGGCGATGTCCCCGTCAACTATATCAACGCGCCCACGCTAGCCAATGAAAGAGGCATTACAACCACTCAAACGGTCGGCCTCAATAATCTGGATTACCCTAACCTGGTCGCCTGTCGCGCTGTTTGGCCGGGCGGCAAGCGACTCCTGGCCGGCGTACTGTTCGGCGGCAGTGAGTCACGTATTGTCCAGATCGATGAATACCGGTTGGAAGCAAACCCGGAGGGCATCGTGCTGGTCATGCAAAACCAGGATGTTCCCGGCGTCATCGGCCAGGTAGGAACATTGCTGGCCGACCACGGCGTTAACATCGGCGAATGGCGCTTAGGACGCGTACAACCCGGCGGTCAGGCCCTGTCTTTTATCAATCTGGATAGCGAGCCAAGCGAGCAGGCTCTCCAGGATTTGATCAACATTAGCGCGGTCACGAAAGCCAAGGTTGTCAGACTATAGAGTCATCCTCATAACATGACATAATCAAAAAGGGTCGGGCACGTCACTATTGACGCGCCCGACCCTTTTTGATCTGAGACGAAAAGCCGTTATGCCTTGGGAATAATACGGACGCGCCGCTGCTTGCCTTCGCCCGCGCTCTCGGTATAGACATCCTCGGCATCGCGCAGGGTCATGTGGATGATGCGCCGTTCATAGGGCGACATCGGTTCCAGTCCAATAGGCTCGCCGCGCTGCCGCACTTTATCGGCCATACGCTCGGCCAGCCGGGTCAGCGCCTGCTCCCGTCGTTTGCGGAATCCTTCCACGTCCACTACAAAGTTGGCCCGGCGATGGAGGCGGTGGGCGGCCATAAGACGGCTAAGAAACTGCAATGAGTCCAGCGTCTCGCCGCGAGGGCCAATCAGCACGCCCAGGTCATCGCCGCTGACGTCGATGATGTTCACGCGCTGCCCGGTCAGATCATCGGGTTCTGTCAGATAGCCCTCAACCTGCCCCTTCACACTCATTTTTTCCAGCAACTCGGAGATGATTTCAACCGCGACCGCACGCTCCTCATCAAGGTTTTCGGATGAGCCGATAGAGTCGGATTCTTCCTCGTCGTTATCCCTGGCGGCAGGAGCCATGGGTTTCCTTGGTTTGCTCTCTGCCCTGGGGGCCGGCGGAACCGGTTTTGGCGCGGGTGGCGCAGGGGAAACCGGCTTGACAGCCGGCGCGGGCGGCACGGCGGGCGCGGGCGGTTCAGATTTGACCATCAACCGCACGATAGCCTCGCGACTGCCAATACCCAACAGGCCTCGGCTACCTTCGTCGATGACGATAATCGTGACCTGATCGCGGCCGACGCCCAGGCGTTGCAACCCGGCAGCCACGGCCGCGTCAACAGTCGCCCCGCGTGATTCAATTTCGTTTTTAGAAGATAAAGCCATACTTATCACCGTTTTGCAGATCGTTTCTTGCGCTTGGAAGCCGATTGGCTCCCCGACGATTTGCTCTTGGTACTGCCCGATCCGTTGGCGGACTGCTTCGTTTTTGCCGGTATTGCTTTAGCCGGTTTGGCGTCGTCGGCCTCAATCACGTAAGGCGCAGCATTGCCGTTCGCGGCACGCTCAGCCCTTTCTCTATCAGTAATCCGCCGCATATAGAGCCCCTGAACAATGCCAATAATATTGGCCAATACGAAGTAGATCGACAAACCTGCCGGAAACTGTAGCGAGAAAAACCCGAACATAAGCGGCATCGTGTACTGCATCGACTGGGTCATGGCCGCGGCCGGGTTCTCATCCTTACCTTGCGTCTTGGGTGCGGCGGGGGCCAGCAGCTTCTGCTGGATGAACATACTGGCGAAAACAGCCAGCGGCAGCACGAAGAATTGGTCCGGCTGGCTAAGATTCAGCCAAAGAAACTTGTTCTCCACCGGGATCAATGAGGTCAGGTTGATGGCCGGATAAACGCGCGGCACCAACTCAAACAGCGACTGGGGGGTCGATCCCAACACGATGATAATAGCCCGATACAGTCCAATCAGGATGGGAAATTGTATAAGCGTCGGCAAACAACCCGTCAGAGTGTCGGCCGGGTTGTATCCGATCCTGCGGAACTCCTCCTGCATTTTTTGAGGATTATCTTTATACTTCTTCTGGATTGCCTGAATCTGGGGCTGAATCTCCTGAGTCCGCATCATCGACCGTTGTTGGCGCATGTTGAGCGGCAGCGTAATCAGCCGGATCACGAGCGTGAAAACGGCAATCGCCAGGATGAAGTTGTTGCCCAGCAAATCATAAAAGAAAAGCAGGGCGTTGATCATGGGGTTAACAATAAGGGTGTCCCACATGGCGGCTTTCCCTCGCGATCAATTAGCAGTCTCAGGCAGCGAATAGCGCCAGAGTTCCTGGCCCGTCGCCAGGTCGAATCCGATAAGCAGGGCATCCGCGTTCTGCAACCCCACCACAATAGTATCGTCGCCCACCACAACCGGCGTCGCCAATAGCGGGACGGCGGTGGGTTGTGTCCATTTCATCGTGCCGTCCGTCAGCGAATAGGCAGTCAGCGAGCCGGCCGGGGTTTCCCCGTCTGTCTGCGAAGCGATATAGAGCATATCGCCCACCACCACCGGCGTCGACTGAACGCGCACGCCGGTGGATTGGGTCCACATCTGTTCGCCGGTTTCGGCGTCAGCAGCGTATACATTACCCTGGATATCGCTGTAGTAGATGGCGCCATTCTCCAGGGCAGGAGCGCCCCATACCCAATCGGCGGCCGGTGCCGACCACCGCTCCTCACCCGATTCCATATCCAGCGCGTGGACGTTGCCGTCAAAGCTGGAGACGTAGATCAGGTCGTCCCCCAGTATCGGCCCGCTGGGCAGCGCGCCACCCAAGGGAGTTTGCCAGATGAGTTCGCCCGTCGTGGCGTTCAGCGCGTAGACCGAACGATCCATCGAGTTGACATAGAGCCTGCCGTCGCGAAAGGCGGGTTGGCCCCAGATGGCATGCCCGGTCTCGTAATCCCATTGCTCGCTGCCGTCGGTCGCGTTCAGGGCCAACACGTGATTGTCCGACGTACCAACGAAGAGCTGGTCGCCGACCTGAAGAGGTGGGGCAACGATTTTGTCCGTCGCGCTTTCCGAGTTGGTCCACAACTCGCGCGGCGAGCCGGACTCGACGTTCTCGACCGCATAGACCGAAACCGTAACGCGGGGCGTAAAGAATCCGCCCGCGCGGCCGTAATCACCGAATACAACCTGATCCCCCTCGGCCGAGGGGGCGGAATAAAATTGAACTGCGCCATTCTCGGCGGGGAAAATCCAGCTCTGGGCCTGGGTGTCGGGATTATAGGCCAGCACGCGAGGGCCAAATGCCAGATAGACCCAACTACCGTCAGTCGATAAGCCGGCCCAGTTCGTATTGGCAATGCGCCCTCCACAGGCGCTCAATGACAAGACCCCGACTGCCACCATAAGCAGCCAAAACGCAGGCCGCCGTAGCGACCAACTCATTCGTTGCAAGGAACACCTCCGTCACGGAACCGGATCATAGCCGCCGGGGTTAAAGGGGTGGCAACGGCTGATTCGTTTGACAGCCATCCAGCCCCCTTTGATAAACCCATATTTCTCAATCGCCTGATATCCATAAACAGAGCACGACGGCGTAAACCGGCAACTTGGCGGAAGTACCCGCGAGATCGTCTTCTGGTATAGCTTAATGAGTAGTAACGCGACTTGTTTCACAATAGAGATTCTACACCCTCGGCACCATTCGAGTCGCCATTTATCATCCCGCTACGAGATAGAAGTTGGTGCAATGCAGCTTCCAGCTCCTCGTAGCTCGCTTCCACCGCGCCGGATCGGACGACGATAAGGCAATCATACCCCGGCCTCAACCGGCTCAGCCGCAGGCGCAATATCTCGCGCACTTTGCGTTTGATGCGATTGCGCCGAGTGGCCTTACCGATGTGGCGGCCGACGGCGACAGCAAATCGGCTGGCCGACGCCGTGTCCGGCGGTTGCGTATAAACGAACAGCACAAGTAACGGATGCCGCCAGCGTTGCCCCTGCTGCCGAACCAGACCGATGTCGGCCGATCGACGCAAGCGAGAATGAGACGGCAACATACGTCATGCCAGGCCAACGCTACGCTAAGACGGTTATTTTCCACCGCCATAGCGCTTGACTGAACGATAGGCCGTGGCCGAGGTGCCATTCCAGTTTACACGCTTAACGTGGCTGTTCATGCTGACCGACAGCACACGACGGCCGCGGGCGCGACGCCGCTTGAGGACCTTTTGGCCCCCCTTGGTCCCCATGCGCGAGCGGAACCCGTGAACGCGCATGCGCCGACGAATCTTTGGTTGATAGGTACGCTTGGTCATCTTATTCTCTCCAAAAAAACAGGGCGATACGCCCTGTCATCTCAAGCTAACTGATTGAAACCTGTCCGGATGCTTCGCCGGAATGCCAGGGAAGCAATGCTACATTATAGCGTAATTTTAGTCTGAAGGTCAAATCGGCCACCGCGATTTCGGCCGATTGGTCAATTTGTGGGCAGTTATCGCAAAGTTCTCATCAGAGACAGTCCCTAATCGGCTTCGCGGACAATGCTGGCACCCAATCCGCGCAACTTATTTTCGATCTGCTCATAGCCGCGATCGATCTGTTGGATGTTATGAATGGTGCTGGTGCCCCGCGCGCAAAGAGCGGCCAATACCATTGCCATACCAGCCCGGATATCGGGGCTGGGCACACCAGCCGGGTTGGCGAATAGCTTGCATGGCCCCTGCACCAGCACGCGATGCGGATCACACAACACCACGCGCGCGCCCATAAATGTCAGATGATCGACAAAAAAGAACCGGCTTTCGTACATCCAGTCATGGAGTAGGATGGATCCGGCCGCCTGGGTTCCCAGCACAACAGCGATGCTCATCAAGTCGGGCGGAAAACCCGGCCAGGGCAACGGCTTGATCTCCGGAATTCGGCCGCCCAGCCCCTCATGAATCATCATCTCCTGATTGCCGGGCACGATGATATCCTCGCCGTCATCCTCCCAGCGCACGCCAAACCGCTTGTAGACCAGGCGAATCATCCCCAGATTGCGCGGTTGGGCATCGCGGATGCGCACCTCGCCCCCCGTCACGGCCGCCGCCCCAATAAAGCTGCCAACTTCCATGAAGTCGGAGCCGATGCGAAACTCGGTTCCATGCAGCTTGTCAACGCCACGAATCGTCAGCCGATTACTGCCGATGCCCTCGATCTGCCCCCCCATGCTATTCAGAAAATCACACAGATCGCGCACGTGCGGCTCACAGGCGGCATTGTCGATAATCGTATCGCCCTTGGCCAACACGGCGGCCATCACAGCGTTCTCGGTGGCGGTCACGCTGGCCTCCGCCAGGAGAAGATGCCCGGCACCCCGCAGCCGGGGAGCGGCCATTTCAAATACCCCACGTTGGCTCATGCTTACGCTCGCCCCCAGCGCAGTCAGAGCCTGCACGTGGGTATCCAGCGGACGGCCGCCGATAACGTCGCCGCCGGGGATGGGCAAGACCACCCGCCCCACGCGCGCCAACATCGGCCCGGCAAAGACAAAAGAGGCACGGGTGCGCGCCGCCAGTTCGGGGTCCAGCTCCGCTTTGTCCACGTTACGAGCGTGAATACGCCAGCTTCCGCCGCCCAACTCCACCACGTCGACGCCAAGGTCGCGCAGGACGAGCATGGTGTTCTGGACGTCGCGAATAGCGGGGATATTGTGCAAGATAACCGGCTCATCCGTCAGCAAACAAGCCGGTAAGAGTTTGAGGGCTGCGTTCTTGTTGCCACTGACGGTTACTTCACCGCACAGTGCCTGACCACCCTCGATTATGAATTTGCTCATGAAAAATATACTTGGTCGGGACCGCAAAACCGACTCAACATCATTGTATCAGCACGCCATCGTGCGGCAACCGGCTATAATATCTCTCATGCCAACGATAGAAATAGAGGAGCGAGACGTATTTATCACGCAAGCCAACGACCGGGCTCCCGGCCCGACCATTTTGTACATTCATGGTGCGGCAAGTTCCTCCGCAGTATGGCCCCCACCCCTGACTCACTTGCCGGCCATTCATTGCGTGGCCCTCGATCTGCCAGGTCACGGGGCCTCGCTCCCGCCGGGCAGGCGGTCGGTCGAACAGTACGCGCACTTTGTCGAGGATTTCATCATCGCCCAGGCTCTCTCCGGCATCACGATCGTCGGTCACTCCATGGGCAGCGCCATAGCCCTGAGTCTTGCCCGTCGCGCCGTTGTGGATGTGCGAGGCCTCTTCCTGCTGGGCGCGGCTGCCCGCATGCCGGTGTCGGAGGCCATATTGAAAGGCTCGGTCAACTCACTCAGCGATGTCGCATCGTGGATCGCTGATAATGCCCTGATCGAGGCCACGCCGGCCCAGCGTGATGCTGTCCGCCGGCAAGTCACGCAGACCGGGGAAACAACCACCTTCGGAGACTTTTTGGCCTGCAACCGCTTTGACCTGCGGGCGCAAGTAGCGTCTATCCTTGTCCCGGCGCTCATCGTGGCCGGAACGCTGGATCAAATGACTCCGTTGCGATTTTCCGAATCACTGGCCGCGGGATTGCCGCATGGGCGGCTGGCAACCCTGGAAGGCTGCGGCCACTTCTCAATGCTGGAACGCACAGAGGTGGTTAAGGAGCTTTTGATCGACTTCATAACCCATTTCGACTCCGCCTCCGCCCCCCCAGGTCAATAGCCTCCCCTCTACGTCGAGGGAGGCCACAACCTTTCCAGGAGCGGGCGAATGTCCTGGACGGCGCGGCCGCGGTGGCTGATGCGATGTTTCACCGCGGCCGGCAATTGGGCCATCGTCAGGCCATACTCCGGCACATAGAAGATGGGGTCATAGCCAAAACCTCCATCCCCGCACGGAGCTGCTGCGATGACACCCTCGCACACCCCTTCGGCCGTGCCCAGGATGGCTCCATCCGGCCCGCCCAACACAGTCACACAGCGAAAACGCGCCCCACGCTGCCCATCGGGCACATCAGCCAGGGCATCGAGCAACAACCGATACCTGTCCGTGGCGGACAGGCCGGGGCCACCATAGCGGGCCGTCAGGACACCCGGTCGTCCCCCTAGTGCGTCCACCTCCAGCCCCGAATCATCGGCCAGCGTGTACAGAATCGCCTGACGGGCGTAAGCGACGGCTTTCAAGGTGGCGTTTTCCAGAAACGTGCTGCCCGTCTCCGGAACATCCTCGACAATGCCCACCTCATCCAGAGTCAACAATTCAAACCTGCCTTCACTCAGAATGTCCATGTATTCGCCCAACTTTCCTTTGTTGTGCGTGGCAATCAGGAGTCGCGGGGCATGAATCTTAACCACAACTGATACCTTTTCCATCGTCTGCGCATAATCCGGCGGCTATGCTATAATCCCATTCTATCCCATACAAGTTGGAGGGTGTAACATGAAATTATCACGCCTGCGCTTTAATTTCGGTTTTCTATTAGAGGCAGACTACGGCACCATCCGGCACATCGAACTTGACTATCCCAGCATTAAGCTGAGTGAAGATGTCACCCTGACCCCTCTGGTGGGGGTCATCACAGCCACGCGAACGACGGAAGGGATTTACATTCAGGGTCAACTCGAAAGCTCGATGAGCCTGGAGTGCGTTCGTTGCCTCGATGAGGCGATTGTGCCGGTTCAAATAACGCTCGACGAGCTATTCTACTACCCGCCCCACATCGCGCCGCCGGGTGAACATCGGGTGGGCGATGACGGCATGATCGACCTCGCCCCGCTGGTGCGCGAGCTTAGCCTGCTCAGTTTGCCCATCAAGGTGCTCTGCCGGCCAGACTGCCAGGGCTTGTGCCAGGAATGTGGCGCCAACCTGAACCAGGGCGAGTGCGGTTGCCCGGCCGATGACATCGACCCGCGCTTCGCCGCGCTGGAATCCTTGCTAAAGAATGATCGCCCCGGCGATTAATTTCGGAGACCGACTAAACCTTTATGTTCTACGATGAGGCAAAAATCCACGTCCGCAGCGGCGACGGTGGAGACGGCATGATCAGCTTTCGGCGCGAGAAATATGTGCGTCAGGGCGGGCCGGACGGTGGAGACGGCGGCCGCGGCGGCGATGTCGTCTTCGTCGTTTCCAGCCATCTGAACAGCCTGGTCACCTTCCAGAGGAATAAACACTATCGGGCCAAGAACGGCACACACGGCACCGTGCAACGCATGAACGGTGCGAGCGGCCAGGACCTGCGCCTGGAAGCACCGCCCGGCACAGTCGTCCGCAATGCCGAAACCGGTGAAATCCTGGCCGATCTGATCGAGCCCGGCCAGGAAGTTGTGATTTTGGCCGGGGGACGTGGCGGCCGAGGCAACCAGCATTTCGCCAACAGCCGCCAACAGGCCCCACGCATCGCCGAACGCGGCGAGCCGGGCGAGGAGTTGTGGCTGGCACTAGAGTTGAAACTGATTGCCGACGTTGGCGTTGTCGGCGTTCCCAATGCCGGGAAATCGACCTTGTTATCGGTGGTCAGCGCCGCGCGGCCGAAGATCGGTAACTATCCGTTCACCACGCTGCAACCCAACCTGGGCGTTGCCACTATCGACGGCTACGAGACGCTCGTCCTGGCCGACATCCCCGGCATTATCGAGGGCGCGTCCGAGGGGGTGGGGCTGGGCCATGATTTTCTGCGACACATCGAGCGGACCCGCGTGCTCATCCACCTGCTCGACGGCATGGCCGAAAATCCCCTGACCGATTGGGAGATGTTCAACAATGAACTAGCCCTCTATAATCCGGAGTTGGCCGCCAAACCCCAACTCGTCGTGCTCAACAAGATAGACCTGCCCGACGTGCGCAAGCGGGAAGCAGAGATACGCGACGGCATTCGCCAAGCCGGCTACCCCTTCATGAGCATCTCGGCCGTCACCGGCGAAGGCGTCAAGCCGATGCTCTACGAGATCAAGCGCATGGCCGACGCCACGCCCCGAACCGTCCCGACGGCCGCCAACGAGCCGGTCGTCATTCGACCGCCGGTGGAGGAACAATCTTTCACGATCAAGCGCGAAAGCAACGGCGACTGGCGGGTGAGTGGCCAGGAGATCGAGCGCATCGCTGCAATGACTTACTTCGAATTCGACGACTCCCTCATGCGCTTCCAAACGACGCTGGAGCGCTCAGGCATCACCGCCGCACTGACAAAAGCCGGCGTCCGGGTGGGAGATACAGTCCACATCGGCGATCAGGAACTCGAATGGGGCGAATAAGGCTCCACTACCTGCCATTTAATCGTTTGCGCTCCCCATGTCTGATCTGCCTGATACCTTAATACGCGATGCCATCCTGAACGCCCGATACTTTGTCGAGGCAGTGTTCCAGGGTGCCCGCCACCCTGGCAAGACGCCCTGGCAACGCGTCACCATTCGGCCGATCTTGCTCAAAGAACAACGCTACTTGCAATTTTCGTTTTTCGACAGCAAGCAGACGTTCGCCCGGAATTACCGCGGCCGGGAGGCTGAGACCCAGTTGGCTGAACTTCTGGCGATGCCTTTCAAAAGTATCCAGGCCACAACGACCGAAGAGACAATTCGCGTTCAGTTTAGCAAAAATGGGCGTCCCATCCTCCATCGCCAGCCGCATGGTGACAAACAGATCGAGTTGGACATGGCGCACGACCGTGTCAAGCCGAACCTGCTGGATGACCAGGCAGCCCGGCCATTCCTGACCGCCATTGGCGTGATGACCGCCGACGGGCGAATTCGGGCCAACCAGCAACGCAAATTTCGCCAGATTAACGAATTCCTGCGACTGATCGATGAGACGGACGAGATCGACGCCATGTATCCCGGCCCCGTCAGCGTCGTGGATCTGGGTTGCGGCAGCGCCGCCTTATCCTTCGCGACCTATCACTACTTCAACGACGTTAAGAAACTGCCCACGTCGCTGAGCGGCGTCGACACAAAAGCCCATCTGATGGAACGTCATCGAGAGACGGCCGGCCGGTTGGGTTGGGACCAGATGAACTTCGTGACCGGGCGCATCATCGACTTTGAACCGGCCGGGAAGCCCGATGTCGTGCTGGCCCTCCACGCCTGCGACACGGCCACCGACGAGGCGTTGGCCCAGGCCATCCATTGGCAAAGCCCATTCATTTTCAGCGCCCCCTGCTGCCACCACCACCTGCAAGCGCAATGGACGACGACCGACACCCCCGAACCCTTTAAACCCGTCATGCGCCACGGCATCATGCGCGAGCGGCTGGGCGATATTCTGACCGACGCCTTTCGGGCCCACATCCTGAGACTGATGGGCTATCGGACTGACGTGGTCGAATTCGTGGCTGTCGAGCACACGCCCAAAAATCTGATGATCCGCGCGGTGCTGGTCGACGCGCCGCCCCTCAGGGCACTCGTCGATGAGTATGCAGCGCTGAAAGCATACTGGGGCGTCACGCCTTACCTCGAAGAGTTGCTTGGCCAAGAACTGCAATCTGTTCTAACCTCAATCTGACTGGCCCCAGCAAAATGGGAGAATGAATATGCCGGCATCTATTGCCTTGACCCACGGACGAATTTACACACTGGACCCGGCGCGGCCAACGGCCACAGCCGTCGCCATTCGGGACGGCCACATCGTGGGCGTCGGCGGCGACGACGAGATGAAGGCCTTGCTGGGCCAAGGCGCAGAGTGGATCCACTTGGGCGGTCGCTTCGTGACGCCCGGCCTGGTCGATGCCCACGTTCATTTTCAACACTTTGCCCTGAGTTTGCGAAACGTCGATCTGGACGGCGCGCCCACCCGACAGGCGGCACTCGACCGCGTTGTGTCCTTCAACAACGACAAAGAGGACACGGGCTGGCTGCGCGGACGCGGCTGGTCACAGGATGCCTGGCCCGACCGTGCCTTTCCGACGGCGGCCGACCTCGACGGCATCGTCTCCAATCGCCCAGTCTACCTTTCGCACAAGAGCGGACACGCCGCCTGGGTCAACAGTCAGGCCCTTAAAGTCGCCCACGTCGACGAGCACACGGCCGACCCGCCCGGCGGCCACATCCAGCGCGACGAGGCCGGGCGGCCGACGGGCATCTTATTCGAGGATGCCATGAATCTGGTCGCCGCCCACATCCCGCGCCCCACGCCCGCCGAAATAGCCGACGCCATGCGCACAGCACAATCCTATTGCTGGTCGGTCGGGCTAACGGGCTTGCATGATTTCGACGGCCGCGATTGCTTTGTGGCCCTCCAGATGTTGCGCGAGGCCAACGAGTTGGGCTTGCGCGTCGTCAAGAACGTGCCCGTCTACCGTCTGGAACACGCGTTGGGGGTAGGTCTGCGTTCCGGTTTTGGCGATGACTGGCTGCGCATCGGCGGGGTCAAGCTGTTTGCCGACGGCGCGCTCGGCTCGCGAACCGCAGCCATGATCGCTCCCTACGAGGGGGAGCCGGACAATTTGGGCATCGTGGTGACCGACAAGGAGGAAATGTTGGACAAGGCGCGCCAAGCCAGCGCCGGCGGCCTGAGCCTGACCATCCACGCCATCGGCGACCGGGCCAACCACGACGTGCTGGACGTATATGAATTTCTGCGACGAGAAGAGAAGGAGCGGCACACCCCCCGCCTGCGCCACCGTATCGAACACGTCCAGGTGCTGCACCCCGGCGATCTCAATCGCCTCGCCGCTCTGGATGTCGTCGCCTCCATGCAGCCGATTCATGCGACTTCCGACATAGACATGGCCGAGCGCTACTGGGGCGCTCGCGCCCGCTACAGTTATGCGTGGCGAACGATGTGGGACAGCGGCGCGCTGGTCGTCTTCGGCTCCGATGCGCCCGTCGAACGGATCGATCCGCTGCTGGGAATCCACGCCGCCGTAACCAGGCAACGCGCCAACGGCTATCCCGGTGTGGAGGGATGGTACCCACAAGAGCGGCTGGAGTTGGAAGAAGCTTTGTACGCTTTCACCCGGGCCGCGGCCATCACCGCCGGCCAGAAGAAAACCCAGGGCAGCATCAGCCCCGGATCACTGGCCGACCTGACCATATTCGATCAGGACCTGTTCGACGTGCCCCCCCATGAACTTTTGGAGGTGGGCATCGCCGGAACCATCGTGGGAGGGACGTTCCGCTACCGTACCTGGTAACAGCTACCACTTGCGAGTCACAATTTCCTCAGACGACGCCACGCTTCGTCTCAACCACCAGGTGATCGACCACCGCGCGCAAAGCCTCTTCACGGTTATCATCCCCGCCGTGTTCCCGATAGACCCGCAATTGCTTATCGGCGCTCGTGCCGTCCCGCAATATAGCATGAACGTGCTCCACTTCCTTGCGACTGTCCAGTTCATCGACGACGTCGTCAAGCAGCTCCAGCAACTCATTCATCAGGTAAGCAAAGGGTACGGCGGACTCGATGCCGAAGTCGATTAGCTCACCCTCGATTCCATAGCGAACGGCGCGCCACTTGTTCTCGGTGATGTGAACGTGGCGATATTGTCGCCAGGACATATTCTGTTGGCGCAATTTAAGCAGCTTGGCGCAGATGGCCTGGAACAGGGCGGCTATGCAGATACAGTCATCAACGTTGGTGCAAATGTCGCTGATGCGAAATTCCATCGTGTTGTAAATCGGGTGCGGCCGTAAATCCCACCAGATTTTGGCCCGCTTGTCCACCTTGCCGAAGGCCCCAACCCGCTCCAGCATCACTTCATAGCGCTTGTAATCCCCCCATGACATGAACGAGTGCGGAATGCCCGTCCGTGGCAGAGATTCGAACACCACACTCCGGTAGGATTTCAGACCCGTGTTTTGTCCCCGCCAGAAGGGCGAACTGGTGGACAGAGCCAGCAAATGGGGGATGAAATAACGCGCCTGATTCATGATGGCGATGAGTAGATCGCGAGACTCCGGGTCCTCGCCAAAGCCCACATGAACGTGCATGCCGAAGATCAGCAATTGTCGGGCGACACCTTGCATATCGTCGAGCAATTCCTTGTAGCGCGTGCCTTCAGTGATGATCTGGTCTTCCCAACGGGCGAATGGATGAGTCGAGGCCGCGGCGATCATCAAGCCGTTTTCATCGGCCAGTTCCAACACGTCCCCACGGAGGCGAATGATCTCGGAACGCGCCTCCTTGATGTCCCGGCAAATCTGACTCCCCACCTCAACTTGCGATTGCATCAATTCCGGCTTCAGGTCCAGCTTCTTCGGCCGAACTTGATCCTGGGTCAGTAGCTCGCTGATGTAGGTGCGCAGGTCGCGCGTTTCGGGATCGATGATCTGATATTCTTCTTCAATGCCAAGGGTTAGCGGCTGAGTTGGGACTGACATGATTCTTCCTCTCCAGACTGCGGCGGGCCAATCGGGTTCCGGTTCGTATCTGCGTCAATTGACCTGATGGGCGGAAATTATAGCACGACGAATGTCGTCCGCACTAAAATCGCCGCCTCTCAGATCATTTAGCTTGCATCCGACAGATGTTGCAAGTAAGCAACCAGCAGGCGTACCCCAAAGCCCGTTCCGCCCACCGGCGAATACTCGCCAGGCTTCTCGGCCAGGGCCATGCCGGCGATGTCGATGTGGGCCCAGGGATAGTTAGTGAACTCCTGGAGAAAAACGGCCGACGTGCCCACGCCGCCAAATCGACCACCACTGTTCTTCATGTCGGCCACCTCGGAATTGATCATCCGCCGATAATCATCATACAGCGGCAACGGCCACAGGCGCTCGTGGGTCGAATCGGCTGCCGCCAGCAATTGGTCGCGCAGCGATTCGTCATTGCAAAAGATGCCCGCCGACACCCCCGCTCCCAGGGCAATGACGCAGGCCCCGGTCAGCGTCGCCAAGTCGATCACGGCCTGGGGCGTGTAAGTTTCCGCCAGCACCAGGGCGTCGGCCAGCACCATGCGGCCTTCCGCATCGGTGCTGATGATCTCAATCGTCTTGCCGTTGGAAGCCGTAATGACGTCGGCCGGGCGATAGGCATTGGCGTCGGGCATATTCTCCGTGCACGGCGTAATGCCGATGACCCGCAGTGGGATGTCGAGCCGGCCGACCGCCTCCATCGCTCCCAGCACAGCCGCCGCGCCGCCCATGTCGGATTTCATATCCCCCATGCGGTCGCTCGGCTTGATCGAAATACCGCCCGTATCGAAGGTGATGCCCTTGCCCACCAGTACCACGGTCGGCAAATCCGTGCGGTCGCCGTTGTGCTCCAGCACGATGAACTTCGGTGGTTCGCCCGCGCCCTGGGCCACGGCCAAATAGGCCCCCATGTGGCGCTCGGCCGCCCACTCTCGATCACCGATAGTGAGCGCCAACCCATGAGCGTCGGCGATGTCCTGCGCCGCGGCGGCCATGCGCGTCGGGGTTGCCACGTTGGGCGGCATATTGACCAGATCGCGAGCCAGCCGCACGCCGGCGACGACGGCCTCGGCCGTTGCGACGCCCGCGGTCACGGCCTCGATGCGCGCGCCATCGTTCTCGACCAGCACCAGCGAGTCGATATCGTGAGCCGGCTCTTTCTTCTTCTGGGCGTCGAAGCGATAGACGGCCAACAGCGAGCCTTCGACCGTGGCCTGCGCGGCGGCGGCCACATCCAGCCCGCCGATGCCCGCCCCATGGACGATTGAAGCCACCCGTCGAGCGCCCAGGTCCCGCGCACGTTTGATGCCGGCAGCCGCGGCCTGGCGAACGCCGTCCAGATCGAATTTGTCGGCCTGA
The DNA here is from genome assembly GCA_020634335.1 of Promineifilum sp. Lineage (GTDB taxonomy): Bacteria > Chloroflexota > Anaerolineae > Promineifilales > Promineifilaceae > Promineifilum. The sequence continues at coordinate 7,145 of JACKBY010000013.1, read as the reverse complement.
CCCAGACCAACGACGAGAACCCGCCGCGCCCCAATCGCGCCGCGAGGATAGATCACGGCTACTTCGCCCGCCTTGCCTTTCAAGTCGCCCCCGGCGATCAGGTCGGCGATTGCGCCATCCAGGGCGCGGTCGACCGCACCGGTCGCCCCGCCGGGAACGCCAACGCCTTCGAATAAATTAACGATCACCGTATCCGCCTCGGCCGCCACGATGTCACCCTGCTTGACTACTATTTGCATGTTATCTCCTTGTAAAATGGCCTATGCCGTTGTCGATAGGACTGAGTATTGACCATGATTCTCTCATTACATCACAAGCTAGACAACGAGTGCAGCGTTGGTTATCCTTGGCGCAGGGTTCGACGTCGTCACCCCCATTCTAAGGAGACGCAAGCACATGAAACTACTCATTCTGGGTGGCACCCGCTTTTTAGGCCGGGCCTTGGTAGATGAGGCCCTGCTGGAGGGTCATGAAATCACCCTTTTTAACAGAGGGCAATCCAATCCCGATCTCTATCCGCATATCGAGCAAATTCGTGGCGACCGCAATAGCGATCTGGCTGCCCTCGGCCGCCGGCGGTGGGAGGCGGTCATTGATACCTGTGGATACGTGCCTCGCATCGTCCGCCAATCGGCCGAATATCTGGCCGATACGGTCGAGCAGTACACCTTCATCTCTACCATGTCGGTCTATGCCGAACCGCTGTCAAGTGGAATCGACGAGAACGCGCCGGTGGGAACCATCATGGATGAGACGACCGAGGAGATAACCGGCGAGACCTATGGGCCGTTGAAAGCCCTATGCGAGCAAGCGGCGACCAAGGCAATGGGCGGCCGGGCGCTCCACGTGCGCGCCGGCCTAATCGTCGGCCCCCACGATCTGAGCGACCGCTTCACCTATTGGCCGGTGCGCGTCGCTCGCGGCGGCGAAGTGCTCGCGCCGAGTTCGCCCGATTACGGCGTACAGTTCATCGATGTACGCGATCTGGCCCACTGGATCATCACGGCGACCGCCGCGCGGCTCACCGGCCCCTACAACGTCACCGGGCCGGGGCGGCCATTGCCCATGGGTTTATTACTGGATACATGCCGCGTGGTGGCCGGCAGTGATGCGCGCTTCACGTGGGTTGATGACTCGTTCCTGGTCGAGCAGGGAGTAGAACCCTATACGGAATTGCCGCTTTGGGTGCCGGCTGAATTGGGCGCGTTTAATTCGTTCAATATCGAAAAGGCCCTGGCGGCCGGTCTGATATTTCGACCGTTCGCGGAGACGGTGCGCGATACACTGGAGTGGGCGCAGTGGCGTCCGGCCGCCTACGTCTGGCGCAATGGTTTGTCGGCCGAGCGGGAAGCAAACCTGTTGGCAGAGTGGCATCGGACGCGTCCCTGAGCCCGCCATCATACGCTTGACCATTTAGGTTGATCATGAGATTCGGGTACAATACAAACTCCCACAGAATCCATAAAGGAGTGTCCCATGATTGTCGGTGTTCCCAAAGAGATTAAGAATAACGAATATCGCGTGGCCGTGACGCCTGCCGGCGTGCGGCAACTCGTTGAGCAAGGCCACAAGGTGCTTATCGAGACGTCAGCGGGGGACGGCAGCCGCTTCCTCGACGAGAACTACGAGCGTATCGGCGGGACGATCGTGCCCACCGCGGCCGACGCCTGGGGCGCGGAAATGGTCATCAAGGTTAAAGAGCCGATACCCGTCGAGTATCCCTATCTACGCTCCGATCTCGTCTTGTTCACCTACCTGCATCTGGCAGCCGAGGAAAGCCTGACCCGGGCGATGATCGATTCCGGCGTGACCGGTATCGCCTACGAGACGGTGGAAGCGCCCGACGGCAGCCTGCCGCTCCTGACGCCCATGAGCGAGGTGGCGGGACGCATGGCTATCCAGGTTGGCGCGCACTTTCTAGAGCGGCCGCACCTGGGTCGCGGCATGTTGCTGGGCGGCGTCGCCGGCGTGCCCGGCGCGAATGTGGTGATCATCGGTGGCGGAGTCGTCGGCACCAACGCGGCCCACATTGCCCTGGGCATGGACGCCAATGTCACCATCCTCGACACGAATCTGGATCGGCTGCGCTTCCTGGAGCACGTACTGCACGGCCGTCTAACAACCGTGGCCTCTAACTCCTATAATATCGCCGAGGCCGTCCACAGTGCCGATCTCGTCGTCGGCGGCGTGCTGATCAAGGGCGCGCGCGCGCCGCGCCTGGTCACGCGCGAGATGATCGCGACCATGAACCTGGGCAGCGTCGTCGTCGATGTTGCCGTCGATCAGGGCGGATGCGTAGAGACCATCCACGTCACCACTCATTCCGATCCGGTCTATATTGTAGACGGCGTGGTGCACTACGGCGTCGCGAACATGCCGGGCGCCGTGCCACGGACCAGCACGCTGGCCCTCAGCAACGCCACTTTGCCCTACGTCCTCCGTCTGGCTCGGCTGGGCGCGGAGGCGGCCATGGCCCAGGACCCAGGCCTCCAGAAGGGGCTGAATACCTACGAGGGCCAATGCACCTACGAGGCCGTGGCTGAGGCTTTCGACCTTGATTATTCTGCCTACGAAGCGTAAGCGACGACATCATCCGGCCGCATCGGGAAGGCCGTAGATCGTCCCGATGCGGCCGACCGACCAGTAAACGCCTAAAACACTGTGGACTTACTTGCCATCACGGCCCAGCTCATCATCATCAACGGCGTCGTCGGGGACGAAGGAACTGTCGCGGGAATTCTGGCTCGACCCGCCCCACCGAAGCCGGGGCGCGGGCGAGAGCACGACTTCCTGTTCGTCCATCTCACACTCTCCGGCCCCCACGACGAGACAGACGACTTGGCGCGCGAATTGGTCGACGAGTTGGGCAAGCGCTATTTTGCGGCCGCGGGCAGCGTTACATCAGCCTTGCGCCGAGCGGTCATCGAAACGAATGAAGCTCTGCTGCGCCATAATGTGACGACCCGTTCTAATCTCGAGGGGGGGCTGAGTTGTGCCGTCTTGCACAACGGCGAGTTATATTCCTTGCAGGTCGGCGAGGGGCTGGCTTTTCTGGGCCACAATTTCGGCATCGAACGGCTGCCGGCGCGGCCCCCTCAACATATAACCCCCCTCGGCCGCAGCGCGGGCATCGATATCCGCTTCGCTTTCCACCAGCTACAACCCGGCGACATGATGCTCCTCAGTGATCCGCGCATGTCATACCTGACCGGCGAGACGCTGGCCCCGGTTTTGGTCAATACGGAAATCGAGAGCGGCCTGGATGCGTTGCTGGAAGTAATGGCTCGCGATAGCGCCCGGCTACTGCTGATCGAATTCGCCGATGAATTGCCGTCAACACTGCCGCTGACCTTTCAGAACAGCCGGCAACCCGCCGCGCGCCCACCCGCCAGGCCGACCCAACCGGCCCCCCAATTGACGCCACAACTCGCGTCCCAGGCCATGACCCATCCGCTTGGTGTCCCGGTCGGGAGTCATCCACCCGCCGATAGCCGCCCCCCCCCACTCTCTGACGCCACGTTCACCGTCGAGACCGGCGCCCGGCGCGTGGCATCCGGCTCAGCGCGCGGGCTATCGCGTTTCACAGCCTGGCTGGCCGAGGTGCTGGGGCATTTACTGAGTCACAAGAGCAATGAGCCGGCCGTACATTGGGCCGTTCCAACAACCGTGGCCTTGCTCGTCCCGCTCATTATCGGCGCTGTGGCTACCAGCGTCTATATCCAGCGCGACACGGTCAACCAACTATCCCAAATCAAACAACAAATGTTGGATGAGATGACAGCCGCGGAAAGCGCCGGCGGCGATTCATCTGAGGGCCAGACCCATTATTTGCGTCTCCTGTCGCTGGCGGGAGATGCAGAAGCCTTGCGGCCGGGCGATCTGGAGGTTGCCACCTTACGCGCCGATGCCTTGGCGGCTCTGGATCGGATCGACGGCGTGAGCCGCCTGACGGCCGAGACGTTCTATCACTATGCCGCCGGGACGAGCCTGACCCATATCGCCCCGCGGCGGGAGGGCGGCGGCATCGCTGTTCTCGATCAGACATCCAATCGAGTCATGTTGCACCCCACGGACGACAGTTTCCAGAACCCGACGAGCGAGGAACCATCGACCATCGGTTTCGGCGGTCAAGCGGTTGGAGCCGATACGATACGAACAATCTTCGATATCCTCGGGTTGCCGGGCAGCGCCTCAGCCACTCGCGACAGCATCAGCATGGTTGACACCACCGGCGGCTTCTTCAGCTACTATCCTAACCTGGGCGACATCAGTGGCGTGACCCTGGGCAATAGCAGTGCATGGATCAAGCCGACCGCGATGGCCTCCTATCTGGACCGGCTCTACGTCCTCGACACGGAAGCGCGTCAAATCTGGAAGTATTATGCCTCCACCAACTATACTCAGCTGGAAGGCGACGAGGCCATCTTCTTCAGCGGTGAAGCGGAACTCGAACAAGCCGTCGATTTCGATCTCTATTCCGAGGATGGGAGCCTGGTCATCTTGTACAAGGACGGCCGAATTCGATATTACGATACGCGCTCTGGGCGAATCCAGTGGGACGAAACGACCCTGGCCCAAAACGGCATGGTGACGCCGCTCATTGCCCCCGCGGCCGTTAAAATAGTGGGCAGTGGGCTAAATGCCTCGATCTTCGTCCTCGATCCCGGCAGCGGCCGGCTGTTGCAATTGAGCCGCGGGGGGACGGTATTGACTCAATATCGTATCTTCGACGAGACGGGGCGCGAGGTTCTAACGCAAGCCGCGGACTTTGCAGTGACGGATTCGCCGTCGCGAATATTCGTTGTGGCGGGCGAACAGCTTTTCGTGGCCGCTCGCAATTAGCCGGCCACTTACCGGCCGCTAAAACGCGCCTCGCGTTTCTCCAAAAAGGCGATGATTCCCTCGCGATTGTCCTCGCTCCGGCCGGCTACCTCCTGAAGGTGCGCTTCATACCCCAGCGCCTCACCCGGCGTCATCTCCCAGCTACGAATCATCGCCCGTTTGGTCAGACCATAGGCCAGCGTGGGGCCATCGGCCAGACGACGCGCCCAGGCAGCCGTGATTTCGAACAACTGATCGGCGGGCACGACGCGATTGACCATGCCCCATTCCTGGGCCTGGCGCGCGGGCACGCGGTCGGCGGTGATAGCCATCTCATAGGCGCGCGCATAACCGATTAGGCGGGGCAGCAGCCAGTTCAGACCGCTATCGGGAATGAGACCCAGGCGACTAAAGGCGAGCATGAAGGAGGCCGTGTCGGCGGCAATGCGAATATCCGCGGCCAGGGCGACGCCACACCCCGCGCCGGCGGCTATGCCGTTGATCGACCCAATGATCGGTTTTTCCAGAGCGAGCATTTGACGGATGAGACGATGATACCCATGACGCAGGTGCTCACCAATGGAAACGTTTTCGCCCCGCTCCCGAAAGTCGGCCAAATCCTGGCCGGACGAAAACCCTCGCCCCATGCCGGTGATGACCACGCAGCGAACGGCCGTCTCCCGTCCGGCGCTCCTGAAGGCGTCGGTCGTTTCGGCGATCATCCGATCGTTAAAGGCGTTGAGCTTGGCGGGGCGATTGAGCGTGATACGCCCCACGCCGTCGCTCACATCATAAAGAATGGTCTCATACGTCATGGGCCGTCTCACTGAGGATCGCTAGGATGAAATACTGGGAAATGGCACAAACTTTCCCGCGTCCCTCTGAAAAACCTGTATCCTCTGTGGATGCTTCCTCTCCCTAGAACGGAATGTCAGGATCGAAGTCGTCGCCGGCCTCGTCTTCTTCCTCGATGTCTTCCATCTCCCAGGGCAGTGTGACCCACAGCAGCAGCAGCTCGCCCTCGTCGATTTGGGTCAGGCGCAGGGCAACGACATCTACCTGTCGGCGCAGTCGCAAATCATCCGGGTAATCGAGACGCACCGGGCGACCCTCATCCCAGGCGTGCAGGCAACGTTCCACAATGTCTTCGCCGTTGCCGGTACGCAATTGGCACAGGGCAACGTCTATCTCTTGTGGGCCTTCATACACCGATTGCATCCAACCTTGAGGGTTGGGCATGAACTCGGGCGTGGGGCCTTCGATGATCGTGATGAGTTCGGGTTCCATGGAGAGTCAGACCTGTTGTGGTTTTTCGCAAGCTTCGGATAAGTCTACTGAGTAAAGCAAGCTCATGCAAGTATGTGCTCCGCCTCTGGTATAACCGTTAATCAACGAGCCGGTCGGTCGATTTTTCGATGCGGTCGAGAATTAACCAGGTGAACGCATAAGGGTGGCGCTCATCAGTCGAGTGTTCCTGGCGATAGACTTCGCGCCACCGGACGTGGTCATACTCAGGAAAGAATACGTCCCCCTCGGCCGTGCCATGGATCTGGGTCAGGTAAAGACGATTGACAACGGGCATCAAACGACGAAACAGATCGGCCCCGCCCACAATCACGATCTCCTCAACTTCTCCGGCGGCACTCAGAGCCTCTTCCACCGAATGGGCGACGATTGCCCCCGGTGCCTTGTAATCAACGTTGCGGGTGACGACGATGTTGAGCCGCCCCGGCAGCGGCCGAAATCGCGGCGGCAATGAATCATACGTCTTGCGGCCCATGATACAGGGCTTGCCCATCGTCTGCCGGCGAAACCAGGCCATATCGTCGGGCAAGCGCCACGGCAAATCGTTATCACGGCCGATGAGCCGATTGTCATCCATCGCCACGACGTAGGCAACGCGGGGTGTGCTGGTCATCAGGGAACCTAGACCGCGATAGGGGCGGTAATGCGCGGGTGGGATTGGTAATCAAGCAACTCAAAATCCTCGTATCGGAATCCGAAAATCGTATCCACGGTGGGGGACAGCCTCATGGTCGGCAGGGGGTATGGATCACGCTCCAGTTGCAGCCTGGCTTGCCCCAGATGATTCAGATAAAGGTGGGCATCGCCAAAGGTATGGACGAACTCTCCCGGCTCAAGATCCGTCACCTGGGCCACCATTTGCAGCAAGAGGGCATACGAGGCGATATTGAATGGAACACCCAGAAAGATGTCGGCACTGCGCTGGTAGAGTTGGCAAGAGAGGCGGCCGTCGGCCACATAGAACTGAAAAAGGCAGTGGCAAGGCGGCAGAGCCATCTTTTCGACGTCACCCACGTTCC
>JACKBY010000012.1 GCA_020634335.1 Promineifilum sp. | reverse complement strand
CGACTCCTTCTTCGGCCGACAGGCGGTCGAGAAAGCTCTCGATGAGGCGGGTCATCGTTTCGACTTCCAGCAGAAAGGCGTCGTGGCCCCAGGTGCTCTCGATGTCGAGGTAGGTGGCATCGGCCCCCACGGCGTGGAGCGCCCGCACCAGGTCCTTGCTGTGATACGACGGGTAAAGCCAGTCGCTGGTGAAGCTGACGATGAGAAACTTGACCGCCGCCGAATCGGCAAACGCCGCCGCGAACGAACCTGTCGGCCGGCTCAAATCGAAGTAGTCCATCGCTTTGGTCACATACAAGTAGCTGTTGGCGTCGAATCGCCGGGTGAAGTTGTTGCCGTTGTATTTCAGATAGCTCTCGATGGCGAACTCGGTCTGGAACTCGTAGCCGTATTGCTCGCGGGCTTGCAGGCGTCGGCCGAACTTCTGCTGCATGGATTCGTCGCTGAGATAGGTGATATGGCCGACCATGCGGGCCAAGGCCAGCCCCGTGTCGGGCTTGTTGCCGTTGCCATAGTAGTCGCCGCCATTCCAGGCCGGGTCGGCGTAGATGGCTTGCCGGCCGACCTCGCTGAGGGCGATGAGCATTGGGCTGTGGCGGGCCGTCGTCGCCAGTGGAATGGCCGCGCGAAGCCGGTGGGCGTGGTGGGCGGCCCACTCCAACACCTGCATCCCGCCCATCGAGCCGCCGGCGGCGCACAGCAGTCGCTCGATGCCCAGGTGATCCAGCAGGCGTGTTTGGGCGCGAACCATGTCGCCGATGGTGACGACCGGAAAGCCCAACCCGTACGGCCGTCCTGTGGCCGGATTCACGCTGCCGGGGCCGCTGGAGCCGTAACAACTGCCCAGCACGTTGCTACAGATGATGTAGTAGCGGTTCGTGTCGAAGGCTTTGCCGGGGCCGATGCATTCGTCCCACCAGCCGGGGCGGGTGTCCTCGGCGGCGTGATAGCCTGCGGCGTGGGCGCTGCCGCTTAGGGCGTGGAGGATCAGGATGGCGTTGCTGCGCTCGGCGTTGAGGCGGCCATAAGTCTCATAGGCCACCGTCACCGGGCCAAGCACGGCTCCGCTCTCCAGCGGAAACGGCACATCCTCAGCAAAGGTGAAAGAATGAGGCGTGACTAGTCCCAGCGTGTTCGTGGGCAACATGATGCGGGATACGAGATACGAAATACGAGATACGAGTTTGGAGCGCGACGCCCACTCGTATTTCGTATCTCGTATCTCGTATTTGATTCAGGCGGATGCCGTCAACGCCTGATCCAGGTCCCAGAGAATATCCTCGATGTCCTCCAGGCCGACGCTGAGGCGCACGAAGTCGGGCGTGACGCCCGCGCTGAGGCGTTCTTCGTCGTTCAGTTGGCTGTGGGTCGTGCCGGCGGGGTGGATCGCCAGACTGCGCGCGTCACCGACGTTAGCCAGGTGGCTGAAGAGTTGCAGGCTGTCGATGAACTTTTCACCCGCCTCGCGACCGCCCTGGATGCCGAAGCCCAGGATGGCGCCCGGCCCCTTGGGCAGGATCTTCTTGGCCCGTTGGTGGTCGCCGTGGCTCTTCAGACCCGGGTAGCAGACCCAGTTGACGCGCGGATGACTTTCCAGGAATTCGGCCACGCGCTGGGCATTGGCGACGTGGCGATCCATGCGCAAGCTGAGCGTCTCGACGCCCTGGATCGTCAGCCAGCTATTGATGGGTGCCTGGCATGCGCCGAGGTCGCGCAAAACCTGTACGCGGGCCTTGAGGATGAAGGCCGGCGCGCCGAGGTCAGCGTAGACCAGGCCGTGATAGGACGGATCGGGCGTGGTGAAATTGTCGAAGCGGCCGCTCGTCCAGTCGAAGTTGCCGCCGTCGACGATGATGCCGCCGATGGTCGTGCCGTGGCCGCCGATGAACTTGGTCGTGCTGTGCAGGACAATGTTGGCTCCCCACTCCAGCGGCCGGCAAAGATAGGGCGTGGCGAAGGTATTATCGATCACTAGGGGCAGCTTGTGCTTTTGGGCGATGGCCGACACTTCCTCGAACGGGAAAACGCTGATGTCGGGGTTACCCAGCGTCTCGCCGTAGATCAGCTTGGTGTTGGGCCGGATAGCCGCTTCGAACGCTTCCGGGTTTGAGGGATCGACGAAGGACACGTCGATTCCCAGGCGGGGGAAAGTGTAGTTGAACTGATTATACGTGCCGCCATAGAGCCGGCTGCTGCTGACGATGTGGTCGCCTGCTTCGCACAGGGTCAGAATGGCGATGGTCTGGGCCGCATGACCGCTGCCGGCCGCCAGCGCTCCGACGCCGCCTTCCAGATCGGCGATACGCTGCTCCAGCACGTCGGTCGTGGGGTTCATGATGCGGGTATAGATGTTGCCGAACTCCTTCAGGGCGAACAAGTTGGCCGCATGTTGCGTGTTCTGGAACTGATAGCTGGTCGTCTGATAGATGGGCACGGCGCGGCTACCTGTGGTCGGGTCCGGGCTTTGCCCGGCATGCAGTTGCCGCGTGTTGAAACCGAAAGTGCGTTCGCTGGTCGTCATGATCCGTCATTCTCCTTCTGCAATATGGTTGGCTGCAAGTGTCGGGAGGATCGAAAAGACCCTCGACGAAGAGTCCAGAGGGTCCGACTTGGCGATTAAATCCGGTTGTATGTCAGCGTGGCGGGATTGCGTGTCTTCCCTGTCGCTCTCATCTTCCAGAATCGTCTGCCGGAGTTGGCACCCTGTCGGTCGAACGGATCCCTGCCGTTCAATCCGGGTTGCCGAGGTTTCATTGGGCCGGTCCCTCCACCTCTCTGGATAAAAGTGACAATATGCAGTTGTTGGCGGGAACTATAACGGATGGCTGCATGGATGTCAAGGCGACAAAGTGCCCAATAATCAGGACGGATCTTTGGGCTATGGGTTACAAGCGGGGCGACTTGTCGCCCCCGTAGCTCAACCTGGACAGGTTGAGGCGGAAGAAGCAAGCTAACAGCTTGCGCTACAGGTTACTTTTATGGTCCAATCCCTGTGGCTCAACCTGGACAGGTTGAGGTGGAAGAAGCAAGCCGACAGCTTGCGCTACAGGTTACTTCTATGACTCAATCCCTACGTGATGAATTTTTGCTCGACCCCGACGTCGTTTTTCTCAATCATGGCTCCTTCGGAGCAACGCCGCGACCCGTGTTCGAGGCTTATCGAGGCTGGCAGCAGCGGCTGGAATGGCAGCCGGTGCAATTTTTGGGAAGCGATATCGGAGCCTGTTTGGCTGAGGCGCGGGCAGCCCTGGCCCTCTATCTGAAAACCGGCGCTAACGATCTGGTCTATGTTCCTAACGCGACATTCGGCATCAACGTCGTCGCCCGGTCGTTGCGCCTGGGATCGGGGGACGAGGTGCTGGCGACCGACCACGAGTACGGCGCGTGTGAGAATGCCTGGCTTTATATGAGCCGGGAGCGCGGGTTCCGCTACGTGCGCCGGTCGATCCCGCTCCCCTTGCCCGACGCCGCGGAAATAGTGGAGCAGTTTTGGGCGGGCGTGACGCCGCGGACGAAAGTTATCTTTCTCAGTCACATCACCTCACCCACGGCCGTCCGTTTCCCGGTCGAGGCCATCTGTGCCCGCGCGCGCCGGGCGGGTATCCTGACCGTCGTCGACGGCGCGCACGCGCCGGGGCAAATCCCTCTCGACCTGAACGCCGTCGGCGCCGACTTCTACGCGGGGAATTGCCACAAATGGCTCTGCGCGCCCAAGGGGGCGGGCTTCCTCCACGCCCGGCCGGAGGTGCAGCGCCTGATTGAACCGTTGGTCGTCGGCTGGGGGTGGGGCGAGAGACGGACGTTTACCTTCGGCTCCGATTACCTGGACTATCTCCAATACCCGGGGACTGACGACTATGCAGCCTATTTGGCCGTGCCGGCGGCGATTGAGTTTCAGGCGCGCCATGACTGGCCCACCGTTCGGGCGCGCTGCCATGAGCTTGTTGCCTGTGGTATCAACCGTATAAACGAACTGACCGGCCTTTCGTCGATCTATGGGCCGCGCGTCGAGAACTTCAGTCAGATGGCCGCCGCGCCCTTGCCACCCATTGACGACCTGCCGGCATTCAAGCAACGATTATACGGCGATTTTCGCGTCGAGATACCCTGTGTCCAGTGGGGCGCGCGCCAGTTTATCCGCATCTCGATTCAGGGTTATAATACGGAAACGGATGTCGATGCACTTCTGGCAGCGCTGGAGGCTACGCTGGTGAGTGTGAGTGGTTCAACTTCAGGAGATAGATGATGGCCGAGCGAAAAGAAGGGTTTCTGGATAGCCTGGTCGACTTTTTTGAAAAGGGTTTTAAGGCGTTGGGTCGAGAAGCCGACGAGCCGGCCGGCGGCCAGCCCGCGCCGGTGACGCGCCGGGTCTCGCTCATCATCCACAACCCGCGCGTGCCATCGGCCGGCGACGAGCGGCTGGACAAGGTGCTGCGCTGGAACGACACGCACCGTCTTGTCGAAGGCTACATCAACGACCTGCGCGAATGTAGCGGCGGGTATCTCAATTACGAGATTGTCGAGACAATCACCGTCGACAAGTTTCCGCGCAAGGCTGACGGCTTTACCTATACGGCCGATGAGTTCGTTAAGGCCTGGAGCGCGCGCAAGGGCTTCCATGACCCCGACATGGTCGACTATGACGCCCTGCTCGAGGAATTCGACATGGTGCGCAAGGTGGACGAGGACAAAGTGGACGAGTTCTGGCTCTTCGCGTTCCCCTACGCCGGGTACTATGAGTCGATCATGGGCGGGCCGGGGGCCTTCTGGTGCAACGCGCCGCCGTTGACGCAGACAGCCCACGCATCCAAACGCTTCATCATTATGGGCTTCAACTATCAGCGCGGGGTGGGCGAGATGCTGGAGGCCTTTGGCCATCGCGCGGAGTCGATCATGAAGCACACCTTCCGCCACCAGCGGGGCGGCGATAATTTGTGGGAGCGCTTCTACCGCCACGAGTACAAGAATCCGGGCCAGGCCGAGGTGGGTTGGATGCATTACGCGCCCAACAGCGAGCGGGATTATGATTGGGGCAACAAGCGGCTGGTGCGCAGTCGCTGGCGCACCTGGCGCAATTTCCCAAATCTGGAGGGCGAGGCCGAGATGGTCAATTGCCGCGATTGGGGCGACGGCGATATCCGGCTGCATCACAAGTGGTGGTTCGAACTGCTGCCGAAGATCGAGGGCCTGGAGAACGGCATCGCCTACAACTGGTGGCGCTACATCGTCGATCCGAATACGGTGCGTTAGTTTGCAGGAGAAACCAGTATGAAATTGTCTCTCACCCACGTGCTGCTGATCGGCATCCTTCTGGTGGGCATCGTGGCCTTCTTCCTGTTCACGCGCGAGGCCGCCTCGCCGGGGGCGGAGCCGACGTTGGGCCCGACGGCCGACGGCCAACAGCCGGCGACCGAAGCGAGTGACGAAACGCCCTGCCCGCTCGCCACGCCGGAGTTCTTCGTCGTTGAGCCGGTCACGTCGCCGACCGATCAATTATCGCAGACGATCCTCGTTGATTTGGGGAATGGCGAAGCCATCACTATCACCACGGAGTCGGGCACTTTCACCGCGCCGTTTGATGCGTTCCCCAAAGAGATCGAGATCGCGCTCTTGCCGAATACAACTCATAACCTGACGGTGGAGGGCAAGGTGCGCGAAGTCGTGCAGGGGAATTGTTCCTATGGCGGCTACACCTTGACCACGACGCGAGACCGCTACGGTGAGCCGCTGGTTATTGAGCAGCAGCAACCCTAAATGCGGACGGCGGGTCAGAACCCGCCCGCCGTCCAACCGCCGCCACCCTCACCACTCCGTCAGCTTCCAAATCTCCGGCTGCCAATCGCCCGACTCCATGCCGATCTCGGCGTAGATGGCGACGGCCTGCTTCAGGCTGGTCATGGCTTCTTCTTCACGGCCGGCATGGTGCAGGATGTCGGCCAGATGGTTGTGGAGCGCGGCCTCGCGGTGGCGGTCGCCCTCGCGGGTGCAGAGCGTGAGGGCCTGATCCAGCAAGCTCAGGGCTTGCCCGGTTTGGCCCTCGGACTCGAGCAAACCGGCCAGATTATTGAGGGCCGCCACTTGCGCCGCCGTCTGGCCGGCCGTTTCGGCCAGGGTCAGGCTTCGCAGCAGATGCTCTTTGGCCTCCGCCGCCTGCTCCGCCTGTCGGGCCAGAAGCCCCAGTGTGTTGTGGGCCTGGGCTTGGGCGGCGGTGTCGGCCGAAGCCTCGGCCGACGCCAGCGCCGCTTCGGCCAGGGCGCGAGCCTGGAGGTACTCTCCCGATTGATAGGCGATACGACTGCGGTCAACGTTCAGCCGGGCCAGGTTAGTCGCTTCTCCCCGCTGTTCATAATGAGTCAGCGCCGCGCAGTAATGGCTCTCGGCCAACTCGCGGTTGCCGCGACGTTCGTATACCTGGCCCAGCTTGTGCTCCAGTCGCCCCAGGGCTTCTTCCGGCGACTGCGCTGCGGCCGATTCATAGGCTTGCAGCGCGGCGTGGTATTCGCCCAGCAAGGTGCACAGATCACCAATCGCCTCATGGAGCGCGGCCGCGTCGGGATGGCCGAGGGCCAGAGCCGTCTGGAAGTGGTCGAGCGCTTCGCGATTGGCGTACAGGGCCTGGGCGCGCCGGCCCGCCCGCGCGTAGAAATCGGCGGCCACGTCATCCTGACCACCCAGATGGTAGTGTCCGGCGATCAAGGCAGTCATCGCGTCGCCCTGTTGCTCGCGCGCGCCGGACTGGAGAGCTGCGGCTACGCGCCTGTGGAGCAAGCGCCGCCGGGCCAGATTGATCTCGTCATAGACGAGCGAACGCAATTGGGGATGGGCAAAATCGTAGGTCAACTCGTCGGTAAGTTTGTCGCCGGTCGTAATTTCTCTGATCAATTCACCCGTCAGGAGTGATTCTATCCCGCCGATGACTTCTTCTTCACTCCGGCCGCTGGCCGCCAGTAGCGTTGTGTAATCGAAGGAGCGGCCGATGGCCGCGGCGGTCTGGAGCAATTGAATGCCGGTTTGATCGACCCTGGTCAGACGACCGGCGAGCAGGTCATGCACGGATTGGGGCATTCCCCACTTGTCCGGCGCTTCGCTGAGCATCTTCAGATATTCAATGACGAAATAGGGCAGCCCTTCGGTCTCGCGATACAGGCGGTCGGTGGTCTCGGCCGCCCGTGGACGAAGCGCGCTATGCGTTGTGACCAGCGCCAGGACGTCGGACGGTCGCCACCGCGGCAGGGCGATGAGCCGCCCGGTTCCGGCGCGCTGGGCCTCGGATATCAACCGGCGCGGGCGAGTCGCGTCGCCGGATGGGCCGGCTTTCTCGTCTGTCCAGCTGAGGATGAGCATAATCGGCAATTCGTTCAGGCGTCGTGCCAGGTAGGCCAGCAAGTCGAGGGAGGCATCATCGGCCCAGTGGACATCGTCCACAAAGAAGACGCCGGGGACGTTCCCGCCCAGCAGCCGGCCAAGGACTTCACCGATACCGTTGAAAAATCGTGTCTGGGCCACCAGCGTGTTTGATTCCGGTCGGGCTGGTTGGGCCATCTCCAGTTCAGGCACAAGTCGCGCTGCTTCGGCCAGCCAGGGGGTGGAGATGGTTGACAAACGGTCGTGGGCCGTTGGATGAGCCAGCAAGGCGCGGAGGGCGGCGGTGATGGGGGCATAGACCAGGTTGGCCTCTCCCTCGTAGCATGTGGCTGTGACGGTGACGGCGCCTTCGGCGCGCGCGCGCTCCAGGAACTCCTTGACCAGCCGCGTCTTGCCGATACCCGTTTCGCCGGTGATGGCCGCCAAACGGCCGGCCCGGGTAATGTCGTGGTAAACGGCCAGCAGATCGGCCCAAGCCGATTCGCGGCCGATGAGTGGTGAGCCTGTGGCCGGCGAGCCGCCCGGCTTTGCTGGAGGCATAACGGGCATAGATTCCGGGGGCGAGACCGGCGCAGTGAGGCGGCCCTCCTGGATCGCTTCATAGAGAGCCGTGGTCTCCGGCAGGGGGCCGACGCCCAACTCCTCATCCAGAATATGAACGGCATCGCGATATTGGCGCAGAGCCGCCTCGCGCGCGCCGTTCCAGGCGTAGAGTTGCATCAATCGGCGGTGGGCTTCTTCGCGCAGCGGGTCGGCCGCCAGCCGGCGACGGCCCATTTCAATGGCTTTGTCCAGCTCTCCGGCTTGCGTGTAGCCCTGGACGAGCCAGGCGAGCGCCGTCACGTACGTGCGGCGCAGGTGCTCCGTGGTCGCCAGTTGCCAGTCATCGAAGGCGATGCTGTCGCGCAGAGAGAAGCCGCTCAGGAAGTGGTCGCGGTAGAGCGACACCGCAGCCTCCATTTTTGGTAAGCAATCGGGGCAGGGCGTAGCGGCGTGGGTATGATGGTTGACCGCGGTCACGGCTGCCTCAAAAGCCACGGCGTCGCACCAGCATTCACCCTCGATAACGCTCAGGCCGTCGCGGGTGATGTAGAGCGCTCCATCTCCGGCGGCCGCCCGCAGCGAGGAGAGCGTCCGGCGCAAGGCGGCGCGGGCGCGCTTGTCGCTCATTTCCGGCCACAGCAGCGCGGCCAGCGTGTCGCGCGACTGAAATTCTCCACTGACGGCCAGATAGGCCAGCAGAGCGACGGCTTTGCGCGTGTCGGTTTCGATGAGCTGGCCGTCGCGCTCAACGCGCGGCGAGCCGAGAAAGTAGAGCCGCAGTGTCATAGATCGAGGTGATTATGATTGAATCGTCTGAAACAAACAAAAAATCGATATCCCGTAACGCTTTTCGTAACGATCAGGAGACGATCGTCGGCTATGCTGTGAATTGAAAGACGATCAGGAGACATAATCATGAGTAATCAAACCAGCTATGTGACACAACAAAAGAAGACGGTGGGCGATTTGGCCGTCGATGGATTGCTGACGGGAATGGCGGCCAGCTTGGCAATGGGCGTAGCGCTGTTACTATTGCAATTCCTGGACGGAGTCGGGCCGGCGGAGTTGCTGGGCCGATTCGACCCGGCCAACGACGGCTCGGCCGCGGGAGGAGGGTTGATGTTTTTGGCCGTTGCCGGTCTCTATGGCGTAGTTTATGCTGTTGTCTATCGCCTGCTGCCGAGTTCGTCGATGATTTGGAAGCGTTTCAGTTGGCTGATCGGTGCGATCTACGGCCTGGGCTTGTGGTTGGCGGCGCAATACATTTTTTTGCCCGGATTTAATTCGGCGCTCGAGGCTATTCCATCTTCGCACTTTGCCGTTGCGCACCTGGTGTATGGCGTTACGTTAGGCTATTTATGGGGGCGCTCGCTATCGTCCTGATGAACGTGGGATGAAGTCTTATGAACAACGCGGTTTCACGCGAGCCAATTGCTCCGAACAGTCGCATGAGACATCTCGACTGGGGGCAACGTCTGATCTTATGGTGTGCCGTTCTGTTGATGGCGACCAGCGCCGCGCAAGTGGCCTATCGTTACACACTGCCGACCGACGGCTGGTATTCTGTACAAGATTTGGTTAGTTCTTATTGGGAATACTATGCCAACCTCACCGGGGCCGCGTCGGGCCTTCAGTCGGGCGACCATGTGCTCGGTGTGGCCGGACAACCGCTTGTCGCTGTCGACTACGCGGAGATGAGGTCGTCCTGGGTGGCGGGCAACACGGTCAACTATGACGTGGAGCGCGGCGGCCAGCGCCTACAGATTGCCGTCTCCCTTGACCATTGGACGCCGCGACTATTTGTGCAGTCAGTCAAGGTTGACCCTTCGGGGCTCATATCCACGCTGGGCATCGCCGTGCTGGTAGCCGTCGGCTTTCTGGCTTTTTTCAGGCGCCCGTACGATCCCGCGGCGCGCGCGTTGCTCATCTTTGTGTCCGCGCTCGGCGCAAATGAGATTAGTGGCCTGGTGCCTGATGGTTTTTATAGGGATTTCTTTCCAGTTGCGGCTATTGCGACCAGCCTTTTTAGTTACATTATCTTTGGAACGTTGATATTCCCCGCGCTTCTGGCGTTCACACTGGTGTTTCCACGCCCCAAACCAATTGTGGAACGCCATCCATGGCTGGTCTATGCCCCTTTCCTGTTGGGTGCGTTTATTTTGGCAGCCTTGTTGGGGGATACCGGAGCCTGGCAGTTGGGTTGGGGGGGGAGTCTGGCGATGGTGCTGGCCTCAATGGTGAGCCTGCTCCACAGCACCGTGACCATGCGCGATACCGTTAGTCGGGCACAGTTGTTTTGGGCAGTCGGCGGTCTGGTTTTGGGGCTGGGGCTGTTTGCTCTCAATTTTCCGGCCGCCTTCGAATGGGTTTCGCCCACCTGGGCCTACCGGTTGTCCTTGATCGGCAATCTGGGCATTCCGGTGATTGGTCTGGGGTTGGCGATGGCCGTCCTGCGTTATCGTCTGTTCGACATTGATGTTATTATCCGCCGGACGACATCATACGCCATCCTCACCGCGCTCCTGGGACTGGTCTACTTTGGCAGCGTCGTCGTGTTCCAACGCTTGCTGACACCGCTGACCGGCGAATCGACGGCGGCCGTCGTTCTCTCCACCTTGCTCATCGCCGCGCTGTTCCTGCCCTTGCGCCGTCGTGTCCAGGACATCATCGACCGGCGTTTCTTCCGTCGCAAATACGATGCCCAGAGGACGCTGGAAGCGTTCGCCGCCACTGTGCGCGACGAGACCGACCTGGACGCGCTCATGGTCGAGCTGATGCGAGTGATTCAGGAGACAATGGAACCGGAGAGCGTTACGGTATGGTTGCGAGAACCAAGCTCCAATGGGCAACAACACTGGTGGGCCGGATAGCTGCTCGTCGTTTAGCAAGACACCGGATGCAGCCGGCATGTTGGTTGCAACTTCCGTAACGTTCAGGAGACGCTCCTGTTAACCAGATTACAAAATCGGCTCGAACGAAAACACCGACCACGCGACCCCCGTAACGTTCAGAAGACGACTCTCTTATAAACTAAAAAGTATGAAGAACACACCAATTGGGGTGGTTCAAAAGACTTTAGTTAGAGAGGTAAATGAAGATGAACACAAAACGGAATTGGTGGCGCCTGGTCGGTTGGCTATTGATTGGGGTAATGGCCTTGGGCATGTTGAGTGCCTGTTCGCCGAAATCGCAGGCCGGGGCGGACCCGGAGACCATCGCCGAAGCCACTGCAGTGCTGACTGCCCCGGCCGGGCAGATGGCCGGCGACATCCCGGTGTTGACGATCAAGATGGTCAATGGGGAACTATCGGCCCCCGACAAGGTGCCGTCCGGGCCGGTGGCCTTGGTCAACGAGAGTGGGCTTCCGGTCGAACCGATTCGTCTCAACGACGGGGTGACGTTTGAGGAACTGACGGCGACGCTAGCCGAAAACGAAGAAGCCGTGTTGGATCTTATCTCGCTCCTTGGCTCATCGGAAAATGCTGTGGGTCAAATCATCTATGACCTGTCTCCGGGTCAATATGTGGTGGCCGATACTTCAGAAGAAGGCGATGCCTTGGTCGGACCTATAACGGTCGGCGAGCCAAGTGGCGCTACGCCGCCAACGGCCGACGTCAACGTCGATTTGGTGGATTTTAATTTCGCCATCCCCAGCGAGATCAAAGCCGGGCCGCAGTTGTGGCAGATCAACAACAAGGGCGAACAATGGCATGAGCTAGTTATCATCAAGCTGGATGAAGGCGTAGCCATGGACGATGTGATGGCTATGATCATGTCGGAAGAAGAAACCTCCGGGCCGCCGCCGTTTGAAATGGTCGCCATGTGGTCACCCATGGGCGTGGGGACGACGGCTTGGGTCGAATGGGATTTGCCGGCGGGAGCGTACACGGTATTGTGTTTTTTGCCCGACCTGAAAGGCGATTTCCAACCCCATGCGGCGCACGGCATGGTTGCGAACCTGACGGTGACCAACTAGACTTGGGTCAGAAGGGCGGTTGATGGACACATACGGCCGGCCACAGCTTAAATGAGCATGTGGTTGGCCGTCTTTTTTTGTCATATAGTTTGTGTCGTAGTATTTTAAATCCGTGGCGCAATTTCCTGCCCACGGCTGTTTGCCGTCTATGGGCTGGTTGAGGTTTGCAGTATGTTCGACGTCATCGTGATCGGCGGCGGCCCGTCTGGTGTGACGGCCGCGTTGCGCGCGCGGGAGTTGGGCGCGTCGGTGGCCCTTATTGAACGCGGCCGGCTGGGCGGCACCTGTACCAATGACGGCTGCGTGCCCACGCGCGTGCTGGCCCACGCCGCCCGGCTCATGCGCGAAACGGCCCAGCACGAACGTTACGGCCTGCTGGGCGAGCGGCCGCAACTGGATTTCGGCCGACTCATCGGCCGCACCCAGGAAGTGGTCTACGCCATCCACGAGAAAAAACAATTGCACAAGCATCTGGAAAGCTCCGGCGTGACGGTTTATGAGGGTGTCGGCCCGGCGCGTTTTGTCGATCCGCACACCATCCAACTGGACGATACGGCAGACCGTCTGGCCGCCAGACGGTTCATCATTTGCGCGGGCGGCCACGCGCGGCGGCTGCCGTTTCCCGGCGCGGAACACATCCTCTCCTCCAGTGATGTCTGGGACCTGCGCGAGTTGCCGCCCCGGCTGGTCATCATCGGCGCGGCGGCTACCGGTTGCCAACTGGCCTCGGTCATGAACACGTTCGGCTCCCACGTGACGCTCCTCGAGGTTGCGCCGCATATCCTGCCGGGCGAGGACGAGGCCGTTGCCGATGCTTTACAGACGAACTTCATCGAACGGGGCATCGATATCATTTGCGGGATTTCGGGTGTGGCATTCGCCGAGCAGGTCGATGGTGGGCTGCGACTGGTCTATGATTATGATGACGCCAAACACGATCTTGAGACCGACGCGATCATCGCCGCCGTCGGCTGGCCGGGCAACGTTGATGGGCTGAACCTGGTCGCGGCCGGCGTGAAGACGGAACGAAGCTATATCGTGGCTGACGATTGTCTGCGCACGACCGTGCCCCACATCTTCGTCGCCGGCGACATCGATGGTCGCATGATGCTGGTGCAGAGCGCCGGTCACGAGGCGCGGGTGGCGGCCGAGAATGCCGTCAACAGCCTGGAAGCCGACGGGGAGATGCGTGCCTATCAGCCGCTGATCGTCCCCCACGGCGGCTTCACCGAACCGGAGTACGGCAGCGTCGGCCTGACGGAAAAGAAGGCCCGCGAAATGGGCCACGACATCGTGATCGGCCTGGCTTCGATGGTTAATCTCGACCGGGCCGTTATCGACGGCTACACAACCGGTTTTTGCAAGTTGATCGTGGATCGTAACACGCGCCGCGTGTTGGGTGCCCATGTCGTGGGCGAGCAAGCCGTGGAGATCGTTCACCTGGTGGCCGCCAATATGGTTGCCGAGGCCCCTGTCGAAAACCTGGCCTCGCTGGAACTATCCTACCCGACATATATATCGATAGTTGGTCTGGCCGCCCGCCGCGCCGTTTTCTATCTGGGGCTGATGAAACTCGCGCCCGAATGGCACGAGATAGGTCCCCATTATGCCGCCGAGTGGGAGCGGCGGGATACCGATGCCGCCTTATCGTGAGTGATAAAACGGCCGTTTCGTAACGATCATGAGACGATTGGCTGCAAGTTCAATCGTTGAGGATGATAATCGGTCGTTCGACAGCCACTTTCGTAACGATTAGCAGACGATCATCGTGTAAGATGGGATCACTATGACAACGACACGAGCTTCTTGGCGAAATCGCGACCAGACCCAGACCGAGACGGAAGCGCCGCCCGTTCCGGTGCCGGTGGCGGAGAAGCCTGCTCTACCCACGGTCGTGCCGCTGGATATTCCCCCGACAGATCCGCTCATCGAGTATCTGCAACGCAACGTTAGCGGCGTGGTCGATATCGAGCACCTGAATCTGGACAGCGAAGGGGTGCGCGCCCTGCGCCAAGCCGGGGTTCGCTTGGCCCTGCCGTTGGTCAGCCAGGGCGCGCTTGTGGGGCTGATCAACCTTGGGCAGCGCCGCAGCGACCAGGATTACTCCTCCGATGACCGGCGCTTGCTGGGCAACCTGGCGACGCAGGCTGCCCCTGCTGTGCGCGTGGCCCAACTGGTGCGGCAACAGCAGCTGGAGGCGTTGGAACGGCAGCGCATCGAGCAGGAGTTGCGCGTGGCCCGGCTCATTCAGCAGACGCTCTTGCCCAAGGACGTGCCCCACGTCGCCGGGTGGGAAGTAGACGCCTATTACCAGCCGGCGCGGGCAGTGGGCGGCGATTTCTATGATTTCATTTCCTACCCCGACGGCCGTCTGGGGTTCGTGATTGGTGACGTGACTGACAAAGGCGTCCCGGCAGCGCTGGTGATGGCGACGACGCGCAGCCTGTTGCGGTCGGCCGCCGAGCGGTTCGAATCGCCCAGCGCCATCCTGGAGCGAACCAACGACTTGCTGGTGGAGGACATCCCCCCAAAAATGTTCGTGACGTGTCTTTTCGGGTTACTCGACCCGGATAGCGGTCACTTCGTCTATGCCAATGCCGGGCATGATGTTCCTTATCTGCGCACCGAGAACAGCGTGATGGAATTGCGTGCCCGCGGCATGCCCCTCGGTTTGCTGCCGGGCATGAAGTACGAAGAAAAAGAGGTGAGTATGCGAGCGGGCGATTGCCTTCTGCTCTACAGTGACGGTCTGGTGGAGGCCCACAGTCCTACCCGCGAGATGCTTGGCTTCCCGCGACTCCAGGCCTTGATGTCTACCCCGACGAAAGAGAATCTGGTGCCGTTTTTGCTTGAACGCCTGCGCGAATTTACCGGCCCCGGCTGGGAGCAGGAAGATGATGTGACGATGGTGCTGTTGCGCCACAGCCGCCCGACCGTGTCATCCCCGGCGGGGCGCGCAATTTTGGCGCGCTTCGATTTGCCCAGCGAGCCGGGCAACGAGCGGCGGGCGATGGAGCAGATCGGCGAAATTGTCGCCCCTCTGGGATTGCCCACAGGCAAGACGGAGCGCCTCAAGACGGCCGTGGCCGAAGCGACGATGAATGCCATGGAGCACGGCAACAAGTATAGCGCGGACAAAGCCGTCTCTATCGAAGTCGTGCGCGACGAGCAAGACCTGATCGTGAGCATTACTGACCGGGGTGGCGCCCGGCTCATTCCCGACGCGGAAGCCCCCGACCTGACCGCCAAGCTGGCCGGGCAACAATCCCCGCGCGGCTGGGGGCTTTTTCTCATCCGCAACATGGTCGATGACCTTCAGGTCGTTTCCGACGACAGGCATCATACTGTTAATCTGATTATCCATCTGAGTGGAGGTGAGCGATGACACCGTTAGACAATGCTTTTCGAGCCGAGGTTCGCCGCCGCGATGGGCTGTCGATCATCGATCTGTTCGGCGATATAGACGGTTTCGCCGATGCTGCCCTGGACACAGCCTATGGCGAGGCCGAGCAGCCGGACACGGCGGCAACGATGCTCAACTTCAGCCAGGTAGGGTACATCAATTCCACCGGCATTGCCCTCATCGTGGGCTTGCTGGCCCGGGCGCGCAAGTCCCATCGCCGTCTGGTCACTTGTGGGTTGAGCGACCATTATCAAGAGATATTCAATATTACCCGCCTTTCCGATTTCATGGCCGTCTATCAGGACGAGGACAGCGCCTTGCAGGAACTGGCATCCGCGGCGTGATTTTCCGCAAGAGGAACAGTTTGATGACCCAACCTACTATTCAATTACAGGTGCGGCAGGAGGCGGGCGCGTCCGTCATTTACATCGAGGGTGAAGTGAACGGCTTCGCCGAAGAGGCCTTGATGGCGGCTTACGCCCAGGCCGGTGGAGAAAAAGTGCCGACTATCATCCTGGATTTCAGCGGCCTCGACTATATGAACAGCACCGGCATCGGCTTGCTGGTGACGTTGCTCATTCGCGCCCAGCGCCGGCAGCAACGTCTGATGGCTTGTGGTCTGAGCGAGCATTACAAGCAGATTTTTGACCTGACCCGACTCAACGAGGCAATCGGTATCTATGACACGGCCGCCGATGCCTTGGCCGCAGCCACAGCCCCGGTTTGAAAGACGCCGGCAAATTTCGGGAGCCACTGACAATAGTATGCTATGATTGGCCTATGAGTGAACCCACAGCCGATACGTCATCGACTGCGGGCGGGATGAAGCTACCCGACACCTACGCCCCACCGGACGCGATTAATCTGAATGTGAGCGGTAAAGAACTGGCCGGGCCGGATCGCGGCTTCGGCCAGCTTTGGCACAAGACCTATCGCATACGCCTGATTGGTTCCCCGGCCACTCCGCGCGAAGTCATTGGGCGCTGGAAAGCCAACTTCTCCACCTATTGGCCGAAAGGCAGCAACTTCTATGGCTCGCGGCCGGGCATTGAAGCGGGCGAGGTGGCGGTCATCAACCTGGAAGGTCCGGCCGGAGCGCCGATTGCCACCGGCATTGCCGTGGTTCGGGCCGATGACGAATCCTTCTCCTTCGTCACGCCGCAAGGCCACATCTTTGCCGGCATCATCCACTTTAGTGCCTATGCGGATAACGAGTGTGGCGCGACGGCAGTGCAGATCGTGTCGTTAATTCGCGCCGGCGATCCGTTGTTCGAGATCGGGGCGCGGCTGGGTGTATTGCAACGTCAGGAGGATGACTTTTGGAAGAAGACACTCGGTAAACTGGCGGCCGATTTTGGGGTGGTGGGGCAGCCGGTCGAGCTGCAAACCGCCTTGGTGGACAGGCGCATCCGCTGGGCGGCGGCCAGCAACGTCTGGCACAATTCCGCCATTCGTACGACCTTATATTTGCCGATCCATGCCTTGCGCCGTTTGCTGGGCAAGTGAGCGTATATTGACCATATGAGCGAGACGACGCAGTATGACGCGGTAATTGTTGGCTCAGGCCCCAACGGATTAGCGGCGGCGGTCACGCTGGCCCAGGCTGGGCGGTCGGTGCTGGTGCTGGAGGGGAAAGAGACTATCGGCGGCGGAATGCGCACACTGGAGTATACCCTACCCGGTTACCGTCATGACGTTTGTTCGGCCGTCCATCCGTTGGGGGTCGCTTCTCCTTTTTTCCGCGAGCTCCAACTGCGTGAGCATGGCTTAGAATGGGTATTTCCCGAGCTGCCGCTGGTTCATTTGCTGAACGACCGCAGTGTGGCCCTGCACCAATCCATCGAGGAGACAGCCGCTGGGCTGGGTCGCGACGGCGACCCCTATCGTCGGCTTTTTGAACCGATTGTTGATCAATGGCGTGGCATACTGGAAGAATTCCTGGGGCCGCTGGGATTGCCGCGCCGGCCGCTGCTCATGGCCCGTTTCGGCTTGCGGGCCATCCAGCCCGCGGCCACGCTGGCTAACCATACGTTTGCGACGGAGGAGGCGCGGGCGCTTTTCGCCGGCATGGCCGCCCACATCACCATCCCGCTGGAGAAAGTGACAACCGCTGCCGGCGGCTTGATGCTGGGCATGCTGGCCCACGCTATCGGCTGGCCGTTCGCCCGTGGCGGCTCGCAGAGCATCGCCACGGCGCTGGCTTCCTATCTGCGCGCCTTGGGCGGCGAAATACGGACCGGCATCTGGGTGCGCTCGATGCGGGATATACCCCCGGCGCGTGTTGTCCTGTTCGACTTGACTCCGCGCGACTTGTTGACCATTGTCGGAGAGGAGCTGCCGGCCGGTTACCGCAAGCGGTTGGCGGGCTACCGTTATGGGCAAGGCGTCTTCAAGGTGGACTGGGCCTTATCCGAGCCTGTGCCCTGGCGCGATCCGCCGGCGCGACGCGCGGGCACATTGCACATTGGCGGCACGCTGCCGGATATCGCCGCCGGCGAACGGGCCATCTGGAACGGCCGGCTCCCCGATCCACCCTACGTGCTGTTTGCGCAGCCCAGTGTCTTCGACCCGACGCGCACCCCGCAGGGATCGGGGGAACACGTAGCGTGGGCCTATTGTCACGTGCCCCCTGGCTCAACGGCCGACATGACCGCAGCCATTGAGGCGCAGATCGAGCGCCACGCTCCCGGGTTTGGCGATTGCATCATCGGCCGCCACACGATCAACGCCGCTGAGTATGAGGCGTATAACCCCAATTACCCGGGGGGTGATATTAACAGTGGCGTGCAAGATTGGCGGCAACTGTTTACCCGCCCCGTTGCCCGCCTAAACCCCTATACCACGCCCAACCCTCGACTGTTCATCTGCTCGGCCGCCACGCCACCGGGCGGCGGCGTTCACGGCATGTGCGGCTATCATGCGGCACAGACTGTCCTGCGCCGACGCTTCTGAGTCGTCGACCTCTGCAACGGGTGTGGCCGCGGCAAGCCCATTTTTCATGCGTTGCGACCGTGACACGGCCACCATTATCGGTTATCCTAGGCTGGGGCTGCTTCAATAGATGATCCGGAAATGAGTGAAAGGCAGTGAATTTCTGTGCAATCCGGGACTTGCATTAAGTAGCTACGGGAAGTGTCGAGGTGGCTGAGCAAGGCGGGAGCGGGAAGCGGCTGACGCGCGCGGACGTGGTCGAGCGGTTGAGCGCCGACAAGAACCTCGCCTCCCTCAATTTGGCCGGGGCCATGCTTAACGAACTTGATCTGTCGGCCGTCAAGTTGAGCGGTGCCAACCTGGCCGATGCCGACTTGACCGGGGCGAACCTGAGCCGAGCGATGATGCCGGGCGTCGATCTGACACGCGCCCGCCTGATCGACGCCAACCTGACCCAGGCGGATCTGCGCCAGGCGCATTTGGAGCGAGCCGAACTGCGTGGGGCCAATTTGCAAGGGGCCATGCTGCTGTGGGCCGATGCGCGTTCAGCCGATATGCGGTGGGCGAACCTGACTGAGGCCGATTTGCGCGGCGCGCGTCTCAGTGACGCCGATATGCGGCGGGCGATTCTGAGCGGCGCTAACCTGAGCGAGGCGCTTATGTGGAGCGCCAACCTCGAAAAGACTATCATGCAAGAGGCGAATCTTATCGGGGCGGATCTTAGCCACGCGCACTGTGCCGGGGCTATCTTGTGGGGTGCGGACTTGACCGAGGCCAATTTGCACCTGGCAGATTTCGCCGACGTCGATTTGCGTCAGACGCTCATTACGGCAAACCAGCTAGACCAGATCGGGTCTCTGGCCGGCACACTGCTTCCCGGCGATCCCTCGCCGCTCATGCGGCTCTTGCGCGAGTGGGGACGGCGCACCAAACTCTTTTAAATTATGTCAAATGAACGATAAAAACCTGATCCTGACTGAGCGCGACGAGGCACTGCTGGCGGGCGAAATGGGCGCGGCGGCGCAGATGGCGATGCGCATCCTGGTGACCATGGCCGGCGTCTACGGCGCGGAACGATTGCTCGACATCGAGTCGGCCCATATTGACGGCTGCCTCTATCACGGTTATTCCGGGCTGGAGTTCGCCGAACGACTGGCCGCCGGCGGGGCGCGAGTGGTCGTGCCCACGACGCTCAACGTCGGGGCGATGGACCTGATCCACCCGGAGGTTTTTCAGGGCACGGAGCAGGTTGGGCAGTGGGCGACGCGGATGATGCAGGCTTACGAGGCGATGGGCTGCCGGCCGACGTTTACCTGTGCTCCTTACCAGGCCATGCACCGGCCGCCGCTTGGCGCACAAATCGCCTGGGCCGAGAGCAACGCCATCGTCTTTGCCAACTCCGTGCTGGGCGCGCGCACCAACCGCTATGGCGACTTCATCGACATCTGTTGCGCCATCACCGGCCGCGCCCCGGACGTCGGTTTGCACCGGCCGGAGAACCGCGCGGGGCAGGTCCACTTCCGGCTGGTGGGCATTCCCGACCGGCTGTTGCGTGAGGATGTTCTTTTTCCGGTGCTGGGCTATTGGCTGGGGGCGCGAACAGGTACGAAAATACCGGTTATCGACGGGCTGCGGCCCGACACGACCGAGGACCAGCTAAAAGCACTCGGCGCGGCGGCCGCCTCGTCGGGCGGGGTGGCGCTGTTTCATGCCGCCGGCGTGACGCCCGAAGCGTCGAACCTCGCGACGGCCTTCCAGGGTCGGGAACCGGAGGCCGTGGTTGACATTTCGCTCGACGACTTGCGGAATGAGTTGAGCGTCCTCTCCACCACACCGGATGGACCGATCAATGTCGTTGCCCTTGGTAGCCCCCACTTTTCGCTCGACGAGTTCGCCCGCCTCCTGCCGCTGGTCGAGCAATATCCGCCGCGGCCGGACGTGGAATTTATCGTCTGTACCCACCGATTGGTGCTTGTCGCCTTGCAGCAGCGCGGCTGGCTGGAGCGGCTGCGGGCCGTGGGCGTGCAAGTCATCGTCGATACCTGTGTCGTCGTCACCCCCATCGTGCGGTCGCGCGGCGGCGTGCTGATGACCAACTCCGGCAAGTTCGCCCACTATTCGCCGGGTAACATCGGCTTGCAGGTTGTCTATGGCAGTCTGGAGGAGTGCGTGCGGTCGGCGGCAGTGGGGGAAGTGTGTCGAGACGAGACGCTTTGGGCAGAGGAAAGGGAGAGTATTCAGTATCCAGTGGGTCAGTATTCAGCTGGTTCTGAACTGGTCATCTCGCCGGACGACAGGATGCGCCATTCGTCACTCGTCCCTGGCCAAGCTGAAGGCCGTGCCCTCGTCCTTGACGCGCCGCTCAGCCTGTGGGGCGGGCTGGAGCCGGGGACCGGCGACATCATCGACCAGCGTCACCCGCAATGGGGCCAAAACGTAACAGGGCGGGTGCTGGTCATGCCCGTCGGCAAAGGCAGCAGCAGCGCCAGCAGTATTTTGCTGGAGGCCGTGCGGCTGGGCACGGCTCCGGCGGCCATCCTGCTGGCCGAGCCGGACGCGATCCTGGCCTTGGGCGCGGCCGTGGCACGAGAGTTGTACGGACTCGCGCCGCCGGTGATGGTGCTGGAGCCACGTGTGTATAACCAGATAAGGGATGGCCAACAGATAGCGTTGACGACCAGTGGGAATATCGCCTTGGAAGGTTAGTGACGCGTATGCCGCGTCAATGGGATCAACGAAGGTTCTGAAGTTCGAATGTCGATGCCTCTCCGCGTCGTAGCCGCTGAAAACTCAGGCAGCCATCTCAAAAGCCAGATAGGATCGTCGTTTGTCCCCTTCGCCGCGCTCCATAAAAGAAGCCCGCACCGGCCGCCCGATCCAGGCGATGTCCGGCTGCTTGCCGTCCACGCCAACGAGTTGGGCGCTGATGCGCGGCCCCTCTGCCAGTTCGACGATGCCGGCCACGTAAGGCTTGGTGCGGTCGAACCCGGCATCGATCATCGCCGTCGTGCCGATATAGACCGACGTGAAGGCAGCCAGCGTCCCGCGACCCGACAGTTCGACCCATTCCATGTCCGCGCTGTGCGTCTGCGGATCAATCGGGCGAGGGGGCACAAACACCTCGCCCGTCTCGCGGTTGCGCGAACCCATCAGCCGGCCCTCGTTCAGGTAGGCCTGAAATGACGCGGCCGTGAACGGCCGGTCGGTAATTGCTTGGTCAGTCATCTTGAATCTCCTCTACAGGACGACAGACCACGGACGGCGGGCCACCGCCCCACACCGCGACATGCTGTCGTCTGTGGTCCTAATCTCATCGCCGCTCGTAAATGTGGACGACGGCCGTCTGTCCCGTGCCGCCGACGTTGTGGGTCAGGGCGAGGTCAACGTCGCGGTCAACCTGCCGCTCGCCGGCCGCGCCGCGCATCTGTTTCCATACCTCGACCACCTGGGCCGCCCCCGACGCGCCGACCGGGTGGCCTTTCGACTTGAGGCCGCCGGAGGTATTGATCGGTTTGGGGCCGTGGCGCGCCGTCAGGCCCTCTTCGGCCGCCTCATGGCCCGTGCCCGGCGCGAAGAAGCCGAGGTCTTCGGTAGCGATGATCTCGGCGATGGTGAAACAATCGTGGACTTCGGCGATCTTGATGTCGTCGGCCCGCACCCCGGCCATGTCATAGGCTTGTTGGGCGGCCAATTGTGCGGCGTGCAGGCTGGTTAATTCGGTCCGATCATGAAGGGCGGCGGCGTCGCTGGCCTGCCCACTGCCGATGACGTAGAGAGGGTCGTCGGTGAAGCGCTTGGCCAACTCCTCGCCCACCAGCAGGACAGCCGACGCCCCGTCGGTGACGGGTGAGCAGTCGAACAGGCGCAGCGGCCAGGCGATGAAGGGATTGGCCCCATCGTCGTGGAGGAAGTCCATCTCGGTTTGCCAATCGGGGACGGGCAGCCCTTTTTGCTGGGCCTTGGCGATGCGTCCGGCCATCAGGTCGGCGATGCGTGCCTGGAATTGGGCCTTGGGGTTCAGCTTGCCGTTCTCGTGATTTTTGATGCCGACGCGCAACAGGGCGTCGGCTGAGGCCCCGTAGCGGTGCATGTAAGCCGTGGCAATGGCGGCGTAGAAGCCGGGGAAGGTGAACCCGGCCGGGATCTCGAACAGCACGTCGCCGGCCGTGGCCAGTGCGTCGGTCACCCCGGCGATGGGCAGGTTGCTCATCTTCTCGATGCCGCCCACAAGGACCATGTCATATGCGCCCGAGGCGATGGCCAGAATGCCCTGGCGCAGGGCGACGCCGCTGCTGGCGCAGGCGTCCTCAATGCGCGTGGCCGCGCGCGGAGCCAGTCCCACCCAGTCGGCCATGATCGGCGCGGTGTGGCCTTGGCCCTCGAACAGGTCACTGCTGTAGTTGCCGATGTAGACGGCTTCGACGTCGTCACGGTCAAAGCCTTTGTCGACCGCGGCGCTCATGTCCTGGTAGGCTTCGACGAACAGGTCCCGCGTCGTCTTTTCTGGGAACGAGCCGAATTTGCTCATTCCTGTGCCGACGACAGCCACGCCACGATTGAGTTTTTTCATGGTTCACTCCTAAATGCTAATGACGAATCGCCTTGTCGTGTATGATCGCGCCGGGCGATTAGGATGTTAGTTAGCGGTTGAGGCGCGGTATAGATTGATACCGTATTATAAATGGCATAAGCGACAATCAGGTTACCATTATCTCTCATAACGGCGAGGAGGGCACGGCTGAGAGATGAATTGAGCATGAGGGATCACCCGTTTCACCCCCGGAACCGTTAAGATGCTTCGAGCGTCTATCATGTGGACGCCTATTGCAGAATGAACAAGATTATCATCAACCATTACAGATTGAAGTTCCGACCCCGTTATTATCTGGCCGTCGCCCTTGTCCTGGTGAGCGCGTCCCTCGTGGCTTGCCTGGGCGAGACGGCCAGCGAACCAACGCCGGCCGGCACGTTGCCGCCCCCGCCGGTCGCCACGGAGGCGATGGATGTTGCCGCGTTGGGCGCATACCCGCCGCCGGATGCGGCTTATCCTCCGCCAACTGTCGAGACGGTGGGCGACATTGCATCGGCTTATCCCGTGGCGACGCGCCAGCCAGCAACGATAGACCCGCTCGCAGCCTCGCCGGAGGCCGCAACCCGGAATGATGCGGTTTATTTTCCCATCATCGGCGAGGGCCCAACGATGGAGGAGACGGCCACTATCCCACCGGCTCCAACGCCGCTACCGACCGCTACGACGGCATCTTACCCTTCTCCAACGGAAGCGGCCGCCATTGCCGCCCTGCCTACGCCGATTAACGTTGTGGATTTCGCGGCCGCCCGCCGGAGCCTGGCTGGACAGGGCCGCCAGCTAGCCTACAACAAGATCGGCCTTCACGTCACTTTCCTTGAAGATGGCGACGAGCTGGACCCCTACATGCAGCGGCTCGACGCCGAGAGCATACCCTTCTTCCTGAAGAGTGTCGACAATGCCGAACCGCTCTACAAGGCGCAGGAATTGATGAAGGTCAGCGGCGTGCCACATACACTGGTGTACCGGTCGACAAAGTATGATGTGCCGGATTATGACCTCGATCCGGTGACGGCGGCCGAGCAGTATTGGGAGCTGGAAAAGGCGATCTGGCCCCCGGAACTCGACCCCGGCTTGATCTGGTTCGAGACAATGAACGAGTTGGACAAGAACCGGTCGGAGTGGCTGGCGCAGTTCGCGCTGCGCACGGCCGAGCTGGCCCTGCGTGACGGCTACCGGTGGGCCGCATTCGGTTGGGCCAGCGGCGAGCCGGAGCCGAGCGACTGGGAATCCCCGGTCATGCTGGAGTTGCTGCGGCTCATCGGCGAGCACCCCGACCAACTGGCGATTGCCCTGCACGAATACAGTTACCTGACCGAGGACATCGGCGATGAATACCCGCATAAGGTCGGCCGCTTCCTGGACCTGTTCGCCGCGGCCGATCGGCACGGCATCCCCCGGCCGACCGTGCTTATCACCGAATGGGGCTGGACCTACAACAACATTCCCCCCGAACCTGACGCGATGGAGGATATCGCCTGGGCGGCGCGGCTCTATGGGGCTTTCCCCGAAGTGAAAGGCGCGGCCATCTGGAATTTGGGCCGTCTGGACGACAAATTGCTGCCGCTCAACACCCAGATGCAGGGCCTGGTCGATAACCTGTTGGCGATGAGTCTGGATAGCTACTTCAGCGCCCCCATCCCGCCGGAGCAAACATCCCTCGATCCATCGCTCTTTCCGCCGCCGGATAATTGATGACTGACCACAGACGACGGACGACAATCTATAGCCTGGTTCCTGGTGTTCAGAAGAGAGGCTTTGTATCTCCTGACCACTGATATTAATGTGTGGCTTGTGGTCTGTGGTCTGTGGTGGGTCTTAGCCACACCGTCACCTGCTCTGGCTCCATCGTCTCCTGAATGACACGCACGAGTTCGGCCGTTAGCGCGTCGAGGTCAGTCTCATCCCGCACCGTGGACGCGAAGCGCTCCATTACCTTTTCGGCATCATACTTGCGGCGAAAGAAGCGGTGATCGATCGTTTGCTGGACGCGGCGGCGAAGGGGCAGGAACAGGGCGGCGATCAACAAGGTCGAGAGGACGACGGCCGCCGTCGACTCGCCGGTTAGGGGGGCTAGCAGGCGTTGCAGGATGATGACGCTGCCGAAGTAGACCAGCGCCAGGATGCCCGTCAGCAGGGCGTATTGAGTCGTCCGGCGAATGACGAGATCGAGATCCCATAGCCGGTAGCGCCCCACGGCAACGGCAATCGCCACTGGAATGGCCGCCACATTAAGAGCGTTGAGTAGATAACTCCAGGCGCTTGGTCCAATGTTGGACCCGAACGAAAGGGTGACTACTATGAATATGGCGGCGACGGCAAGCCATTTGAACTGCTGCCGTTCTTGTCCCTCTGCGCGCCGGCTGCGCAAGATGGCTGATAGGGTGGCGAGCATCAGTAAAACCATAAAACCGAACCAGGCGATCACGCTCAAGGTGCTGACGATCTGGTCAAATTCCCCTGCGCGGGCCAGAGGATTGTCGAACGGCACCCATTTGCCGAAGGAAGATAGCCAGGAAAAACCACCAAACATCATGATAAAAAACAGCCAAATCCCGTAGGCAAAGCGCCAGCGCGGCGAGGGAAGCCGGCCCGATGGGAAGAGAAGCACGATCATGGGAATGGTCGGTAGCAACAACGATAGACCTATCGGCGCCAGAACGAACATGAAAGATGTGAGGGGAAGGGGCGCGGGCGCGGCCAGTAAACTGATGTAGGTATAGCCGATGGCGAAGAGATGGAGAGCGTAGCCGAGGCCGGCGATGAGAATAAGCCAGGCCAAATTGTTACGCGGCAATCGGAGCGTCAGAAATCCACCGGTGATGAGCAGGGAAAGGGTACCGAGGGCGTTGAAGACCCCGCTAAACCAAGGCTCGCTGTACGTGGCTTCAGGAATAGGCACGTCGCGGCGAGCGAATGCCATGCCGATGACGGCCACGAGCAGTAGGCCCCCCAGGATCAGCAGAATCCAGGCCAACACGATCCTCATTCGCACGTTAGCGGAGGATGATGGTTCAATGGATGTAAAGTGCCCAGACATAACTTTCGATTTTACCGCGTCAATATCGCCTGATATGGAGATAGTTTAGAGGATGATCGTCTCCTAATCGTTACGAAACAGACGATTATGGTTACAAAACTGATTTATAGATCATCAATCGTTCGAATCTCGGCCAATAAGGCGATGGCTCGCCTGATGAGCGCCTGATTTTCCGGCTTGTTGGGCCACAGGCTGGCCCCGGAGGGATGGGGAAGGGGAACGACGAAACGGCCGCCAGGCGAGTGACGAGTGGAAGAAGCCGCTTGACTCGTCGTTTTTTCAACGGTTGGCGGTCGGCCGTCGGCGGTCGTAATAATCTCGGCCTGCGCCAGGTTAAAATTCAGCGGATCGGCTGCCAGCGCCTCCGGCGGAAACCAGGCCGCCGTGCCGATGATCTCGTTCAGACGCATTTTGGCCGGGTAGAGCTGCTTGATCGCCAGCCCGCCGACGAGGATCATCAATCGCGGATTGACCAGCCGGATCTCTTGCTCCAGCCACGGCCGGCAGAGGGTCTGCTCAAACGGCGTGGCCACGCGGTCGCCCTTGCCGTTGCCGCTGGGGCCGGGGTAGCATTTGGTAATGGCCGTCATGTAGGCGCGGGCGCGAAAGTCGGCCTCGTCCCAGCCGGCCTCACCCAGCCACTGGAAGAGGCGACGGCCGCTGCCGGCGTTGAACGGTCGTTTGACTTGTCCCTCGGTGATGCCCGGCGCTTGCCCAATGAGCATGACCCGCGCTTCCGGGCCGCCGCTGAAGACCGGCCCAGAGACGATCCAGTAGCCCTCCTCCAGGCAGTGACGGCAGGCGCGCAATTGATCATGGAGGAGTCTCAGATTGATTGCCGTGTCCGCATCCATCACAAGATTTTAACGCAAGGACACCAAGGCGCGAGACGCAATCCTCACAGCCCTAAATTCGGGGCGGCCCTTGCTCGACGCGACGACGCGCCAGGTTGATGCCATCGTCCGGATCAATGGCCGACCACAGCGCCTCGATCCACCACGTCGCCCCGGCGTCGGCCCAGCTGCGGACGATCTCAGCCGCCTCCTGGGGCTTGTCGCCCGGCGTTGTGCCCTCGGCCACGATGTCGAAAGTCGTCGTCGCCGTCCGGTTGGCCTCCACGTAGGCTCGAATCTCGCGCACGTCGTCCGGCGTCATTGGTCTGTGTTCGCCTTCGGGCGTCATCACGTTCGGCAAGATGCCGTCGTAGCGCAAAACGCGGGCCATCGACTTCGGCCGGTGCCACGCGCCTACGACCCAGATGGGGATACGAGGTTGCTGGATGGGCGGCTTGGGCGGCATGAATTCCGTCGGCTGGATTTTGTAATGAGTGCCCTCATAGGAAAAGGGCTGGCCGCGCCACAGGCCGGTCAGGATGTCCAACCCCTCATCCATCAACTCGGCGCGTGTTTTGCGGTCGGTTACCTCGCCGAACTGCTCATACCCGACATCGGGCGCACCCAGGCCGACGGCCAGGATAACCCGGCCGCCGGAGAGATTGTCGAGCGTTGCCGTCTCGCTCGCCAGCTTCCATGGCCGCATCCGCGAAATAGGCGTGAGCATCGTGCCCAGCCGGATGCGTTTGGTGACCATCGCCGCGGCCGTCAGGCACACCCAGGCGTCGTGGCCCCATACCGGTTCCCAGACGAAGAAGCCGTCCCAGCCGGCATCTTCGGCGGCACGGGCTGTGTCGGCCGCTGCGCGCGCATCGCCACTTGGTAGGACAAATCCGTATTTCATGTGCCGATTTTCGCCCACTGATAGACGAAGAGCAACCTTCATGGAAAAGCGATTCCAATTCGCGCCCGAGCAATCTACAGGGCAGGGTGCAAGCCGGCTTAACCCAAACGGCGTTGCCAATCGTAAGAAGGTGATATCGTTGTTCTGCCGGAATTGATCGCAAATCGTGCGATTTACCAAATGACAAAAAGCCCCGAAGGCCATAGCTATTCGAGGCTTTTTTCGTGTCGATTCGTCGGCGAAGGCTAGTAGACCGGCAAGCGTGAATCAACTTCCTGTGCCCAGCGGTTAATGCCGCCGTCGAGATTGAGCAGCTTCTTGAAGCCGTGGCGTTGCAATTCCCAGATGACGTCGGCGCTGCGGCCGCCCGTCTTGCACTGCACGACCATCTCCCGGGCCGTGTCCAGCTCGTTCAGATGCTCCAGGATTTGCCCCTTGGGAATGAGCACCGCGCCCAAGCCTTCCAGATTGCTGATTTCCCATTCGTGCGGCTCGCGCACGTCGAGGATGATCAGGTCGTCGCCCGCGTCCAGCCGCCGTTTCAGTTCAAGGGGCGTGATCGACGGGACGCCATTGGCCTGTGTCGCGTACGCGCTGTGGTCGTGGGCGGGCATGCCGCAGAATTGCTCGTAGTCGATCAATTCGGTGATCGTCGGCTGTTCGCCACAGATGGGGCAGTTGGGGTTTTTGCGCAGTCGCACCTCGTCGAAGCTCATCGTTGTGGCGTCATAGAGCAGCAGGCGGCCGATGAGCGGCTCGCCCACGCCGAGGATGAGTTTGATGGCTTCGGTGGCCTGGATTGCGCCAATCGTCCCCGGTAGCACGCCCAGCACGCCGCCTTCGGCGCAACTCGGCACGAGGCCGGGCGGCGGCGGTTCGGGGAAAAGGCAACGATAGCATGGCCCCTCCTTCGCATAGAAAACTGATGCCTGACCCTCAAAGCGAAAGATGCTACCGTAAACGTTAGGTTTGCCCAGCAACACGCAGGCGTCGTTGGTCAGGTAGCGTGTGGGAAAGTTGTCCGTGCCGTCAATGATGATGTCATAGGGAGCGAACAGTTCCAGCGCATTGGCCGAGGTAAGGGGCACTTCGTAGGTATCCACCTGGACATGGGGATTGATGTCCACAATGCGGTCCCTGGCGCTCTCCAGCTTCAGGCGGCCAACGTCCTTGGTGCCGTGGATGATCTGGCGATGCAGGTTGGAATAGTCGACAGTGTCGTAATCGACCAGACCCAGGCGGCCGACGCCGGCCGCGGCCAAATACATCGCCAAAGGCGAGCCGAGCCCGCCCGCGCCGATGAGCAGCACAGACGCCGCCTTCAATTTTTTCTGTCCCGTCATGCCAACTTCCGGCATGATCAGGTGGCGGCTATAGCGTTTGATCTCTTGATGGGTCAAATTCATGTCGGCCAGGGCGGCCGGGCTAATCAGTTCGGGGATGCTCATAGTTACCCTCTTGGAACACACGGCACAGACTGGATCAGGCAGACTGGGCAGATTTGGAATTTAATACCGATGGCGTTTGGTCCAGCTTGATGGCCGCTAGTAGCGATAGTTGACGGCCAAGTTTGTCGGCGTCGGCCAGCCCATAGTTGACCTGGCGCACACGACCGTCGCCGTCGATCCAGATCGTCGTCGGCAAGGTAAAGACACTATAGCGTGCCGCTGTCTCCATGTCATGCTCGGCGTCGATGCGTTCTATCTGCAAGCTATCGGGCCACAGCGAGGCCAGTTGGTCGATGGCGCGCGTTTGGGCGGGGCAAACGGCGCAACTGTCGCCGCGAAAATAGAGCAGGGTAGGCGCGGCCGCGCCGGCGTGAGCCGGTTTCATCCGTCGAATATGGAGCGACCGCAGGCCATAATAGGTGGCACCGCAGAAGATGGCCAACACGATGACCAGTGCCAGACGTTCGATCATGAGTTTAGCCGCCTTGTTCAATTGGCCCGCGGGCGAAGCCGGGCACGCCAAGTTTGTTCAGTTGGTAGTAGACGAAGCACCCGGCGCAAAACCCCAGAAAGAGGTTGAGCGCGGCCAGGACCACTACCAGCCCGACCAGCGCCCAGCCGAGCGTCATGGCCCCGGCAAAGAGCGCGACAATGGCCCCCAGCAACACGACCCCGCCAAAGCCTTGGGCAAAGCGGTGAGGTTCCGGGTTGTCGACGATGACGTGGGGTTTCACCAGCCCCGCGGGCCGCAGGATGTGGAGGTAGATTTGCTTGAACAGCGAAAGCGACGGCGCGGCCGTGCCCACCAGCATGACGGCGGCGACAAACACGACTAGCCAGCTGGAACTGATCACGAAGGCGATAGTCAGCAAGGCGATGATGAACGCCTGATTGACCTTCAGCGTGGAATAATCTACTTTACGATCGGCCATAGCAAGTTACCTCATTCTTGAAATCAAGTCTCTCAGGAACGACCGCCGGCGATGGACGGGATGATCATCAAGGTGTCATCGGGCTTGAGCGTTGTGTTTGAGCCTTGCAGGCCGCGTATATCTTCTTTGTTCAGATAGACGTTGACGAAACTGCGCAACGCCTCACCCTCAAACAGGTGACTTTGTAATTGTGGGTGCTGTCGGGTCAGGTCCAGCAGTGCGTCGCCGACATTTGTACCCGAGACGACGACGCTGCTTTGGCCACCCGAATAGGGGCGCAAAGGGGTTGGTATCCGAATCGTTGCCATAATAAATCCTCTTTTCCTCGTTTAGTCGCCTGTCTCGTCGTTCACGAGTCGGCGTTGGAATATCTTATACGATCTCGACTGCTTCCTCGTTGAATCCGGAGCGGTCGGCCGCCAGTTGCCATGAGCGGCTCATCCCCGGTTCCCCCGCGATGACCTGTGTTATCAGATAAGAATAGCCGGGCCAACTGGCCCAGGCCAGATCGCGCGGCGAAGCCACTGGTGGGTGGTCGGGGTGGCTGTGGAAGATGCCGATCACGTCTAGCCCTTCACTGATCGCCTCCAGTTCTACGTCGCGCCAGTCGTTCGGATCGATGCGGAAGCGTTCCGGCTTCTCACTTACCACCGGCCAGACGTTGGGCAGCGGACACGCCGCCGTCACGACGTTGCGCCCATCCTCGGCCGCGCCGAGTAGCAGCCCGCACCCTTCATGGGGATACGAGGCCGCGCCGTGGGCGGCGATTTGAGTGTGGATGTTGACTGGTAAAATCAGCATGATTTATTCATTGAACCAGGACTGCGGGTGGCGGCCTGAATTCTCAATGCCAGGCCGCCAAGTCGCCAGGAAGACGCAGCACAAGCCTTGGCGCCCTTCTGGCGTCTTCCTGTTACGTTCCTTTCGGTCATAATTCGTGCCAAAATCGCTCGCTCAGATACTTATAGCCACTGTCCGGCAAAACGGTGACGACGACGCCTTCGTCCAGTTCGGCCGCGACTTGCAAGGCGGTGTAGACGTTGGCCGCGGCTGATACGCCCACCAGGATTCCCTCGTGGCGGGCCAGATAGCGGGCCGTCGCGTAGGCATCTTCGGTGCGGGCCGTCAGTTGGCCGTCAGCCAGATTTTGGTCATAAATGCCGGGCACAATCGCTGTCGCCATGTGCTTCCAGCCCTCCAGGCCGTTGAAGGGGCTGTCGGGTTGGGCGGAGAGGCACACGATGTCGGGGGCCAACTCGCGCAGGCGGCGCGTCGTGCCCACAAACGTGCCGCTAGTGCCCACACCGGCGACGAAGTGGGTGATAGCGCCGTTTGTTTGGTGCCAAATTTCGTTGGCCGTGGTCAAGTAGTGGGCCAGCCAGTTGGCTGGGTTGTTGTACTGATCGGCGTAGTAGACCGTCGGATCGGCGGCCAGGCGGCGCGCTTCCAGAATAGCCCCATCGGAGCCGTCCAGCGGGTCGGTGAGGATGAGTTCTGCGCCATAGGCCCTCAAAATCGCCAGCCGTTCTGGGCTGGCGTTCTCCGGCACAGTCAGGCGCACGCGGTAGCCGCGGGCCGCGCCCAACATGGCATAGGCGATA
Organism: Promineifilum sp.; assembly: GCA_020634335.1. Classification (GTDB taxonomy): domain Bacteria; phylum Chloroflexota; class Anaerolineae; order Promineifilales; family Promineifilaceae; genus Promineifilum. The sequence continues at coordinate 67,332 of JACKBY010000012.1, read as the reverse complement.
CCAGTGTTGCCCGAGGTGGCATCGAGCAGGGTCATCCCCGGCCGCAGTTCGCCCCGCCGCTCGGCGGTGTGGATGATATTGAGCGCGGCGCGATCCTTGATCGAGCCGCCGGGGTTATACCATTCGGCCTTTGCCGACACGCTGACGTCCGGCGATACGCGGCGGCCGAGCAGGTTTTCGGCCGCGGCCGTGGCGTCGAGTCGGAGCAAGGGCGTGTTGCCGATGAGTTCTTCCAGCTTGGTTGAGGTGTCCGCGTGGGAGACCAGGGCCGGATTATCGATTGTCGCTATCATATCGCAAATGTCTTTGTCCGTATGTCTATCGTCTGTTCACCACCGCCTGATCTCGCGAGCAGGCGCAAAAAAACGGTCGCAACTTCTCTGTTGAAGCGCGTGTAACAACTGGGTTACGCGCGAGAGTAGTCACCACCGTGTGCTGAACAGTCCGTTTCGGACCGGGCTGGCGATGGTATCTACCCCCGCTTAAGACATCTGCAATGTTGCCGCATCATAACCGATTAGACCCCGACTTTTTATCAGAAACTTGATTTAAATTTCTAACTGGGCGGAAGTATAGGCAATCAACAGGCGTGTGTCAAGAGGGAAATTATCCAGAATGGACTTTAGTCCGCTTGTGATCGGGTCTGGTGAGGTGCTGATAGAGGTGTCGCCATTCGTCGGCGGCACCTCTATCGCTCTTGTGCGGGAGTTTATCCGGCGTCCAGTTCGTCGCTCAAGTCAAGAGCGCCCTGGGCGGCGGCCAGCGTGGCCAATCCCTCGGCGATCATCTCTTCCCCGGCGATGGACATGGCCTCGCTGTTGGCGGACACGGCGTTGGCTAAATCGAGCCGCGCTTCGCCTTCGGCCATCTCGGCTGTGCCCAGTTGGGCCATCTGGTCGCCGGTCTCGCCCAGGGCATGGGTGAGGGCGCGCAACGCCCCATAGCGCATGATGTTGTCGCCGGCCAGCTCGCGCAGACGTTGGCTGCGGTCGAGCAGGAACTCCGACAGTGTTTCCATCTCCAGCGAGGCCAATACGTCGCTGATGACGGCCAGTTCGCCGGAGATAGAGCCGATCTCCATGGCGTCGTCGAGGTCATCCTCGTTTAGCGCGTGGACGACGGCCGTCATGGAGTCGATGTCCTCGGACGCGGCCAGCATATCCGCGCCTTGCATGAGGTCGTTGGCACCCGCGGCAGCTTCCAGGTCGCCTTGCATGGCGCGACGACGGGCCAGATAGAGAGCGTCCTCGCCGCGCGTCAGGCGGTTGGAGACGAAGGCGGCGGTCATGGCCGCGTCGACGGTTTCCGGAGCGGGCGGTTGCAAGGGGTCCTTTTTATTACTCACGGTAGTTCTCCTGCGAATAGATGAGCTGCGGGTGTGTTCCCGGAATTATAAGCCCAGTCACGGCCGGATTCAATGTTGGCTAGCGGTTGACTCGCGCCAAAACGTGGGCGATGGAATAGACGATGAGCATCTGGGCCGGGCCATAGGTGAGCCAGATGACGTCGCCGATGAGCCGGAACGTCATGCCGCTGAACATCTCGCCGGCCAGGATAAGATCGCTGAGCAGGAAGAGGGCTGCGCCCAGTGCCAGGAGAATGAAGCGGCTGTCTTGCAGGGCCAGACCCGTCGCCAGCCCGGCCGTGGCCGCCAGCACCAGGGCATAGGGCAGGGCGATCCAGTGTACTACGCCGGGCGTGATGCCTCTCGCATTGGCCCCGCGCAGCACGACGAGATACCAGCCGGCGAGCCCCACCAGTAGCCAGATAGCCAGCGCTCCCCAGCGCGCCGGCGGGTTTGTCAGACCAGTAGCGGCGGCGAGGCGCAGCATGGCCGTGATGTAGAAGATGTGGCCGATGCCGAACGAGATGATGCCGGCGATCACATTCCGGCCGCCGGGCAGAAACCCGGCCAAAGCCAGGTCGCCCAGCAAGCCGAACGTCATGCCGATGGCGACGAGCAAGGCGTAGGCGCCGGCCGGCGTGTGGCGCGTGAAGGCGTACCAGCTGAACGCAGCGACGACCAGCACGGCTGATGAGGCCATGCGCGACCAGGCCGGCATGCGCCTGGCAGCCTCGGGGGCGCCCCCGAAGATGAAGCCGCCGAACAGCAGCGCTGCCCACACGATGAGCAGGCCGATGAGCCAGTAGCGCTGGACAGGGGTGGAGAGGGACAGGAACATTGAGCCTCCTAAGAAGACGATGGACGGAATTTAACGCAAAGACGTGAGGACGCAAGGAAGACGTAGATAAAGACTTTACGTCCTGCCGTAAAACGTTGACGATGTGGTCTGTAGTCAGTGGTCTGTCATCCTCAACCCAACCTGCTAGAATAGAGTTATGGGCGAACGTGTGGACATCAGCGGCTCTGTCGAGCGCATCACGTTCTACAATGAGGAGAATGGTTATACGGTGCTGCGCTTGCAGCCCGATGTGCGCGGGATGTTGCCCTATGCCCACGGCAAGCAACTGGTGACCGTCGTCGGCAATCTGCCGGAGGTCAATCCCGGCGAATGGCTGAAGCTGACCGGCCAATGGCTCAACCACGCCAAACACGGCCGCCAGTTCCAGGTCGAATTGTGCGAGCAGTCCGTTCCGGCGTCGGTCGAGGGGATCAAGCGCTATCTCGGTTCAGGCATGGTGCGCGGCGTGGGCAAGGTGATGGCCGAGCGCATCGTCAATCGCTTTGGGGCCGACACGCTGACGATCATCGACGAAAACCCCCAGCGGTTGGGCGAGGTGCTGGGCATTGGCCGCAAGCGCGTCGACAGCATCATCAAGGCCTGGGAGGAGCAGCGAGCCATCAAGGACGTGATGATCTTTCTGCAAGGCCACGGCATCTCCACCCATCTGGCGGTCAAGATCTACAAGCAGTATGGCGATGAGTCGCTGGCCGTGGTGCAGACCACGCCTTACCGATTGGTACAGGACATCCACGGCATTGGTTTCAAGACGGCCGACAAGATCGCCCAGGCGCTGGGTTTGGCCGCCGACGACCCGGCGCGGATCGAGGCGGGCATCCACTACACGCTGAGCAAGATGGCCGACGACGGCCACGTCTACGCGCCGCAGGATGAGCTGGAGCCGGAAGCGGCGGGCATTCTGCAAGTGCCGGCCGAGAAGGTGACGGCCGTGCTGGAGTCGCTGGAGAATAGCGATCTGGTGCGGCGGGAGACGATCACCTACCGGACGACGGACGACCGACGACAGACCACCGCCGGAGAACAGGCGAACGGCGAAGCCACAGCGGTTCGCGAAGAGCGGGCGGTATATCTGCCGGCGCTCTATTTTTCCGAGACCGGGCTAACACGCCAGGTGCAGCGCCTGATCGAGCATCCCACCAGCCGGCTGAGTGACTTGCGCGGTGGCGTTCAGATGGCGACGTCGATCGGCCGCGGGGTGAATGGGCCATCCTTTACCACGCTGACGGCGCAACAGGGTCAAGCTGTCAACGCCGCCTTGACCCACAAGCTGACCATCCTGACCGGCGGGCCGGGCACGGGCAAGACGACGACGCTGCGCACGCTGCTCGACATCCTCGATGCCACGGGCCACAGCTACGCCCTGGCCTCGCCCACGGGCCGGGCGGCCAAGCGGCTGACCGAGGCCACCGGCCGCGAGGCCAAGACCATCCATCGCCTGTTGGAGTTCAAGCCGGGCGAGGGCTTCGGCCGCAACGAGAACAACCCCATCGACGCCGACCTGATCGTCATCGACGAGACGTCAATGCTCGACCTGGTGCTGGCCTATAACTTGCTGCGGGCCATCGGCTCCGACAGCCATCTGCTGCTGGTGGGCGACATCGATCAGTTGCCGTCGGTGGGGGCGGGCGATGTGCTGCGCGATCTGATCGCCTCCGACGTGGCCGCTGTCGTGCGGCTGGAGACGATCTTTCGGCAGGCGGCCGGCTCGCTCATCATCCGCAACGCCCACCGCATCAATCAGGGCCATATGCCCGAAACCCGCCCCGACGCGGAGGACTTCTTCCTGTTCATCAAGGAGGACCCCGGCGAGACGGCCGAACTGCTGGTCGACATCGTCGCCAAGCGCATCCCGCACAAGTTCGGCCTCGACCCCATCGACGACGTGCAGGTGCTGGCCCCCATGTACAACGGCCTGGCGGGGGTGACGCGGCTGAACGGGCTGCTGCAGGAGGCGCTGAATCCCCCGGCCCCGCGCAAGATGGAGCGCCGGATTGGAGGGCGCGTCTTTCGCGTCGGTGACAAGGTGATGCAGACGGTCAACAACTATGACAAAAGCGTTTATAATGGCGACATCGGCCGCGTGACGGCCATGGATGCCATCGAGCAGACGTTGACCGTCGCCATCGACGGCGCGCCGGTGGTCTATGGGTTTCTGGAGGTAGATGAACTGATCCACGCCTTTGCCGTCAGCGTCCACAAGTCGCAGGGGTCGGAGTATCCGTGCGTGGTCATCCCGGTGGTGGTGCAGCACTACATGATGTTGCAGCGCAATTTGCTCTACACGGCCGTGACCCGCGCCCGGCGGCTGGCGATCCTGGTCGGCACGCGCCGCGCCCTACAGATCGCCGTGCGCACCAACCCCACCGCCCAGCGCCACACGGCGCTGGATTGGCGACTAAAAAATTAGGAATGACCAATGACGAACGGTCTCTGAATTCGTCATTCGTCATTCGTCATTCGTGCTATGGAAGTTCAATTCGCGGTATCCAAGATATCCAAGTGGGCGTCGCGGGAGAGCGGGGACACGCTGGAGATGATCGAACGGCCGCATGGCGGCCTGTCGATGGTGCTGGTCGACGGCCAGACCAGCGGCCGCAGCGCCAAGGCCATCAGCAACGTCGTGGCCCGCAAGGCGATCCAGTTGCTGGCCGAGGGCGTGCGCGACGGCGCGGCGGCCCGCGCCGCCCACGACTACCTCTACACCTTCCGCGGTGGCAAGGTCTCGGCCACGCTCAACATCCTGTCGGTCGATACCCGCACGCGCACGATCGTCATCGGCCGCAATAACGAAGCGCCGGTGCTGGTGCATACCGCCGCCGACGGCTTCTACCTGCTCGATAGCGAATCAAAGGCCGTCGGCGTCCACCGCCACACCAAGCCGGTCATCGCCGAAATCCCCATCGAGGTCGGGACTATCGTCGTGGCCTACACCGACGGCCTGCGTCACGCCGGCAGCCTGAGCGGCAAGGGGCGCAGCTACGACCCCTATGCCGCCCTGCAAGAGATGGTCGGCGACGGCATCCGCGATGCCCACGCGATTTGCGACCGGCTGCTGGCCGAGGCCATGGCGATGGACGACGGCCGCCCCCGCGACGACATTAGCGTCATCGCCATCGCCGTGCAGGACAGCCGGGACGGCGACGACGTGCGGCGGCAGAGTGGAAGGTTGACGCTGCAATGACGAGTGACGAACGACGAATGACGAGTTCAGATACGAGATACGAGATACGAGATACGAGTGGCGAAGGCCGGCAACCGCGCATGGTCGACAGACCACTGATCACTGACCACCGGCCGCCGGCCACTGTGCTACCACTTCGCATCGCCGTCGTCGGTCCCTGCGCGTCGGGCAAGAGCACGCTGGTGGCCGCTTTGCGCGCCGCGGGCTACGAGGCGCGCCACCCGGCGCAGGAACATTCCTACGTGCCGGACATGTGGCGGCGGCTGGTCGATCCCGACGTGCTTATCTACCTCGACCTGTCGCACGAGGCCTACCAGCAGCGCCGGCCGAAAGACGACGCCGGGCCGGATTACCTGGCGATGCAGCGAGAACGGCTGGCCCACGCGCGGGCGCACGCCGATTTGGTGGTGGATACGAGTGGGATGACGGCCGAGGCGGTGCGGGCGTATGTGTTGGCGGCGCTGGCGTGATGCCAATCGTATCCGCACTAATAAACCGCCCCACCTGCGGCAGGTAGTAGCGGTCGTTCATGTAGATCAGCCCCAGGTCGTTGCCGCCCGTGTTGTTGTGGCGGTGGCCGGTGAAGCCGTGGTCGCTGATGGCCGGGTTGCTCGCTGTGGGGCTGGTCGTGAACGTGCCGAAGGGGTCGTAGCGGGCGCGCGAGTCGGTCACGTAGGTTCCACTGATCGTGCTGAGGGCCATGAAGGATGCCCAGGTGGTCGGTGTAGGTGTAGTAGAACGTGCCTGTCGCCGTGCCCACCTTCGTCTGCACGGCCACGATCTGTCCCCCCAGCCGGTAGGTCGTGCGTACGGTATTGGCCCCGCTGCCCGGCGGGTCTTCCACCTCATAGTCAGGAAACGGTGTGTAGATAATCGTCCCATCGGGGTAGGTGGTCTGCACCCGCTGCCCGTCGGCGTCGTAGGCAAACACCGTCGGTTGTGCCGCCCCCACCTCCACCGACGCCAGCCGGTTCTCGGCGTCGAAGTTCAGTTCGTAGGCGACGCCCTGCAAGGTGTACTTGCGCAGGTTGCCCCAGGTGTCGTAGCCCTCACTCGCGTCAACCGTCAGCGGCAGATTCGTGACGCTCATCAGCCGCGACGCGTTGCCGGAGGCATAAGTATAATCCCATACTTGGCTGCCTTTGGTCACCGTGTCGAAATTCCCCAGCCGATCGTAGGCATAGTCGCGGCCAATCGCCCCCGTCACCGTCTTCAGCCGGTTGAGGTCGTCGTAGGTGTAGGTGTAGCTGTCCGTGCCGGCGGCGAACTGGGTCAAGTTGCCGATGGCGTCGTAGTTGCCGTAGCTGAAGTCGGGCAGGTTGCCGTCGCCGCTGTTGGTGATGCCGCTCAGGCGGAAGTTGTCGGCCGCGCCGTGGTAGCTTAGCGTCGTCTCCGGCCCGGCCCCCGGCCGTTCCAGATAGACCAACTGTCCGCGCTCGTTGTAGCCCACTTTGTTCATCAGGGTCGTCGAACCGGCCTTGAGCGTGTCCACACCCTCTTCGTCGTAGGTAGTCACGACGACCTCGCCACCGGGCAGCTTGACCGACGTCGGCCGGTCGAGCGCGTCATAAGCCGTCACCTCATACACAAACGACAGGTTGTTGACCGTCCGCGTTTGCTTATTCAGCCGTCCCTCACCGTCGTAGGTGAACGTGTCCTTGTTCTGGGTCGGTGTCGCTCCCCAGTTCACTTCCACCGGCTTGCCGATGTTCTGGTTGGCTTTGCTCGTGCCGTAGACGTAACTCGCCAGATGATTCGCGCCGGTCGTCGGCGCGTTGGCCGGGCAGGCATTGGCCGGGGAGTCATCGTTGGCCCGGTGGAGCAACCGGTTCAAGTTATCGTAGTAGAGACAGGTCGCGTGGTAGACACTCGCGCCGCTGCGATGCTCTTGCCGGGCCAGATTACCGGCGCTGCCGTAGATATACGACCATTCGCGCATGTCGGGGTCGCTCATGGCCGTCTTGCGGCCCAGCGCGTCGTAGGTCATCGTCGTCTGCCACAGGTAACTGCCGGGCTGGGCGTTATTAGCCGTGCTCTTCTTTACCGCCGTCAAGTTGCCCATCACGTCATAGCTGTAGCGCGTATCGGCGTAGGCGGTGTATGTTCCGGCCCCTGTTTGCTCGCGCACCAGCACCAGCCGGCCGAAGATGTCATTGTAGCGGATCGTCCGGTGGTCGTTGGCGTCGGTGACCTGTGTGCTTTGCAGCTTGCTATGCCCGTCCACGGTGATACTGGTCGATACGCCATACGCTGTCTCGGCCGTGGCCCCATCGGGCGTCGTCACCTGTGAAGCCCGGCCCAAGGCATCATAGATGGTTGTCGTTCTCGATTTTGCGGTACATGCAGTCGTCTGGAAAGGGTTAACCGGGTTATTTTTGTTGTAAACATAGGCCGTCACCGCGTATGGGACAGTCGTACAGACCGCCAGCCCGCGCGCATCATAGGCGGTCGTTACCACGATGTCCTTGTCTCCGCTGCCCTCAACTTCCGCCAGGGCGGTCTGGGTTTGCACCAGCCGCCCCAGCCCGTCGTAGAACTGTCGTTCGGTGCTCTTGACGTTGCCTTTGTAGAATACTCTCACCAGCAACGGTGACGTGAAGATCGGCGAGCTATCGTCGTAGTAATCGTAGCGGATCGTCGGATCACCCGACGAATCTCCAGGCATGATGACCACACTCAGCCGACCGAAATTATCGTAGTCGTATTGAGTAGAGATGTCATTGCTATCGGTCACCTTGCCCACCAGCCAAGGGAACGTCCCATCGTAGTCAATGGTCTCCGATTGCGTTTTCACGCTCGCCGCCGCCGTCTTCACCGATATTGGCAAGCCCAACGCGTTGTAGGTCGTGGTCGTGGTGTTCCGCGTGTCGGCGGCATAGACGCTCGTGGTGCTGCCTGAGCAGAAGGTAGTCGTACTTGCCGGCAGACCCAACGCCGTGTAGGTGCGCTTTTCCGTGAATAGATATTGGTAGAAGTGTCCCTAAGTCGCAAGACGTATGTCAGCAGGCCGCGATTGTCCAGAGTTATTTGCGTCGGGTTGGCGCTGCCGGCGTAGCGGTAGAGGGTCTCCGACACTTTGCTACCGCTGCAGGTTCCACTATAGAGCGTCTCGCGTAGCGGGTAGTTGATCAGCCAGTTGCCGCCGGTCGTGTTTTGGGCATACTCGTATTGAGTGCATCGATACGGATTATTCGCTTCGTCCAGTTCCTGCCGCTCTTTCAACGCCCCGAATTGATTGTTATTCGGATCATAGGCGTAGTTGATCGTCTTCAGTGTAAATCGGTTGACGTTAACCTCATCGTACAGGGCATGTGTTTCCGAAGCCAACCTGACGTAGGCCACGCCCGCCTGTGGCTGCTCCCAGTTGTAGACAGACCGGGCCACCCGGACCCCGCCCGGTATGTGGCGTTCCTCGGAACTGGTTCTGCCCAGCAGCATCGCCCGGCGACAAGTCGTCCTTGGGCGCTTCCAGCGTCAGCGCCAGTCGCTTCTCAAGCACTACATCATCGCTCCCCCTCCCACGTCGCCGTCCTGAGAGGCGGCTGGCGCGACGAGCAGCAACAGCGACAGGCAGACAAACAGGAGACCGAGGGGGCGGCCCATTACACCGGGCCGGGTGGACATACGGGAAAGAACGAATCGCGACGTCATGACGCCATCCTCCCCACATGTTTGAACGCAGACTGATTGACGAGACAATTGTTCCGAGAACCCTCAATCGGAACGTCTCGATGTTGACAGAATAACATGCAACAGTGGCTTGTCAAGCTGCGAAAGTCACATCATCTGGCGATGAATGTCATCCGTCCTGTAAGCAAAAAAGCCCCTCACGCGAGGGGCTTTCTATAAACAGCGTAGGCTGTGGGTCAGGGCGACGGACTAAAAGTCCATATCCCCCATTCCCATCCCGCCGCCGCCCGGCATGGCCGGGGCCTTCTTGTCTTCGGGCAGGTCGGTCACCAGCGCCTCGGTGGTCAGGATCATGGCCGCGATGCTGGCCGCGTTCTCCAGCGCGCCGCGGGTCACCTTGGCCGGGTCGATGATGCCCGACTTGACCATATTGAGATACTCGCCGGTCATGACGTTGTAGCCCAGTTGCGCGTCCTTCTTCTCGTCCTGCATGCGGCGCACGTTCTGGATGATGACGTCGCCGTTCATGCCCGCGTTCTCGGCGATCTTGCGCATCGGCGCTTCGAGGGCCACGCGCAGGATGTTGACGCCGGTGCTGACGTCGCCCATCGGGGCCTTCACGTCGTCGAGCGCCGGCAGGGCATTGAGCAGGGCCACGCCGCCGCCGGGCACGATGCCCTCTTCCACGGCCGCGCGCGTCGCGCTCAGCGCGTCCTCGACGCGGTGCTTCTTTTCCTTCAGTTCGACCTCGGTCGCCGCGCCGACGCGGATGATGGCCACGCCGCCGGCCAGTTTCGCCAGGCGCTCCTGCAGCTTCTCCTTGTCATAGTCGGAGGTGCTGCGGTCGATCTCGACCTTGATTTGCTCCACGCGGCCGCCGATGGCCGCCTCGTCGCCCTTGCCGTCGACGATGGTCGTGTCGTCCTTGGTGGCGATGACCTTGCCGGCGCGCCCCAGGTCATTGATCTGGACGCTCTCCAGCTTGCGGCCCATCTCTTCGGTGATCACTTCGCCGCCGGTCAGCACGGCAATGTCTTGCAGCATGGCCTTGCGGCGGTCGCCGAAGCCGGGGGCCTTGATCGCCAGGGCGTTGATCATGCCGCGCAGCTTGTTGAGCACCAGCGTCGCCAACGCTTCGCCGTCCACGTCTTCGGCGATGATGACCAGGTTCTTGCGGCCGATCTGTACCAGCTTCTCCAGCACGGGCAGGATGTCCTGCGCCGAGCTGATCTTCTTGTCGTGAATGAGGATGTAGGCGTCTTCGATGACCGCTTCCATCGCTTCGGCATTGGTGACGAAGTAGGGGCTGATGTAGCCGCGGTCGAAGCGCATCCCTTCGGCGTACTCCGTCTCGAACTCCATCTGCTTGGACTCTTCGACGGTGATGACGCCGTCCTTGCCGACCTTGTCCATGACCGTCGCGATCAGCTTGCCGATCTCCGGGTCCTGGGCCGAAATGGAGGCCACCGAAGCGATCTCGTCGAAGCTGTCGATAGAAATTGCCATACTGCGGATTTTGGCGGCCAGCGCCTGGGTGCCCAGCTCGATGCCCTGCTTCAGCAGCATCGGGTTGGCCCCCGCGGCCACGTTCTTCAGGCCCTCGTGAACCATATGCTGGGCCAGGACGGTGGCGGTGGTGGTGCCGTCGCCGGCGATGTCGTTGGTTTTGATCGCCGCTTCCTTGAACAGTTGGGCGCCCATATTCTCATAGGGGTCTTCCAGTTCAATTTCCTTGGCGACGGTCACGCCGTCGTGGGTGATGGTCGGCGCGCCGAACTTCTTGTCGATGGCGACATTGCGACCCTTGGGGCCAAGGGTGGTGGATACGGCCGTGGCGACCGTGTCGATGCCGCGCTTCAGCTTGCGGCGAGCGTCTTCAGAAAATACGAGTTGTTTCGACATGTTAACTTATCTCCGTGTGTGAGTCCTAGCCCACGATTGCCAGAACGTCCGATTCCTTCAGGATTAACAGCTTCTTGTCGTCGATCTTGACTTCCGTGCCGCCATATTTGGCGTAGAGCACGACGTCGCCGACTTTCACATCCATCTCGATGCGCTTGCCGTCTTCATCGCGGCGGCCGGGGCCGACAGCGACGACTTCGCCTTCCTGCGGTTTTTCTTTGGCCGTTTCCGGCAATACGAGGCCGGAGGCGGTCGTGGATTCGCGCTCGCGCGGTTCGACGACCAGACGGTCGCCAAGCGGCTTGAGATTCATAGCCATGTTGCACTATCTCCTTTTAAACCAGATTGTCAGGTTCCAAGTGATGGGAGGTTTCAATATTTAGCACTCGCTCGTGGCGAGTGCTAACCACCAATTCGCATTTTAGCAGCAGTGAATGGAGATGTCAAGAGGAGTTTAGCAGTCCCAACACCCGAGTGCTAGTGGGGATGCTGACGTGCTCATAAATTTAACGCAAAGCCGCCGGGACGCAAGAAATTTCAATGATTGCTGCGCATCCTGGCGTCCTTGCGTTTAATTGCTTATGGGGCAGTGCCCAGGGAAGCGCGGCGGCACTCCAGCAAGCCCTCATTAGCCGCTTCGAGGATGAACTCGTTGGCCGTGGCGTTGAGCACCTGATCAAACAAGGGCGTCGCCAACGTGCAGTTATTCAGGTCGTCGCGGATGTAGGCCTGACCCAGCATATTGAAGAAGCGCGCGTTCAGGTCGGTCGCCCGGCCGTACATCGTCACCGCCTTCTCCAGCGCCTTGACGGCTTCGGTGTAGTTGTTTTGCCGGAAGAACGCCTCGCCCAGGCGGCCCTGGGCGCGGGCCATATTGGGATTAAGTCGTGTCGCTTCCAGCGCGTTTTGCTCGGCCAGCGAGTCGTCGCCGAGTTGCAGGTACATATAGGCCCGCCCGTCAAACGCTTCAGCATTATCGGGGTCGACGGCGATAGCGTCGCCGAAACTCAGAAGTGCGTCGGGGACGCTGCCCGTGCCGTAATAGTTATAGGCCAGACCGATGTGGAGATCGGGATTGGTGGGGTCGGCTTCCAGCCCGCGTTGGTATTGCTCCAGCGCCTCGGCGTAGCGTCCCTGATAGGTGAAGACCGTTGCCATGTAGTAGCGAGCGACAGGGTTGTCGGGTTCGAGGCGCACGGCATCGTCGGCGAAGAGTTGGGCCTGCTCATACTTTTCGGGGTCGCCTTGCAAAATGGTTCCCCCGGCGGCATAGGCCAGCGCCGTGGCGTTGTCAGGGTTGATGGTAATGGCCTTGCGGGCGGCCTGGGCGGCATTGGCGTATTGCAGGTTGGCCGCGTTCTGGTCACCCACGTCGCTGAGGCGGTTACCCTCGGCCAAATAGGCGGCGGCGGCGGCCGTCCATACGCGGTCGTTTTCCGGATCGAGGATTGTGGCCTGCTCGGCCCGCTCCACGGCCTGTTGCGATTGACCTTCGCGCACGAGCAGATCAATGGCCCGAACGTAGAACTCGACGTTTGTGGGGTCTAGTCTGACCGCCTCTTCGTAATACGTGATGGCCTCGGTATTGGCGCCGTTGTCGCGGCTCAACTCGGCCATCATAGCCAGTTCCGTGGCCGAGCGAGTCGGCTCCGCGGTGACCGTGGGCATGATGGCCACCCGAACCTCTTCGGCATTTTGAATGATATAAAGGCTGACCGCGATGCCGAACGTCACAAACAGGACGAGCAGGCAGGAAGGGCCGCGGCGCGGATAGCGAGGTGGTTTGCGGTTGATGATCATGGTTGTTCACCTCGCATCATAACAATGGCCGGGCAGACGAGCAAAACCACTCACTGGCGGTTAACCCCTGGCCGGAGCGTGCGGCGAGTTGAGACAGTCCTGACGGATGGAAGAATTAAAAGCGGGAGTTGCGCAACCGCCACCATACCCCGACCGGATAGCCGAGCATTTTGGCCGCATCGCCCACGAAGCGGATGATGGGAATGAGGGCCAGCGCGCGCGCGCGCGCCGGCGGCCGCCAGCCCCACGTATTGGCCCACAACCGTTGGGCCGGGCGACGCGAATAGGCTCCGATGCCCAACGTCAGCAACACCCAACCAGCCCACTTTTCGCGCCATATCCAGCGTAACAGCAGCGGCAGAACCAAGAAGTAAGTGGCATAGCGCACGAGATGGCGCTGTGGCCAGAGGTTGGCCTTGCCGTCGCCGCGGGCATAGGCGTAGTATTGCCGGAAGAACGATCGCAGGCTGGCTCGCGGCCGGAAGTAGACCACCGCCTCAGGCGCGAAGGCGAACGGTCCATAACGCTCCCGCAAGGCTTTGTCAAAGACCAGATCTTCGCTGTGTTCCAGCCATTCGGGATAGCCGCCAACCGTTTCCCAGGCGCTTTTGCGAAAGGCAACCGACCGGCTGGACGGCAGGAACGTGGCCGGGTCGACTTCATCGACGGCAGGCAGCACGGTGGCCCCCATGACGACTTCAAAATCGGTATAAGGGTCGGCCTCGAACCAGCCGCTGACCACCTGCACCGCTTCATCGGCGAAAGGGGCGGTCAGTTCCTCCAGCCAGTGGGGCGAGAGGACAACCCCGGCATCGGTCGCGGCAATGATGTCGCCCGTGGCTGTGGCGATAGCCCGGTTGCGCCCCTGACTGATATTGCTTCCGGGGGCCACCACAACGTGCAACGGCAGCCACTGACGATACTCGTCCAGGACGAACTGGGTTTGATCGGTCGAGCCGCCGTCACAGATGACGACTTCGTCGGGAGAACACGTCTGGTCAATAATCGAGTCGAGTAGCGACCGTAGCGCCTCACCCTCGTTTTTGACAGTGGCGATAATCGAGACCTTCATGTTACTATCTAGCTTATTGAACACTGGAAGCGGCGTTTGGTTGCTTAATTCGACGCCGATCTCAAGAATCCCTTACCAGGGAGACGAATGATATTGGAAGTAGGCCCAATCCTCGACCTGTTAATGCATGGCAACCAGCTGAAGCGGACGAACCGCACGGGCTGGGGGCAACGGGGCGTGCCCCTGGCGGAGAGTGTGGCTGATCATAGCTACGGCGTGGCCTATGCGGCGCTGGTGCTCGCCGAACTGATCGATGAACCGCTTGATCTGGCGGCCGTGCTGGCGATGGCCGTTCTCCACGACTTGCCCGAAAGCCTGACGACCGACATTCCCCCATCCGTCTGGCGCTTGCTGCCGGACGGGGCCAAGGCATCGGCCGAACGCGATGCGCTGAACCGAATCGTCGACCACACGCCTGTGGAGCCGCGCCTGGTGGCCTGGTGGGAGGAGATGCGGCAAAATAGCACAGCCGAAGCGCGCCTTGTCCACGATGCCGACAAGCTTGACTTGTATCTTCAGGCCCTCGTCTATGAACACCACACCGGGAACCGCCAGCTGGCAGAGTTCTGGCAGAAGTCGCCCCACTTTCATTTTCGCCAGTCGCAAGCGCTCTACGATGAATTACGCCGCCGCCGCGTCGCATAACCAAACGCGCCCATTGTTCATAATCGCGGCTTACCAGTCGGCCGTCTCTCCTTCACTACCAATCCTCCCTCATTACCTCTCGGTGAGTCTCAATTGGCAAGCTGCTTGTCATCTGGGAGAATAGGGGATTGTCTATGAATAATCGTCGCCCTTTTCTGCTCATCGTATTGGTGACTCTGGTCATGGCCGCCCTCGCCGCTCCACTCCGGCTGTTGGCCCAGACGGTTGAGCCGCCGCTGCTGCCGACGCCAACCTTGGCCGCGCCGGGACCGGAAAGCGCCACACCCGACCCGGTCGCCTCGACCATCCCGCGCGTCCACGTGGTGCAGGACGGCGAAAATCTGACCATCATTGCCGCCGATTTCGGCGTATCCGTCGAGGAAATCCTGGCTATCAATAACCTGGCGAACGGCGACCTGCTGGCTGTCGGGCAGGAGCTGATCATCCCCGGCGGCACGGGCGAGGCCGTCGCCACGGACTACGCGGTCATGCCGGGCGATACTCTGGCCGGCATTGCCGCCGAGTTCAACACGACTCTTGAAGCCGTCGTGACCACCAATCGGTTGATCACGACCGATCCTCCACTGCTCGTTGGGCAGTTGGTGCCCGTGATCAGCCGCACGGGATCGGGGGCCGTCCGCCCCGTGACGGGCCGCCCCTATCTGGTCGAGGCCGGCGATACCCTGCTGCTGGTAGCCGCCCGCTTCGGCTTGCCGGTGGAGCAACTGGCTACGGCCAACAATATGACGTCAGGTGCATGGATATTTCCGGGGCAACGTCTGCGGATTCCCGACGAGACGACCGTCTATCGCGATCTACCGCAGGGTTGGCTGGACGTTCAGCTAAGCTCGTCGACAGTAGCGCAGGGTGAAACGCTGTCGATCTTCGTGGCCAACCTGTTGGACGGCAAGCCGGCCGGCCGCCTCGGCGATCAGCCACTTCTGTTCGCCCCATACGAAGACGGATTCGTGGCACTCGTCGGCATCGACGCTTTCGCCGAACCGGGTCTGTATGACCTGGAGCTGACCGGCGGCGATGAGCGTGGCCTGTGGGCACCGATCCGGGCGCGCCTGCCCCTGGTCGAGACGCCTTACGATACACAATATATCGAACTGGGCGAGGCGCTCGACGGCTTGCTGGATCCTGCGGTTCGCGCCACGGAGGATGGATTTCTGAAAGGCATCTATGCCGATTTTAGCGAGCAGCAACGGTGGAGCGGTCTGTTCCAGACACCATTGACGACGACAATTGTCTCGGCCGGTTATGGCGGGCGCCGTTCGTACAATGGCGGGCCGATTGAAATCTATCACACGGGCATCGACTATGCGGCCGCCGAGGGTACAACGGTTCTCGCCCCAGCCAACGGCGTGGTCGTGTTTAGCGACGTGCTGGAGTTGCGCGGCGGGACGTTGATCATCGATCACGGATTGGGTGTGATGACGGGTTACTATCATCTATCAGAGCGGTTGGTGGAGCCGGGACAAGCGGTCACAGTCGGGCAGCCGATCGCCCGCGTCGGGTCAACCGGCCTGTCAAGTGGGGCGCATCTCCATTGGGACCTGCGCATCATGAATGTGACTGTCGATCCCACACGCTGGACGGAACGGGCCTTTCCATAAGATTGGCAACCCGCCGCCGGCTTGATACAATACAACGGTTTAATTCGACGCCCCGTAACATTTTTACCCGGCAACAGGAGCTTGCGGTGACTCAGACTCAGATACAGACAGCGGCGTATTGGGAATCACAATTCTCACTCACCGACTCTGACCTTGAGCAAATCTACAATTATTTACTCGAAACGGAAAAGCCTCAGACAGTGGGGGCGTTGGCCGAATTGGTGATCAGGCACCGCGTGATGGAGCAGGCCAATGAACTCCGGCGCGTGATGGCCGGCCGCACCGTGTATCAGCCTCAAAAATCTTATGCGGTGGGTGACGAGCTCATCTTTCCGGCCATGAAGTTGGCTCAGGGCAAAGTGACGGACATCCGCCCCGGCTATAACCCCGATTACGGTGAATTTGACGTCATCACCGTCGATATCAAGGGTAAATCGCGCGACTTTGCGGCCAACTACGCGCACACCCATCCGCTCAACGTGACCAACGGGGTCGAGCTGACCGAGCAAATGGCCGGAGATGCCGAGGCTATTCGCAAAGCCTATGAGCCTAAAGTAGCGGCCAAGATCGAGGCCTCACTATCCGGCCGTGATGATTTCGTCAACATTGGCGACCGCTGGTTCGTTACATCGCTGATGGCCGACGTTAATATTGGTCATTTACACCTGGCCGAAGCCGTCCTGGAAATGGCGAACGGCGGCCCACTGACGACGGCCGAAATCCTGCCTCCCCTGGAGCTGGATCCGGGCATTGATGCAGAGGTGCAGGAGTTCTCGCTGACCTCTCAATTACTGAAAGACGGCCGGTTTGACCAGGTGTCGCCGCGCGGGCCGTCGACCTGGTTCCTCCGTCGTATGGAGCCGGAGGGGGTACACGACATCCCGGAACGCCTGGAGTACAAGCCGATTCCCTATGATCGTGCCCTCCTGACGCCCCAGCAAATAATGCTGGAGCAAGAATTGGACGATGAGTGGTCGAATTTGCCCGCCGAAGCCTCTACGGGCCCGGTGATCTTCGCTCTGGCCTATCCCCATCGCTGGGCCGGCACGGTGCCGCTTAATTCCAAAACCCGATCTCTCTTCAATCCCGAACGCTCTCCGCGCCAGCGCATTATCTTCGTAGATGACCAAACAAACCGGGAAATCCCCGGTTGGGTGGTGAGCGAAGGACGCTACGTCCACGGGTTAGGCGACTGGTATAAAGAGAACCAGATCCCGGTCGGCGGGTTCGTCCATCTGACGCCGGGGCCGGAAGCCGGGGTGATCCAGCTTGGGTTTGATCGTCGCCGGGCGCAGCGCGAATGGGTGCGGCTGGCGGTCGTCAGGGATAACCGGCTGCAATTTGAACTGATACGCCGGGCTATCCCGTGCGGCTATGATGACCTGCTGATCGTCGGGACGGATGTGGTGACGGCCATCGACGCCCATGCCCGCCGGGCCGCTTCCATGCAGATGACGCTGGCCGCGCTGCTGGCCGAGGTGTTTCCTTCTTTGGCCGGCCTGACCCCGCAAAACACGGTACACACCAAGACGCTCTACAGCGCCGTCAACATGCTGCGACGCGTCCCTCCGGGGCCAATCTTTGCCGAGTTGATCCGCAACTCCGCCTTCAAGGCAGTCGGCGACCACTACTGGCAATATGAAGGCTCGGCCTGAGACATGGACACGAGGACTCGTGGATGCGAGAACTCGTTGACTGATTAGGAGATAGATTCATTGCCCAATAATCCACGGCCAACGATCAAAAAGTCTAACCTGCGTTTGTTGACGCCCGACACGAGGTTCAACATCGACTATAGCTGGTGGGACGAAGGCCATCTCGACCTGCGCACGTACCTGTTGTCCCGTTTATCGGTCGGCAGCGAGTTTGGAGCCGAGTTGCCGGCGGAGCGTATCGACCTCGTCGACTCCAAAACAGGCGAGGTGCGTCAGGTGGATGCGTTCCAGTATCTCGTTCGGAACTACTTCAACCGCCACGATGAAGATCCGGCGGCACAAGGGTCGGTGGTAGACGCGGTGTTCAGCGTGTTGTTGGCGAACGGGAATGAGCCGATGACCGCGGCCGAGATCGGCGAGCGTATCCAGCGCGCGCCCGATATAATTCTCAAGACGTTCGGCGGAGCGACGATCTACCACGGCATACGACCCCTTTTCGACGAAGACTGAATCCGATTGACCGACGCATGATGAGGGTCGAGGTCCGGCTTTACGGCTCGCTGCGGCGCTATCGACCGTCGGAAGTGGCCGGCTTGCCCCACTTGCCGTTCGCCGTTGCGCTGCCCCTGGGGGCGAGTGTCGACGATCTGGGGCGGCAACTGGGCCTCCCAGAGGGCTTGGTGAACGCCGCGGCCGTGAATGACGAAGCGGTTGAAAATAGCACCATCTTGCAGGAAGGCGACCGGGTCAGCCTGTTTCCTCCTTCGGCCGGCGGTTGTCTCCGGGATTGCCCGGTCGATGAGAGCCGTTGACGACCTTTCTCTCTCCCTTTAGAATTAAACCGCGTAGATTTGTTCGCCCCCGTAGCTCAATTGGACAGAGCGTCGGCCTTCTAAGCCGAATGTTGCAGGTTCGAGCCCTGCCGGGGGCACACGTTCAGCTCACGGACAACTTGCCCCATGACAATTAAAGTGTTCAGTGTAGCCGAGATGGTGGCAGCCGAGAAAGCGGCCGACGCCGCCGGCCATTCCTATGCCCAAATGATGGAGCTTGCCGGGTCGCTCGTGGCCGAGGCCGTTACCCAGCGCTACAGGGTAGACGGCCGGCAGGTGCTGATCCTTGTCGGGCCAGGCAACAACGGCGGGGACGGGTTGGTGGCCGGGAGACGTCTGGCGGAAGCCGGGGCCCTCGTCGCCTTCTACCTGTTCAAGCCGCGCGACGCGCAGCAGGACACTAACATGGCGCGGGTCGAGGAGATGGGGCTGGAGGTGCTGTTGGCCGAATACGACCAGCGTTACCGCGTGCTGCGCCACCGCCTGCGCATTACCGACATCGTCGTTGATGCGTTGCTCGGCACGGGCGTCTCGCGGCCGATCACCGGCTCCCTGGCCGCGCTCATGGAGCAAATGGTAGCCGGGATTGCCGAACGTAAAGGGGAGCTTTCCGCTGGGTCGGCGCTGGTCAGCGTGGCCGCGCCGCCGGTCGCGCCGGATGATCCCACAGCCGCTGATGGCCGCGTTTCGCGCCTTGTGGTCGTCGCCGTGGACTGCCCCAGCGGACTGAATTGCGATACCGGCAGCCTCGATCCCCTGGCGCTCCCCGCCGACCTGACGGTAACTTTTGCCGGACCCAAGCGAGGTCACTTCAAATTTCCCGGCGCTGCGGCCTGCGGCGAACTGGTGGTGGCCGACATCGGTATCGATCCGGCGCTGCCCGCCATGGCCAAGGTACCACTCGAGCTGGTGACGGCCGGCTGGGCGCGTAGCCTGATGCCCAAGCGCCCGGCTGACGGCCACAAGGGCACGTTCGGCACGGTGCTCATCGCCGCCGGCAGCATCCGCTATTGGGGCGCGCCGGCGCTGGCGGCGCGCGGTGCGTTTCGCAGCGGCGTAGGGCTGGTGACGCTGGCCGTTCCCCAGCGGCTGCGCCCGGCGCTGGCCGGCCAGTTCCCCGAGGCCACCTATCCGCTGGTGACCGATACCGACGTGCTGGGCGTGGCGACTGCTAATTTGTTGCTGAGTTCGTTAGACAACTACCGGACGGTGCTCGTTGGGCCAGGCCTGGGCGACGCGGACTCGTTTATGAGCGCGTTTCTGGATGGACTGAAAGAGGCGAAAGACGCCGTGCCGGCGCTGGTGGTTGATGCCGACGGCTTGAATCTGCTGGCGGCGACCAACGGCTGGCCGCGCCGACTGCCGCCGAACACGATTTTGACGCCTCATCCGGGGGAGATGGCACGCCTATCGGGTTTGTCACTGAGTGCTGTGCGCGATGAGGATCGGGTGGAGCTGGCCCGCGACAAGGCCGCCGACTGGGGCCACGTCGTCGTATTGAAGGGGGCCTACACCGTGATCGCCGCGCCCGACGGCCGGACGACAATTCTGCCGTTTGCCAATCCCATCCTGTCTGTGGGCGGCAGCGGCGACGTGCTGGCCGGGATTATAGCCGGCCTGGGCGCGCAGGGTGTGCCCGCATATGAATCGGCCGTGCTGGGCGGCTATCTGCATGGAGCGGCCGGGGAATTGGCGAGCGACTTTTGGGGTGACGCCGGCTTGTTGGCGAGCGAGCTGGCTGATTGGGTTTCCCACGCCCGGCGGGCACTGATGGGCTAGCCCCGTTTTCTAGACAGGGATTGCCAAATCAATAACGGCGTGATATAGTTTGTTGTCAGCTCACCTTGCTGGGCTTATATCTAACAAATAATATACCAGATTATCTGGGGGGCAGAGACGACGTTCCGGCAGGAACGTTGTTTTTTCCGAGTCCTTGGAGAACGATCAATGTCTGACTTACTGCTGAAAGCTTTTGATAAGGAAATGAACGCCGACCTGCCGGCGGTGACTGTGGGCGACAACGTTACGATCTACGTGCGCATCAATGTCGGCGACAAGAATGAGCGTGTGCAGATGGTGCGCGGCACAGTGATCCGCGTGCGCAACAGCGGTAATAACGCGAATTTCACCGTCCGTCGCATTGCCTCTAATGGCATCGGCGTCGAGCGTACCTTTTTAGTCGGATCGCCGCGCATCGAGCGGATCGAGATTCATAGCCAGGGCCACGTGCGCCGCGCGCGCCTCTACTTTCTGCGCGAGCGCACCGGCAAGGCCACCCGCCTGCGCGCCAAGCGTGCCTTCGAACAGCGGTAGTCTGGCCGGCTCGAAAGGCCATGTTTTATCGATGGCTTTTCCGGGCGAATCAAGGAAAATAGCAGGTGGAAGATGTTCTTTCACCTGTTTTTATTTTGCCGCAAAAACTCAGGGTTTCTATGTCGCCAACTCACATTGAATCCAGGCCGGTCATCGGCCTGACCACGTATCGCAAGACCTCGGCCCAGACACCTCCCCTGCCGCTCATGGCCCTCATGCCGACCTACATCGAAGCCGTCGCCGCCGCGGGGGGCATTCCGTTGCTCATTCCCTTGGGGCTGGACGAAGACGCCTTGAGCGCCGTTCTGGCCCGGCTCGACGGATTGATCCTGACTGGCGGGGGTGACATCGCCGGGGACTACTATCACAGCGAGCACGCTGACTTCATCTTCGACATCGATGCCGACCGCGACCGCGTGGAGCTTTTTCTGGCGCGCGAAGCAGTGACTCACCGCAAGCCGCTGCTGGCTATTTGTCGCGGCCACCAGATGCTCAATGTCGCGCTGGGTGGTACCTTGTATGAGGACGTCATGGAATGGATGCCCGGCGCCATCAAGCACGACTTCTTTGGTGTTTTTCCTCGCAACCATCAGGCTCATGCAGTCACTATCCAGCCGGGCAGCAAGCTGGCCGACACGCTCGGCCGGCGGGAAACAAGCGTCAACAGTCTGCATCACCAGGGAATTCGCGATCTTGCTCCCGGGCTGGCGGCGACGGCCCACGCGCCCGATGGTCTGATCGAAAGTGTCGAGGTCATTGACCATCCCTTTGCCCTGGGCGTCCAGTGGCATCCGGAGAACCTCGTCCACGACGATCCGGTGATGCTGTCCCTGTTCCGCGCGCTGGTTGACGCCGGGTCGAATTGATGCCCGACGAGCAACCCTCGACGCCGGTCGGCCACGCGTTGGTGGAGCGAGGCGTTCCTTTTCGCGAATTTCGCCATCCCGGCCCTATCCTCTCGCTGGAGCAGGCGGCCGAAGAGCGCGGCCAGCAACCGGAACAGGTGGTGCGCAGCATTCTCTTTCGGCTGGCGCAAGACGATTACCTGATGGTGTTGGTGGCCGGACCGCGCCAAATTGACTGGAAAGCGTTGCGGCGCTATCTGGGGCAATCACGCCTGACGATGGCTTCGGCCGATGAGGTGCATCAGGTAACGGGCTACGAGATCGGCGCGGTTTCGCCCTTTGCCCTGCCCCGCCCGGTCCGCATACTGCTTGATGAAGGCGTGTTACGTTCGGACGAGGTATCCATCGGCTCCGGGGTGCGCAATACGACCATTATCTTGTCCGCAGCCGATTTGCTGCGGGCGTTGGGTGACGTGGAGCGCGTATCGGTCGTGCCGGCCTAGCCCTCCAGACCGGCGAGCAACGCGCCCAGCTGCCCCACGACTTCCTCCCGTCCCCCATCGTTGTGGATGACCACGTGGGGGTGGCGCGGCGGTTCAAAGAGCCTGTCGATCCTTTCCGCATAGGCGATGGTAACCGGGTTGCCGCCTCGCGCCAAACGACGGCGGCGCACCGCCGGGTCGGCTTCCACCAGTACAAAAATCACATCCGGGAATGTTTCCCGCATCAGCAGGCGGTGGCGCTCTTTGAAAGTGGCCTGGCTAAAGGCCAGCCGCGAATGAGCCGCCCGTAATGCGGCAATGCGGTCGATGAGCAGGCTGTAAAAACGATCGCGCATCGGCTCGGTGAACGGCCGTTCCCGACGCATCGCCTCGAGCATTTCATAGGTTAGATCGGCGTCGCCATCATAGAAGGTATAGTTGAACTCTTCCGCCAGGACGCGCCCCACGAAGTTCTTGCCCGCCGCCGGCAGGCCAAATAAATAGAAGAACACGGGCTGTTTCCTCTCCACCAGCGATCAGGGTAAGGCCTCACACACGCGACCGTCGCCGCCACCGTCCAGATGGTGAACGTCGCGCCCGGTCGTGTCCCAGCAGTATTCGAAGCACGTCTGAGCCTCGCCCTGCGTCTGGAAATCGCGACAATCGTAGAGGTTGCGATCGCAGTCGCAGGGGCCGGTGAGATCGGGCCGGCTCCACATGCCCGCCGCCGCTTCTTTCGCCTCGCCTTGCAGGCCGCGCAGATAATCGGTCTGGGCCACGTCGGGCGGAAAGGTGACCAGCCGCGCCATGCCCATGCGCATCATTTTGGCATTGACGAACGTACCATCCTCAAGGTAGACATAACGTAAAAGACGGCCATACTGATCGGTATCACTGACATCACGCACCAGGATGACGGTCTGATCCTCGACCATCTCGCGATTGAAGTCCGAAGCCTCCTCATAGAAAGGTTCATCCCGTTCGGGTGAGTCGATGCCGATGTAGCGGAGGCGATAGGTACGGCCGCTCAACTCGACGTCAATCGTGTCGCCGTCGTAGACGCGCGTGACCCGGGCGCGCTCCCCGGCCGGCGCAGTCGGATTGGCCACGGTCGAATTGTTCAGGCTGGGCAGCGGCGTGCCGGGCAAACGCGTCGGGGTGGCGGGTTGATTGTTTTGGGTCGCTGATTCGGATGGGGTGCAGCCACTCGCGGCCACGTTGATGAGACAACAGGACGCGATCAGAAGAACTGCCCAGCGCACGAAATTCATGGTCGATATGACAGCATACCTGTGTCTAGGATCACGTCTCTTCATAAGGTTAATGGTAACTGTTTTTCAGAGAGAGTCATCCGATTCAACACGCCGGCCGGGGTTTTCAGTAATCGATCGCTCTCCGTAGCGCCGGTTTATTAACCGGCTCCGCAGCCCCGCTCGTTCTCGGCCGCCGGATAAGAATCCGGCGCTACACTTGGACAACTGAAAAACCCTGAACGCCGGCTACACGATTGACGACTATCTAAATCGATATATACTTATTTATTGAATATTCATAAAATGAGTCCCCTCTTGCGCGCCCCTCTTTCCACGGCTTACGCCCTCCTCGGATTTGTCCACCAGGGGCCGTTGCACGGTTATGAGATCTATCGCCGGCTGACCGATACGCCGGAACTCCAGGCGGTGTGGCGTATAAAGCAGAGCCATCTCTATGCTTTGTTGTCCAGGCTGGAGGGGGAAGGCTTGCTGCGAGCGGAACTGGAAATTCAGGATACTCGCCCACCACGCAAGGTATATCATTTGACGACGACGGGAGCGCAAGCCTTCGACCGTTGGCTGGCCGAACCGGTGACGATACCGCGCGAAATGCGTCTGGATTTTATGCTCAAGTTGTACTTTGCTCTGCGAGATGGGCATGGGCAACGGACGGCCGTGCGCCTGATTCGGCGACAGCAAGACATGTGTGACGAATGGCTGGCGACTCAGGAAACGGGCAAAGAGAACAGCACTGCTTATTTGTTGGCCGTCCGCCGCTACCGGCTCAGCCACATCGGGGCTATACGCGAATGGCTGAGGTCGCTGCTCGACGATCCGGTCGAGATGGTATAGGTCCTAAACTAATGTGGAGGAACACGGTCTATGTCACATTCCGTGCCATTCGTGCGGCAAGTCTGCTACTTTTTAGTGGCGATTTTGGCCACTTCTCTTTTAGTCGCTTGCACCCCGGCGGGAGAAGGTGGTCGATCACCGGCCATTGACACAGCCCTGACGGTTTATGCCGCGGCCTCGTTGACCGACGCCTTCGGCGAGATGGCGGAGCGCTACGAAGCCGATCATCCCAACGTCACGCTAACCTTCAATTTTGCGGGATCGAACCAACTGGCCGCCCAGATCGGCGCCGGGGCCCCCGTTGACGTGTTCGCCAGCGCCAATCCGGAGCAAATGGAGGCGGCCGTGGCCGCCGGCCGAATCGACGCCGGTGCGCCAGTCGTTTTCGTGACCAACCGGCTGGTCGTCATCTACCCGGCCGATAATCCCGGCAACCTCACGTCTCTGCAAGACCTCAGGAACCCGCACGTGCTGCTGGTTTTGGCGGCCGAGGAAGTTCCGGTCGGCCGCTATTCGCTGGCGTTTCTGGTCGCGGCGTCGGCCGATCCGTCCTTCGGCGAATCATTCCAGCCTGACGTGTTAGCCAATGTTGTGTCCTATGAGGAGAACGTGCGCGCCGTTCTTAATAAAGTGTCTCTGGGCGAGGCCGACGCGGGCATCGTCTACACCAGCGATCTGGCGACTGCGCCGGGCGTGGGGCGTCTGGACATCCCAGATGCGCTCAACAGCATCGCCCACTATCCCATCGCGGTTCTCAATGACTCGCCCCATCAGGCAGCCGCCCGCTCCTTTATGGACTTCGTGCTCAGCGACGATGGCCAGCAAATCCTGGCCGGCTACGGCTTTGGAGCGGGCATTCCTCAATGAGGTGGCCCGGCTTGTCGGCGGAAGCTCGTCGTCGCCCGCCACGGCGACGCCACAAGCCTGAAGCTTGGTGGGCGTTATCGCTGCCGTTGTTGCTGTTTCTCGTGTTGCCGCTTCTGGCCTTATTCTCGTTCAGTTCTCCGGCCGATCTGATGTCCAATCTCGCCCTGCCGCAAGTGCGCTCGGCGATAAGTCTCAGCCTGCGGACGAGCACGGGGGCGACGCTGCTGGCGGTCCTGTTGGGCACGCCGGCCGCCTATCTGATGGCGCGGCGAAATTTCTCCGGCCGCACGCTGGTCGACAATCTCATCGATTTACCGATTGTCTTGCCGCCGGCTGTGGCCGGGTTGTCGCTTTTGCTCGTCTTCGGCCGTCGTGGCTGGATTGGCGCGCCGTTGGCCGAATGGGGCCTGCGGGTGACATTCACCGAGGCGGCCGTGGTCATCGCCCAGACATTCATCGCCGTCTCGCTGTTTATTCGCGCGGCCTCGATCGGCTTTGGCGCGGTTGAGCCGGAGCTGGAAGACGCCGCCGCCATCGACGGGGCCACCCATTGGCAGACATTCCGGCACGTGACAGTGCCGTTGGCGCGCCGCGCGCTGCTGACCGGCGTCGCTCTCGCCTGGGCGCGGGCGCTGGGCGAGTTCGGGGCGACGATCATTTTTGCCGGCAACTTCCCCGGCCGCACGCAGACGATGCCCCTGGCGATCTATTTGGGTTTCGAGCTAGACCTCGGTGTGGCCGTCACCCTGTCGGTCATCCTGGTGACATTTTCCTTCGTTATTTTGTTGTTGATGAAAGGGCTTTTGGGCGGGGGAGAAGAAGAGGCGTGACAAGGCGGCCTGCCCGTTGGACGACGGGCAGGCCGCTCATTACGCTAGAGCAGACTTTATTATACGTCCAGGTTTCGCACTTCGCTGGCGTGCGTCGTAATAAAACGCCGCCGCGGGGCAACCTCGTCGCCCATCAGCATGTCAAACGTGCGGTCGGCCACAACGGCATCTTCGACCGTTACTTGCAACAGGGTGCGCACGTTGGGGTCCATTGTCGTTTCCCACAACTGCTCGGCGTTCATCTCACCCAGACCCTTGTAGCGCTGGAGGCTGAATTTCTGGCCGTTGAGCTTCTTCATCAGCGTCTCGCGCTCGCCCTCGGTGTAGGCGTAGGAGATATCCTTGCCGTGCTTGATGGCATAAAGCGGCGGCTGGGCGATGTAGAGATGCCCGTTTTCGATGAGCGTCGGCATGTAGCGGAAGAAGAAGGTAAGCAACAGGGTGCGGATATGGCTGCCGTCGACGTCAGCGTCGGTCATGATGATCGTGCGGCCGTAGCGCAGGTTGGTCAGGTCAAACGATTCGCCGATGCCCGTCCCCAGCGCGGAGATGAGCGCTTTCACTTCGTTGTTGCCCAGAATCTTGTCCAGCCGGGCGCGTTCCGTGTTCAGGATTTTGCCGCGCAGGGGCAGGATGGCCTGGAAGTGACGGTCGCGTCCTTGCTTGGCCGTGCCGCCGGCCGATTCGCCCTCGACGATGTACAGTTCGGCCCGCGCGGGGTCGCGCTCGGAGCAGTCGGCCAACTTGCCCGGCAGGGTCAGGCTGTCGAGAGCGCTCTTGCGCATGACCAGTTCACGGGCGGCCTTGGCCGCGTCGCGGGCGCGCGATGAGGTCAGGCAGCGTTCGATGATGCGCTTGGCTTCGCGCGGGTTTTCGTCCAGAAATGCTTGCAAGGCCTCGCCCAGGACGGCCGATACCTGCCCCGCCACCTCGGCGTTCATCAGCTTGACTTTGGTCTGGCTCTCGAATTGCGGGTCGGGGTGTTTCACGCTGACGACCAGCGTCACGCCCTCGCGTGTATCATCTGATGAGAAGTTCTTGTCCTTGTCCTTCAGGAAGTTGTTCTTGCGCGCGTAGTTGTTGATGACGCGCGTGAGCGCCGTGCGCGCGCCGGTCAGGTGCGTGCCACCGTCGGGAGTATTGATCGTGTTGGCAAAGGCAAATTCGGAGATGGCGACGCCGTCGGTATACTGGAGGGCCACCTCGACATCGACGTTATCCAACTCTTTATGGGCGTACACGGGGGCATGAAGCACCTTGCGGTTGCGGTTGAGATAGCGGACGAATGAGCGAACCCCGCCCTCGAAGTAGAAATTCATCTCGCGGCCGGGCGATACCCGTTCGTCGCGCATCTTCAGAAACACACCGCTGGTCACGAAGGCCATCTCGCGGAAGCGCGTCACCAGCATCTCGAAACGATAGACGTTGTCTTCTGTAAAGATGATGGAGTCGGCCTTGAAAGTCGTCGTCGTGCCGGTGCCTTCCCCTTTCTTGAGGGAACGAAGACGCTCAACGGGCGTCACCGGAATGCCGCGCTCGTAGCGTTGCCGCCAGACCCCGCCGTCGCGCTTCACCTCAACTTCCATCCACTCCGACAGTGCATTGACGGCCGCCGCGCCGACGCCGTGCAAACCGCCGGAGACCTTGTAGGCGGCGTTGTCGAATTTGCCGCCGGAATGGAGGCTGGTATGGACGACCTGCAGGGCCGAGACTTTCTCGGTGGGGTGCATGTCGACCGGAATACCAAATCCGTTGTCCGTCACGCTGACGCTGCCGTCGGGATTGATGGTTACTTCGATACGATCGCATCGACCGGCCAGCGCCTCGTCAATGGAGTTATCGACGATTTCGTTCACGAGGTGATGGAAGGCCTTGATGTCGGTTCCGCCGACGTACATGCCCGGCCGGCGGCGCACCGCCTCCAGACCCTTCAACACCTGGATATTACCGGCGTCATAATGGACGTCCGTAGAATTTCCGTTTTTTCTGGTCTTGCTGCTCATAGATTTATTAATTCACTTGCTCGACTTTGTTTGGTGATCGCGTTTCCTGGAGAGACGCGGTGTAGCGATCACGATAGAAAATGAACATGGACACGATAAGCGCCGTCGTAATGTAGGCATGGGCCAGCAGGTTGATGCCCGTTACCCAGGTGCCGGAATCGGCCGTCAACAGGATCAGGCTCAGTGCCCGTCTAGCTAGTGTGACGACGAACAGCAATCCCAGGGAGGCCGGCAGATTGACTCGAAACAGGCGCACGCTCTCGATCAGCGACGCCGCGAACCGGCCGGGGTTGAGCGTCATGCCCTGGGGGGTATAGCTGAGAAACATGACGATCCAGATGATAAGCACCAGCGCGCCCATGAGAATGAGGATAGCCAGAGCCTGGCTTAATAGCGATGCAAACCCGACAACTAGCGAGGTGGGAAAGGCGACCACGATGAGAAAGACCAGGAACAACAGCGCCAGGCCGATCAAGCGAAGCCATGTGCGCGCCGTTCGCCGCCCAAGCCGCGCCGGTGGCATGGGCGTGCCCGCGGCCAGGGCCCCCGCTCGCCGCAGCGCATAGGCAATGAGACTGTAATAGATGGCCGCCAGCAGCAGTCCACCCAGAACAAACAATAAAAAATAACCGAACCACTCTCCCATGCCGGAGCGTTCGATAATGAGCGGCTGGATGGGTGTCTTTTCCGGCGTCAATCCGGTCATCAGCGCGGGCACGCCCAAAAGGGGCACGCTCAGATAGGTAAAATGATTTAACCGGGCGGCATACATGTCAAGTAACGGGGCCAAATCGAGAGGCATTGCCTGCGGCGGCAGTTGCCCGGCAAGCGACTCGATCAGCGGGCGAAAGCTCAAGCGCGGCCCAATCCATAGAAACAAGTCGAGAATGGCCGGTACGATCATCAACCACAGATAGCGCGTGCTCAGCTCAAAGCCGGCGGCTAATGTCGAAAAGACGCCCGGAAGCGCCGTGGGATTTTCCTGTTTTTGTACCATGGTTAACAGATGAATTATATCACATCTGTTCTATCCGGTCGAAGTTTTGAGAGAGAAAAACGGTTAGGTTTAAGGCTGCGCATCGGCGCGAACGCGGATGATCTGGCCATCGGCCGTGCCCGCAAACAGGTAGGGCATGGCGGCGAAATCGGGGGTGACGGCCATGGCCGTGGGCTGGAAGCGGCCCGCTTCGTCGGGCGCGCCGGCCGCCCAAACGCTGGCCATTCCGTCGAACGAGGCTGTGATCGAACGGTCGTGCAGCAGGAAGACCGGCCTGTGTTCTTCATCTACATCGACGGCGACGGCCAGTTGCGCCGGTCCGGGCGACGTCTCTAGTATGGATTGCCACGTCGCGCCGCCATCGAGCGAACGGGCAAACTGCCCCCCCTCCGTGAAGGCGTACAGGAGCGCGTGTTCGCCGGCTGAGGGAGCCGCGGCCAGCAGGGTGAGCGATTCTCCGTTAGGCGTGGCCCCGACCTCTACCCAGTTTTCGCCGCCATCAGTCGAGTGGAGGACACGCCCGCCAAAGGCACCGTAGAGTTCGAGCGCCGCACCTTGGCCACCGGCCAGGGTCACGTGTCCCAGTCGCTGATCGAGCAAGCGCCAATTTTGACCGCCGTCTCGCGAGCGATAAAGCAGCCCGGTACTCGTCAGAGTGAACAGGGTTTGATCGTCGGCATAGCCGGGCGAGATGAATAGGGCAGCGAAGCGCGTCCCTTCGGGGAAGGCTGTTGCGGCGGGCGTCCACGAGCGCCCGGTATCCAGCGAACGCATCACCGTCGGCGGCTGGTTCGTGGCGGCAATGAGCAGCGAATCTTGTCGAAATGCCGGCGAAAAGGCGACGGTTGCCACCGATTCACAAGCTCCATTGCCGGCAGTAAGGCTGGGTAGCCAGCCACTGTCGGGATTGATCATTACGAACAACTGCCCGCCGCCGGCGCAGTCAACGTCCCCCACGACCACGGCCATCGTTCGATTATCGGCCCAGTTGGGGGCCGGGACAATTTGCCGGACGGGTACCGGCGGCAGTGGTGAAGGCGCGACTACGGGAAGAGATGGCTCATCGAACAAGTTGGTGGCCGGCCACAAGATCAGCCGGCCGGAGGAAGTGACGAAATACAGGGTGTCACTGGCCGGATCGTGCCCGGCCAGCCGGCTGTCGGCCAGTAGTGGTACGCTCATCTCCCCTGCCAACGTGCTTTTCTTGGGTTCAACGATGCGAATCGTCTCCCCGATGGCCTCATAGATCAATTGCCGTCCGGTATCCACGACCATTCCTGCCGGCCCGCCCTGGAAGTCCCCACTCTCCTGATGCCATTGAGATGCTTCTTCCCATCGCCAGAATACGGTTGGCCCCAGGCGGTTGACGGAAACACCGATCAGATGGCCATTGTAAGGGGTATATTGAGAGTTGACGTCGATTTCAGTTCGGCCGACTTCCACACCCTGCCTGGGGTCCAGGGCCACGAGGGTCATCGTGACCCAGGGGATGCAGGTGTGGCTGATGAACGACAAATACAAGCGGCCGGTCGCCGGGTCGGCTGTGGTTTGGTAGATCGGCGCGTCGCCGGAGGGCGCATCGCACACAAAACGCTCCACAGTCAGCGGGAGGGTACGGATGCTCTCGCCCGTAGCGGGGTCGATCACGAAAACGGTCGTCTCTCGAAAGGCGTAGATCAAGCCTGACTCGGCATCGATTTGTGGGGCGGGGGGGCCGTCTTGGGCCGGCAGATCAATGACGGCCTGGGTTTGCCCAGTGGCGGCATTCAGCAAGGCTACACCCTGCGCGCCTCGATCCACTACCAGACGTTGGCGCAGTGTGTCGAGGGCCAGCGGGCCGGGGTCATCCCAGGCCGCGAGCAAGCTGCCGGTCTGCCCGTCGAGAACAAGGATCTTCGGTTCGCCATTCACCTGGCCGACGGTGAATAGCCGCGAGTGGGCGCCATCTATTTCCAGGGGCGACAGGATGACCAGTTGAGCAGCGCCCGATGGGAATGAGGCCGTGGACGAGGCGACGGGAGGCGAGGGTGAATTGAGTGCCTCCTCCTCTGCCGGCCCGCTGGGTGAGCACGAGACCAGAAAGAGGGCTAGAAATCCTATCAGCCAGCAAGTTAACCGCGCCATATACACAAAGTATAACGGAATTATCCCTACGAATGCTTGATTTTCGGCTGACGGTCATCCACCGGCGAGCCAAGGCGGCCGCCGGCGGATGACGCGCCCCCACAACCTAGGGCAGAAATCGGAATGTGTTCAGAACCTGCGCAAAAAGCGCTTCCATCTGACCATACAGTTCGGTTTGAGTATCGTCGGCGGGAACGAACGTGAGCCGATAGAGCCGATCTCCGTGGACAGCTAACAGCACGCGCCCGATGTCCTGCCCGGGTACGCCGTCGAGACGTTCGGCCGGCTCGTAGCCCAGCGTATCGCCGAACGTGCGCTCGATCGCGAAGCCCTCGAACGAGGCCGCCAGAGCGTCGGCCGCGGCCGCGGCATCCTGTCCGTCCGCGTCGATCACCTCGATCATCAATTTCGGGTGTTCCACGTCCATCATCGAACCGACGAAGATATTGGCATTTGTCTCGCTCGGTTGCTCGTAGGTGAATTCGGACGATACCACAAAGCAGTAGCCGAACGCTTCGTCGGTGATCAACTGTTGATCAGCTTTTGGGTGGACGCACTCATCGGCCGCCGTCACCGTCTCACTCACCGGGATAAAGGTGAACGATTCCAGGATGCCTTCCATAAAGGCGTCGATAGCGGTCGTGTCGGTCGGTTCAATCGGCGAAAAGTAGATATCGTAGAGTTGATCGCCATGGGTAAATAACACGCGCCGGTTAATATCCTGACCGGGTACATTATCCAGAACCATTGCTGGTTCTCCAGCTACGGTCGTCTGGGAAGGCGTGATGTCGAAGCCCTCAAATCCGGCGACGATCTCGTCGGCCACTTCGGCCGCCGTTCGACCCTCAGACACATTGATCATGGCGCGCGGATCGCCGGCATTCAGGAGGCCGCCTACCACCAGCACCACTTCTTGCGGATTCGGCCGTTCGACCTTGTGGGTCACCGGGTATAGCAGGCAGAATCCGTGGCTCGGATCGCGCAACAGGTGCGTATTTTCTGTGGCAATTGGACAATCACTCGCGCCGCTTTCGGCCACAGGCGTATTGGCCGCGGGCATCGGCTCGGCCGTCTCCACCGCCGCGGGCAGTGTCACCGTGGGTTCATCCGTTGCCGTTACTTCTGCGTTGGGGCCGCCTGGCGTACACGCGCCCAGGGTCAACGCGAGAATGAGCATAGTAATCAGGAATTGCAGTTTCTTCATGGTGTGGTTTTTCCTTCGCCATTCGTCTGTCAGGTTCTCGCAATTTGCCTGTGGTTCGGTAAGGTAATTCCCAGCAGAAACTATAAACAACCGGCTGCCGAAATACAGTGGCATAATTAACTATTTGTGAGCTTCATTTTTGACTGTCGTTGGTTCGCGATATGCTACACTTGGTCACGCATAATTTCCGGCAAAAGGCTTGATGACCCCAAATTGTCACCTAAAATTACCCTTGTCGTAAAACGTGCTATACTCCGCCCGTTCAGATCATGGAGACTGCGCCCCAGAGTTGCGCCCGCACGAGTGATGTCGGGTGGGGCCGTGCTCCTCATTCCTCTTGAGGTATAAAAAATGGCAGATATTCAGGCGACCGCCAACAAGATTGTGGAGAATGTTGAAAACGTGATGGTCGGCAAGCGCCAGGCGGTGCAGTTGACCGTTCTGGGCTTGTTGTGTCAGGGGCATATCCTGATCGAGGACGTGCCCGGTGTCGGCAAGACCGTGCTGGCAAAGTCGCTGTCCAAGTCGGTCGGCTGCAAGTTCCAGCGTATCCAGTTTACGCCCGACATGTTGCCCAGCGACGTGACCGGCGTGTCCGTATTCAACCAGCAGACGCGGGAATTCGAGTTTCGCCCCGGGCCCATTCACGCCCAGATCGTCCTGGTCGACGAGATCAACCGGGCTACGCCAAAAACCCAGTCAGCCCTGCTGGAGGCCATGGAGGAGCGACAGGTGACGGTCGACGGCCACACCTATCCCCTGGACGTGCCTTTCATGGTCCTGGCTACGCAGAACCCCATCGAGTACGAGGGCACCTTCCCGCTGCCGGAGGCCCAGCTGGACAGGTTCATGTTGCGCATTCGGCTGGGGTATCCGGGCAAGGAAGAGGAGATCGAGGTGCTCGACCGGCAGCAGCACCAGCACCCGGTCAATACTCTGCAGCAGGTCGTTGGCGTCGACGAGCTGCGAGCTGCGCAAGAAGCAGTCAAGGATATCTACGTGGACCAGTTGGTGAAGGAGTACATCATCAACATTGTGCGTCAAACGCGCGAGCACCCGGACGTTTACCTGGGTTCCAGCTCGCGCGGGGCGCTGGCAATCTACCGGCTGGGGCAGGCGCGCGCCGCCCTGCTTGGCCGCGATTATGTCCTGCCCGATGACGTCAAATCCCTGGCCGGGTCGGCCCTGGGCCACCGCATCATCGTCGGACCGGCGGCGCGCATCAAGGACATTGAGCCGGAACAGATCGTCCTCGACATCGTCGACCAAACGGCCGTGCCTGGCGCGCAGGTCGGCCGCCAGCGGGTGCGCGCCTGATGGCGGCGTTTCTGGGGCAACGGCGCACCGTTGTCTTCGCCCTGGCCCTGGCGGCCTTTATCGCGGGTCTTGTCACCGGGCGGGACCTGCTCTTCACGCTGGCCTATTTGCTGGGCTTGTTGCTCATTCTGTCGTTCGCCTGGGCCTGGATCAACCTCAACAGCGTTCATCTCTCGCGGTTGACACGGGTGCGTCGCACGCAGGTGGGGCGGCCGCTGGAGGAGCGCTTCACCGTGCGCAACACGACGATTGTGCCCAAATTGTGGCTGGAAGTGCGCGATTATTCCAATTTGCCCTATCATTATTCCAGCCATGTCGTCAACAATCTCGGCTCTCGGCAGAGTTATAGCTGGCGCGTGACCACCATCTGCCAACAGCGCGGCCGCTACCAGCTTGGCCCGATCCGCCTGCGCACCAGCGACCCGTTCGGCCTGTTTCCGATGGAGCGCGACCTGACGCCGACGAGCAACGTGGTGGTGTTCCCCATGACGTTCGACATTCACCAGTTCGCGTTGCCCGTGGGCATCTTGCCCGGCGGCGACGCGCTGCGCCGCCGCACCCACTACATCACGACCAACGCCTCCAGTGTGCGCGATTACGAGCCGGGCGACAGCTTTAACCGCATTCACTGGAAATCGACGGCCCGCCGCGACAGGCTGGTCGTGAAGGAGTTCGAGCTGGACCCGCTGGCCGACATCTGGATCGTGCCGGACATGTCGGTTTTCGGCCACGTCGCACCGCGCAAGCAAGCCGGTAAGCCACCGCCAACCCTGGGTGATGTTCCCGGCTGGCTCAAAATGCAGGAGTTTCGCTTGCCGGAATCGACCGAGGAGTACACGGTGACGATTGCTGCGTCGGTGGCCCAGTTTTTCCTGCGGCGCGATCGTGCCGTGGGCATGTTGACTTATGGGCAGTCGAACGAGATCTTGCAGCCCGACCGGGGCGAGCGGCAGTTCAATCGCATTTTGGAGACACTGGCGGTGATGCGGGCTGAGGGGGAAGTGCCGTTGCAGGATATGCTCTATGCCGAGACGCATTTGTTCCCGCGCGGCACAACGCTTATTGTCGTCACGCCCTACGGCCGCGAGGATTGGTCGATTGCCGCACGACAGCTCTCGCGTCGTGGCCTGCGCGTTGTTACTATCCTGGTGAATCCGGCGTCATTCAGCGGCACGCGCTCGACTGAGTCGCTCTATCATCTCCTGCGCGCCGCCGGACAGGTGGTGTACACGGTCAACAACGGCGACGACCTCACGGCCGCTCTCAGTCGCGGCGCGACCCAGCCGGGTTATTTCGCGGTCTAACCACGAAAGTTGCGAATTTAGAGGACGGTCAGAGGGATCAGGTCGGCTGTGGGTGTCGCCGCCGGGATGGCTGCGCCCGTCGCCGCTATCCGGCCGGACATGCTCCATGGGCCGGTGTGGGTGATCTCGACGTTCACCAGTTGCCCGCGCAGTTGGCCGGGGTGATCAAAGAAAACCAGTTTGTTGTGGGGCGTGCGGCCGCGCCAGCGCCCTTTGTCTCGCTCCTCGACCAATACCTCGACGGTCTCTCCCAGATAGCGGCGCATCTTTTCCTGCAGGATTTCTTTTTGCAGCGCTTCCAGCATCTGGAACCGCCGGCGTTTCTCCTCGTCCGGCACGTCGTCGACCATGCGCCGGGTGCTGACTGTGCCGGGGCGCGGACTGTAGCGGGCCAGGTGGATCTTGTCCAGCCGCAGCTCAGCCAGGATGTCATAGGTGTCCTGGAACTGTGCGGCCGTTTCTCCCGGAAAGCCGACGATGATGTCACAGTGAATGGCGGCATCGGGGATGATGGTGCGCACACGCTGGATCAACGCGCGATATTGCTCGCGCGTGTAGCCGCGCTTCATGGCGGCCAGGATGTCGTTGTTCCCCGCCTGGATTGGAATCTCGATCTGGGGCATCACCTTCGGCAGAGCAGCGACGGTTTCCAGAATGCGGTCGGTCATGTAGCTGGGGTGGCTGGTCAGGAAGCGGATGCGCTCCAGCCCATCCACGCCGTTTATCACGCGCAGCAGGTCGGCCAAATCGGGGCCGTCGGGAACGTCAAAGCCATACCGATCTACGATCTGGCCCAGCAGCACCACCTCCTTGATCCCCTGCGCTACCAGCGAGCGCACTTCGGCGGCGATTTCGCCCACCGGCCGGCTGCGCTCGATGCCGCGCTTTTGGGGGATGATGCAAAAGGTGCAGGCGTGGGAGCAGCCGTAGACGATGGCGACGGGTGCGGAAACGAGTTGGCCGCGTTGTTCAACGGGCAAAACGACCGCTCCCGCTTCCAGACCTGCATCCTGCAGAGCATGGCGCTGTCGCGTGGTCGCCTGTTCCAGATTGTAGTCGCTATCCTGAGTCAGGTGGCTGATGAGCGGCAAGCCATCGGTCGAAGGCTCCATGAAGACGTCGACGAACGGGAAGCGCTTCTCCAGCACCTCGTTGCCGCGCACACCGACCACGCATCCCATCACTGCCACGGTTACGCCGGGGCGCTCGGCTTTCAGCGGCTTCAGGCTGTGGAGTTTATGGTAGGCTTTGTCTTCCGATTGTTGTCGAACGGTGCAAGTTTCCAGGATGACGACGTCGGCGTCTTCGGCGCGAGGCGTTGACTCATAACCGAGCTTCTCCAGTTCGGTCGCCACGCGCCGCGCGTCAGCGTAATTCATCTGACAGCCGGTGATCCAGAAATGATAAGTCTTAGTCATACTTGCCGCTAGCCCGGTGGAGGGCATATTTTGGTGTGGGGCCCGTCGAGCAAATGGATTCTATTGATCCCGGCCAGTCGCGTCAAGCAGCGTTAAGCTCAGGGTCGTGACGTGCTCGGTGCGGGGGTGTCTATCGCCCGGTTGGCATGGCTGATGCACTTTGATAAATAAGTGCGGACCTTTTTCATCAAATTGTATCAGCCGGCAACTTACTCTTGTACCCAGGCTACGGAGGTACAGGCCCCATAACCGTGGGGCAGCAGCTTCGCGTAGCCTTCGTCGGGGGCGATGAGACCGACCAGACCGTCTTCCATCGCTACCGCCAGCCAACGGCCGTCCTCCGTCCAGTCATAGACCACCGACGGCAAAAAGAACGGCAGCCGGGTAATCACGGGGATGGTGTGGTTGTCAGCGATATTGTGCAGCAACATCACCGCGCTGTTGTCGCCGGCCGTTGTTCTCCAGACATCCTGTCCGGTTAATATCAAATAGCGGCCGTCGGGCGAAAAGCTGAGCGAGTGATTGAGGTGATAGTACAAATTCAGCCGGGTCTCAGGCCGTTGCGTTTCCAGATCATAGATGATCACGTAGGCGCGCATATCGACGGGATCCATCACCACGACGAACAATTTGTCCGGTTGCAAGGGATGGGTGGCAACGTAGCCGATGGAGAATCGTCGCGCCGTGGCGTCTTCCGGCAAAAATTGATAAAGATCGGCGGCCGGAATTACCCTGAAAGGCACCGGCTCATCGACAGTTGCCAGCACGATTTCGTCATCGGCCAGGGCCGCCGGGCCATCTGTGGCGATGCGCCGCACGTAGCCATACGTGCGCTCATCGAGCCAGAAGGGCGAGCGGCCGTTGCCAAGGGATGTCAGCGACGATGCCCCCCCGGCGGCGTCGCCCGGTCCTAAAGCCAGGGAGACATCGCGCATTTCTTCCGACGATTGTAGAAAGATATAGCGGCTGCCGGCCGAGACAAAGGAACCGTCGGGAAAGGATTGGCTATCGCCCATATAAATGGCTTGCCGGCCGTTGGGCGACCACACAGGCCGTCCTTCCAATTCAGTGGTCGCACAGCCGTCGGGGCAATCGGCCAGGTCGAGCAGGAAGTTATGGGCGGTGT
This sequence comes from Promineifilum sp., assembly GCA_020634335.1. Taxonomy (GTDB): domain Bacteria; phylum Chloroflexota; class Anaerolineae; order Promineifilales; family Promineifilaceae; genus Promineifilum. Next base: position 29,856 of record JACKBY010000012.1, on the reverse strand, counting down.
CCGATTGGGGATCAAATGTGTAGGCGACCATGAACCGACCCTGGGGATCGGTCTCGCCAAAGGAAATGGCGTAGCGGCCGTCTCTGGCCACAAATGCGGGCACAAGCCCCCCGTCTCGCCACACGTTGGTGCGCCACAGCTCGTCGGCCACTGCAAACTCTTGCATCAGCAGCGTTTGTGGATTGGGCAGAGCGCTCATCCAGATGAAACCGGGCAACGAATACTTCTCGGTCCAGGTACCGCCTGCGGGATCGTATTGCAGCAGGTTAGACGTGTCGGTTGCCTGATTCCCGTCGACGGCCGTGCAGGATAAATACAAGGACTCCGATGGTGAGGCGGGAGGGGTGTCGGACGAGGCGGTGGCCTGTCGAAAGGCAAACAGCCAAAAGGCCATGTCCGGGTTGCGGGGCATCACTTCGCCGCCTTCGGCATCGGCCGCGCTAAAAACCTGTTCCATAAAGAGGTCGAAGCTGTTGTTGCGGTTCATGATACGCTCCGCGTCGGCCGCGGAAACGCCGGGCAAGCCATTGGCCAAAAAGTCGATGGTCGTCTGCAATTCCCGCAATTGCTCGGCCGACAAATCATCCGGCCGGCGCGTCCGCGCAAAACGGCCTATGTCGGTCAGGCGGATATTTTTGTCGAGCATATGCTGGTAATCGGCGGGGCCAATGGGCCACGAGGTGATCCCCAACTCGCCTAACTGATAGTCTACGAACATCTCGAACAACCGCGGGCGGGGGCTATCCCAGAATCTCCAGCCTATCGACTGGGCAATCGCCGCGCCGACCAGGTGGCGCGCGTAGCCGGCAGCGAGCGCCTGATAGGCTGCTTCCGATTGTTCGCCATCCTCGGGCGGTAGACCGACCAGCGTGGGGGTTGGCAATTCCAGAATATCTTCGCGCTCACGCGCCCGCTGCAAGGCTCCTAACGGTTGCCCCAGCGCGGCCAGCGTAGTTGGATCGTAGTCCAGCCGGGCTGTCAGGTGCAAGTCGGCCGAGCAGTTGATGTCCTCCAGCGTTGCGCACATCTCGGCGATTTGCCGGTCGATGTCTTCGGCCAGGCGACCGGCGATGTCCTCGTCGCGGCGCGGATAAATCAGGCTCAGATAGTCGCCTTCGTTCGTCACCCACTCGCCCCAGAATTCATCGAGAGGGGGAGCCAGCAACCAGCGCGAATCGCCGCGCCGGAAAACGGTCGTCTGCCGCAAGACGATGGTCTCGTTCGTGGCATCGACCCGGTAAGATTGGGCGACGGTCACGGTCGCCTCATTGAGATCGGGCGAGAAGTCAATCGTTACCGGCCGTTCGCCGGCCGGCGTTTCCTCGTCCCCGGCGGTCAGAATAACCGGCAGCGATCCTTCCGTCGGGCTTAGCCCAAGCGGGGTGCGGTCGAACATGAGTTGTTCGCCGAACACTTCCATTTCGGCCGCCGTCCAGGCCGGGACTCTGCCGGACAGGACCGAGCGGAAGATCTCCTCGTCATTCTCGGCCACAGCCCGCTGAACCAAGTTATGGCTGGCGATAACGTCGGTGCGGAAGGCGGCCAGCGTCGCCTCGACTTGTTTGTCGATTCGCCACCAGATGAGCGCCCCGACCAGCGCAACCAGGACGCCGACGACGGTCACTAACCGCCAGGGAAGGCGTCGCCGTGGCGGGCGATCGCCGGACAATTGAGGCTCGTCGTCCCAGATGTTGTCCTGGGCGCGGCGCTCGTCCTCTTCGGTCTGCCAATCGAAATTTGCGGACATGGGACTATTCCTCGTTGACCCTGATGGCCCTAGCGCAATTTAGGCCGTCGAAAACCAGCAGTCGGGTGCTATCATTCTTGTTGGGCGCGCTCAAGCGAATACAGCTATCCATCGGGAGAGCCGGTCGGCGGCCAGTGGGTGACAGGCGACCAGCTTGCCGCCGATGGGGAAGACGCACACCAACTCTTCCATTTCCAGTTTATACACCATCCCCTGCCCCGGCATGTCCACTTACGGCGGATTAACGGTAAAGATGAAAAGATTCTCACCCGTGAGGTCGATCAAGGCCGGCCATACAAGTGACGATAGACGTTGAAACCCTCATAGATGCGCTCGATGTACAGGCGCGTTTCGGGAAAGTCCACCGCCTCTACGTAACGGTCGTGGTCGGCCCCAGCGATGTCGAACCACCGCGCGGCGTTGCCCGGCCCGCCATTGTAAGCCGCCAGCGCGGCGTGGACGTGGCCGTCGAAGTTGCGTAGCTGCTCGCTCAGGTAATAAGCCCCGAAATGGAGACCGACGTAAGGTTTGTACAGGTCTTCATTGACGAAATTGGGCCAAGCCAGACGTTGGGCGATCCAGGCCCCTGTGTCGGGAATCACCTGGCTTAGGCCCTGCGCCGCCGCGCCCGATCGGGCGAAGCTCTCGAACAGGCTCTCCTGGCGCACCAGAGCGAATTGCAGGCGCGGGTCGAAACCATACTGTTCGGCCAGGGGCATGATGAGATCAGCGTAGTAGACTGGATAGGCCAGCCGGCCGAGAAAGCCCGGGGCATCGAAGACCGTCGCGCCAACCTGCCGCAACAGGGCCGTGGCCGAGATGATCGACGAGCGATACAGGCCCAACTCCCTAAAGTAGAGCGCCAACTGATAATTGGCTGCTGCGTCCCCGGCGTAGGCCTCGCGCACCGTCTCCAGTTCGGCTTTGGCTTCTTCGAGCAGGCCGAGTTGCCACAGTTTTTCGCCGATGATGCGCTGGGGGTCGCCGGCCAACTCCAATGATAGCGCCCCCAGATTGCCTTCGGGTGAGGGCGTGCTTTCACCAGCCAACCGGTCGCGCAACCACGACTCGGCTTCCTGGCGGCCGTCGTCGGGGTCGCCAGGCAGGGTCATCGGCCCGGCGGCGCTAAAGGGCGCGACGCCCGCCGCCCAATCGGCGGCGCGCAGGGCAAAATAGTTGGTGGGCGTCAGCATGGAAATCTGTTCCACGAGCACAGCCCGATCCAGTCCGCGCAAGTCCTCTCCCTCATCTGCCGCCTGGAGCAAGCGGAACAGGGCTTCCGCGCCATAGACGTTAGCCGGGTATTGTTCCACCAAGCGCTGGCGCAACGCTAAAGCCTGATCCGGTTCCCCGGCGGTGTCCAGCAGGTCGGCCGCGCGGGCCAGGGCGGAGGGCGCGTTTTCTTCGAAGGGGAACGCGTCGGCGGCGAACACATACCGTTCGGCGGCGTCGGCCTGACTCATTTCGTCGGCCAACGTCGCCGCTATCCAGGCGACGACCGACGCATTCTCGCCATCGCCGTAGGCGTCGAGGAATTCGTCATAGGCAGCCAGGGCGTCGGTCTGGCGGCCTGCCCGCCGCAGCATCTCGCCGCGCTCGAAAAGTGCGCGAGCCGGATCGTGCTCGGCCAGGGTATTGAGTTCGGTCAGAGCGCTCTCGGTGTTCCCCAGTCCTTCGTAGCTCCAGGCTAGAAAGGCGTGGGCATCGGTCTTGTAGTCGCCGGCCGCGCCGGTGATGTAGCGAAGAAGGGCATCGACCGCCGGCTGGTAGGCCCCGGCGTAGTAGTCCACAACGCCCCGCTGATACTCGTCTACATCTACCCCGGCATCCACCAGAGCGACCAGAGCCTGATAGCTCTCGGCGGCGCGCGGGTAATTCATGACGGTATCCTGATAACGCTCCTGACCGGCCGCGAGATTCCCGGCCATGATTTCGGCTTGTCCGGCCAGGAAAGTCATCTGGCCTTTGGTGGCTTCGGTGCGGGCGATGTCGTGGACGGCGTCGTACTGGGCGATGGCGTTGGCGTATTCCTCGCGCGCCAGATAAAGCGTCGCCAGGCGCATCCGGTTGGCAACGACCTGGAAGCGTTGGGCCGGCCCGGCGGCTGCGCTTTCAAGGGCGGCGATGACCTCGTTGGTCTGCCCCAGTGCTTCGTGAGCATCGGCGACACGCGGCTGGACGTAGGCGGCCATGTCAGGATTATTTTGCAGATAAGCGTGATAAGCCTCGATGGCTCCGGCGTAGTCGCCCGTCGCGGCGCGCGCCTGGCCCAGATGGAAGGCGGCCACGTCGGCGACCGGCACGGCTGCAACCAATGTCCCACCCTTGCCACGGTCCGCTATGGGTTGCGGCTCCTGGACGAGAGCCTCCAGTTCGAGCGCCGCTGCGTCGGGTTGTGCGGTCGACAACAGAGCCACGGCCAGCCCCAGGTGCGCCTCTGCTATCTCCGCGGCCGCCAGTTCGCCCGGTTTGTCCACCACGGCGCGGAATGCGGCCCCGGCTGTCGTTTGGTCGCCTTCGGCCGCGGCTTGTCGCCCCAGTTGTAACAGCTCCTGGGGCGTGGCCCCGGCCGGCAATTCCACGGTTGCCGTGGGCTGCGACTCGTTCTCAGGCGGAGCGGCGTCGATGACAGCCTCCGCCGCGGCCGTGGGCAGATCAGACGGCGAACCCGGTTGCGGCGTGGGCGAGGACTGCACGATCGGGGTGGGCGGGCGCAGCGGATCGAATTCGGCGGGCACGGCCAGCGTGGGCGTCGGCAACAGGGGTGAGGCGGTCGTAGCCGTTGCCTGTGGCGCCGTGGGCGGATCGGTCGCTTCGGAAGCGCCGCAACCGCTCAGCAAGAGGACGGCGCAGAGCGCGGCCGATAATGTCCCCCACGTCAGTTTAAGTCTGCGCATGATCCTCTTTGTCGGGAATTCCTGACGTGGCGTCGATGGACGGCGGAACCGGGTCTTCCGCTCGCACCACGACGACGGAAGCCGGATGATCCGAGGCGACGACGAGCGTCGATGGTTCGGTCAGCGGGTCGCGTCGCCCGGTCAGCAATTCCCATCCCAGATAGATGGGCGCGAGTTGGCTCAAGGCCAGGGCGATCAGCAAGACGATGATGCCGATGCGGAGCAACGCCAGCCGTGGTTCCAGTTGTGATGCCACCTGTATCAACAGGTCATCGGTCTGGTCGAGCAGCAACGAGTATTGATCCAGTAGGGGGTCTAGCTCACTGATGCGCGTATTGATCTTGCCGAGATTGTCCGACGTAGCCTGGAGGCCGTCGGAGAGAGAGGCCAGATTGGTGTTTGTTGCCGCCAGATCGTCTTCCAACCCGCGCAGGCTTTCCGGCAACCCGACCAGGCTGGTTTCGAAGGTGCGCAAGGATTCGTCGAAGGACGTTGTCGGATTATAGTCGATACCCAGATCGAAGCTTAAGGGGATGGAACCGCCGAAGGGGAGAGGGATTTCACGGTCGATGCCGACCGAACTCAGCGTGGTCAGGGTGCGGTCGATAACCGCCGCGACCTCGATCATGTTGGGCAGGGCGGCCTGCATGCCTTCCACTGCCTCGGGTACCTCTTGGGTGGTGACGGCGGCCACGTTGTCCAGCAGGGGACGGCTGTCGCTCAATGTTTGTGCCGCGCCGGCGGTGGCTGACACGGCCGTCGCCAGCCCGCCGTCCACGTCATTGATCGAATCACGCGCCAACGTCAGCGTATCGCGGGCCGCATCAAGGCTTTGCGAGGCCGTCGCCAACGTCCGACTGATCCCGTCCCCCAGACCGGCGAGCGCGTCACCAGCCAGATACGCGCCGGCCAGCGAGATCGTCAGCAGCGTCAATCCGGTAAGGAGTATGATGAGGCCAAGGATTCGTCGCATGATCATGAGTTGGTTCTCGGAATAATTAAGGACAGCCTATCACGGCTGAGTCACATCGCCCGTGATGCCCCGGTATTCTAATCCACCCAGCGCCTCTTGGACAGAGCTCCGCGTGATGCTACCTGTGCTTTCCTCAGCCTTTGCTAAGGCGGCGCGCAGTAAACCGAAGGCGTCGTAGGTGGGGCCGGCGAACGGGCCGGCGGCTTCATCGAAGGGGGTGACGGCCGCGTAGGCCTCAAGGAATTCCGGCGGCAGTCCGGCGGGATCGGTGGGCATGAAGGGCGGCGCGCCCATTGCCAGCAGCGTCAACCCACCCTCGGCGTAGATCGGCGCGGCGATCTCGGTAACGCCGGTCACGTAATGGCCGACCACGGCGACCACGCCCGGATCGATGACCAGGGCCGCCGCGGCCTGCGGGGCCAACTCCGCGTCAGCCCGGTCATCGAGGGCCACCAGGGCCACGCGATACCCGCCGATTCCCCCGGCGGCATTGATCTCGCGCACGGCCAGGCGGGCACTGTAAATGGCATCGTAGCCAATCGCCCGGTGGCGGCCCTCAAACGGGGCAACCAGGCCGATCTTGACCACTGGATCGACCGAGGCGCAGCCGGCAGCCAGCGTCGCCAGCGCCAGTAGCAGCAGCTTAACGGCAGCGTTCCACATTATCGAGGTGCTCTTCATAGGTGACGCTGAATAGGTGTTGGCCGGGGATGTCGGCGTTGCAGTCGAGGACGAAAAACAGGTAGTCGACGGCCGCGGGATTGGCGACGGCCTGTAGCGAGGCCAGGCCGGGGTTGGCGATGGGGCCGGGCGGCAACCCGCTCACCTGATAGGTGTTATAGGGTGACTCGATTGCCAGATCGGCCGCGTCCAGCGGTGATTTCCACCATGAGCCGGTTGCTTCATCGTAGCCCAGCGCGTATTGTACGGTCGGGTCAGCCTGCAAGGGCATTCCCGCCCGCAGACGATTGAGAAAGACGGCGGCCATCAGTGGTTTTTCTTCGGGCAGCGCCGCCTCTTTTTCGATGATGGAGGCGATAATAAGCGCCTCGCGTAGGGTCAGGCCCTGCGCGCCGAAGGCTTGACGCATAGCTGGCGTCACTTCCCGGTCGAACGCCGTCAACATGAGGCGCACCAGTTCCACGCTGTCGGTCGTCGATTCGATGGGATAGGGGCCGGGAAACAAGTAGCCCTCCAGTGTCGCGCCGGCGGGAATGGATGACAGGAAGGTGAAAACGCCCAGGTCGGTCGCCACAGGATTCTGGACGATACTCAAAAAGATATCGGCATCAATCTGGGCCGGACTGACCACGCGCAGGTAGTTTGCCATTTCCTCGCTGCGCCAGCCGGGCAGAAAGCTGAGTTCCAGCGCGCGCGCGCCGCGCGAGCCCAGCGCTTCGGCCAGTTGTGGGATGGTTTGCCGGGGATCGAGCGTGTATTGACCCGTCACGAGCCCACCATCCAGCCCGTAGTAGGTCAGGTAGTTGAGGAACAACTCGGTATCGGCAACCAGCCCGGCCGCGCGAAGATTTTCGGCGATGGCCGCCGCGCCTTCGCCCGGCGAAATGGTGAACGATTGAGGTTCGACGCCGCTCCCGGCGGGCTGCGCCAATTCCGGGGCGTGCTCAGTCAGATAGTATTCCAGGTAGAGGCGTTGTGTCTGGCTGAGGGCGGGATTGACGGCGCTGCGATCCAGTCCTTCGCCCAGCCACGTGCGGTAGAACAGCCAACCACCCGCCCCGGCGGCGGCCAGGATGACGGCCGCCAGCAGCAGGCGCAGTATACAGCCTAGCGACAAGCCCCTTTGCACTTCGACTCCGTCAGTCATAGGGCGATTCCTCTGGTTGGGCATCCAGATAGGATTGCAAGATGAGCGCCGCTGCCACGGCGTCGACGCGCTCCTTCACCTTGCGGCCGCGTCGCCCCTGGGCGTGCAGCGCGGCCGTTGCCGCGACCGTGGACAGACTTTCGTCCCAAAATGTGATGGGGATGTCGATCTGATCGCGCAAGCCGTCGGCGTAGTCGCGCACCCACGCGGCCCGCTGCCCCTCCTGCCCGCCCAGCGTGATGGGCAGGCCGATGACCAGCAAGGTGATCCGTTGCTCGTTGATGAGTTGGGCATAGTGGGCAAAATCGGCGGCCCGCGACGCGCGATTCAGCACGGAATGGGGCGAGGCAATGGTGCGGGTGGGATCGCTAATAGCGATCCCGATGCGCTTCTCGCCCAGATCGAGTGCCATGACCCGCCCCGGATTGTCTTTAATCGTAGTCATCATGTCAGCGGCCGCGATTTGCAACCGTTTCTATTATGTGTCAAGACGCCCGGTAAGCCTGAATGGTTGCCCTACGCTTGGACTATAATCCGGGTTCTATGCGGCTTCTCAGGGGGCCAACTCGACCGTTATCTGTTCGGCGCGCAGGGGTAATCTCCCGCCGGACACATCCCACCACCAACCCGGCCGCACCACGAAAGCCGGCGGCTCGGCCAGCGGGATCGTGGTCGATAGAAAGCGGGCGGCCTCGTTCGCTTGCCGCCCGGCCAGCGTTTGGGACAGCGTGCGAGTGTCCACCGCCGTCCGGCCGGTGGCCTGGGCGGTCACTTGAAAGTGGCCCGGCGCTTCCCCGTTGGCCGGCTCCAGTTGTACCCGTAGGGTGGCGGGGTCGGGCACATAAGCGGTGGGCAGGGCTGCGCTCAACGCCCTGTAGGCCAATGCGTCGACGTCGGCCGAGGCCACTGTCGAGCCGGACAGCGTCACGCGGAGCCAGAGCGTTGTTTGGTCGCCGCTTCGCTCAACCATCTCATCACTGATCTCGACGTGGATTGAAGAGGGCACAAGTAGTTCCTCCGGATCGAGCCGGGCGGTCAGGGACTCAGCCGCGCTCGCGCCGATGCCCTGAAGTGCCTGCGACTTGATGCGTTGTGCGTCGGTCGTGGCGTCGGTCGTGTTGAGGCCCGTCGCCTCCCAATCCAGCACGTGCTCGAGCGAGCGTGCCGGGAGCGCGTTATCCGCTGGGGCGTTCAGGTTTTCATCGGCAAGCAGATCCAGTATCACCTGGGCCGGAAGCGTGGCCGGGCGAAGCGTGATCTCGGCCCGGGGCAGGGCGTAGAGGCCGGCAATGGCAAGCAGGCCGAGTGCGACGACGCCCGCCAACAGGACGATGGGACGGATCAGGCGCCACCGTTCGGCAGACTGGGATTCCCGCGCCAGAGCAACGCCGCGATCCCAAGGATGATGATCCTCGCCGGGCGCGAAGCCCAACCGTTCCGCGCGCCGGCCGGCGCGCCACCAGCCGGGCCGGTAATGTTCCGCCAGCGTCAGATTGGCGAAAGTGGGCAAGCCGAGCGCCCGCGCCTGACGCGAAAACTGCCTGTCCGAGGCGACCAGTCCCACTTCGAGCCGTTCGCGGTCGGCCAAGCGGCGCAGCAGGACCAGATCAATCCCGCTCAGCGGCACACGGCCTTCGGGCATGACCAGAACAGTGCGCCCACGACCAAGCTGCAGCAGACGATCCCGCACCGAATGATAGGTATCGGCCGGGTCAATGGGGAGTACGCTCAGCGACATGCGTCCATTCCGTAGATTGTGTCTGGCCAGGGCTAGGCCAGGGCTGACTCGACCAAACGGCCGACGCCGGCCAGGGCGTCGCTCAGCTTCGCCGGATCGCCGCCGCCGGCCTGGGCCATATTCGGCCGCCCGCCGCCGCTGCCGCCGACGGTTTTCGCCACTTCGCGCACCAGGTCGCCGGCCTTCACGCCGCGGGCGATCAGGTCGTCGGTCACGGTGGCGATGATCGTCGGCTTGCCGTCGTTGACCATACCCAGCACGGCCACACCGGAATCGACCCGATCGCGGAACCAGTCGGCCATCTCGCGCAGTTGATCGATATGGTGGGCCTCCACCTGGGCGGCCAGCACAGACGCGCCCTTGACCTTCATGATGCCGCCGATCAGGACATCGAATTGACCCCGCGCGAGGCGACGGTTGGCGGACTCCAGATCGCGCTCGAGGGCGCGATCATGGTCGAGGAGTGTTTCCAGGCGGTTCTCGATCTCGGTGACGGGCACGTTGAGCTTGCCGGCCAGCCGATCGAGCAGGTTCAGGCGTTCGGCCACGAATTCGTAGGCGCCACGGCCGGTGACCGCCTCCACGCGGCGCACACCCGCGCCGACCGCTTCCTCGCCGACGAAGCGGAACAGACCGATCTCGCCCGTCTCGTCGACATGCAAGCCCCCGCACAGCTCGAAGCTGTAGGGAGCGGCCTCGTCGTTCGCCGAACCACCGCCGACGGTGATCGTGCGCACGACGTCGCCGTATTTCTCGCCGAAGAGCGCCATCGCGCCCGCTTCAATGGCCTCTCTTTGACCCTTATAGGCCACGTTGACCGGGTAATTTGCCAGGATGGCGTCATTGACGGCCGACTCGATGCGGCGCAGCGTCGCCCGGTCGACCGCCCGGTCGTGGGTGAAATCGAAGCGCAGTCGCTCGGGGGCAACGAGCGAGCCGGCCTGAACGACGTGGTTGCCCAGGTGCGCGCGCAGTTCGCGGTGGAGCAGGTGCGTCGCCGTGTGGTTGCGGCGGATGTCGGCGCGGCGTGTACGGTCTACCGCCAGCTGCACCAGATCGCCTTCTGCTACCTCGCCCGCGACGACCTCACCGACGTGGATCACCAGACCGGGCACGGGGCGTCGCGTGTCGACGACGTGAACATCCAGCCCGTTTCCGGCCGTGACGTGGCCGGTGTCGCTAACCTCGCCGCCGGCCTCGACGTAGAATGGCGTCGCCGTCGTGACGATCTCAACCTGTTGTCCGGCGCGGGCCGAGGAGACGCGCGCGCCGTCGCTGACCAGGCCGATGACGGTGGTTTCCAGCGACGCGCCGGCGTACGGATCGTAGTCGACGCCCGTCTCGTCCAGGTCGCCGCTTTCGACCAGCGCCCGGAACAGGTCGGAGTAGACGTTGGCCCCGACGATGTAGTTGGCGAAAGCCCCGCTGCCGCTGGCAATGGCGTGGGCCTCCCGCGCGGCGTTATAGCCCTCCTCATCGACGGTCATGCCGTGCTGTTCCTGGGCCACGTCGCGGGTCAGTTCCAGCGGCAAGCCGTAGGTCGCGTACAGGTTGAAGGCCACATCGCCGGGAATTTGGGCGATCCCCTGGCTGTGCAATTCGTCGACCAGCTCATCCAGATGCAGCAAGGCGTTATCGAGCGTGCGATTAAAGCGTTCTTCTTCCCGGCGCAGCGTGTGGAGGATGTGCTCGCGGCGCTGGCGCAATTCGGGATAGGCCACGCCCATCTGGTCGATGTAGACCTGCGCCACCTGGCCGAGAAACGGCTCGTGGAAGCCGATCTTGCGGCCGAAGCGCGCCGCCCGGCGAATGATCATGCGCAGGACGTAGCCCGCGCCGGTGTTGCCCGGCTGCACGCCGTCGGCGATCAGGAAGGTGGCCGCGCGGCCGTGGTCGGCGATGACGCGATAGCCGACGTAATTTTCCGCGCGTTGCTCGTCGTTGTCGCCCAACAGTTGCTGGACGCGATTCAGCGCTGGGGTAAACAGATCGGTCTCGTAATTGGTTTCCACGCCCTGGACAATGCGCACCAACCGCTCCATGCCCATGCCCGTATCGACCGACGGGCGGGGCAATGGCAAGAGCGTGCCGTCCGGTTGGGCATCGAACTGCATGAACACCAGGTTCCAGACCTCAAGATATTCCGGGCAGTCGTCGTTGTTCACCCCTTGGGGCGTGATGGTCGCCATATCGCCGGAGTAATAGTGAACCTCGGAGCAGGGGCCGCAGGGGCCGACGTCGCCCATCGACCAGTAGTTTTCACTTTTGCCGAAACGGAGTATGCGCTCGGCGGGCAGGTAGCGCGTCCATAGATCGAAGGCATCATCGTCTTCAGTATATACAGTGGCGAACAGGCGTTCCGGCTCCAGTTCCATGACGCCGGTCATGAACGTCCAGGCGAAGTCTATGGCCTCGCGCTTGAAGTAGTCGCCGAAGGAGAAGTTGCCCAGCATCTCGAAGAAGGTGTGGTGGCGGGCCGAAGGGCCGACGTTCTCCAGGTCGTTGTGCTTTCCCTGCACGCGCATGACTTTTTGGGCAGTGGCGGCGCGCTGATACGGCCGCTTCTCTTTGCCCAGGAAAACGTCGACAAACTGGTTCATCCCGGCGTTGGTGAACAGCAGTGTCGGGTTGTCGCGCTGCGGCAGCGGGGCGCTGGGGACGACCTCGTGCTTCAACTCGTTAAAGTAGTCGAGAAAGGCCTGGCGTATTTCGTTACTGGTTGTCGGTCTCATAATTGCTCCGGGCGAATTTTAGCAGATAACTTATAGACTTGATAGATTTCAAAACACCTGTCAAATCCGGCGACACAAACAAAAAACCGCCAGACCGAAGGCTCAGTCTGGCGGTTGCCGTTTCGCTATTACTGTTGTAGGCGCGTCAAGCAACGTCTCCGACCAGACTGGATGTCTGGGCGGCAGCGGCGAAAGGCAGGTGCTTGGACGACGAATTCAACATGTAGAAAATATAGCAGTTCAAGTGGCTAATGTCAATGACCCTCATTACCAAGCATGACCCTGATTGTACCACGGCTGTCGCCGCTGTTCGAGTGCTTCTTCTGACAGCACCTATACCACCGCTGGCAATAGCAAAACGGCCAAAATCGATACCCTACCCGCAGATTGACTTTATTTAATTGATTATTTCCCTGGCTCACGATTATTATTGTTATCGATGTTGCAGCATCCAGAGCGATAGAAACAGACTTGAGTCATCAGTTTTTTTGAATTGATTCTAAGTCTATATTGTGCTTTCCTATCGAGTCACGATGTGCACATACTTGTGGTAGAATTGGAGCTCATGGCTTCAGAAATCGCAGAGCGCCGCGGTAAGCTTGAGGAACTGGATCGCAGCTTCGACATCCAATTTTGGCAGGCTCAGTCGCCCACTGCCAGGTTTCAAGCAACCTGGGAACTTGTCCTTCATGTTGCAAGGTTGAAAGGACTCAATGTTCGTCAACTCCCACTTCAGCGATCTGTTGAGAATTTTCAACGACAACAGCTATCAAATTCTGGTGATGGGAAGCTCGGCCGGCAATGATTTTCAAGGCAAACAATACAAACCATGAACATTCTTGAAACCGACCGCCTTCTCCTCCGCCACCCCATCCCCGACGACCTCGACGCCCTTTACGCTCTCTATCGCGATCCCGAAATGCGACAGTATTTTCCTCCCGAAGGCGTGTCGCCCGACCGCACGTTGACTTACGAGGAGACCAAAGAAGAACTTGAGTGGTTCCTCCAGGGCCATCCCCGGCGGCCGGAGTTGGGACTGTGGGCGACGATCCTCAAGGAGAACGGCGCGTTCATCGGCCGCTGTGGCTTGCTGCCCTGGACGATTGATGGGCAGGATGAAGTCGAGGTCGCCTACATGATCGATAAGGCCTATTGGCGGCAAGGCCTGGGGACGGAGGCGGCGGCGGGCATCCGCGACTACGCCTTCGAGACGCTGGGACTGACGCGCCTGATATGCATGATCGACTCGGAAAACCAAGCGTCTATCCGCGTCGCCGAAGGCATCGGTATGACGTTTGAAAAAGAAAGCGTGGACGAGACCGGACCATTTTGGGTCTATTCGATGACAGCCGGCGGCAAATCGCCGGGTCACGAACGCGGGACGTGACATTGATCACCTTGAATAGATGCTAATGATACTGCCTCATCAGCCTACAGTGTGCTATTCTTGCGGTGGTATTGAACTGCCCAACCTGCCGATTTACCGGCCTCGTTGACTCTTTGATCGGACAAGTCGCGCGGCCATACCTGCAAATTGACAGCCTAATCCATAAGGAGATCGATAAAACATGAAGGCAAATTCTGTTGACGAATTGTTGCGCCACCTTGACGGCGTAGTCGACGTTGATCGCGAGCTCGTTACCGTGCGCGACGAACCGGCCCTGCGCGAGAAAATTGATGGTCTGATTCAAACGGCCGTCTTCGGCGACGGTCTCGTTCGCGACACGGCGCGATGGCTCATCTGGGAGATCGCCCAGGGGTTGGGCATCTACCCGTCGTCGATCCACCAGTTGTACATGGCTATCGGCCGCGGCGATGTGCCGGCCACCTTCACCGTCCCGGCGATGAACATTCGCGCCATGAACTATAATTCGTCGCGCGCCGTTTTCCGCGCCGCCAACAAGCACAACGTGGGCGCGATGTTGTTCGAGATCGCTCGCAGCGAGATCGGCTACACCGGTCAGCGCCCGATGGAGTACACAGCCAGCGTCCTGGCGGCGGCTATCAAGGAAGGCTATCGCGGCCCGGTTTTCATCCAGGGCGATCATTTCCAGATTTCAGCCGCCCGCTACAAGGGCGATGCCGGCAGCGAAGTCCAGGCCGTCAAGGACCTGATGGACGAAGCTGTGGCCGCCGGCTTCTACAATATTGACATCGATACTTCGACGCTGGTCGATCTGAGTTATCCGACGCTCGATGAGCAGCAGAACACCAACTACACGCTCTGCGCCCGTCTGACCGAATACGTGCGCGAGATCGAGCCGGAGGGCATCACTATCTCCCTGGGCGGCGAAATCGGCGAGGTCGGCCACAAAAATTCGACCGTCGAAGAACTGCACGCCTTCATGCAAGGCTATCGCCGGGAACTGGCGCAAGGGCTGCCCGGCATCTCCAAGATATCCGTCCAGACCGGCACGAGCCACGGCGGCGTGGTGCTTCCCGACGGCACGCTGGCGCAGGTGAAAGTAGATTTCGACACCTTGCGCGACCTGAGCCAAGCGGCTCGCGAGGATTACGGACTGGGCGGCGCGGTGCAGCACGGGGCGTCGACGTTGCCGCCGAGCGCATTCAACAAGTTCCCGGAGATCGGCACGGTCGAGATCCATCTGGCGACGAATTTTCAAAACATCGTGTTCGACTATCTGCCGCAGGAAGTCGTCGATGAGGCCTATGCCTACCTGCGCGAGCATCACAAGGACGAATGGAAGCCGGGCAAGACGGACGAGCAGAGCCTCTATTCGGCCCGCAAACGCGCCATTGGGCCTTTCAAAGCCCAGTGGTGGAATCTGGACGAATCCCATCTGGCCGAGATCGGTGGCGTGTTGCAGGAGCAGTTCGAGTTCCTGTTCGATCAGTTAAACGTCAAGGGCACGCGCGACGTTGCCGAACAGGTGACGACTCGTGTGGTCATTCACCAGCCGAAGCCGACGGAAGCTGTCGCGGCCGTGGCCGCCGAAGACGTTAAGGACCTGGCCGATTAACCTTGTCGGGTCCTTCGGACTGGCTCCCGTACTAATTGTTTTCGGGAAAGAGCGGTGGTTCCGGTGCGAGCCCCGCTCTTTCCTCTATTTCTCAGTCGCTCGATGAATCGCTCGATGGAGATCAATGTCCATTGCCGGTTGTTGGTTGTGGGCCTGGCATTATTGATTTTGGCGGGCGTGGCTGGTTGCGCGCCGGCGGCCGTGCAGCCGACGCCGACGCCCGAGCCGATCATCCCGACGCGCACGCCCCAGCCCTTGCTTGGTGGGAGGGCGACGGCCGTGGCTACACAACTGCCTGCCTATCCGATGGCTGACATCACGCCTATTATCCCTACCCTGACGGCCGGCCGGTCGGCGGCGCTGGAACGCATCGGCATCGCCGGCGCGCTGGCGGATGTGGCCCCGGCGGCCGCTGCGGGTTTGCGCGCCCGTCACTTTGTGTTCTGGCGTGTGTGGCCGGAGCTGCCTCTTGTGCCCAATCTGACCATCTGGCAGACGGTACGGCTGGGTCAGGTTGAGGAAGCGATGCAGTGGCCGGCGAATCGCCAGCTGATCGCGCAAACTCTCGCAGCCCATCCGGGCTCATTCTGGCTCATCGGCAACGAGCCGGACGTCATCTGGCAGGACGACGCGACGGCTGAGGAATACGCCGAGGCCTATCACGACATCTATACCTTCATCCGGGAGCGCGATCCGGCGGCTCGCATCGGGGCCGGCGGTATCGCCTTACCCACGCCGTTGCGCCTGTCTTATCTCGATGACGTCCTGCGAAATTATCGGGAGCGGTACGGCGAATCGTTGCCGGCCGATCTGTGGTCGATTCACCTGTTCATCCTGCGTGAAGAAAAGGATAGCTGGGGGATCGACATCCCGCCGGGCATGGACGCGACTACCGGACAACTCTATGAGATCGAAGATCACGGTGACATCGATCTGGTGAAGGCATATGTAACGGTTTTCCGCGACTGGATGGCGGCTAACGGCTATGGCGACAAGCCGCTGGCGGTAACGGAATTCGGCATTTTACTGCCCGCCGACTATGGCTTTCCGCCCGCGTTCGTCCAGGATTATCTGGCCGAAACCTACGCATATTTCCTGACGGCAACCGGCGAAAATGGCTTGGCGGCTGACGGAGGCCGTTTGGTGCAATATGCCTTCTGGTATAGTCTCTACGATGAGGGGGCGTACCCGACGGGCAATCTGTATAATGCCCAGCGAGGCGTGCTGACGCCACTGGGACAGGCTTTCATCCACTTCATGGATGAGGTCCGACCCTGAACCCTCATTCTCCAATTCCCACACCAAAGAGAGCCGCTTTTTGTTCGTCTCCACGACGACAAATACTCGTCCTGCGTCCTGCAACTTTCATTTTAGGCCGGCGTATAGGATTACAGAACAACGAATATGAGAGCTGGAGGTATGACAATGAGTGAAAAACGTTTGATCCGATCCCGAGACAGCAAAATGCTTTTCGGTGTCTGCAGTGGACTGGCCGACTATCTGAACATCGACCCGGTTATCGTCCGGCTGGCGGCTGTTCTGCTGACGTTATGGAATGGTGTCGGGTTGTTGATCTATGTGGCCCTGGCGCTGATCATGCCGCAGGAAGCGGAAATGACGCCCAAGGCCAACGCCTTCGACGAAGAGGAGATCGTCGTCAAAGGTCTATAACTTCGCTGATTAACGATTCGTCCCGCGCGGCGCGTTGGTGAATTTATTTCATTATTAGCAGTGGGCCAACGCCCGCGCGGGCGATTTTATCGGCTTTAACCTGGCGTAACTTTATCCGTTTCCAATCTCCTGCCGCCAGATAAGCACGAAACGGCCGATCTCGTATTAGGGATCGGCCGTTTCTTTATTCTGTCGCCCCTATCTCAACGTACGGACTGCTCCCTGCTTTCAATCCCCTCAAGTATTGCCGTTGCCCGCTGCCCTGGCTTGGTTATACTCACGGGTCGCTGCGCTGGTTGCGGCCGGCAGAGGAAACGAGTCATGACTTTAGTGATGAAATTTGGCGGGACATCGGTGGGCAGTGCGGACGCCATGCGCGAGACGGCCGATCTGATCCTGCAAGCGCGCGATACGTGGGGCGACGTCGTCGTCGTAGCTTCGGCAATGGGTTCCAAACCGGTCAAGGTGACTGATTTGTTGCTGCAAGGCGCGTACACCGCTTTTGCCGGAGATCTGGATACCTATCCCCAGTTGGCGGCCCAGATGCGGGCTATCCACTACGAGGCCATCGACGGCCTGCTTTCTCCCGAAGGAGAGCGCCAGATTATCCTGGCCGAGATGGAGCGGTTTGTGGAGCGCTTTACCACGCTCTGCGGCGCGGTTAGTGTTTTGGGCGAATTGACGCCGCGCGCCCTTGACGCCATCAGCGGCATGGGCGAGCAGATGAGCGTGCGCATCCTGGCCGCTTACCTGCGCGAACTGGGGTATGATTCCGAGGCCATTGACGCCACTGAACTGGTTCTGACCGACGGTAATTTTCAGAACGCGGCTCCGCAGACCGCCGCCACCCGCGCCCAAACCACAGCACGACTCCAGCCGTTGCTCGACAGTGATGCCATTCCCATCGTTACCGGCTTCATCGGGGCCACGTCCGACGGCGTGACGACTACGCTCGGCCGTGGTGGGTCCGACTATAGCGCTGCCATTCTCGGCCAGGCGCTTGATGCCGATGAGGTCTGGATCTGGACGGACGTAGATGGGGTGATGAGCGCCGATCCGCGCATTGTTCCCGGCGCGGTGTCGATCCCGACACTGTCCTTTCGAGAGGTGTCGGAGCTGGCCTACTACGGGGCCAAAGTTATCCATGCTAAGACGATGCGCCCCTGTGTGGAGAGCGGCATCCCGTTGCGCATCAAGAACACCTTCAATCCCACGCATCCGGGCACGGTGATCGAAGAGGACGCGGGCCTGAGCCGGCAAAACGGCGCGTTGAAGGCGGTCACGGCCATCAAGGGCGTCAGCATGATCACGGTCGAGGGAAAGGGGATGATCGGTGTGCCCGGCATTGCCGCGCGGACGTTCGGCGCGGTGGCCCGTCTCGACGTCAGCGTTCTGCTGATCACCCAAGCCTCTTCGGAACAATCGATTTGCTTTATTGTGCCCGAAGCGGCGGCGGCGGCCGTCGTTGGCAGCCTGGAGGCCGAATTCGCCGACCAACTCAACCGGCATGACATCGAACGCATCTGGTCGCGCGACGCCATCGCCATCGTCACCATCGTTGGCGCGGGCATTCAGACTACCTATGGCATTGCCGGGCGGGTCTTTGGCGCGCTGGGCGACCACCAGGTGAACGTTATCGCCATCGCTCAAGGTTCGACCGAATGCGGCATAAGCGTTGTCGTTGCCGGAGAAGACGTCGACCGGGCCGTTGAGCACGTACACGAATTGATCGTTGGGGGAGGCAAGGTATCATGACCAATCACACGAATCATGGTGGCCGGCCGGGTGTCCTGGCCGCGCTAGTTGGGTTGGGCGCGGCCCTGACGGGGCTTGTCGGGTGGCGGGCGTTGCAGCGGGCCACGGCCGATCGCGCGCTGTTGCCCACCGGCCGGGCGCTGATCACGGGCGCTTCCAGCGGTATCGGTGAGAAATTCGCCCGACGCCTGGCCACTATGGGCTTCGATCTGACGCTGGTAGCCCGCCGCGAAGAACGATTGCGCGCATTGGCTGATGAGTTGGTCGGGGTCTACGGCATTCAGGTCGACGTGCTGGCGGCCGATCTGGCGCGGGAAGAGGACATTGCCCGGGTGTCGCGGGCCGTCGAAGCCCAACCCGACCTCGTGCTGCTGATCAACAATGCCGGTTTCGGCACGCGCGGCTCCTTCACCGAAGTGGCTCTTGAGCGCCATCTGGACATGATTCGCGTCCACGACGTGGCTAGCGTGGCCTTGACCTGGTCGGCCTTGCCCCGGATGGTCGAGCGCGGGCGCGGCGCTGTCATCAATGTCTCCTCTATTGCCGCGTTTTTTCCGTCCGGCGGCGGCTCCACCTACACGGCCACCAAGGCTTATTTGAACAATTTTTCCGAGGCGCTGGCAGCCGAGCTGCAAGGGACAGGCGTCAAGGTGCAGGCGCTGTGTCCCGGCTTCACCTATAGCGAGTTTCACGAGACGTCGGAATATGAAGGATTCGACCGCGGCCACATTCCCGCAGGGTTGTGGATGTCGGCCGAGCAAGTGGTTGATGAGTCGCTGGCGGCCTTGTCTGGTGACAACGTGATCGTGGTGCCCGGCCGCCGCTATCAGGCGATGGTAGGCGCGATCAATAGCCCAATGCGCGGGATCATTCGCAACACGGCGCGCGCCGTCCGGCGGCGATGGAACCCGGATCGTTGAGCCGGTTTTCGCCCGGCGCGCCGGCCACACGGCCGTGAATCCCGCCAGGTGAGGCGCAGCCACGGATTTTTGCTTATTTCCTTCGTTTCACTATAATCCAATGGATTTTCTGCCATCGCTTCCCTTTCCCGGTTAGCATAGGCAATTTAACAGTTCACACACGCCTGGACTGAAGAGGTTGTGCTCGCACAGGCAACCCGCGACCCTCCCAGGTCTCTTGCACATGAGACCGCTGCGGAGGATCGTTGTTTGCCTCGGCCATGCGAGTTCCGCTTCAGGATGAAGGGCGTGGAAGAAGAAAACAAATTTAAGGAGAATAACCTCATGGCCATTGTTTCAATGAAAGCACTTCTGGAAACGGGCGTGCACTTCGGTCACCGCACACGTCGCTGGAACCCGAAGATGAAGCCGTACATTTTTACCGAGCGCAACGGTATCCACATTCTCGATCTGCAGCAGACCATTGTGCTAATCGAGGAAGCTTACAACGCGATTCGCGATACCGTCGCCGAGGGCAAGGACGTGCTCTTTGTGGGCACCAAACGCCAGGCTCAGGATACCGTCGCTCGCGAGGCGGCGCGGGCTGCCCAACCTTATGTCAATGACCGGTGGCTGGGCGGCACGCTGACCAACTGGCGCACCATCCGGCAACGAATCAACTACCTGCGCGAGCTAGAAGCTCGCCGCGATGCCGGTGAGTTTGAGCTGCTGAAGAAGACTGAGCGCTTGCGCATCGAGCGAGAGATCGACAAGCTCAATCTGCGCCTGGGTGGCATTCGTGACCTGCGCGACTTGCCGGCGCTGTTGTTTGTCGTCGACGTGAGTCACGAAGAGACGGCTATTCGCGAGGCCAACAGCCTCAATATTCCGGTCGTCGGTGTAGTCGACACGAACAGCGATCCCGATTCTATCGATTACGTCATTCCTTCCAACGACGACGCCATTCGGGCGATCAAGCTCATCGTGGGCAAGATGGCCGATGCGGCGCTGGAAGGGATTGCCATGCGCAAGGAAACGATGGTTGAAGAAGTGTCCGACTTCGACCGTTATCGTTATGAATCCTTCGACGGCATGGAAGATGCCGAGGATGAACTGTTGCTGGGCGCTTCCACGCTGGCAAAGCTTCGCGAAACGGCGGCCGAGGACGACTCGACCGATGAGTCGGATGCTGAATCCGGCGATGAGACCGGCGAAGTAGAAATCACGGATGAGGAAGAAACCGCATCGGAAACCGAAGATGGTGTCGATGAGGCATCCGAGTAACTGTTTGGGAGAATGAATCAAGATGGCAATTACCACTGAAATGGTGAAAGAACTGCGCGCGGCCACCGGCGCGGGCGTCCTGGAGGCCAAGAAGGCCCTGGAGCAACACGACGGAGACTTCGACAAGGCTGTTGACATGCTGCGCGAGAAGGGCGCGGCGCGGGCCGCCAAGCGCGCCGACCGTGCGGCCAAAGAGGGCGTCATCGAATTGTATGCCCATCCCGGCAATCGCGTGGGTGTTATGCTGGAGCTGAACAGCGAAACTGACTTCGTGGCTCGCAACGAGCAGTTCCGCGAGCTGGCCCACAATTTGGCGCTCCATATCGCCGCGGCATCGCCACGCTACCTCAATGTGGAAGATGTGCCCGCGAACGAGCTGGAGCGCGAAACGTCCGTGTTGAAGGCCCAGGCTTTGGCTGAGGGCAAGCCGGAGGCCGTGGCCGAGAAGATGGTCGCCGGGCGCATTTCCAAGTTTTATGAAGAAATGTGTCTGATGGAGCAGCCGTACGTCAAGGACGAGAAGGTCAAGATCAAGGATATGTTGACCGAAGCCATCCGTCAGACTGGCGAGAACATCATGATTCGCCGCTTTGTTCGATACGAACTGGGCGAAGCGCTGGAAAATTAACGGATCAGGCCCGGGTGTGGGAGCCAACCACCCATTTTCAGAGAATCTTGAATTATAATAACCATGGAACTGATCGATATGCCTGATGTTCGATATAAGCGGATTCTTCTGAAAATGGGTGGTGAAGCCCTGGCCGGCCAAGGTGGGTTCGGCATCGATCCCCAACGCGCCGATGAGGTCGCCCAGGTGGTGAAAGACGTTCACGACCTGGGCGTCCAGGTGGCGCTGGTGATGGGGGCGGGTAATTTATGGCGGGGGTCGATGGGGACCCAGGCGGGCATGGAACGCTCGACGGCCGATCACATCGGCATGGTGGCGACGGTGATGAACGCGCTGGCGCTTAAGGACGTTCTGGAGCGCGCCGGCGTGGTGACACGTGTGCAGACGGCCTTCGAAATGCGTACCATCGCCGAGCCTTACATCCGGTTGCGAGCCATTCGTCACATGGACAAGGGGCGCGTCGTCATCATTGCCGGGGGCACGGGCAATCCCTACTTCACGACTGATTCGGCCGGGGCACTACGAGCCATGGAACTGAATGCCGAGGTGCTGATCAAAGCCACCAAGGTGGATGCCATCTATGATGACGACCCCTACAAGAATCCCGACGCCAAACCCTTTGAACGAATTTCCTATCTGGAGTTTTTGAGCATGCGCTTGCGCGTGCTCGATACGACGGCTGTTTCCCTGTGCATGGAGAACAATATGCCCATTGTCGTGTTAGACTTCTGGCAGAAGGATAGCGTCAAACGACTGGTCATGGGGGAGTCGGTCGGCACGACGATATCCGCGTGAGCGGAGAGTTATACGACAAGTCTTCTGCGGCAGTGAACCGGCGGGAGACCTAGGACCGGATGCGGAGGATCCAATGATTGCCGATGTGATGCGAGAGGCGAAAAACCGTATGAACGGCGCGATCACCTCGTTGGAGTCCGACCTGGCGGCGTTTCGCACCGGGCGCGCCTCCACCAAGCTCATTGAGCATCTCAAGGTTGAGCAATATGGCGTCGAGATGCAATTGATTCAGATGGCTGTGATATCTGTACCGGAGCCGCAGCAGCTGGCGATTCGGCCGTTCGATCGCAGTTCCATGTCGGCCATTGAAAAGGCGATCATGAAGTCAGACCTGGGCATCATGCCCAACAATGACGGCCAGGTGATTCGCCTAAACATTCCCCGATTGACGGAAGAGCGCCGGCGCGATCTGTCGCGTATTGTTGGCCGCCGCATCGAGGAGGCCAAGGTAGCTGTGCGCAACGTTCGCCGTGATCTGAACCACGATCTCAAGGAATTGAAAGAGGAGAAGCTTGTCTCCGAGGATGAGTGCGCGCGGGGCGAGAAGCAGCTGCAAGAGATCACCGACTCGTATATTACCCAAATCGACGAGATCGGCCGGGCCAAAGAAGCCGAAATCATGGAAGTTTAGGAATGCCGCGACGCCGCGAAGACCCTCTCGATCTATCCTCGCTGGAGATGCCGGTTCATGTCGCGATAATCATGGATGGTAATGGTCGTTGGGCGCGCAAACGCGGCTTGCCTCGCCAGGCGGGCCATCGCGCGGGGGCCGAGAACTTGCGACGTATCATCCGCGCCTGTGTCGAGTTCAAGATCAAAGTCCTGACGATCTACGCCTTTTCGACCGAAAATTGGGGCCGGCCGAGGAGTGAAGTGCAGGCGCTGATGAAAATCTTCGCCCGCGTACTCGACCAGGAGACGGATGAGCTAAACGCCCAAGGGGTTTGCGTTCATCACCTCGGCGATTTGACGGGCGTAGATCCCAAGCTGCAGGAGAAGATTCGCCGGGCGCTGGATTTAACGCGCAACAACGATCGGTTGTTTCTCAATGTGGCCTTTAATTATGGGGGCCGAGCCGAGATTCTGCACGCCGTGCGCCAGATGCTGGCCGACGGCATTCAGCCCGACGCATTGACTGAGGAGATGTTCAGCTCCTACCTCTTCACCAAAGGATTGCCTGACCCCGACCTGGTCATTCGCACTAGTGGGGAATTACGCATCAGCAACTTTCTGATCTGGCAGGCGGCCTATTCGGAATACTATCCGACACCGGCGCTCTGGCCCGATTTTGGTCGCCAAGACCTGTATGAGGCGATTGTCGCCTTCAATCGACGCGAGCGTCGCTATGGTCTTGTCACCGATGCGCCCTAGTCGCTGCCGCAAGCCATGTTCACGCAGCGATTGATCGTCGCCCTGATTGTGGGGCCTGTCATGCTCACCGCCGCCTATCTGGGCGGCTGGTACTATTTCATTCCGGTATCGTTACTGATGCTTGTGGCGGGCTGGGAGTACGCTAATATGATGCGCGTGCTGGACCACAAATTACCGTTGTGGCTGTTGTTGCCGGCCATTGCTTTGCTCTTGTTTGCTGCCTGGCGGCCGGAGCTTAACTTGTCCAACGTCGTTCTTTTCATCAGTCTGTTTGCCGGACTTATTTACTGTCTGACGCTCTTCGAGAGGGGCATCACCTACGATGCGGCCCTTGACTGGTTTGCGCTGGTGGTCGGCATCGTGCTTTTGGGGTGGGTCGGCGGTCACTTCTTTCTTTTGCGCGGCTTGCCGCAGCAAGGCTGGCAATGGACGGTGCTGGCGTTGGTCAGCATCTGGTCGGCCGACGTCGCGGCCTATGGCGTGGGCAAGTGGTTGGCTGGCAGTGTGCTGGGTCGCCATGCGCTGTCGCCCCGATTGAGCCCCAAGAAAACGGTTGAGGGGTATGTCGGGGGGATTATCGGCGGCACGGCCGTTGCCCTGATCACGGCCTCTGTTCTGGACTTGCCGCTGCTGCTGGCGGGGCTTGCCGGCTTGCTCGTCAGTGTCTTTGGCTTGTTTGGCGACCTGAGTATTTCCATGCTGAAGCGCGAAGCCGGTCTGAAGGACTCCGGTAAAATTTTTCCGGGGCACGGTGGGGCGCTCGATCGCTCGGATTCCCTGATCTGGGCCATCGCCATTGTTTATTATCTGGTCCTGTTTTTGGGGCCGCTATTCTCGCAGCCTTGAGCTGAACCTACGCACGAAATGAGGCGATAAGGAGCACACCCATGTCCACTGTAACGACCATCGAGCGCTTTATTCTGGATCAGCAGCCGCAGTATGCGCGCGGCGAGCTGACCATGCTGCTGTATGATATCGCGCTGGCGGCCAAGATCATCGCCCACAAAACCAACCGGGCCGGACTGATCGACATCGTGGGCGAAGTGGGCGCGACGAACGTTCAGGGTGAGTCGCAACAGAAGCTGGACATATTCGCCCACGACATTATCCGGCAGCTGTGCGACCACACCGGCCGCCTGTGTTTGATGGTTTCCGAAGAACAAGAAGACCCGCTCTACATACCGGATAAATATAGCAAGGGTAGCTACGTGCTGGTATTTGACCCTCTGGACGGGTCATCCAACATCGACGTGAACGTCAGCATCGGCACCATCTTCGGCGTCTATCACTGCATCGACGACCGGCAGCGCGGCCGTCTGGAAGATGCCTTGCAGCCGGGCAGGGACTTGGTGGCCGCCGGGTACATCCTTTATGGGGCCAGCACGATGCTCATCTATAGCACAGGCGATGGTGTACATGGTTTCACGCTGAACCCGGAGTACGGTGAATTCCTGTTGTCCCATCCCAACCTTGTTTTGCCGGAGCCGCCGGCCTATTACAGCGTCAATAGCGCTTACTACAATCGGTGGTCTCCCGGCGTCCAGCGTTTTGTCGAGTGGCTGCAAGGCGTGGGCGAAGAGCCGCCAGGTTTGTCGGCGCGCTATATCGGCTCACTGGTGGCGGATTTTCATCGCAATTTGCTGCGCGGCGGCATATTCTTCTACCCGGCCGAAAGCGTTCGTGACGAGGGCAAGCTGCGCTTGCTCTACGAGGCGGCGCCTCTGGCTTTTTTGATAGAGCAGGCTAATGGCTACGCTTCCAATGGGCGGCAGTCGATCCTGGACATTGTTCCGCGAGAGTTGCACCAACGGACGGCTCTATTTATTGGAAATCGCTGGTTGGTGGAACAAGTAGAGCGTTTTATCCGTCAAGAGGAGGATCCTGCACAGTTGATGAACCCCAATCAAGATTAAGAGCCGACGATATTAAACTTATTGACCAGAGCAGGACCGCATGTTATACTACACTCATCCCACCTTATGGACCGCGAGTGGGAAAGAACACGCTCCCTCTGTAAACGTAAAACGAATAGCGATTTTGCCTATCGAATTGCCTGACTTGGCTCCCCGTCCATTATTACCTCCTAAATTACGCAGCATTAGTCGTGATCCGGTCATTGGATGCGCCAGTTGACGGAGAAATTTCGCGAGGCGGGCAAGCCAACAGCACACATTGAGTAATCCCAGTTTTATGAAGACTTGTGGCATGCACCCAACGCGGGGACACCCATGCCAAAGAGAAGCGACGTATGGATATTGGTGATCTGGAAAGTAAAAAACTGAGCGAACTGCGCGACATCGGCCGGGATATGAAGATTCCCGGTTATACGACGATGAAGAAGCAGGACCTTGTCTTTCGTATTATGCAGGCCGATGCTGAGTCGAGCGGGTTCCATTTCCGCGGCGGCGTGCTGGAAGTGGTGGAAGACGACAAGCAGACGATGGGTTTCCTGCGCTCCGGCTCCTACCTGCCAAGCAAGGATGACATCTACGTATCGAACTCGCAAATTCGCCGCATTGGCCTGAAGACCGGCGATATGGTCTACGGTCAGGTACGCGTGCCGAAGGACAATGAGAAGTACTACAGCCTGCTGCGCGTTGAAGCGGTCAACGGGATGAGCCCCGACCAGCTTAAAAATCGGGTTCGCTATGAATCCTTGACGCCTATCTTCCCCGACCAGAAGCTGAAACTTGAGACGAACCCCAACTTGCTGTCGACTCGTCTGATCGATCTGGTCACCCCCATCGGCCGAGGCCAGCGTGGCCTCATTGTTTCACCGCCCAAGGCCGGCAAGACGACCGTTCTCAAGGAGATCGCCAACGGCATTTCGGAGAACTATCCTGAGATACATCTGATGGTGGTGCTCATCGGCGAGCGCCCCGAAGAAGTAACCGACATGGAGCGGTCGACGCAGGGCGAGGTGGTGAGCTCGACGTTCGACGAGCCGGTGAAGCATCATTGCCGAGTGGCGGAAATGGCCCTGGAACGTGGCAAACGGTTGGTGGAGTCCGGGCGCGACGTCGTCATCCTCCTCGACTCGATCACCCGTCTGGCGCGCGCCTACAACCTGACTGTGCCGCCGAGCGGCCGCACGTTGTCCGGTGGTCTGGACCCCGGCGCGCTCTATCCGCCGAAGCGGTTCTTCGGAACGGCGCGCAACCTGGAGTTCGGCGGGAGCCTGACGATCATCGCTACGACGCTGGTGGATACGGGCAGCCGCATGGATGACGTCATCTACGAAGAGTTCAAAGGCACCGGCAACATGGAATTGATGCTCAGTCGCCGCTTGCAGGAGCGCCGCATTTTCCCGGCCTTCGACATCGAGCGGTCGAGCACCCGGCGCGAGGAACTGCTTATGTCGGCCGACGAATTGCAGCGCGTCTATACCATGCGTCGCATGTTGGGCCATCTCATGGACACACCCGGCTATGATATCAGCAGCGCCACGGCGGCCGTCTTGCAACGGCTGCGGGCCACCAAGACTAACTACGAGTTCCTGGAAACCCTGACCAAAGATATGGCCTGATCAGGGCCGCCGACAAGGTAAGCACTTCTAGAGAAAGCGGTCTGCCAGACCGCTTTCTTATTGCGCCGCTCTTTGCCGAGGGATAGCATCCATCTTTGCTTATGCAAGATGTAAAAGATTCCCGGTCGCGCGCGGCCGGGTACATGGTTCTGCTCCTCGTGGGCGGGCTGCTCGTTCTGGGGTGGAGAGTTGGGGTCGCCGGCCGAGTGGCGCGGGCCAATGAGTCTCCGGTCGTCACTACGGCCGTGGTGGGGGACGTCATCGTTGGCGCTGCGGCCGCGGCTGAACCGGTGGCCGCCATCAACGCGCCGGTGCTCGTCGATATCGCTCTGGCCCCGGCGGCCATACCGCAAACCTTTGTGGGCCACAAACCCGAACATTCCTTCACCATCTACCGCGTTGAGCGGGGAGACACACCTAACGGCATCGCCGATAAATTCGGCATCCAGGCAACCACTCTGTTGGGCGGCAACCCGTTGTTAAGCGAAGAATCCAACCTCTTACAGACGGGCGTAGACCTCGTTATCTTGCCCATTGACGGCGTGCTCCACGACGTGCAGCCGGGCGACACACTGGAAAGTATTTCCGAGAAATACGGTATTCCTGTGGAGACGATTGTCGGCTATGCGCCTAATAACCTGGAGTTTCCTTACCGGCTGTACCCCGAGACGCAAATTCTGGTTCCCGGCGCGGTGCGCGACGTGTTCGTCTGGACACCACCCAGTCTGGAATCCGTGCGAGGTCGTTCTACGGGCAGCGGCGTGACCCCGCTCATCGTCGGCACCGGAACATTCATCTACCCCGTCAATTCGCGCAACTTCACGCAGTACTTTTGGTATGGCCATCCGGGCATCGACATTGCCCTGGGCGAAGGGACGAGCGTGGTGGCCTCCGATACGGGCACAGTCACGTTTGCGGGGTGGAATATCTACGGCTACGGCAATCTAATCGTGATCAATCACGGCAACGGCTACGAGACGTTCTATGCCCATCTCAGTGGTATCAGCGTCGTCCCCGGACAGATCGTCTATCAGGGCAATGTTATCGGCGCGACCGGTAACACGGGCAATTCGTCCGGTCCCCACATTCACTTCGAGGTTCGCATCAACGGAGCGCAGGATAATCCCTGCTGGTACGTGGGCGGTTGCTAAGGGAAGGGCGACAGAATCAACGGCCGCCGGCCGGTTGCTGCTTCACGTCCATCAGGTGCCTGTCGCGTAGTTGCCCACAACCCGCCTGAATGTCAATGCCGCGCCGGACGCGCACGGTACTCGTCACCCCATAATCCGTGAGGATTTCCTGAAATCGGCCGACGCGCTCCGGCGATGAGGGGATGCCGCCGTAACCCGCAGTCGGATTGAGGGGGATCAGGTTGACGTGGCCCAACATGCCGCGCAGCAGTGTGCCCAGCTTGTGGGCTTGCTCTTCGGTGTCATTCTCCCCGGCGATAAGCGCCCACTCAAACGTCATTCGCCGGCCCGTTTGCATCACGTAGTAGCGGCAGGCCTCCATCAACTCGGCCAACGGCCAGCGGCGGTTCACCGGTAGCAGGCGGCTGCGCTCCTCGTCGGTGGCCGCGTGGAGCGAGACGGCCAGCGGCGTCTGGCGCTGCTCGTCGGCATAGCGACGGATGGCCGGGATGAGGCCGACGGTGGAGATGGTGATCTTGCGCGCGCCCAAATTCATGCCCGCCGGATCGGTCAGACGATCCACGGCGGCCAGCGTGTTGTCGTAATTGTGCAGCGGCTCGCCCATGCCCATCATGACGATATTGGTGACGTGCTGTCCCTCGGCGGCCAATTGGCGGGCGAAATAGATCGCCTGCCCGACGATCTCGGCCACGGATAAATGGCGCATGAAACCCATCTGCCCGGTGGCGCAGAACACGCAACCCATGGCGCAGCCGGCTTGGGTGCTGATGCACAACGTGCGACGCTTTTGATAGCGCATCAACACCGTCTCGATGTATTGGCCGTCGGGCAACTGGAAGAGGACTTTCTCCGTCTGGCCGTCGGACGAGTGTTGGCTGAGCGCGATCTTGCCGATGGCGAGTGTGGTTTCGGCCGCCAGCCGCTCGCGCAGCGCGCCGGGCAAGGTGGTCATCGTCTCGAATTCGCCTGCATAATGGCGATAGAGCCACTCCCACAACTGGCGAGCGCGATAGGCCGGCTGACCCCAGCCGGCCAGCAAGGCCGTCAGTTCCGGTAGTGTCAGATCGTATAGATTCGTCAACTCGGTATCAGGCAATGACTTGCTCCTGCCGCAGAAAGGCCGCCAACTCGGTAATATCGGCCATAATATAATCAGGGCGGATGGGGCCGGTCTCGGCTTCTTCGCGCGTCGAGATGCCGCTGAGCACCAGGATGGCTCGCAGACCAGCGGCTTTGGCCCCACGGATGTCGGTAGACAAGCGGTCCCCGACCATCGCCACGGTCGACGGGTCGCTGCCCAGGCGTTTGACTGCCTCGCGAAAGACAATTGGCCCCGGTTTGCCGATGATGGTCGGTTCGACCCCGGTGGCCGTCGTGAGCATCGCCAGGATAGCCCCCGCGCCCGGCAATGGCCCGATTTCGCTGGGGAAAGTGGGATCGGGATTGGTGCCCACAAATGGCACGCCCTGGTTCACGAGGTGGGCGCCCATGGCTAACTCGTCGTAGGTCATGAGGGGGGATAGCCCGGCGACGACCGAGACGGCCGCCGCACCGGCCCGCACAGCGGCGGCGGACAGAATCTCGAATCCCTGGGCGGTCAGGGCGTCGTGCAAACCCATCGCCCCGATGACGTACAGGGGCGAGCCGGGTTCGTATAGGTCGGCCAGGTAGGAGGCTGTCGCCTCAGCCGACGTCAGGATTTGGTGGGGGGGCACGTCGACGCCGAAGCGCGCCAGCCGCTCGGTGTACATGGCGGCCGTCTTGGTCGCGTTATTCGTCGCCAGCACAAAGCCGATGCCGCCGGCGCGCAAGGTATCGAAGAAGGCGACAAGTCCGGGCATGGGGGTTTCGCCGCGCCACAGCACGCCGTCCATATCGAG
>JACKBY010000011.1 GCA_020634335.1 Promineifilum sp. | reverse complement strand
GTAGATAGACCACCGACCCCTGAATACGAAAAAGCCCGGCAGTTGTCAATCTGCTGGGCTTTTTATATCGAGAATCTGCGGTCAAAGAGAGCTTCCGAATTTCCCCAGACGCCCACACAAACGCCCTTGATGTGTCTCATCCGGGAGATCTGTAATTCTCTTGTCTAATAATTCAGTAGATCTTCCTCATCCCCACCCACCGAAGGGGGCGCTACATAATCGCCTTCTTTGGCCCAGGCCGACAACTCAATCGTAAAGCGGTCAAAATAGCTGGCGTCGGGCAGGTCGGGGCTGTGGCCGTAATCCATCTCGGTGATCTCGGCGTTGATGATCAGTGTTGCTGTCTCCAGGACGATAGTCTCATTGGCGCGGGCCAGCACCGGTTCGCCCTTGGGAGCCAGCTTGGCCTTCAATGCGTCATCGAAGAAAGCGTGATCGCTCATAATCACCTTGGTGATCGTGCGAATATCGTTCTTGTCGAACAGCCACACCTCGAAAGCAGTCACGTTCTTGGGCGCGGTGGCGCCGATTGTTTCGGAGATGCCCACGCCGCACTCGCCCAAAAAGTCCCCGTTCGCGTTTTCGATGCTGAACGAATCATCATAGGTATCGTGGCCGCGGGTGAAAACCGTGCGGAAACGGGCGATGGGAACAGGGGTTGGCTGGGAGGCGACAGCGGCGGTGGTCGCCGCGGCGGCGGCTCCGGGCCGGGTATACGTCGGCCGCCCCGCCTTTTGGCCCAGGGTGCCATCGTCGTAGCCCAGGTCGTCCTCGCCGGTTCCTTCCATGAGGGTGCGGCGGCGATTCCAGACATAGAAGATGGCCGCCACCAGCAGCAGCAGCAACATCCCCAGCAACAGCAGCGGCAGCGTCCCGGAGCCGCCCTCGGCCGACTCAGTTGCCGGCGGCGTGGCCACGACACCCGGTAGCAGGGTCGCCTGCGTCTCCGGCGCTACCCCCGGCACGGCTAGACTGCCACAGCCGGTGCTATTCACGATGGTCGCCGCTGCCACCAGGCGTTGCCGGTCCGCCGGGTCGAGGGAGTTCTGGGCCATTTCGCAGGCGACCGCATCGCCCCCCCACCCTTGCAGCGCGGCGCGCAGCTTGTCCTGGTTGTTATCGAAGGCATACAGTTCGGCCGCGTTGCGGACAAAAGTGGCCTGATATTCGTCGAAGAGACCTGATGGGTCGGCACCGGTATACTCGACGGGGAACAACCCCCATCCAAGCACCACCAGGCCAATAATAAGTCCGGCGATGAATGCTACTAGCGCCGCCAGGCCGGGCCGTTGATTAATGATGTCCATGTTTGTCACCTACCTGCTTGTATCCTCGCGGAATGGATTTTTCGAACCCGTTCACCCGATTGCCCGGCGCGCCCGGCCGCCCGCGCACTACTCCGGCCTGATCCGTCTGTTCGGGTTCCGCTCTTAGGCGACATCCCCTCTTCTGCTGCGAACATCTTACCATAACTCAAAAAGGGAAACAAGAAATGGCCCGGCGCGTTTGCGTAAAATTATCGGCCGCCGAGTGCTGTCCGGCGTCGTACAGGCCGAAGACGTGGCCCACTTTCCCTTCCAGCCCACGCGGATCGTTGACTCTGTGGCTGCTATTGTCGTATAGTCTAATGCGATTATGGAGCATATCGCCCCTTGGTTTTTGTTGCTGCCCCTGAGTCTGGTCACGGCTGCCGCGATCCTGGCTGCCTTAGCCGGTCGGTCGGCTTTTCTCGGTCGCCTGGGCATCGACCGCCTCAGCCTGATTCTGGCCGCGTTTCCGCTGGCCGCGTTTATCATCCTGGCCGCCTATGTTCCGGCCCTCAACAGGAACGAGGTGTTCTCGTGGCGCATCGCCTGGCTGCCCTCGCTGGGTCTGTCGCTGGGATTTTATCTCGATAGTCTGGCGGCGCTGTTTGCCCTCATCGTCACGCTCATCGGCGTCTTGGTGATCGTCTACGGCGGCCAATATTTCAAGGGCGACGAATCCGCCTATCGTTTCCAGACCTACCTGCTGCTGTTCATGACGTCGATGTTGGGGCTGGTGCTGGCCGGCGACGTGTTGACGCTGTTCGTCTTTTGGGAAGGGACGAGTATTCTGTCCTATCTGCTGGTCGCCTACAAATATAAGGACGAGGCGGCGCGGCAAGGGGCGTTTCGGGCGCTGTTCATTACCGGCGGCGGCGGCATCGCTTTGTTGGCCGGGTTGTTGTTCGTCGGTCACGTGGCCGGGGGAATGGACTTTGCCACGATCCTGAGCAGCGGTGACGTGCTGCGCGCCAGCGAGTTGTATCCGGTCATGCTGGGGCTGGTGGCCTTTGGAGCCTTCACCAAGAGCGCCCAGTTCCCGGCCCACATCTGGTTGCCGGGGGCAATGAGCGCGCCGACCCCGGCCAGCGCCTATCTGCACTCGGCCACGATGGTGAAGGCGGGCATCTATCTGATGGCGCGCATGAATCCGGCGCTGGGTTTCACTGAGTCCTGGTTCTGGTTGCTGACGAGCGTCGGCCTGGTGACTATGCTGGCCGGGGCCTATCTGGGGCTGAAGCAAAACGACCTCAAGGCGCTGCTGGCTTATTCCACCATCAGCCAATTGGGCATCCTGATGATGCTCATCGGCCAGGACATTGAGGAAGCATTCAAGGCTCTGGTCATCGGCGTCTTGGCCCATGCCCTCTACAAGAGCGCCCTGTTCTTGGTGGTGGGCATTGTCGATCATGAAACGGGCACGCGCGACATCCGGCGGCTGGGCGGCTTGTGGCGCGCCATGCCCTTCACCTTCGCCGTGGCGGTCATCGCCGCGCTCTCCATGGCCGGGTTGCCGCCACTGTTCGGCTTTTTGGCAAAGGAGACGTTGCTGGCCGCGGCCGTCCACCCGACGTTGCCGCCGCTGGTGGCATCGCTGTTGCCCTGGGCGGCCGTGGTGGCCGGGGCGCTCATGCTGGCGCAATCCGGCCTGCTGATATACGAAACATTTCTGGGCCGGCCCAAAGATGCCTCCCGGCGCGGCCACGAAGCGCCGCACCTCATGTGGCTTATGCCGGCCATCCCGGCGCTGTTATCGGTGGGCATCACCCTTTTGCCTGGCCCTAAGGACGAGGCGGCCTTTTTGGCGGGGGCGGCCGCGGCGGCCTTCGGCGGCAAGGTCAAGGTCTCGCTGGCGTTATGGCACGGGATCAACGTGCCGCTGCTGTTGTCGGCGGCGGCTATTTCGTTGGGGGCGGTACTGTTCTACTTTCGTGGGCCGGTGCGGGCTATTCAGTGGCGAGTGTTGCCCCGCCTGGGTTTCAACGCCCTCTATCAGGCCGTTCTCGCCGCCATCTTCCGTGGCGCGCGCCTGGCTACGCGCGTCCAGGGCGGCCGGCTGCGCCTGTATCTGGAAACGATGATCGTCGCGGCCATCGTGCTGGTGCTTGTTTTCACCGGCGGACGGTTGCTGCCCGATCTGTCGCTGGCCCGGCTGCCGGCCATGGACTTTTTTGGAGCCACACAGATGTTGCGCCTGTTCGCCCTCCTGGTCGCTGTGGGGGCGGCTTTGGCGTCGTTGCTGCTGCCGCGTGACTTTGGCGCGATCCTGGCCTTGTCAACGTCGGGGCTGAGCATGGCGCTCCTGTTCGCGCTGGAGCCGGCTCCGGACGTGGCCCTGGTTCAGATCGTCGTGGATATTTTGGCGACGGTCATCCTGGTACTGGCCCTGACGCGGTTGCCGCGCGGCCAGCGCGCGGCCGCCCAGCGGCTGGCACTATCCGAATTGCGCTCCCGGCGGCCGCTCAGCCTCATCCGAGACCTGGTGGTGGCCGGTCTCATCGGCCTGGTGGTAGCCTCGCTGACCTACACCGCCCTGACCTCGCGCCCCCTGCGCGACAGCGTCATCACCCCCTATTACGAGGCCAATGCCAAGACTCAGGCCGAAGCTACGGATGTGGTCGGGGCCATCGTCGTCGACTTTCGCCAACTGGATACAGTCATCGAGATCGTTGTCTTCAGCGCCGCCGGGCTGGGCGCCTATATGTTGCTGAGGCCGGCCGCGCTGAGGGCCGGCGAACGGGGCGGTCGTGGGAGGAGGGCGGTTGTCAACGGGTCGCCAGTGACCAAAGGCATCGCCGGGGCCGAGACGTCGGCCTTCGTGCGCTTGCCCGCTTTGGCCACCCTGCCCATAGCCATGCTGATCGCCGCCACGCATATGATCTACGGGCACCAGCAGCCGGGCGACGGGTTTACGGCCGGGGTGATCATCGCTCTGGCTGTCGCCTTGTGGTACGTGGTGTTCGGCTACGAGGAGACACGGCGACGGCTCCCCTGGCTGCGCGGCTTCCGGCTGATCGGCATGGGGGTGATCATCGTGTTTGTGGTGGGCGCGATCACCTACGCTCTGACCGGCTTTTTCTTCGCCCATGTCAATTTCGGCGAGATGATCGGCCTGCCGCTGCCCTACGGCTTCGATTTCAGCAGTTCCTTTCTATTCGAGGTGGCGATCTGCCTGACGGTATTAGGTAGCGCCGCGCTCATTATCAATACCCTTGGGCATCCCGACGACACGGACGAAGAGACGGACGCTCAAAGTATTGTGGAGGCCTAGACAATGGAACTTTTGACGGCACTGACCGTGGGCTTGCTTTTCGCCATCGGCATCTTTCAGATGTTAAGGCGTAACATCATCCGCTCGACTATCGGGTTGATCATCCTGGCTAACGCGGTCAATCTGTTTCTGCTCAGCACGGGGGCCTATGACGGGACGGTGGCGGCTTATACCACGACCACCGGCCAGCGCAGCGATGCGCTGCCGCAGGCGCTCGTCCTGACGGCCATCGTGATCAGCATGGGCGGCACGGCCTTTGTGCTGTCGATGCTCTACATCATCTCGTCGCGCTACGAGACGGCCGACATGGATGACGTGCAAGGACTCAAGCATTAGCGCCATGTCGTTCATTGACACCCATCTCGTCCTGTTACCCATTGCGACGCCGCTGGTAGGGGCCATGCTGGCTTTGCTGCTCCGGCGGTGGGGGCGCGTTCAGGCCTATGGGGCGGCGGGCACGATGGGCCTTAGCCTGGCCTTTAGCGCCCTGCTGTTGGCGCGCGTGATAACCGGCGGCGAGGCTGTGGTATTGCAGGTGGGGGGGTGGCGCTTTCCCTATGGCATCTCGCTGGTCGGCGATCCGTTGTCCGCCCTTTTCGTCGTCATGAGCCAGCTCGTATTGTGCGCCGGCCTTATCTACGCGTTAGGCAGCAAGGACGCGATCATCCGTTATCCCCCCTTCTATCCGCTTTTCCTGTTGCTGTCGACTGGGCTGACCGGGGCTTTTCTGACCGGCGACCTGTTCAACCTGTTTGTCTTTGCCGAGCTGCTCGTCATCTCCGGGGCAACCCTGACGGCCGCGTCCGACGATCGCTACGGCACCGAGGCGGCCTACAAATACTTCTACATGAGCCTGCTGGCCTCGACCTTTATGTTGCTGGCAATCGGCTCGCTCTACGTGTCCTACGGTACGCTGAACATGGCTGATCTGGCCGGGCGCATCGCCGCCCGGCCAGACGGCAGCCTGACCACGGCCGCCATCGCCTTGCTGATGGCAACGTTCATGATCAAGAGCGCGGTGTTCCCGTTCCACTTTTGGCAGCCGGACTTCCACGCCGCAGCCCCGACGGCCGTCAGCGCCATGCTGTCGTCGGTGGTCGTCAAGGTGGGTGTCTATGGTTTCTTGCGCATGACGACGTTGTTGTTCGTGGCCCAGGCGCCGCTCATCCGGGCCATTTTGCTGGTGCTGGGCGTGGTGGGCGTGGTGTTTGGCGGTCTGTCGGCCGTCGGCACCCACAACGTCAAGCGCATGTTGGCCTATTCCACGCTGGCCCAGGTCGGTTTCATCCTGGTCGGCATTGGCTGGGGCACGGCTCCAGCGCTCATGGCTGCGGTCGTTTTTTCCTTCAACCACAGCCTGATCAAGGCGGCCATGCTGATGCTGGCCGGCTATGTGGCGAGCCGCGCTCCGGTCAAGTCGGCCTCATTCGATGTCGTGACCGGCGTGGGGCGGCAGTTGCCGGCGGCCGGAGTTCTCTTTTTCCTGGGTGGCCTGGGCCTCAGCGGCATCCCGCCGACCAACGGATTCATCAGTAAGCTGCTGTTGTTCCGTAGCGGCATCGAGGCGGCGAGGTTTGTGCCCCTGCTCATTATCGGATTGGCGAGCATTCTCACCCTTGTCTACGTTATTCGATCTTTCCAGACGATTTGGTGGCACGCGCCGCCCGCCGAAACGCGGCTGAAACCGACCGGCGATAGCCTGGTGGCTCCAGCGCTGCTCATCGGGCTGGTGCTGCTATTCGGTCTCTGGGCCGAGCCGTTGGTCAAGGTGGCCTCGGACGTTAGCCTGTGGTTGATGGATCCGGCGCTTTACATCGCCGCCGTCGGTGGAACCGGGGGATAGGGCCTATGGTGATTTACTTGCGGTGGATAGTGGCGCTCGCTCTGGTTTACCTGGCGCTCACGTCCAACCTGGAGCCGAGCAATATCGTCGTCGGGCTGCTGCTGGCCGGGGGCGTTGTGGCCTTGATTCGACCGCCGCGCCGGCCGACGCAGCCGCGCCGGCCGCTGCGTTCCGTGGTGGCGTCGGCGCGCTACGTGCTGACTCTGGGCTACGATATGGTCGTTAGCGGCGTGCAAGTGGCCCGCATCGTGCTGTCGCCTTCTTTGCCCATCCGGCCAGGCATCGTGGCTATACCCGCGGAGACGAATACTGACCTGGGCATTGCCCTGAGCGCGCATGCGGTCTCGCTGACGCCGGGCGAGTTGGTCGTCGAGATTGACGATGACCATATGATGTACACGCATTGCCTGGATGCGACCCATGCCGAAACCTATATCAAGGACGCCCACGACTTGCGGATCGAATTGCTCAACGAGATTTTTCCCTAAATTTATCGCGCCGGGCGGGGGCTATTTACTCTTGACGCAGGCGTTATACTGTAACCAATGAACGAGCTATTGAGGGACGTGGCCTCCACCGCATTAGTCATCCACATAGGCATGCTGGCCGTGGTCGTCTGGCGCATCTGGCGCGGCCAGACGGTCGGCGACCGTCTGGTGGGCGTCGATCTGGTCACCACCCTGCTCATCTCGATATTGATTTTACTGTCCATCATCCAGCGCGACAGTCTGTTCATCGACCTGGCGCTGGCGCTGGCCGCGCTGGGCTTCATCAGCACCGTGGCGATGGCCAAGTACCTGGCCGACGAGCAAATGTTTTAGGGATAGCTGTTATTTATGGAAGACATTCGTGCGCTGGTGGCTATTCTGGCGATCATGGTAGGCACTTTTTTTTCGCTGGCCGGCGTGCTGGGCATGGTGCGCCTGCCCGACGTCTATAGCCGGTTGCACGCCACCGGCAAAGTCGGCATCTATGGGGCAGTGCTGCTGCTGGTGGCCGCCGCCGTGTGGACGCCGTTGGGCTGGGGCCGCGCCCTCTTGCTCATGGCGCTGTTGATGGTCACCGGCCCCGTCTCCGCCCATGTCATATCCTCGGCCGCCTATCGCATCGGCCTGCCCATGAAGAACGCCATACGCGACGATCTGGCCGCTGCCCAAAGCCAGGCCGACGATAACTAATACGTCTTCACCCTTGCCCAAACCATGAGCGCCACGCAACCTGACAACAATCCGGTCGGCGACAAGACCTATAACCTCTCCGGTGATTTTCGCGGGGCGATCCTCAACATCGAGTCGACGTTCGTCAACTCGTCGGCCGTCCAGGACATCGAGGGGTTGCCCCCTGAGCCGGGCGCGCCGCCCTACAAAGGCCTGCAATACTTCGACGAGGCCGACGCCCCGCACTTTCTCGGTCGCGAGGCACTAACGGCGCGGCTGTCCGAGCGCCTGCGCGAGACCCGCTTCCTGGCCGTCATCGGCGCATCGGGCAGCGGCAAGTCGTCGCTGGTGCGCGCCGGGCTGGTTCCCGCGCTGCGGCAAGGCAAGCCGCTGGCCGACGGCGCATTGCCGCCCGCGGGGTCGGATCAATGGCTCATCTGCGTCCTGACTCCCACTACCCACCCGCTCGACGCGCTGGCTGTCGCTCTGTTGCCCGACTCGGAGCCGGCCGCCGTGACCGCGCTGCGCGACCGGTTGGTCGCTGAGCCGGGGGCGCTGGCTGCCTTCGCGCCCGACCTGCTGGGTACGGCCCACCCCCAACTGCTCCTTGTCATTGATCAGTTCGAGGAACTCTTTTCCCTGAGCCGCCACGAGGGAGAGCGGCAAGCCTTCATTGATAATCTGGTGACGGCCGTCGCCGGCGACGCGCCCGTCTACGTCGTCATCGTCCTGCGGGCCGACTTCTACGACCGTTGCGCCCAGTACGAGGGGTTGCGCGAGCTGGTGTCGCGCCGGCAGGAATACATCGGCGCGATGAGCCGCGACGAGCTGTTCCGTGTCATCGTGCTGCCCGCCGCCCGCGACGACTGGAAGATTCAGGAGGGGCTGGTCGAGCTGATGCTCGACGACGTGGGCGACGAGCCGGGGGCGCTGCCGTTGCTCTCCCACGCCCTGCTGGAGACCTGGCAGCGGCGTCGCGGCCGCACCATGACCCTCTCCGGCTACAAGGAGTCCGGCGGCGTGCGCGGGGCCATTGCCAAGACGGCCGAGACGGTCTTCCGCCAACGGCTGACGGCCGCCCAGCAGCCCATCGCCCGCATGATTTTCATGCGCCTGACCGAACTGGGCGAGAGCGTCGACAGCGAGACGCCCGACACCCGCCGCCGCGCCCTGTTCAGCGAACTCATTACTCGCTCTACCGACGTGCCCACACTGGAGGCCGTCCTCAATATTCTGGTCGACTCGCGCCTGGTGATGACCGATTTCATCCCGCCGGGCGAAGTCAAGGTCGTCGAGGTGTGTCACGAGGCGCTCATCCGCGAATGGCCCACGCTGCGCGACTGGTTGAATCAGGATCGCGAGGGTCTCATCCGCCACCGCCAATTGACGGCCGACGTCAACGACTGGCTGAACCTGAACCGCGATCCTGGCGCGCTCTATCGCGGGGCCAAGCTGGAGCAGGCTCTGGCCTGGACGGCCGACCCGCCCGATCCCCTGAGCGTGGTCGAGACCGAGTTCCTCGACGCCGGCCGGGTCGCAGTCCAAGAGGAGGCAGCCCGCGCCGCACGTCTGGCGCGAGCCGCCCGCAACCAGCGCGTGCTGGCGGGTCTGTCGGTCTTGTTGCTGCTGGGGGTCGTGGCCGCCGTGCTCTACAGTCAGGGCGTTTTCGATCCGCCGATCGAGACCATGACCGGAGATTTCAAGGTGGCTGTGGGTGAATTCGCCATACTCGATGAGGCTGGTCGATTGACCCACGGCGACGGTGGCCGGCGCATCGCCGAGCAGATCGGCGTCGTGCTGGCCGGCGAATCGAGTCTGGACCTGGCCGTTTGGTTCGACGGCCCGGCCAGCCCCGGTCACGTGCCCGTGGGCGTCGTTGCGGAGGGAATAAACGGGGCAGTTGAGCCGGAGGTGCGGGCCGAGCAGATCAACGCCGACATGATCGTCTACGGCACCGTCGAGCCGAACGGTGACTTCGGCGCGCTGACGGCGCATATCTATGCCCGGCCGCGATATGGCGCCGACGTGGTTCGCGTCGCCGGCATCTACGAACTGGTCAGCGATATCCCTGTTTTCAACGTCGACGAGCCGGGTGATGAGGTCTGGCTACGGCTGAACCCGTATGCGCGAGCCGCGGCGCGGGTAATGCTCGGCCTAGAACAGCAGATCCTGGGTGAGGAGGAGCTTGCCCTGGCCCAATTTGAGCGCGCCGTGGAGCTTGCCCCTGACCTGGATATGGCCCATTACTTTATCGGCCAGAGCAACCTCTATCTGGCGCAGCAAGATGACGGCGTTGATCCCGACCGGTTGGCGGCGGCCGAGGTCGCCTTCGACCGGGCGCTGTCGATCAACCCCGACAACGCGCGGGCGCAGATCGGCGCGGGCAGCATCCATTATTTGCGCGCGCAGGCCCAACTGGACGCCTCGACGGCCGAGGACTTCAGCGGCGACCGCGTGGCCGCCGTGGAGGACGCCGCGGCCGAGGCCCGTCTGGCGCTGCAAGCCTATGAACCACTGGCTGCCGGGCCTGAACTGCTCGATATTTACGGCGTGCCTGTCGCCAGCCTCGCTAACTATGAGGCGGGCATTGCCCTGCGGTTGCTGGCCGACGCCCAATATCGTCTCGGCTCGGTCGACGACGCCCAGGCCGCCGTTGACGAGGCCATCTCGCGCCTGGAACGGGGCGTGGGGCCGCTGATCGCCTCCGGCAACTACCGCCAGATCGCCCAGGCCCATCAGGCCCTGGGCACGGCCTATGAGTGGCGTGGATTTTTATTGGCGGAGCGGGGCGATCAGGCGGCGGCGACCGAAGCCTACGGGCAGGCGGTTGCCAGCTACGAGGCCTGCGCCGCCGTGCAGGAGCAATTTCCATTTGATTTCATGCTGGACGCGATCGTGGGCAGGTTATGCCGGCCGCGCATCGAAGCGCTGACTAAGGCTGCGGGAGGTGGGTGATGAAAAGATACGTGATGGTTCTGTTGGTGCTGCCGGCAATGCTGATGACTGCTGCTTGCGGTGGCGGTGGCGGCGAAGTTGCGGCCACACCCCAACCTACCGGCGATGCGATCGCCAATTCCGTACAGCAGACAGTGGCGGCCATCGCCGTGGCCCAGACCGTGGCCGCGCTGACCGGCGGCACCGCGACGGCCCCGGCCGACTTACCGGCCGTCCCCACGCCCGCCGTCACACCGCCTGATTCGCCGCCGGCGACCACGACCGCGCCCGGCACCGACACACAGCCCCCGCCCACCTCGACCCCGGCCGCCCCGGCCACCGCCGCTGCGCCGACCTGCACCGTCGTCTCGGGCGTCAATCTGCGCGGCGGGCCGGGCACGGTCTACGATCCGCCGGTCGGGTTCGCCGCAGCCAACACGGCCTTGCGACCGCTGGCCTATACGCCCTTCGGCAACCCGCAAGGGGCGTGGCTCCTGGTGGAAGTGGTCGGCAGCGGCCAGCAAGCCTGGCTCAGCGCCGGGGCGCAGTTCGTGCGCTGCTCCGTCGATCCGGCCACGCTGCCGCCGCCGGCCAACGTGCCGGCTACGCCGCGGCCGCCCAATACCGCCACGCCGACGGCCACCGCCCAGCCGGTCGCCGCACTGCCGCCCGATCTGCGCAACGTCAGCGGTGGGGCCGGCTGTCTGGACGATCCCGACATCAACTCCGATTTTCAGACTGACTCGCGCTTCCTGCTGCGCATCTTTGCCCAGCTCTTCGACCCGCCGCCGGGCGAATCGGGCGACGGTGCGGGCATCGAGCGGGTGGAGTTCTCCGTCCGCGAGAGCGGTTATACCCATACCGAACGCACCGCCGGCTACTGCATCTTCCAGGGCGGCGAGCCAACTTGCCGCGATTGGCCCCGCAATCAGTTCGGCCAGCTCACCTGGGGCGACGGCGGCCCCGTGGTCGTCGACGGCAACTACAACATCGACGTCAACGTCTTCCCCAAGGAAGACACGTTCATCTCCCAATGCAATTGGACGATCAGCCTGACGGTGGACGTGCCTTAACATACACACCCGGCGACAAGAAACAAGGACAAGAATTATGAAATTGTTGCTCACTTCGGCCGGCATCAAGAACGCCAGCATTCAGGCCGCGCTGGTTGACCTGCTGGGCAAACCGATTGCCGACTCCAACGCTCTTTGCATCCCAACGGCGGGCTACGGGCATCCCCAGGTCCCTCCTGCCGCGGCATGGCGATTCATTAGCGGACAAGAACCCCAAACCCCTATGTGCGAATTGGGTTGGAAGTCATTGGGCGTGCTGGAGCTCACCGCGCTGCCCAGCATTGACGAAGAGCGCTGGGTGCGCTGGGTCCGCGAGACCGACGTCTTGCTGGTAAACGGCGGCGACGCCTTGTACCTGGGCTATTGGATGCGGCAGTCCGGGCTGGCGGATCTCCTACCGTCGCTGCGCGAGATGGTCTGGGTGGGGCTGAGCGCCGGGAGCATGGTGATGACCCCCCGTATTGGAGAGGACTTCGTGCAGTGGAAGCCGCCGACCGGGGGCGACCGCACGCTGGGCATCGTGGACTTCTCCATCTTTCCGCACCTGGATCACGAGATGCTGCCGCATAATACCCTGGTCAACGCGGAAAAATGGGCCGCCGGTATCGCGGGGCCGGCGTACGCGATTGACGATGAGACTGCCATAAAAGTGGTCGACGGAGCGGTTGAGGTGGTCTCCGAAGGCCATTGGAAACGGTTTGCACCCAATGAGGGGTGAGAACTGGTTGGTTCTCGCGCCAAACAGGCGAGAGGCAACCCGGACTTTAACGAGCCAGACCGATTCGACCATTTGAGCTACTTATTACTCGAATTATCACCCCAAATGGGGTACGATCAGGCGCATGGGCACTACCTATGTCGCCGTGGATGTGGAAACAACCGGCCTGGATCCGGCGCGGGACGCGATCATCGAAATCGCCGCGATTACCTTCCGCGATGCGGCTATCCTGGATGAGTTCGCTTCGCTCGTCAATCCGCTGGTCGACATTCCGCCTTTCATCACCCAACTGACGTCGATCACCGACGAGATGGTGGCCGACGCACCGACCCTGCACACGCTGCGGCCCCAGTTGCGCGGTAAGCTGGGCGACAACGTGCTCGTGGGCCACAATGTCGAATTTGATCTGGGCTTTCTGCGCGAGGCGCGGCTGGCCTTCGGCAACCGGCGCATCGACACGCTGACCCTGGCCTCGATTCTGGCCCCGGAGGCGGGACGCTTTAACCTTAGTTCGCTGGCCGATCACCTCCACCTGCCCACCCAGAACGGCCATGACCATCGTGCCCGCGGCGATGCCGAGCTGACCATCGAGCTGTTCCTGGCCCTGCGCGAGCGGGCGCTGGCCCTGTCGCTGGCCCAGTTGGAGGAGATCGTCGAGGCCGGGCAGCGCCTGGGATGGCCGGAGACGCTGTTCTTCGAGGAGGCGCTGGCCGAACGGGCGCGTGGCGCGTTCGAGAGCAACGAACTGCGGATGCGCGGCCGGTTACAGCGCCTCTATACCCCGCCCAAAGTTGAAGGATCGACCCTGGTGCCGGAGGAGAACCCCGCGCCGCTGGACGTGCCTTCGCTGACCTCGCTACTGCAGCCCGGTGGCCGGTTCGAGCGGGCTTTTCCAGGCTTCGAATACCGGCCGCAACAAGTGGAGATGCTGGAAACGGTCATTACCGCCTTCAACGAGGGGCGGCACGTGCTGGTGGAGGCGGGCACGGGCACGGGCAAAAGCCTGGGCTATCTGCTGCCGGCCGCCTTCTGGGCCACAGCCAACGGCCGCCGCGTCGTCATCTCCACCAACACCATCAACCTGCAAGACCAGTTAATCGCCAAAGATATTCCCGCGCTGCAAGAGACGCTTCATCTCGACTTGCGGGCGGCCATCCGCAAAGGACGCAGCAACTATATTTGCACGCGCCTGTTCCAGCAGATGCGCCGCACTGGCCCCGGCAATGCCGACGAGATGGCCCTCTACGCCCGCATCCTGCAGTGGCTGCCCCACTCGACCACGGGCGACGTGGGCGAG
This sequence comes from Promineifilum sp., assembly GCA_020634335.1. Lineage (GTDB taxonomy): Bacteria > Chloroflexota > Anaerolineae > Promineifilales > Promineifilaceae > Promineifilum. The sequence continues at coordinate 100,675 of JACKBY010000011.1, read as the reverse complement.
ATCGCCCTGCGCACGCCGGGGGAGCGGCTGGCCTGGTCGAAGATCAACGGCGAAAACCCTACCTGCACCGCCGACCAATGCGCGGCCGAAAATTGCCCGCTCCACATCGCCCGCCGCCGCGCCGACCTGGCCCATCTGGTCATCGTCAATCATTCGCTGTTGCTGGCCGACCTGCGCTCCGACGGTCTGGTGTTGCCGGATTACAGCGACCTGATCATCGACGAAGCCCACCACTTGGAAAGCGCCGTCACCGACGGCCTGAGCTTTCGGGCCGACCGCCGCTTCCTGGAGACGATCCTGGAGGAGGTGACGCGGCCGCGGGCCGGACTGGTCGCCAACGCCCAGCAGCGCATCGCCGCAGTGGCCCCCCAGGAAGTGAGCCGGAGCGTCGATGGACTGGCCGAGCGCATGCGCGCCGACGCGCAGATCGCCATGCTGCGCACGGAGGAGTTCTTCACAACGCTTGACTTCTTCTTGCGCGGCCAGGAACGCGAGCGCAGCCAGTTCGCGTCCCAGATCCGCCTGACGCCGGCCGTCCGCGTCCAGCCCGACTATCACCTGATCGAAGAGGGCTGGGAAGACCTGAGCAAGCTCTATACAGTCATCGTCAAGGGCTTTCAAAAGCTGATTCAGACCGTGGCCGACCTGTCCCACACGGCGCAAATCGAAGGCGTAGACGAACTACGCGCGGCGTTGATCAGCAACGGCCAACTGCTGGCCGAGGCGGTTGCCAACCTCGATGCCCTGTTCCTGAAACCCGACACGGCGATGATCTACTGGGTGGAACAGTTCCGGGATTCGATCTCGCTCCACGCCGCGCCGCTCCACGTCGGCCCGTTGGTGGAGGCCCATATCTTCCAAAATAAGGAAACGGTGGTGCTGACGTCGGCGACGCTGCGCACCGCCGGCTACGGGCGGGCCGAATCGACCTTCGATTACGTGCGCGACCGCCTGCACGCCCATGACGCCGACGAGCTGGCCGTCGGCTCGCCTTTCGATTACAAGAACTCGACGCTGCTCTATCTGCTGACCGACATCCCCGAACCAAACCAGCCCGGCTATCAGCGGATGCTGGAGCAGGCCATCATCGACACGGCCGTCGCGCTAGGGGGGCGCACGCTCGTCCTGTTCACAGCCAACAATCACCTGAGCCAGACGGCCGCGGCCATCGAGGCCAAGCTGGCGACGCACAAGATCGCTACCCTGGCCCAGACGGGAGGCATGTCGCGGCAGCAGCTACTGGAACAGTTCCGGCGCGAAGGGGCGCGGGCGGTGCTGCTGGGCACGCGGTCGTTCTGGGAGGGGGTGGACATTCCCGGCCCGGCGCTGACGGCCCTGATGATCGCCAAGCTGCCGTTCGACGTGCCCAGCGACCCCATCTTCGCTGCCCGTTCGGAGACCTACGAAAGTCCGTTCTTCGAGTATTCGATCCCCGAGGCTGTGCTGCGCTTTCGCCAGGGCTTCGGCCGCCTGATTCGGCGGGGCAGCGACGAGGGGATCGTTCTGGTGCTCGACAAGCGCGTGATCACCAAACGCTATGGCCAGATGTTTTTGGAGGCTTTGCCGGACTGCACCATCATCCGTCAGCGCTCCGACCGCATCGAGGAGTTGATCGGCCGCTGGCTGGCCCGCGACCGGACGAAACGTTTGTGAACGAAACGGTTGTGAACGAAACGGTAGTAAATTGAAGGGGCGGGTCTCAAACCCGCCCCTTCAACTCACCAATTATTGCCCCGGCAGGGTGCCGATGACGTTGAATGTATTCAGGATATGGTCGAGCGCGTCCAGATCAGCGTCAGTTACGACCTGTACTTGCACGACGACGGAGTAGTTTTTGGCTGCTGGTTCGGCCGCCAGCACGATGATCACACTTCCAACGTCGCTGCAATTCGAATACTGATCATACGCGCCGGTGAAGAGCGGGTCTTCGTAATCAAAGCGGCCGTCGTAAGTGCAATCGGACGAGTAATCGACCAGGTCGAGCAACTCAGTCATGGCCGTATCGCCGAAGAAGGCCCCGGCCAGAATCTGCATGCCGGGTGTCGCGTAGGTAGTGTTGTAGCCGTCGATGCTGGTCGAAGCATACAGAGAGCTGCCCAAGACTGTTCCGTCGTCGCCGATCCAGTTGGAGCCGTCCACGTCGGCCCACTCGGCCGGCACTTCGACATAAATCGCCTGGGAATCATCGTAGATGCCAACATAATTCTCATACGTTGTGCTGGCCTCGCCGCCGCTGTTGCCGGTCGCGGATCCATCGTCCACTTCAACCGCTTGAGCAAAGGAGAAGGACTGCTCCAGCTCGGGGCCGTTCAGTTGGCCTTCGAGCACTTCCTGCGTGGCGAAACGCAATACCTCGATGTTCATTGGGTCAGTGGCGTTGCGGCTGCGCAGGATGTCGCAATAGTCGGCCATCGTGCCGTTGGTCGACAGGACGAGGCCTTCCAACTTGGTGATGATATCGCCCGGCTTGACACCCACTTTATCGGCCGGGGAACCGGATTTCACCGAGGCCACCCAGATACCCGTGTCGCCGTCGCCGGTGATGACCGCTTCGCCGTTGATGCCGATGGAATCGAGATCACTGCCGCTCCGCAGTTGTTCCACCACCCGTCTCGCCTCTGCGGCATTGATGGCGAAGTACTGGTTGGAACTGGACGAACCGGCGTAGTTGACGCCAACGACCTTACCGTCGGTCGTCACCAGCGGCCCGCCGGAGTTGCCGGGGTTGATGGTGGCATCGTGCTCCAGGACGCTATTGACCGAGGCCCAGCTCGTCTCGCCGCCGGCCTGCTCTTTGGAGATGACGCCGCGGGTCAGCGTCGGTTCGGGGTCGCCCAGCGGAAAGCCCAGCGCGTAGACTTCGGTGCCCAGCTTGGCCGGCGTGGTATTCCACTCCACGAAGGGATAGCCGTCCCCCTCGATGTCGATGACGGCCAGGTCATTGCATTCCGACACGCCCAGAATCTTGGCGTTAAGCGGCCGGTCCTGGCCCTGCACAAACACTTGCAGGAACGCTGCGCCGGTGACCACGTGGTTGTTGGTGACGGCGATGCCCGACGGGTCGATGATGAACCCGGAGCCGCGGCCGGCCGAGTTCAGTTGCATCCCGAACTCAGGATCCACGAAGCTGCCCTGCGCTTCGATCTGGATCGTGGCGTTGATGGCGTCCTGGAAGCTGGTTGCCGCCGTCGGGCCGGACGCGGTCGGCTCTTCGGTGGGGGCCGGCGCTTCTGTGGGTTGCTCAATCGCTTCCGTGGGGGCGGCCGTGGCGGCAGGTTCGATGGTGACTTGAGCCGCCTCCTCTTCCCCACCCCCGCAGGCGGCCACTGTTGCCAGCAGTAAAAGCGCGAGTAATAAAACTGCCAAACGATTTTTCTTCATTCCTCTACCTCCAATCGATTTATAAGGGAGCTTCCAAATTGGGCTATTGTCTCTATTTGTTCTGTTTTGCGCGGCATTATAACCGATATAGTGGCTTAACAACAGTTAAGCAATTAACAGAATTTTGTAACTAAATACACCATTGCGTCGTCTAAACTGTAGGTTGAGTGGCAGATGGTGCAATGCGTCAAAATAACTAACTTTAACCGCGAGGCCCTATTGACTTTTGTCCGTCGCTTATGCTAGACTGCATTTTTGATCTAATAGGAAGAGGAAAAAGGTGTGAGGCGACAGCTGCCCCTCTCACCGAAGCTGGGACAAATTATTTTCATTCGATTGTCGCTGTAACAAGCAGTGCTCAGCTTTGCCACACAACCCGGCAGGAAATAACTGGTTATTCAGCGCCGATTTGATGCGCTTGGCAGACAGACTCAGGGTAGCCGCGAGGAATTATTTTTACGATGACTGATTTGAACGATCCATTGTCCGACGAGATGGAAATCCTCAATGCGCTTCTGAACGAAGGCATCGAACAACGTTATTTGACGTATGATCAAATACTCGAAGCCCTTCCGGAGATCGAGAACAACGTCACGTTGCTGGAAACGTTGCTTGAGGAAGCCCAGTCGCTCGGGCTGGCGATTTATGAGAACGAGGAAGATATTGTGACCACAGCACTGAGCGCCGACAGCGACGAAATCGATGACGACATGATCATCGAAGAAGAAGCGCTGCCCAAGCAAGAACGGGTGGTCCGTCCGGCGCGAGTGCGCTCCCATGACGCGCCGCTGTTCGATCTGAGCAACGTGCCGATCGATGACTCCGTCGGCCTCTACTTCCGCGAGATGGGCCAGCAGGGCTTGCTCTCGGCCGACGAGGAAGTGCACCTGGCGATGGAAATCGAGGCCGGTCGCGCCGCCGTCGAGCGACTGGAGTCCGGCGAGGTGACCGACCTGGACGAGAAAGATCTGCTGGATCGTCAGCGCGAGATCGGTGACGCGGCCCGCGCCCATCTGATTCGCGCCAACACCCGCCTGGTCGTCAGCATCGCCAAGAAATATCGTGGCCGGGGTCTCCAGTTTCTGGACCTGATTCAGGAGGGCAACGTCGGCCTGATGAAGGCCGTCGAGAAGTACGATTACCGCCGCGGCAATCGCTTCAGCACCTACGCCACCTGGTGGATTCGGCAGGCGGTGACGCGCGCCCTGGCAAACCACGGCCGCACCATCCGCATCCCGGCCCACCTGGGTGGGCGGATCAGCAAGCTCTATCAGGTAGCTCAGGAGCTGGAGCAGGAATACGGTCGCCAACCCACAGCCGAAGAGATCGCCGAGAATATGGAGCTGCCCGCCGACCGGGTACGCTGGATGTTGCGCACCAGCCGCCAGCCGGTGCACCTGGAGCGCCCCGTCGGCGATGAATCCGACGCCGAGTTGGGCGATTTCATCGAGGACATCGAAGCCCCCGCGCCGGCCGAGTCGGTGGCCCAGACGATGTTGACCGAAGAGATCGGAGACATCCTCGACCAGCTCACGCCGCGCGAGGCGCGCATCCTGCGCCTACGCTACGGCTTGCAAGACGGGGAGTCGCGCACGCTGAAAGAGGTCGGCGAGATGTTTGGCCTGTCGCGCGAGCGCATCCGGCAACTGGAGAAAGAAGCGTTGCGCAAGCTGCGTCACCCCAACTTCGCCGGGCACTTGCGCCAATATCTGAACTGATTGGCATCAATCGCCAGTCAACACCCTTCCATTGTCGGGAGGGTGTTTTTATTTCCGGGAATAGTCTCCCGCCGGCCCCGCGGCCAAAAACGGCTGTTTTACGCAAAGTTCACAATGGTTTCACAAGCCCTTTATTTGTAATATGGGCAGATGTGATAAGTTGGTAGGGGCAAGCAGATGTAACCCAAATTGAGCGGCTGTCCCGTCCGGCCTCCGGCAAGCGACAGTGCGCCGTTGCGGGAAGTCCCGGACCGGAAACAAGGCAGTGATGAAGTCTGAACCAATTGTGATAGAGCCGGTGAGCGGCTGGCAGATGATCAACTGGCGCGAATTGCGCGAATATCGCGACCTGTTCCGCTTTCTGATCGACCGTGACATCAAGGTCCTCTACAAGCAGACTGTGCTGGGCTTCGGCTGGGCTATCCTGCGGCCGGTGCTGAGCATGGTGATTTTCACCATTATCTTCGGCAATCTGGCCCAGGTCGACAGCGACGGCGTGCCCTATGCCATCTTCAGCTACGTCGCCCTGGTCCCTTGGCTCTATTTCTCTTCGGCGCTATCGGCTTCGGCGCTCAGCCTGGTCAACAACACCGACATGCTGACCAAGATTTATTTCCCGCGCCTGGTCTTCCCGATGACCTCGGTATTTTCCAAGCTGGTGGATTTCTTCATTTCGTTCGTCATCGTCTTTTTGTTGATGGCCTGGTACAGAATCGCGCCGACGGGGCGCATCCTTCTCATTCCGTTGCTGATCATGATGATGATGCTGACAGCGGCGGGCATGGGGGTCTGGTTTGCCGCCATGTCGGTGAAATACCGTGACGTCAAGCACGCCATGCCCTTCGTCACCCAGATTCTGATGTATGCCGCGCCGGTCGTCTGGTCGGGCACGCTCATTACCGAGCGATTCGGTGCGCCGGGCCGTTTCCTGTTCGCTCTCTATCCGATGGTCGGCGTCATCGAGGGCTTCCGTTCGGCCCTCTTGGACACCGGCCCCATGCCCTGGGACATGATCCTCGTCGGCTCGGTTTCGGCGGCGATAATTTTCGTCACCGGCTTGTTCTACTTCCGGCGCATGGAATCGACTTTTGCCGATGTGGCCTAGGCCCAGGCGTCTACTGCCCGCCGACAAGTACTCATAATGAACATACGTAGTAACGGACTTATGCCGGAGCCGGCCATCATCGTCGAATCTCTCGGCAAGCAATACCACATCGGCCTGAAAGAAAGCCGCCAGGATACGCTGCTCAAATCGGCCGGGTCGTGGTTGGTCTCGCCGCTCACCAATTTTCGGCAGCTGCGCCGCCTCAGCCGCGTCGACAGCGACGATGCCGAAGACATCATTTGGGCGTTGCGCCACGTGTCGTTCACGATTGACAGCGGTCAGGTCGTGGGCATCATCGGCCGCAACGGCGCGGGCAAAAGCACGCTGCTCAAGGTTCTCTCGCGCATCACCCCGCCGTCTGAGGGGCGCGTGATCCTCAACGGCCGCGTCTCCAGCTTGCTGGAGGTGGGCACCGGCTTCCATCCGGAGCTCACGGGTCGGGAAAACGTCTATCTGAACGGGACGATTCTTGGCATGCGCAAAACTGAGGTGGATCGCAAATTCGATGAGATCGTGGCCTTCGCCGAAGTGGAAAAGTTCATCGACACGCCGGTGAAACGCTACAGCAGCGGGATGCGCGTCCGGCTGGCGTTTGCCGTCTCGGCCCATCTGGAGTCGGAGATTCTGCTGGTAGACGAGGTGCTGGCCGTCGGCGATGCTGCTTTCCAGGAGAAGTGTTTGCGCACGATGGACGGCGTGGCCCGCGGCGGCCGGACCGTCTTGCTCGTCAGCCATAATATGCAGGTCATCCAGCGGCTGTGCGATCGCGCCATCCTGATCCAGGGCGGGCAAGTGGTGGACGACGGCGACCCGGCCGGGGTTGTGGAGACCTATTTGCAAGATTACACCAGAGACCCACTGCCGGAACCGGTTACTTTCAACGATCAATTGCGGATGAAGGGCATAAGCTTTATGCAAGACGGCTATGTGGTCAGCGAGCTGGCCGACTTCGGCAAACCGTTGGAGATTTGCCTCCGCTATGACGTGCTGGAGCCGATTCGTAACCTGTTGCTGGGCTTCGATATTTTTAGCAGCGACGGAACCCACATCTATCGCACCTACGACATGCTGGCCGAAGGCCTGGATTATCGAGAGCCTGGGGCCTACGAGTCGATCTATGAGCTGCCGGGCGGCGCGTTCCAGGCCGGCGCCTACTATATGGAGCTGGTCATCGGCGTCCACCGCCACGGCTGGCTGACGCGCGGCGACATCCGGCTGAAACTGGATTTCGGCGGGCCGCGTGCCTATGACGTCTGGTTCCCCGGCATCATGGGGCCGCTCGGCGCGTGGCAGGTCCACCGCCCCACCGTCTATGAGGCGAAGCAATGATGCCGGACCGGGCGCACCCATTGGGATTCTCATCTGAGCGCGTGGCGCTGCGCGGCCGGGCGCTGGCCGATGTCGCCCTGTTGGCCGGCGCGCTGGCGCTTTTTGCCCTGCTGGCGCTGCAGATGATGCCCTTCGTGCCCGACGATTCGTTCATTTCCTACCGCTACGCGGCCAATCTGGCCGGCGGACACGGTTTGCGCTTCAACCTGACGGACAGCCCGGTGGAGGGCTATAGCAATTTTCTCTGGATCGTGTTGCTGGCGGGGGCAGTTCGCCTGGGACTTGATCCCGTGACCACAGGCGCGTTTCTCGGCGGTCTGCTGGGGCTTTTGTCCATTGTTGCCCTGTGGGCGCTCCTGAAAAAATGTGGTCGCACGGGCATTCATCTTGCCGTGCCGGTTGGCCTGTCGGCCCTGGCCGCGCCATCCCTACTCTATGCCATTTCCGGTATGGAGACGGCGTTGTTCACCTTCCTGCTGCTGGCCGCGTTGTGGGCCGCCGCCGATTTACTGGCCCGGCCGACGCCGGGACGTGCGCTGTTGCTGGCCGCCGCCGGCGCGTTGGCGGCGCTGACTCGCCCGGAAGGCGTGTTGGCCCTGCCGGTCATCGTCGTCTGCCTGGTGGTGGCCGAGTGGCGCGTCTCGCCGGCCCGGCGGGGAGACGTTGGGCGGGCCGCGGGCGTGGCCGTTCTGGCCTTTGCCATCATGCAGCTGACCTATCACCTGTGGCGCGTCGCCTATTTCGACGCCGTCTGGCCGACTCCTTTCCTGTCGAAAGGAGCGGCGGGCGGGACTGCTTCATTCGTTGATCCCCTGCTCACCAATCTGGGCCAGTTCTTTGTTCGCCAGACTCATTACTACTCCCCGATGGGCTACTATTACGCCGCCATTCTGCTGGGGGCCGTTCTGGGGGCGCTGCTCGCGCGCCGGCGACAACATCACCGGCCGGTAGAATGGACGGCCCTCATCCTGGCCCTGGTATACGCCGCCGTCTATTTAAACTTTGTCGATTGGATGCCCGGCATGCGCTATTATGCGCCCTTGCTCGGCATCATGCTGATTCCGTTTAGTTTGTTGGGGCCGGAACTGCGAAGCGCCGGCGGGCAAGCGGGTGATTGGCGCTCTGACCTGGCGTTTCTGTTGCTTGGTGCGGCGCTGGGGATCTTCAGCCTGTCGAGTCTGGCCTCGCTGCGGCTCGACAGCAACCAGTTGCAGACGAGCACCCAGGCCTCCACGGTTGAGCTGGGACACTGGCTGCGGGAAACAATGCCACCCGATGCCGTATTAGCCATGAGCGACGTGGGCGCGACGCCCTACTATTCCGGTTTGCAAACCATCGACATCAACCCCGATTCGTTGACCGACCGGACAATCGCCGAAAACGGGTGGTCCGACGATTATTTCTTCGCCACAGACCCCGATGTTGTGGCGATCACCGCTTTTTCATTGACGCAGCCCGACTTTTATGCCGTGCACGAGGCGCTCTACGCCATGCCGCGTTTTCAATCGACTTATCGGCAAGTTGGCACTGTGCGCAACGACTGGTACCAGGATCGCTCTTATTGGGTGTTTGTGCGCCGGAGCATTTCCCTGACCCCGGAACAATTGGCAACTTTCCCGAAGGGTATTCACAAGCCCTGACCCACGACGAGGCAAGCAACGAACATGTGTGGCATTTGCGGCGAACTTCAATTTGGAGCCGGTGATGGCGAGACAGCTTCCCAGTTCGAGAGTTTGATCGATCTGATGTCCCGGCGCGGGCCGGACGATCGCGGATCGTGGGCTGATGGCCCCTGCCGGCTGGGATTCCGACGGCTTGCCATTCTCGATCTTTCTCCGGCCGCCAACCAGCCCATGGTGGTTGACGACCGCTTTGCGCTGGTCTTTAACGGGGAGGTCTACAACTTCCGCGAACTGCGCGCCGAGCTTGAACAGCAGGGTGTCCAATTCCGCACCAGCGGCGACACGGAAGTGGTCCTGCGGGCGCTCATTCAGTGGGGCCAGAAGGCGCTCAACCGTTTCAACGGCATGTTCGCCCTGGGCTTCTATGATAGCCGCGAGCGCAGCCTCTTGCTGGCCCGCGACCATGCCGGCATCAAACCGCTTTACTACCTGCTGGGTGAGCACGGCCTCTTCTTCGCCTCGCAGTACGATCAGATTCTGACTCACCCCTGGCGCGACGGTTTGCCCGTTTCGCCCGACGGACTGGGCCTCTACCTGAGACTCGGCTACATTCCCGCCCCCTACGCCGTTCTGAAGCAAACTTATATGCTGGAACCGGGATCTTGGCTACGAGTGAATGATGAAGGACGCATCGAGCGTGGCGTCTACTACGCCTTTCCGACGCGAACCCAGCCGGACCTGAGCGGTCACGAGGCGTATGAGGCCGTCGACGCGGCCGTCGCCGCGGCCGTGCGCCGGCAAATGGTCAGCGACGTGCCGCTGGGAGCGTTCCTGTCCGGCGGCATCGATTCCCCGCTGGTGGTCGCCAAGATGCGCGCCGCGGCCGGCCGGCCCGTGCGCGCGTACACCATCGGCACGGCCGGCAGCTCGCTCGACGAATCAGCCGATGCGGCCGTCTATGCCCGGCAGTTGGGTGTCGACCACATCCTGGCGCAATTCACGCCGGATGACGCCCTCAGTTGGCTCGATGACGTCGTGCAGGCGTGCGGCGAACCGTTCGCCGACTTCTCGATGTTCCCTACGCTGCTCGTATCGCAGTTGGCCCGCCACGACATGACCGTCATGCTCAGCGGCGATGGTGGGGATGAATTATTCTGGGGCTACCCGGAGCGATTCGGATCAGTTCTCAGTGTCTCGACCGCTTTTCGTCATTCCCACTGGCAGCGGAGCGCCCAGTGGGCTACGCGACGCTTCACCGGCCGGGGGAATGGGCATGAGAACTTGCGCTGGCCGTCCATCGGTCATTGGTACCGGCAAAAGCACATGCGGGTGTCCGAGGGGTCGCTGGCCGGCCTTTTTCCCTCGTTGCCGCCGTGGCCGCGCTCCTTTGACCTTTTCAACTATGAGGGCTGGGACGTGGACGAGACGGCCGACTGGCTGCGCTGGAATGAGTTTGTGGGTCACCTGACGATGGTATTGCTGAAGGTCGATCGTGCTGCCATGCATCAGTCGCTGGAGGTGCGCGTTCCGCTGCTGGATCGCGAGGTGATCGATGTGGCCGCGCGGGTCGATTGGCGTTCCTGCCTCGATCTGGCGACGACCACGGGTAAATTACCGCTGCGCTGGGCCTTGTCGCGCCACATTTCCCACCAGACACGGGCCAAACGGGGCTTCGCCGTCCCGATGGCTGATTGGTTGCGCGGGCCGCTGCGCGACGTGTTCGGGGAAAAGGTCTTGTCGCGCCGGGAATGGCTGGGACTGGAGATTGATCGGGCAGCGCTGGATAGCCTGTGGGCCAAGCACCTGAGCGGCCAGGCCGACCTGAGCCGCAGCCTGTGGTCGCTGCTGAGTCTGGCCTTGTGGCACGACCATCACTTCCGGCCCGTGCCCTACATGCTACCCGTCTGAATGGGATGGAATCAGGTATGAATATCGTCATGGACAATAATAATGAAGTTCATATTGGTTCCCCGATCTGCAAGCGGGCCGGGAGTGGGCGGCTTTGAGCCATGCCGGCACCCGGCTGTCCGGGTGAACGCACGTCGAAGATGAGCAAGAGACGATGAGTCGCAGCAACTACAGAACTCTGGATAAACCGCGGCCGGATGAGGTGCTTAATCTCAAGCCATCATCCACCACGTCGCGTGTCAACCGCCTGACGCAGTTGGCACTGCTCCTTGGTTTGGTCGTCGTCGGTCTGCGCGCCGTCTCGTCGCGAAGTATTACAGATGACCTGGTGGTGAACCCTACGCTGTTAAAGTCGGCCATGCGAGCGGCCGCGGGCGCGCCCGTAGCCCCGGCAGCGGCGACCGAAATCGTTGCGAGCCGCAAGCCCGTCACGGGTTTCCAGGCGCGGGCCATGAGCGAATTGGCCCGCAGCACTGGACAAATGACGACGGCTGAAGCATGGTTGAACCAGGGGTTGAACGATGCGTCCTCCGGCTATCTGGCGCAGTTTGAATTGTGCTTGCTCTACTGGAATCAGGGACGGCAGGCACGCGCGCGCGAGGCCTGCCGTGGCACGCGGTTGTCGGCCGTGTACTGGTTGAACCGCGGCTACGTGGCCGATGAAGAGGGCCGGCGAGATGACGCGCTGGCCGATTTCCAGATGGCCGCCTCGATCAACCCCAACCTGGTGGCCGCCTGGCAGCAACTGGGCCAGGCCTTGTTTACCGAGGGGCGCTACGATGACTCCATCCTGGCCCACGAACGCGTGATGGCCCTGGACTCGACGCCGGAAGCCGGTGTTTTCCATTCGCTCAGTCTGGCGTATCTGGCCACCGACAACCCGACGATGGCTCGCGACGTTCTCAATCGTGGCCTGATGATCTACCCGAATGAGCGCGTTTACTACCTGGCCATGGCCGAGTCCTATCGGCAAGAGAGTGATCTGGATACGGCGGAGAGCTGGTACGTTCGCGCGTTGCAGCGGTGGCCCTATGACGCCCAGGTGTGGGCCAAACGGGCCGAAACGGCCGTTGCCGCCGGTCGTCTCCACGATGCCGAGGAATATTTCCAGGAGGCGGTGACCATCCGGCCCGACGACGTGGGCTACTGGATGGGCCTGGCCGGGGCCTCCGTCGCCGTCGGCCACACCCGCGTGGCAATGGAGGCGTTCCAGGCGGCGATGGACTTGCGACCCGATGACGCGGCCATCTGGCTCCAATCGGGGCGCTATCTTGTGGAAACCGGACAGGGCAACCAGGCTATACCCGTTTTTGAGCACGTTCTCGAACTGGAACCCGACAACCACGAGGCCGTGTCGCAACTGGCCGGATTGGCGGACAAGCGTCCGTGAAATACTCTCCCTGAGCAGCCGATGAAGAACAACGAGGAGTCCACCGCATTAACGCCCCCCGATATCTCGTTTGACGAGATCGAACGAGTCGGGAACGCCCCGGCCGCGACACGCGTCGTGGGTGATTGGCTGCTCACCTTTGCGGTTGAATCGACCGGCCTGCCCACGCGCCTGCCGTCCGCGCCGTGGCGCTCCGAACGGCACGGCATGGACTGGCAGTTGCGCCATACCTTGCCCACAGACGGCTGGCGCGGAATGCCCCTGGCGCAGGTGGAGACGCCGCGCTGGGCGGCCTGGTTGGGAGGCGAGCTGTATGGAACGCCGGATGCGAACGAAAGCGTGAAGGCCTTTCTCGACGGTCGCAACGTGACGCTGAACGGTCACTTTTTGCTCCTGGCGCACGAAAAGAGGACCGGTGAATGGCACGTCTGGACCAATCGCCACGCCACGCTCCACGCCTACCTGGCGACGGACGGCAGGCGCACGGCACTGGGTACCTATATGCCCGCCGTGGCCGCCGCCACCGGCCGCGCCACGCTGGATTGGGAAGGGCTGACCAGCTTCTTCGGCTTCGGCTTTTTCGCCGCCGACCGCACGCATCTGGTTGGGGTGCGCATTTTGCGCCCGGCAACCCATTACCGCTTCGACGGGCGCGGCCGCCTGCTGTCCGAGGAACGTTATTGGCGCTGGCGACACGCGCCGGACATGGCACGTTCCTACGATGAGACGGTCGACGAATTTGCGGCCCTTTTCTCGACGGTCATGACCGACCTGATGGCCGACGGCCGCGTTGCTCTCCCCATCTCCGGCGGGCTGGATTCCCGCTCGACCGTAGCCGCAGTGGCCGCGGGTAGCCCAACAATCGAGCGCCTTTGGGCTTACTCCTACGGTTATGGAGACGACTCCGTGGAAACGCGCCTCGCCGGCGCAGTGGCCGGCGCGCGCGGTCTCTCCTTCGACAGGTTCATCATCGGGCCTTATTTGTTTGCGCGATTACCCCACATCGTAGCAGCGCTCGAAGGCTTCCAGGACGTGACCCAGGCGCGGCAGGCCGCCGTGGCCGGAGAGATCGACTCCCACGCCGATTACCTGATTGCCGCCCATTGGGGTGACGTTTTTCTCGATGACATAGGGGTGGACGCGACGCATGTGCCCAGCGGCGGCCCGGCAGAGTTGGCATTGATGAAGTTTCGCAAGTTGGGCAGCCGCTGGTTGCTGGAGCAGCTTTGCCGGCCGCGTCTGGCGGCCGATCCCCACGACCTGCTGCAAGGTGTTGTGGGCGACGAACTGGAGCGCGCCGGCGCGGCCGACGACGCGGATTTCCGTATCAAGATGCTCAAGACGGAGCAGTGGAGCGCGCGCTGGACGACTACCTCGTTGCGCGCCTTCCAGGCTGCGGCCTTCCCGCGCCTGCCGTTCTATGATGCGCGGCTGGTGGATTTCTTCTGCACCGTGCCGACGGCTTTTGTGGGCGGGCGGCGCTTGCAAATCGATTATCTCAAACGCTATGCGCCCGATCTGGCCGGCGTGCCCTGGCAAGCGACCGGCCGCGACCTGTTTCGCGATCAGGGCGACACGCTGGCTGACGTAGCGCTTCGTGCCGTTCGCAAGGCTCGGCGCGTTGCGAGCCGGCAGCCGGTCATCGAGCGTAATTGGGAAGTGCAGTTTGCCGGCGCACCCGGCCGCGAGGGGTTGGCGCAATGGCTGCTTCGCCCCGGCTTGTCATTGCACGAATTCGTATCGCCGCGAGCCGTCGCGGAGTTGCTGGAGATGTTTGCCCGCGATCCTCATAAGGACAAGCGCGCTTACACCGTCTCCATGCTGCTGACGTTCTCGGCCTGGCTGGAGCTGCTGGAATCAGGGAGGGCAAGGGCATGACCGTGTCTGCGTCCTTTTCTTCTCCGCGGGTGCTCATCGTCGGGGTCAAGTGGCCGCCGGAGACGTTTCTGGCCCGCCTGATACGGGGCCTGGCCGCGCGCGGCGTGCCTGTGTCGATTGTGGTTGCTGCGCGGCCCACGGCCGAATGGCGTCAACTGGCCAATATTGACTTTTTGATGGCTCCGGGTTGGGATGGTTCTGCGGTGGGGCGACTGGCGCGAACCGGAGGGCAGTTGGCCGCGGCGTCCTTGCGCTCTTTGCCGGAGACGCGACGCGTCTTTCGCCTGGAGCGCGAGCGAGAATCAACCACCAGCTTCATCGCGCGTTTCTCCCGTCTGCTGCCTTTCGTCAACCGCGATTGGGACATTGTCTACTTCCCGTGGAACGCGGCGGCCATTTTATATCACTCGTTGATGGACGGGATGCCATCAGTGATTAGCTGTCGGGGAGCACAGATCAACATCGGCCCCCATGATCCCAAGCGATCATGGCTGCGCGAGGGACTCGAGCCGACGTTCCGCAAGGCCGCCGCCGTCCATTGCGTCTCCGCGGCCATTCGCGACGAGGCAATGCAGTACGGACTGGACCCGGCCAAGGCGGTGATCATTCGCCCGGCCGTCGATCCCGACGTGTTTCGCCCGGCCGCCCGACAGGATGAGGATGCCGGTGTGTTCCGGCTTGTCAGCACCGGATCGATCATCTGGCGCAAAGGCTACGAGTATGCGCTCGTTGCCGTCCGGCAGTTGGTCGACCACGGCGTGCCTGTTCGCTTCGACATGATCGGCAGTGGCCCCGAATTTCAGCGGTTGCTCTACACGATTCGCGATCTGGCGTTGGACGACCATGTGTTTTTGCACGGCCGGTTATCCCCAACTGCGGTGGTAGCCCAACTACAGGCGGCGGATGTGTTCCTGCTGTCCAGCCTCAGCGAAGGCATTTCCAACGCCGTACTGGAGGGGATGGCCTGTGGCTTGCCGGTGGTGACCACCGCCGTCGGCGGGATGACCGAGGCTGTGGACGACGGCGTGGAAGGTTTCGTCGTGCCGTCGCGCGACGCGACGGCGATGGCCGAAGCGTTGCTGGATTTGTGGCGAAACCGCGAACTGCGCCGCCGCATGGGTGCGGCCGGCCGTGCCCGTGTGTTGGCCGACTTCCGCCTGAGCAAGCAGGCCGATGCGTTCGTCGCGTTGTTTCGGAGCGTGGCCTGAGTGATGAGACTCGTCCTGATCGTCCCCCGTTTTCCGCGTCTGTCGGAGACTTTCATCGCCAGCAAATTTGTTGGTCTGGTCGATGCCGGTTGGGATGTCCACATCGTTTGCCACCAAATAGCTCTGGAGGAGTGGGACAGAATGCCGTCACTGGCGGGTCGTTCGGAGTTGCGCAAGCGCGTTCACGCCCAGTGGCGCCACGAGCCGCGTTGGGCCGCCGTGTTGCTGTGGCTGCCCGTCTTGTTAATGACTGTGGCGCGCGCGCCGCGGGCGGTTGCCCGCTATTGGCGCGCTGTCCGGCCACGTTTCGGATGGGGCGCGTTCAAACGATTTTATATGGACGCGACGCTCATTGCGCTGGGGCCGGACATCCTGCACTTTGAGTTTGGCGCGCTGGCGGTGGAACAGACCTATCTGAAGGAAGCCCTGGATTGCGCCCTGGGTGTCAGTTTTCGCGGCTACGACCTGAATTACGCCGGGTTGGAGAACCCCGACCATTACGCGCAATTGTGGGCGGCGGTTGATGCCGTCCACGTCCTGGGGCTAGCCTTGTGGCAAACAGCCGTCGAGCGGGGCTGCCCGCCCGACAAACCACATGCGCTCATTCCTCCCGCTATTGACAAGGAATTGTTTGCCGGCGGAGGCCTCACCCGTCAGATGGAAGGCGACAACGCGCGGGCGCTCCGCATCCTCAGCGTCGGCCGTCTGGAATGGGTGAAAGGGTATGAGTACGCGCTGTGTGCGGCGCGAGAGCTGGCCCGAAACGACGTGCCGTTTGAGTATCGAATTATCGGTGAGGGGAGCTATCTGGAGTCGCTGGCTTTTGCCCGGTACGAGATGGGCCTCGAAAGCAGCGTCCATTTTCTGGGTCGCCAAGGGCAACCGGCGGTGATCGAGCAAATGAAGTGGGCCGACGTTTTTTTGCAAGCCTCGGTATCGGAGGGATTTTGTAATGCCGTGGTTGAAGCCCAGGCCATGGCCCTGCCCGTGGTCGCCGCCGATGCCGGGGGATTGCCGGAGAACGTGGCCGACGGCCGTACCGGTTTCGTCGTGCCGCGGCGCGACGCGGCGGCGCTGGCCGACAAGCTGGCCTTGCTGGCCGGTGATGCCGCACTGCGCCACCGGATGGGCGTGGCCGGGCGGGAGCGAGTCGAGAACTGCTTCTCCTTGCCGCAGCAAATTGCCGCGTTCGAGCGTTTTTATCGGGAGATGGTGACCAACCGTGCGTATTGATCTGATCTGGATCACTGCCGACCGGGCCACGCCGCCCAAGTGGGAATTGGGGCGAGTGCGCTCGGTCGCGCCGTCGCCGGCCGCGGTGGCCGCGGCCGCCAAACAACCCGTACCGGGCGTGGACGCCATTCTCTTCTGGGACGCCACGCTGGGCGCGCCGGATCAAAACACGATTTCGGCTGCCGCCCACCTGCCCGGTGACGTGCGACACGCCGGGCTATCTTTGGGTCTCGGCGGGTTGCCACGGATGATCGATTTTGTCGATCCGGTGTGGCGCTTCAATCGTGACCCGGAACCGGAGATCGAGGCGACGTCGTGGCGTCTGTCGCTACGCGCCTGTCTAGTGCGGGCGGCCGTACTGGCGCGGTTGGGTGGCCCAGACACCCATTTCGAGTCCCTGGCCGGGGCGTCGCTGGAACTGGGGCACCGCTGGATTCGGCGCGGCGCATCGATGCGCCACGACGCCGGTCTGCTGCCGGCCCCACTGCCGCTTGCCGCACAGCCTCCCCTCCCGCTGAGCGATGAAATTCGTTTTATGCGCTTGCGCTATGGCCGGGTATGGACGGCTTGGGCTTGTTGGCGGCGCGGTGGAAGTATCATCCAGACTATCCGTGCCTGGCGGCAACCGGCGGCCGTGGCGCTCTCCGCCGGCATCCTCCACGAGCCGGGCGACCCCGGCAAGAAGCCGGACGCGAGCGAGAAGGATCCAACCGTCACGGTGCTAATTCCCACGCTCGACCGTTACCCACATCTGTTTAATTTGCTGGATCAGCTGCGCGCACAGACCGTGCCGCCGCTGGAGATCGTGATCGTCGACCAGACCCAAGGGGACAACCGCGATATGCGCTGGCCGGAGCGCTTCGCCGATCTGCCGCTGCGTGTGCTATGGCGCGACCAGGCCGGGCAGTGCTCATCGCGCAATGCCGGGCTGGCCGCGGCACGGGGCGAAGCGGTGCTATTTCTCGACGACGACGACCAGGTGGAACCGGACCTCATTGCCCGCCATCTCTCTTTTCTGCGCCGCTTCGAGGCCGACGCGTCGTGCGGGGTAGCCGAGGAGGCGGGCGCGGGCGCGTTGCCGCCCGAGTTTCGTCTGATTCGCGACAGCGACGTCTTTCCAACCAATAACACATTGTTGCGAATAGCGACGCTGGAGAGATCGGGCTTGTTCGATTTAGCCTATGAGAAGGGCGAGCGGGCCGATCACGATCTGGGGATGCGTCTCTACCTGACCGGCGCTACACTCAGGCTCAATCCGGCAGCCGTGGTGATCCACCTCCATGCGCCGCGTGGTGGCCTGCGTCAGCACAAGGCGCGCATCGTGACCCGGTCGTCCAGTCGGGCTTCGGTTTGGCATCGCCAATTTCTGGCGCCGACAGAGGCTTATCTATGGGCGCGCTATTTCGACGCCACCCAGGTGGACGAGGCGTTGCTCATTCGCACGATCGGCACGCTGCGCGGTCGCGGGGCCGGTTTGCGCCGCTGGGCCAGAGCTGTGGTCATGCTGGCGCTGCTGCCCGACACGTGGCGGCAAAACAAATCCCGGCTAGCGGCCGGCCGGGCCATGCTGGCCAACTTTCCGGCGATTCCGGACTACGAGCCGGTCGTCATTAAGGAACCATTGACGCTATGAGGCTATCATCCTATTCGAAAAACTCCGCCCCTGAAACGCCCACAGGGCTGACCGGCAATCCGGCCCGCGATCTGGCTAACTCGTTCAATGTGCGGGTAATCCTGTTCCTGATGCTTCACTTGCCGTTGGCAATGGGCATGGAATTGTCGCCGGTGATCAGCACGGTTCACGGGGTTATCGCCTTGTTGATCGGGTTGCGGGCGGCGCTCTTGGGGCGTACAACCCATGTCATGTACTCGGTGGCCTATATCGCCGCGGCCGAGGTGCTGTGGCGCATGTCACGTGCCTATCTACTGTGGGAATACTCCAAGTATGCTATCGTCGCCATCGTCTTCGCGGCGCTGATCGTGGAGTGGGGCCGCCGAGGAGATGCACGCCGCTTGCGCAGCAGTTGGCCGTTGCTGCTGCTGGTCACGCTGGTGCCGGCGACGGTGATGGCCATCCTGTATTATGGCCCGGCCGAAGCGCGCGACCCGCTCAGCTTTAATCTGTCCAGCTATATCGCGTTGATCGCTCTGGCACTGTATTTGTGGGATCGGCCGATCAATCGCGAAACCAGCGTGAGGTTGTTCCTGTCCATTATCGCTCCCACGGTGGGCGTTACCTTTCTGGCGATCTACTATACGATCACTGATCTGGACAGTCTCGTCTTTGTGGGGGCGGCGAACTGGGTGACCAGCGGCAATTACGGCCCGAACCAGGTCTCCAACATGATGGGGCTGGGGGCTCTGCTCGGGTCGATGCTGTTCATCATGATCCCTCGCGCCTGGGGCGCGCGCGCTTTCATCCTGCTTATGACCTTCTTCATGCTGGCACAGGGCGTCCTCACGTTTTCGCGCGGCGGTATCTACAGTTTTGTTTTGGCCGCGGCCGTTTTTGGGCTGCATCTGACGACGACGCCGCGGGCGCGCCGCCGCTTCCTCGCCCTGACCGTGTTGTTCGGGCTTGTTCTTTTCGCTTTCGTCTACCCGTTTCTCGATCAATTTACCGGCGGATCTTTATCCGATCGCTTCAGCAGCCTAGACACGACCGGCCGCCTGGAGGTCGCAACGGCCGATTTGCAGGTATTTATGGATAATCCGGTATTGGGGGTGGGAATAGGGCGTTCCCTGGAGTACCACGCGACCATCAACGGCATACCGTTGGCTGCCCATACGGAGTACACGCGACTCTTGGCCGAGCATGGTCTGTTCGGCATCTTGGCGATGTTGATCCTGGTATGGATGCTGGTGAAGCGCTACGTGGCTAACCGTCCCGGCCTCGGCCGGGGCATGACGGCCGCTTTCGGCGTGTGGGCGATGTCGATCATGGTCCATAGCGCCATGCGTCTGGCGGTCGTTCCTCTGATGATCGCTTTGGCCCTGGTATCGTGGCGGTTACAGGCGGGAGACAAGCCCAAAGTGCCCGAAATCTCGCCGCCCACGGCCCTCGATCCCCGACGATTCCCCGGCCAACTATGACGGAACGCTATGGTAATTGAGAGCACAGGCCTCATGAACGACACGCCGCGCGCGTTGCTGCTGAGCAGCGAGTTCCCGCCCGGCCCCGGCGGCATCGGCCAGCACGCTTTCCAGCTGGCTAGTCACTTGACGCGCCTGGGGTGGGAGCTGGGCGTCCTGGCCCCCCAACCTTACGTTGCCGATGCCCAGCGCGAGGCGTTCAACGGGCGGCAGCCCTTCGCCGTCGCTATGCTGCCGGATCGAGAGGCGGGTGTAGCCTGGTTTGCAAGGCGACTGCGCATTATCCACGGTGCGATTCGCACCCATCGCCCGATGCTGCTCATCGCCACCGGCTATCGGGCGTTGCTGATGACCGCCGCATTCGCCGCCGTCTATCGCCTGCCCTGGGTAGCCGTCGGCCACGGCACCGAATTGCTGGGCCGGTCGCTGGTGAACCGGTGGCTAACCCGGCGTGCCCTAGAGAGCGCCGCGACGGTCATCGCCGTCAGTGAGTATACGGCCGGGCTGATTCGCGCTGCCTCGCGTCCGCGCCGTCTCGTCGTCATTCCCAACGCTGCCGACGGCGACCGCTTCCGCCCCGGCCTGGACACGTCTGCTTTACGTGAGCGCTGGGACGTGGGCGACGGGCCGGTCATTCTGACCGTGGGGCACGTGAGCGAGCGCAAGGCGCAGGATGTGGTGATTCGCGCCCTGCCGCTCATCCTGGCCCGGCACCCGGCCGCGACCTACGTGATGGCCGGCTTGCCCACCTTGCAGACGACGTATGAGGCGCTGGCCGGCGAGCTGGGTGTGGCTGGGCGCGTGCGCTTCGCCGGTTTGGTGGCCGATGAAGACCTACCCACGGCCTACAATCTGGCCCACGTTTTCGTCCTGGTGAGTCGTCGAACGGCCGACGGTGACGTGGAAGGATACGGCATTGTGGTGCAGGAGGCGGCGCTATGCGGCACGCCCGCGGTTGTGAGCCGCGATTGCGGCCTGACGGAGACCATTCGCGAGGGCGAAACCGGCCTCAGCGTGCCGCCCGATGATCCGGAAGCCACAGCCGCGGCCGTGCTGGCCCTGCTGGACGATGGCGACCGTCGCCGAGAGATGGGTCGCCGGGCACGCGAAGGGGCGACGGCGGCCACGTGGTCGGAGCGGATCGACCAATATGATCGGGTGTTGCGCGCCGCTTTGTCGCCGCGCCGCGAACCGGCTGGTTAACTAGCGGGAGAAAAATCTGTGCGCTTGCTCATCATATCGCATACCCCCCATTACCATTCGGATGAAGGTATCGTCGGCTGGGGGCCGACCGTGCGCGAGCTGGATTATCTCGCCGCGCTATTCGATCAGGTGACCCACGTGGCCGTGGGCTATCCCGGCCACCCCCCGGCGAGCGCCCTGCCCTACAAGGCTTCCAACCTGCGCGTCCGGCTGCTTGCTCCGGCCGGTGGTGAATCCTGGCGTGACAAGCTGGGCATTCTGACCGCCTATCCAGCCTACGCACGTGTGCTGCGGGAGGAAATGAGTCGAGCTGATGCCGTCCACGTGCGTTGCCCGGCCAACATCAGCCTGCTGGCCCTGTGGCTTCTGGGCCGCATGCCGGCACCGCGCTATCGCTGGGTAAAGTTCGCCGGCAACTGGCAGCCAGACAGCCGCGAGCCGTGGTCTTACCGGCTGCAACGCCGGTGGCTGGCCGAAAATCGCCATCGCGGCGTCGTGACGGTCAACGGCCGCTGGCCCCAGCAACCGGCGCACGTGTACACGTTCGACAACCCGTGCCTGACGGATGAGGAGATCGACCAGGGCGGCGCTTTGGCCGCCGCCCGGCAGTTCCGTCTGCCGGCCGAGCTGTTGTTTGTCGGCGAGTTGAACGAGGGCAAGGGTGTTGGCCGCGTTCTGCGCGTGGCCCAGGCGCTACGGGCGCGCGGCATCCCGTTCCGGCTGCGTCTGCTCGGCGATGGCCCCGACCGGCCGCGCTACGAAGCCTGGGCGCGCGACAAGGGGCTGAGTGAGGTGTCATTTCTGGGTTGGATCCCGCGGGCCGAAGTCGCCCGATATTACGCAGCGGCGCATTTCATCCTGTTGCCGTCCCGCTCCGAGGGCTGGCCGAAGGTGTTGAGCGAGGCAATGGCCTATGGGGTCGTCCCGGTAGCCGCGGCCGTCTCCAGTATCCCGCAAATCCTGGGCGAGACGGGAGCCGGGGTGGCCCTGCCGACGGATGATGTCGAGGGGATGGCCGGTGCTATCGCGAGCTTCGTGGCTAATCCCGACACCTGGGCTGCTGCCGGGCGGGCGGGGGTGGCCGCAGCCCCCCGCTTTACCTATCGCGCCTATCAGGCTGCGGTGGCGGGGCTGTTTGCCGGGGCATGGGGCGTGTGGTTGTCGTCGGCCGCCGAACGGGAGCAAGCCCAATCGGTCGTCGCGGTCGTCGCGCCGGAAGCCGGCACAGTCTTGCCCTATTCGAGCAATGGCTATCACTAGCGTCGCAACACCTCGCTCCGCGGCGGCGGCAGGCCGGCCGCGCCTGTGCTTTGTTGGCCCCATGCTGGGCGTTAATCCGGGGTGGGTAACTTCGCAGGGGGAGCTGCTGGCCGGCTTGTTGGCCAGCGCGGATTACCAGGTCCGGATTACTTCGCATAGACTTGAACGCTTGCCGCGCCTGCTCGACATTCTCGGTTCCCTTGTAGCGTGGCGCGACGAGATCGATCTGGTCGTTCACCAGGTGTTCAGCGGCCCGGCCTTCGCCGTCACCGACGCGGCTAGCGCTCTTTGCCGCGCTTTGGGCTTGCCGCAGGTGTTCGCGCTGCACGGCGGCGCGCTGCCGGAATTCGCCGCCGAACATGGTCGTTGGGTGCGGCGGGTGCTGCGGCGGGCCGAGGCTATCGTTACCCCCTCGACCTATCTGGCCCAAGCGTTCGCCGCCTACCCCGACCTGATCGCGCGTATCCACACCATTCCCAACATCCTGGAGATCGAGAACTATCCCTATCGCCACCGGCCGGTGGTGCGCCCCCGGCTGCTATGGATGCGCACGTTCCACGAGATATATCACCCCCAGATGGCCGTCGAGGTGCTGGCCGAACTGCGACGGACCCATCCGGAGGCGATTTTGACGATGGCCGGCCAGGAAAAGGGACTGCACTCCGCCGTTCAGGCCCTGGCGCGACAACGAGATCTGTCGGCCTTTGTTCGTTTCCCCGGCTTTCTGGGGCCGGAGGACAAGGCGCGCGAATTCGCTAACCACGACATTTACCTGAACACTAATCACGTCGACAACATGCCGGTCAGTGTCCTGGAAGCATGCGCTTTCGGTCTGCCTGTGGTGGCGACGGCCGTCGGCGGCGTGCCTCATCTGTTGCGCGACGGCGAGACCGGGCTGCTGGGGCCGGACGGTGACGTGGGCGCGATGGTCGGAGCCGTGCGGCGGCTGCTGGATGAGCCGGAATTGGCCGGCGTGCTGTCGGCCAACGGCCGGCATCTGGCCGAGTCTTGTGCCTGGGAACCCGTGCAGGCGCGCTGGGAGGCGCTGTTCGCTGAGGTGCTTTATGCCTGACTGGTTGAAGGTCTATCACAAGTTGCCCTATCAGGCCAAAGTGCTGGCTGCGGGCGCCCGCGGCCGCTATCTGAATCGCTGGCGCTACGGCTCCGAAACGGAGCCGCTGGTGGCCGAATATCTGGCCCACGATCACTGGAGCGCCGACCAGTGGCGGGCGTGGCGCGAGGAGCGCCTGGCCTACGTCCTGCGGCGGGCGGCGACCGATGTACCCTATTATCGCGGACAATGGGCCCGCCGTCGGGCGGCGGGCGACCGCGCGTCGGTCGAGTTGCTGGAGAACTGGCCCGTCCTGGGCAAGGAAGCGCTACGAGCGCAGCCCAAGGCCTTCCTGGCCGACGACTGCGACCCGAAGTCCATGTTCTACGAGCACACCAGCGGCACGACCGGCAAGCCGTTACACATCTGGCTGAGTCGGGCTACGGTGCGGGCGTGGTTCGGGTTGTTCGAGGCGCGGGCACGGCGCTGGTACGGCGTTGACCGCCACGACCGCTGGGCTATCCTCGGCGGCCAGCTCGTCGCCCCGGTCGAGCAGGAGGAACCGCCGTTCTGGGTCTGGAACGGGGGCCTCAACCAGTTGTACCTGTCGGCCTATCATCTGGCGGCCGAAAACATTCCCGCCTACCTGGACGCCATGCGTCGTCACGAGGTGCGCTACTTGCTCGGCTATCCGTCCGGCCTCTACCGGCTGGCGCAGGAGGTCATCGACGGCCACCTGACTGCTCCTCGATTGCAAGTCGCCATTGGCAATGCCGAGCCGTTGCTCGACCACCAGCGGCGGGCCATCGCCCAGGCCTTCGGCTGTCCGGTGCGCGAAACCTACGGCATGGCCGAGATCGCCGCCGCGGCCAGCGATTGCGAGCAGCGACGGCTGCATATCTGGCCGGAGGCGGGCCACGTGGAGATTCTGGCCGACACGGTCGACGAGGCCGTCGCGGCGGGCACAGCCGGCCGCCTGATCGCCACGGGCCTGCTGAATGCCGATATGCCGCTCATCCGTTACGAGACGGGCGACCGGGCGACGATGGACGACGTGCCGTGCGCCTGCGGCCGGTCGCTGCCCGTGCTGCGGGCCATCGAGGGGCGCGTCGACGACGTGGTGATCACCCGCGACGGCCGTCACATCGGCCGCCTGGACCCCGTCTTCAAGGCCGACCTGCCCATCCGCGAGGCGCAGATCATCCAGGAGGATTGGGACGTGCTGCGGGTGCTCTACGTGCCGACCAGCGACTATACGGTTGCGGACGGTGAATCGCTCGTGCGGCGCATCCACGATCGCACCGGCGAGGACATGACCGTCATTTTGGAACCGGTGAACGCTGTCCCGCGAACGGCCAACGGCAAATTCCGTGCCGTCATCTCGCGCGTCGGGTCTCGGTCGCTTGCGGAGCCCGTTGCGGCCGACGGGGGCAACTCATGACCCGGCGGCGCGAAGGCTTGCTGGTCATGACCTTGTTCATCGTCGCGATGCTCGCGTCGGGCATGTTCTGGGCCGTATTGCCGGCCGAGTACCGCGAGAATCAGAGCACCGACTACGCGCTGGCCTACGAGCCGGTGGCGCGCAACATCGTCGCGGGGCGCGGGGTTACGCTGGAAGGCGATATCGCCACTCGCTACCCGCCGGGCTTTGCCGTCCTGCTGGCCGGGGTTTTTCGCCTGGGGGACGCGCTCCACGTGGCCGACGAAACGATGGTCCTGGCTTTTCGGTTGTTGTGCGTTGGACTGGCCGTGGTGTTGATCTATGGGTTGGCACGATTGCTCTGGTCGCCGCGGGCGGCGCTCATCCCGGCGGTGGCCTGGATGACCTACCCCTTTGCGTTGTGGCTGACCAAGCAGCCCAACAGCGAAGTACCGTTTATCCCCGTGTTCTTCGCCGCGATGCTGGTGTTCTGGTGGGCCTTGTTGCGCGAGAGAGGCGGCGGGGCGCGAGCGGGGCATTCTACCTGGCGGCCGGGGCGTTATCCGGGGCGGCCATGCTCATTCGCCCGGCGGCGCTGGGGCTGAGCATCGTTATGGCGCTGCTCGTCCTGCTGTTCGCCGCCCGCGCGACGGCGCTGCGGACGCGCCTTCTCTATGGCGCGCTGGTCGTGCTGGGCAGCATCCTGGTCGTGTTGCCCTGGGAAGCGGCCGTCTATGCCCGCACGAGCGCGATCATTCCGCTGAGCAGCGGTGGGCCGGCTACTATCTACGACGGCCTGACGTTTCTGGCTGTGCCCAAGGATTATCGCCGCGAGGTTGCCATCCCCGAAGACGTGGCCGACCTGATGTGGGCGATTCATGAACGGCGGGCGGAAGCGACCACGACCGGCGGCGTATTCACCGTATTGGCCGATGAAGCGCGCGTGGCCCCGGCAGCCTTCATCAAACTGATGCTCATCAAGCTGGCGCGAAGCTGGTACGGCATCGACAGCCGCGTGATGGAACGGCCGACGCTATTGATCCAAATCGTCTATTTGCTATTGGCCACGTGGGGCACGCTTTACTGCGTCCGGCAAGGGGGCGCGGCGCGGCGCCTGATCGGCGGCAACTGGCTCATCGTATTCTACTTCTGGGCCATGACCTTCACCGTCATCCCGTTGTTGCGCTACATGACTCCGGTCATGGGGCTGCTGATGTTGCCGTTGCCCGGCGTCTACTATTCGCTGATCGCCTGGCGGCAGAAGCGGGTGATCGGAACGGTATCCCCGGATTACTGAGTTCTCACAAGGCCTTCACGGGTTTTATACGCCGTAATGCCCGCTAGTTGCTACACTAGGAAAATGGATAACCTACCCCTGGTGTCGGTCATTATGCCTGTGCGCAACGAGGCGGCCTATATCTCGCGCAGCCTGGGCGCGGTTGTGGCCCAGGATTACCCGGCCGACTGCCTGGAAATCCTGGTCATCGACGGTCTGTCCACCGACGGGACGCGCGAATTCGTCACCGCCGCCCAGGCCGAATACCCCAACTTGCGCCTGATCGACAACCCGCGCCACATCGTGCCGCCGGGGCTCAACATCGGCATCGCCCAGGCGCGGGGCGAGGTCATCGTGCGCGTGGACGGCCATTGCGAGATCGCCCCTGACTACGTGCGCCGCTGCGTCGAGCATTTGCTGAACGACGACATCGAGGCCGTCGGCGGGCCAATCGAGACGGTCGGCGAGACGGACGAGGCCCAGGCCATCGCCCTGGCGATGAGTTCGTGGTTCGGCGTCGGCGGGTCGGCCTTTCGGACGGTCATGGATCGGCCGCTGCTGGTGGAGACGGTGGCCTTTCCGGCGTACCGGCGACAGACACTGCATCAACTCGGCCCGTTCGACGAGGAGATGGTGCGCAATCAGGACGATGAGTACAACTACCGCCTGCTGAAAAGCGGCGGCCGTATTCTTCTGTCGCCCGATATTCGTTCGCGCTACTATAGCCGCAGCAGTCTGCGTTCTCTTTGGCGGCAATATTATCAGTACGGCTTCTGGAAGGTGCGGGTGATGCAAAAGCATCCGCGGCAGATGCGCTGGCGGCAGTTTATACCCCCCGCCTTTGTGGCGGCATTGGCCGGTTCATCACTGTTTGGTATATTTTTTCGCCCTTTCCGCGCCTTGCTGGCGATTATTCTGGTATTGTATACCACCGCTAACCTCGCCGCGTCGCTATCGCAGGGGCGGGCTTACGGCCGGCAGTACGTGCTGCGGCTCTTGGTGATCCATCCCATTCTCCACCTGAGTTATGGGCTGGGTTTCCTGGCGGGACTTAGGCATTTTGCCGGGCGGCAAGCAGCCGGCAGGGCGGAATTGTGAGGTCGGCCTGGGGGCTTTTCCAGGCGACAGGGAGTGAAAACATGAGACGAACGATCAAACCTGACATGGGGCAGGGTATCACCCGCCGCCGTTTCTTGCAGGGGACAGCGGCGTTGATGGGCGGCCTGGCGCTGCGCCGCACCCAGCCGGCGGCCGCGTTTCGGCTGGGGCCGTTGACCCAGACCTCGACGGCTGTCAATGTGATGGATACAGCCTATGGGGCTAAGGGCGACGGCCGGACTAATGACCGCGACGCTTTCCAGGCAGCCATTGACGCGGCCATCGCCGCACAGTTGCCGCTGTTAATCCCGCAACCACCCCAATTTTACCGTATTGTGCTTGATCCGAACCACACCCGTCTGCTGGTGGACGGCGACCTGGCGGTGGTCGGCGAGGGGCGCGGCACGACGACACTGCGCTTTACCGTGCAAACCACGGCCGCCGGGCAGAACTATGCAGCCTTCTTTGTGGCTGGCGGCGTCAACTTCCAGATGGCCGACCTGCGCCTGGAGGAAGATCTGCATCAGTCCGTGGAGCAGTTTGAGTTCGCCGGCGTTTTCTTCGAGTCGTCGGCATCCGATAGTGCCTGCCTGGTGGAGGGGGTCGATATCGAAGGCTTCACCCACTGCCTCTATTCGCCCTCGTCCGGCACGGACAGCGCGGACGGCGAACTGTTTCTGGCCGTGCGCGATTGCGATCTGCACCCGTGGTGGACGTTTTGTATCGCTTTCTGGACCGTTCCCGGAGGTCACAAACGGCTGCACATCTATGATAGCTTTCTCCACGACAACCAGAACGGCCACCTGGTCTACTGCCACCCCCACAACTCCGTCCACGTCGAAAATACCCGCTTCGACGGGGCCAGTTCGTGGGCCTTTCACTTTCAGGGGTCGGAAGTGGCCGGCGATCCGGAGTATCAACGGTTCCTCGGCTGCTGGTTTGGGCCGCGCAACGCCCAGGGACTCATCACCCAGGATCGAGCGACCGTCGCCACCCAGGTCGAGGTTCGCAACTGCATGTTCGAGGGCCAGCCGTCGATCCAGATACGCTCCGACATCGTGATCGACGGCTGCTACTTCACGACGAGCAAAGACGCGACGCGTACGACGACCTTTATCGGCGCTTACTCCAATGCGCCCTGGCGGGCGATGATTCGCAATTGCATTTTTGCCCCCAGATCGAACGTGTTGCCTCAGGTCGATTTGCGCCTGGAAAACATCGACGTCACACTGGAAAACTGCCAGTTCTACAATCAAGGCTCCGGCACGCTGCTCACACTGGGATCGGGGGCGTTGAATCGCTACGTCGTGCGCGATTGTGTCTTCTATAATCGGCCGGACAATGCTTCCCAATCCATCACCATCGAGGTTGATAGCGGGCAAACGCTCATCGACAATTGCCGCTTTTTCGGCCGCTCCACCGGTGATCGCGGCGTCATCGTCCTTCTCAGCTCCGACTTTGGCCCGACGGACGATACCCTCCTGCAAATAGATAATTCCATCTTCCAGAACGTCAGCGGCGGGACGCTCTTCTTTGCCAACATGACCACGTCTAATAGTTGGACCGGCAAGTTTAGCGGCGAAAACAATCGGGTCGTCAATTTGCAGACCGGCAAGCCGCTGCTGGTCGTCGAGCCGGCGGCCGCCGTTTTTGGGCGGCTGGCACCCGTGGCCGAGCCGGCGCCGACTTCCCTTCCGGCCGCGCCCACAATGGTAATATCGAGTAACTACAATGCCTACGAGGTGTTGGGTACGGCCGATGTCTCAGCCATCCACTGGTGGACGGAAGACGGCTTGTCCGATTCCCTCTTCAGCGGGGCGATGACCCTGACGGCCACCGTGCCGTTTGCCCTGGTGTCCGGGGGTAACATTCGATTAGCCGGGGGCGCGGCGCGGCGCGACGTGGCCGCCGGCGGCTCGGTTCGCCTCACTTACGACTCGGCGCAAGGTTTCTGGAGTGAAGGCTAGTGGGCGATTTGGATCCGGCAAACGAGACGACGCGCGTACGCGCAGTCTATGCCGCCCGTGCCGAGCGGTTGGCCGAGGGAGGCGTCTATTCCCCGGTCAATGAAGCCTATCTGTTCGCTATCCAGGGCCGCCAGCGCGCCGTGTTGCGCGCCCTGAGGCGCGAGGGGTTGTGGCCTCTGGGCGACAAGGATATCCTGGAGGTCGGCTGCGGCAACGGCGGCGTCCTGTTGGAGTGGCTCGGCTATGGGGCCGACCCCCAACACCTGCACGGGACAGACCTGCTGGCCGAGCGCGCCGGCGCGGCCCACGCGCGTTTGCCCCATTTGCCGATCACCGCCGCTTCGGGCACGGCTTTGCCCTATCCCGACCATTCTTTCGACCTCGTCCTACAATTCACGGTGTTTTCATCGATTTTGGATCGGGCCATCTGCTATACTGTCGCCAACGAGATCATTCGAGTGTTACGACCCGGCGGCGTGATTCTGTGGTACGACTTCTGGATCAACCCGCTTAACAAGCAAACAAGAGGCATCAGGCCCCGGGAGGTCCGGGACTATTTTCCGGGCTGCACGATTACGTTTGACCGAATCACCCTGGCCCCACCATTGGCCCGCAAACTCGTGCCCTTTTCCTGGGCCGGGGCTTTGGTTCTAGAAAGATTGAGATTTTTGAACACACATTATTTGGCAACCGTACGAATCCCTGAGTAAGTCATGAACGAAAGCGTCGCGCCCCAGCAGCCTAAAGCCGACATCAAACTCCAGGACGGATTATCCGATATCTGGAGAACGGTGGATGGCGTCGCTCGCCGGTCGCTCGATATTCTCATTTCGACGCTGGGCATGATCATCCTGGGCCCGATTTTCCTGTTTCTGGCTTTGCTGATCAAGCGGGATTCGCCCGGCCCGGTTTTCTATTGGGGCGCGCGCGTGGGGCAACGCGGCCGCCCGTTCCGCATTCTCAAGTTCCGGACCATGTACGAGGACACCGCCAGCTATGACGGCCCCAAAGTCACGGGCATGGGCGACCCGCGCATCACGCCCCTGGGGCAATGGCTGCGCGACACGAAGATTAACGAACTGCCCCAGTTGTGGAACGTGCTGAAGGGTGATATGAGCCTCGTCGGGCCGCGGCCGGAAGACAACGACTTTGTGACTCATTGGCCGGCCGAGGTTCGCGACACCTTACTCGCCGTCCGGCCAGGCATCACCAGTCCGGCTTCCGTCCTCTATCGCGACGAGGAGAACATGTTGCAGACCGGCAATGTGGTCGATCAATACCTGAAGAGCATCCTGCCCAGCAAGCTGCGCCTCGACGTCCTGTACGTCAATCACCGCTCTTTCCTGACCGACCTCGACGTGATGTTCTGGACGCTGCTGGCCTTGTTACCGCAACTCAAGACGCGCCGTGTGCCGGAACACTTGCTCTTTTGGGGGCCGTTGGCGCGGTTTATCAGCCGCTATTTCTCGTGGTTTGTGCTCGATAGCCTGATGGCTTTTGTGGCCGTGGCCGCCACGGGGTTACTGTGGCGCAGCAACGGCCCGCTGGAGTTGGGCTGGGGCATCGCCATGGGGGTGGCTCTGACCGTCGCCTTCATCTTCAGTATGGTGAATGCATTACTGGGCATCGGCCGCGTTGTCTGGTCGCGGGCCGACTTCAACGATGCGTTTGCCTTAGCCATCTCATCGGGATTGACGACCCTGATCCTGCTGATGGTCAATCTGATCTGGCAACCGCGGGCTATCGCCGTGCCCTACATCGGCTATCGCCTGTTGCCGTCGGGCCTGATTATGGTCAGCGGCGTGCTGGCCTTCGTCGGGTTCGCCCTGCTGCGCTATCGAATGCGCATCATCACCGGCCTGTCGGAGCACTGGATTACCTTGCGCGGTGGAGCGGCCGCGCTGGGCGAGCGCGTGCTGATCGTGGGCGCCGGTGAAGTCGGCAGTCTCGCCAGCTACCTGCTGCGCAAGGCAGAGCTGGGGCAGGCCTATACGATTGTCGGCATGGTAGACGACGCGCCGCGCAAGCAAGGCACGCGCATCAGCGGTATTCAGGTTCTGGGTCGCACGGAAGAGATTCCCGAACTCGTCAGCCTCCATGACGTGGGATTGATCATCTACGCGATCGAGAAAATCAGACAACCGCAGCGGGAGCGCATCTTGCAATTGTGTCGCGTGACCGGGGTGCAGACGGTTGTCCTGCCCGACGTGCTGGAGACGTTCCGAAGCCAACTGGTCGCGGAATCGACCATGCCGGCGTTGGGCTCAGTAGGAACGACAAACACCGGGGGCGCGCCGCGCCTCGAGAACTGGTTAGTGGAAGTCGAGAGCCTTATGCAAGCGGAAGCCTGGGACGCGGCCCACGCGCAAATCCGGGCTATGCAGCAGCAGGTCGTCATGCAGAATCAGGCCCATCGTTCCTGAACGTGCCTGGAACGGGGCCGGGCAACCGGTTCCGGGTGACGGGCAGCTGCCCGCGCCAAAGTGATCGGACAAAAAATTTTAGGAGTAAATCAACCGAGATGAGTGAATGGACCGGCAAGCGCGCTCTGGTGACGGGCGCGGGTGGCTTCATCGGCAGTCAATTGACTGAATCGCTGGTGCGCGACGGCGTCGGCGTGCGCGCTTTCATACGCTATACGTCGCGCGGCGATGCGGGATTGCTGGGGCAACTGCCGCGCGAGATCCGCGATGAGGTGGAGATCGTTGCCGGGGATTTGCGCGATACGGGCGCGATCGACGCCGCGGTGTCGGGCGTCGACGTCGTCTATCATCTCGGGGCGATCATCTCCATCCCCTACTCCTACAAGCACCCGATGGAGACGGCCGAGACCAACTTCATGGGCACGCTCAACGTGCTGATGGCCTGCCGCGCCCATAACGTAGAGCGGCTGGTACATACCTCCACAAGCGAGGTCTACGGCACGGCCCAATTCACGCCGATGGACGAGCGTCACCCGCTGCAAGGGCAATCGCCCTACTCGGCCAGCAAGATCGGGGCCGACAAGCTGGTGGAGAGCTTCTACCGAGCCTACAACCTGCCGGCCGTCACCCTCCGGCCGTTTAACACCTATGGCCCGCGCCAGTCGGCCCGGGCGGTCATCCCGACGATTATCACCCAGGCGTTGACCAGCGATTGTATCCAGCTGGGCAATCTCGATGCGCGGCGCGATTTTACTTATGTGCGCGACACGGTCAGCGGCTTTATGCGGGCCGCCGCCGCACCCGACGTGCTGGGGCGGGAATTGAATCTGGGCACGGGTATGGACATCAGCGTCGGCGAGTTGGCCGATTTGATCATTCGTCTGGTGGGGCGGCCGGTGGCGATAGCTACCGATTCGGAGCGATTGCGGCCTGAAAAATCCGAGGTCGGGCGCTTGCTGTCCGACAACGGCTTGGCCCGCCGCGCTTTGGGGTGGGAGCCGACCTATTCTTTGGAAGAGGGTCTGCGCGAGACCATCGCCTGGATCGGCGATCATCTCGATTTCTACCGCGTCGGGCGCTATGAGATTTAGCGCGGCGCGAATCCGGACAGGAGATTGACCATGAAAGCAGTCATTTTAGCCGGCGGCAAGGGCACGCGACTCAAGCCCTACACGACTATTTTGCCCAAACCGTTGATGCCTATCGGCGATATGCCCATTCTGGAGATTCTGTTGCGCCAGATGAAGCGCGCCGGGGTCGATGAGGCGGTGCTGACGGTGGGGCATCTGGCCGAAATGTTGCGTCTCTTCTTTCAGGACGGCGAAAAACTGGGTCTGTCTATCACTTATAGTTACGAAGACGCGCCGCTGGGCACGGCCGGCCCCCTGTCGCTGGTGGATGGGCTGGACCGGACGTTCCTGGTCGCCAACGGCGATGTGCTGACAACGCTGCCGTTGGCCAATTTGCTGGCCCACCATCATCTGAGCGGCGCGGCGGCCACCATCGCCATGCACCGCCGCAAGGTTCACATCGACCTGGGCGTCATCGAGCAGAACAGCGACGGCCACGTAACCGGCTACATCGAGAAACCGACCTATGATTTCATGGTCAGCATGGGTATCTACGTCTTCGAGCCGCGTGTCCTGGATTATATCCCGGCCAACGCGTATCTTGATTTCCCCGATTTGGTCAAGCGGCTGATCGCCGCGGACGAGATCGTCACCGGCTTTCCGTTTGACGGCTATTGGCAAGACCTGGGTCGGGCCGACGACTACGAGCGGGCAATCGAGGATTTCGATCGGATGAAGGCGGAATTTTTGCCGCCCGAAGCGCCGCTCATTTATTCCACAAACGGTGCGAGCCATTATGCCGCCGCGAAGCAGGCTTAGAAAGATGGAACAGGTGAAACCCGTGTGGCGCATACCCCTAGCTGATATTGACCTGGGGCCGGAAGAAGAGGCGGCCGTCCTCGACGTGCTGCGCCGGCGCTGGCTATCGATGGGCGAGACGACGGCCGCCTTCGAGGCCGACTTCGCCGCGTTGACCGGCGCGGGCCACGCCCTGGCCGTGACCAACTGCACCGCGGCGCTGCACCTGGCCGGGATGGCGTTGGGCTGGGGGCCGGGCGACGAGGTAATTGTGCCTTCGCTGACGTTTGTGGCGACGGCCAATGCCGTCCGCTACACGGGGGCGACGCCGATATTCGCCGACATCACCGGTCTCGACGATTTCAGCTTGTCGGCCGAGGATGCCGCGCGGCGCATCACGCCACGCACGCGGGCCATTGTGGTCGTTCACTACGCGGGTTACGCCGCCGACATGCCGGCTATTCGGGCGCTGGCCGAGCGGTATGGGTTGGACGTGGTGGAGGACGTGGCTCACGCGCCGGGGGCGACGCTGGGCGGCCGTGCGCTGGGAACCTGGGGCCGCATCGGCTGCTTCAGCTTTTTCGCCAACAAGAACATGACTACCGGCGAAGGCGGGATGATAACGACCGATGACGACGACGTGGCCGGCCGGCTACGTTTGTTGCGCTCTCACGGGATGACCAGCCTGACGTGGGATCGACACAAGGGTCATGCCTGGAGCTACGACGTGGTCGCGCCGGGCTACAACTATCGCCTCGACGAGATGCGGGCCGCCGTCGGCCGCGTTCAACTGGCGAAGTTGCCGGCGGCCAACGAGCGCCGCCGTGCTCTGGACGCACTCTATCGGCAACTGTTGCCGGCCGCCACGCCGGAGCTGGGCCTGCCCTACAGCGAAACGCGCGGTATCTCGGCCTGCCATTTGCGTCCGGCATTGCTGCCTGTGGGTGCGTCACGGACGCGCTTTATGGACGAGATGAAGGCGCAGGGCATACAGACGAGTATTCACTATCCGCCGGTGCATACGTTCAGTTACTACCGGGAACAGGGGCGGCATACGTCCCTGCCGTTGACGGAAACGGTGGGCGAGCGCGAGGTAACGTTGCCGCTGCATCCGGGTATGACGCCGGGCGACGTGGAGAGCGTCGTGGCCGCCGTGGCCGAAGCGCTGGATGCCGCGATCGTGCGGCCGTCAGTTGAAACGACAGTTACACCTGCTTAACTGGTGATAACTTGAGGGGCAGCCTGTCGTTTTGGGAATGTATCGTACAGGTAATTGTTGACCGTCGTAAAGATTCGGCGGGGTAAAGAGTAGAGTAAGGGTAATTCATCATGGAACTCAAGTTAATCGGACAAATGCTGCGGCGGTGGTCCTGGCTTTTGGTCATCGGCGTGCTGGTCGGCGGCGGTATCGGTTACGCGATCAGCATCTACCAGACGCCGGAATATCTGGCCAGCACCAAGATTCTGGTCATGGAGCCGCTCGGCGACAACGTGTCCAAAGTCACTGATCTGAACGACAAGGAATTGGCCGAAACCTACATGCAGCTGCTCACCACGCAGCCCATTCTGGATTCGGTTAGCCAACAGGTCGGTGTCACGGTCAGGGAGTCGCAGATCAAGGCTACGCGCGTGCGCGACACGGGTTTGCTGGAGGTGACGGTGCGTGACACCGATCCCCAGCGCGCGGCCCTGACGTCCAACGTCCTCGTCGAGGTGCTCATCGATTACAACGAAGCGCTGCAAAAGTCGCGCTTTTCTTCGTCTGAACAGAGCCTTGAATTGCAGGTCAGCGAGATCGAGAACGAGTTGAGCCAGTTGGAAAGCAACTTTGAGCAGCGTTCCGAGCAGAGCCTGGAAGCAAATCAGCAGGTCTCCCAGGAAAAGCAAACTGAGCTGGAGCAACAGATCTTCAGCCTGCAGGGCGACATCGCGCGCCTCGAACAGGATATCGACGACCTGACTCCCAAGGCGCTGCCCAACACGTTGCCGCCGCCGCTCACGGTGGACCAACGCAACCAGTTGAATGAAAAACGGACCCAACTGGCCCAAAAGCAATTCCAGCTCGATCTGGCCCAGGAGTCCTATTTCCGGCTGGTGCTGCCGAACTCTGCGACTACGTCAACGGAGGACCCCACCAAGTTGCAGAATCTGGATCAGGCCAACCTGGATTTGTATCGCCAACTCTACTCGACGCTGTTGAGCAATTACGAGGCGGTTCGTCTGGCACGCCTGCAAAATACGCCCAACGTGGTGCAAGTCGAGAAGGCTATGCCGCCGACCGTGCCGATTCAGGCCGGGCCGCTGCGCAACGTCATCCTGGGAGCCGTTATCGGCTTGCTGTTGACCGGGACAATCGCGTTCACCCTGGAATATATGGATGACACGTTGAAGACGCCGCAAGACATTGCGAACGTATTGGGCCTGCCGGTTGTCGGCTATGTGGTCAGCGAGTCGGGTATGGACAAGCATGAGGGCACACCCTACGTCTCGGCCAACCCCCGCTCGCCGATGGCCGAAACATTTCGCACCTTGCGCACCAATTTGGAGTTTGCCAGCGTCGACAAGTCTCTGAAGACGATCCTTGTTACCAGCCCCGGCGCGGGTGAGGGCAAGACGACCGTCGCCACCAATCTGGCAGCAGTCATGGCCCAGGCCAACAAGCGGGTCATCCTGCTGGAAGGCGACCTGCGCCGGCCGCGTGTCCACCGGGCGCTGGGTATGTCTAATCAGGTTGGCCTGAGCGACGTTTTTCGCGGCCAAATGGATATCCGCGACGTGGCTCGCTACTCCAAGGTGAAGGATCTGGCGGTTATCACCAGCGGCAGCCTGCCGCCGAACCCGGCCGAATTGCTTGGCTCGGCGCGCATGACGCAAATTCTGGCTCGTCTGGTGGAGTCGGCCTCGGTGGTCATCATCGACAGCCCGCCGTTTGTAGTCACCGACTCGACCGTGCTGGCGGCCAAGGTCGATGGCGTCCTGCTCGTCCTGCAGCCGGGCAAGACGCATGCCGAGGCGGCCAAGACGATGCTGGCGCAACTCAATCGCGCCGGCGCCCACGTCGTCGGCGTGGTTCTCAACCGCGTCTCGCGCAAGACCAGCAGCTACTATGGCTACTATCGCTACGAAAGCGATCCCATTTACACGGTCGAATCGTCCACGGCGGAAGAGAGCGGCACGGGCCGGCGCAAAGGTCTGGCCTCGATGTTCAGCGGCAACGGCAAAAACGTAAACGGCACGATGAGCGAGAAAGCCGCTTCTTGATGAAACAAGGGGACGGTGGTGGAGTTCACGCTTCATTTACGTCCCCTTCACCGCTTTTCCCCTGCATAGAGGCAGGGCCTGCTGATATGATAGGGTCGATAGAGACTATTGGCCGCCCACGCCATATCAGGTGACAGGTGGGGCGGCTGGCGACCTGTAATGGAATCAATACACGGCTCGTAACGGATAGCTAAACAGTATGCAAAGTAGTACGCCCTACCGGCCCTCACCCACCCGCCCCCAGGCGGACGACAGAGCGGAGCTCCTCGACCATTGCCCCTACCTTGGCTCGGCAACGGATCCGGCCGCGCCGCCCGAATTTCCATCCGAGGATAACCGGTGTCTGAGCACGCGCCTGGCGGTGCCGATCAGCACGCTTCACCAGGAAAACTACTGTTTCTCCAGCCGATATGAAGCTTGCCCCGTCTATAAAGAGCGAGCCAAGAGGGAGAATGGGATTGGTCTGGTTCCTCTGACGACCATTCACGCGGGCGGCGCGGACTCGGCGCTTTCCTGGGCAGACGAGGCCGCCCCGTCTGCGCCCGCCGCGCCGGCAACCGCCGCGGCCGCCTCTCTTGCGCCGGCAACCAAGCCCTCGCTGGGGTTGCAATGGGATGACGACACTCACCCGGATTTCCAGGCCGAGATGGTTGCTGCGTCCATGCGCCGGCGTTCGCCGCCGGCTAATCGGCGACTGTGGCTTCTCGTTTTACTTCTCCTGGTGCTGATCCCGCTGGGTTGGTGGCTATGGACTAATGTCCGCCCCAGCACGCGCAACGCGGACGGCACCGTTGAAGGAGCTATCGTCACCCTGCCCACATTGCTGGCGACGAATGAAGCCGAAACGCTGCCCGGAGATGTCGCCGGCAACGATGGCGCGCTGCCGCTGCCCCCCATTCCCACTGGCGTGAGCGGAAGGGCCAGCACCCCCACTCTTGCCCCGACGGCCGCACCGACGACCTCAGACCTGGAGAACATCGCCGCCACAGCCACGGCCTTGTTTGCCGATGCGACGGTCCCCGCCGGCTGCGTCGCGCCGTCGTGGTGGACGAGCTACGTCATCGAGGAAGGCGACACGATCGAGGCTCTGGCTCTGGCTCGCGGCATCCTGCCCGAAGAACTGGTCGCCGTTAATTGCCTGACAGGGCCCGATCTGGAAGCCGGTGTTCAGATCTTGTTGCCGCCGGTCGGGGTAATCGCTATCCAGCCCAGCCCATCGGCCACGCCGACGGTCACGGCGACGCGCCCGCCGGGTTTGCCGACGCGTCCGCCCATTTTGTTCCCGACGCCGACCTTTCCGTCGGTCATCATTCTGACGCCGCTGCCGCCCACCCTGGAGCCGACCGACGCACCGGCCACCAGGCCACCGGCCCGGCCCACCAGCGTGCCGACGTCGGCCGCGCCCCCGACGGCGACAGCACCCAGCCCGGTTGGCACGTCGACGCTGCCGGCGCTGCCCCAGACCGCGACACCGCCGTCAGTGGTGGAAGGGACACCCACGTCGACGGCGACCCCGCAGCCGACGCAGACGTTTCCGCCGCCGCCGACGCCTTGATCCATAAAAGCCGTCAATCATGCCCGCGGCGCGTTCGAGGGACGACGCGCCGCGACAGAGCACTTCATCAGGGAAGTTCATGGACAATCCATTCATCGGTCAACAAGAAGTGCAAAGCTCGAATCTATCTTTTCGAAACCTCGACCTGGCCATCCTGACGCTCACGGCCCCCTTCCTGCTGGCCCCGTCGCTTTTCAGCCGGGCGATGTCGGGCATCGCTCTGTTGCTGTTGCTGTTTCCCTATATCATGCGGCTGGTATTTGGCCGGCCGCTCTCCCGACCAACCGTCGTCAACTTGCCGGTGGCCGTTCTGGCGCTTGTCTTCATGCCATTGGCGTTTTTGCTCAGCCCGGAGCCGTGGGGATTAACGTGGGCGCGCCTCCTGACCCTGGCCTGGTCGATCAGTCTGTTTTTCGTGGTGGTCAATTGGCCCCACCCGGCTCGCAAGGGAGACCTGCGAACGCGGCTCAATGGCCCGACGTTATTCTATCTGCTGCTGGGCGGCGGCATCGCAGTGGCCGGTATTCTGGGCATGCGCAGCGTCGACAAGTTATTCTTTCTGCCGCAGACGGGCGTCCTGGTCAATTACCTGGGCTGGGAGCACGGGCTGCCGACCAACGAGATCGCCGGGGCCTTGACGTTGTTTATCCCCTTTGTAGGTGCCTTGGTCTATGGCTGCCTGGTGACCGGACGACGACGGCAGTTTTTGCTGCTGCTGCCGTTGGCGGCGGTGATGGGACTGGCGCTGGTGTTGACCCAATCGCGTACCGGGCTGACGGCCACGGCCATTGGCACGCTGCTGGCGTGGTTGTCGGCCGATCGCTTCAACCGCAAGTGGTTGATCGTCGGGGTGGTGATCATTGCCTTGGCCATCGCACTGGTGCGGCTAACGCCGATTGGCGACTGGTTCGTCTATGCCGGGGCTAACTCGTGGAACAGCGTGATCGGACCGCGGTGGGGTATCTGGAATCAAGCGCTGGACGCGATCCGCGATCACCCCCTGTGGGGGATGGGGTTGGGCGTCTTCGGTTCAGTGGCGCGCGACGTTTATCCGCTGATCACGCCGGCGGCCGGGCCGCTACTGGAAGACGCGCACAATTTATACCTCCAGACGGCGCTTGACTTCGGCCTGGCGGGAGTCTTGATTTTTCTCGTGATTGCCGTGCTGGTGGTCGTGTCGGCCGTTCGCCTGGTGCGGGTCCGGCCGCCGCAAACGTTGTCGCGAATGTGGGCGGCCGGTTTGCTGGGGGCGCTGATCGCTCATGCGCTGTATAGTCTGACCGATGCTGTGGCTTTGGGCACGTGGGCCGGCGTGCCGTTGTGGATCGCCTTCGGGCTGGTGATAGGCGTGTCGCGCGGCCGGTTGCAGATGGCCTGGTCCGGTCGGGCACGGGTCGCCCTGGCCGGTTCCGTCTCTTTGGTGTTGCTCGTGTCGGCGATGGCTTGGCCGGTGAATCGGGCCGGGCAGTTGGCGACGCACGCCATTCTCGATCCGGCGGCCGACATAGCGGCAACCACCGCCACCCTTAGTGAGTTGTCGGCCGGTAACTGCCGCGCACGCTGGTTCGATGGCCTCGTTCGCCATATGGCCGGCGACGTGGTGGGGCGCAACGCGGTCTGGAGCGGGTTGCTCAATTGCTCAACGACTTACACCGGCTACATGGCCGTGCTGGCCGCCGATGACGTCACCCTGGCCCGGCAGGCCATTGAAACCGAACCCGAAAACGCCGCCGGGTATTTCTGGCTGGCTTCGGCCGTGGCCGCCGGCGACCCTCAACAGGCGATCAGTCTTTATCAGGCAGGGCTGGAGCTGGCGCCCACCGACGCCCACCGCTGGCTGGCTTTGGCCGAGTTGCTGGAACCGAACGACCCGGCGGCGGCGCTCGACGCTTATCTGCTCGCCTGCCGCAACGGCGATCCGGGGGCCAACGGCTGTCTGCGTGCCGGCTCATTGGCTGAGGCCGGCGGCGACCTGCCGGCGGCCATCGAGTATTACCGCCTTTCCAAGTGGAGTGGCGCGCTGGACAGAGCCGACGAGCTGGAGCGGCAGCTCGTGGCCGGGCAACCCTGATCGCTGTCCGATTGTAGCGGCGGATTCTCGTCGGGCCGTCTGAAAAAGCGAAAGGGTGTGTGGCGCAAGCTAACAGCTTGCGCTCCAGCCGGATTGACCGCTCTATTGCGATCCTCTTCAATTCCCCCGACGCGCCAAACGGCGTTATAATCTCTCCTTATGGCAATTCTGTCGGCATCCAACGTCGGGCAGTCGTTCGGCGAATATGACGTCTTTGGCGGCGTTACCGTCAGCATTCCGTATGACGGCAAAGTCGGTCTGGTCGGCCCCAATGGAGTCGGCAAGACGACGTTGCTGCTCATCCTGGCCGGGCAGGCCACGCCGTCGAGCGGGCAGGTCCACGTGGCCAAGGGGTCGCGAATCGGCTATCTGTCGCAGGAGTCATCCGATGCATTCATCGGGCAAAGCGCCAACCAGACAGTGTTCGATGAAATGATCGCCGTCTTCGAACCGTTGAAGGCCCTGGAGGCGCGCCTGCGCCAATTGGAGGCCGACATGGCCGCCGATGAACTCCATGATGCGCTGCTGGAGGAGTACAGCCGGTTGCAAGTGGAATACGAGATCGGCGGCGGGTATGAGTATGAGACGCGCGTGCGCATGGTGCTGACCGGCCTTGGCTTCCGGCCCGATTCCTGGCAGCAGCCGTTGACCCAACTGAGCGGCGGCCAAAAGACGCGCGTGCTGCTCGGCCGTCTGCTGCTGGAAACGCCGGACCTGCTGATCCTCGACGAGCCGACCAACCACCTGGACGTGCAGGCCATCGAGTGGCTGGAGAACACACTTACGACGTGGGCGGGGGCCGTGCTGGTCGTCAGCCACGACCGCTATTTTCTCGACCGCGTGGCGAACACCATCTGGGAGATGAGTACGGCCGGCATGGAGACCTATCGTGGCAACTACAGCGCCTATCTCACGCAGCGGCAGGATCGCTGGGAACGGCTGCAACGCGAGTACGAGACATTCCAGGAGCGGATCGCTAAAGAGATGGATTTTATTCGCCGTAACATTGCCGGGCAGCGCACGCAGATGGCCTGGGGCAAGCTGTCGCGCCTGAGCCGCGAGGTGGAAGCGGTGCGCGCCGGTGGGTTGGCGGCCATAGGCGATCTCAGCAGCAAGGGCTGGAGCCGTATCTCCGACGAGCTGGACCTGCGCCGGCCGGCGGCCACGCTGTCCGAGTTACAGGCGGCTGTGGCCGCGCTGCCCGCGCCCACCCGACCGCCGGTGGTTAATATGCGCCTCAACGCCGCCTATCGCAGCGGCAAGATCGTCTTGCGGGCAACCGATCTGGCCGTCGGCTATCCTGGACGCCCGCTCTTCACAGTCGAGGAACTGGAATTGCACCGGCTGGAGACGGCGGCGCTCATTGGCCCCAACGGCACGGGCAAGACGACCTTTCTGAAGGTCATTTTGGGTCTGCTCGAGCCGCTGGCGGGCAATCTGTCACTGGGAGCCAGCCTGAAGGTGGGCTACTTCGCCCAGGCGCAGGAGGCGCTCAACCCGGAAGCCACCGTGCTGGATGAGTTGCTGCGCCACAAGGAGATGCTTATCAGCGAGGCGCGCAACTATCTGGCCCGCTATCTTTTTCGCGGGGACGAGGTCTTCAGCCGCATCAGCACCCTGAGCGGCGGCGAGCGGGCACGGCTGGCGCTGGCGATTCTGGTGCTGGAGGAGGCCAACTTCCTGCTGCTCGACGAGCCGACCAACCATCTTGATATTCCCTCCCAGGAAGTGCTGCAAGCGGCGCTGGAGTCGTTCGACGGCACGATCCTGCTGGTGACCCACGACCGCTATCTGGTCGACCGGCTGGCGAGCCAAATATGGGCGCTTCAGCAAGACGACGGCCCGCTGCGGCTGGAAGTGTTCGATGGGCCGTATCGCGACTATCTGGCGGCGCGCGCGGCCAAGCCGGTCGTGGCCGAAGTCGAAGCACCATCCACCAATGGTGATGGGACAGCCGCGCCCAACCGCCTGAGCAAGAACGAACTGCGCAAGCGTGCCGAGGCGCTGGAGAAACTGGAGGCCGACATCACGGCCACAGAGGACGCGATCACCCGGCTGGCTGAGGCGCTGCAAACCGCCGCCGCTGCACAGGACTTTGGCGAGTTGCAGCGATTGACGGCCGAGTACGAGGCGACCGAACGAAAACTTGAACAATTATTCAGCGAATGGGAGACGATGACGCATGAGCGGGCGAGTGATCATTGGCCTGACGGGTAACATTGCCACGGGCAAATCGGCGATCATGCGCCTGGCCGCCGAACGCGGCGCGTTGACCATCGACGCCGACCGCGTTGTTCACGAGCTGCTGGACGGGGACGCGGCCATTCAGACAGCCGTGGCTGATGCGTTTGGGCCGGGTGTGCGGCGGGCCGATGGGCGCATCGACCGGGCGGCGTTGGGGGCTATCGTCTTTGGCGACGCCGAACAATTGGGACGGCTGGAGGCCTTGCTGCATCCGGTGGTGCGGGCGGAAATCGGCCGCCGGGTGGCCGCAACCGACGCGCCGGTGGTGATGATCGAGGCCATCAAGCTGCTGGAGGGGCCGCTGGCGGCCGTGTGCCGTCAGGTTTGGGTGACGACGTGCGCGCGTGAGACGCAACTGGAGCGGCTGCGCGTGTGTCGCGGACTGGATGAGGCGACGGCCGTGGCTCGCGTCGAGGCGCAGTCGTTACAAGCCGACAAGATCGCCCGCGCCGATGTGGTCATCGCCACCGATGGGCTGATGACCCAAACACAGGCGCAGTTCGAGACGGCATGGGGGGAGTTACAAATGACGAGTGACGAGTGACGGGTGACGAATGCGGGACGCCTTGGCCTGATTCCTAATTCCTAATTCATATTTCCCTCTTCCCCTATGCAATCCGCGCGGAACTCGTTATAGTTAGAGTCTCATGGAAGCAATCAAACAGTGGGTTCTTCGCCATCCTAATCTGGCCGCCTGGATCGCCCTGGCCGTGGGCATGAATGCCATCCTCCTATTTGAGGCGCGTGACGTGGGCCTGCTGCCGATGCAGTGGTTTTGGCTGTTGCTGATCACGACGCTGGTGGCCGGGGCATGCATCTGGATCGTCAGTTGGGGCGATGACGACGAAGTGGTGGTCGACCCGGCCGAGTTCAATTCGCCTGACGATTCCC
The DNA here is from genome assembly GCA_020634335.1 of Promineifilum sp. GTDB lineage: Bacteria > Chloroflexota > Anaerolineae > Promineifilales > Promineifilaceae > Promineifilum. Next base: position 57,222 of record JACKBY010000011.1, on the reverse strand, counting down.
AGACCGGCTCATGAGCCCCGCCGACGCTCCAATGGAAGACTTCCAGTCCACGGAAGAACCCCCTCCTCAGGCAGAACTTCCGGCCACGGCTGCCCCTTACGAGACGTTCGAACACGTCGAGGCCTTGCGCGGTGACATTGCCGAGCTGTTTATGGTCTCCGATACGACACTGGACTATCCCGACAAGGGGTATGTGCGCTTTCGGGGCCGTTTCCTGCAAGACCCGGCTGAATGCTTCGATGAGTTACGGCGGCGATTCGAGCGCCATGGCTACACACCGACGGTGAGCGAGGAGGACCAACGCGTCGCCCTCATCGCCTTGCCGGTGGTATTCGATCACCCCCGGTCGCGCTGGACCATCAACCTCATTCTGTTCATCGTCACCATCTTCTCGACGTTGTTCGTCGGGGCTTCCTACGCGGCCACCACGCCCGACCAGGTGTGGCAGATCTGGCGCGGCTGGCCGTTTGCGGCCAGCATCCTGCTGATCCTGGGGGCGCATGAGTTGGGTCATTACTTCGCCGCCCGCCACCACAACGTGCCGGTGACGTTGCCCTATTTCATCCCCATGCCGCTGTCGCTGTTTGGCACGCTGGGAGCGTTCATCCGCCTGCAAGGGCCGGTGAGCACCCGGCGGGCACTATTCGACGTGGGCGCGGCTGGGCCGCTGGCCGGGTTGTTTTTCGCGCTGCCCATTCTGTTCTACGGGCTGGCGACGTCGACGGTGGGGCCGGTGCTGCCGGGCGGCATCTTCGAGGGTAATTCGCTGCTCTATATCGTTGCCAAGTATGCCGTCTTCGGCCGCTTGTTGCCGGGAGGCGGCGTCGACGTGCAGCTCAATCAGATGGCCTGGGCCGGGTGGGTTGGTCTGTTCGTGACAGGGCTGAACCTGATCCCGGTCGGCCAGCTGGACGGCGGGCACGTGGCCTACGCGCTGTTCGGCAAGCGGGCGCAGCGTTTCTTCTGGCCGGCGATTGCCGGTCTGGGGTTGATCGTGCTCTACTCCTATTTCCAGGGTGCGTTCACGGCCACGTGGATATTGTGGATATTTCTGTTGCTGATGTTCGGCCGCGTCCACGCCCGACCGCTGGAAGACGTCTCTGACCTCGACCCACGACGGCGGGCGCTGGCCGTGTTCACGCTGGCTTTGTTCTTTCTGACATTCGTGCCGTTTCCGTTGTCGGCCCTGTCGGGCTGAGGACGATATAGCGCCGGATTCTTATCCGGCGGTTGGGGAGCCCGTTAAGAAACCGGCGGTACAGGGGCGACTTGGCAGACGACGCGCATGACGCTATAATTCTCCATGATTTTGGTGCCATAGCTCAGTGGTAGAGCGGGGGACTCATAAGCCCTAGGTCGATGGTTCAAATCCATCTGGCACCACCAATCAGAAGAGCGGAGAGCCGCTTGCTGGAAGGGAAGTCCGTCAAGTATGGCTGTGGCCGCTAAGCACGAGTCGACGAGAATCGACCCGTGCTTTTTTATTGTCGGGTGAATGGGCTATCGATTCGATGGGGTAGGGCTGTTGCCCTGGTGCAGCCGGGCTTTATGGAGAAAAAAATGAAGTGGCGTCGTGCTTCAGGGGAGAAGGAAGGAGGGACAAAATCTTTTCACGACGCCACTTGCAAGGAGGGAAGTCCGTCAATAGTTATAATAGGCTCCCTTCCTTACAACTAATATTACGAATCTATACTGGGTAAACACGAAATATTTGGTGTGGGTCGCTATCAAGGTATAGTCCGATCATATGGATAAAAACCCGACCGCACCCGTCGCGGCCGATGGACCGGCCCGGCAGCCACCGGGCCGCCCATCCCCCTCGTTGCCCGCTGTCGCTCTTGGTTCGGCGGTGCTGCTGCTCCTCTTTTTTTTCGCCCTGGCCGGGTTGGGGCGGTGTGAATGGGAGGGGCTATGCGGCCCGATACAGGCCGAGGAGACGGTGCAGGGTCGACTGGACACTGCCCTGCTCGCGCCCCAACCCGGTCTGGCGATTGAGCAAACGATTACCCCGCGCCGCAACGGCCTGAGCGAGATCGAGTTGCTGCTGGTGCGCTATGGCGGTACGGCGGCCGCCGGGAGCGACCAGGGCCGCTTCACGGTCGAGTTGTGGACTCGCGGGGATACGCTCGTGGCCGCCGAAACGCTCGCCACCCAGAGTTTGAACCACAACCAGGTGTATACCTTGCGTTTCCCGCCCCAGGCCGATTCGGCCGGTCACGTCTATACCTTGCGCCTGTCGGGGAATGAATACAATCATATCTCGGTCTGGGGTTATTCGCTTGACGTCTACGACGGCGGCCAGGCGCATGTGACGACCACTGAGCCGTTGCCGGCCGCCGACTTGCGCTTCACCACCCGCTACGCCCTGACGCTCGGCGATGCCGCCACGGCGGCCGCAGCTCCCCTGCGCCAAGGGCGGTTGTTGGTGACGGCGCTACTGATGCTGTTTTTGCCGGGCGCGCTATGGCTGTCGTTCTTTCGGCCGCGCGGCTGGGACGGGGCGGCGTGGTGGGGCGCGGCGCTGGCGCTGGGCGTGGCCACATGGCCGGTGCTGTGGCAGTGGCTGTCGTTGGCCGGGGGCCGCTGGTCGGGACCGGCTCTATGGGGCGTGGTGGCCGTCGGCTGGGCGGTTGTCGTGGCCCAGCGACGAAGCGGCCGGCTGTTGGGCGAGTCCCCGGCCGCGGCGCAACCGACCGGCTACGGTCGGCCGTCGGTGTTGGGCATTCATCTGCTACTGGGCGTCCTGTTGGTTGCCACGGTCGCCTCGCGCTTCATCGCCGTGCGCGATTTGGCCTTCCCCCCCTGGGTCGATTCCAGCCGTCACGCGCTGATCACCGCCGTCATGGTGCAGAGTGGACAGGTCATCAGCGACTATGCCCCTTTCCTGCCGGTCGATCATTTTCCCTATCATTACGGCTTCCACACGTTGGCTGCGGGGTTGTCTTTGATGACTGACAATCCGCTGCCGGGGCTTCTGCTCTTTCTGATGCAACTGTTGGGTGGCTTGCTGCCGTTGCCGGTCTACGCCGCCGGATGGATGGTGACGCGGCGGCGCGCGGTAGGCTTATTGGCGGCTTTCCTGGTGGCGTTGCCCTTCTTCTTTCCCGGCTATTACGCCACGTGGGGGCGGATGACGCAACTGGCGGCGATGGTGGCCATGCCTGTGCTGCTGGCGCTGACGTGGCGTCTGGGCCGTGGCTGGGGGCGCTTCTGGCCGTTGGTGGGGGTGTTGGCCGCCGGGGTGTTCCTGATCCACTTTCGGGTCTTCCTGTTCTATATTCCTTTTGCCGCCTTGGCCGCCGGCGCCCACCTGGCTGGCCGCCGGCGCATCGGAGCGATGATCAAGGCGGGCGGCCTGGCCGCTTTGCTTGTCGCGCCGCGACTGGTGGCATTGTTGGCCGTCACCGAACCCCTGGCGACGTTTCAGCGGTCGCTGCCCGGCTACAATGACTTTCCACTGGGCTACGTAACGACGGGCTGGGAGCGGCTCTATCTGGCGGCTGTGGGCGCGGCGGGCCTTGTCGTGTTGGCGGGCGTCGCCCTGCGCCGGCGTTGGGTGACGTTGCCCCTTCTGCTACTGTTGTGGGTTGGCGCGTTGTTCGTCCTCTTGGGGGGCGAGCGGTTGGGGCTGCCGGAGTCGCTGGTCGTCAATCTCAACAGTATGTATATCACCCTGTTTTTGCCGCAGGCCTTGTTCCTGGCAATTGTCGCCGGACGGGCGTGGGCGTTTGTCGGTCGTCGGGTGGGGCGTTCGCCGGCAGGTTGGCCTCTGGCCGGCGCCGCCGGACTGGTCCTGGGCTTGTTGGCGATCTTCGGCTGGCGGCAACAGATCAACATCCTCAATCCGCAGACCATCCTTGCCCTGCCACAGGATACGGCCGCGCTGAGCTGGGCCGGCGACAACTTGCCCGACGACGCACGCGTGGCCGTCAACGCCTGGCGTTGGCTGGGTGCGACATGGGCGGGCAGCGACGGCGGCGCGTGGCTCGTGCCCTTGACCGGGCGCGCAGCGACGACACCGCCTGTCGACCACATCTACAACGTAGAACTGTTCGCCGAGGTGCGCGCATTCAACGAGGCGGCGATGGCTGTGGTCGACTGGAGCGACCCGACGACGGCTGACTGGCTGGCGCGGCAAGGTGTGACTCACGTTTTCGTCGGCCGGCGCGGGGGGTTTTTCGATCCGGCGGCGCTGGCGCGCAATCCGGGCCTGGATATGATTTACCAGCAGGACGGGACATTTGTTTTTGCCGTCAAATAGTCATTTTGCCGGCGATTTATAGGCAAGAATAGTCGCTTAACCACGGTTAAATCACGGTTTGACAAGCGCAAATACTACGCTAGAATCCAATCGACTCCCTCATCCGCCGTTCGATTCTTAGCCCAATAGCGGATGATAAAGACAGACTTAAGGAGAGAGTTATGGCTTTCAAATTACCCCCACTACCCTATGCTGAAGATGCCCTGGAGCCGCACATCGACGCGCGCACCATGAGCATTCACCACGACAAACACCACGCAGGCTACACCAACAATCTCAACGCGGCCCTTGAGGGTCACGCCGATCTGGCCGACAAGAGTATCGAAGAACTGCTGGGCAATCTTGACGCCCTACCGGAATCGATCCGCACGGCCGTGCGCAACAACGGCGGCGGCTATGCCAACCACAGTTTATTCTGGGAAGTCATGGGCCCCGACGGGGGCGGCGAGCCAACGGGCGATCTGGCCGCGGCCATCGAAAAGGCTTTCGGCAGTTTTGCGGCGTTCAAGGATCAATTCTCCAAGGCGGCCGCCACCCGCTTCGGCTCCGGCTGGGCCTGGCTCTACGTGGGTAGGGACGGCGCGCTGGCCGTCGCCTCCGCGCCCAACCAGGACACGCCGCTGATGGAAGGCAACACGCCTATCCTGGGCCTCGACGTCTGGGAACACGCCTACTATCTCAACTACCAGAATCGCCGGCCGGACTACGTGTCCGCCTGGTGGAACGTTGTCAATTGGGATTCCGTCGCGGCTAAATACGCGGCCGCGAATAAATAACACTTAAACCGCGCCGGTGCGCCGAACGAACGGCCCGGTCGGTAAGGATTTTCAAGGAGACAGTAAATGACCCATATCATTACCCGACTGTGCCTTCGCGACACAGCCTGCGTCGAAGTATGTCCGGTCGAATGCATGGTCCTGGGCCACCCGGAAGAGCAGTGGCCCTGGCTCTACATCGACCCCGATACCTGCATCGACTGCGGCGCCTGCGTGCCGGAGTGCCCCTACGAAGCCATCTTCCCCGAAGAGGAAGTGCCATTCGACTTCGTGGCGCCTCCCGGTGTATGGATTGCCGGCACGAAAGAGGAGCTCCCGGACGGCGTGCCGTTCGAAGGCGAAGTGGACGGCCATCATGTGAAGCTGCTCAATGCCAAGCAATTGGCGGGCGGCGAGACGCTTGACCTGACCGAGGACATTCCGCCGAACTACGCCTTCTTCTCCGAAGGCCCCGGCTACGACGCACTTAATATGTAAGGGCGCTTTGCCCGTTGATGAAGACCTGGCCACATCGGCCCCGCATCATCATTCATTAGCACCTGAACCGAATTAGCTGACCTGGAACTCTGGTTGGTTAATTCGGTTTTTTATTTCCGGAGGAAACCACAATGGCAGAGGAGTATCGCAGCGAGAAGGATTCACTGGGCGAGGTTCGCGTTCCAGCGGGGGCCTATTGGGGGGCGCAGACGCAGCGGGCCATCCATAATTTCCCCATCACCGGCCTACGACCCTATCCCGCATTCGTGTGGTCGATGGTATTGATCAAGCGGGCCGCGGCCGAGGTTAATCGCGGCCTGGGCCTGTTTGGCGACAAGGAGACGGCCGGCCGGACGATCAGGGGCGAGGACATGGCCGCGGCCATTATCCAGGCCGGCGACGAGATATTGGGCGGCCGATTTGCCGATCAGTTCGTCGTCGATCCCATCCAGGCCGGGGCGGGCACCAGCCACAACATGAACATCAACGAGGTCATGGCGAATAGGGCCAACGAAATCCTGGGCTTTGGCCTGGACGAGAAGGTCAAGCCGATTAATCCTAACGACCATGTCAACATGGCCCAATCGACCAACGATACCATCCCGACGGCCATTCGATTGGGGGCGCTATGGCGGCTGGATGAGCTGCTGGCGACGCTGGAGCGGCTGGCGAACGAACTGGCCGCCAAGTCGCGCGAGTTCGACGGCATCGTCAAGAGCGGACGCACCCATCTGCAAGACGCCGTGCCTGTGCGGCTGGGACAGGAATTTGGGGCCTACGCCCGGGCGGTGGAGCGGGATGCGGACAAGATTCGTGAGGCGGCTGAAGGGCTGCGCCGCTTGGGCATCGGCGGCACGGCCACCGGCACCGGCCTCAACGCCCACCCCGAGTATCACCAGCGCATGATCGACGTGCTCGGCCGGCTGAGCGGGCTGGAGCTGTACGAGAGCGATAATCTGTTCGAGTCGATGCAGAGCATGGCCGATCCCGTCCATTTCAGCGGCGCGCTACGCACGCTGGCCCAGGACCTGACGCGCATCGCCAACGACTTCCGCCTGCTGGCCTCCGGCCCGACGACGGGTCTGGACGAGATTCGCCTGCCGCCGGTGCAGCCGGGGTCGTCGATCATGCCCGGCAAGGTGAATCCGGTGATGGCCGAGATGCTCAATATGGCGATGTTCCAGGTGATGGGCAACGATCTGACGGTGATGCTGGCCGGGCAGGCGGGGCAGCTGGAGCTGAACGTGATGATGCCCATCATCGCCTTCAACCTCTTCCAGAGCATGGATGTGATCATCAATTCCGTCAACGCGTTTGTCGACTTCTGTCTGGTTGGCATCACCGCCAATGCCGAAAAGGCCACCGGCTGGCTGGCCAAAAACGCCATCTTGGTGACGGCGCTGAATCCGGTCATCGGCTATCTGAAGGGGGCCGAGGTCGCCAAGGAAGCTCTGGCAACCAATCGCACCGTGCGCGAAGTGGTTGTCGAGAAGGGCTATGTTACGGCTCAGGAGGCCGACAAGCTGCTTGATGTTAGCGCCCTGACCGACGGCGGGATACAGGGCGTGGCCGGCGGCGGCTAAATTACGGCTAATAGTCTGATAAATAAGGACATTTAGACGATGACATCGCTGTGAAATTGTCCTAAGATGATAGGGTTGCTTAACGAAATAACGCTATTGCCAGGCGCAACCCTGGTCAAACACAAGGAGAAGATGTCATGTCTAAGAAATTGATCGTTTTATTGGCTGTGCTGGTCATGGGACTGCTGTTGGCCGCCTGTGGCGGTGGTGGTGGGGGCGAGGCGACCGCCCCGGAACCAGTGAGCCTCGCGTTCGCCGGGCTGGATGAGTTTCGTTACGATCCTGAGACGGCCTCCGTGGCGGCGGGTGCCCCGGTCACGGTGACTTTCAACAATGAAGGCGCGCTGGAGCATGACTGGATGCTCGTGGCTGAGGGTACCGACCTGTCCGCGCTGACTGCCGAGGATGCCCTGTTACCCGAAGCACACTCGGGTGTGATCGCTGCCGGCGAGTCGAATACGTTTTCGTTCACCGCCCCGGCGGCCGGCACCTACCAGATCGTTTGCACAGTGCCGGGCCATGCCCCAGCCGGGATGGTCGGCACGTTTACTGTGACGCCGTAACGGCCGAAGGTACGCTCATCTGATTCGTTCGACGGGCCGCACGTGAGTGCGGCCCGTTTGCATTCAGTATCATCTCTGGCTACCATTCCGGATGGCTGCCCATGAATGAGATCGTCCTGTCCGACGCGCTAACCGAGGAAATGATCACTCACGTGGTTGCCCACGCACCGGAGGAGGCTTGCGGGCTGGTGGGGGGGCGGGCGGGGCGCGCCATACGACTCTATCCGGTCGAAAACGTCCTGCATAGCCCCGTGGCCTACGAGATGGAGCCACGGCAACAGGTGCAGGCGATGCTCGATATGGAGGCCGCGGGCGAGGAGTTGCTGGCGATCTACCATTCCCATCCGCACGGCCCCGCATGGCCGTCGCCGACCGACCGCCGGCAGGCCTACTATCCGGACACAGCCTACATTATTATCTCATTGGCCGACCCGGAGCAGCCGGCCGTGCGCGCGTTCATGCTTCAGGATGGCTTGGCGACTGAAATTGCCGTGGGGCGCGGTTCCTGACGCCGGGCGTGCAACCATTCGGCCGCGGGCGTGTTTTAATAGTGTAACCACTAACCCCACTTGAGGGAGCTTGTTGACGATGCAGATTCTTTATTTTATTTTGGCCGGGCTTGTCGGCTATTTGTGCGGGTCTATCCCTTTCGGCTACCTCTACGTCCGCCTGTTCAAGGGGGAGGATTTGCGTACCATCGGCAGCGGCCGCACCGGCGGCACCAACTCATTGCGCGCCGCCGGTTTGGGCGTCGGCGTGCTCACCTCGTTTAGCGACGTGCTGAAAGGGGCGGCGGCGGTCTGGCTCACGACCTGGCTGTTTGGCGACGCGCTGGGGCCGGCGCTGTTGCCCTGGGCCCAGGCTACGGCCGGTGTGCTGTCGGTCGTCGGACACAACTGGTCGATCTTCCTCAAGTTCGGCGGCGGCGCGGGGACGGGGCCGAACGTCGGCTGGTCGTCGGCCATCTGGTTGTGGATAGTGCCCATCGCTTTCCTGGTCATGAGCGGTATGCTCTACTTCGTGGGCATGGCCTCGGTCGCCTCGCTTTCAATGGCCGCCGTGACGATCATCATCTTCGCTTACCGTTATTTCGCCGGCATTGATGTGACGTTGGCCTATCTGGCGGGGAGCATTGTCGCCGGGCTAGTGGTGACCTGGGCCCTGCGGCCGAATATCAAGCGCGTCATGAACGGCACCGAACGTCTCGTCGGCCGCCGCGCCAAGCGCCGCGCGCAACAAGAGGCGAAGCAGTAGATCAGGGTTCAGCGAACGGATGCTGATTCACTGACCCACTGACCTACTAACCCACTGGTTATTCCCCAGCTTTCGTCAGCCATTCGTAGTGCATTAATCCCAGTGCGTCGATGCGCACGCCGTCGATGGTTGGCAGCGAGACGGCGCGGCGCGGCTCCTGCGTCAGCGGCAGCGTGGGCAACTCGGCGGCCCATAGCGTCTGGATGCGGCCGTATAGCTCCAGCCGCGCCCCTTCCTCCACCTCGGCCCGCGCGTCGGCAACGAGATTCGTCATTCGCTCGCTCTCGTAATTGGAACAGAAAACGCGGTCGGTATTGATGACGAAGAAGTCGGTCCAACTGGACACGTCCAGGTAGCTGGTCGGTTGTCCGGGCGAGGGCCAGCCCAGCAGATATGCGGGCAGGCCGCACTGCGAGATTTGCAGGCGAATCTCGTCCCAGCCCGCGCCGGCCAGTTCCACCTGGAACACGCCCGTCTCCTCTAACTGAGCCTTGATGGCCGTGGCGTAGGCCTCTTCGTTGGCGCTATAGCGGCCGTCGTTGACGTACCACAGAGTGATCGACAGCTTGGTAGCTTCCGTGTAGCCCTCAACGCGCAGCAGCTCGCGGGCGGCGTCCAGGTCGCGGGCGGGCATGGTGCTCGTGTGGCCGGGGATGGCATCGGGCACGGGGCTGAACAGGGGCAGTCGCGCCCCACCGAAGACGGCCGCCAGTGCCTCGCGGTCGACGGCCAGGGCGGCCGCCTGGCGCACCCGCTCGCTGTTCCATGGCTCGGTCGCCTGTTCAAAGATGATGTAGCTCTTAAACGTAGGGGTTCCCGTCCAGCCGCGGTAGTCGGGTTCGCCATCGCCGTTGGCGTCGAGCGCCGTCAGATCGACCATGTCCGGAAACGGCAGCCCCGTCCAGGCCAGATCGACGGAGCGAAACTCGGTCAACGAGCGGCGCATCGAGCCGGCATCGCCGTAGAACTTAACGGTGATGTTCTCGAAGGCCGGTTTTGGCTCGCCGGGCCAATCGGGATTGGCCCGCAGGCGCATGCGGTCGTCCAGGTCCCAACTGGCGATAGTGTAGGGGCCGATGGCCCCGCAGGTGCTGCCGGGGTCGCCGGCCTCGGCGTAGCAGTCGCTGCTGATGGGGAAGAAGGGCGGCGCGGCCAGGATGGCCGGGAAGTAGCCGGTCGGCTCCTTCAGGATGATCTTCACCGTGGCCGGGTCCATCACCTGCACGGCATCCTCATCGGCGAAGTTGTCGCCGTTGCTGTCCTTGAGATAGGAATTGACCAGGAAATTGCCCAGACCGGCGGCGCGGTTGAGCGACCACTTGACGTCGTCGGCTGTGAAGTCGGAGCCGTCGGGGAAGCGTAGACCTGTGCGCAGGGGAATGGTGTACTCCAGCTTGTCTTCGGAGATGGTGGGCAGCGCGGCGGCCAGCAGCGGTTCCAGCTCGTTGTCGGGGTTGAAGCGGTAGAGGCCACTCATCGTGTTGGTCTTAATCTCCCAGCCGATGAAGTCCGTCGTCAACGAGGCCGGGTCCATGTCCGAAAATTGGCCGACGACGCCAATGTAGAGTTCGGTGGCGGGCGTGCCGACACGCGACTCGCCGGGGTTGACGGCCGTCGCCGGGTCGGGTTCGGAGATGAGCCAGGCGATGGTCATCTGGGCCAACTCGCCGTCGTCGCGCAGGCTGTCGATGGCCCCGTTGAGCGTGTCGAGCAAGCGCGTATTGTCGGCGGCCACGGCAATGCCGTAGGCGCGTTCGTCGAGCCAGGCCGCGCGCCCGTCGCCGCCGGTGACGCGCACCTGCTCCGGGAAGTTGCTCGCGAAGTAATCGGCGACGTAGCTGTCGAGAATGATCACGTCGACCACCTCGTCGATGAGCGCTTGCAGCAGTTGCGAGGGCTTGTCATAGGTGGCGAACAGGTCGGAGTCGGCGATGCCCAGGGCGGCGGCCGCGTCCAGCCCGGCGCTGTCGGCCAGCACCCCCACGGTCGTGCCTGGCCGGATGTCGGCCGCGCCATTGATCGTCTTGTCGTCGACCAGCACCATGAGCACCTGGCCGACTTCGAGGTAGGGGTGGGTGAAGGCGATGCCTGCGGGCGGTGTGTCGGGGATGAGCAGCGCCGACATGACGGCGTCGAAGTCGCGGGCCGAGCCGGCGGCGATGTTGTCGAGTACGCCGTCGCTGGGGGTGACGACGAATTCGTAATCCAGCCCGGCGCGGGAGGCGATGCGCTCGACGACGGCATTATTGAAGCCGACGACGTTGCCGAAGGGGTCGAAGTCGGCGAAGGGCGGCAGGGGGGCGTCGGTGGCGATGACCAGCAGGTCGCCGGCGGCGTCGACGGGCAGGTCGGCCGTGGGGCGCGGGGTGGGGGTGCGGGTGGCGACGGCCGCCGGCTCGCCGCCGTCGGCGCAGGCGGCCAGGGCCAGCAGCGCTCCCATGAGTAGCAAGGCCGTCGCTTGATGGTAAAACGTGATTAAAAACCTCATTGAGCATGAAGTATAGCGGTAGGTAGTGGGGGAATCCACCGATTTAAAAGAATCCACAGATTACACAGATTGAAGAAGGGGAACTACAGAACGCGCAAATCATGTAGATTCAGACGAATGCAATCTTGTTGCCGTCGATGGAAGTGGCCGTCGCGTCGCCGGAATTCACGCTCACGCCGGAGCCAACAGCCATCTAGCTGACCCCGCTTGTCGAGCAGATTAATTTGGAAAAGTTGAGTATTTGGTCATCTTACCCCCCATTTTCCATTATAATGTGGGTGTCAGATCAAAGTCCCCTTCAGGGAGCTTCGGCTCAATCGCGCCCCGGCCGTACGCGAGGAAGGGGTGTCGTCATTAACCACCTATCAATTCACCAACATCGCCCACAAGAACATTGTCTGGAGCGTCTGGACAAACATCCCCAGTGCCGATCCTTTGGCGACAGTCTATGATCGGATGGTACGTTCGTTCCGGTTTGGGCGGAACGCACCGGCCAATCTTAACGAGGCATATGGGAGCAACTTCACACCGATGGACTTGGAGCAAGTTGCGGAAATAGAGGCTGGGCTGCAACAGGCGGATATACTGGAGTGGAGACTTGATGAACAGCCTGAATTTGGCCCAGGAACCATGAGTCTTAACACGACTTGGCAAGCGCCGGTCAAAAAGAGCAGCAATGGAGGCAACCAGTTCACTGCAAATTGTGGTTCTTCGATGCACGATGACGAAGGAACTTATGCCTCGCTTGCAGTGGACATCCTCATGCCAAAAAACACGCCGGTATTCAATGCAAAATATGGTAATGTAACGTTTGCCGGATGGGATATTTATGGGTATGGAAATCTGATCCGTATAAGAGCACAAGGTGGAAAAGAGGCGTTCTATGCTCATCTCAACGGGTTCTACAGCACAACCAAAGTTGGAAGCTGGTTGAGTACCGGCAATGGGATTGGCCTTTCAGGCAATACCGGCACGTCCCAATATCACTTGCACTTTCATGTGCAGTGGGGTTCAGGCCCAGAGGATTTAACAGGCATGTATGGGTTCACACCTAGTGCCACAAACGGATATCCATATCCAGTACCGGAAGATATGCGTGATGACGGAACCGCAGAGCAGTGCGCCAAAGTGGGTTATTAGGTAATCTAGCGTTGCTATAGTAGCAGCGGAATGGAGACAGTAGATCTGCTGTCTCCATTTGGGTTTTCGCAATAGGGACAATTGACCTATGAAAAGCCAGGCACCGAGAAGGCGATCTCTTGGGATGTGTTTGAAGGTTAGTCAGTTGCTTGTTCTGCTGGCCCTTGGAGGTTGCGCATCACCAACAGCGATTATTAATGAGCCGACAACAGTGGCAAGCTCTACAATGGCCACGATCGCACCGACCACGACCGCGTCAACCGCCACCCCACTATTGACAACAACGGCGACGTCCGCGCCGGTGACGGTTACGCCATCCGCCCCTGCCCCGACCGATACACCAACACCCGCGCCGTCGCCCACCGCCACCGCACCTCCCAGCCCGACGCCGCCCGCCCCCATCGCCGGCACGCTATTGCTCTATACCACTCCGGTCACCGATGCGAACGGACAGGCGCACTGGGCCTTCCGCACGTTGCCGCCGCTGCCCCAGTTCGACTCGGCCGCGTTCGACACGCTCTACGGCCCGGATAACGGCTTCAGTGATTTCAGCATGTTCTTCGCCGACTCTAACCCCCAGTTGTCGCCCGACGGGCAGAGCCTGCTCGTGGCCGGCACGCGCGGCTCCCCGGAGCACGGGGTCGCGGGCACGCCCACATGGCTCATCGACCTGACCACAGGCGCGGCGCGGCAACTGTTTGCTGACGGCGTCATCGCCACTTGGAGTCCGGCCGGTGATGCCATCACCTACGTCGAGGACGGTACACTCTTTACCATAAGCACGGCCGCAGGAGCCACGCCGCAAGCGATCTTCCAGCACCCTGACCTATGGGACATCTACGCCAAGTGGTCGCCCGACGGCCAATGGATCGCCGCCGTCAGCGGCGTGCAACATGAGCCGACGGGGAAGGTACAGACCGACCTGACGTTCACTTACTGGCTTGTGCCGGCCGGCGGCGGCCCGGCCCGCGAACTGGCCCAACGCGAGACCTCTACCGCAGGGTACAGTGCCGACGAGGTGTCCTGGTCGCCGGATGGACAGTACCTGCTCGCTCATACCCGAGTTTATGATCTCGCCGACAATCAATTGATGCCCGAAGGCATTGGTGGGCTGGACTGGTTGCCCGACCGGCCGCAATTGTTTCACTTGGCGACTGAACGGCCACGTATCATCTCCGTGACCGGTGAGGAGATCGCCCTCGTGGAGCAAAGCGCATATCATTCAACGCTCAACTGGGCCTTGTCAAACGACGGTCGTCGCCTGGTCTTCTCCCAAAAGTCCACCGATGCTGGCGTACCACTGGCTATCTATGATCTGGAGAGCGGCGAAACTCAGATCGCCGGGACTATACCAAACGCCATTTACGATTCCGAACTGCGTTGGAGTGAGGATGACACCAAACTCATCGCCGGAGTCGATTACGGCGAAGGACGCTACGCAATTTGGACGCTGGAGGCTCAGCCGGGCAGCACGGCCGAGCGGCTGATCGAGAACGCGGTACTGATCGAGGTCGTGCCCTATCCTGTTCGCTGATCGGCCAGACCTGACACGTCCGCGGTCGAGGAAAAGAATCCACAGATGACACAGATTTCACAAGTTAAAGAAAGGGATTCACAGACCAACATTCTTAATCTGTGTCATCTGTGTAATCTGTGGTTTCCCCATTCTTCAATCTGTGGATTCATTTCTTGAAAGGTACCGTGGCCTACCCTTCCTGATGATAGTGTTTGGCATTCAAGCGTGGTTGCGAGCCGTCCAAATCAGTAACGCCGTAGATGTCAGCCAGTTCGCTAACGTCCATGAGTTGCCCGGTGAACCGCATCACATCAGGGTCGCTCGCTAAGGCCGCGATACCGCGCGCCGCGTAGTGGGGTGTCTCGGTCTGTCCGTCAAGTTCTTCCTTCGTGTGATGCGTGAACATCAACTCGGTTCGCATCCATCCCGGAGCAACGGCGATGACCGGAATGCCCTTATCTTTCAGGTGATACCCCAGGACATAGACCAAACGATTTTTAGCCGCCTTGCTCCCCTCATAAGGCAGCCACATGGGCGGTTCGGCCGTGTGCCAGGTGGTCGTGATAATGAGGCCCTTTTGCACAGGCCCCATCAGATGTTGGAGCACCAAAAGACTGGTAATATAGTCTGAGTACGGGCCTGCCAAAAGCATATGCCTGAACTGGTCCAGTGGCTCTTCCCAGACTTCCTCACCCCGCACCGACTCGTCATGCGGATCATGCCCACCCCACGCATTATTCACGAGGATGTCCAGCTTGCCGTGTTGTTTTCCGATGTGATCGACGAGTGCTTTTACAGCTACAATATCGGTATGATCACACGGGATGGCCTCAGCCTTGCCTCCAGCTTCGCGGATCGCGTCAACTGTGTCATCAATCGTCGTGGCCGGTAACTCGCTCTGGGTACTGTGACCCCTTGTGCTCCGAGCCGTACAGATGACATATGCACCAGCCTGAGCAAGCTCCAGAGCAACCGCCTTGCCCAAACCTCTGGAAGCCCCTGTTACCAGGGCGATTTTGCCCGTTAATGTCTGCACCTTGTTTATAGATCCTTTATCTCGACGAACCAGTAATTCTCGAAGACAGCATCATTTATACTTCCACCGGCCAAAACAGACGATGGCCCCCGGTCTTACCCTCCTCCGGCCGTCAAATCCTTGTCTTCCATTTCCCAGGCATGATCGAGCGTGTGAAACGCCGTGTGCCGGATCAGGTAAGGCAGCGGCCATTTGCGGGCCATTTTGCCCTGCGCGTGAAACGCTCGAATGGCATTGCCATAGGCGTCACGATGCGCGTTCATTCCCTCGTCGGTCAGCATCGCCTCATCAGGTGTGATCACGCCGAGGCCCTTCGCCCAGTCCTGCTCATTGGCAAAGATATGACGGACGATTTGGTCCCGATCGCGCCCGCCACCGCGCGGCCCCCGCCGCAACTCGGCCGACACGCGCCCCCGCACCTCGTCGAAAAATGCCCAGGATGCCCGCAATAACCTCAGTTGACGTTCCAACGCTTCGTCCGACAAGACTTGCCGGTCGATGCTCGAAAACGCGAATGAGATGCCCCAGAAGTCGGTTGAACCTGTCCCCGGATAGCGCTCGACCACCTCGACCACGGGTACGGTTGCCAACGCGGACTCCAACCCGGCCAGCTTCGCCACTGGGGCATAACGTGGCACGTAGGCGAGCAAGCGTTCAACGGCCGCTTCCTCGGTCTTGGCCCCGCGCGCGAGACCGGGCCAGTCCGGCGCTACCGCCACGACCTTCTTGCCTTTCGGCCCAATTTCCAGCGTCACTCGCATAAAGTCCATGTCTCCTTCAATCACAAAGAAGAGAATCCACAGACCGACATCCTTAACCTGTGTCGTCTGTGTAATCTGTGGATTTTTCCTCTTTTCCTAAATCACATTGTACTCCCGATGGTGTTGACCCCTGTCAAAACGCTCATACCCTAACTCAGTAATGTCCAGCGTATGCGCGCCGCCGTCGAGGATGATCTCGCTAACCAGCAGCCCGGCGATGGGGCCGTGCATGAAGCCGTGGCCGGAGAAGCCGGCGACGACGACGAAATTTTCGAGCTCGGGCATACGGCCGATGATAGGATGCGCATCGGGCGTCACTTCGTAAAGCCCCGCCCAGTGGCCCAGCAGACCGGCGTGGGCCAGCAGGGGCAGCCGTTCGACGGCCGCCTCCAGGTGGGTTAGCTCCCACTCGGCGTCGACGCTCTCGTCGAAGCCCGGCGTCTGATGGGGGTTGGACATGCCCGTCAATAACCCTTCGCCCTCGCGATGGAAGTAGAGGCTGCGGGCGAAGTCGATCACAAACGGGAAGTCGGGGGCCAGATCGGGCAAGGGAGTGGTGGTCAGCATCTGGCGGCGGACGGGCGTGATAGGCAGCGAGACGCCGGCCATGTCGCCGATCAGGGCCGCCCACGGCCCGGCGGCGTTGACGACCGTTTCGCAGGCCACGCGGCCCAGCGGGGTAACAACGGCCACTGCGCGACCGCGCTCGACCTCGATGTCCGTCACCGGCGCGTCGTTGAAGGCGCGCACACCCAGACGACGACCGGCGGAAATATAGCCGGCCACGACGCCGTTGGGGTCGGCCAGCCCGTCGCCGGCGTGGAAGGTGGCCGCCAGCACGTCGCCGGCCGCCAGTTGGGGCACGCGCCGCCGCACCTCATCGCCGCTCAGCCACTCCGTGGGCACGCCCAGGCTGTGTTGCAGCGCCACGTTGCGCCGGAACTCGGCCACGTTGTCCTCTGTGGTCGCCAGCAGCATGTAGCCGTCGTAGCGCAGGTCGATGGGTTGGCCGGTTTCGGCCTCGAAGCGGGCCAGCATGGGCAGGCTCAGTTGCGACAGACGGACGTTGATGGCCGTGCTGAACTGGTAGCGGATGCCGCCGGCGCACTTGCCGGTGGCCCCCTGCCCAAAGAACGGTTGGCTCTCCAGCAAAACGACGTCGCGGACGCCGCGCAGCGCCAGGTGATAGGCCGTGGACGCGCCCATGACGCCGCCGCCGACGACCACAACCGAAGCCGATGGGGGTAAGATGCTCATAGTTCGATAGTCGTTCCCAGTCCCAGCATTGGGCCGTTGTGCAGAATGATACTGGCGGCCACGGCATCCTGCACGGCGACGCCGACCGACTTGAAAAAGGTGATCTGCTCGGTGCTTGTCCGACCGGGCTTGCTCCCGTCGATGACTTCGCCCAGTTCGGTACTGATGTGGTCGAGGGTGATCTCCCCGGCGTTGAGGGGAATGAGCAGATCGCCCGCCTCGGCCAGCGCGGCCTCGATCGAGTCGACAAAGACCCGCGACCGGCGCACGGTCGCGAGATCGATCTCCTGCATCTCCGGGGTGAAAGAGCCGATACCGTTGACGTGGGTTCCGGGGCGCAAGTCGTGACCGTCGAAGACCGGCGTGAGCGCAGTGGTGGCGGTGCAAACAACGTCGGCCTCGGCCAGCGCTTCGCGCGGGGTGGCGGCGATGCGAATGTCGGTTGGAATGGGGCCCATCCCGGCCATCTCGACCGCGAAGACCTCGGCCCCGGCCAGACTATAGACGAAAACGCGCTCGATGGGCCGCACGGTGCAGACGGCCTCCAGTTGCCGCCGCGCCTGCACGCCGCTGCCAAAGATGGCGGCGACGGCCGCGCCGGGTCGGGCCAGCACGTCGGTGGCTGCGCCGGAGGCTGCCCCGGTGCGGATCGCGGTCAGACTGCTGCCCTCGATGAGGGCCAGCGGCGCGCCGCTGCTGGGGTCGACAGCCATGACAATGGAGTGGATGAGCGGCAGGCCGCGCGGGACGTTGCTATTGAAGACAGAGACGAGCTTCAAACCCAGCGCGCCGTCGGCACCGGCGGCCGGCGGCGCGAAAAAAGGCATGATTAGCGTCACGTCGTTGGGCGATACGGCAAGGGGCGTGCGCAGCGGAGCCTGGACGCGCCCGGCCGAGAGCTGGACGTAGCCGGCCTTGACGCCCTCAATGGCCTGGCTCATGGGCAGGGCGCGGTGCACGTCATCGGCCGAAAAGAGGCGTAGGTTCATGATGATCGTAGGGTGGGTTTGATGGACTTTGACAAATAAATGCGACTGGGCGCGGGGCCGGGCAACCGGGAAGGGCGTGGCCGCAGAGAGGTCGTGTTGCCTCGCGGTCGCCCGGCCCCGCGCCCGACGAGGTAAGGCAACGGCGGGAGCAGGCCGTTCGCCGGGACGTGGTTGGTTTCGCCGTTGCTCGCCCCTACTCGATCCCCAGATAGACCTTCTGGATCATCTCGTTCTTCTGCAGTGCCTTGGCGTCGTCACTGAGGACGATCTCGCCCGTCTGCAGGACGTAGCCGCGGCTGGCGATATCGAGGGCCATGAGCGCGTTTTGCTCCACCAGCAGCACGGTTGTGCCCTGCTTGTTGATGTCTACCACTGTGCTGAAGATGGCCTCGACCAGCACGGGGGCCAGGCCCATCGACGGTTCGTCGAGCAGCAACAGGCGCGGCCGCGACATCAGCGCCCGGCCCATCGCCAGCATCTGTTGCTCGCCGCCGGACATTGTGCCGGCCAATTGCGTGCGGCGCTCTTTCAGGCGTGGAAACAGATCGTAGACCATCTCGACATCCTGGGCGATGCCCGCCTTGTCGTTGCGGTGGAACGCGCCCATCTCCAGGTTCTCCAACACGGTCATGCGAGCGAACACGCCGCGTCCTTCGGGCACCATGGCGATGCCCCGGGCGGCCAAATCGCTGGGCTTGTAGCGGGTGAGGCTTTCGTCTTCAAACGTGACGGAGCCGGTTGTCGGCCGCATGAGGGCCGAAATCGTCCGCAGCGTCGTGGTCTTGCCCGCGCCATTACCGCCGATGAGCGTGACGATCTCGCCCTTTTCGACCTTCAGGGAGATTCCTTTCAGGGCGTGGATCTTGCCGTAATAGGCGTGGACGTCATTAAGTTCCAGAATGCTCATTCGCCTGTCTCCGTCTGGTGGCTGAGACCCAGGTGCGCGGCCCCGGCCGCTCCCCGGCCCAGGTAGGCTTCGATGACGCGCGTGTTGCGCTGGATTTCGGCTGGTGAACCTTCGGCGATCTTCTCGCCGTAGTCGAGCACGGTGATATGCTCGGAAATGCCCATGACCACGCGCATGTCGTGTTCGATGAGCAGGACGGTGATGCCGACTTTGTCGCGCAGATTGCGGATGAACTCGGTTGTCTCGGCCGTTTCGCGCGGGTTCATGCCCGCCGTCGGTTCGTCGAGCAGCAACAACTTGGGATTGCCGGCCAGGGCCCGCGCAATTTCCAGCCGTCGCTGGTCGCCATAGGGCAGGTTGCGGGCCAGACTGTCACCCTTACCCCGCAGGCCAACAAAGTTCAGCAGCTGATTGGCGTCGACCGCCGCTTTTTCTTCTTCGATTCGGGTGCCGCGCAGGCCGAGCACAGGCCCAAACCAGGGCGAGCGCAAGCGCGGCTCCATGCCGGCCAGGATGTTTTCGATGGCCGACATATAGGAAAAGAGGCGGATATTTTGATAGGTGCGGGCGATGCCCATCTTGGTAATCTGGTCGGGCGAGCGGCCTTTGATCGATTGGCCGTCGAAGTTGAATTCGCCCTCGTCGATCTCATAGAAGCCGGTGATGCAGTTGAAGAAGGTCGTCTTGCCCGCGCCGTTTGGCCCGATGATGCTGACGATGCTGCCTTGCGGGATGGCAAAGGTTAAATCGTTGACGGCGATCAATCCGCCGAAGCGCTTGGTTACGTGGGTTGCTTCCAGAATGTTGGTCATGTGGCCCCCTCTAGGTGATGGGTTGAACTTCCTCGGGGTGGATGCCTTCGCGCGCGGCTTCTTCCTCGGCGGCGTGCATCTCGCGCCGCGTGACGGCCGACGGCCACAGGCCCTCTGGCCGCACGAGCATCATGACGATGAGCAGGATGCCGTACATCAGCAGCCGGTATTCCGCGAATTCGCGCAGCAGTTCGGGCAGGCCGACCAGCACGAACGCGCCCACGACGACGCCGGGCAGACTGCCCAGGCCACCGACGATGACGATCGCTAGCACGTTGATCGAGATGAGCAGTTCGAAGCTGTTGGGAAAAGCCGAACCAATGCGCGAGGCGAAGATGGACCCGGCCAACCCGGCAAAGCTGGCGCCGATGGAGAAAGCCAATAGCTTGGTGGAGGTCAGATTGATGCCCACGGCTTCGGCTACGTCCTCATCTTCGCGCATCGCCATCCAGCGGCGTCCAATGCGCCCATCGCGCAATCGCGAGGCGATATACCAGGCCAGAATGCAGCCGAGCAGGATAAGATAGTAAAACTGTTGGGGTGTGACCAGCTCGAAACTGCCCAAGGAAGGACGACCGATGTTGAGGATGCCCTGCGCGCCGCCGATGACCGGTTTGAGCAGGTCAGAGCGCACCAACACGCGGATGATCTCGCCGAAACCCAGGGTGACGATAGCCAGATAGTCGCCGCGCAGGCGCAACACGGGAATGCCCAGAATGATGCCGGCCAGCGTGGCCGCGGCGACAGAGATGGGCGCGGCCACCCAAAAGCTCATCCCCAGCCCCAGATCGCCGGTCGAGGTGAGCAGTGCGGTCGTGTAGGCACCGATGGCGAAGAAGGCCACGTAACCCAGGTCGAGCAGGCCGGCGAAACCGACGACGATGTTGAGGCCCAGGGCCATCAGAATGAAGATGCCCACCTGGTCGAGGACGTTTGTCAGGAAGATGCCCAATATCCGGGGCAGGATCAGCAACACCACCAACAAGGCCAGGGTGGCGATGCGGCGGTTGCGGGCGGCCTGGGTCGGAGACTGCGTGGCCTGGCGACGGTTAAGGGCGGCCCGGCCGGAACGATCCCACCAGAAGGCGAGGAGGAGGCTAATCACGAAGGCACCGACGGCCGCGGCCAGGGTGAGGCCTTTGGTGCCGAACAGGATGCGGACAATACTGCGGTCCAGTAGTTCGTTGGCGATGTTGAGCGGCACGTCGGAAAACAGAGCGACGGCGCTGGTGATCAGGAGGGCCGTGAGCAGGGGCCGGCGAAGGGCACCGGGAACCAGGTGGATGGCCGCGCCGATGAGGCCGAGCAGCCCCATCTCCAACAGTAGCAGGCCAATTCCGGTGGTCGTCGCCCCTTGTCCGTTGCTCAGGATGTCGAGCAGGGCGGGGGAAATGTTCGGAAAATAGGTTCGGATGCCGGGCCAGGCCGATGCCAGCAGGACGAGCAGGATGAGGGGAACGGCCACGATCAGACCGGCGACCAGGCCGCCCAGGAGCGTCGACACAGGGCTGCGTCGGGCTTCGCGGGCCACGGTGCGGTAGCCGCCGAAGAGAGCCGGCGCGAACAGCAGCAGTTGACCGAGGGTCAGATAGCCGACGACAAGGTCGCGTTCGTCGAAGGTCTCGACCATGCCGATGATGCTCACCAGCAGCACGATCAGGCTCATTAACAGCCCCGTGCGGATTACGTGACGCCAATTCATTCCGGTCATGATTCAGACCCCCTTAGGCTTTCTTCTCGGCCAGGCGCTCGCCGATAATGCCTTGCGGCCGGAAGATGAGCACGAGCACCAGCAGCAGGAAGGCGATTACGTCTTTGAGCTGGTGCGCGCCGGGCAGACCCAGCCCCTCCAGGAAGAGGGGAGGGCCGACGGCTTCGATGACACCCAGGAACAGGCCGCCCAGTGCCGCGCCGGGGATGCTGCCGATGCCGCCCAGGACGGCGGCCGTGAAGGCCTTGATGCCCGGCACAAAGCCCATGAAGAAGTTGGCCTGTTTGAAGACGAGCACCCACAGGACGGCGGCAATACCGGCCATGGCGGCGCCGACGGCGAACGTGGTGGCGATGGTGCGGTCGACATCGACGCCCATCAACGTCGCCACGTCTTTATCCTCGGCCACGGCGCGAATGGCCCGGCCGGTTTTGGTGCGCTGCACGAAGAGATACAGACCCAGCAAGGCCACAATAGAGACGGCAAAAACGACGACGCGCGTCTTCAGGAATTCCAACCCCAGAATCGTGACCCGCCCGTCGAGAATGGCCGGCACGGGAAAGGGTTTGAGATCGCCGCCGAACAGACCGCGAAAGAGGTATTGCCAGAAGAAGGACGCGCCGATAGCCGTGATGAGCGGCACCAGGCGCGGCGCGCGGCGCAGGGGGCGGTAGGCGACTCGCTCCGTCAGCAGCGCGACCCCCATCGACGTAAGCACCGCGGCGAACGTCACCAGCACCAGGTAGATGACGGGTTGCTCATCCATGAAGCCCGACCGGCTCAGCGTGCCGGCGACCAGCACGGTAGAGGTCATGGCTCCGGACATGAAGAACTCGCCGTGGGCGAAGTTGATCATAAACAGGACGCCATAGACCATGGTGTAGCCGAGGGCAATCAGGGCATAGAGGCCGCCTTGCGAAAGGCCGGAGACGACAAAATCGATCCAGTCGCTGGCGGTATACTGAGTGCCGGCGCCAAAAAATAGCTTGCGAACAGTGCCCACGATCACAAGAATAATGATGACTGCCCTGAATACCCAGAGTGCTACGCCGATCCAGTCGATGGTCCTGAGGCGCTGCGATGTCGTCATGTTAAGCCTCCTGCATCAGAAGTCGCCGGTTGCCCGGCCGGGGAACAGGCTGTCCCGCAGGCTCCGGCGGTGGGTGGAAGTCGCTAGCCCCCACGGAGTCTATGGCCTGCTCGAAAACAACAGGAGACGGCCCCCATCCGGGGGCCGTCTCATTCTACACTAGCGTATCAGTTTAGGGCCAAACGCGGACGAACTCGCCGCCTTGGACTTCGCTGACCGAGATTTTCGGATCGGCGCAGTCGCCAAACTCGTCACAGGTCAGGGTGCCGGTGATGCCCTCATAGCCGGAAGTGGCATAGAGCGCGTCACGCAGCGCCTGTCGGCCAATGAGCAGGTTGCCGTCGGCGTCCTGCTGGGCCACGGTCTCGATCGCGTTCAGAAGCATCATGGTCGCGTCATAGGCATGGGCGTGGAACGGCGCGGTCGGCTCCGTGCCGAACATCTCCATGTACATCGGCAGGAATTCATCCTGATAGAAGGTGTTGCTGAAGGCCAGGTCGGGGCCGGAGACGAACATACCTTCCGACGTATCTACCGTGTTTTCCAGGAAGCTGGGGGACTGCACACCGTCGGCCGCGGCCAGGTAGACATCTTCCAGACCGGAAATGTTCTTGGCCGTGTTGGTGATGAGCGAGCCCAACGGGATGAAGACCGGATAATAGAGGAACTCGGGGCCGGCGGCGGCCACCGTGGTCAACAGCGGCTCAACGTTGGTCGCGTCGGCGGCTTCGGCTTCGAAGGCCACCATCTCGCCACCCTTGGCCTCGAAGGCGTCGGAGAAGGCTTTGGCCAGACCTTCGGTGTAGGGGTCGCCGTCGTGGATGGCGGCGGCCTTGGTGACGCCAAGAACGTCATAGGCATAGTCGGCCATGGCCGCTCCCTGGATCAGGTCATTGTGAGCTGTCCGCAGGTAGCCGGGCTTGAAGGCCTGGGCGGGGTCGGTTAATGCCGGGGAGGTGTTCGACGGGGAAATCATGACATAGCCCGCGTCGGAGATGATCTGGGCCATGGGCACGCCGGCACCGGAGCAGCTCGTGGCGATGGCGCCGACGATTTGCGGGTTGGCGACGATCTTGTTGCCGGCCGTCTGGCCGCCTTCAGCATTGCAACCGTCGTCCTCGGCGATGAGTTCGACCGAGTGACCGAGCACATCACCGCGCCGGCTGAGGGCGATCTCAACACCGTGCTGGGAGTCTAGCCCCAGGTCGGCGTTCGGGCCGGAGATGACCAGCGCCGAGGCGATCTGGATCGGGTCGCCGGCGGCGATTTCGACACAGCCGATGGCGTCGGTACATTCCATCGCGCCCATGTCTTCTTCGGCCGGCGGGGCTTCGTCCGTGGGGGCCGCTTCATCGACCGGCGCTTCTTCAACGGGCGCTTCTTCTACCGGGGCATTGGTGCCACCGGTCGGCTGGCAGGCTACCAAAGCCAGCGCTGCCAAAAGCAGCATGACCAAAAGCAGTGACAGACGTTTCATTTTTCTTCTCCTCTATTCTATTTTGAACGTAGTGTCTAAGCCTTGACTCGACATCGAGACCGGGCTGTTCCCGGTCGCTACTAAACTTGCAACCTATCCGTTATAGTGGTTTTTTCCGCTTGGCGTATTGGACTTCCTTCCTTGCTCATCACCTCCTCAAAGAGTTGATTCTCCTATATAGAGCAGACCCTGATCAACAGGGTTAATGGGTTGGAATTCTAGAGGCACATGGGTTGGTTGTCAACTTGAATGTCTCCCGTCAACGTCCATCCGCGTTGAATGCCTTAACCCGAAGAATAAAACACGGACAGACCACGGAATATGACGGGGGCAATGGATTGAATACCTTCTGTCCATTGCCCCGTTGCATCCGGTTCTATCCGTATTTAGTTTTCATTGCGACCGTGGTCGTCGACAGTGATCGGGTATTCGTCGTCCCGGCTCGCAAAGCCTACTCGTAATCTTCGAGCACCTCAGTATATTGCCCGGTAGCCATAAAGATCACCCGTTCGGCCAGGTTGGTCGTGCGGTCGCCGATGCGTTCCAGGTTGTGGGCAATCCACAGCAGGTAGGTGGGCATTTCGGGGTCTTGCGGGCCGCCCATTTCGGCCATGGCCTCAGCGAAGAATTTGCGATACTGGTTATCGAGCTTGTGGTCGCGCTTGACGATGGCGTTGGCTTTTTCTACGTCGCGCTCGATGTAGGCGGCTGTGGCCCGGTTCAGCATGTCGCGGGCGCGCTTGGTCATCTTGGGCAGCCGCGACAGCTTCATGTGCAGTGTGGGAACCTCGCCCTCGAGGATTTCCTCCTCTACGTCCTCGTCCGGGCCAAGGTCCTCGTCGACTGACGTGGATATGAAGATGTCCGGGCGCACCACGTTCTCCATGCGCGTGACGATGCGGGCGATGCCGGCGGCATGGTCGCCGATGCGCTCCAGCTCGATGGCGAAGTGGATGGCAGCGATGACGGTCCGCAGATCGCGCGCCAACGGTTGCTGGGTGGACAGGATGACGTAGGCTTTCTCCTCGATCTGGAACCGCAGGCGATTGATGTCGGCGTCGCCGGCGATCACCCCCTCGGCCTGGACCGCATCGTTGGTCATCAGGGCATCGACGGCATCGCCGATTGCCTTGTCGACCATGCTGCTAAGGACAAGAACCGACTGGTTAAGCTCGTTTAGCTCTGTGTCGAGCAGGGCACGCATGGGTAAGCTCATATTGGGTCTTCCGGGTGAAGGGGTAAGAGGGCCAGCAAACCGGCGACGGCTTGTGGATCATCAATCAGGGGCGCGCCGTGGCCGCAGGCGACGACCGCCGGCGATAGATCCAGCAGTCTCGCCGCCGTTCGCTCGGCCGCGGCCATATCGGCCGTTACGCGGGCCGGGGTGAGCTGGAGGCGGCCGCCGCGCGTGTTCAGCGCGTCGCCGGCGAAGAGAACGCCCGTGGTGGGGCTGTAGAGCGCGTGCTGATCGGGCGTGTGGCCCGGCGCGGCCAGCACGTGCAAGCCACCGAGAACGGGCATCGTGTCGCCCGCGGCAAAGGTCACGATTCGACCTGGTTCCGGCCGCGGATAGCGCACGAAGCGGTCGACCACGAACTGCATCACGCCGGGCATGTGTCGCGGCGAGCGCCCCTGGGTCAGCAGAGCGGCCGTGGCCTTGCCCGCGTGGATCGACGCGCCGGAACGGGCCTGGACAGCGGCCGCGCTGCCGGCGTGATCTATGTCGGCATGGGTGATGATAATCCGTCGCAGATCGGACGGTTGTCCGCCGAATTCCGCCAACCGCTCGAAAATGAGGTCAGCCTTACCGGGCGTGGCTGTGTCAATGAGCGTGTAGCCGTCCGGGTCGCGGCAAAGATAACAATTCACGCTACCCGTGTCGATCCACAGCACGTCATTCGGCATCGTCACGGACGGTTTCCTCAATCAGATGTGCGGCGGCGGCATCGAAGGCGTCGCGCAGCGCATCATACTCCGCTTTGGGCAGTGGCTTGAGATTGATGGTGCGCTGGCGCAGCGCGCCGGTCAGCTTGGCGCTATGGACGGCGGGCACGCGCGACTCCTTGACGTCGAGCGAGGCGATATTGGGCGCCGTGAAGACGATGATCGGGAACAGGGGGGCGTCGGCGGCCGACGGGGCGTGTTCCTGGATGAAGGCGGCCATTTTGGCCGTTTGCGCTTCGGCTTCGTGGCCTGGGTTACCCAGCCCTTCGCGACCGAAGAAACGGCGCATGCCCAGCCCGGTCTGCTGCCAGGTGTCCCCCTTGGCGGTGATGCGGCCGTTCTGGAACTTGGCCGTCAGCACGACGACGCCGACCGGCAGCAGCAGGACGTGGGGCGCGGGCAACAGGTAATGGTAGAGACGGCCATCCTTGCGGGCGAACTTGGCCGCGGCCGTGTCCAGTACCTGATCCATGCGTGGCCGGCGCAGATAGCGGTGGGCATAGTGCAGCCCGATTTGTGAGAAGCTATAGCCCACAGCCAGCGCCAGTAATTGGTAAATGAAAACGCTGGTGCTGTCGTTAATGAAGATGAGCAACAGACCGGCGACCAACACGGCCAGACCGGCGAAACTCAGTACCTGGGCCAGGCGGCCCAGGCGGGCAATTCTTTTTTCGTCGCGTAAGACAACCATATAAAATTCCGAAAGTTAAATCTACTCAGTCCTCTTGTCCATTGGCATAGCGGCCAAGCACCAAACAGGCGTTTTGCCCGCCCAAACCGAATGAGTTCTTGAGCGCCACACGGATTG
The DNA here is from genome assembly GCA_020634335.1 of Promineifilum sp. Lineage (GTDB taxonomy): Bacteria > Chloroflexota > Anaerolineae > Promineifilales > Promineifilaceae > Promineifilum. The sequence continues at coordinate 30,372 of JACKBY010000011.1, read as the reverse complement.
GCGATGGTCTTGGCGCGTTGGGTACGTAGTCCAGATCGCATTCCGGGTCGGGCGTCTCATAGTTCCAGGTCGGCGGGATGACGCCGCGGCCGAGGCCCAGGATGGTGAAGATCGATTCTATCGTCCCCGCGGCACCCATGGCGTGACCCATGGCCGATTTGGTGCTGCTGATGGGCACTTCGTAGGCGCGCTCGCCGAACAGGCGTTTGATCGCCAGCGTCTCGGTGGCGTCGTTCACCGGCGTCGATGTGCCGTGGGCGTTGATGTAGTCGATGTCCCGCGGCGTTAATCCGGCGTCGTCGATAGCCCACTGCATGGCGTGGATGGCGCCTTTGGCTTCGGGGTCCGGCGCAGCCACGTGGAAGGCATCAGACGATGACGCATGGCCCAGTACTTCGCCGTAGATTCTCGCTCCGCGCGCCAGCGCCTTGTCCAACCGTTCCATGACGACGATGGCCGCGCCTTCGGCCAGGATGAAGCCGTCTCGATCCTTGTCGAAGGGGCGGCTGGCGCGTTCGGGGGTGTCGTTAAAATGAGTGGACAGAGCGCGCATCGCTCCGAAGCCGGCGATGGCCGACACGTGGATAAGACCCTCCACGCCGCCGGCAAACATCATATCGGCCGCGCCGCGGCGAATGAACTCCGATGCTTCGCCGATGGTCTGCGTGCCCGTGGCGCAGGCGGCGACGATGCTGCTGAGCGGCCCGGTGGAGCCGGTCATGAGGCTGACGTGGTGGGTCGGCATGTTGCACAGAAACATGGTCATGGCGAAGGGGCTGACGGCCCGCATGCCGCGCTCGCGAAAGGTATCCATTTCCTCAAACGCCCGCTCCATGCCACCGGCGGCCGTGCCGACGAGCACGCCGGTGCGGTCGGGATCGGGCAACTGCTCCGGCAGCCCGGCGTCGGCCACGGCCATCCGCGCCGCGGCCACGGCCAACTGCGAGGCGCGGGACATGCGGCGGGCTTCTTTGAAATCCATGTGGTCGCGAGCGACGAACCCCTTGACTTCCCCGGCAATGCGTGTTGTTAGCTCCGAGGCGTCGAACTGGGTGATGGGGCCGATGCCGGAGCGCCCGGCCATCATGTTCTCCCAGCTCTCCTCGACGGTGTTGCCAAGCGGGCTGAGCATGCCCATCCCGGTAATGACAACGCGCGGCCGTCCGCGCGCGTCTGTTGTCTCGTTATTCATTACGGTTCCTTGTGTAAAGCGTCGGGCTGAGCGCCAGGACGCGAAGAGGCCGGGACGCGGATCGAATCCCTGCGGCGTCGGGGCAGCTTCGTGTTGAATCGCTTAATGATGATTTTCCTGACTGACGCCCCCGGCAATGGCCTGAACGATGCCAGTCTCGGCCACGCGCCGGGCCTGGCCGATGGCCTGCTGAATGGCGTAAGCATTCGAACGGCCGTGGGCAATAATAACAACCCCATTGACGCCCAGAAGTGGCGCGCCGCCGACTTCATCGGGGTTAAGTTGGTCGCGCACGCGCTGGAAAGCCGGGCGAGCCAACGCGCCGCCGATTTTGGTAAGCGTGCCGGCCATGATGTACTTGCGGATCATATCGGACATGTAGCCGGCCACGGCCTCGGCCGTCTTCATCATGACGTTGCCGGTGAACCCGTCGATGACGCCCACTTCGGCCGCGCCGCGCACAAACTCCTTCGGCTCGATATTGCCGACGTAGTTGAGATGGCTGGCCTCCATGAGAGGAATCGCTTCCTTGATCAGTTCGTTGCCCTTGCCCTCTTCTTCGCCGTTGGAGATCAGGGCCACACGCGGCCGGTCGATGCCATGCATACGGGCCATGTAGATGCTGCCCATCAGGCCGAACTGGAGCAGATATTCAGGCCGGGCGTCGGCGTTGGCCCCGTTATCGATGAGCATGGGCTTGCTCTCGATGGGGAAGACGACGCCCATAGCCGGGCGCAGGATGCCGGGGATGCGGCCGAAACCTGTCTGGCGCAGCGTCGCCACGGCCAGGATGCCGCCGGTGTTGCCGGCGCTGACAAAAGCGTCGGCCGCGCCATCGCGTACGAGTTGCATGCCCACGTGCATCGACGAGTGACGCTTGTCGCGGGCGGCGGCGGCGGGTGAGTCTTTCATGCCGATGGACTCGTCGGCATGGACAACCTCAATGGACAACCCGGCCGTGTTCTGGCCGGACAATTCGGCCTTGACCCGCGCCTCGTCGCCGACCAGGATAATCGTATCCCCAAATTTGCGAGCGGCCATCACCGCCCCGCCCACGTCCGGGCCGGGGTGCTCATCACTCCCCATCGCGTCAACTACAATTCGCATAAATTTCCACTCGTTCGCCGGATAACAGGTGGAATTCTATCACAATCCACCCGACCGCTGTAGGGTCCGGCAATTGCATACTCCCTTACCACCATGAATAAATCCATCGGCCGCTGTACCAAACGTTTTCAAAACACGTTGCCTGTACACGTTACCTGTCACTCGCTCTGTTTTTCGACCGCCGCCGGCTGATCCAATATTCGGGACAAGCGCCGCGGCCGGATAGCCCGGCCATAGCGCTGGGCGTAGAGCCAGGTGAACTCCGCGCCATAGAGGATGATCTGGGCCGAGTAGTAGATCCAGAAGAGAAGGATAACGATGGACCCCGCCGCGCCATAGAGGGAGCCGGTATTGCTATAGGACATGAAGATGGACAACACTCCCCGGCCGATCAGGAAGAGAACTGTGGTCACCAGTGCGCCAACGGCCATATCACGCCAGCGGGTGCGGGCGTCGGGCAATAACTTGAAGACGAGCAAGAAGGTGATGAAGGTAAGGAGGGGAATGAACAGCAGACTGATTTGGGGGATAAAGGCGGTTGCTTCGGGGAACAGGACCTCGAACCGGGCACGCACGGCCGACAACAATGTCTCCACGATGACCGTCAGGCTGAGCAGAAAGCCGAGCAGGAAGACCATCACAAACGGGATGGCCTGGTGGCGGATAAGGATAAGCCACTCGTGGAGGGTCTTCGGCCGCACGTCGGTGATCCCCCACACCAGATTGAGCGCGGCCTTCGTTTGCCGGAAGATGCCGCCCGCGCCGAAGAGCAGGACAGCCACGCTGATGATGGCCGTGGTCGTGCTGGTCGAACGATCCATCAAGCTTGTCATCACGCCTTCGACAAAGTCGGCCAGGTCGCCGCCGATGATATACTGGAGCTGGAGAATGACCTGTTCGCCGGCCAGCGAGCGGCCGATGAAAAATCCGGCTACAGACGTGGTAAACACCAGCAGTGGGGCCAGCGAGAAGACGGTGTAGTAGGCCAATCCGGCGGCAAAGAGCGTGGCCCGATCCTCCATGAATTCGGTCAGGGCATCTTTGAATAACAGCAAGATGGGCTTTAATAGGTTCATTACTCCCAAACCTGACTTTTAGACTCCCGCCAGCGCTTGTTGCAGATCGGCGATTAGGTCATCCGGGTGCTCGATGCCGACGGACAGCCGCACCAGCCCGGCATCGACGGCGAACCCGGCGGCCAGCGCTTCCGGCCCGGCGACTGAGGCGTGGGTCATGGCCGAGGGCAGTTCGATGAGCGACTCGACGCCGCCCAGCGATTCGGCCAGCGTGAAGAGGCGCGTGCGGCGGGCTACGGCGCGCGCCGCCGCTTCGCCCCCGTGGAGCGTGAAGGACACCATGCCGCCCGGCCCGGCCATCTGGCGGCGGGCCAGTTCGTATTGTGGGTGGCTCTCCAGGCCGGGGTAAAAGACGCGCTCGACTGCCGGATGGTCTTCCAGGAATTGGGCCACGGCCAGCCCATTGTCGCAGTGGGCGCGCATCCGAATACCCAGGGTCTTGATCCCCCGTAACGTCAGGAAACAATCCATCGGCCCCGACACCGCCCCAACGGCCTTCTGCAAGAACTTGAGCCGCTCGTAGGCCGCTTCGTCATTCAGCACGACCGCGCCGCCCACCACGTCGGAGTGGCCGCCGAGGTACTTGGTGGTGCTGTGGAGCACGAAGTCCGCGCCCAGGGCCAGCGGCCGTTGCAAGGCGGGCGAGGCGAAGGTGTTGTCGACGGCCACCCAGGCCCCCGCGGCGCGGGCGGCGCTGCTGACGGCGGCGATGTCGGTCAGGCGCAGCGTGGGGTTGGTCGGCGTCTCCAGCCACACCAGGCGCGCGGGCGCGGCGGCCAGCGCCTCGCGGACCGCGGCCGTGTCGGTCGTGTCCACATAGTCGAAGACGATGCCGTAATCGGCCAGCACCTTGTCGAACAGGCGAAAGGTGCCGCCGTAGAGGTCATTGCCGCACAGCACGCGCTCGCCCGGCCGCACCAGGCGCAGGACGGTGTCGATAGCCGCCATGCCCGACGCGAAGGACAGGCCGAACCGGCCGCCTTCCAGCGCTGCCAGTGCCTCCTCCAGCGCGGTGCGCGTGGGGTTGCCGGCGCGCGCGTAGTCGTAGCCCTTGTGCTCGTTGATGTCGGTCTGGACGAAGGTCGAGGTCTGGTAGATAGGGGTCATGATCGCGCCGGTGGCCGGGTCGGCGTGGACACCGGCGTGGACGGCGAGAGTGTCGAAATGGTCGTTGGTGGGTGTGGTCATTCAATCTCTCCTGTGGGCCGGACGCTCGCCGGCGCGGGTTTTATTGTATCATATCTGGTGAGGGGATCAGTGGACAGTGGGTCAGTGGTCGGCTCGGCGCCTGCGGGGCGGGGAGAATCGACGGATGACGATTCGGAAAAGAACAACCATTGTATGGCTGACGATGCTATGTCTGCTGGCGGGTTGCCGGAAAACGGCCAAGCTGGGTGAGAAGTTGTGGTTATTGGTGTCCTATGGACCGGTTGACGCGCCGCTGACGCCCGCCGGCTCGCCGTCGATCAGCTTTGACAACAACGGCCGCGTGGGTGGTTTCACCGGTTGCAATACTTTCAACGGCCACTACGAGGCCGACGAGGGGCGAATTATGTGGCGCGATAATGAACTGGCCTTTACCGTCATGGGCTGCGGTCCTGCTTCGTCGGAAGGGATGCAGGATGAATTCTTTCGCAAGTGGCTGCCGGGGGCGCGGACTACTCGCAAACAGATGGGAGCCTGTGGTTGTACTTTGATGAGGGGCGGCAGATAGTCCAGTATAAGTTGGACGACGGGTGTCCTTGCGGCGTAATAGGTACGGGTCAGACGGCGCGGTAATGGGTCACATCGCCGAGCATCTCTTCGACAATGGCCCCATCCGCCAGCAGCAAGTCGAGATAGCCGATCAACATCCACAGCCCGGCCACGCGGCTCTCCGGCGGCTGGTGGGCATACATCTGGTCGAGCAGTTCGGGGATGGTCGTCCGGCCGTCGCGTATCAGGTCGAGGCATTGAGCCTGGCGGCCCAGGATGCGCGCTCGCTGGCGAGAGATGACTTCGTGATGGTCGCCGAACGGCCGTCCGTGGCCGGGATGAACCGTATCCACCGCCAGGGTCTCCATCGCCGCCAGCGAGCGCAGGAACAGCGGCAGCGCCGGTGCGCGCTTCTCACCCGGCGCGGGGTGGTCGATGACTGGCGCGGGGGTGACGGCCAGCAGCATATCGGCCGACAACAGTTGTCGGGTCTCCGGTTGATAGAAAACGGTCTGCGCCGCGGCGTGGCCCGGCGTGTGGATGACCCGCCAGCCGCGGCCGCCCATTTGCAGCAGGCCATCGGCACGAAACGTGACCACGCGCTCGGCCGGGACGGGATCGGCCGCCGCCGCCAGCCCCTTCATATCGCGCAAGATGGCCTCGTTTGTTTTCGGCGGCAGGCCGACAGGCGGCAGCAGATCGCGGCGATAGTAGGCCATACGCGCCGCCCACATCGCCGGCATATCTGTCAGCCAGGGCGCGCCCAGCTCGCTGATCCAGACCGTCGCGTCGCTCTCGGCCACGATGCGCCCGGCCAGGCCGAAATGATCCACGTGGGGATGAGTGACGACGACGCGCGAGATGTCGCCGACGGCCACGCCATTGGCCGCCAGCCCATCGACCAGTTCCGCCCAGCAGGCCTCCGACTTCACCCCGGCGTCGATGAGGATGACTTCCGGATGGGTAAACAGATAGCAGTTGACTGATCCCATCGACCAGCCGATGGTGAGTTCTATACGGATGGGTTCCATGGGGCTATTATCCGCGGGTTTGGCGTATTAGGTAGTGGAGGAAAGGGGAGCAGGGGAGCAGGGGCAATCCGTTCTGTAAAACTCTGACTACTAACCACTAACCCACTGGTCTACTGATCCACTGACCCACTGCCTACTCTCCCTCTACCCCGTATTCTTCAATCCCGAGGCGATGCCATTGATCGTCAGGAAGATCGTGTCGCGCAGTCGTTCGGCCTCGGCGCTCTCCGGATCGGGCAGGGCGCGCAGGCGGCGCAGCAGGCTCACCTGGATGAAATTCAGCGGGTCGATGTAGGGATTGCGGCGGCGGACGGAGCGTTGCAGCACGGGGTCGTTATCGAGTAATTCGCGGCAGTCAATCGTTTGCAGGATGGCCCCGCGCGTCAGGTTGAAGGCGGCCTCTACCTGGCCGAAGATGAGATCGCGCACACGCGCTTCCTCTACCAGGCCGGCGTAGAGGCGAGCGATGCCCATGTCGGCCTGCGCCATTGACACCTGCGAATTGTCGAGCAGATTGCGAAAGAAAGCCCACTCCCGGTGCATTTCCTGCAGCAGGGCCACGTCAGCGGGCGAGCGGCCGAATTCGGTCAGCGCCTGGCCTACGCCGAACCAGCCGGGCAGCACGTGGCGGCACTGCATCCAACTGAAGCCCCACGGGATGGCCCGCAGGCTGTCGAAAGTGGCCGCCCCCGTCCGGCGCGACGGCCGCGAGCCGATGCGCATCTGGCTGATCTCGTCCATCGGTGTGGCCTGGCTCCAGTAGACCAGCAATTCGGGCGTCTCGTAGATCAATGCCCGATAGGCGCGGTAGGAGACGGCAGCCAACTGGTCCATGACCGCCAGCCATTCGGGCTTGGGTCGCGGCAGCAGGCGGTACTGTTCCGGCGCGCTGGCGATGAGCACGGCGTGGACGACCTGTTGCAGGTGTCGCCCGGCGATGGCCGGATGGCCGTAGCGGTCAGCGATGACTTCACCCTGTTCAGTAATGCGGATGCGGCCGCCGACGGAGCCGGGCGGCTGGGCCAGGATGGCGCGGTTGGCCGGACCGCCGCCGCGAGCGATGGTGCCGCCGCGGCCGTGGAAGAGGGTCATGACAACGTCGTGATCGGCGCACGTCCGGGCCAGCGCGTCCTGGCCCTGGTAAAGTTCCCAATTGGCAGCCAGATAGCCGGCGTCCTTGTTGCTGTCGGAGTAGCCGATCATGATGGTCTGGCGGCGACCGGCGCGAGCCAGATGGGGGGCGTAGCCGGGATGGGTGAACAGGGCTGTCATCACCTCCGGCGCCGCCCGCAGGTCGGCCCGCGTCTCGAACAGGGGCGCGAAGGCCATTCCCTCCGGTCCACTGTCCTGGCGCAGGCAGAGGCCGTGCCAGCGAGCCAGCAGCAGCGGGGCCAGAATGTCCTCCGGGCCGTGGGTCATGCTGACGACGTAGGGGCCGAACAGTTCCGGCCCATAGTAATCGACGGCCCGTTTGACGGTAGCGAACAGGTTCAGCGTCTCGGCCGCCTGAGGCGACAACTCGTCGAAGTTCGTGAGGTCGGGCACAGGGCGAGCCAACGCGTCGCTTAGCGCGGCGGCGCGGTCTGGGCCGTCCATCTCGCCGAACCCTTCGATCCAGCCCAAGCGGCCGAACAACTCGTCGAGGACGGCCGTGTTGTAGTCACTATATTGGCGCAGGTCGAGGCGCGCGGCATGGAGGCCAAAGATGCGGGCCTGCAACAGGCTACGTTCCAGGTCGGCGCGAGCGATGTCAGCCATGCCCGCCTCACGCAGTGACCGATCCATTAGCGCCAGCGGTTCCAGCAGATTCTCCATCCGGCGCATCCGTAGGGGCGGCAGATCTTGACCTTGCAGGCGAGCGATCATGTCCCCGGCTGATGCTTCGGCCAGATCGACCCCCAGTTGAGCGGCCAGGTGGCGGTACGGCTCGTTGGGGTAGCGGTCTTGTAGGAAGGCCAAATGGCCCTCCGGCTCGCCGTAGACGTCCACGGCGTGCTCGACGGCGTCGGGCACGTCAGTGAGCTGGTCAGAGATGCTCAGGGCGCGGTCAAGCCCACGGGCGGCGGCGCGGTGCTTCTCCAGGGCCAGGCCACGGTGGAGTCGCAGCGTTTCGGTCGTCACGTCGGTGGTGACGTTGGGATTGCCGTCGCGGTCGCCGCCGATCCAGGAGCCGAAGGTCAAGAAGCGGTCGGGCGGCTGTAAGGTCGGATAATATTGGGCCAGCGCGGCGGCCATATCGTGGTAGACGACGGGCAAGGCGTCCCATAGGGTCTGGTCAAAGTAGAACAGGCCGGTACGCACCTCGTCGGTGACCTTCGGTCGTGAGGTACGACTGCGGTCGGTCACCCACAGCAGGGTCACCTCGGCGGTGAGCTGATCGATCAGCGCCTGACGCTCGGCGGGCAGCAGGTCGCGCAGATCAAGATCGCTCAGCGCGGCCGAGATGCGCCGCAATTTGGTCAGGATGGTGCGGCGCTTGGCCTGGGTGGGATGGGCGGTGAAGACCAGTTCGATGTGCAGACGGTTGAGCAGGCGGCGCATCTCGAACTCGTCGACGCCGGCTCGCCACAGCGAGGCCACGGCCGAGGCGACCGACTCCGGCAGCGGTTGGGGATGGGCATCGCGTTCGCGCTCGCGCAAGACGCGGACGCGGTGCTGCTCCTCGGCCAGGTTGGTCAGCTCGAAGTAAGTCGTGAAGCTGCGGGCGACAAGCTCGGCCTCGCGGGGGTCGAGGCGGCCGACGACGAAGGCCAGTCGCGTGTCGATGGCCGGATCGTCTTCCACGCGGCGCGTCTTTGCCAGGGCGCGGACGCGCTCTTCCAGCTCGAAGATCTCGATCCCCGCCTGCCGCCGAATGACGTGGCCGAGGATGTCTCCCAGCAGGTGGATGTCTTCGCTCAGTCGCTCTTGCTTTTCGCGGGTCAGGGGCATTGTTGTTCGTGCGCCGGTTGCTAAAGTGTAATCACCTGATCGGGCATATTGCCCGCCAGCGCGGCATACAGGTCGGGGAAGCAGCCGACCTGCACCCCGGCGACGGTATCGACGACGTGGCATTCGCCCGGCTCGGCCCGGCCCATGCCGGCGGCGTCGCACCAGCGCGGCTCGCCGGCGGCCAATCCCCGCTCCAGCGCGCACATGTCGCACATCATCAGCAGCATTCCCTTGTCGGCCGCCACCTGCGCCAGCCGTTCGCCGATGGGGTCGCCGCGGCGCAGAACGAAGGTATTGTCGTCGAAGAAGAACATGCCGACGACCTCGACGCCATGCGTGCCGGCTTCGAGTTGGGGCAGGATCATGCGACCGAGCTTGTAGCTGGCGGCGCGGGGGTGGGCGAAAACATAGGCGACTTTCATTTAAATCTCCTCATATGAGTGAAATCGTTTAATCATCTCTCGCCCCATCATACCCCACGATGGGGCTGTGCCAAAATCCGGAAGTGTGCCACAATCACGCCGATGTAGCGCCGGATTCTTATCCGGCGGCGAGGGAAGCCACTCAGGAAACTAGCGCTACACTATATTTTGTCGAAGCGCCTGAAACTCGCCCTTGCGGACAGTATGTGTATGAGTGACGACACAGCCAACAACAATCCGGCCGAAGTAATTGTTTTCTATCACCTGCCCAAGTCGGGGGGGACGACGCTCAACGCCATCCTGAAGCGCAACTATCCGGCCGAGGCTTTTGTTGAGTGCGGGCCGGACACCCACGCCTTTGTGGCTGATCTGAAAACGTGGCCCGCGGAGCGGTTGTCGGCCATCCGGCTGCTGCAGGGACATTTCCCGTTTGGCCTCCACAACCTGCTGCCGCAACCAGCGCGCTGTTTCACCCTGTTGCGCGATCCCATTGAACGCGTCATCTCCTATTACTATCATGCCCGCCGCGATCCGTCTCACTATCTTTATAACCTTATCCATGACAATAATTGGTCGTTGGCCGATTTGCTCGCCAGCGGCACGGCGCTGATGATGAACGATGGGCAGGTGAGATTGCTGTCGGCCGTGTGGGGCGACGCGCCGTTTGGTGGCGTTGATGAATCGATGCTGGCGAAGGCTGTGGCTAATCTGCGGAACTGCGATATGGTCGGCGTAACGGAGCAATTCGACCGGACGCTGCTCTTGCTCCAACGTGAATTTGGCTGGCGCCATATCGGCTATGCGCGAGCCAACATCGGCTACAACCGACCGGCGACGGAGGGCCTGACGGCCGAGACCATCGCGGCTGTCAGACAATGCAACCGGATGGATGTCCTATTATACGAGGAAGCGCGCCGGTTATTAGCCGCGCGTGCGGGCGACTTTGGGCCGACGCTCGGCCTGCGACAGCTGGCACTGGATGTGCGCAAACGATTTGCCGAATGAAACAGAAGCCAGGCTTCATGATAAGCCCGGCTTCTGTTTTGTGCGTCCTACCGCCGCACCATCGGCAGGAAGGCCCTATGCTCTGATTGGACGCCGCTCAGGTAGAGCGTGACGCTCGTCTCGCGTAAGACCGCGCCGCCCGGGCCGAGCAACTCGGCGCGCACGACAACCGGGCCTTGGCCGCCGGCCGTTTTCTTAAAGGTGGCCTTCAACTGGCCGTCCTTGTTCGTTGCCCCCTCGAAGACCTCGCCGCCGGCAATCGTGCCCTGGTCGCCTTTGTCGTCGCTGACACTGAGGCGCACCGTCTCGCCCGCGGCCGGGTCGCCGTAGAGGTCGCGCACGGTGACGGTCAGCGCCGACTGGTTGGCGCTGCTCAGGTCGATGGGCGCGGCGGTCAACGCGATCACGCTGCCCGTCGGCTCGGCCATTTCGATGGTCGTCTCGGCCGTCAGGCCGCCCTCGGCGATGGCACTGATGGTGGCCGTTCCCGGCGTGTTGCCCGCGGTGAAGATAATGCGCAGGCGGCCGTCTTCGTACATGCCGGTGGGTAAGGTGTATGTACCGCCGGTCACCGTGATCTCGCCCATGAACGGCCCGGATTTGGTAACGACATTGCCCATATCGTCGAGCAGGACCAGGGCCAGCTCGACCGTGTCTGCGCCGTTGGGCCGGATTGGCCCGACCTGGCGATTATCGAAGGCAATGGCCGCCGGCCGTCGGAAGAATGCCACCTCGGCCGTGGAGGAAGCAGTGATCGCCCCCTCTTCCTGTTCGATTAGCGTCAGGCCAACGCGACCCGTCTCGCCCGGCGAATTGTTGCCGTCCACGAGACCGACATTGGCAACGATGGGCGCGGTGGTATTGGCCGGGATGCAGATGCCATTGGCCTGTGGCGAGAACAACATCGCCCAGCCCGGCGGCACGGCGAACTCGACCCCGTAGCAGTGATTCACCGTGTCGGCGTTCTCGGCATAGAAGATCACCTCGACCGAACTGTCAACGTACCCTTCCTGATAGAGCGGCGGCCAGATGTAGAGCGGCTGGAAATTGAACGGAGCCGGATCGGAGCGCTTGAAGTTGACGCCGTTGGTAGTGCCCTCGACCCACAGGTAGGCCGCGCCTTTGCCCGGCGGCGTGAACGGGCCGCTGCCGAAGCGGCCGTCGTTCGCCGCATCGTCGCCATGCGCGCCGTCGTCATAGAGGGTGAATGAACTGCCGAACGCCCCCCCGGCCGGGGTTTGCAGCCAGGCCGTCAACCGGCCGTTATCGGTCGGGCGGCCCAGATCGAGCAGAAAGCTGGGGATGTTCCGCAGTGAGAGGGTGTGCCCGCCGGGGCTTGAGGCGCGCAGATCGCTGGCAGCCAGGGCGTTGAACGAGAACGTGCCGCCGCCGCTGGGGCCGACGGCCACGACCGCTTTATAGACGCCGCTCGTTCCATTGGTGTTCACTTGCACGAACTGCACCATCCGGTCGCCCGGCTTGCTGTTCACCGTTACGCATTTGACGTTGGCCGTGTCGTTGCAATCGACGGCCGAACCATCGGGGCGCGATACGAGCAGCGGCGCGAAGTCGCCGCTGTAACCGGTCTGCATGAAGATGACGCTCTCGATGAGCGGATCGACGTCGACTTCATAGGTCTTGGTGGGTTGGGGAGGGGCCGGGGTGAACTTGTAGCCCGTGCCGCTGCCCGCGCCGCTGAGGTCGTTCTTGCTGACAATGACGTTGTTGGCGGCGAAGACCAATGAATCAACGAGACCGATCTCGGCCGTGGCTGCTTCCTGGCGCAAGGTATGATAGAGGAAGCGAATTTCGCCGGTCTTGTGGTTGAGCCAGACCTGATAGCTGCGGCAACCGGTGTCCCCATTGCCATAATCAGCCCAGCCTTCCGTGGAGATGATGATCCATTCGAAGGCGAAATTGGCATAATAGACGTGCACTTGCGGTCCCCACGTATCCGGCAGGCCGCAAGCGGTAGCCTCGGCGGGTTGGAGGTCGGGTGGAATGCTGGGCGGTTTGTTGATGTAGACCCACTTCAAATCCGTGTCCAGCAGTTCCACATACTGGTTAAAGAGGAATTGGCAGAATTGCGGATCGACGAGGCAGGGGTTCATCAGGATGTAGCCGTCTTCCGAGACATCGACAACGGACGTTTCGGCGCCATAGAAGGAAAATGGCGTATCCAGGGTCACGCGCAACGGTGTGCTGCCGACTGCGCCTTTGTCTGTGCCCAAGCCGTTGGCCGGGAACCAGTCGTATTCCCAGGATTCCAGCCGATCCCAACGATAGGTGAAGCCGTTACTGACATAGTCGCTCCATTTGCCCGCGCCGGCGGTGTGGCTCAGTTGGGCGCGCACCATATCGACGGCGTTGGCAAGTTGGTCGGGGGCGACGTAGATGAACTGGCCGCCGCTGAGCAGCGAGGTCATCATGTAGGGCACGATGCCGCTCGATTGGGAGCCGTCGGCCGCCAGCCCCAGGTATGTGCGCTCTGCGCCAGTGACGTCGGGCTGCTTGCGGGCGGGCGAGCCGCAACCGCCCAACAGGACGATGGAGGCGCGCAGGCGGCGCTCATTGAGCGCCAGGCGCATCCCCTCCGGCGTCAGCGTGTCGGCGCTGTCGCCGTCGGTGTAGAGCCAGGCGTCGCCGTCGAATTTGGTCTGGATGGCCTGCGATAGCGCGCCGAGGCCGGGCACGGGGCAACCGGCGTCGGGGCCGTTGGCGACGAGGGCATTGACCGAGGGCATAATCTGGTTGGCGAAGAACTTGCCCTGCACGAGCGGGTTGAGCGCCGCGCTGCCGGCGTTGAAGGTGTAGATATTAAACTCCGTGCCTTGCGGGACGGGGGCCAGATCGCTGACCTGTTCGCCGATGATCGTCTTGACGGTGTTGAGCTTGCCCGCGGCGGCCATGCTGCTGCTGTTGTCGACGACCATCGTCACCTGATCCCACCAACGGTAGTCGAGGGGCGGGGCGGCAAGGAGAGCGGCCAGTGACCGGTGGTCCGTGGTCGGTGACGGGTTCTGATCACTGACCACTGACGACTGACCACTTCGGGCAATCGGCGGCAGCGTTGCCAGCGTGACGTTGACGTTCTGGACGATGGTGGCGGCCGTGGCGGCGTCGGTCGGCAGGGCCAGTTTGCGCCAGGTCTGTAGGAAGCGGTTCATGTCACATTGGGTGTTGCCCTGGAAATTGGGGTCGGTGTAGACGCGCTGGATGGCGGCGTGGCCGTGGTTGACGGTGTCGCTGCCGTCGTTGGCGGCGTCCTGGAAATCCCACAGCAGGGCGGCGATGGCCCCTTCGTCGTTGATGCCGGCCGTCACGCCGCGCATGTTCTCCAGATCGACCGTGGGGCCGCTGGGATCGACGTAGAAGCTGAGCGCGGCCGAGCCGGGCATAATCGACCGGGCCGCCGCCTGATAGTAGTCGGGGTAGCCCTCGCCGAAAGCCAGACGGTTGGCATTGGGGCCGGCGTTGACGCCCGGCAGCGAGTGCGCGCCGCCGGGGTTCTGGTAGCAACTGAACTGGTTATCGGCGAAGTGACCCCACTCATGGATGATGACCGAATCGTCCCACTCGTCGGTGCTGGACGGGTTGTCGGCAATGACCACCGCTGTCCGGCCGCGGTTGTAGAATGAACCCGTGCGGCCCGCGCCGCCCTGCCAGAACATGGTGACGGTGCGATCCATCACCGGCGAATTGGCCGTGTTGTTGTTCCAGAAGCGCCACCCCCAATAAACGGCGTCGGCGATGTTGAACACCGAGGCCTGGGTTTGGTTCAGCTTGTAGACGGACAGGTCGAAATCGACGTCGCCGCCCTCCGAGTCGATGACATTGGAGTCCCAACAGTAGAGTTCCTGGTCATCGATGTTTTTGATGGCGGCGATCAAATTATTGCCGTCGCGCACCTCGGCGCAGACGCGGAAGTAAAGCTCCAGCTCGTCATTGAGGAAGCCATCGTCGTCGCAGAAATTGAACTTGAAGTTGCCGTTGGCGTCGGTGACTGTGTGGCCGTAGGAGTCATCGGAGAAGGTGTCCTCCTCGCGCATTTCCACCAGGATGTGGTGGACGGGCACGGCCGACCCCAGTTGGTCTTGGTAGTTGCCATTGTAGAGCGGCGGCGTTCCCGGCGGCAGCCCCGGCTCGGGCACGATAGAGGTGACCGGCATCCGGTTCTCGCGGGTCAGGATGCCGTGGACGTTGAAGCAGCCGTTGGCCGTGCGGTCGCCGGTTCCGGCCATGCGGGACTTGTCGACCGTCGGCCTGACGACCGGCGGTTCATAGACCGGCGTACGCGGGTCAAGCTCGGAAGCGGTCGGGTTGCCGTCGCGCACGTCGAAGAACAGCACGCCCAGCGCGGCCAGCGAGGTCGCCCGATTGGGGAAGTAGTAGGCTTTGGCGCTGACCTGGAAGATGCCGGCCGCGTCGAAGCGCGCCCGTCGCGTCAGGCTGACGCGCTCGCCCGCGGCCACGGGACCGAGTGTTTCCTCGGCCGGGCCGCCGAGCAGTTCGCCGCCGTCGGGCAGTTCCCACATCACATAGACGTTGGGCGCGTCGCGCAGGGGGCGGGCGGTCAGGGTCAGGGTGACGAGGCCGCCGGGGGCCGGGGCAACATCGGCCGACAGGGTCACGTCGATGCCGTTGTAGGCCCCGCCGGCCCGGTCGATGAGAGTTGGGGGAGCTTGCGCCGCCACGGGCGCGGAACGGACAAGCGACGGCAAGAGGAATGCCGCGACGAGCAACACCGCAAACCACACGAGAGCATGACCTTTCTTCATGGTAACCTCCGCGCACAGCGGCCGCAGTTATATTGTTAGGCGTGGCTCGTCCCGTCGAGGGGAATGCTAGCAGAGGGAGGGGAGGATGGCAAGGGGGAGCGCAGAGATATGGGAATCGGTTGTCTCTATTTAGAAAAGAGAGATGTGGCTAAAGGGTGCGGCAACCGGATCAATATACTTACCCAAAGACGTGACGTTCAGCATCTATACGTCCACATGTCGATATGCTACACTGCCGTTATCAACGTGGGCAGTTTCGGGGAAGGGTGACCTGAAGCCGTCCGCTTAACCAGTCTGCGTTCAAACATGTGGGGAGGATGGCGTCATGACGTCGCGATTCGTTCTTTCCCGTATGTCCACCCGGCCCGGTGTAATGGGCCGCCCCCTCGGTCTCCTGTTTGTCTGCCTGTCGCTGTTGCTGCTCGTCGCGCCAGCCGCCTCTCAGGACGGCGACGTGGGAGGGGGAGCGATGATGTAGTGCTTGAGAAGCGACTGGCGCTGACGCTGGAAGCGCCCAAGGACGACTTGTCGCCGGGCGATGCTGCTGGGCAGAACCAGTTCCGAGGAACGCCACATACCGGGCGGGGTCCGGGTGGCCCGGTCTGTCTACAACTGGGAGCAGCCACAGGCGGGCGTGGCCTACGTCAGGTTGGCTTCGGAAACACATGCCCTGTACGATGAGGTTAACGTCAACCGATTTACACTGAAGACGATCAACTACGCCTATGATCCGAATAACAATCAATTCGGGGCGTTGAAAGAGCGGCAGGAACTGGACGAAGCGAATAATCCGTATCGATGCACTCAATACGAGTATGCCCAAAACACGACCGGCGGCAACTGGCTGATCAACTACCCGCTACGCGAGACGCTCTACAGCGGAACGTGCGTCGGCGCCAAAATGTCGGAGAGCCTCTACCGCTACGCCGGCAGCGCCAACCCGACGCAAATAACTCTGGACAATCGCGGCCTGCTGACATACGTCTTGCGACTTAGGGACACTTCTACCAATATCTATTCACGGAAAAGCGCACCTACACGGCGTTGGGTCTGCCGGCAAGTACGACTACCTTCGGCTCAGGCAGCACCACGAGCGTCTATGCCGCCGACACGCGGAACACCACGACCACGACCTACAACGCGTTGGGCTTGCCAATATCGGTGAAGACGGCGGCGGCGGGCGTGAAAACGCAGACGGAGACCATTGCCTACGATGGGACGTTCCCTTGGCTGGTGGCCAAGGTGACCGATAGCAATGACATCTCTACTCAATACGACTACGATAATTTCGGTCGGCTGAGTGTGGTCATCATGCCTGGAGATTCGTCGGGTGATCCGACGATCCGCTACGATTACTACGACGATAGCTCGCCGATCTTCACGTCACCGTTGCTGGTGAGAGTATTCTACAAAGGCAACGTCAAGAGCACCGAACGACAGTTCTACGACGGGCTGGGACGGCTGGTGCAAACCCAGACCGCCTTGGCGGAAGTTGAGGGCAGCGGAGACAAGGACATCGTGGTAACGACCGCCTATGATGCGCGCGGGCTGGCGGTCTGTACGACTGTCCCATACGCGGTGACGGCCTATGTTTACAACAAAAATAACCCGGTTAACCCTTTCCAGACGACTGCATGTACCGCAAAATCGAGAACGACAACCATCTATGATGCCTTGGGCCGGGCTTCACAGGTGACGACGCCCGATGGGGCCACGGCCGAGATGGTCTATGACGTCTAAACTAATATTACCGTAGACAGCCACACCAAGTTCCAGAGCACACAGGTCACGGACGCCAACGACCACCGGACAATAAACTACAGCGACGTGTTCGGCCGATTGACGCTGGTGCGCGAGCAAACGGGGGCTGGGACGTACACTGACTACGCCGACACGCGCTACAGCTATGACGGCATGGGCAACTTGACGGCGGTAAAGAAGAGCACGGCTAATAACGCCCAGCCCGGCAGTTACCTGTGGCAGACGACGATGACCTACGACGCGCTGGGCCGCAAGACGGCCATGAGCGACCCCGACATGCGCGAATGGTCGTATATCTACGGCAGCGTCGGTAATCTGGCCCGGCAAGAGCATCGCAGCGGCGCGAGTGTCTACCACGCGACCTGTCTCTACTACGATAACTTGAACCGGTTGCTCCACCGGGCCAACGATGACTCCCCGGCCAATGCCTGCCCGGCCAACGCGCCGACGACCGGCGCGAATCATCTGGCGAGTTACGTCTACGGCACGAGCAAAGCCAACCAGAACATCGGCAAGCCGGTGGAAGTGAACTGGGGAGCGACACCGACCCAGAACAAGGACACGTTCACCTACGACGGTGAGGGACGGCTGAATAAGCAAACGCGGACGGTCAACAACCTGTCGTTTGTGTATGAGGTGACGGCTTATGACGCGCTCGACCGGCCGACGTCGGTCAAGCTGCCCGGTGGCGAGGTCGTCGTGACTACCTACGACGAAGAGGGTGTGGACACGCTCAAGGCCGGTTCGACGACCCTGATGAACAAAGTGGGCTACAACGAGCGCGGACAGTTGGTCTACCTGGAACGGCCGGGGGCCGGGCCGGAGACGACGCTAAGCTACCACGGCGCGACCGAGAACTTCCGCCTGAGCGGTATCACCACCAGCGGCGACGGCAATCTGCCCGACTTCAGCTATGACAATTACGACGCCGTGGGCAATCTGATCCAGTTCACCGTGGGCACGAGCAGCTACACCTATCAATATGACGACCTGAACCGGCTGAAGACGGTGACGGGGGCGATTGGCCGCGACTATGCCTACGATCGGCTGGGGAATTTCGACACGGTGACCAAAGGCAGCCAGGTATGGGATTATACTTATGCCTCCGGCAACGCGTCGCGGCTGATGAGCGTCACGAATCTGCCGCTGACGGTTGATTCGGCGGCGGGCTACGACACCTGGGGCAACATGCGCAAGTACACCCTGGGGGGTACACTCTATGAAATGAACTTCGACGCCGAGAACCGGCTGGCGACAGTGAAGAAAGGCACGGAGACGACGGCGTTTGCCTACGACGCCGACGGCCAGCGGGTGATGACCACCTACCCCGACGGGACGAAGGTCTACACGCCTTTCCCCGACTACGAGGTCACCGACCCACCGACGGGCAGCGATACGGTCCGCACCACCTACCGCCTGGCCGGCCAGATCGTGGCCGTGCAGACGAAGACAGGCACGGCCGCGGGCACTTTCTACTACACCTACACCGACCACCTGGGCAACCTGATGGCCCTCAGCACGACCGGCGGAACCTACGTAACCGACTCGCGCGCCCGCTACGACCCCTTCGGCACGTTTACAACTATCCCCACAGCCGGCAATCCAGCCATCAGCGACCACGGCTTCACCGGCCACCGCCATAACAACACGGGCGACAACGATTTGGGCCTCATCTACATGAACGCCCGCTACTACCTGCCGCAGGTGGGGCGGTTTATTAGCGCGGATACGATGGTGCCGGAGCCGGGGAACCCGCAGAGTTATAATCGGTACGTCTACACGCGGAACAATCCGATGAATTTTACGGATCCGAGTGGAAGCAGAGAAATAGGAGCAGGCCCGAACAACCTGCTCGACCACGACATTGCCTTCCCCACACTCGAAAGTAATCTCGGTCCCATTGAACGAGTGTTTCACGGATTGCCGGTCGATGAGGGCAACGTGAAATGGATTACCGGTTATGGACCGAACGGATACGCTGCTCAATATGCTGATCCAAACAAAGTTAGCAACCCAATCTATAGCGGCTCCAGTGGGTTACATTCAGGTATTGACTTTGGTGTCGATGCTGGCACGATTATCTACTCGAACGTAGAGGGCATCATAGTTTTTCCTTCCGCCTTTTCTGGCGATGCTGGCCCAAATGTGACGATCCTACTGGCAAACGGAATGACCGTTGTTTATGGACACGTCATAATTGACCCTGAATTGCGGCAAAATAGCATATCAGTATCGTCCGGCATGCGAATTGGTGTTGTTGACGAAGATGGTAGTAATACTCATATTCATTTGGCTCTACGAGATGCAGAACGAAGCTATAACCCCGCCTACTTCTTCACGGATGAATCTGATATTAGCGCACTGCGTACATACCATTACCGCAGTACTTTTCCCGAAAGCCCTTATAGCATGACGTCTTTTCGCTACCAACCAGATACAAATGGAGCGAATTACTGGGTTGATGGACCTCGGCGCGTGGGTGTTTGGAGATAACAAATCGGGGTGAGCACTATGAACGAGAACATCTCTCGCATTCTAGCATCTGTTCTATTAAGTTTGTTGGTTGCCACCGGTTGCACGGTCGATTTGGGTGCGGTTTCTTCCGTCGAGCAAACAGCGGTAAGAGCCGAGATGACCGGGCCACCTGAACCATCATCAATTTTACCTTCCTTAACTCCGATGCAAGATAACCAACCATGGTCTACTCCTGCCTCGCCCACGCCAGAAGTAAATTCTGGAACCGTTCAATCGCCCAGCGAGGGAACGATTGTCCTTGGAACCATTGAGCAATCTGAGCCATCATCGCCTTTACCCGTTCCAAACATGACGCGTGATGCCCAATCACAGCCTAGAACTACGACAACCCCTCTGCCCACTTTGGCATTTGAGGACGGCGTCGCTATGATGTGTCAAGAGTCACCCCAACGATTCGACCTGTTGGAGGTCTCTGATTTCCGTGTGATGGTCGACCTGCGCTTTGAATCGGAAGATCTTGTTACTTTCGAAGGCTGGACAAGCCGCCCCGAACCTTCGGTGCGACCATTGACACCAGAACCTACCCCTGAATCCTTTCCAATCCCCGACAGCTCGTATCCAATTATGCTCGCTGGTGGGCAGCTTGACCTTTCCAGTCACGAACTTAGCCTGCGGCCATTGAATATGAATGCACCATTGGCTAACCCTTGTGGAGAAGTATGCCCGCTGGAGGTGCTCGGTCAATCGCCCAATGGAGAGTGGCAATTAGTTCAAGTTAATGACTGGTTGCGTGCACAAATGGGCCTTTGGTTAGTTAGCGAGGAATCAGCGATTCGAGTAGTGCCCTATGTTCCTGCCGTTTCAAATTGGCAATGGGCAGAAGACAGTTCCTTATTGTGGCTGGTTTATTACTATCCCGAGGCCGGAGGGGAGACGCTCGTATTTCAGCTGGATGATCCTCCTGATGCCCATGAGACTAAAGTTGCGAACTTGCTGGACCCGTTTGGCTACTGGTTAGGTTATTCGCCCCTAGATAACACCGCTTATGCTGTCCCTGCTCCGGGGATGGGTCACGAGGACACGGAGTTATTGTTCACGATTGATCAAAATAACAACCCCGAGACCGCCGATAGCATCTGGAGGGTGCCAGGAATCGCATCCGTCGCTTGGAACGAAGCTACTCACAGCATGATCGCTCAAATCGTAACCGAAAACGGTATTATGTTTCAGGACTTATCCGGCAGTACGTCTTGGACTATTCCAAATGAGACATTAGCGTCTATTTTTTCCTCTTTCACCAGTGCAGCGGATAATTTGCCAAATGGCTTCAGTTCTTCTGGGGAATGGGCGGCATCTCCATCCGGCAATAAACTCGCCCTTATACACGGCTATACTGTGCTGTGGATATTCGACTGCGTCCCTGCTCCCTGAACCGGTAACGCCGACGGCTAACGGGTGATGACCACTTACCCCCACGGGACGAAAGTCTACACGCCTTTCCCCGACTACGAGGTCACCGACCCATCGACGGGCAGCGATACGGTCCGCACCACCTACCGCCTGGCCGGCAAGATCGTGGCCGTGCAGACGAAGACAGGCACGGCCGCGGGCACCTTCTACTACACCTACACCGACCACCTGGGCAACGTCATGGCCCTCAGCACGACCAGTGGAACCTACGTGACCGACTCACGCGCCCGCTACGACCCCTTCGGCACGTTCACGACCAGCCCCACAGCGAGCAACCCGGCCATCAGCGACCACGGCTTCACCGGCCACCGCCACAACAACACGGGCGGCAACGACCTGGGCCTCATCTACATGAACGCCCGCAATTATCTGCCGCAGGTGGGGCGGTTTATCAGCGCGGATACGATTGTGCCGGAGCCGGCATTCATTTTTATCGAACCACCAGCGGGATCGACCTCTTCCGCTCCTCCACCCGCGTCACCGGCGGGCACTCCCACGCCTCCGGCGGGGTCTCGCGGCGCAGGTCTTTCAGCTTGGGCAGGATGCCACAGGCGAAGCATTGATGGCGGCAGTCGACGCGGGTTTCGTGACGTTGGCTCATCAGGTAGTCGCCGGTCAGGAAGCGGCGCGTTACGGCCACGTCGATATGTTCCCAGGGGAAGACCTCGTCGATTGGCCGCCGGCGGTGGGTGTAGAAGGCCGGGTCTAGCCCCTCCTCGGCCATCGCCTCATACCAGGCATCCTGCCGGAAGTGGTCGTACCAGGCGTCGAATTTGGCCCCCTTGCGCCAGGCGCGCTCCACGACCTCGGCCAGCCGCCGGTCGCCGCGGGTCAGGATGCCCTCGAAGACCGACTCGTCGGGGTCGTTCCAGCGCAGCTTGAGGCCCGGTTGCTTGAACTCGCGGGCCAGGTAGCGCAACTTGTCCCGGATGTCGTCGAGTTCGCCCATGGGTTCCCACTGGAAGGGGGTGTGGGGCTTGGGGATGAAGGTGCTGACGCCGACGTTGACCGCCGCCTTGTTGTTGTGGAACCGCCGCCCCTCGGCCAGCACCTGCCGCGACAGATCGACGATGGCCGCCACATCGCTCATCTCCTCCTGCGGGTGGCCGATCATGAAGTAGAGCTTGATCGTGCGCCAGTCGCGGCGGTAGATCTCGCGCGCCGTGTCCAGCAGTTCCTCGTGGGTGACGTACTTGTTGATGACATTGCGCATCTTCTCCGTGGCCGCTTCGGGGGCCAGCGTGAAGCCGCTGCGGCGGCCGTCGCCCAGATTGTCCATCAGTTGCGTGCTAACCGTCTCGATGCGCAGCGACGGCAGGGAGATGTTGAGTCCCCGGTCGCCGAAGCGCTCGCCGATGCGGCGCGTCAGTTCCAGCACGTGGGTGTAGTCGCTGGAGGAGAGCGACATCAGGGCGATCTCCTCGTAGCCGGTCTTGGCGAGAATGGCCTCCATGGCCGCCAGCACTTCCTCGACCGGCCGCTCGCGCACCGGCCGGGTGACCATGCCGGCGTGGCAGAAGCGGCAGCCTCGGGTGCAGCCGCGCATAATCTCGATAGGGGCGCGGTTGTGGACGGTCTCGATGAAGGGTACGATGAAGTCCGTTACCGGCGGCGGCAGGACGGGCACAATGGCTTTCAGCACCTTGGGCGGCGCTTCGGGCACGGTGGGCGTGATGGCCGCCACTGTGCCGTCGTTGTGGTAGGCTACGTCGTAGAAGCGCGGCACGTAGCAGCCGCCGATCTGGGCGACGTGACGCAGTTGCGTCTCGCGATCCAGGTGGGCCGCGGCGCGCATCGTGCCGATGATCTCCAGCAGCACCTCTTCGCCCTCGCCGATGACGAACACGTCGATGAAGGGGGCCATGGGTTCGGGGTTGTAGCAGGCGTGGCCGCCGGCGACGACCAATGGATACGACGCATCGCGATCCAGCGCGCGGACGGGCAGCCCGGCCAGATCGAGCAGGTTTAGCGCGTTGGTGAACAGTTGCTCGTAGGGCAGCGTCATCGCCAGCATGTCGAAGTCACGGATGGGGTGCTTCGTCTCCAGCGAGAAGAGGGGGATGTCCTGCTCCCTCATCGACGCTTCCATGTCGTCCCAGGGGCAGAAGACGCGCTCGGCCAGCAGGTTGCGGTGCTTGTTGATGATGTCGTAGTGGATCATCCAGCCCAGGTTGGACATGCCGATGTCGTAGATGTCGGGAAAGGCCATCGCCACGCGATAGCCGACTTCATTCCAGTCCTTGACGACCTGGTTGAGTTCGCCGCCGGTGTAGCGGCCAGGCTTGGCGACACGGGAAAGGAGGCGTTCGAGTTGGGCTTCGATTTGTTGTGGGGTCATCGGAACCTTGTAGTGCATGGGCTGTCTGTCCCGCGGATGGGACCGGTAGCGAGCGCGCTGCCCGTTGTTCGATAGGTATGATTCGAGGAGGATAGTATAACCAAACACCGGCCGGGCCGCACGTGTCGTTATGCCGGCATAAGGTTTTCCCAGCTCTCCATGCTAACCACATCGCCGTTTTATGGTATGATAAAAACCGCGCCTGAATCCACCCCAGCATCCCGGCACGCGCCAGCGGCGTAACGGCCGCCAAACGAGATACACGTGTGAACAATTTGGAACGGCGGGTTCGCGCCCACATTATTCACCGACTTCGGGATAATTACTCAGCCCCTGATGCGGACGACATCGCTGTTGCCTTAGGGGTTTCGCCAGACATGGTCGTTGCGGCGCTGCGCGCCTTGGCCGACGCACACCGCCTGGCCCTGCTGCCCGGTTCCGACAGGGTCTGGATGATCCATCCCTTCTCCGCGGTGGCGACGGATTTCGTCGTCCGCGCCGCCGGGCGGCGATGGTATGCCAATTGCGTTTGGGACGGCTTGGCGATACTGGGGTTTGTGGGCGACGGAACGCTGGAGACGCACACGCCGCATTGGAACGACCTCACCCGCTTCCATGTCGTCAACGGGCGGGTCAGCGGCGACGACATCATTCATTTTCTCG
This sequence comes from Promineifilum sp., assembly GCA_020634335.1. GTDB lineage: Bacteria > Chloroflexota > Anaerolineae > Promineifilales > Promineifilaceae > Promineifilum. The sequence goes on along the minus strand of JACKBY010000011.1, from coordinate 6,428 downwards.
TCCCGGCCCGCCGCTTCTGGGACGATATCGGCTTTACATGAGCCAACATCCGGGCCTTCCGGTCGGAAGGTGAACTGGCCGAATGGCTGAATTCTCACGGCCATCGCCGGGGAGCGGTCGCCACACCGCAGACTGTTTATGAGTTGGGCCGCGACTGGTACGCCGACCGGCTCGACGTGGCCTATCGCCCGGCAACGGCCGTTCAGGCTGAGGCCATTTTTGCCCGTCACGGACTGACCGGCGGGTTTTGGAGTTTGACGGGCTGAGACGGGTTTTCTTATAAACGAATCCAAGGAGGTCAGTTATGGATCCAGTTGTCCCGTTTGATTGGCAACGCATGTTTGTGGGCGCCCAGCCGCCGCTCTTTTTCCTGGAGATCGTCTTGCGCGTCATCCTGGTCTATGGCTTTACCGTAATCATGCTGCGCTTGACCGGCAAGCGCGGCCAGCGGCAAATGACGCGTTTCGAACTGGTGTTGGTCATCGCCCTCGGTTCGGCCACGGGCGACACGATGTTCTACCCCGAAGTGCCCATCCTCTACGCCTGGCTGATCATCGCCGTCATGGTGGGTCTGGATCGGCTGCTGGGCGAGCTTCAGTTCCACTTCAAGAAAATCAATACCTTCCTGGTTGGCGACCCACGCCTGTTGCTGAAAAACGGCCGCATCCTCGACAAGAGCCTACATCCCGAACAGATACGACGCGATGAACTGCTGGGGCTGTTGCGCGAGCAGGAGGTTGAAAACACGGGCGAACTGAAGTATGTTTTTATCGAGGAGACTGGAAACCTGGGCATCATTCGCCAACCGTCGGGCCAGGAAGTCGATGGTGAGAGCACTGTTCCGGTGAGTTACGAGGAATAGGGCGTTTCGTCCAGATGGACAAGTGTGGTAGGGTTGTATTCAACTCAAGGTGGGAGGAATCGTGATGGAGACCGAACAGAAACCACCACAGACCATCGACGACTACATCGCCCGCTATCCAGAAGACGTGCAGGCCATCCTGCAGCAGATCAGACAGACCATCCATGAGGCCGCGCCGGAAGCCACGGAAGCGATCAGCTACCAGATGCCGACGTTCAAGCTGCACGGCAATCTCGTCCATTTCGCCGCGTTCAAGAACCACATTGGCTTTTATCCCGTGCCATCGGGCATCAAGGTTTTTCAAGACGAGTTGTCTGCCTACGTGCAGGGCAAAGGCTCGGTGCAGTTTCCGCTGAACCAGCCCATGCCCTATGATCTCATTAGCCGGATCGTGAAGTACCGCGTGGGCGAGGCCCAGACCCACGCCGAAGTGAAAGGCAGGAAAAAGTAACTGGTAGCCGGCAGTCGCTTTCCGAAAATGTGCGCGGGCTGGCGGCCAAGGAGTAATCAGATGAATCAGCAAGCATTTCAAGACAAGGTCGCCCTGGTCACCGGCGGTGCTTCGGGCATCGGCGAGGCCTGTGTCCGGGCGTTCGCGCAGGGTGGAGCGAAGGTCGCTGTCGTTGACATGAACGAGGAGCTGGGCGAGCAGGTGGTGAATTCCATCAAGACTAGCGGTGGGGAAGCCGTTTTCCTGCGGGTGGACGTGTCGGATGCGGCCGCGGTAGCGAAGATGGTCGACGATACGGTGGCGGCGTTCGGCCGCCTCGACATCGCCGTCAACAATGCCGGCGTCGGCGGTGAGTCGAACCCGACGGGTGACTATAGCATTGAGGGCTGGCTAAAGGTCATTGATGTTAACCTCAACGGCGTGTTCTACTGCCTGCGCGACGAAATACAGGCCATGCTGAAGAACGGCGGAGGAACGATTGTCAACATGGCGTCGATTCTGGGTACGGTTGGATTCGCCAATTCGCCGGCTTATGTAGCGGCCAAGCACGGTATTGTCGGACTGACCAAAACCGCCGCGCTGGAGTATGGCCGGCAAGGTATCCGTATCAACTCCGTCGGGCCAGGCTTCATCCGCACGCCCTTGCTCGATGCCCTCGATGAACCGACGCAGACCTATCTGGCCGGGCTGCATGCCATGGGACGGATGGGCGAGTCGGAGGAAGTGTCCGCGCTGGTGGCCTTCCTTTGCTCGGATGAGGCTTCGTTCCTGACCGGCGGTTACTATCTGGTGGACGGCGGCTATACGGCGCAATAAGCACTCGTCACGCAAGATTTTTGGTTTGCAGGCAGTCACTTCAGCCCCATGTTCGGGATGATGCTCATGCGCCTGCCCTGCAAACGAAATTGTAATGCTCGATGTAACAGTTTAGTTAGTATACTTTACCTACTAAATCGTTAATTCTCGTCATCCCCGCCACCATAGCCGGACGCGATGCCCGGCTCCCGCTCACGAGAACAATAAAATACTTTAAGGAGAGACCAAGGCAATGAGCAATCGACCTTTATCTTCCGACAAGCGTTCTACCCTGCCGGGGCAGTTGTTCAGCGTGGGCGGCGACTCATTCGTTACCAAGCTGGCCCTTGTTTTGGCAGTGCTTCTGCTCGGTGTGGGTTCGTTCGCGGCGCAGGGAGAGCCGGCGAATCCGCTGGAAAGCGTAGATGCGGTTGAAATCCTGGCCGGGCAACCCAGCTTTACCAAGTACGTCATCGACAACACGGTGCGGCGGACGCACACGGCGCTGGGAGCCGATTTTGACGGCGACGGCGACATGGATCTGGTGGCGACAAATTACAAGGGCCACGCCGTTTACTACTACGAGAATAAGGGGCAGATGAACTACACGCGCAAGGTGCTGGACGGCAACCTCAGCGGGGCCTACCCGGCGGGGATCGGTGATGTGGATAAGGATGGCGACATCGACATCATGGCCGCCGGCTATCTGGCCGATACGTTTGTCTGGTACGAGAACAACGGCCACGGGGTCTTCACCCGGCGCAATGTCGATGCCAAGTCCAACGGCGCGCACTCCATCGTGTTGGGCGACGTGGACGGCGACAAGGATAATGACTTTGTAGCCTCCAGTCAGGATGGCAACACCGTCGCCTGGTACGAAAACAAGGGCAAGCAGGTTTTTGAAAAGCACGTTATCGACGCCTCGGCCGCCGGTGCCAAGCGCGCGGAAATGGCCGACATTGACGGCGACGGCGACATGGATGTAGCCGCGGCCCTCTACAAAGCGAAGCAGATCGTATGGTACGAGAACAACGGCAAGGAAAATTTTACCAAGCATGTCATCGACAACAAGGCCACAGGCGCTTACTTTGTCTCGCCGGCCGACGTTGACGGCGACGGCGACACGGATATTTTTGCCGCCATCCGCCGCAAGAACACGATCGCCTGGTATCGGAATAACGGCAACGGCACGTTTACGATGCAGACCATGGACACCAACGCCAGGGGGACGCGAACGGTAATCGCCGTCGATCTCGATAAGGACGGCGACATGGATGCGCTGGCGGCCAGCGTCGACGACGACACGGTGGCCTGGCACGAGAATAACGGCCACGGCAGTTTCACCAAGCACATCGTCAGTAACACGGTTGATGGGGCCTATTGGGGCATCGCCGTGGATATGAATAAGGACGGCAAGCTCGACATCGTTACCGCCAGCAAGGGCGATCACACCGTGGCAATTCACCTGCAAAAATAGACCTTGCCCTACCGGAGCCGAATTTGAACGGGGCGCTGGACTATGACGCGACCTTCAACATCAGTGGCAGGCTCTTCGTCGCCACGAGCGGCGAGCTCACTATCTACTGTGGCGGCAGTGTGACGGGCGCGGCTGCGGATGGTCTTTCCACCGACGGCGGCTATACACCGGGAACGGAATACGCGAGTTTTCGGTCTCCAATACAACAGCCGGCATAGGCATCGGTTTCAGAAGATAGAGCGATACGTCCGTCAGCACGCGGTTGCCCGCAGGCCTGCATCCGATAGAGTGGGTGAAGCTCGCGCCGATACGCGTATCCGACGAGGCCCCCATGTCGGACATGGCCCATGTCGGACATGGCCATGTCGGTCATGGAATGTGAGTTAATAGTGAATAGGCCAATTTGTCTGGGCATATACCACGCAATTGTGATATTCTTCATTGCGTATCTGTTCACTACCATTTAGTTTAGTCTGATTGACTCACTGCGCCATCCACGGGGACGGCGCTTTTTGTTTTCAAGGAGTTTAGTCATGGGATCTTCTCTCTTTGGATCGGGCGATACCCGCTCCATCCTGGTTCAACGTTCGAGCCTGCTCGGGCTCGTCATATTCCTCGCCGGTTCTTTGGGAATAGTTCGAGGCCAGTCGGTCGATCCCGCGACTCGCTCCTCGGCCGAGCAAATGCAGACCCTGTTGCCATTCATAGCGGGGGGCACCGGTATTGTGTCACCTCCGACCATCGACGCGGCGGACGACGTTTACCACACGCTGATGAATACACCGCTTGTTGTCGACGCGGCCGGCGGGGTGCTGGCGAACGACACCGGCGCGGGGCCGTTGCAGGCCGTGATGGTCGACGATGTGAGCCACGGCGATCTGACACTCGACGCTGACGGCTCTTTCACCTACACGCCCGCGCCGCAATTCGTCGGCGAAGATAGTTTCACCTATCGCGCTGAGGGCGGCACGGCACCATCCAACGTCGCCACCGTCCGGCTCATCGTGACCAAAACAGATCCGCCCCTGGCTATGGACGACGCCTATGAGACGCCACAGGACACGGCCCTGACCGTGGGCGCGGCCGGCGGGGTGCTGGCGAACGACACCGGCACGGGGCCGTTGCAGGCGGAGCTGGTAACTGATGTAATGAGCGGTACCCTAAGCTTCAACGCTGACGGCTCGTTTGTTTATACGCCCACGGTGGGATTCGCTGGTCAGGACGGCTTCACCTACCGGGTATCGGACGGCGCGGCCGCTTCCGACGTGGCCGGAGTCGTCATCTCTGTAGCGGAGGGAGCCGATACCAATCAGCCGCCGCAAATCGCCACCAACCAAATCGCTTTCACCAAGAAGGTGGTCGACAACACCGTCAAGCAGGTGCATGCTGTCGTGGCCGCCGATTTAGAGGGCGATGGCGACATGGATATGGTCGCGACCAATTACGTCGACGGCGAAATCTATTGGTATGAGAACGATGGCACCGGTGAGTTCATGAAGCGGGTGCTGGACGCTAATCTGGAAGGAGCATATCCGGCCCACGTGGGAGACCTGGACGGCGACGGCGACCCCGACATATTGGCCGCGGGCTATCTGGCTGATACGTTTGCGTGGTATCGCAACGACGGCGGAGGCAACTTCACGCGCATCAATATCGACACCAAGTCCGACGGCGCACACTCGATCATCACCAATGACCTGGATCAGGACGGCGACGTCGATCTGGTCACGTCGAGCCAGGATGCCGCGACCATCGCCTGGTATGAGAACGACGGGGCGCAAAACTTCGAGCGGCACATCGTCGACACGGCCGCCATCGGAGCCAAGCGGGCCGAGGTGGCCGACATCGATGGCGACGGCGACAAGGACATCATCCTGGCAAGCTATGATGATCGGCAACTGGCCTGGCTGGAAAATATCAACATGACCTTTACCAAGCACGTCTTCCAGACGGGGGTGAAGGGCGCTTACTACGTCTTCCCGGCCGACATCGACGGCGACGGCGACGTCGATATTTTCCACGCCGCCAAACTCAACAACATGATTGCCTGGCATCGCAACGACGGCACAGGCGTATTTGAGCAGCAACCGATCGATACCGAAGCCTATGGCGCGCGCAGCGTGCTCGGCGTGGACTTGGATCTCGACGGCGATGTGGACGCGCTGGCCTCCAGCCGCCAGGACGATACGGTGGCCTGGCACGAGAACGACGGTGCCGGCAACTTCACCAGCCATTTCATCGACCGGATGGCTGACGGCGCATACGGCATTTTCACCACTGACATGGATTATGATGGCGATATCGATGTCCTGTCGGGGGCCCGTAATTCGGGCGAGGTTTCGGTCCACACTCAAATCCAGGCCAGCGTGGGCGAGGTCGAACTGGGCGACACACTGGTCATCGATTCATCGTTGTTGCTGGCGATAGACAGCGATGATGGGCCGGCCGAATTGACCTACACCCTAACCGGCGCGCCCAACGGCGGCGACTTACGCCTCGACGGGGTAGCCCTGACACTGGGCGACACTTTCACCCAGGCTGATGTCAATGACGGCCATCTGACTTACACTCATGGGGGGACGGTGACGATCCCTGACCTGTTCTCGTTCAGCGTCACCGATGGCGGTGAGGATGGCGCTCAGCCGGCCGTGGGCGATTTCCTTATCTATCCATTCCCTCCACCGCTGCCGCCAGCGGGGCGCTAGGGGGCGGCAGCCGGCTGGGAGAAGCCGTCCCGATGCTGCCCTACCCGTGGCCTGTTTACTGCCGAGGGGATTTGGATAGCTCTCCTGTCGCGCGTCAGGCCCCGAAACTTTGCTTATAAGAGAGGATATTATGAAAGC
>JACKBY010000010.1 GCA_020634335.1 Promineifilum sp. | reverse complement strand
GCTGCGCCGGCGCACGAGTTTGCCGGTGCGGCGTTGGAAGACCCCCAACCGGTGCCGGATTTCACGCTGACGGCCGCCGGTGGCCCGGTCAGCCTGTCCGATTTCCGCGATCAGTACGTCTTCCTTTACTTCGGCTACACCTATTGCCCCGACTTCTGCCCCACGACGCTGGCTAAGCTGAGGCAAATCCGCAGCGAATTGGGCGACGACGCCGGCCGCATGCAGGTCATCATGATCTCTGTTGATCCCGAACGCGACACGCCGGACCTGTTGGCCCGCTACACGGCGGCCTTCGATGCCAGCTTCGTCGGCCTAACCGGCGCGCCGGACGAGATCGACGCCGTCGGCGACACCTATGGACTGTTCTATCAAAAACACGAGGGCAGCGCGGCCACCGGCTATCTGGTCGATCACTCCACCCGCACCTATCTCATCGGCCCCGATGGGCGGGCGCTGGTGGCCTATCCCCACGATGCCACGGCCGACGCCATCCTGGCCGACCTGCGCTGGTTGCTGGATCAGGAATCCTGAGCCAGAAGCCGGCCCCGACGGCAACGAACAACAATTGAACAATAAATGAACAGGAATCACCCTTGTTTGGCGGCGGTCGATTTACTATGCTCTTGTCATGGGCTACGACAGGTTATCGGATGAAAGGCTGGTGCAATCCATCGGCCGCCGGGATGCTGCCGCCCTGGCGGCTCTTTATGATCGTTACGCGCCGCGGGTCCATGCCGTGGCGCTGCTCATCACCCGCGAGGCGGATGCGGCCGCGACCGTCGTCGAAGCCGTGTTCTGGGAGTGCTGGCGTGGCGGCGGGCCGGCGGCCGATGGTCGCTCGGTCGGCCACAGCCTGACGTTGGCCGCGCGCCGGATGGCCGAGCGCATGGCCGCCGACCCGCAAGCAAGCCGGAACGGACGCGCCGATTAGAGGGGCTGTGGAGTGCGCCGTTCCATGAAGCGTTCCGGCGGCACGGGCGCAAAGCCGTTCTGTGCGTAGAGGCCGTGGGCGTCTTTCGTCGCCAGCAGCCAGCGCAATCCTTGCAATTCGGGATGATCCAGTACGGCGGCAACCAGCGCCTTGCCATAGCCCTGGCCGCGATACTCGACCAGGATAAATACGTCGGCCAGCCAGGCGAACGTCGTTTGGTCGCTGACCACCCGCGCGAACCCCACCTGCTGCCGGCCGAGGTAGGCCCCGAAACAGATGGAGTTGTCGATAGCCTGTTGCGTCATCTCCCGCGTCCGGCCGCGCGCCCAGTAGCTTTCCTCGGAGAGGAAGCGGTGAATCCGGTCGACGTCCAGCCGCTCGACCTCAGTCGATATCTCCAGATGCTCCATCGGCTTTACTCTTGCTCCAGCGGACTGACGATGACGATCACCGCGCCGAACGGGTCATTGACCGAGGCATAGCGCACCGGCGCATACATAAGTTGGTCAGAGGGCGCGTCGCCCGTGGCCCCCGCGGCGATGAAAGCCTCATAGAGCCGGGCCACTTCGCCCGGATCACTAACCTCCAGCGTCACGTCCATATTGGCCGGACCGCCGGTCTGGGCCGGGAACAGCGTGAGCCAGCCGCGGCCGATGGGCCAGCCGCGCGTCCACTCCCCTTCGACGTAAGCGGGCGGGCCCAGCACGGCCTCGTAGAAGGCCAGCGCCCGGCCATACTCGCGGACGTAGAGACTGACCCCACCCACTCGTTCAAACCGGAAACGCGGGGCAGGCGGTGGATCAACAAAATAGGATCGGCGATAGGTTTCGTAGTCTATGGGCAGAGGATAGCCGAAATCCCCAAAAAGGCACACGAGCCAATGTAGCGCCGGATTCTTATCCGGCGACCACAGACCCGGTTTACAAACGGGCGCTACAGGCGGGAATGGAACCTGCCGGCCGCGGACGGTGTATGATAGGCAGATGCAGCCCTTTGAGGCGGCTGGCGAGCGCGATCCCGCCGCCGCCGACACCGAACTTGTGCGACGGGCGCGACAAGATAGCCCGGCGGCCTGGGAAGAACTGGTCGGCCGCCACCAGGAGCCTGTCTTTCGTCTCGCTTATCTGATCCTGGGCGACGCGGCCGACGCCGAAGACGTGGCCCAGGAGACGTTCATCCGCGCCCACGGTGCGTTGGCGCGGTTCGACGACGGGCGGCCGTTGCGCCCCTGGCTGCTCAGCATTGCCGCCAACCTGGCCCGCAACCGGCGGCGCAGCCTGGGCCGCTATTGGGCGGCTCTGCAGCGCGCCTTCCGCCAGAATCCGGAGCCGTATGACGCCCCGCCGGAGCGCACCGCGGCGGCCGACGCCCGCCGCCTGCGCCATGCCGTGAGCCGCTTGCGGCCACAGGCGCGTGATATCGTCTACTTGCGCTATTTTCTGGGCCTGTCGGAAGCCGAAGCGGCGGCGGCGCTCGACATCCCGCTGGGCACGGCCAAGTCGCGCCTGAGCCGGGCGCTGGCCCAACTGCGCGATCTGATCGAGGCCGAATACCCCGACCTGCGCGATGCGCTGGGGGATGGATAAATGGAACAGTCACACGAAACCGATTGGGAGCAGGCCGTGGCGGCGCTGGCCCAGCGCCTCGAGTATCCGCCGACGCCGGATCTGCGACGGGCAACCGGCGGCCGACGCCGGCCCACAAACGCCGGCTGGCGGCTGGTCTGGGCCATGCTCATCATCTCATTCATTATTGCCGGCCTGGTTGCCGTGCCGCAGACGCGCGCCGCCCTGTTATCATTTTTCGCCCGCATCGGGGCTATCGACGTCTTCATCGACGGCAACGCGCCGACGCCCACGCTCCGCGCCACCGATGACCCGGTGGGCCTCATCGCGCCGCCGCCCACGGCCAACAGCGCCGGCACGGTCGGCCACTCGCTGGCCCTGTTCGAATTGGGCGAGGCGGTGGGGCTGGCGGAGGCGCAGCGGATGGCCGATTTTCCGCTGCTTGTGCCCGGCGCGCTGGGCCGGCCGGACGAGGTCTACGTCCACCGCAACGTCGATCTGCCGGCGGTCACGCTGGTGTGGCGCGACGAGACGGGCGCGCCGCTGTCGCTGACCGAGATCGGCGTGGGCCAATTTGCCATGAAACTGGTGGCGGAGGAGGACGTGACATCGTTGCTCGTCAACAGCCGCCCGGCGGTGTGGCTGGCCGGGCCGCACACGCTCCAGCTATTGGGCAACTGGCAGGGCGACGGCCTGCTCATCGAATCCAACGTGCTCATCTGGACGGCCGGCGACGTGACGTACCGGCTGGAAGGCGCGCCGGCGAAAGAAGAGATGGTGGCGATTGCCGAGTCGCTGCCCCCGGCCGGCCCGTTGACTCCTGCGCCCACGGATTAAAAATACGCGCGCCGGCGGCGAAATCCGGCACGTGGCGCGTAACGAGGTCGAGCCGATGGTGAAGAGCCAAGGTGGCCGGCTGGGAATCGAGCAGCGGCGACCGGTAGCTTTTCGATGCCCTGCTTGATCTTGCCGAAACCGCGCCTGGTTTGTTTTGGCTTCCCGCAATTGCCATCGATGCATGAACTCACCCTACAGGGCTAGACTGTCTGGACGATAAGCGCCTGTGGTTGAACGGCCAGTCTGTAAATGACCCGAATCTATTGCTCATGGAACCCGCCAGACCGCGCCGGTGTATTACAAGCAGTTACCGGACAAACGGCCGGCCATGACCGCCGGCCCACAAGGAGAAATGACATGCGCAAATTTGGAATTCTGCTGACGATTGCTTTGCTGTTGGCCCTTGTCCCGGCCGTGCTGGCCGGGGGGTGGGCCGTAATCACCCTCGACGACCCGCCCGGCGAGATTCATGCCGGGCAGCCGTGGACAATCGGCTTCACCGTGTTGCAGCACGGCCAGACGCCCGTCCATACCGTGTTTGAGGGCCAGCCGGTGGAACCGACGCTGATCGCCACGAACAAGGCCACCGGCGAGCGCGTATCGGCCGTGGGCACGCCGGCGAAAGAAACCGGCCACTTCTTGCTGGAAGTCACCTTCCCCAGCGAGGGCGAGTGGTCGTGGACCATTGAACCCGTGCCGCTGCTGGGCGAGACACAATTCGAGCCCCTGACCGTGCTGCCCGCCGTGGCTGTCGCTCCGGTAAAGCAGCCTGTTGAGGCCGGCGCGTCTTTGAGCCCGGCGGCGACGGCCGCGGATGGCGGTTTGGCGCTGTCGTCGTTTTTGCGCTGGGGGGCGCTGCTGGTGGCCCTGGCCGCCGTGGCGCTGGTGGTGGCCCAGAACCGGCGGGCGCAGCCCGAGCCGGACGCCGAACCCCGCTCATGACGCGAACCGCCTCGCTTGGCGCGACGCTGTTGGTCGTCGCCGGGCTGCTGCTGGCCCTGTCGTTCGCACCATGGGCGTCACAGGAACCTGCGGTTGATCCCACCGTCGTCCGGCCGTCGCCCACGAGCGACCCGGCGGCGGTGGGCCGGACGCTGTTCAGCATCAAGGGCTGCGCCACCTGTCACCGGCACGATGGGCTGCCGGCCGAGCGCGTCACACAGGGCGGGCAAGTCGTCGCCGCGAGCCGGTCGCTGACCGGCGCGAGCGGCGCGCCGGACCTGACCGATTACGACCCCGACCCCGGCTTTGTGCGGGTCTGGCTGCGCGATCCGGAGGCGGTGCGGCCGGGCACGCGCATGCCCAACCTGGGCCTGAGCGAAGAGGAGATCGCCGCGCTGCTAGCCTTCCTGGAAGAATAATTAACCATGTCTCCGTGCCCGGGCCGTATCTGATTATTTAGAAAACCCACCCGCCCCACAGCGCCGGTGGGGCCAGCTCGATGCTGTTGCCTGCCGGGTCGCGAAAGTAGATCGACGTGCCGCCCTGCTGCCAGTTGACCTCCATCTCGATCGCCACGCCGTGCGCGGCCAGATGCTCGCGCCAGGCGGCCAGCTCGTCGCCGCGGGCGGCGAAGGCCAGATGGCCGGGGCCGCGCGCCCCATGACTGGGCACGTCGCGGCCGGGCAAGATCGCCTGCGCGGGATCAAAGATGAGCAGCACGCCGAAGTCGGTGCGGAAGGAAATCGCCACACCGAAGCCGCTGTACTTTTCCAGACCCAACACATCGCTGTAGAAGCGCTCGGCCGCGCCCAGATCATCGGCATAGATAACGGTTTCAAAGATACGGGTGACTTTCATAAACGCTCTCCTTGTCGATGTTGTACCATCGCCGCCGCGCCGACGCCATGACTCGCGATGCCGCGGGTGAGATGGCCCTGATTCAGCCGGACATCATTTGCCGGTCGTTCATTTCGCCGCTACAGTATTTGCCAATCGTTTGGCGGCATCGGGCCAAACAAGGCGCAAATTCTGTGGACGATTTTCCGACTGGAACCGTTACGTTTCTTTTCACCGACATCGAGGGCAGCACCACGTTGTGGGAGCGATTTCCCGGCGAAATGCGCCCGGCCATGTTCGAGCATGACCGGCTTATCGAAGCGGAGGTGGTGAAGGCGGGCGGGATGGTCGTCCGGCCGCGCGGCGAAGGTGACAGCCGCTTCGCCGTTTTCTCCCGTGCCGACGGGGCGGTTGCGGCTGCGGCCGGCATTCAGCGGGCATTGGCTGCCGGCCTGGCCGCGCTGCCCGCGCCGTTGCGCGTGCGCGTCGGCATCCACACCGGCTCGGCCGAGTGGCGCGCCGGAGACTATTACGGCTCGACTGTGAACCGCTGTGCCCGGATTCGCGGGCTGGCCCACGGCGGGCAGGTATTGCTGTCACAGGCCACGGCCGAGCTGGTGCGCGATACGCTGCCCGCCGGGTTCGATCTGCGCGAGCTGGGCACGTTCCGGCTGAAGGGCCTGGGCCGGCCCGAAACCGTCTACCAGCTCTGGCTGCCCGATCTGGTCAACGAGTTTCCGACCATCGCCGCCGATGGTGAGCCGGCGGCCGGCTTGCCCGAGCCGCCGACCGCACTGATTGGCCGCGAACGGGAGCAGCGCGAGATCAACGACCTGTTGCAACAGGGCAACGTGCGCCTGGTCACGCTGACGGGGCCGGGGGGCACGGGCAAGACGCGCCTGAGCCTGGCCGTCGGCTGGGCGCTGGCCGATTCTTTCGCCGACGGCGTCTTTTTCGTCGATCTGGCCCCGATCAGCGAGCCGGGCCTGGTGATGACGACCATTGCCCACGTGCTGGGCATCCGCGAGGGTGGGGGAATGCCTCCGTTCGAAAACCTCAAGGCTTTTCTGGGCGGCCGCGAGTTGCTGCTCATCCTCGACAATCTGGAGCAGATCATCGCCGTCGCGCCGGACGTGGCCCACTTGCTGGCTGCCGCGCCACGGATCAAGTTGCTGGCCACCAGCCGCATTCCCTTGTCCATTCGCGGCGAGCGCGAATATCCTCTGGCCACGCTGCCGCTGCCTCCCGACGATCCTGCCCTGTCGCCCGCGCAACTGCTCGGCTACGAGTCCGTGCAGCTTTTCGTGCAGCAGGCCCAGGCCGCGCGGCCGTCCTTCCAGCTCGCGCCGGACAACGCCGTGGCCGTGGCCGCCATCTGCCGCCGGCTCGACGGCTTGCCGCTGGCTATCGAGATCGCCGCCGCGCGCATCCGCATGTTGCCTCCTCCGGCGCTTCTCAAGCGGCTCGACCAGAGCATGAAGACCCTGGTGGGCGGCGCAGTCGATCTGCCGGCCCGCCAGCAAACGATGCGCGGGGCCATCGACTGGAGCCATGACCTGCTCCAGCCCGACGAGCAGACGCTGTTCCGGCGGCTGGGCGTGTTTGTCGGCGGTTTCACGTTGCCGACGGCCGAGGCGGTTTGCAATCTCGATGGCGCGGTCGACGTCTTCGAGGGCATCGAGGTGCTCTTGCGCAACAGTCTGGTACGGTCGGTGACATGGGACTCCGACGAACCTCGCTTCGACATGCTCCAGACCATCCGCGACTACGCGCTGGAGAAACTGGCCGAGGCGGGCGAGACCGATGCGTTGCGCGCCGCCCACGGCGAGTACTTCGCCCAGGAGTCGATGGAGAACTGGATGGACATGATGGGGGTAAATGCCCTGGAGCGCCTGGAGTACATGGAGGCCGAGCATGATAACTATCGGGCCGGCATCGCCTGGGCGCTGGAGCCGGGCGGCGACATCACCGTCGCCAGCCGCATCTGCGTGTTCCAGACGTGGTTCTGGTATCGTCATGGTCATTTCCACGAAGGTCGGGCGTGGAGCGAGCGCGTCATGCGGGTCACGGAGGGCAGCGAAGGAGTTGCCCGAGGGATGAGCCTGATGGCCGCCGGATTCATGGAAATGTGGCAGGGCGACCTGGACATTGCCGTCCACCATGCCGAGGAAGCCCTCCGGCAGTTCGACGCGGCCGGTTTTGAGATCGGCGCGACGCTGGCCCATCTGAGCTTTGGGATCATCCTCATCAATCAGGGCCGGGATCGCCAGGCTTTTGCCCACATCACCCAGGCGGCCGAGATGTTCGATCAGGCGGGTGACGAATGGGACAAGGCCACCGCGCTGGTGCATCTGGCCAACACGTCGCTGGGTATGGGCGAATTCGAGCAGGCCCGCACGTGGCTCCGGACGGCCTGGCCGATTGCCCAACAGTTGGGCGACCCCTGGCTGGTGGCCTTCAATCTCAATAACTTCGGCGAGGTGGCGCGGGCGCAAGGGGACTACGAGCAGGCGCGTGGCTACTACCAGGAAGCCCAGGATTACTTCCGGCGGGCCGACGCGGTGGGCGACCAGGCCCGCCTGATTCACACGATGGGCTACATGGCTCTCCACGACGGCGACACGGAGCTGGCCGAGGAGCAGTTCCGGGCCGCGCTGAACGCCTTTCGCAAGCTGGGCAACAAGCGCGGTCTGGCCGAATGTTTGGCCGGGCTGGCCGCTGTCGGCGCAGCGACGGGCCGGGCGGCGTGGGCGGCGGTGCTGCTCGGCGCGGCCGAGGCCCAGATCACGCTGTCGGGGGCGTCGTGGTGGCCGGCCGATCGCGTGGAGGTGGAGCGCACGCGCGCACTGCTGGGCCAGGCGCTCGATGAGCCGGCCTTTACCCGCGCCGGGGAGCAAGGACGGGCGCTGGATCTGGAGGAGGCGCTGGCCCTGGCCGAAGGAAGCGCGGCGTAGGCCCCGGCGGGCCTCAGAAGCGGTTTAGCCAGCGGCCGCTCACCTTGCTCATTCCCGTGCCTTGCGGCCGATACCCCAGACTGCGATAGAGGGCTGCCGCGTCGTCGGTGAACAGGTAAACGTGTTGCCCCGCCAGCCTTTCCTCCAGCAGCCTCATCAATCGTGAGGCGATGCCCCGCCGCCGGTAGCCGCTGTGGGTCCACACATCCACGACGTAGGCGTTGCACACGCCGTCGGACAGGGCGCGGGCCTTGCCGATCACCCGGCCGTTGTGCCGGGCAAAGGCCACCACGGCGCTGTTCTCGAAGGAGCGCCGCAGCTCGTCGGGCGTGCGGCCGTTGTCGAAGTCGTCGGCCATCAGATCGTCCTTCAGGCGCGTCCAGTCGATGTCGTCGGTGGTTTGGGAGAAGGTGATGTCGAACATGGTGGATATTGTAGCGCAGTCTGTGGGATCGCGTCTGTTGTGTGCCAGCCGGAAGGTTTGAGGGCACGGGCCGTTGTGCCCGGCCGCAAGCTGGACAGCTTGCGCTACAGCGGGGGCGGGTAGTCGATGGCTTCCGCGCCGAGGAAGGCCGCCAGCGACTCAATCGCTTCCACGACGACGGGGCGTATCCGGCTGTCCAGCGTCACGCCCGGCTCCAGATGCACGGCATTGATGAGGAGCCGGCCCGTCTTGCGATCCATTCGGGGATCGACGCGGCCGATGAGCCTGTCGCCGTGGAGGATGGGCATAACGTAGTAGCCGTATTGCCGCTTGGCCGCCGGGGTATAGATCTCGATGCGGTAGTAAAAGTCGAAGAGCAATTCGGTGCGGTCGCGGTCGGCGATGAGGTTGTCGAAGGGGGAGAGGAGAACGGTCTGGGGCTGCCACGCTTCGCGGCGAATGCGCTCCAGCGTGGGCAGCAGGTCGCGGTGGAGAAACCACGGGCCGGGCCGCTCGCCGTCGCCGTCCGCCAGCCTGACTTGCTGGATGACGCCATCCCGCTCCAGGGCGGCCAGCGCCTGGTCCAGACCGGGGTACTGGTGGCGGGTGAAGTAGTGTTTGACGTCGCGCAGGCGGGCCGGGCCGAGCGCCGGCAGCGCCCGGGCCACCGCCCGCCGCACCAGCACGGGCCGCTCGGCCGGCGATTCGTGGACGCGGCGGCCCAACTGGTGCTCCATCAGCCCCCACTGCTTCTTGAGGCCGTAGCCGTTGCCCATGCGCCGCGTCACGGTGACGTAGCCTCGGTACCACAGCAGGTCGAGCATGATGCGGATGTCCTTGCCGCCGCCCCAGGTGTTGTCGTAGGTCCAGGGAACGTTGGCCTGGCTCTCGATCTGCTCGGCAAAGAGCGGCCCGCGAGCGGCCATCTCGTCGAGAATGGCTTGCCGGAAACCCGCGTTGGCCTCCAGCCACTCGCGGACGCGCCGGCTCCAGACGCCGTTGCCCGGCTTGTGGTGGGTCATCTGCGGTCGCACGATGGGGAAGTCCTCGACCGGCAGGATGGAGGCCGCGTGGGCCCAATACTCGAACAACCGCTTGTCATCCCACAGCAGCGTCTCCAGGTCGGCCGGGTCGTAGCGGCCCAGGCGGCTGAACAGTACCAACAGTTGAGTGCGGGCCACGACGTTGATCGGGTCGAGTTGCAGGCAGGTGATGTGCCGGATGGTGTCCAGGATGTCGGCTTTGGAGGGGGCTGGCCGCGGCGCTTCAAGTCGTTGGGCGGCCACGGCCAGGCGGCGCGCTTCCCGGGGCGTGAGAGTCAGCAGGGCCATAGTGGCCGGAATATTAACAGAACATGTGTTTCAGGGCAATGAATAACGGGAGCGGCGCGGCGTTTTTCAGTAACCGGTGCTGATCAATCTAATCCAAAGTCGTAGGGGTGGGACAGGGCGGCCGGCAGGCGTTCGTTGCGCAGAAGCTGTGGTCGCCGCCCTGTCTCGCCCCTCTTGGCTCAACGCGCCGGGGCCGGCGTCGCTTCGCCCATGAGGGCCAGGAGGGCGTTCAAGGCTTCCTCGTTCACCCCCGCCACACCCAGCGGCCGGTTGACCCGGTCGTGGCAGTCGGAGCCGCCCGTCTGGATGAGGTCATATCGCTCGGCCCACTGCGCCATCAGCGCGCGATGCTCGGCGACGTGGCCGGGGTATTCCACTTCCAGGCCGTCCAGCCCCAGCAGGTTGTCGTCGAGGAATTCGGGCATCAGCCCGTCGACTATCTCGATGGGCGGCAGCACCTCGTTGTAGAGGCTCTCACCGGGGTAGGAGCCGGCCGCCGGGTGGGCGAAAACGCGCACCAGTTCGGGGTAGGCATGGAGCAGCGGCGTCAGCGTGGCCGGGTCGATGCCCGACGGGATGTAGGCCCGGCTGTCGTTGCCGATGAGCAGGTTGACTTGCTCCTTGTTCAGGCCGTGGTTGGTGGACAGGGCCACGGCGAAGTGGCGGCGGGTCACGTTGTCGGCCAGGGCTTCGATCTCCTCGGCCGTCAGGTCGCGGGTCAGCAGCGGCGTGGCTCCGTTCGGCCCGAACTCGGCGTTGATGGCCGCCACGCGGGCGCGCACCAGGCCGCCGCCGCGCCCCTGGCTGAAGATCGACTCGGCCATCCGGCGAAAGTCGGGGTCACCCAGCAGGTCATAGGGAATGTAGAGCAGGTAGTGGAGCGTGCCGGTGAAGGTGGGGCGCTTGAAGCGCAGCGAGACCTCGACGCCGGGCACGACGCGCAGCCCGGCCGCGGCCCCGGCGGCCAGCGCTTCGTCCAGGCCGTTGAGGGTGTCGTGGTCGGACACGCCCAGGGCCTGCAAGCCCAGCGCGGCGGCCTGGTTCACCAGTTCGGTGGGGCTATATTCCCCGTCCGAAGCGGTGGTGTGGTTGTGCAAGTCAGCGATAAATGTTCTTTCCATGGGTAGCTATCTCCTCGAATAGGGTCGCCGGCGGGTCACAATACCCCGTGGCGGCGATCTTGCCCAGCATACGACGCCAAAATGTCAATAAACCTTAAGGTGAAGGCGGGCGCAAAATGTACCCCGGCCTGTACCCGGCTTTGTATCGGGACATATGGTGACCAGGGCTGTTTTCCGTAAACTGGAGAGTACAGCCGATAGATACCTGAGCGGTCGGCGCGGTTCAGCCGGTTCGGCCGGCTCCTTGACCAATCGCTGACCGATCAGGTCTTTCGGAACAGGAAAAGGTAAATTCATACGGAGGTAACACGATGAAAATTAACTCACTAGACCAACTATTTGAACATGAACTGGAAGATTTGCTGAGCGCGGAGCAACAGCTTGTGGAAGCGCTGCCGAAGATGGCCGACGCCGCCTCTTCCGACTCGCTGAAGACGGCCTTCAAGGATCATCTGAAGCAGACTAGAACCCACGTCACCCGCCTGGAGAAGGCCTTCAAAGAGCTGGGCAAAGAGCCCAAGGCTGTCACCTGCAAGGGAATGCAGGGCCTGATTAAGGAAGGCGATGACATGATCAAGAACGCCGCCTCCGGCGACATCCTGGATGCCGGCCTCATCGGTGCGGCCCAGCGCGTGGAACATTACGAGATGGCCGCCTACGGCACAGCCCGCGCCTTTGCCCGCGCCCTGGGTCATTCGAAACTGGTCGATCTGTTGCAGACGACGCTCGATGAAGAAGGCGAGGCCAACAAACACCTGACGCAACTGGCCGAAGGACGCATGTCGTTCTCGGGCATCAACGAGAAGGCGCTGGCCTAGAATGATCGGGTCACACACGCTGGAGACGGGTGCCGGTCGTGGCCGGCGCCCGTTCCGGGAGGTCGATTTGCTCATGGCGGCAGAAATCGAGACAGTCGATGAATTGTTCGTCCATGATCTGCAGGACATCTACAGCGCCGAGCAACAATTGGTGCGCGCTCTGACCAAGATGACCGTTGCCGCCGATGCGCCCGAACTGCGTGCCGGGCTGGCCCGCCATCTGGAGCAAACCCGCCACCACCGGCGGCGCGTGCAGCAGGCGCTAAGCGAGATCGGCCAGGCCCCTAACGGCGACGTTTGCCGGGGGATCGAGGGGCTGCTCGACGAGGTGGAGAGAATCATGTCTGGCGTGTCCTTTGGCCCGGTGCTCGACAGCGCACTCATCGAGGCCGCACGCAAGGTCGAACAGTATGAAATTATGACCTACCGCGCGACCATCGCCCGCGCCTACGAATTGGGATTCAAGGACGTGGCTTCGCTGCTGGAATGGAATTTGCAGGAAGATGAATTGACTGATTATCGTTTGCAGCAGTTGGCGGACGGGCTGACGCCCCCCAATGGGCCGGCGGCTGACCCGCGAAAGTAAAAGAAGAGAGTTGTCCGCAGATTGCGCTGATTTTCCGGCAGTGAAGCGGAAGGGGCGATTGGTTATATCGGCCTGACCGGCAACGTATCGGAATCACAGCGAGACAGGGGCATCCGCAAGGGTGTCCCTGTTTGCGTTGGCCCGGCCATCAGGCGACGATGAGGCGCATGTCGCCCATGCCGGTGATGTCGTAGCCCGGCATGGCGGCCACGGCGGCGCGGAACTCGGCGTCAGCCAGCAGATCGAGCAGCGGCCGCAGCCGCTCGCTCTCGTAATGGGCGCGGGGGATCACCAGCTCGTAGGCCTCGCGGGCCAGAGGCACGAAGTCGAGGTGCAGGGCGCGGGCGGCGGCGCGAATACCCAGCCCGGCATCGGCCGCGCCGGAGGCTACCGCCGCGGCCACCGCCAGATGGGTATACTCCTCGCGCTCGTAGCCGCGCACCGCCGCCGGGTCGATGCCCAATTTGCCCAACTCATAGTCGAGCAGCACCCGCGTGCCCGCGCCGCGCTGGCGGTTGACCAGACTCACGTCGGGCCGGGTGGCGTCGGCCCAGCCGGTCAGGCCCAGCGGATTGCCCGGCGACACCATCCAGCCTTGCTCGCGGCCGACCAGCGACACCAGGGCGATTTCCCAGCCCGGCAGATAGCGCCGGATGTAACTCAGGTTGTATTCGCCCGTCTCCAGGTCCAGCAGGTGCGATCCGGCCAGATGGGCCTCGCCGCGGCGCAGGGCCACCAGCCCGCTCAGGCTGCCCACGTTGGCCGAGACCAGGCGCAGCCCGTCGTGGCGGGCAGCCAGGAATTGGGCCATCAGATCGAGTGTCAGGTCGTGGCTGCCGATGGCGACGATGGCCCGCGCGATGTCGCGGGGATCGCGGTAGAGATGGACGGTGACGGGTGCGCCGGCGTCGTGGCCCTCGCTGAAGCGGGGCACGCGCACGATGCCGTCGGCCCGCACCAGCGAGGTGATGACCCCCGCGCCGCGGCTGATGGGCGTGACAGTGTTGCGATCGCCGACGCGGCCGACGACCACGCGAGCGAACTCCTCGTCGCCGGTGGGCGAGACGAGCTTGCGCGTCAGGTTTCCTTCCAGTGTGGCCGGCTGGTGGGGCCGCTGCCCTTGCCACTGGGCCAGCAGCGGCTCCACGAAGATCTCGCCCGTCAGGGCCGCGCTGACCGGGTAGCCGGGTATGCCGATGATAGGCGTGACGCGTGACAGAGGGTTCCTCCGCGTACGCCGACGAACGACGAGTTCGGCGTGCTCCTCTTCATTCGTCATTCGTAATTCGTCATTCGTCATTTCTACTGTTCCCAGCACCACCGGATGCCCCGGCCGCACGGCGACGCCGTGGACGAGGAGGCGGCCCAGGGACTCGACCACGTGGGCGGTGTAGTCCTCGCTGCCGGCCGACGACCCGGCGTTGAGGAGAATAAGGTCGTGGTCGGGCGCGGCGGCCAGCACAGCGGCGCGAATGGCCGCAAAGTCGTCGGGCGTGATGGGCCGCCGCGTGGCGAGGCCGCCCCAACTCTCCACCTGCGCCGCCAGCACCAGCGAGTTGTACTCGATGATACGCCCCGGCGGCGGCTCCCCCGCGTCCACGGTCACCAGCTCGGAGCCGGTGGGGATGATCGCCACGCGCGGCCGGCGATAGACGCTGACTGTGGCGTGGCCTGACCCGGCCAGCGCGCCCAGATCGACCGGCCGCAGCCGGTGGTTGGCGGGCAGCACCAGTTCGGTCGCCACCATGTCCTCGCCCATCGGCCGGACGTGGTGCCAGGGCGGCACGGCAGCGCGGATGCTGATGCCGGAGCGGCCGTCGGGCAACGCCACCGGCTGCACGTGCTCGATCATGATGACCGCGTTGGCCCAGGGCGGCAGTGGTTGGCCGGTGTTCACGGGCTGCGCAGTGGGGGAAGGGGGCAAGGGAGCCGGGGAGAAAGGGGGCACGGGGACAGGGGCGCTGGCTATCTTTGGTTCCCCCTCTCCCCCACTCCCCCTCTCCCCCGCTTCGAGCAGCGCAAAAGTCAAAGCCGCCCCCTCTCTTGCTCCCACCGTGTCCGCGGCGCGCACGGCATAGCCGTCCATGGCCGCGGCGTGGTAGTGGGGCGAGGAGAGGCGCGCCCAGACGGCGGCGGCGGTGACGCGGCCGTTGGCCTGGCCGAGGGGGACGGTTTCGGCCTCCAGCGGTTGCCACTGCCCGGCCGCTTCCAGCGCGGCGCGAAAGGCGGCCCAGGCCTCGTCGAGGGGGATGTCTTCGAGGTAGAATTTGCGTTCCATTGTTGGTTCACCGTCCCATCATGAAGTCGATGCCGTTCAGTATGGCGGCCGGCGCCTCGCCGGGCAGCGTGGTCGCATAACCCGTCAAAAACCGCTTGTCGAGCGTGATCACCTGTGATGGGGCTTCTCCAGCACCAGAAAGTGCGACAGGCCCAACACGGCCAGCGGCGTCCCTTCGGCGGCGTAGAGCGCGCGGCGGATGGCCCCGCCCAGGCGCGGGCTGCGCCGGACGATGTTGTCGTAGCCGCCGAAGATGCGGCCATAGTGCAGCTCGCGGACGGGCAACCCGGCGAACAGGGCGCGCAGGCTCCGGGCCGTATACGTTCGCACGTGGGGGGCCAGGCGGTCGCGCAGCGCGTCGGGCAAATAGTTGACCAGTGGCTTGTTGCCGAAATGATACTCGCCGCGCCAGTAGATGCCGTGCTGCTCCACTGGATACCAGCGGTTGGGGGCGAAGATGACCAGACGGCCGCCGGGCCGGGCCACGCGCACCATCTCGGCCGCGCAGGCGCGGTCGTCGACGACGTGCTCCAGCACCTCGTTGCTCAGGATGAGGTCGAAGCTGTCGCCGGCGAAAGGCAGGCGCTCGCCGACGCCCAGGGCGATGCCGTCGGCGCGGGGCAGAGCGGCCAACGCGCGGTCGAACTCCACCTCCAGGCCGATGCGCACGCCGGCGGGGTTCGCCCGGCCGCACGCCTCCAGATAGGTGCCCAGCCCCGTGCCGTTGTCGAGGATGCGACCGCTCAGCGCCGACCACTGCCGGATCATCGCCAGCCGCCGATCTTGCCCGGCGCGCCAGACGTAGCCGGGTTCGCCGCGCTCGGCGGCCTTGTCGGAGTGGCCCAATTCGTGGCTCATGGTGGATGGCTTCCAGACAGATGCACACACTCCGCCTCGTGTATCTCTTTCCGAATGCGGCGCAAATGCTCAACAACGACTTCCGGTTCGTCGCCAAACTTCGCCGGCCGGATTGTGCAGTCTGCCGGGTCTGTGCGAGATTCTAGCGGAAAATGGGCTAATTGCCACGATACGGGGCGAGTGCAGGCGCTCGATAATCTGGTAGGGGCGAGACAACCGGCGAACGACGGCCCTGTTGGACAGACATGGCCTCTCGCCGGCCCGTACAACCCCGTACGGATGCGGGTGCTGCCGTTATCAGGCGGCCACTACTTCATCATATTTCCGGCGCACTTCCTTGATGTCTTGCCACATCAGCGCCTTGGGGCTGTTCGGCTCGCGCGAGGGGTTGCGCAGCAGATAGGCCGGGTGGAAGATGGGCATGGCCCAGCGTCCGTCAATCTCGAACCACTGCCCGCGCAGCTTGGTGATGCCCGTCCGGCCCAGCAGCGACTCGGTGGCGACGTTGCCGGTCAGCAGCAGGATGGCCGGGTCGACCAGGCGGATGATCTCCAGCAGATAGGGCTTGTAGTAGGCGATCTCGTCCGAGGTCGGCTTGCGCAGCGGCTTGCCGCCCTCGCCCGGCGGCAGGCGAAAGACGGCGTTGGTGATAAACACGTCCTGTTCGGAGTCGAAGCCGGCCGAGGCCAGAATCTGGTCGAGCAACTGACCGGAGCGGCCGACGAACGGCTTGCCCTGGCGGTCTTCCTCGGTGCCGGGGGCTTCGCCGATGATCATCAGCCTGGCCCGCGGGTTGCCGCGGCAAATGACCATGTTGGTGCCGGCCGGGAAGAGCGGGTCGTCCTCCAGCTTCATCATGGCCGCGATCAGCTCGTCGAGTGTTGCGTAGGGGCGGGGGGTGTTGGCAAAGAGGTCGAATTGCATGGCGGTTCTCCTCATTTTATGTGTCCGGATATAGAAGCCCATCTTTCCACAAATGGCGCGAAAAGCCAACTTCTACGATGATGCCTCTGTGGTGCCGGATTCTTAACCGGCTCTTCCCGACCGCCGGTTAAGAATCCGGCGCTACACGTTCGGACCTATTCCACCTCTACCCAACCCGCCAGGTAGACGCCGTTGGGTTGCAGCTCGCCCTCCACCGTGACCGGCAGGCGCTCGCCGGTGGCCGGGTCGTATAGGCCGATCCACACCGGATAGCGGCCGCCGGGCAGGCCAGGGGGAATCGGCAGAAAGTAGAGGTCGTCGATGGTTTCGCCGTTGCGCCAGGCGCTGGTGGGGTAGGCTCCGCCGAGGGGGGGGCTGTCGCCGGTGCTCAGCGGCGGCGCGTCGGGCTGGCCCAGGTGGATGAGCGTGGTGTAGTCCTGCGGCGGCGCGCCGACGGGCACGTACCAGCGCACCAGCACCTGCACCCGCCGGCCGGGCGGCGTCTGGGCCGGGCGAATGGTGGCGTCGACCAGCGCGATGTGGTCGCCCAACTCGGCCGCCCAGCCGTCGGGGGCGGGCAGCGGCTCGGCCGGCTCGATGCGCACCGTGGCGACCTCGATGCCCGGCGCGCCGCCGTCGACGCGGGCGAAGATGCGCCCCAGCACCGGCGCTTCGATGATCGGGTCGAGGCGCACGGCGAAGCGGTCGGCGACGATGGCCCCCGCCGGCCACAAGCCGGCCGGGTAGAGGCCGCGGCCGTGGTAGCTGTGGAGGTTGGCGACGCGCTGGGTGTGGCGGCCAAACAGCTCCAGCACGAACTCCGGCGGTTCGGCCGGCGGCGCGTCGGCCCGCCAGTAGAGCGTCAGCCACACCAGTTCACCCGGCCGCGCCTCCTCTGTCTCCACCTCGGCCGCCAGCAGCGAGACGCCCAGGCCGCGGTCGACCAGCTCCGGCAGGACGAGGCGCGCGGTGTCGGGGATGGTCTGCACGATGGGCGGCGGCTGGTAGGCGGGTCGGATGACGAAGAGCAGGCTATAGACCGTGGTCGCCAGGGCGGCCAGCGCCACCAGCGGGGCCAGGCGGCGATTGATGGAACCCAGGGCGCGCGGCGCGCAGCGGCCCCAGCCGGCCAACCCCCAGGCCGCGCCCAGGGCCAGGGGCAGCACGGCCGGGAAGAGCAGACGCCCCTGTGCCGCCTCGGTGCGCATCATGAACGCCGCCAGCCCGGCATAGACCAGCAGCGGCCAGCCGGCCAGGAGGAGGGGCAAGACGAGTGACGAATGACGAGCGACGAATGACGAGTTAGGAGGAGTTGATAGTCGTTGGTCGGTGGGCCGTCGCCGATAGGCTTGCGCGGCGCAGACGACGCCGCCGGCGACGGCCAGCGCGGCGATGGCCGCCCAGACCCAGTAGACCCCCGCCGGCGGGCGCAGATTGAACCAGCCGAAGACGGCCATGGCCGAGGCGATCAGCCCGCCGCTTTCGGCCAGCACCTGCCCCAGGCTGTAGCCGCGGTCGCCGCCGGCGATGGCGATGAACGGCGCGGCGGCCGTCCAGTCGCCGTAGAGGGCCTGATTGCGCAGCCAGAGCGGGGCGGCGACGAGCACGGCGGGAACGCCGGCGAGCAGCGCCGCCCACCCGACCAGCCGGGGACGGCCGTCGCGCAGGGCCAACACGGCCAGAAAGCCCAGACTATAGACCAGCAGTAACACCCCGGCGTTCTTGCTCAGCGCCGCCGCCCCGACGGTCAGGCCCAGGGCGACGAGTTGCAGCGCGGCGCGCCGGTCGAGCGGGTCGGGCGGCGGGTGACACCACAGGCGGATCAGTTGGACGAGGCCCAGGCTGCACAGGAAGATGATCAGGGCGTCGTTGGTGACGGCGGCGTGGAGGAAGTTGAACTGCGGCAAAAAGGCGACGAGGGCCACGGCCAGCAGCGGCCGGGTGTGGGCCTGGGGCCACAGCAGGCGGGCGGCGGCGTAGATGCACAGCAGCGTGCCCAGCCCCAGCAGCGTGGAGAAGACGCGCAACACGTGGGCGGCCAGCACGTGGCCGGCCCACGGCCAGGCTTCGGCCGGCGTGTGGACCATGCGGTTGACGTTGGCCAGGGCCGCGGCGTTGCCGATCCAGGCGAAGGGGTTTTCCCAAAGCGCCTGGCGCGCGCCGCCGAGGTCGAGGGGGGCGATGAGCGCCGCGCCCAACAGGTAGTAGAGCGGCGGCTGGGCGGCTTCCTGGCCCAGAAATGCGTCGGGCGGTTCTTCGACGCGCGGCAGGCGGCCGGTATCGGCGATGGCCGCGGCGGTGAAGAAGTGCCAGTGCTCGTCCGGCGCTTCAAAGAGCGGGTTGATGACGCCGTAGCCCAGGGTAACGGCCAGATAGCCCAGCAGGATGAGGGCCAGCAGCAGGCGTTGCCGGTTCATGGGGCGCTCCAGGGCAGGGCCAGCGTCGTCAGCCGCAGCTGGTTGTCGGGCTGGGGCGCGCCGCCCACGGTGACGGCCGGGCGCGCGCCGTCGTCGGGATCGTAGAGGCCGGCGTTGACGTGGTAGTCGCCGGGCGGCAGGCCGGCGGGGATGGGCAGGGCGTGGCTGTCGGCGACTACCTCGCCCGCTCGCCAGCCGCTGGTGGGCCGCGCGCCGCCCACGGGCACGGAGTCGGTCTGGCTGACGATGGTGCCAGCGGCGTCGACGAGGTGGACGAAGACCACGTAGTCGTCCTGTGGTTCGGCCGTCGCCTGCCAGTAGAAGGTCAGGTTGAGCAGGCCGCCGGTGGGCACGCCCATGTCGTAGCCGGGCAGGCGAATGGCGTCGCCGAAGGCGGCGTCGACGACGTAGGGCGCGGCGGGGACGTCGGTCACCAGCGGCCACGGCTCGACAGTGACGCCGCCGTTGGTGGCCGGCTCGCCGGCCGCCGCGTCGCCGTCCAGCAGCGTCCAGCGCAGACGGTAGCGGCCGGGCGGCGTCTCCGGGCGAAAGTAGAGGCCGGTGTCCTCGCGCAGCAGCGCGCCGCCGGGCACGAAGCCGAGCCAGGGCGCGCCGGGCCGGTCTTCCTGGACGCGCAGCACGTCGCCCCGCGCGTCGATGACTTCCAGCCGGTAGCGCAGGTTGCTCAGGTCCTGGCCACCCGGCGCGACGCGCCAGTAGAGCGTCAGCGGCAGGTTGTTGCCGGGCAGCACGGCGTCGTCGGCGGGAACGGCGGCCAGGGTCAGGCCGTTGGCGAAGAGGACGCCCGGCCGCCGGCCGGCGATGGACAAGTCGTCGAAGAGGGCTTTGGGGGGGACGGGCCAGTCTGTGGTCGGGCCGATCTCAATTGTGGTCAGCGTGGCCGGTTCTTGCCCCGACGGCGCGGCGGCCAGCGTGTAATAGCCCGGCGGCAGGCCGGGGGGCAGGGGCAGCGGGTAGCTCAGGCGGTTGAGCGCGGCGTCGTCCCAGCGGGTGGCGTCGTCGGCGGGCAGGAGGGGCAGGGCGTGGCGGTAGGCCTCGCGCCCGTCGGGGCCGGTCAGGGTGAACAGCAGGGTGTCGCCGGCCGGCGGCCGTGGGCCTTGCCAGAACAGGTCAACCCACAGCGTGGGCAGAGTGAGGGGTTGCGGCCCGCCCAGGGAAACGCCGGCCAGCGCCGCCCGCCCGGCCCAGACGCCGCCGGCGGCCGGCGGCCGGGCGTCGGCCAATACGCCGCCGCGGGTGGAATAGCCGATGACGCGGGCTTCGGTGGTGCGGGCGGGGAAGAGACGGTTGATAACCTCGGTCTGGTGGGCGTCGAGCCAGGCCTGAATCAGCCCGTCGTCGTCGCGGCCGTCGGCCGGGGGGTCGGTGATGAACCAGATGCGGTCATAGTCGCGGGCCAGCGCGGCCAATTCCGGCTCCTGCCCGGTGGCAAATTGAGGGTAGGCCGGCAGGGCGGTGACGGCGATGTCGGGCCGTCGCCGGTAGTGTTCGTGCAGGGGCAATAACACGGCGTTATTGTAGACGATCACGTCGCGGTTGCCCGCTTGTGTCTCGATGAAGCGAATGACGGCGCGGAAATCGTCCTTGACGTAGGCTGGATTGGCATAGAGGTTGTAGAGTGCCAGACCGGAACCGGCCAGGAGGAGGAGAAATACGAGATACGAGAGACGAGATACGAGTGACGAATGACGACTGACGAGTGACGAATTAGGAGAGGCTTCCATCTGTGAAATCTGTGAAATCTGTGGATGCTCCCCTCCCCGGGACGGCGATAGAGGGACCTTCTGAACTCGTCTCTCGTATTTCGTATCTCGTATCTTCAAGATTCCCCAGGCCAGCAGCAGCAGGAAGGCGGGGCTGCCGGCCATGATGTGGCGCACGCCCTGGTACATGGGCTTGAAGAGCAGCGAGCCGGCCATGAGGCCCAGGACGACGGCCAACAGCCACGCCAGCAGAAACCACCGCGCTCGCCCGGGCCGGGCCGCCCACAACCCCAGCAGCAGCAGGCCGAAGGCCAGCACGTTGAGGGCCACCACGACGGCCTGGCTGAAGTCCACCGTCAGGCCCAGGTGGAAGAAGCGCACCACGTCGAGCAGCATGGTCAGCGGGGGCACGGCGTAGTAGTTGGCCTCGGCCCCGGCCAGCAGGCGCGGCACGGTGTAGGGGACGAGCGGCACGGCGGCCAGCGCCCCCAGCCCGGCGGCGATCAGGATGACCCGCCGCTGCCCGGCTCGCCACAACAGCCAGACCCAGAATAACCCTTGCGCGGCGATGAGGAATACCACGGTGTAGTGGGTGTAGAGGGCCAGGGCGGCCAAAAGGGCGTAAAGCAGGAAGTGGCGAATGACGAGTGATGAACGACGAGCGCGCTTCATCTGTGAAATCGGTGAAATCTGTCGATTCTCGGCCGACAATGCCCGCCACAGGACGTAGCTCATGGCCGTGACCAGCAGCACCAGCAAGGTGTACATGCGCGCTTCGCGGCTGTAGTAGACCTGGAGCGGGTTGACGGCCGCCAGCAGGGCGACGAGCAGCCCCAGATCGCGGCCGCCCAGACGCCGGCCGAGCTGGTAGAGTAGCGGCACGAGCAGCAAGCCGAACAGCACCGACGGATAACGGAAGGCGAAGTCCGACAGGCCGAACAGGCGGCGCGTGACGTGGACGATGAGGTAATAGAGCGGCGGGTGGGTGTCTTTGGTGACGACGCCCTGGATGAGGATGTCGTTGCGGAGGATTTGGGCCACGGGATAGCCGGCGCGCGCCGGCGTCAGCCCCTCGTCGGTCCAGAAGCTGAAGGCCCCCAGGTCGTGGACGCGCAGAGCGAAAGCCAGCAGGAGCAGAGCCAGGAGGATGAGCAGGGGGGCGAACAGCCGGCGCCCGTGGGGTTGCCCGCCATGTGCGGTCATAGGATGGGAATTGTAGCGCGAAGGAGGCGGGAGGCGAAGTTTATGAGAAATACGAGATACGAGATGAGAGATACGAGTGACAGACGCGTGGAAGGCTTATCACCGAGCTCTCCTCTGGTCACCGATTCACCAACACCGCCTCCACCCGTCTTCCGCGCTGTTCGTCCCGAAGCCCGCTCGTGGCACGTCAAGCCGTGGGCCTCATAGAGACCGACGTAGAGCGCTAAGGGGTAGCCGGACACGACCACTGCCCCCGTACGGGCGAGACAGGTCGGCCACCACGGGGGTTGGCCGAAACGAAGCCGTCCGGCCGCCCTGTCCCGCCCCTACCCGTCATGTCGCGAAACGGGGTAGGGGCGCGCCGGCATGAACGCCGGCGCGCCCCACGGGTTAATCCTGATCCGTGGCGAATCGGTGGGGCCAATGGGCAGCGGCCCGGCTCTGGAGCCACTCGGGCAGCACCCGCGGCGTGGCCGGCCGCTCGATGCGGTCGCCGCGAGAGGCGAACGACCACGGGGAGCCGGCCGCCTCAGATGCCCCCGTCGCCGGCCGGGGGTGCGGCGCGCCAAGTAACGGTGCGGCGCATTCATAGCTGACGGCCGCGCCGATCATCGCCGTGCTGTCGCCGCCGGCCGGGAAGGCCTCGCCCTCGGGCGACGGCGATTCCAGATGGATCACCACCTCGTCTACCCCTTCGGGCACGTCGGTCAGGGTGATCTCATGCAGGTTGAGCGTGTCCTTGGCGTTGGGCGCGTAGTCGATGATCTGCGTGATGGCCGTCCCCGCGGTGGCTGTCAGGATGACCGGCCGGTTATCGTTGTTGTTGTCCACCAGGGCGATCTTGACTACTACTGTGGCCCCGGGGGCCTGCGTGGTCGGGATGGAGACGGTCTGCGTCTGTTCGGCGATCCAGC
The DNA here is from genome assembly GCA_020634335.1 of Promineifilum sp. Taxonomy (GTDB): domain Bacteria; phylum Chloroflexota; class Anaerolineae; order Promineifilales; family Promineifilaceae; genus Promineifilum. The sequence goes on along the minus strand of JACKBY010000010.1, from coordinate 104,690 downwards.
CCTCACCCGTGTTCCAGTAGACGTGATTCTCGCTGCTTTCGTCGAAGGTCACGAAGGCATTGGCGTAGGCTTCTACGGTCTCGTAGGTGGGCCAGAGGACGAAGGCCCGCGGCGAGCGGTTGGCCCCCTTGCCCCAGAAGAACTGCCCCTTCACCCAACGGGCGTCGGCAGGCAGCTCGCTGCCCCACCAGTCGACGGCGCTGGTGCGGTAGGCCGGGCTGGTGGGGGCGTAAATCTGCTCCTTGGGGTTGCCCTGTGGCAGGAAGCGGACGTATTTCATGACGCCCAGGTCGACCGCGGCCAACTGGCCGTAGAGCGACGATACGTCCTGCGAGTTGGGTATGTTCAGCTTGCGGGTGCGGTAGGCCCTGTTCGGGCCGCCCTGCCCCACGCCCAGCAGATCGGTGCGCAGATAGCCTACGCCGGCCACGTCGACGGGGCAGAAGCTTGCCGTCTGTTCCGGTTGCAGCTCGTAGGCTCCCACGTCACACAGATTATTTCCGCCGCCGTCGTTGCCCGTGCCGGGGATGTCGACGTTGCGCGGCTCGCCGCGCTGGTCCTGGCTGAGGTCGAGGTTGACGGGAGTCACGCTCGCACAGATGGAGGGGGGTACGTAATCGATGGCCGGGCTACCGCTGACCAGCGCGTGGGTCTCGGTCGGGCCGCCGTTGTCGGCCAGGGTGGTGTTGAGGATGTCGCCCAGCGCGGTCGGCGTTGTGCCGTCGCTGGTGGCCGTGATGTCGGTGCCGGTGGGGAGGAAGCCGTAGAAGGCCTGGGCATTCGTCTCGCCGCTGTGGCCGAGCACGTTGGTGGAGCTGTAAGTGTAGGTGGCATAGGTATTGCTACCGATTTCATTGGCTATTCCATAGCCCGTGTTGCCGGAAACGATGCTGGAGACCACAAACAGCGGGCCAGAGTAATTGGTGATGCCGCCGCCGCCGTTGGTGGCGCTGTTGCCGGTGATGGTGCTCAGGATGATGTACGTTTCCGGATCGCCCTCCGGGAAGAAGCTCAGGTTAAAGACGCCGCCCCCGGAACCGCCGAATCCTTGCTGGTCGATGGCCCGATTGTTGCTGATCGTGCTGTTAGCGATGGTGAAGGCGCCGCGGACATTCGCCACCCCGCCGCCGTAAATGGCCGTGTTGTCGGTCAGGGTGCTGTTCTGCACCAGGAGATCGCAGTCATAAGCGTTGAAGATGCCGCCGCCGACGGAGCCCGAGTTGCCGCTGACGGTGCTGTCGATCACGGTCAGTTGGCCGCTAACGAAGTCCTGGTTGATTTGGTCGTAGGTGGGGCCGTTGTAGATGCCGCCCCCGACATAGACCGGCCCAGAATTGTTGGTGACCGTATTGCCGCTGATGAGGCTACGCTCGATGGTGACCACGCTGCCGTCCAGGTGGAGGCCGGCCCCCTGGTAGATGGCCGAGTTGTCGCTGATGGTGCTGTCGGTGATGGTGACGGTGCTCAAAAAGAAATCGGCCCCGCCGCCAACCTCCGGCAGATAATTTTCGCTGATGGTAGAGCCGTTTTCGATGATGACCGTGGTCCTGTAGGTGGCGATGCCGCCGCCGAAGAAGGGGGCCTGGTTGCCGGTAATGTCGCTGTTGTTGATGGTGAGCAGACCGCTTTCGTCGGCCACCAGCCCGCCGCCGACGTCTGTGGCGGAGTTGCCTCTGATCTGCGTGTTGTTGCGAATGGTCAATATGCCGCCGTCTTCGGAGGAGACACCGCCGCCCAGCTCGCCGGCGGTGTTGAGGGTGATGAGGCAGTTGTCGATGATCATCGTGCCGGTGTCGTTCTCCACGCCGCCGCCGTCGTCCCTGGCCCCGTTGCCGGTCAGGGTGCAGTTCTGGAGCAGGGCGTAGCCGTAGTTGTAGATGCCGCCGCCGTCTTCCCCGGCATAGCCGTTGCTGATGGTGGCGTCGTTGAGCGTCAGGTCGCCGCCGGCGCTCACGGCCAGGATGCGGAAGAGGCCGGCCGCGCCGTCGCGGGTGATCTCCGCGCCGTTGCCGGCGATAGTGATGTCGCTGTCGATGAGCGGCAGACCGTTGTCGCTATAATACGCATAGGTGTAGGAGGTGGTCAGGGTGAACGTGCCGTTGGCGGGCAGGTTGATCGTGTCGGGCCCGGAGCCGGGGGCGCATTCGCCGGCGCTGGCGAAGAGCGCGCTGTCGTTGTTGGCGTTGACGATGGCCTCGATGAGCGAGCATTGACCGTCGTCGGCGACGACCACCACGCCGTCGTCGACGGTGATGGACGCGGCGTAGACGGGCACCGGCCGCAGCGCGCCGGCCCCCAGCGTCAGCAGCAGCGCGGCCGCCCCCAGCGAGACGGCCGCCTTACGCGTCAGCCAGCGCCGGCCGCCGCGCCCCAAGGACGCCAGATGCACCAAACGAGCGCCGAAGCGGCCGAGCCAGGTCTGGTTCGGCCGCATGAGAATACTTGCCAGCCACGCGCGCGATTGGTCTGGGCGATGATCAGGGATGCGTTGTTCTTCAGTCATTCCATTCTCCAGTGGGACTAAGCACGGGCACCAGGTAACAAAAAAGGCAACCGACAGCACGAAAACTGCTCGATTGCCCCTACTTCCAAAGAATAGATTAACATAGAATGAACGAGTGTCAAGCCTGTTGGAGAAGGGGCCAGGACTTTTCAGTTGTGGAGGGATAGGGCGGGAACGAGCTGGACGGCGGAGCCGGTTAAGAAGCCGGCGCTACGGAGAGCGCCATCCGGCTTTTTCAGCCATGAATGTACGGCAAGCTGTAGCGCAACCTGTCCAGGTTGTTTCTTTGCCGTTCGGTTCGCAAGCTGTCCAGCTTGCGCTACAGGTTGGGGGTGGCCCGCCTTACATATCGGGGATACTGCGTTGCAGCACCGGCAGCTCGGCCAGCGCCTTGCCCGCGCCCAGGGCCGTGCAGGCGATAGGATTGTCGGCCACATAGGCCGGCACGCCCGTCTCCCGGGTCAGCAGCGTGTCCAGCTCCCGCAACAGCGCCCCGCCGCCGGTCAGGGCCATGCCCCGGTCGATGATGTCCGACGATAGCTCGGGCGGCGTCTTGGCCAGCACGGCCCGCGTCACGTTGACGATGGCCGCCAGCGGCTCGCTGATGGCCTCGGTCACTTCGCCCGACGACAGCGTGATCGTGCGCGGCAGCCCGGCCACCTGGTCGCGCCCCTGCACGTCCATCTCCAGCCGTTCGTCCAGCTCCACGGCCGCGCCGATCTTGATCTTGATAGCCTCCGCCGTGGGCTCACCGATGATCAGGTTATACTTTTTGCGGATGTAGCTGATGATGGCCTCATCGAGGTGGACGCCGCCGACGCGCACCGACTCGGCGCAGACGATGCCATTCATGGCCACCACGGCCGCCTCGGTGGAGCCGCCGCCCAGGTCGACCACCAGGTTGCCCGTCGGCGTGCCCACGGGCAGCCCCGCGCCGATGGCCGCGGCCAGCGGTTCGGGGATCAGGTTGACTTCGCGCGCGCCGGCGGCCAGCGCCGCCTCGCGCACCGCCCGCCGCTCGACGCTGGTCACGCCATAGGGTACGCTGATCATCACCGACGGCTTGCGCAGGGGGAAGCGCCCGGCCACCTTGTTGATGAAGTACTCCAGCATCCCCTGGGTCACGAAGTAGTCGGCGATGACGCCGTCGCGCAGCGGCCGCATGACCTCGATTTCGCCCGGCGTGCGGCCATACATCTCTTTGGCGGCGCGGCCGACTTCGACGATGATCGTGCGGTTGCCGTCCTCGCGGATGGCGACGACCGACGGTTCTTGCAGGACGACGCCGCGCCCCTGCACGTGGACCAGCACGTTGACCGTGCCCAGGTCGATGGCTATTTGGGGGGTGAAGAGTGACACGCTATGAATTTACCTCGTGGGGCAGAGAGTAACGTAAAGACGCCCAGACGCAAAGGGTACTTAAGACACTGTAACAAACAAACACGATCCGCAGATTTTGCAGATGACGCAGCGGCCCTCCAATCTGCGTAACCTGCCTGATCTGCGGATCATGTGGCCGGAAATTATTCATGTGACCGCGTGCCCAATGGCCCGGCGTCCTGGCCCCGGAACCGGGGCTAGCGATTCTCGTCGCGGTCGTGCCGATAGTCGTTGCTGGCGGCCGGCGTGCGGTGGCGGCGGCGGCGGCCGACGTCGACCCGCACCTGGGCTTTCAGCAGGGAGGCGCGGACGGCGGCGATGCGGTCGGGGTCATCCTTGACGCCGGTGCGCATCACCTCTTCGGCGCGGCGGCGGGCGTTTTCGGCGCGCTCCACGTCGATCTCGTCGGCCTGTTCGGCCGAGTCGGCCAGGATGGTCACGTGGTCGGGCTGCACCTCGATAAAGCCGCCGCCGATGGCAAAATACTCCTCGACGCCCGCCGTGCGCACCAATACCTCGCCGAAGTCGAGCATGGTCAGCAGCGGGCTGTGGTGGGGCAGAATGCCCATGCGCCCCTCGACGCCGGGCACGTTTACCGCGTCCACCGCGCCGCTGAAGACGATTCGTTCCTGGGTGATGATGTCACATTGAATTGGCATATCAAACCTCGAAGAAGTGACGAGTTGCGAATGACGAGTGACGAGTTTGGAGCGCGTTTCTTCACTCGTTACTGGTCACTCCTCATTCGTCACTCCGTTTATGCTGTGGCGCGCAATTGCTCGGCCTTCTCGATGGCCTGATCGATGCCGCCGACCATGTAGAAGGCTTGCTCCGGCAGGTCGTCGTGTTGGCCGTCGAGGATCTCGCGGAAGCCGCGCACGGTGTCGGCCGTGGGCACGTATTGCCCCTGCAGGCCGTGGAACTTCTCGGCCACGTACATCGGCTGGCCCAGGAAGCGCTCGATCTTGCGGGCGCGGGCCACCAGCAGCTTCTGGTCTTCGCTCAGCTCGTCGATGCCCAGGATGGCGATGATGTCCTGCAGGTCCTTGTAGGTCTGCAACACCTGCTTCACCTCGCGGGCCGTGCGGTAATGCAAATCGCCCACCACGTCGGGCTGGAGGGCGCGGCTGGTGGAGGCCAGCGGGTCGACGGCCGGGAAGATGCCCCGGGCGAAGACGCTGCGCTCCAGGGTGATGATGGCGTCCAGATGGGCGAAGGTGGCCACCGGCGCGGGGTCGGAGTAGTCGTCGGCGGGCACGTAGATGGCCTGCATCGACGTGACCGATCCCTTGCGCGTGGAGGTGATGCGCTCTTGCAGCGCGCCCATCTCGGCCGCCAGCGTCGGCTGGTAGCCCACGGCGCTGGGCATGCGGCCCAGCAAGGCCGACATCTCCGACCCGGCCAGCACGTAGCGGAAGATGTTGTCGATGAACAGCAGCACGTCGCGCCCTTCGTCGCGGAAATACTCGGCCATGGTCAGGCCGGTCAGGGCCACGCGCAGGCGCACGCCCGGCGTCTCGTTCATCTGGCCGAAGACCATGGCGACTGAGTCCTGCACGCCATATTCCTGCATCTCGTAGTAGAGGTCGGTGCCTTCGCGCGTCCGCTCGCCCACGCCGGCGAAGACCGACACGCCTTCGTGCTCCTGGGCCACGGTGCGGATGAGTTCGGCGATGGTGACCGTCTTGCCCACGCCCGCGCCGCCGTAGATGCCGGTCTTGCCGCCCTTGATGAACGGGGCCAACAGGTCGATGACCTTCAGGCCGGTTTCGAACGTCTCGATGGTTGTGCTCTGCTCCTGGAACTCCGGCGCGGGGCGGTGGATGGGATAGTAGATGTCGGACTTGGGCGTCGGCCGGCCGTCCACGGCTTCGCCGATGACGTTGAAGATGCGGCCCAGTGTGACCGGGCCGACGGGCACGCGGATGGGCGCGCCCGTGCCCACCACGGCCCGGCCGCGCGGCACGCCGTCGGTGGAACCCATGGCCACCGTGCGCACGTCGCCGCCGCCCAGATGTTGCTGCACTTCCAGCACGAGTTGTCCTTGTGGCGCTTCCACGTTCAGCGCCTCATAAATCTCCGGCAGCTCCCCTTCGGGGAACTCCACGTCGACCACGACGCCGCGAATGGCCGTAATTTTGCCTGTTGCCATGTAATATGCCTCCAGATGTCTTGTAAACGCCGGTTTCTTGCCCGGCGACTTTTGCGCGGTTGATGGCCGGTTAGGAAACCGGCGTTACACGTTGCCGGTTAGGAAACCGGTGTTACATGTTTTTCAGTGCCTCAGCGCCGCCCACGATGTCGAGAATCTCGTTGGTGATGCTGGCCTGGCGCGCCTTGTTGCGCTCCAGCGTCAGGATGTCCACCAGCTCGGCGGCGTTGTCGGTGGCGTTGTTCATGGCCACCATGCGGGCGCTGTGCTCGCTGGCCAGCGCTTCCAGCAGCGATTGATAGACCTGCAAACGCGTGAAGCGCGGCACGATGTCGCTGAGCAGTGCTTCGGCGCTCGGCTCATAGGTGTAGGACTGTTGCGACGCCTGCACCGAATCGACGCCGCTGACGTACTCCGCGCCGGGCATGCCGCTCAGGTCGGCCGGCTTCAGCGGCAGCAGCTGGTGGATGACCGGCTGGCGCGTCACCAGGTTGACGTATTCGCTGTAGCCGATGAACACCTGGTCAACTTCGCCGCTGAGCATGCTGTCGATGATGACGCGGGCAATGGGCGTAATGTCGAGGAACGATGGCGGGTCGGGGACGCGGTCGAAGGCGGCGATCACGTTATAGCCGCGCCGCACCATGCCGTCGCGCCCCTTGCGCCCCACGGCGATCACCTTGGCCGGCTTGCCGGCCGCGGCCAGGAAGCGCTCGGCCAGCGTCACCATATTGACGTTGTATGACCCGGCCAACCCCCGGTCGCTGGTCAGCAGCACCAGCCCGATGGTCCGCACGTCGTCGCGGGCCATCATCAGCGGGTGCGTGGTGGCCGACGCGCCGGGCTGGGCGGCCAGGTTCTGGATGATCTCGAACGCCTTCTGGGCATAGTGGCGCGTGGCCTCGGCCTGGCGCTGCGCCCGGCTGGCCTTCGACGCCGACACGGCCGCCAGGGCACTGGTCACCTGCGAGATGTTCTTGACGCTCTTGATGCGTTTGTTGAGTTCGCGTTCGTTTGCCATAGTGTGAATTACGGATTACGAATGACGAATGACGAATTTGGAAACGCTCTTCATTCGTTATTCGTCATTCGTCACTCGTCATTAATTCGTCCAGGTGTTGTTGAAGTCGATGATGCCCTGCTTGATGGCTTCCTCGACGTCGTTGTTCCACTTGCCCGTCTCCAGAATCATCCGGCCGACCTGCGGGTTGGTCGTGTCCATATAGCGGCTGAATTCGCTCTTCCAGCGCTGGACCTGCTTCACGTCGATCTTGTCCAGATAGCCGCGCGTGCCGGCGTAGATCATGAACACTTCGTGATCCAGGCGAATCGGCTCATACTGCGGCTGCTTCAGCAGCTCCATCAGGCGCTCGCCGCGGGCCAGCTGGCGCTGGGTGGCCGGGTCCAGGTCGGAGCCGAACTGGGCAAAGGCGGCCAGCTCGCGGAACTGCGACAGGTCGCCCTTCAGCGTGCTGGAGGCCTTGCTCATGGCTTTCGTCTGTGCCGCCGACCCCACGCGCGACACCGACAGACCGGCGTTGATGGCCGGGCGCTGCCCCGCGTTGAACAGGTCGGTTTCCAGGAACAACTGTCCGTCGGTGATGGAGATGACGTTGGTCGGAATATAGGCCGACACGTCGCCCAGCAGGGTCTCGATAATCGGCAGCGCCGTCAGCGAGCCGCCGGTGCCGGGCACTTTTTTGGCTTCATACTTGTCGGCCGCGCCTTCGCCCAGCGCGGCCATGCCCTCGTGGAGGCGCTCCTCGGTCAGGTTGCCGAAGTAGACCTTGCCGTCGACGCCCTGTGTCTCGGCCGTCACATCGGTGCCCTTCTCCACGATGACGTACTCGTCGCGCAGGCGCACGGCGCGCTCCAGCAAGGTGCTGTGGAGCGAGAAGATGTCGCCCGGGTAGGCCTCGCGGCCGGGCGGGCGGCGCAGGATGAGCGACATCTGCCGGTAGGCCCAGGCGTGCTTGGACAGGTCGTCGTAGACCACCAGGGCGTCCATGCCTTGCTCCATGAACTCCTCGCCGATGGCGCAACCGGAGTAGGGGGCGAAGTATTGCAGCGGGGCCGGGTCGGCCGCGCCGGCCATGACCACGGTGGTGTAGTCCATGGCTCCATACTTCTCCAGCGTTGCCACGACCTGCGCCACCTGCCCCGACCGCTGGCCGATGGCGACGTAGATGCAGATCATGTTCTGGCCCTTCTGGTTGAGGATGGTGTCCAGGGCGATGGCCGTCTTGCCCGTCTGGCGGTCGCCGATGATCAGCTCGCGCTGGCCGCGGCCGATGGGAAACATCGAGTCGACGGCCAGGATGCCGGTCTCCACCGGCGTGTCCACGCCCTTGCGCTCGACGACGCCGGGGGCGGTGCGTTGCAGCGGGCGGCGCTTGGCGGTGTTGATGGGGCCTTTGCCGTCGAGGGGGTTGCCCAGCGGGTCGACGACGCGGCCGATCATCGCCTCGCCCACGGGCACGGAAGCGATGTTGCCGGTGGCGCGCACTTCGTCGCCCACCTCGATGGACGTATAGTCGCCCATGACGACGATGCCGACGCTGTCTTCCTGCAAGTCCAGGGCGATGCCGGCCACGCCGGAACTGAACTCGACCAATTCGTTGGCGGCCACCTCGGCCAGCCCGGTCGCCAGCGCCACGCCGTCGTACACGGCCGATACCGTGCCGACGCTGCGCGACGCCACTTGGTGATCAAAGGTTTTGATCTGATCCAGCAAGGAATCAGCGATACGCTGAAAATCCGGGGCAAGGGTTGCCATGCGTTCGACCTCCTAAAGGTATATCTGCATTTCAGTATATTTAAGCGGGAGAGCAGGGGCGGGGGCGATAGGGTGAAATCGCGCTTGCGGCGACTGTTAACCCTGCTGCCCGGCAGCTCTGCTCTCCGGCATTGGTTTCTTACTCTGTTAATCCGGCGACGGTCGCGGCGTCGAGCTTCGCCACCAGCATCGTCACCAATTTTACCGCATTGTCGTAATCATCGCGATGGATGATGGAGCCGTGGCTGTGGATGTGGCGCGAGGGCACGCCCACGACCACCGTCGGCACGCCGACGTTGTTCAGGTGGATGGCCCCGCCGTCGGTCGAGCCGCCGGGCATGTTGGAGAACTGCAAGGGGATGCCCTCTGCGGCGGCCGTGTCGATGACCAGATGCCGCAGCGCGACGTTGGGGATCATGCGCGCGTCGAAGACCGACAGGGCCGGGCCGCCGCCCAGCCGCACGCTCGATTGCTCTTTCTTGATGCCCGGCACATCGCCGGCGATGTCGGCCTCCAGGATGATCGCCACGTCGGGATCGACGGCGCGCACGCTGGTGGTGGCCCCGCGCAAGCCGACTTCTTCCATGACGGTCTGCACGCCATAGAGATCGTTGGGGTGGGGCGCGTTTTGGAAATGGCGCAGCACGTCGATGACCACGGCGCAGCCGATGCGGTTGTCGAAGGCCTTGGCCAGATAGGTCTTGCCGCCGGCCATGACCGCGAAGCGGCTGTCGGGCACCACCGGGTCGCCCACGCGCACGCCGGCGGCCTCGGTCTCGGCCTGGCTGGTCGAGCCGATGTCGATGTACATGTCGTTTTTCTTCACCATCTTGCTGCGCTCTTCGGCCGAGATCAGGTGCGGCGGCTTGGCCCCCACTACGCCGACGACGTCGCCCTGGTGGGTTTTGACGATGACCCGCTGCGACAGGATGGTCTGGTCCCACCAGCCGCCCAGTTGCAGGAACTTGAGAAAGCCGTTGTCGTCGATGTGGGTGACGATGAGGCCGATCTCGTCCATGTGGCCGGCCAGCATGACGCGCGGGCCGTCGCCGCTCTGGCGGCAGATGAGGCTGCCCAGCTTATCCCGGCTCACCTGGCCCAGCGGGGTCATGTAATCGCGCAACACGGCCCGCACTTCGGTCTCATAACCGGGCACGCCGTGGGCTTCCGTCAACGCTTGCAGAAATTGTTCAGTTTGATCCACTTGGTTCGTTTTCCTTTTATAAGGAGATTGTCACAGCAGGACAGCAAATCGTAGCCTACCTGTCGCCGTAGCGCAAGCTGCTGCCTGTGGGGCACGCTGTCCAGCCTGCGTCTTTCCGGCAACCTGGACCGGTTGCGCCACCGGGTCTTGTGAAGTGTGTCACAAGTAAGCTAATTTTAGCGAATGATGGGCGGAAATGCCAAACTGGCGTGAGCAGCTCGCCGGGGTGGCAGGGGGCACGACTGCTCAATCGGCGACCGAGGTCACCTGTACCCCGCTCATTGCCCCGGTCCGCGCCGCAACCCGCCGGTCTAATGTCACCATAAAACTGTGCTATCTGTGTCTTCTCCCGCCCCGCTCCCTCAATCATTCCGGACGAGCACCTCGGCCACCTTGCCCCGCCCGCCGGCCCTGGAATTGACCGCCCGCGCCACCCACACCTGCTCGATGCGAAAGCCGTCGTACAGCTCGCGCACGAACGGCGTGTCGGAGTTGGACAGCATGGCCCGCACGCCCCGCTCGCCCAGCGCCGCGAACACGTCGCGCAATTGACGCTGGTCGTCCGACCCGAAACCGGCGCGGTCGTAGGCGGTGAAGTTGGCGGTGGGCGACAGGGGATGATAGGGGGGGTCGAAGTAGACGAAATCGCCCGGCCGGGCGTAGTCGAGCACCGTCGAGAAGTGGCGCTGGGCCACGTCCACGCCGCGCAGCACCCGCGCCGCCGCCCGCAAATTCGGCTCGTCGCAGATGGTGGGGTTCTTGTAGCGGCCGAAGGGTACATTGAACTCTCCCCGCCGGTTCTCGCGGTAGAGGCCGTTGTAGCAGGTCTTGTTGAGGTAGATGACCCGCGCCGCCCGCTCCGGTAGGCTTAGCTCGGCCGGGCGCAGGGCGCGCACGCGATAGTAGTGCTCGCGCTCGTAGACGTGGCCGTGCAGGGCGACGATGACTTCGTCGACGCTGTCGCGCAGCGCCAGATAGACGTCGATCAGCGACTGGTTGGCGTCCGACAGATGCGCCTGTCCGACGCGCCCCGCCTCGGCCAGGGCGAAGAACAGCGCCCCGCCGCCGATGAAGGGTTCGTGATAGGCCTGAAAATCATGGGGCAGGCGGGTCAGCAGCTCGGGCAACAGCCGGCCCTTGCCCCCGGCCCACTTGAGTACCGGCTTGGCCGCGGACGCCAACGCCCTACTCTCCGCCGGCGGCCAGGTAATAGGTCATCTGCTGCAACTGCACCACCGGGTCGCTGTAGCTGACCTGGACGCCGGGCGGCACGGTCAGCGACACGGGCGCGTAGCTGAGGATGGCTCTCACGCCCGCTTCAACCAGCCGGTCGGTCATAGTCTGGGCGGCGTCGGCCGGTACGGCCAGGATGGCGATGCGGATGCCGGATTCGCGCAAATCGGCCGCCATCTCCTCGATGCCCCGCACCACCAGCTCGCCAATCGTCTTGCCCACCGTAGCCGAGTCGTTGTCGAAGACGCGGGTGATGGCGAAGCCGCGCCGCTGGAAGCCGCGATAGCTCGCCAGCGCGTGGCCCAAAAAGCCCGCCCCCACCAGCGCCACCGGCCATTCGTGCGTCAGGTGCAGTATCTCCGTCAGCCGCTCGATGAGATAGTGAACGTGATAGCCCGTGCCCTGCTTGCCGAACTCGCCGAAGTGGGACAGGTCCTTGCGGATCTGGGCCGAACTGATGCCCAGCCGCTCGGCCAGTTCATGGGACGACGTGGTGATCCGGTCGGGGTCGCCTTCCATGCGGCTAAGCTCCCGCAAATAGAGGGGCAAGCGGCCAATGACGATGTCCGGAATAGTGTGGTCCACGGTCTGGAATCCTGAGGGTGAATCGTGCAAAGTTTCACGAACATTGTAGCAGATGTGGGAAGGGGGGCAAGCCGACACGAGGTCAAGCCGGGACTTTTGAGTTGTCGAGGTGTAGTGCCTCTGGCGGCCGAGAACGAGGTGGGCTGCGAAGCCGGTTAAGAAACCGGCGTTACGAGAGCGATCTATTACTGAAAAGCCTGGAGGTCAAGCCGGGGTCGTTCAGGGCTTGCAGGGCGGGGCAGGGCGGCCTAGGGCGGCCAACTTGATGATAGCCACCTAATCCTCTGCTGATTTCTCTCTTGCTTTATCCTATAATCTCTATTCGGCGCGGCGACACGCGCCGTTTTGGAAACGTTTTGTCGAATTTTATCATCGACCTGCCGCCCGACCGTGGTGCCGGGAGCCTGGTTCATTCAATCGGAACAACCTAATGTCTCGCAATTTCAGGAACATCCTAATCGCTATCCTGGTGCTGGCCCTCGTCGGGGTGGGCATCTTTTTTCTGGTGCAGCGGCAACAGACGGCCGCCACGCAACAATTCGAGGTCTTGCGCGAGGCCACCGTCACCCGCGACCGGATCGCCTCGACCGTCAACGCCACCGGGGCCATCGAGCCTGAGTCGCTGGTCACCCTGACCTTCGGCCTGGGCGGCACCATCGTCGACGTCAACGCCGTGCGCGGCCAGACGGTGGCCGCCGACGACGTGCTGGCCCAATTGGACACGGCCGAGCTGGCCCTGTCGGTGCAACAGGCCCAGGACGCGCTGCGCATCCAGGAACTGACCATGGCCCAGCGGGTGAACAGCGAACCCAGCCCGGCCCAACTGGCCTCCTCGCAAGCCGACGTCCAGGCGGCCGAGGCCAACGTCCAGGTGGCCGAAGCCAATCTGGCCTCGGCGCAGGCCTCGCTGCAACAGGCGCAAGCCCAGCGGGCGCAACTGTTGGCCGGGCCGTCGTCGGGCCAACTGGCCCAGGCCGAGGCCCAGGTCTCGGCCGCCCGCCAGCAGCAGAAGCAAGCCCAGGAGACCTACAACCGCACCATCGAATGCATCACCTTCACCGTGCCGGGCACGAATCAGGAAGATGAAGTCTGTCCCGGACTGGGCGCGCCGGAGGAGCAGGCCCGCGCGGCGCTGGAAGCGGCCACGCTGAACCTGCAAGCGGCCGAGGCCCAGGCCGCCGACCTCAACAACCCCGCCGGCCCGGCCGATATCCAGGCCGTGGACGCCACCATCGCCGGGGCCACCGCCGGCGTGCGCGCCGCCGAGGGCAACGTGGCCGCGGCCGAGGCCCAGCTGGCCCGCGCCCGCGCCGCCGCCGACCTGCTGCTGGAAAAGCCGTCGGCCGATGAGACGGCCATCCTGGAGGCGCAAGTGGACAGCGCCCGCACCAGCCTGGAGCTGGCCGAGTTGCGGCTGCGCCAGGCCCAACTCATCGCCCCGATCAGCGGCACGGTGGCCGGCGTCCTGATCCGCGCCGGGGAGCAGGCCGCCCCCGGCTCGCCGGCCGTCACCATTCTCAATGAGGACGCCTACCATATTACGGTCAACGTCGACGAGATCGATATCGACCGCGTGGCCGTCGGCCAGCCGGTCGTCATCACCCTCGACGCTCTGCCCGACATGCCCGTGCAGGGCGTCGTCAGCGAGATCGCTCCGACCTCGACCTCCACGTCGGGGGTGGTCACTTATCTGGTAACGATCAACATCGACGAGGGGGCGGCCGGCTCGCTGCGGCCCGGCATGAGCGCCAGCGCCGCCATCACGGTCGATGAGCTGGATGGCGTGCTGGTCGTGCCCAACTGGGCCGTGCGCCTCAACCGCGAGACGGGCGAGGCCTTTGTGCTCATCCGCCGCGCCGGTGGGACGATTGAGGAAGTGGTGGTGGAGACGGGCCTGCGCAATGAGCAATTCAGCGAGATCGTCGCCGGGCTGAACGAGGGCGACACGGTTGTTCTGACCAACGAGCGCGAAGGCCTGGGCGGCTTCTTCGGCGGATAAGAAAAGGAGATCATCCGCAGATTACGCAGATCAAAGAAAAACTGCTAAATCTGCGGATAGTATTCTTCATATGAGGCGATATGATTAACAGCAACGGAACGGCCAACGGCCGCGAGCCGGTCATCGTCATCAAGGACATGACCAAAATCTATCAGATGGGCGAGTACCAGGTGCGCGCGCTCAACGGCGTGTCGGTCGAGATCGGCGCGGGCGAGTTCGTCGCCATCATGGGGCCGTCCGGCTCCGGCAAGTCGACGATGATGAACATGCTCGGCGCGCTCGACCAGCCCAGCGGCGGCACCTACCTGCTCGACGGCACCGACATCAGCGCCCTGACCGATGACCAGTTGGCCGACATCCGCAACCGCAAGATCGGCTTCGTCTTTCAGAACTTCAACCTGCTGCCGCGCATGCCCGCCGTCCAGCAGGTGGAGCTGCCCCTCATCTATGCCGCCAAGGGCCAGCGCTCCGAGCGTGCCCGGCGCGCGCTGGAGATGGTGGGGCTGGGCGACCGCATCGATCACCGGCCCAGCGAGCTGTCCGGCGGCCAGCAGCAGCGCGTCGCCATCGCCCGCGCCCTGGTCAACGAGCCGGCCATCATTTTGGCCGACGAGCCGACGGGCAACCTCGACAGCAAATCGGGCACGGAGGTGATGGCTATCTTCCAGCGGCTCAACCGCGAGGCGGGTATCACCATCCTGTTTGTCACCCACGACCCGTGGATCGCCCGCCACACGCGGCGCATTATCACCCTGGCCGACGGTCTCATCGTGCGCGACGAGATCGTGCCCGAGCCGCTGGTGGCCGGGCAGACCACGCGACCGTCGGACGAGGTGCTGGTCCATGCGTAGGAGGCAGAGAAGAAAGGGAGCAGGGGAGCGGGGGAGCCGCTCCTCAATGGATGCTCCCCCGCTTTCCTGCCGCGCTGCCGGAGAACTCCATGAACCTTATTGAAAACCTCCGCCTGGCTCTTCGCAGCCTCATCGCCAACAAGCTGCGAGCCATCCTGACCATGCTGGGCATCATCATCGGCGTGGCCGCGGTCATCACCCTCGTCTCTGTGGGCGAAGGCGTGCAGGATGTGGTCGTCTCCGAATTCCAGGGGCTGGGCAACAACCTGTTGTTCGTTACCCCCGGCCGGCCCGACGCCAACTCGCTGTCCGGCTTCTCCGGCCGTGCCGACCTGACCAACGACGACTACAAGGCGCTGGCCGATCCGCTCAACGTGCCCGACCTGGTGCGCGTCGCCCCCACCTATGGCCGTCCGGCCATCATCACCCGCGGCGGCGAGGAAGCCCGCACCACCGTCACCGGCACCACGCCCGACTACACCGGCGTGCGCGACTACTACCCCGTGCTGGGGGACTTTTTCACCGAGCAGGACGTCACCTCGGCCGCGCGCGTGGCCGTGCTGGGCCAGAGCGTCTACGAGCAGCTCTTCCCCGACGGTGAATTGCCCATCGGCCAGACGATTCGCATCAACAACGTCAACTTTCGCGTCATCGGGCTGATGGAAGAAAAGGGCGGCTCCGGCTTCAACGACCAGGACGACGTGGTGCTGGTGCCGCTTAACACGGCCCAGCGCCGCCTGTTCCCCGCTCGCCGGCCGGATGGCGCGTTCCGCGTCGACCAGATTCTGGCCCAGGTCATCAGCGAAGAGCGCCAGGATGCGGCCATTGCCGAGATGGGTTTGGCCTTGCGCCAGTCGCGGGGCATCGAATTCCGCGACGAGGACGACTTCACCATCCTGAGCCAAGCCGAGGTGATCGGCGCGCTAAGCCAGATCACCGGCGTGCTGACCACTTTCCTGGGCGTCATCGCCGGCATTTCGCTGCTGGTGGGCGGTATCGGCATCATGAACATCATGCTGGTGTCGGTGACCGAGCGCACGCGGGAGATCGGGCTGCGCAAGGCGGTGGGGGCCAAGCGGGGCGACATCCTGTGGCAATTCCTGACCGAGGCGGTCATTCTGTCCAGCATCGGCGGGTTGATCGGGCTGGTCCTGGGCGCGGCGGGGGCCTATCTCATCAGCACCCTGTCGGACACGCTCAACGCCAACGTGGCCTGGAATTCGGTCGTGCTGGCGATCCTGTTTTCGGCCGCCGTGGGCCTGTTCTTTGGCATCTACCCGGCGCGGCGCGCCGCCGGGCTCAATCCCATCGACGCGCTGCGCTATGAGTAGCGTCCTGGGCCGGGTCCCGGCCTTGGCCCGCGCCTCTGATAAATCTGTGAAATCTCTGGGTTCTTTTTAACTTCATCGGGTCGCCTATGAAACTCATCGAAAACATCCGCATCGCGCTACGCGGCTTGTCCAGCAACAAGCTGCGCGCCGCGCTGACCATGCTGGGCATCCTGATCGGCGTGGCCGCCGTCATTACCCTGCTTTCCCTGGGCGACGGCGTGACCCGCTTCGTGGCCGACCAGTTTTCCGGGCTGGGCACCAATCTGGTCTTCATCCTGCCCGAACAGGGCGAACCCGGGCCGCCGGGCAGCGACCCGCTGACGGAATCGTCCATGACCCTGCGCGACGCCGAGCTGCTGTCCGACGTCAACCTTGTGCCCCAGGCCGAAGCCGTGGCCCCGGTCATATTCCGGCAGATCGAATTGCAGTACGGCGGCAATCTCCACAGCGTGCTGGGACGCGCCTCCACGCCCAACTATGCCGCCATCAACAACCTGGAGATCGCCCGCGGCCGGGCCATCGACGAGGCCGACTATAACGTTCGCTCGCGCGTCATCGTCCTTGGCCCCGAAACGGCCCAGGCGCTGTTCCCCGACGACATCGACCCGCTCGACCAGGACGTGCGCGTCAACGGCATCAACTTCCGGGTGATCGGTCTGCTGACGGAGAAGGGCGCGGCGGGCATCGGCGGCAGCCAGGACGACATCGCCCTCATCCCCCTGACCACGGCCCAGGAGCGCCTGTTCGACGCCCGCAGCTCCACCAGCGGCGAATTCCTGGTCGACGCCGTGCTCATTCAGGCCGCCGACGACGCGGCCATTGACGGCGTGATCATCGACGCCTCGGAGGTGCTGCGCCAGAGCCACAACGTCGCCTTCCGCGACGACGACGACTTCCAGATATTGACCCAGGGCGACTTTATCCAGGCTTTCGGCGCGGTAACGGGCGTGCTGACGCTGTTTCTGGGGGCTATCGCCGGCATTTCGCTGCTGGTGGGCGGTATCGGCATCATGAACATCATGCTCGTCTCGGTGACGGAGCGCACGCGGGAGATCGGGCTGCGCAAGGCCGTCGGCGCGCGGCGGCGGGACATCTTGGGCCAGTTTCTGACCGAGGCCGTCGTGCTGGCCCTGCTGGGCGGCGTGCTGGGCATCATCATCGGCAGTCTGGGGGCGCTGGCAATCAATCTGGCCGTGCCGCAACTGGACACCACGGTGACGTTGAACTCGGTGGCTCTGGCCGTCGGCTTTTCGGCCGCCGTCGGGCTGTTCTTCGGCATCTATCCGGCCTCGCGGGCGGCCGGCCTGCATCCCATCGAGGCCTTGCGGTTTGAGTAGGGGGAATGGCTGCGGCTTTCCAGAAGGAGAAGGCCACAGATTACAAGGATTTCACCGATTGAAGAAAGGTTTCCACAACTAATGGTCTTAATCTGTGCCGTTCGTGGATTCTGTTTTTTGTAACAGAGCAACGAGCTGTTTTGTCCGTGAAGTCCGTGGCCGAATCTGAAACATCATGAAGCAACGTAACTGGGGGAAATTTGGGCGGCGATTGCTTGTGGCCGCGGCCGTGACGTTCGTCATCGCCGTGGCCCCGCTGCCCGGCTGGACGCCGAGCTGGTTCCTCTATTGGCAGGTCCCGGCCACCATCTTCGTCTTCGTGGTCTACATGGGCAAAGTGCTGGTCGACACGATCCTGTTTCCGGGCCGCTAGCCCGCGCGAATTCGTATCGACGCTACCCGGCGGCAACCTATCGTGAACCAACTCACCTACGTCGGCCATGCCACGATCCTCATCGAGATCGATGGCCTGCGCCTGCTGACCGACCCGCTGCTGACGCCGCGCGTCAGCCACTTGCTGCGCACGTCGGTCGTGCCCGATCTGGACGCGCCCCACCTTGACGCCGTTCTCCTCTCCCATCTCCACGCCGATCATCTGCATTTGCGGTCGATGCGCCGCCTGGGAACCGCGCAGCTCGTCGTCGCTCCGCGCGGCGCGGCCGGCTACCTGGCGCGCCACGGCTTCAAGCAGGTGGTGGAGATGGCCGTGGGGGAGACACTGTGTATCCAGGGCGTCGACATCACGGCCACCCCGGCCAACCATCCGGCGCGACCGCTGCCCGGCCGGCCCAGGACCGACTGCCTGGGTTACGTCATCAACGGCAGCCGCCGCATCTATTTCACCGGCGATACTGATCTGTTCGCCGGAATGGCCGACATCGGGTTGGGGCTGGACGTGGCCTTGCTGCCGGTGTGGGGCTGGGGGCCGACGCTGGGCGCGGGCCATCTGGATCCCTATCGCGCGGCGCAGGCGCTGGAGCTGCTGCGGCCGTCGCTGGCTATTCCTATCCACTGGGGGACGTACTTTCCGGTGGGCTTGCGGCCGCTTCTGCCCCATCTGGTGCGCCAGCCGCCCCACACCTTCGCCCAATTCGCCCACGACCTGGCCCCCGACGTGGCGGTGCGCGTCCTGGCCCCCGGCGATGCGCTCGACCTGACCGGCTTTTATCAGTAAATGGGTCAAGGGGGAAGAGGGGGCAGGACAAGCGGCGAGAGGTTTTGTCTGTTCATCGGAGCCGTTGTTCGCCGCTTGTCTCACCTTTCTGTATGGGAGAAGAGGGGGGCGAGACTGGGCGGCGATGAGAGGGGTTTAGATGACCAAAGCCGTTCGGCCGCCCTGTCCCGCCCCTACCGTCTATCCGAATTTGATAAGTCAGGCCGCCGGCGCTGCACCGGCGGCCACCAGGGCCTTGGTCATGCCGCCGATGTCCTTGCTGCGCACCAGCGCCTCGCCCACCAGCACGGCATCGACCGCGGCGGCTCGCATGGCCCGCACGTCGTCGGGCGACTTGATCCCGCTCTCGCCGACCACGGCGATCGCCGGCGGGATGAGGGCGCGCAGCCGGGCGGTGTTGTCGAAATCGACCTCGAAGGTCTGCAAGTTGCGATTGTTGACGCCGATGATGGCGGGGTCGAGCGGCAGCACGCGGGCCAATTCTTCCTCGCTGTGCACCTCGATCAGCGCCGCCATGCCCAGCTTGCGGGCCAGCGCCGACAACTCGCGCAATTCCGTGTCGCTCAGCACGGTGGCGATGAGCAGCACGGCGTCGGCCCCGGCCACGCGCGCCTCGTAGAGCTGGTAGGGGTGGAACATAAAGTCCTTGCGCAGCACGGGCAGGCCCACGGCTTCGCGCACATCGCGCAAGTGGGCCAGCGCGCCCTGGAAGTGGCGGGCGTCGGTCAGCACGGAGATGGCCCGCGCGCCGGTCTTCTCGTAGAGCCGTGCCAGCCGCACGGGGTCATAATTGTGAACCAGCAGCCCCTTGCTGGGCGAGGCCTTCTTGCACTCGGCGATGAGCGAGACGCCGGGGGCGCGGACGGCGGCGGCGAAGTCGCGCGGCGGCGGGGCCACAGCGGCCATAGCCCGCACGTCGGCAAAGGGCACGTCGGCCATCACCTTGGGCAGGTTCTCGCGGTGGTGGGCCATGATCTCGTCGAGCATTTCGCCGCGACGTTTGGCGAGGTTGGTGACGCTCATATGATTACTCAATGGGGTCGATGGTGGCCTGGGGGGTCATGGTATCCGTGGTCATATCTCTCGCCTGGCGAATAGTATACCATACATCAAGGGGGATCTATCAAAGCCGTCGGGAGGACAGGGCTTTGCAGTCGTCAGTCGATTAGCAATGTGGCACCGGATTCTTATCCGGAAGCCGCGAGCGGCCGATTACTGAAAAAACTGGCCGGGAAGATGGGGAATCTGAAAGCTGTTGCCTTTTCCGCTTTTGCTTGCCGGCGGCGGGTTTGAACCCGTGCGGGCCGGCACGCGATCTATCAGAAACTGTTCGTCATCCCCACCCAGTTATCGAGTGTGTCCAGGGCCGCGCCGCTGTCGATGGCTTCGGCCGCGGCCCGCAGCCCGGCGGCCCAGTCGCCCGACTCCAGGCTGAGCGCCGCCGCCGCGTTGAGCAGGACGATGTCGCGCCGGGGGCCGCGGTCGTAGCCGCCCAGCACCTCGCGGGCGATGGCCGCGTTCTGCTCCGGCGCGCCGCCCAGCAGGTCGTCGAGGCGGGCGCGCGGCAGGCCGATGGCGGCCGGGTCGAAATCGAAGGTCGCCACCACGCCGTCGCGCAGGGCGCTGATGCGGTTGACACCGGTCGTCGATAGCTCGTCCAGCCCGTCGGCTCCGTGGACGACGTAGGCCGCCTGGCTGCCCAGCGCCCGCAGCACGTCGGCCAGCGTCTCGGTCAGCGCCGGGTCATAGACGCCCATGAGCTGGTGGCCGGCCGCGGCCGGGTTGGTCAGCGGACCGAGGAGGTTGAAGATGGTGCGCTGGCCCAGCTCGCGCCGCGGGCCGATGGCGTGGCGCATGGCCGGGTGGTGGTTAAGGGCATATAAAAAGCCGATGCCGACATCTTCGATGCATTCGGCGACCTGCGCGGCGTCGAGGTCGAGGTTGCCGCCCAGCGCCAGCAGCACGTCGGCCGAGCCGCTGCGGCTGCTGGCGGCGCGGTTGCCGTGTTTGGCGACCTTGCGCCCTGCTCCGGCGATGACAAAGGCGGTCGTGGTGGAGATGTTGAAGGTGTGCTTGCCGTCGCCGCCCGTGCCGCAGGTATCGATCAACACGTCGCCCTGTTCCAGAGCGACGTCAACGGCAATCACGTGGCGGCGCATGGAATGGGCGCTGCCGGCAATCTCCTCGACCGTCTCGCCCTTCATGCGCAGCGCGGTCAGATAGCTGCCGATCTGGGCCGGGGTGGCCGCGCCGTCCATGATGACGTCCATCGCCGCCGCTGCTTCGTCGAAACTCAGGGAGCGTCCGTTGATGACCCGGTCGATGGCTGTTTTCAGAGGCATCAGACACGCTCCCCGGCCGGCTCCGGCTCGGCCGCGTCAAATAATCCTCGCGCTTGTGAATCGGCCAGCAACGCCTCGACCACGGCCCCCAACACGGCCGAACCTTCGGCTACGGGGGCCATGCGCCGGCGCACCTGATCCAGGGCCACGCCGTGCTCCCGCCAGACGCGGCCGTCGTTGAGGTAGTTGTGCAGCAGCGGGCTGAGGCGGTCGAGGGCGTTGGCGAACCGGGCTTCGGGGGTGGCGCGGGCCTCGAACTCGTCCCACAGGGCGCGCAGATCGGCGGCCTGGTCGTCGGGCAGCAGGCCGAAGAGCCGGTCGGCGGCTCGTTGTTCGCGCGCGGCCTTGTCCCGGTTGCCGGCGGCGTCATAGGCATAGGTGTCGCCGGCGTCGATCTCCACGATGTCGTGCACCAGCAGCATGCGGATGACGTGGGCCGCGTCCACCGGCTCGTCGGCGCAGGCCGACAGAACAATCGCCATCAGCGCCAGATGCCAGCTGTGCTCGGCCGAATTTTCGACCCGCGAGCCGTCGGCCAGCGGCGAGCGCCGCAGGACGCCCTTCAGGCGGTCCATTTCGATCAGGAAATCGAGCTGCCGCGCCAATCGTTGGTTTTCAATGAGTGTCTGATTCATCACCCTTCCTTTTTACTAGGGGGTCATTATACTCCGGCCCGGCCGATGCTCCACAAGGCGCGGCCGAAACTCATGGAGGTAGTACGCACATGAGCGTCGTGATCAATTCCCAAAGAGGGCTGTTTGTGGCCCTGGTGGTGTTACTGGGCCTGTTGGGCCTGACGGCGGCCGAAGCCGAGGCCCAGAACGGCAAGAAGCATTACCTGCCCGCTCTGCTGGGCGGCCGGCCGCCGGCCGCCGCCTGCGAGCTGCCCAACACGAATTACCATTCGCTGACCGTCGATGGGCCGTCGCTGGCGGTCGATCCCGACCGGGACGAGAATCTCAATCTGAGCTATCGGGGCTACAAGAAGAACAATGCCCCGCGCAAGCTGGTGGTGCTGGGGGCCGTGTTCGACACGAAAGCGCCCCAATTTCCCGGCCTGTTTGCCGACCGGCGGACGCCGGCTTTCACCAGCACCTATCAACGCTATCGCTGGGACGAGGGCTGTGATTGCCGCCTGGATACCTACTCGCGCTGGGAAGCGACCGTGCTGGGCATGGGCGTGAAGCCGGGCGAGACGATCTATACGCCCGACTCCGGCTATGACATCGGCGGGGGCTACGAGTACATGGTCATGTTTGCCGGGGAGTCGGACATCACGCTCCACGTCGGCCGCGAGGACAACTTCCCCGGCTATGTCATCCACATTGACGGCGTCTGCGTCGACCCCGACCTGCTGGCGCTCTACCGGCAGTTGCACGCCGCCGGGCGCGACGAACTGCCGGCGCTGCGCGGCCACCAGCCGTTCGGCCGCGCGCTGGGCAACGAGATCCAGATCGCCGTCCGCGACTCCGGCAGCTTCATGGACCCCCGCTCGCGCAATGACTGGTGGCAGGGAAGGTAATGACGAATGGTGAGTGACGAATGACGAATGACGAGTGACGAATTGGGGGATTGCTTTCTTTCATTCGTCACTCGTCATGCCTAATTTCTGTAGAAGTCGATCCACTGCATCGAGAACGAGGGGTAGTTGTCGCGGAAGAAGTGGGGCGGCAGGGTGATGTCGAAGCCGTCATCGGTCTTGAGGATGTCGGGATAATAGATGTCGGCCGACGGCGAGGCGCTTTGCACGCGGCCGTCGGCATCGACAACGCTGAGGATGAGCGGCGGGTCGGGCGAGTCGTTGCTAGAGCGGCCGGTGGCGAGGGTGACGTCGCCGTAGTGGATCTCCAGCCGCTCCAGGCCGCGGAGCCGCAGCCGGACGACGATCTCCGCCGGCCATTCGCCTTCCACCAGCCGCACGTTCAGGCCGTTGATGCCCCCCTGGTCGGTCACGTCGATGAGGGCGCGGCCGTCGCCGAGAGTCACTGTGGCGGTGTTGCCTTGGGGGCGGTCAAGGGTGAGTTCGATCATGGGGGTTTGCTCCGCCCCGCCGGCGCAGGCGGTCAGGGCGAGGATGGCCGCTACGCCGATGAGGGATACTAATCGTTGGGCAAGGGCGAGGCGATCATTTTCAGGAAGTTGGTACATGCTTATTAGCCGCTGCTTACGCGCATTATACCATCGACGTGTCGCATCCGCGCCCAACGGTTCCAACGCATGATATAATTTTGTTGAAGTCGCTATTGGGAGACGATGACAAATGGAAGCGTTAAATAAACGGATCACGATAGACAACGATGTGCTTGGCGGCAAACCCGTCATCCGAGGGTTGCGCATCCGTGTCGAACAAATTTTGCGGGCAATGGCGGCCGGAGTTTCGCCAGAAGACCTTTTAGTCGATTATCCTGAGCTTGAACAAGAAGATATGACGGCCGTATTGTTGTATGCGGCCGAGATGATCGGCGACACGCGAGTGTATCCTGTGGCGATCTGAAGATGACCCTACAACTACTTGTTGATGTAAACGTCGGCAAGGCTGTGGAACAATGGTTACGTGATAACGGTTATGACATTGTTGCCGTGCGTGATATAGATCCTTCTCTGGCAGATAGTGTAATTCTGGAGCGCGGTCTACTTGCAGGCTGATTTGTCATTACGATGGATAAAGACTTTGGCGAGTTAGTTTATCGTTTCGGCCAAGGCCATTCGGGTGCGTTGCTCTTGCGACTTGAAGCTCATACAAGCCAAGAGAAAATCTAGGCTATTGACTATATACTCCACACCCACGCTAACGACCTTCAAGATCATTTTTACGTCTATCACAACGGCAGGCTAAGGATACGAACCGCTTAAAAATCATCGGCGACTTGAACCTGGTCGCCCACCTTAGCCAACTCCATCTTCTTCAACCGATACAACATCTCCTGCGTCAACTGCCGGTGCTTGCCGCTGATGTCGGCCTGGATGCCGAACAGGACGATGAGCGTGCCCACCAGCAGCAGGCCGGTGCCCAGGGTCAACGACTGCACGAAGCGGCCGACGCCGCTCTCGCCGCTGAGATAGTTGATCAGGAAGCGAATCCACAGCGCCGCTCCGGCCAGCAGGAAGGGCACGGCGATGTAGCTGAACGTCCGCAGCGGCTCGTAGAAGGCATAGAGGCGCAGAATCGTGCCCGCCTGGGCCTTGATGAAGTGCCACATGCTGCGCTGGAGGCGCGACGGCCGCGTCGGTGGGTTGGTCGTCACCGGCACGCTCTCGATGCCCAGCCCGCCCTTGCCCGCCTGGATGATCGTTTCCAGCGTGTAGCTGTAGCGGGTCAGGATAGTGAAGCGCAGCGCCGCCTCGCGCGAGTAGGCGCGAAAACCACTGACGGGATCCGGGGCGTTGACGCCGCTGACGTTGCGCACCATCCAGCTCCCCAGCCCCAACATCCGCTTCTTCAGGCCGGAAAAGTGGGCGATGGTGCGCACTTGCCTGTCGCCGATGACCATGTCGGCCCGCCCGGCCAGCACCGGCGCGACCAGGTCGGGGATGTAGCGGCCGGGGTACTGGTTGTCGGCGTCGGTGTGGACGATGACGCCGGCTCCCAGTCGCAGGCAGGCGTCGATGCCCGTCTGGAAGGCCTGGGCCAGCCCCCGGTTGCGCGGGTGGCGAATGATGTGGGTCACGCCCAGGCTCCGGGCCACGGCCGCGGTGTCGTCGCTGCTGCCGTCGTCGATGATCAGCGTCTCGATGCAGTCGATGCCGGGGATGGCGCGCGGCAATTCGGCCAGCACCGCCGGCAGCGTCTGGGCTTCGTTGTAGCAGGGGATCTGGATGATGAGTTTCATGTTGTGTGCCGGAAACCCGGTTTCTAAAATCATTCCCGCCCCGCCAGGATGTCGTCGATCTCGATCAGGTGCAGCCCTTCCCACAAATAGACACTCAAATCGACACGGAGGTCATCGCTGACGGCCACTCCCTCGGCGCGCAGGAGTTTCATTTGCAGGCTGGCCCCGCCGTCCATGTCGGGTGTGGAAATGCGCCCGGCGTGGTTGATGACCCGATACCAGGGGAGGGGCGGGTCGGGTTGGCGCTTGCCGGCCAGCGCGGCCAACGCGTAGCCGACGGCGCGGGCCGCGTTTGGCCGCCCCAGCATGGCGGCGATGCGGCCGTAGCTGGTGACGCGGCCGCGCGGGATGCGCCGCACGACGGCGTAAACTTGCTGATAGAAATCCGGCGGTTTGGCGTCCATGATCGATTAGAGTGTAGCCAAATCGACGGGGGCGGCCAAGCGCAACGGGCCCGCGGGGAACTGGCGCGCCGTTTCACCCCAGGTTCCATCGTTTGCTATCGTTCATTGGTTCGGGCTAAACTCCCTGGCTGATGTCAAAATTCGATAATCTCGATCTCATCGTGCGCGACGTGGGCGCGGCCGTCGATTTCTTTGAAAAAGTCGTCGGGCTGCCGGCGCGCGTCGTCGACGAAAACTTCGCCGAGTTGGAATCGGGCGAGGTGACTATCATGCTTAGTCCGGCGGCCATGGTGCCGGTCAGGCAGGCCGCCGGGGTCATCCTGCATTTCCAGGTGGACAACGTGCGCCAGGCCCGGCAGCGGGCCTACGACCATGGCGTCGCCATCCTGATGGAGCCGACGCTGACCGACTGGGGCACGGAGTCGCTGCTGATCGCCGGGCCGGAGGAAATGGTCATCGACCTCTACCGCTGGGTCTCGCCGCACTATTCCGCCTGATGACCACTACGCCCGCGACCACGACGGCGCGCGGCCGGGTTTGGGCCGCGCTGCGCTCCGACAATCGTTTGTTGTGGGTGTTGATCGCCGTCCTGATCGCTGCGGCGCTCTATCTGTCCACCGTCCAGACCCACATCAACAGCAGCGGCCATCCCTACACAACCGACGTGGGCGAACACCAGAACGCCCTGCCGCGCTGGGGCACGATCCACCACTCCGGCTACCCGCAGTGGACGGCCCTCGGCTCGCTGTTCGTCGCGGTTCTGCGCCTGTTCGGCGTGGAACCGGCGGCGGCCGTCTCGCTGTGGTCGCTGCTGTGGGGGTTGGTCACTGTGGCGCTGCTGGCGGTGCTGGCCTGCGAGTTGGGCGCGGCCGGGCCGTTCGCCGCCCTCGGCGCGCTGGCCGCCGGATTGGCGACCTCGGTGTGGGTCAACGCGTCTATCGCCGAACTGCACACGATGACGATGGCCCTGACGCTGGCGACCCTGTGGCTGGCCGTGCGCTTCGGCCGTTCCGGGTCGCGCGCCGACTTGCTGTGGCTGGTGTTCGTCTTCAGCCAGGGCATCTTCCACCAGCGGTCGATTTTGTTGCTGGCCCCGGCGGTGTTGCTGCTGGTGTGGCCCCACGTCCTGACGCCTTTTCGCATGGGGTCTCGAACGCTTCTGGCGATCATCGGCATCGCCTTGCTGGCCCCGCTGACTTACCTGTATCTGCCGTTGCGGGTGTGGATGGGGGCCGGTTGGGTCTTCGGTTCGCCGGGCACGTGGGACGGCCTGCTGGCCCTGGTTTTCTTCAACAATGCCGAACTGGTGGTGGAGGCTGAACAGTCGTTGGCCGGCTGGTTGGTCCGGCTGCGTACGGTCGGCGGGCTGCTGCATGACGACCTGCATCCGGTTTTACTGCTGGCGGGCCTGGCTGGCTTGTGGCTGCCCCCGCGACAGCCCACGGATACGGGCCGGTCGACCGGGCGGCTGGGCCTGGCCCTGACGCTGGTCTGGCTGCCCAATCTGTTGCTGACGGTGCTCATTTGGGAAGATCGGGTGAGCGATGCCCAGTTGGCGGCCAAGCTGCCGGTGTTGCTGATGGCCGGGCTGGGCCTGGCTTTGCTGTTGCAGTGGCTGTGGCGGCGGTCGGCCGTCGTCGGGGCGCTGGGGGCGCTGCTCGTGGCCGCCGCGCTTGTCCTGCACGCCGGGCCGGCGCGCGCCTTTGCTCTGGAGATCACCCGCGACCGTTCGACGCAGACCCTGGTAGACATGGTTGACCGGCTGCAACCAGCGGCCGACGGCCGCCCGATGACCCTGATCACGCCCTGGGGCACGGACTACTGGACGCTGACCTACGCCCAGGGCTTCGAGGGCCGCCTGCCGAACGTTATGCTGGTGGACCACAACGCCACGCCGCAAGCCATCATCGCGCGGGGTGATCATCTGCTGGCGCTGGAGAAGACGTTTTTCATCTTTCCCCTGGCCTACTACGCGGAACATCTCGGCCCGCTCTATCTGGCGACGGCCGCGCCGGGGATCGTCGAGATGAGTCCCGCGCCCATCGTCACCGAGGCCAGCCTGGCCGCCGACGCCTCAGTGACGCCGGCCGACTTCGATCTGGAGAACGGCATCCGCATCGTGGGGACGCAGACGGAATGGGCGACGCCCGACGAACTTCTGGTCACGGTCTATTGGCGGGCGGCGGAGACCCCGGCCGAGGGCTACAGCGTGGCCGTCCATCTGGTGGCGGTTGATCCGCCGCAAAGCGAGGCCGACATTGTCGATCAGGCCGACCGCTCGGACCCGGTCGAGAACTGGTATCCCACCACGAGCTGGCGGCCGGGCGAGATCGTGCGCGATCGCTATTTGTTGACCGTGCCCGCGGGCAGCGAGGCGGCGGCAATTCGCGTCGCCATGTACCGAAATGACCCGGCCGCGGGGTTCGTCAATTCGCCGTGGTTGTCGCTGCCGCTGCCGGAGAAGGAACGATAACGGGCGGAGCCGCAGATTAGACGGATTTTTTAGGCGAGCAGCCAGGCCGCCAGCAGCGCCGCCGCCAGCCCGCCCCCCAGCGACGAGATTAGGTTGACCAGATCGTTGTTCATCCACGACCAGCCGCGCAGCGGCCGCGTCGTCGTACCGCAGCGGTGGACCTGGCGCTCGGTCTCCTTGCCACAGGTGTCGCAGTAGTAGATCTGCTGCACGGTCGCCCCCAGCAGGCTGTCGATGAGCGAGCCGGCCGCGCCGCTGAGCGCGCCGACGAGGGTCAGGGGCAGGGCGGCGCTCCAGGGCAGCAGCCCGGCCACGGGGGCCAGCAGCCCGGCCGTCAGCCCGATGAGCAGCCCGCCGGCGAACGACACGCCCGTGCCCAGCGGCGAGACCCCGCCCGACGTGCCCACTTCGACCGTCCGGCCGCTGGTGATAAGGCGCGGCGGGCGGCGGCTCAGCGTGCCCAGTTCGGTGGCCCAGGTATCGGCCGTCACTGTCGCCATGACGCCGATGAACAGGAAGAACCACAAATCGCGCGGCACGACCGCCGCCGGCACGACAGCGCTGAGGACGGCGATGAGCGCCCCCAGGCCGCCGTTGGCGAAGACCTGGCCGGCGTCGCGGCGGTGGCCTTTCTCGAACTTCTCGGCCACGGCTGCCTTCTCGCGCTCCTTGAAGTGGGACAGCAGGCTGGAGCTGACGAAGAACACGCCCAGGGCCACCCCCCACACCCAGCCGCCCAGCCCAAAAATGATCGTGCCAACCACCAGGGCCCCGGCCGCGCCCGATTGGGACAGGGAACCGCGCCGATAGGCCAAAAAGGTGATGAGCAGGCTGAAGACCAAACCCGATGATAGTGATAGAAACAGCTCACGATTCATAATACTCCGAAGTGTACCCGGCCCGCGCGGGATTAGAAACCGAGTTTGCGGGGTTTTTGCTATTTCTGGTCTGCTTTGACGCCCCCATCGACCTCAGGCATAATGCGAGCGTACCCTATCGGACCGGAGTCTTGATGCATATCATTCGCAACCTGCTGAGAATAGCCGTTCGCTTTGCGGTGATCTGGGCCGTCAGCGCGGCATCGCTGGTCATCACGGCCTGGCTGTTGCCGGGGATCGACATCTTTCCCGTGGCGCAGTGGTCGGCCTGGCAGGTGGCGCTGGCGGCGGCCTTCATCCTGGGCCTCATCAATCTTCTGATCCGGCCGCTCATCCTGTTGCTGGCGATGCCCCTGGGCTTCATCGTGCTGTTCGTCGTCGGCTTGTTTGTCAATGCCGTTACGCTGCGGCTGACGGGGTTGTTGTTTGTCGACGGACTGGTGGTGGCGGGGTGGCTGCCGGCGTTTATCGGCGGCATCCTGCTGGCGTCGATCATCTCCCTGGTCAGTACCATCCTGGGCGTCGAGGACACCGGTTCGTTTTATGAAGGCGTCATCGAGCGGCGGCTATCGGCCCAGCGGGTTGTCTCGCCCGACAGCGCCACGACCGGACTGGTGCTGCTGGAGATCGACGGCCTGAGCTATCACCACATCCGCAAAGCCCTGGCCGACGGCTACATGCCCAATGTCAAAGCGATGATCGAGCGCCGGGGCTACGTGTTGTCGCGCACCGATTGCGGCTTGCCGTCGCAGACGTCGGCCTGCCAGGCGGGCATCATGTTTGGGGACAATTTCGATATTCCCGCCTTTCGCTGGTATGACAAGGCGCAAGGCCGGCTGTATGTGTCGGGCAACGACGCGGCCGAAATCAATGCCCGCTACGCCGGCGGCCGGGGTTTGCTGCGCGGCGGAGCCAGCGTCAACAACATGGTCAACGGCGACGCCGACGTGTCGCTGCTGACGGCCGCGGATTTGCGTGGCGGCACGTCGGAGCAGAAACGCGCTCGCGCCCACGACGTCTACCTGTTGCTGCTGAACCCCAATTTTTTTATGCGGGTGGTGGGGCTGTTTCTGGGCGAGACGCTGCTGGAGCTGTGGCAATACGCGCGCGACGTGGCCGGCAACGCCCAACCGCGTCTGAACCGCCTGCACAAGTTCTACCCGTTCGTTCGCTCGACCACCACGGTGTTCATGCGCGAGGTGTCCGGCTTTCTGACGCTGATGCAGATCATGCGCGGCGAGCCGGCCATCTACACCACCTGGCCCGGCTACGACGAGGTGGCCCACCACTCCGGCCCGTGGTCGAAACACGCCTTTGGCACGTTGCGCGGCTTTGATCGGCTCATCGGCTCGGTCAAGGAGATCATGGACACCAGAGCGCCGCGCCCCTATGAGCTGATTTTGCTGTCTGACCACGGCCAATCCTTCGGGGCGACGTTCCTGATGCGCTACGGCTACACGCTGGAGGAGTACATTTGTCGCCACATGCCGGCGGGCACGGTGGTGATGCAGTCGGCCGGCGGGGACGACGGTTCACAGGTCGTCGCCAATACGGCCGCCGAGCTGGATAATATCCAGAAACAAAATATGGGCGGCCGTGTCGGCCAGGCCACGGTCAAGCAATTGCAAAAAGCCGTCGAAAAGAGCATGGTGGACGGGACGAACGGCCACGCGCCGGAAGCGGCCGAACCGGTCGACGTCACGTTTTGCGGCAGCGGCAATCTGGCCCAGGTCTATTTCCACGCCTTTCCCCACCGGGCCACGCTGGACGAGCTGAACGCCGCCTTTCCGGGGATGGTCGACGCCGTCATCGCCCACGAGGGCGTTGGCCTTGTCGTCGCCCTTGGCGGCGACGGCCGGCCGGTGGCCCTGGGCAAGCGCGGCGCGCACGATCTCCATACCGGCGTAGTGAGCGGCGATGATCCGCTGGCGCTCTACGGTGACGTGGCCTTGCGCGCCTGGCAGATGCGGCGCGTGGCCGATTTTCCCAGCGCGGGCGATCTGATCATCATCAGTACCCTTTACCCCGATGGAACGGTCGCCGCGCTGGAGGAGCTCATCGGCAGCCACGGCGGGATGGGCGGCGAGCAGACGGATGCCTTTATCCTGCATCCGGCGGACATGGAGGTGCCGCCGACGCGCAATTCAGTGGATATGTTTGCCTTGCTGAATGCGCGGCGCGAGCGGCCGTCGCCCTTGGCGGTGACCGCGTCCTCGACCTCGCGCGACGAGTGGGCTGTGGGCAGTCTGACGACCGGGGTGCGGGAAGTCAGGGAGTGGGCCGGGTTGGCCTTGCCGGCGCTGCTGCTCGACCGCTCGGCGCTGCGCGCCATCGCCACGATGGGGGCCATGACCGGGCCGGCGCTGCTGCTCAGCCTGGTCGGGGTGTTGGTCGCCACGCTCATGGAAGACACGCCGGCGCTGCCGGCCGGGCTGTTCGGCCGCTTCCTCAGCCGCTATGGGTTGTGGCTGGTGGCTGTGCTGACCATCCATGCCGCGGCGCACATTTTGCGGGGTCGGGCCAACCTGACGCAGACCTTCCGGGTGATGGGCTTTGCCCAGACGGCCAACCTGTTCCTGCTGCTGGGGCTGATTCCGTCTGCGCGGCCGGCGGTGACGGCCGTCGTCGCCGTCTATTCCCTGTTTCTGGCCTGGTTGGCCGTCACCGAGGCCCACCGTTTCCGCGGCTGGCGGACGTTGGCTCTGCCACTGCTCTATTTCGGCGTGGTCATCGTGGGGAGCATGCTGATAACGAATATGTCCGACGGGTTCGTGATGGCTTTGGAAACGCTGCTGAAACAGATGGAAGCGCTTCCATAACCTTGCGCGCGGGCATAGGTTGCAAATTCCTCGCTGCTGGGTCAGAATTGGTTCAGTTCGTAGGAGTATCCGACATGCCGTCAACTGCTCAGTCAGAGCCAGTAGAATCAAAAGCTACAGGCGTGATTTTGCCGTCGCGCCCCTCTTTCTATGAGATTAATACCCGGCTGTGGCTGCGGGAGTTGAGCCGTCTCTATGGGCGGGCCATCACGCTGGTCAATGTGCCGGCCGAGGTATGGGACGTTCTGAGCGGATTCCGGTTTGACGCGGTGTGGCTGATGGGCGTCTGGGAACGCAGCCCGGCCGGCCGGGCTATGGCCATGGAAAACGACGATCTGCGGCAGGCGTTCGCGGCCGCGCTGCCCGACGCCGACGACGAAGATATCGTCGGCTCGCCCTATAGCATCCGGGCCTATGAGGTCGACGAAGCGCTGGGCGGGCGCGACGGTCTGGCCGCCGCACGGGCCGAGCTGGCCGCGCGCGGCATGGGCCTGATTCTCGACTTTGTGCCCAATCACGTGGCTCCGGATCATCCGTGGATCGTCGAGCATCCCGACTACTTTATCCGGGGGACGGCGGCCGATCTGGCCAGCGCCCCGACGGAGTTTTTCGAAACCGGGGGCCGGATCGTCGCCAACGGCCGCGACCCCTACTATCCGCCGTGGCCCGACGTGGCCCAGCTCAATGCCTTTGATGCCGGCCTGCGCGCGGCCACGACCGATCTGCTGCTCGACATCGCCGGGCAATGCGACGGCCTGCGCTGCGACATGGCGATGCTCATGAGCACCGAGATATTCTCCCGCACGTGGGGCGAGCGCGCCGGCGCGCCACCGGACGAACAATACTGGGAGGAGATGATCCCCGCCGTTCGCGCCCGGCACCCGCACTTCTGCTTTATCGCCGAGGTTTACTGGAACATGGAGTGGCAGATGCAAAAGCAGGGGTTCGACTTCTGCTATGACAAGCGGCTCTACGACCGGCTGGCACGCGAGTCGGCTGTGGAAGTGCGCGAGCATCTGGCGGCTGATCTGGCCTATCAGGAGCATCTGGTGCGCTTTATCGAAAACCACGACGAGCCGCGCGCCGCGGCCGTTTTCCAGGCCGGCAAGGCGCTGGCCGCGGCCATTGCCGCCTATACCCTGCCCGGCGCGAAGCTGTTCCACTACGGTCAATTTGAGGGGGCTACCGTTCAGCTGCCGGTGTTTCTGACTCGCCGGCCGTTGGAAGCAAGCGACCGGGCGCTCAATGCCTTCTACCGGCGGCTGGCGAACGAGATTCAGAACCCGGCGCTGCGCGAGGGCCAGTGGCGACTTTGCGCTTTGAACGGTTGGCCGGATAATACGAGCTATAATAACCTGGTGGCCTGGTGCTGGCTGGCGGGCGACGAACGACGCGTCGTCGTGGTCAACCTGTCGAGCCACACATCCCAGGCGCGGGTCCAGTTGCCGTGGCCGGAATTGGCCGGACAGAACTGGGTGTTTTTCGACGTGATGGACGAGAGGACCTACGAATGGGCCGGCGACGAGGTGCTAAACATGGGCCTCTACGTTGAACTGGCTCCGTGGGGACGACACTTTTTCGCCGTCCGTTGATCCGGCGCTCGATGACGCGCCCCGCTCATTACGAATATATAGTCGCATCGCCAGAGACCTTGGGTGTCTGGCGATTTTAGTTAAACTCAAACTTTTCCCATATTTCCTATAGGAGAATTGAACCCTGTCATGACCGAGAATTTGAACCCGTTTGCGATTGCGCAAGCTCAACTGGATATGGCGGCCGGCATCCTGCAACTGGACCCCGACATGCACGCCTTTCTGCGCCAGCCGATGCGGGAGTTTCATTTCAGTATTCCCGTGCGCATGGATGACGGCCACGTGCAAACTTTCAGGGCCTTTCGCGTCCAGTACAACGACGCGCGCGGCCCGGCCAAGGGCGGCATTCGCTTTCACCCCGACGAGACGATAGATACGGTGCGGGCGCTGGCGGCGTGGATGACGTGGAAGACGGCCGTGAGCGACGTGCCGTTGGGCGGCGGCAAAGGCGGCGTCGTCTGCAATCCGCGCAATATGTCCGCCGGCGAGCTGGAACGCCTCAGTCGCGGCTACATGCGCGCCGTGGCCCGGTTTATCGGCCCGGAGCGGGACGTGCCCGCCCCCGACGTGGGCACCACGCCGCAGATCATGGCCTGGATGCTCGATGAGTACGAGGTCATCAACGGCCACCACGAGCCGGGCGTCATCACCGGCAAGCCGCTGATGCTGGGCGGGTCGGCCGGGCGCACGCCGGCCACGGCCATGGGCGGCATGGTCACGATTCGTGAGGCGGCCAAGCTGCTGGGCATGACGCTGAACGGCGCGACCGCGGCTATCCAGGGTTACGGCAACGTGGGCAGCTATGCCCACCGGCTGGCCCACGACCTGTTCGGCCTGAAAGTGGTGGCCGTCAGCGATGAATTCGGCGCTATTTATAACGCCAACGGCCTCGATCCGGCGGCCGTGGGCAACCAGATGCGCCGGACGGGCAAGGTGAGCGGCCTGCCCGACAGCGAAGAGATCGGCAACGCTCAATTGCTGGAGCTGCCCGTCGATATCCTGATCCCGGCGGCCATCGAGAATCAGTTGACCGGCGCCAACGCCGACCGCATCCAGGCCAAGATCGTGGCCGAGCTGGCCAACGGCCCGACGACCCCGGAGGCGGATCAGATATTCAGGCAGAAGGGCATCTATACCATTCCCGATTTTCTGTGCAATGCGGGTGGGGTGTCGGTGTCCTATTTCGAGATGGTGCAGAATACCTACGGGTATTACTGGACTGATGAGGTGGTGCAAGAGCGGCTCGACCAGAAGATGACCACGGCCTTCCACGCCGTGCACAATATGGCCGAAGCGCAGGGCGTGGAAACGCGCATGGCGGCCTATCTGGTGGCCGTCAATCGCGTGGCCGAGGCTGTGCGCGCGCGCGGTTGGGTCTAGGCCGCCGGCGGTAGGGGCGGGTTCCGAACCCGCCCCTACCGCTCGTCGCGCCACCCCTCTCGACATCTATCGCGCCTTCGCCCCGGCCAACCCGCCCTTCGCTCCGCATACGTTTTCCCCACGCCGCCGAAAGAGGCGGAACCTTCGCGCCGTCCAATACGTTATACTGTCAGGTAACAAACGATTGTTTGGATGGATTGATCATGGGCGCGAAAAGTCAAAATACGGGTCAACAGGAATATGCCTATCCGGCTCGCCGGGCCGAGGATTACCCTCTGAGCGCCGCGCCCCGCCGCAATCGCCGGGCGTTGGTCTGGTTCCTTTTGCCGGCGTTGTTGGTGCTGGTCACGGCTGTGGGCATGGCGGCGGGCGGCTTGTCGTTTGCCTATGCGCGCGGCCGCGTGCTGCCCGGCGTGGGCGCGCTGGGCGTGCCGCTTAGCGGCCTTTCCCCCGCCGAGGCGGCCGCGGCGCTACAGGCTCAGTGGGATCAACAGACCATCGAGTTGCACAACGGTGACCTGGTCCGGCCGGTCGGCCCGGCGGCGCTGGGCTTGGCGATTGACGCCCAGGCCACGGCCGCGACGGCGGTGGCCAAAGGGCGCTCGCTCGACAGCCTGCGCGCCCTGGCCGCCAAGCGGGCCGCCTGGTTCGAGACGCCGCCTGTTTGGCATTTCGATTCGGCCGCGGCCCGCCAAACCCTGACTGACCTGGCCCCGGCACTGGCCGTCGCCCCGGTCGATGCCGGGATACAAATCAGCGACGGCCGTGCGATGGCCGTGCCGGCCGTCGAGGGGCGGGCGCTGGACGTTGAGGCCACGCTGGCCGCGCTGTCGGCCGATCCGGCGGGCGTTTTACATGACGGCCAACTCAGCCTCGCCGTGCGGCCCGTCCCGGCGGCCGTCAGCGACGTGTCGGCCGCGGTCGGTGAGGCCAACCGCCTGTTGGCAACGACTGTTACGCTGGAGGCCTATGACCCCGTGGGCGACGAGCGTTTTTCGTGGCCGGTCGAGCCGGCCGTGTGGGGGGAATGGCTGCGTCTGGCGGTGGATCCGTACACGGCCGGCCTGTTTACCTGGTCTCTCGACCGGCAGATCGGCGTGACCTATCTTGATACGCTGGAAGCGCAGATGGGCGACGGTCGTTATCTGGACGAGGACGCGACCCTGGCCGCCCTGAGTGAGGCTATACAGAGCCAGGGGGCGACGGCCACCACCCGCGTCCGCTACCCGGAGCGCCGCCACACGGTGCAGGCGGGCGAGACGCTGTCGAGCATCGGCTTCGACTATGGCATCCCTTACCCGTGGATTCAGCAGCTTAACCCGGGTGTAGAGTCGCTGAGCGTGGGCCAGGAGATCGCCATCCCGGCGGCCGACGCGCTGCTGCCGCTGCCGGTCGTGCCGGACAAGCGCATCGTCGTCAGCCTGGAGGAGCAGCGGACGCGCGTCTATGAGGGGGGGCAATTGAAGTGGGATTGGCCGGCGAGCACGGGCATCGCCGACAGCCCCACCGCACCGGGCGTGTTTCAGGTGCAATCCCACGAGCCGAACGCCTATGCGGGCAACTGGGACTTGTGGATGCCGTCGTTCATGGGCATCTATCGCCCCGTGCCGACTTCCGACTTCATGAACGGCTTCCACGGCTTTCCGACGCGCGGCAACGCCCAATTACTGTGGACGGGCGACCTCGGCCGGCGCGTGACCTATGGCTGCATTCTGCTGAGTTCGGAGAACGCGGCGGCGCTATATGAGTGGG
The DNA here is from genome assembly GCA_020634335.1 of Promineifilum sp. Lineage (GTDB taxonomy): Bacteria > Chloroflexota > Anaerolineae > Promineifilales > Promineifilaceae > Promineifilum. Next base: position 68,695 of record JACKBY010000010.1, on the reverse strand, counting down.
CGGAGGAGGGAGTGGTAGTGGAGGTGCGGCCGTAAGTCAATCTGGAGGGCGCGGTGCAAACCGGCTTAGCTCGGTTCCGAGGCTTGCTCTGCGAGCTGGGTTTATCCTCATTGGATTGGAAGGCGGCGGTAAATGACGTCCGGCCACTTCTCATGGTAGGCGGGGAGGCCGACCTCATCACGCTCGACACGGTCACCCGCTTATTGGACAACTGCTATGTGATCAGGCCCTCATAATAACTGCTCCAATTCATCGCCTGTGCTATCATTTTTCTCGCTTATCCGCTACGACAGGTGACGCACTGATGAGCAATCGACAACAACTCGAACAGGCCATCGCCGTCCAGGAGAGTCTGCGTGGCGTCATTGACGACGCCATCATCGACGCCACCATCGCCGCGCTGCGCGCGCAACTGGCGGTGACGGAACCGCCGCCGCCGGCCGTCTCCGAATCGCGGCGAGCGCAGGCGACCATCCTGTTCGTCGATCTGGCCGGGCATACCGAACTCATCCAGGGATGGGACGCAGAAGAGATCATGGAAATCATCGACCGGGCGCTGGAGCGTCTGGCCGAACCCATCAACCGCCACGGCGGCCGTATCGTCCGCTATCAGGGCGACGGCTTCAAGGCCGTCTTTGGTCTGCCTGTGGCCCAGGAGCACGACCCCGACCATGCCGTTTTGGCCGGGCTGGACATTTTGGCGACGGCGGCAACCATCGCTGCCGAACTGGAAGCCGAGCGCGGACTGACCGGTTTCCAGGCGCGTATCGGCATCGACACCGGGCCGGTGCTCATCGGCGGCGGCACCGAGGGCGAAGACGCGGTGACCGGTTTGCCGGTCAATCTGGCCGCCCGGCTGGAGAGCGCGGCCGAGCCGGGTACGATACTCATCTCCCACCACACCTACCGGCACATTCGGGGTGTGTTCGATTTTCAGCCGTTGCTGCCGATCAAGGCCAAGGGGTTCGCCGAGCCGGTCGCCGTCTATCGCGTGCTGCGCCAAAAGACGCGCTCGTTCCGCACCCGGCGGCGTGGTGTGGAGGGGGTGGAGACGCGGATGATCGGCCGCGAGCAGGAGCTGAAGGCGCTGCAAGAGGCGTTCCGGAGGGTCATCGAAGACGGCGGGCGTCATTCGGTGCTTGTCGTCGGCGAAGCGGGCCTGGGCAAGTCGCGCCTGCTCTATGAGTTCGAGAACTGGGTCGATTTGCAGCCCGTTGACGTGCAGCTCTATCGCGGCCGGGCCTGGCTGGAGACCCAGAACCTGCCCTATGGCCTGATGCGCAACGTGTTCGTCTTTCGCTGCGCCATCCACGACGATGACGCGGCCGACGTCGTGCGCAACAAGCTGGTGGAAGCATTCCAGAGCATCATGGGCCGGGACGAGGAATCGGCGCGCAAGGCCCACCTGGTCGGCCACCTGCTCGGTTACGACTTCAGTGCCAGCCCTTACGTCCAGGCCTTCAGCGGCGACGCACGCCAGTTGCGCAGCCAGGCGATGTTCTACCTGACCGAGTTCTTCAAGGCCGTGACGGAGCGCGGCCCCGTCCTCTTTCTTTTTGAAGACCTGCACTGGGCCGACGACAGTTCGCTCGACGCTATCGCCGCGCTGGTCGCGGCCGAGGCCGTGCGCCCGGCCCTGATCGTTAGCGCGGCTCGCCCCGGCCTGTTCGAGCGCCGCCCCGGCTGGCTCGATGATCGCCCCGAACACCGGCGCATCGACCTGCCGGCGCTGGGCGAGGCGGCCAGTGCCGAGCTAGTCGATGAGATTTTGCAAAAGGCCGAGCAGATTCCCGGCCGGCTGCGCGAACTGCTTACCTCCCGTTCGGAGGGTAACCCCTTCTACGTGGAGGAACTGGTCAAGATGCTGATTGACGAAGGGGTGATCGTGGCGGGGGAGGAGACGTGGCGGGTGGCTGCGGAGCAGATGGACGCCGTGCACGTGCCGGCGACGCTGACCGGTGTGTTGCAGGCCCGTTTGGAGAGCCTGCCGGCCGGAGAGCGCGACACGCTGCAGCGGGCGTCGGTCGTCGGCCGCTTGTTCTGGGACGACGCGGTGGAATTCGTCGGCCAGGAGCCGGGCGACGGCACGTTTGACGAGATGGCCCCCGCGCTGCAACGGCGCGAGCTGGTCTATCGGCGGGACGAATCGGCCTTCGAGGGGACGCACGAGTATGTCTTCAAACACGCCTTGTTGCGCGACGTCACCTATGAGAGCGTCCTGCGGCGGTTGCGGCGGGCCTATCATCGGCGCGCTGCGGAATGGATCATCCGCATGGCCGGCGACCGGACCGATGAATATGCCGACCAGATCGCCGGCCACCTGGCCGCGGCGGGCGACCGGCTTGGGGAAGCGGAGTGGCAGGGCCGCGCCGGGCAACAGGCGGCGCGGCGCTATGCCACCCCAGAAGCCCTCAAGGCTCTGAGCCGCGCCCTGGAGTTGACCCCGCCGGAAGAAGCCGTTACCCGCTATGACCTGTTGCGGCAGCGGTGGGAGATTTACCACCTGCAGGGGGATCGTGCCTCCGAAGCGGCCGATCTAGACGAGATGGAGCGCCTGGCGTCGCAGATGGCCGACGCGGGCCGGCAGGCGCAAGCGGCCGTGGACAAGAGTACCTATTATTTATCCATCGGCGAATATGACGACGTTCTGCTGGTGGGGGAGCAAGCGCGCAATCGGGACGATCCGGCGTTCGACGCCTCCTTGCAAGCCAGAATTTACACCAACTGTGGCCATGCGCTGGTGTTTCTGGGCCGGTATGAGGAGGCCCGCCATCGTTTGGCCCGGGCGCTCGAGTTGGCGCAGGCTGCCGGGGACAAACATGCTCGTATCGACACGCTGCGCGTGCTGGGCATCGTCGCCGAAGAAGAGGGCGATTTTGCGGCCGAACAGCAGTATTTCCAGGAAGCGCTACAGCTGGCGCGCGAGGTGGGCGACCGCACGGGCGAGCGCCGCGCCCTGAACAGTCTGGGTATTGTGGCCCTGAATGTGGGCGATTACGCGACAGCCGTGACCCGTTACACTGAGTCTCTGGCTATCGCCCGCGCCATCGGCGACCGAGTCGGCGAGGGTACCGTGTTGGGCAATCTGGGGGTGCAGGCCAACTACGTGGGTGATTATTCGCGCGCCTGCGACATGTTCAAGCAATCTTTGGAAATCGACCGCGAGACCGACAACAAGACGGGGGTGAACGTCAATCTGCTCAATCTGGCGGCGGCCGTGGCCTACATGGGCGACTACGAGGCTTCTCTGGACTATTATCAACAATCCTTGCCCGGCGTCGAGGAGACGGGCGACAAGCCGCTGCTCGGTTACATCCTGAACGGACAGGGGTTGACCTTGCTTTCGGCCGGGCGGCCGGGCGAAGCGGCGGCAGTCCTGCGACAGGCGCTCGATCTACGCATCGCGTTGGGCCAGCCGCATCTGGCCGCGGAATCCCGCGCGATGCTGGCCGAGGCTCTGGCCCGTGAAGGCGACGTTCCCGAAGCCGTGACCGAAGTCGAGGCCGTGCTGGCTTATCTGGCGGAAGGACAATTGCTTGAAGAAGCAAGCTTGTCACGGGTCATGCTGGCCATCTATCACGTCCTGGAGGCGGCCGGGGATGCGCGCGCGAGGGAGGTTTTGGCCCGCGCCCACGAGGATTTGCAGGCCACGGCGGCGCGCCTCGACGAGGCCTCCCGCCAATCCTTCTTGCACAACGTCGCCGCCAATCGGGAGGTCGTCGCGCTGTGGCAGGCGGCGACGGGGCAGGCGCAAGCGGGCGGCTAGTGTTGGCAGCCGGCTCGATGGGGATTATGATTGTGTCATGACTATGCCAATAACTGCCCCCTATGGTTCCTGGAAATCGCCCATTATGGCCGAGGTATTGCTTGGCAACACGGTCAGCCTCTCTCAACCACTGATCGAAGGGGCGTCGGTCTACTGGGTCGAGGGGCGCCCGCAGGAAGCGGGCCGCAGTGTCGTCGTCCGCTGGGCGGCCGGCGCGTATGAAGACGTGACCCCGCCCGGCTTCAATGTCCGCACTCGCGTCCACGAATATGGCAGCGGCAGCTATACCGTCGGTGACGGCGTGGTCTACTTCGCCAACTTCGCCGACCAGCGCGTCTACCGGCAGCGGCCGGGCGAGGCGCCGCAGGCCATCACCCCGGAAACCGCCCTGCGCTATGCCGACTTCATCGTCGACACGGCGCGAGAGCGCCTCATCTGCGTTCGCGAGGATCACCGGCCGGCCGGCCGCGAGGCGATCAATACCCTGGTAGCCCTGCCTTTCGAAGGCGGCGAGCAACGGGTGCTGGCCGAAGGCAACGACTTCTACGCCGCGCCCCGCCTCAGCCCCGATGGTCGCCGCCTGGCCTGGCTGACCTGGAACCACCCCAATATGCCCTGGGACGGCACGGAGCTGTGGACGGCCGACGTGGCCGCCGACGGGTCACTGCATAACCGGCAGTTGATGGCCGGCGGCCCGGCAGAGTCGATCTTCCAGCCCGAATGGTCGCCCGACGGCGTCCTTCACTTTATCTCTGACCGCAGTGGCTGGTGGAACCTCTATCGGCTGCCGGGTGGAGACGTTCCGGCGGAATGTCTCTACGCGATGGACGCCGATTTCGGCATGGCCCAGTGGGTTTTTGGCCTGGGGACATATGCCTTCGAATCATCGAGCCGCATCGTTTGCGCCTATACGCGCGACGGCCAGGCCCACATGGCGCGGCTGGACACGGCCGCGGGCACGTTGACGCCGCTCGATCTGCCCTATGCGCTCGCGTTCCCTTCCCACGGCCGCATCGTCGCCGGCCAGGGCCAGTTGGCCTACATCGGCACGTCGGCTACCCGGCCCTCGGCCGTCGTCCTGTTCGATTCGGCCGGCGGCGGCCACCAGGTGTTACGCGCTTCCACCACCGTGGCGATTGACGATGGGTACATTGCCCTGGCCCAATCGATTGAGTTCCCGACGGAAAACGGTCTGACGGCCTATGGCTACTACTACCCGCCGCGCAACCGCGATTATGAGGCCCCGGCGGGAGAATTGCCGCCGCTGATCGTCACCAGCCACGGCGGGCCGACCTCGGCCACAACCGGCGACTGGGACCTGGCGGTGCAATACTGGACGAGCCGCGGCTTCGCTTTCCTGGACGTCAACTATGGCGGCAGCACCGGCTACGGTCGCGCCTATCGACAACGCCTCAACGACAATTGGGGAATCGTCGACGTTGATGACTGCATCAACGGCGCGCGCTACCTGGCGGCGCGGGGACTGGTCGACGGCGAGCGGCTGATCATTCGCGGCGGCAGCGCCGGCGGCTACACGACGTTGTGCGCCATCACCCACCACGACGTATTCCGGGCCGCCGCCAGCTACTTCGGCGTCAGCGATGCCGAGGCGCTGGCGAGAGACACGCACAAGTTCGAGTCGCGCTATACCGACAATCTCATCGGCCCCTACCCGGAAAGAAAAGACATCTACGTCGCCCGGTCGCCCATCCACGTCGCTGACCGGTGCAGCGCGGCGCTGATCCTGTTCCAGGGACTGGACGACGAGGTCGTGCCGCCGAACCAGTCGGAAGCCATGTTCACGGCGGCGCGCAACAAGGAATTGCCCGTGGCCTACATCTCTTTCGAGGGTGAGGGGCACGGCTTTCGCCGGGCGGAAAACATCAAGCGGGCTCTGGAAGCCGAACTCTATTTCTACGGCCGCGTCCTGGGGTTCGAGCCGGACGAGGTTATTGAGCCGGTGGAGATCGAGAATCTGTAGGTTGCCTTTCCGTACCTGTCAGGTGTTTTGTTACCTGACAGGTCTTTGCCGCCGCCCCTTTTTGAACGCCGGTTAAATCGGCCCTGATCCCCCTTTCATACCAATATTTGCGACCCGGAAAAAGCAGGATTAACCGGCAGGGTAGATTTTCGTCTGCCGGTTGGCGATAATGCTCACGGCCTTGCGGGCTTTGCTAAACCATTATCGGGAGAGAACGATGAGACGTTTCCTGTTGTTGATCATTACCCTGTTGGCGATGCTGCCGGCCGTGGCCTGCGGCGGGGCGAACGAGCCGCCGGGGACGACCGAGCCGCCGGCGGCCACAACCAGCGCCGGTGCGCCGGAGAGCTTGCCGGCCGACACGCCTGAGATCGCGGCCCTGAAGGCGGAGGTCGTCGCCAACTACGCCGACATCGTCTATGCCGGCTATCAGGACACTTACGACGCGGCCGTGGCGTTGCGGGCGGCGCTGCAAGCCTTTGTGGCCGACCCCGCCCCGGGGACGCACCAGGCGGCCAAAGATGCCTGGCTGGCCGCACGCGAGCCATATGGCCAGACAGAGGCATTTCGCTTTTACGGCGGGCCTATCGACGATGAAGACGGGCCGGAGCCGTTGATTAATGCCTGGCCGCTGGACGAGGCCTACGTCGATTACGTGGCCGGCGCGCCGGACGCAGGCATCATCAACAACGTCGCCGACTACCCTGAGATCACGCCCGCGTTACTGGAATCGCTCAATGAATCCGGCGCGGAAGAGAACATCAGCGTCGGTTATCACGCTATCGAGTTCCTGCTATGGGGCCAGGACCTGAGCGCCGACGGCAGCGGCAGCCGCGATTACACCGACTACACAACGGCCGCCAACGCGGAGCGCCGGGGGCAATACCTGTTGGCGGCGGCCGATCTGCTGGTCAGCCACCTGGGCGATATGGTCGCCGCATGGGCTCCCGACAGTGCCGATAACTATCGGGCCGGGTTCCTGGACCAGGACGTGAACGCGTCGCTGCGGGACATCCTGACGGGCCTGGGCGTGCTCAGCAAGTCGGAGTTGTCCGGTGAGCGCATGTTTGTGGCCTACGACAACCAGGATCAGGAGGATGAGCACTCCTGCTTCAGCGACAACACCCACCGCGATATCATCAATAATGCGCGGGGCATCTATAACGTCTGGACCGGGGCGTATACACGCACGGACGGCACGGTTGTGAGCGGCCGCTCGCCGGCCGACCTGCTGGCGGTGGCCGATTCCGGCCTGGCGACCCGGCTGCAGACGCTGGCCGAGGCAGCGCTGGCCGGGACGCAAGCGATTCACGTGCCGTTCGATCAGGCCATCATCGACGCCGAATATCGCCCGGCCGTACTGGCGGCGGTGAATGCCTTGCAGGATCAGGGCGACGCGCTGGCCCAGGCGGCTAATGTGCTGGGCTTGCAGATCAATACCGATCTCCCCCAATAAACACTGAAGGATCAGGCACGCATAGGACACGGATTGTACAGATAGAGAAAGCGCTATTGTAAGAATTTGAGGAAGGGAAACTGCCCGTGACCAAAGAATTGTGCAAGCTGAAGAAATCCCTTAGCATCGACCTCACGAGTTACATGTTGTGTATCAACCAGCCGACCCACGTCTGCGAAAAGTGTGGGCGCGCGGCCAACAGCAAGAAGCTGTTGTGTCAGCCGGTCAAGATCAAGGTGTGAGATGCGGAACTTATTGCCGGGCAAGCTTTTTGCCTGCGTCCTTTTTCTCTTGTTGGTCGCGACCGGCTGTCGCGCGGCCGCGGCGCGGCCAGTGGTGCTCGCCCCCGAACCCGGCGAGGAGCTTTCGGGCGGTCAGGCCACCGTTTTCGACACGTCGCCCAATGCCTTCAGCCTGCCCGTGCCCGGCCTGGAGCGGGAGCAGCGATTGCTGTTCTTCGTAGGCAACTCGTTCTTCAACCAGAATTGGGTGACGGCCCCAGCGTCGACAACGGCCCGCGACGGTCTCGGCCCGCTCTTCAACGCGCATTCCTGCGCCGGCTGTCACTTTAAGGACGGGCGCGGTCGCCCGCCTGCGGCCGATGGCGAGTTATCGACGGGATTCTTGTTGCGCTTGAGCGTGCCCGGCACGACAGTGAGCGGCGCGCCGCAACCGGAGCCGGTCTACGGCGGCCAGTTGCAGGATCAGGCCATCATGGGGCTGGCGGCCGAGGGCGCGATCAGCGTAGCTTACGAGGATGTTCCCTTTACGCTGGGTGATGGGACGGTGATTATCCTGCGTCGCCCGGCTTATGCCATTAAGGACCTGGCATATGGCGACATGGCCGCCGAGACGATGGTCTCGCCGCGCGTTGCCAATCAAATGCTCGGCATGGGGTTGCTGGAGGCGGTGCCGGAGGAAGGCATTGTGGCCGCGGCTGACCCCGATGATCGCGACGGCGACGGCATTTCGGGCCGCGCCAACTACGTCTGGGACAGCCTCAACGAGCGTGTGGCGCTGGGGCGTTTCGGCTGGAAGGCCAATGAGCCGAGCGTGGCCCAGCAGACGGCGGGGGCGTTCCTGGGCGACATCGGCATCACGACGCCGCTGTTCGCTGAGAATAACTGCGGCGACGACGCGGCCGGCTGCCGGGCCGCTCCCAACGGCGGCGCGCCGGAGATCGACCCGGACGACTTTGATAAGGTCGTGCTCTATGCCAGCTCGCTGGCTGTGCCAGCCCGACGCGGCTGGGATGATCCGGTGGTGTTACAGGGCAAGGCTTTGTTCAATGAGATAGGCTGTGCCGGCTGCCACACGCCGCTGCTGACGACGGGCGTCCACCCCACTATCGCCGCCCTGTCCAACCAGACGATCCGGCCCTATACGGACCTGCTGCTTCACGACATGGGCGAGGGGCTGGCCGACGGCCGTCCCGACTTCCTGGCGACGGGCAACGAGTGGCGCACGCCGCCGCTGTGGGGCCTGGGCCTGATCGCCACGGTCAACGGCCACACCAACCTGTTGCACGACGGGCGGGCGCGCGATGCCCAGGAGGCTATCCTTTGGCACGGGGGTGAGGCCGAAGCGGCCCGCGATAACTTCGCCCGCCTCGACGCCGGACAACGGGAAGCGCTGTTGCAGTTTTTGAACTCGCAGTAAACATTTGTGCACGGTTACAGAAGAAATTTGATCCGCAGATTACGCAGATTTCGCAGATTAAAAAATACATCGGTGTAATCTAAGGAAAATGATATGAAGACTCCTGTATGGTTTGTACTGCTCGTCGTGCTGTTCGCGTCGGTTGCTTGCGGGGGCACGCCGCCACGAGCCGATGTCGCGGCGACGGCCGTAGACGCCGGTTCGGTCGTTCCCAGCGGTTTCGACCGGCTGGTCATGTTGGAGAACGTGACCGAGCAACTGATCTTGCCCGGCCACGAGGCGTTGCTGCAGGCGCTGCAAGAACTGGAGACGGCGGCCGTGGCCTTTGCCGGCGCGCCCGACCAGGCCCGGCTCGACGCCGTGCAGGATGCCTGGCTGGCGGCCAATCTGGCGCGGGTGGCGCTTCTCCCCTACCGGCTGGGGCCGGTGGATGACAGCCTGCTGCACAATCGGCTCGATAACCGCCCGCCGCGCACGGCGTTTATCGACGGCGAGATTCTGGCCGGCGACGCGCCTATCGATGTGGCCTATCTCGACTCTATCGGCTCCAGTTCGGTGGGGTTGGGGGCGATGGAGTATCTGCTCTTTGACCCGGAGGGCGGCGACGCGGCCGTGCTGGAAACGTTTACCGGGGCCGAACATGCCGACCGGCGTCGTGAATTGCTGGTGGCCCTGGCTCAGGCGGCGACGACGAAGGCCGAAGCGTTGCTGCGCATCTGGTCGGCCGACGGCGATAACTATGCCCAGGGATTCATCGCCGCCGACATGGACGAGGGCGAGTATCAAGGGTCGATGAACATGCTGGCCAATCAGATCATCGCCGACGTGGAGGACATCGTCAACTCGCGCCTGGGCAAGCCATTGGGCAAGCGCACCAACGGCGAAATCCGGCCCGATCTGGTGGAAGCGCCCTATAGCGGCGCGTCGCTGCCGCGCATTATCGCCACGCTGGAGGCGGAGAGAGCGGCCTTTGCCGGCGGCGAAGGGCCGGGGCTGGACGACTACCTCGATTTCATCGGCGCGATGTCCGGCGAGGAGCCATTGTCGCAAGTGATCCTGAGACAGTTCGACGCCGCGCTGGCCGCCCTGCGGGCCATTGACGGCCCGCTGGAGACGGCCGTACAGGCCAACCCGGCCCAGGTCGAGTCTGCCTATCAAGAGACGCTGTCGTTGTTGACGCTGCTGAAAGCGGACATGGTCAACCAACTGGGATTGACGCTGACCTTCAACGACAATGACGGGGATTAGCGCGCTCGGCCGGCGGGCGGCGCGAGCGGATGGAGGGCGGACGGCGGCGCTGCGCACCGCCCTCAGCCGGCCGGTGGACATCGGCCCGCTAATCGTCTTGCGCGTGGCCTTCGGCTTGTTGATGTGCGCCGGGGCGGTGCGCTTCATGGCCCTGGGCTGGATCCGAGACCTCTACGTTGCGCCGCGTTTCCACTTTACGTATTACGGCTTTGGCTGGGTGCGGCCGTTGCCGGAGGGGGGGATGTGGCTGGTATTCATCGCCCTGGCCGGGTTGGGGCTGTGCATCGCCGCCGGACTGGCCTATCGCGCGGGCATGGTCACCTTTTTTCTCTTGTTCACCTACGTCGAGTTGCTTGACCAGACGACTTATCTTAATCACTACTATTTCATCTCCGTCCTCAGTCTGTGGCTGATCTTCCTGCCGCTGAACGGCCGGTATGCGCTTGACAATCGTGTGGGACTGACTCCGACGCGGGCCACTGTTCCCGCCTGGATGGTGTGGGGCGTGCGCGCGCAGGTGGGGCTGGTCTACTTCTTCGCCGGGCTGGCGAAGCTCAATGACGACTGGTTGTTCGCGGCGCAACCGCTGGGCATTTGGCTCCACGCGCGCACCACTACGCCGCTCATCGGCGGTTTTTTCGATTATGCCTGGGTGGCTTATGCCATGAGCTGGGCCGGGGCGGCTTTCGATCTGACGATTCCTTTCTGGCTCAGCTGGCGGCGGACGAAACTGCCGGCGTATGGAGCCGTGATCGTCTTTCATACGCTGACCGGGGTGCTGTTCCACATCGGCCTGTTTCCGTGGATCATGATCGCCTGCACGTTGGTCTTTTTTGACTGGCGGTTGCCGGAAGCAAGCGCCGGAAGCGAAATCTCACTCCCGCGGCCGCCGGCTGCCTGGCTGCCGGTGGCGTTGCTGATCCTGCTGGCGCTGCAAATCGCGCTGCCGCTGCGCCACTGGCTCTATCCGGGCGACGTCAACTGGACGGAAGAGGGCGGCCGTTGGGCATGGCGCGTCATGATCGTCGAGAAGACGGGCCAGGTCATGTTCTTCGTGCGCGACAAGACGACCGGCGGCGAATCCGTCGTCTTTCCGCGCGACTATCTGACTGATTTGCAGGAGAAGCAGATGAGCTTCCAACCGGACATGATCGCCCAGTTCGCCCAATTCCTGGGCCGCGATTACGGCGGCGACGTGGAAGTGCGGGCACGGGCCTACGTGAGCTGGAACGGGCGTCCTAGCCGTTTGCTGATCGACCCTGATTACGATCTGCTTCAGGCTTCGCTCGGCCCGCGGCCCAAAACATGGGTGCTGCGCGAGGAGCATTAGGCGTGGCGACTACAGAGGGCGAGACAACCGGCGAACGACGGCTTGGTGAATCGGGAAGCCCTATCGCCGGTTATCCCGCCCGTACGAGGTAGACATTTTCGACATGCGGCCGATGGGGGTATGCTTGAAGCCATGAACAGGGGCGCATTGGCCGGTATCCGTGTCATCGATCTCTCCCGCGTCCTGGCCGGGCCGTATTGCACGATGCTGCTGGCCGACTACGGCGCGGACGTGATCAAGATCGAACAGCCGGACAGCGGCGACCCGACGCGGCAGTGGGGGCCGCCGTGGTTTGGCGAAGAAGACCCAGCGGGGCAAGACCTGGCAGATGAGGGAACACCTGGCGGGTCGGAGCAGCGCGAGAGCGCCTATTACCTGACCGCCAACCGCAACAAGCGCAGCCTGACGCTCGATCTGAAGTCGACCGAAGGGCAGGCCATTGCCCGCCACCTGATCGCCACGGCCGATATCGTCGTGGAGAACTTCATGCCCGGCGCGACGGCGGCGTTCGGGCTGGATTACGCCACGCTGGCCGCCGGCCAGCCCGGCCTCATCTACTGCTCTATCACCGGCTACGGCCAGACCGGCCCTTATCGCGACCGGCCGGGCTACGATTTCATGATCCAGGCCGAGGGCGGCGTCATGTCGATCACCGGCCCGGTCGATGGGCAGCCGCACAAGGTCGGCGTCGCCATTGTCGACATCAGCGCCGGACTGTTTGCGACGACGGCCATCCTGGCCGCGCTGCACCACCGGGCGCAGACCGGCCGCGGCCAGTGGATCGATGTGGCTCTGTTCGACGCCCAGCTCGGCTGGCTGGCGAACGTGGCCTCGAACTATCTGGTCAGCGGTGAGTCTCCGGGGCGCTATGGCAACGCGCATCCCAATATCGTGCCTTACGAGACCTTCCCCACGGCCGACGGCCGCATCGCCGTAGGCATCGGCAGCGATGCACAATGGCGGCGCTTTTGCGTGCTGGCCGGGCGGCCCGACCTGGCGGCCGAGCCGCGCTATGCCACCAATGCGGGGCGCGTGGCGGCGCGGTCGGAGCTGGTCGGGTTGCTGGGCGACGTGTTTCGGGCGCGGCCGTCGGCCGAGTGGTTAACGGCGCTGGCGGCGATTCGCATCCCGGCCGGACCGATCAATGACGTGCCCACGGCGCTCAGTGACCCACAGGCGACAGCCCGCGACATGGTGCAGACGGTGAATCATCCGGCCGGGCCGCTGCCGCTGGTCGGGCCGGTGGCCAAGCTGAGCGAGACGCCGGCGACGGTGCGGGCCGCGCCGCCGCTACTGGGGGAGCATACGGAAGTTATTCTGCGAGACGAGTTGGGCTATTCGGCCGATGCGATCGATGAATTGAGAAATAAAAGGGTGATTTGATTGACTGAGAGCCTACCGGCGATTAAAATATGACTATGGACATGACCATAGTCACTATATCGAAGAGCAAGCTCAAGGCGCATATGCTGGAGATTTTTCGCGAGATCGAGGCCAGTGGGCAGGAATTGATCGTCACCGATCATGGCAAGCCGGTATTAAAGATCACCCCTATCCGGGAAAAAGCGACTGTGGACGAGGTTTTTGGCCGGTATTACGGTCAGGTTGTCTATCACGAAGATATGAATACGCCTACTATAGATGAGTGGGATGAAGCGTAAATGATCGTGCTGGACACCGCGGCTTTGCTCTTTTGGACGCTCGACCCGCTTAAACTTTCACGGGCAGCCCGGCGAGAGCTTGATAGGGCTGAGCGCCTGGTGATCAGTTCAATTTCAGTTTGGGAAGTCGCCCTAAAGGTCAGGCGGGCCAAGCTCGTGATTAAGCCACCTATTGAAGAGTACGTTGCTGGGTTAAGCCGGCTCGATAGATTGGATATCGAGCCGGTCGATGTTGCTACCTGGTTGGCCAGTGTCGGGCTGGATTGGCAGCATCGCGATCCGGCCGATAGAGTTATCGTCGCGACCGCGATGCATCATGATTGTCCCCTCGTTACATCCGACCGCACCATTGCTGAGTTTTATACCCGCACCATTTGGTAACGTTCGGCACGAATTTCCCCAACTCCGATCAATCGGCCGGTACCTCGGCCGCGCGCTCGCTTAGCGTATCAAGGCGCGTCAACCCCCGCCGGGCGATTTGCCACAGTTCGATAGCGATGGGGATGATCGCCGCGGTCCACAGCCCGTAGGCGATGGCGTGGAGTGTCGGCCCCAGCGGTTCGATGAAGATGCTGACCCACAGGAAGATGCCCCCCAGATTGACCGCGGCCAGGCTAAACCAGTTGCCTCCCAACCGCGCCGGCTCGTCTGGCAAGAAGGCTCGCCGGAACAGGAAAGGAAACATGGCAAAACCAAACTGGAAGACCCAGCCGTAGATGAGCGCCTGCGGCGCGTTGGCTTCGATGGTGGGGCCGGGGATGCCGCGAACACTCAGGAGAATCAAAGGGGCCACCATCACCGGAGCCGAAATCCACAGATAGGAAGTGAGCACGTGCCAGACGCCCGGCTTGGCGAACATTCGCCGGTCGCCCACCAAGGGCTTGACGACGTTCAGCAACAGCCAGAATGTGGCCGTCTGGTGCAGAAGGAGTCCGGGCACAAGAAACCAGCGGGAGTTGAGCCACGGCCCCAGCACCAACCCCAGTGCGCCAAAGCTCATCAGCCACAAGATCGGCCTGATAGAGCGCGGCCAGGCCAGCGGCCGTCCAGCCCACGATGGGTAGGTATCAATGAGCAGCCCCGCGAACACCAGCGACATCAACCCCCAACTATTGGTATGGATGTGGGCTTCCAGCGGGACGCTAATACGTAGCCATCCGGCCCAATTGAACCACAAGCCGACGCCGATGAGGATGCCCAGAAGAAAGAAACTCAGTCCGACGATGTAGAAGGGGCGGCCCGTGTGTTCGGCCGTCGAGGCGTTGCTGCCGTGGGCCGGTCGCATGCCCCATAATTGGGCGATCAACAGGCCGGCGGCGATGAACACGAGTGTTCCCCCGGCATAGATCAGCGCCTCATTCATGATGGGGATGCCGACCAGCAGCAGCAGGATGCCGATGTTGAGGGTGAGCCAGATATCCCAGCGGAAGGCCGGGCGCGGCCGGCCATAGCGGATGGCGACGAGTTGGGGTAGCGTGCCGAAGATCACTTCAGTCATCGCGCCCAGCGTGATCAGATGGATGCGCAGCCAGCGTAAGCCAGTGAACCATGGCAGCAGGTTCAGGCTCGTCAGCGAGGCGTCGGCTGCCGTCAGGACGGCCGCGCCGACAAACAGCGTGGTCATGAGATAGTACAGATTCATGCGGATGTCTCCCGTAAAGTGATAGAGATCGTCGCTGTTGCTACTGGCCGCTAGTAGCTATGATAAAAAGTCGGTTACGCGATTCTGGTCGCCAGGAAGGCGATTTGCGTTTCCGCTTCCAGGCCGCGAGCCGTGCCGGCGGGCATGATGATGGTCGTCCCGGCCGTCACGCGCAGTCTCTCGCCGTTGACAATCATCCAGCCACTACCCGTCAAAAAATAATAAACGGACGCCGCCTCCGGATGTTCGGGGATTCGTTGGCCCGGTTGAAGGCCGGCCATGAGAACCTTGATCTTGTCATCGACCATCAGGACACTGGGTTGCGGGCCGGTCTCGCCGTAGGTGATCTGCTCTTGCCAATCGGGTAAATATTTTACTTCTGACATGCGGAATTATTCCTGTGGCTCAAGGGGTAAGCGACCGCGATGAGCGATATATTGGGTATTCGACCTGCAGGATACTCCGGAATCGGACGGGGGTCGCCGACTTTAGTCGGGTTTGGCGGGGGTCAGGCGGCGAGCGCTTCGAGGGCGGGGCGGTCGAGAATACGAATTTGCTGCCGGTCGACGGCGATTAATCCGTCGCTCTCCATACCGCGCAGCGAGCGCTGGACGACGTCGGGCACGGTGCCGAGCCGCGCGGCCAGTTCGGCTTGCGTGAACCACCGCGGCCGCCACACGATGTCATCGCCGGCGTTGTCCAGCAGCAGCCGCGCCAGCCGTCCCGTCACCGGCCGCATCGACAAGTCGGCGACGAGCGAGACGAGGGACAGCATGCGCTCGGCCAGTTGTTCGATAACGTCCTGAGCGAATTCGGGCCGCTCTCTCATGAGGCGGGTCAGGGTCGAGCGCGGGATAAGCCACACGCCGGATGTTTCCAGCGCGATGGCCGTGGCCGGGTTGGGCCGGTGCGTGAAGACGCTGAGTTCGTTGAAGGTTTCCCCCGCCTCCAGAACACGCAACGTCTGCTCGCGTCCCGCGGCGGAATACTTGACGGCCTTGGCGTAGCCGTGGGCCAGAAAGTAAAGGCCGGACTGGGCTTCGCCCTCGAGGACGATGACCTCACCCGCTTGATATTGGCGCCATTGTGTTTCGGCCGCCAATTGGGTCATTGCGGCGTCATCCAGCGACTGGAAGAGGGGGACGGCCCGCAGCCGCCGGGTAATTTGCTCGGTTGTCGGGCGTGAGGGCATGGGGAATTATATCATACCTTGTAGCGCCGGTTTCTTAAACGGCGGCCGGGTTGCCGGTTAAGAAACCGGCGCTACAGGGGCGGGTCAATGAGCAAAAAAAACGGCCTGCCAGAAGCAGGCCGTACAAACTACGGATTTCGGGGATTCGTGAGAATCTTTGAAATGGGGATTGGCGGATGATGGGTGCGCTTAGTTGGCGTTGTAGGTCTCGACCACGCTGTTGGTCGTGCCGTGCTCGTTGGCCACGTATTTGTCGGCCGCCTCGTCATTAACCCACTCGGAGTTGTTGACCAGGTAGCGATACTGGTAGCTGCCGTTGGCCGGCAGACGCATCTTGGCCGCGAATACGCCCTTGCTCTTCTTCATGTTCACCGGCTCCCAGCCGTTGGCATCGCACACCAGCGTCACCTCTTTGGCGTCTGCCGGCAGCTCGAAGGTCACTTCGTACTCGTCCTTCGTCTTCACGTACTTTTTCTTCAACATAGCATTATCTCCTTCAGCTAAGGTAGTGTATTTCCTTTCAATTTTGGAAAATCTTCGGGATTGACCGGGCCTGTCCCGGTATTGAAACCTGTCTAAAATTATAAGGACAGGCGGGTCGGTGTCAATGCGCGGCGGCGATTGAGTAATCCTGGGCCGGTTTCTCTCAGGAGATTATCACACTATCAGGCTGAAATTGGGTCGGGAAACAGGAAAATCAACGGGTCGGGCTGCCGCCCGAATGGCGGCGGTCTTGTGGGGGTGGGGCGCTATTCCGGCCAATAATAGGGCGACGAGCCATTTGGACGAGGCTGGGCATCGAATCCGGCCGGCACACAGCGGACGGCCCGAACGTTGACCAGCGACTCGATCTGGTGCAGGATGCGCACCATCTGTCGCGGGCTGGTCACTTCCAATTCCAACTCGATATAGAGTTTGCTTTCTACGTTTTGGCGGAAGGTGCAGATATTGCGGATGTTGATGTCCTTCTCATCCATGAGCTGCGTCATCTCGTGGAGCAGGTGGGGACGGTCGTAGACATCGACGTGGATGGGGACGATGCGCGCCATGCGCTTGTCGGCTTCGCCCCAGCCCAGCTTGAGCAAACGAGAGTTGAGCTTCGCCCGGCCGAGATCGGGGTTCAGGATGCGACAGCCGTTCCGGTGGACAGTGAGGACGCCGTCGCGGCGCAGATAGCCGACGATGGGGTCACGCGGCCGCGGGTCGCAGGTGCCGCACAGGTGTAGCCGGCTATGGTTGGCGTCGGTTATGATGTAGGTTGAGCCATCGGCCGCGACCACGACATTGCCCTTCGACAGCGAAGGGCCGTCGTCCCATCGGTTTGACATAATGCGCGTCGACAGGACCGTGGGCAGTAGTTCGGCGCGGCCCAGGCCGTAATAGAGTTCCTGCGCGGTCTCATAGTCGAACAATTTCGCGACGTCTTCGTGAGACAGTTGTAGCAGCCCCAACATCTCCAGTTCGTGGAGCAGAATGTCGCGGCCCTGCCGGATGGCCTGAGGGGTCGACAGCTTGCGGAACCAGCGCCGCGCGTAGGAGCGGGCGGTGTTGGTGGTGATATAGCCCAGGTCTTCATCCAGCCAGGCCCGCCGCGGCTGGACACGCACGTTCTTGATGATGCGCACCTGATCGCCGTTTTTCAGCGGCTTGTTGAGCGGGAACGGCAAATCGTTGACCAGGGCATCGCTGCACTGATTGCCCAGAGCGGTATGAACCTTATAGGCGAAGTCGAGCGGCGTGCTGCCCTGGGGCAATTCAAAGGGGTCGCCGTCTTTGGAATAGACGCGGATCTGCTCGCTTAATACGTCCGCAACGACCCGCCGCGCGCCCTCGACCGGGTTTTGCGGCTCGGCACCGATGCTCTGCGAGATGTTGGCGAAGAACTGCTGGACGCGCTCGGCCAGGCCCGCCGACCACAAGGGCGTGCCGGCATAATACCATTTTGCCAGCACGCCGATCTGGGCGATGCGATCCATGTCAACGGTGCGCAGGCGAACCTTGAGCGGTTGCCCACTGGAGTGAACCAGCGTCGTATGAAGGGACTGGTAGAGGTTCTCGCGCCGGACGGAGATGTAGTCATCGAAGCGATGGGGGACGACCGACCATAGATAATGTAAATGGCCCAGAGCGGTATAACAGTCGATGCTGTCTTCCAACAGAATCGTGACGCGCAGCATCCGGTCTACGTCCCGGTAGCCGCTGGCCTGTTTTTCGAGGTCTTTGTAGACGGTGTAGATGTTTTCCGGCGACATTTTAATGCCGGCCACCGGCAATCCATTTTGGGTAAGATAGTCGTCGATCTGCTCGCGGACGACCTCGAAGAGAGGCGCCTGGGCCCGCGCCAGACGTTCCAATTCGGCGCGAATCGATTCGTAGACGTGGGGTTGCAAGACTTGCAGAGAAAGGCTTTCCAGTTCGCTCTTGACTTCCCACATGCCCAGGCGGTAGGCCAGCGGGGCGTAGACGGCCAGCGTCTCTTCGGCTTTGGCCCGCTGGCGGTGGGGCAACATGCCGTGGATGGTACGCATGTTGTGCAATCTGTCGAAGAGCTTGATGATGACCGTGCGCACGTCGGCAGTCATGGCCTGGAGCAATTTTTGCAGCGTCGCTTGCTGCAATTCGTCGGTCGTAAGCGTCTCCCTCTCTTTGGCTACACCACGGGTCACTTCCTTGAGCTTGGTGACGCCGTCGACCAGCCGGCCGACCTCCGGCCCAAACCGTTCGCTAATCTGATCGATGGAGATGCCGATGTCCTCGGCGATGTCGTGGAGCAGGGCGGCGGAGATGGCCGCCGCGTCCAGCCGGTAGGCGGCCAGATAGGTGGCGACCGTCAGGGGGTGGGTGAAAAAAAGCTCGCCGGTTCTGCGGCGTTGATCGCCGTGCTCCTGGCGAGCGAATTCGAGCGCTTCCATGATCTGGAGGCGATCGGACGTATCAAGATAGTCACTGGTAAGAGCAACGAGTTGCTCGGCGTGGGCAACCACGAGTTCGCGTTTGGCCATATGTGTAGACATACCACAGGAGAGCTTAATGACGGCCGCTAGTGGGGAGCGGTAGGACGCAATCCCATAGGTATATCTGCCTGATTATAGCCAGTTAGCCGGCCAAACACTAGAAAACGGGAATGGCCCGGCAGGCCGGCGGGCGAGGCTTAGTCCGTGGCCGGCACCGGCCGGGTCTGGCTCATTTTTTGAAGTTCACGAACCGGTAGCCGACACCGCGCTCGGTCAGAATATATTGAGGATTGGCCGGGTCTTCTTCGATCTTTTTGCGCAGGTAATTGATGTAGAGGCGCAGATAGTGGGTTTCGTCGCGGTATTCGTAGCCCCAGACCTTGGCCAGCAGGGTGTCGTGGGGCACGACCCAGCCCGCGTTTTGAATGAGGTGATTGAGCAGCCGGTACTCGGTCGGCCGCAGATCGATCCGCTCGCCGTTGACGATGACCTGATGGCGGTTGAAGTCGACTGACAGGCGGTCGTCGATTTGGAGCACGGTGCGCGGCGGCGGAGCGGGCCAATGGGCGCGCCGCAAGACGGCTCCCACGCGGCTCGTCAGCACGCGCGGGCTGAACGGCTTGGTGATGTAGTCGTCGGCGCCCAGCCCCAGGCCCCGGGTGATGTCCTCTTCCTCGCCGCGCACGGTCAGGAGAATGACCGGCGTGGTCGATATTTCGCGCAGCAGGCGCAACGTCTCGAAGCCGTCCATCTCCGGCATCATGACGTCCATAACGGCCAGGTCGGGGTTAAATTGGCGAATCTGATCGAGGGCCTGGATGCCGTTTTCGGCTTCAATGACCTGATAGCCTTCCAGTTCCAGATTCATGCGGATGAAGCGCCGCATGCGCAGTTCGTCGTCGACGATCAGGATCAGTTGGGGGCCTGAGGACTCAAGCGTATCAGGGATTTGTTCAACCATAATGTGGGCCGTTGTCGGCGGGCGGCTGTGGCCGCCCGCCGGTTATTCGCGGACGAAGCTGATCACCTTTTCCAATTCAGCGTCCGGCAGTAATTCAATATAGCTGATGCGATGCCAGGCGAAAAGCACGCGCTCGACGGCGCTGTCCAGGAAAGCCACTGTGCGGCCGTCGCGTCGTCGTGGGTTGTAGACGGTGACAAACGAGGCTGCCGGGTCGGGCAAGCCTTCCAGCTCACCGATGATGGGATCTTCCTCGAGTAATTGAATGACGGCTGATAGTCGCATGGCGCACCTGTGTGAAGTTTAATCCGCGATCGACAGTTGTACCAGTAATCCCCCCAGGCGAACGTTGGCCTGCGGCGGAATCTGATAGGCGTATCCGGCGACCAGGCGCACGCCGTTGAGCCACGTGCCGTTGCTGCTGTGTTGATCGACGATGACGTAGCCGCCCTCAACCCATTGAATGGTGGCATGGCGGCGCGAGACGCCGCGCGCCTGACCCCCATAATCCGTCAGATCAAGCTCGGGGGCAAATCCGTCGTCGGGGTCGGCGCGGCCGACCTGGATGAGCGCGCCGTTAAGGGTGAAAGAAGCGTCGTGGTGGGGCAGGTGGACGTGGAGCGGGGGCGTGAGCGGGATGGGCAAGTCGTTCGCCTCGGACGCGGGCGGGGCGGCGGGAGCGGGGGGTTCCGGCGGTTTGGGCCGCGCGCGAGCCGGCCGGTTCGCCGCGGCCCTGGCGGCCGCCACGTGCGCCTGCGCCATCGGGTGCACAGGCTCGCCACACGTCTCGCAAAACAGCGTGCCGGGGAAATGCTCCGCGCCACAGGCCGGACAGTGATTCATGAGTCCAGTTGTCCCATAAGAGAGCGCGTGCCGTATTTCAGCAGCTTGCGCCCCTCGGCCGACATGGCCCCGAGGTGGGCCAACTGCTGGGCTTCCAGTTGCGCTTGCC
This sequence comes from Promineifilum sp., assembly GCA_020634335.1. Lineage (GTDB taxonomy): Bacteria > Chloroflexota > Anaerolineae > Promineifilales > Promineifilaceae > Promineifilum. Next base: position 47,893 of record JACKBY010000010.1, on the reverse strand, counting down.
GGGCCAGGCGCAAGTCCCCGGTTTCCATGTAGCGCGCGGTCAGTTGTTGCATACGGGCGGCGGCTGTGTCCAGCTTGCCCGACTGGGCATCATCCCAGGCTTTCTCCTGCATCCGATAGAGGTTGAGCCGCTGGACGGCCTCGATGAGCGCCGCGGGAATGGCCGTTTGAGCGTCGCCGCGGCCGCCAACCATCAGTTGCGTGGTTTGTTCTACGCGCGCCTCAGCCCCGCCCGCGCCGGTATACTGGATGGCGGCCGTCAGGCGGAACCGGGCCGGCAGCGATTGGGGCGCGACCAGGAACTCCAGCAGCATGATCAGCGGCGAGCGGCCTTCCAGGTCGCCGAGCGGGAGAGCGCCGGCATCGAGGGGCAGGGGTTGGGGGAAAGGGGCCAGCTTGAACGCGCCGCGCAGCGACAATGGCTCCGGCCAGGCGGGCTGCAACGTCAGATTGCGGGCGTAGATTTCGCCCAGCCCTTGCAGACGGCCTTCCAGGTGGGACATGATCTCGGCCGGGCTTTCGATGAAATGTGACTGGCCGCCGGACGGGGCGACGAGCGCATCCAGAAAGGCGTCGTTCCAGTCGGCCCCCAGGCCAAAAGCGGTCAGGCCGATGCCGCGACCGGCGGCCTCGTCGGCCAACCGCAGGCAATCGTCGGCGTCGCCGTAGGTGCGGCCGTCGGTCAGCAGGATGAGGTGGCTGGTATGATTCTCCAGGCCCGCCCGCGTCACCTGATTCAGCGCGGCGCGCAGGCCGTGGTAAATCTCGGTGCCGCCGGAGGCGGCCATGGCTTGCAGAGCGCGACGCGGCTCGCTCCAGGCGGCGGCGACATCGGCGTTGGCGCTTTGGGCCGCCGACCCCACCCGGGCGGCGGGCAGCACAACCTCGGCGCGATCACTGAAGCTGACCACCGAGAGGGTGTCGTCCGGAGCCAGCTTGTTCAGCAGCAGCTCCACGGCGGCGGCCACTCGTTCCAGGCGTTCGCCGCGCATCGACGTGCTGCGGTCGACGACCAGACCCAGGTTTAACGGTCGCCGTTCGCCGTCGCTCTGTCCGGGCTTCAACGTCAGCAGGGCGTAGATGAGTTGGGGCGTGTCGAGCAGAGGCAGGGATTCGGCGCTGACGGTCAGATCGAGCGCCGGCGCGTCTCCGGCTGTCTCGCCGACGAGCGAATCGTAGACGGCGCGGCGAGACGGGCTGCTCAGCACCTCGTAGGCGTAGCGCAGCCGTTCCCACTGAGGCTCGTCGATGGTCTCGCCCGCGCCGGCCCGGTCGTTCCAGTGGGCGAAGGCTGCTTCGATCTCGTCCGGCGCGGCGCGGTGGCTAACACCGAGGACCGTGTACAAATCAGTGAATTCCGGCTCCATAACCTGGGACTGGCTATTCTCTCGCCGTCGGGCCATCAGTAGGCGAAGTCGACGACGATGGCGGTGATATTATCATAGCCGCCGGCCGACATGGCCGCCTCGTAGAGGCGGTCGGCCATCTCTTGAGGCGTCCCCGTGCCGCATAAAATGCCGGCCATTTCCTCCGGGGGGACGAGGCCGCAGAGGCCGTCGCTGCATAGGAGTATCTTGCCGGCATCGGGCAGGTCGAGCGCGAATGTATCGGCTGTCAGCGCGCCTTCCTGCCCCAGAGCCTGGAGAAGGACGTTGCGGTACTGGAAATTTTGCGCGTCTTCGGCCGACAGGCGGCCGGTATCCTGCAGGCGGCGCACCAGCGAATGATCCTCGGTCAGGGGGCGCAACTCGCCGCCGGCCAGCAAGTAGGCGCGCGAATCACCCACGTGGGCGACGTGGAGGCGGCGGCGCAGGACAAGCGCGGCCGTCAGCGTGGTGCCGCCGTGGCCGCCGGGAGGCGACGGCATGTCGGGCTGCAAAATGGCGTCGTGGGCGGCGAAGACGGCCCGCTCCAGCGTGTCGAGCACGGCGGCTTCGCGCGGCTCCGGCTGTTGGCGCAGCAGGGGCAGATAGAGGCTGGTCAGGATGTATTCGCCGAAGGTGCGCGTGGCCGCGTTGCTGGCCGTGTGTCCCTCGCGTTCGCCGCCCATGCCGTCGGCGACGACGTAGAGGCCGACGGCCGGCATGGGGAAGTGCCCGCCGAATTCGGACGTCAGGACTAGGCAGGAATCCTCGTTGCGCGCGCGTTCTGCGCCGCTTTCGCAGCGGTAGCCACTCGTGATCGCGGGGGTGATGGGGGTGTTCATGATGATCTAGAGGGGCAAGGCGTAGAGACAATGATCGGCGGCGCCGACGTAGAGGACACCGTTGAGAATGGTCGGCGAGCCGATGATGGGGCTGCCGGCATCGAAACGCCACTGCAATTCTCCGCGCCGGGCGCTGACGCCGTAGATGCTGCCGTCGGTGGAACCGAAGTAGATGGTGTTGCCCCAGACAGCGGGGGCAGACACTACCTGGCCGTTGGTGGGGTAGACCCACAACCGCCGGCCGCGGGTGATGTCAATGGCATAGAGATTGCCGTCGGCCGAGCCGACGAACAACGTATCCTCGAATAATGTGGGGGTGGAAACGACCGGCCCCTCGGTGGCGAAGCGCCAGATGGGCCAGCCGGAGCTGGCATCCATGGCGTAGACGTTGGCGTCGGACGAGCCGACGTAGAGGATGTCGTCGGCCACCTTGGGCGACGACGTGACGGCTCGCTGGGCCTTGACCTGCCACTTGGGTTTGCCCGCGCCCAGCTCCAGTCCCAGGATTTGCCCGCCTTCCGTGCCGAAATAGACCAGTTCCTCGGACACGTAAGGTGTGGAACGAACCGGGCTGTAGATGTTGGTTTTCCAGTACAGTTGGCCGCGCAGGGCGTTGACGACGTAGAAGAAGCCGTCGTCGGCCCCGAAGAAGACGTGGTCGAAGCGCACAGCGGGCGTGGAATAGACCGGGCCTTCGGCCTTGAATTGCCAGTTGAGCCGGCCTTTGCGCAGTTGCAGCGAATAGAGGGACGTATCGGCCGAGCCGAAGATCACCGCATCCTCGTGGACAATGGGCGAGCCGGCCAAGCCCCCGCCGGTGGGATACTTCCACAGGAATTCGCCCTTGTCGGCCGTCACGGCGTAGAGGTTGTGGTCGTAGGCGCCGGCGAAAACGATGCCCTTGGCGACGGCCGGGCGGGTGCGTATTTCGTCCTCGCAGCGAAAAATCCACAGAGGCTTGACCTGGCTGATGCCGGCTTTGAGGGTAGCGGCCGGCGTGTCCGGCCCGCCGTCGTCCAGACCGCGGCCGCTTTCCTTGGGGCTGAGGCGGTGCTCCAGGTCGGCTTCGTCCGGGTCGCTCTCCGACAGGACGAGCAGTGCCTCTCGCAGGGCCATGGCGTCGGGGAAACGATCTTTGGGATCGTAGGACAGGCAACGCATGATAATGGACTCGAAGGCGCGGGAGATGGCCGGGTTGGCGGCGCGAATGGGGCGTTCGTGGAAGGTGAAGGGCGTTTCCTGGCGCGGGTCCTGGCGGGTCAGCAGATGGTGGAGCGTCGCTCCCAGGCCATAGACGTCGACGGCCGGTGTAGCCTCGCCGCGGTACTGTTCCGGCGGCGTGTAGCCGGCCGTGCCAATCATCGTGCCCTTGTCTTCGTTGGCCTCGAACAGCTTGGCGATGCCGAAGTCGATGAGGCGAATGTGGTTGTAGGAGTCGAGCATAATGTTCGACGGCTTCAGATCGCGGAAGACGATGGGCTGGGGCTTCTGGCTATGCAGGTAGGCCAGGGCTTCGCAGACCTGCAAGGCCCAGTCGAGCGCCTTCTGCTCGTCGAGGTATTCGTCGGTTTCGTCGAGCCACTGTTGCAGGTTCTGGCCGGGAACAAACTCCAGCACCAGGTAGCTGCGATTGCCGTCGGTGAAGTAGTCGAAGATGTCGGGGATGGCCGGGTGGTTGAGCATCGCCAGCATGCTGGCCTCGCGCTCGAACGACTTAATGGTCAGTTCGCGCATTTCGGGGTCGGCCGTGCCGATGAGCATTTCTTTAACTGCGCATAGTCGTGTGACTGACGGAAAGCGCAGGTCGCGCGCCCGATAGACGGAGCTGAACCCGCCCGCCCCCAGGCCGCCCAGGACCATATAGCGTCCTTGCAGCACGGTGCCCGTGGGCAGTATCTGACCATTGACCGGGACGGCCGAATGACTGTCCTGGTCCTGTTTTTTGGATGGCATCTCTCGCGTGCCGAATTCCATGAGCGTGCCTGAGTGAAGAGGAAGCGGCGGTGGCTGGGATTTTTCCGCGCGGCCATCCGTCGTTTCGTTCTTTATAATCTCCGGCCGGGGCCGGGCTGTTGTCGCGCGGGGTACATGTGTCCTCGCCTGTGCCAATTATAAGGCCGGGTGGCCTTATTCTTCAAATGAAGGAAGAGTGAAAGCCGGGCGTGGCCGCCACAGGCGCTCGGCCCCGGCCGCCCAGCCGGGCACTTGCTCGCCCTCGGTCCGCGCCTCGTCCAGGACCCGGCGGCCTTCGCGGTGCAATTTGTCGGCCAGATCGTCGAGTCCGGTGAAAAATGAACTGAGCTGGGAGCGGTAGGCAGCGATGGATTCGATCTTGGCCGCCAACGCCGTCTCCGTCAGCCACATGGTTTCGGCCTGCCATTCGCCGCGCCCGGCGACGGGCAGCACGGCGTCCAGCGCGCCGGGGGCCATCGTGTAGGGGTAATCTTCGTAGTAGGCCACGTCGTCGAAAGCCTGTTCGCCGGCGCGGCGCGTCAGGCGGTGGTCGACGTGGCCGCCGACGCCCAACGGCAGGTGGACGTGGCCGGCGGGGGGCAGCGCCGCCAGCGCCGCCGTCAATGCGTCGATTGTGCCGTCGTCGTCGGGGTGGGCCGCTCCGAACATGTCCGTCGGCCCCGGATACAGCGGCCGGCCGCCCGGCCCGGCGCGATAGATGCAATCGAGAAAGGGCAGGTGGAGCACGTCGGCGCGCAGGATGTGCAACGCCGCGGCGTCCTCGGCGCGGCGCTGGCCGACCATGGCCGCGGGAGTTTGGCCCAGGCTGTCGGCCCAGCGGCGGTGGAGGTTTTGCACGGTCTCGGACAGCTGGCCGTCGGGCGGCTCGGCCCCGGTGATGGTGACGACGAGGACCGTATCGCCGATAGCCGTTCGCCGAAAAATCTGCCCGCCGCACGACAGCGAGACGTCGTCGAAGTGGGGCGAGAGGTAGAGGTAGTCGTAGAAATCTTGTAGATTAGTCATGAGTGATTACATGATCGGCGCTGATGGTTGTGGGCTGTGCGGCGTGCCGGCCGGCGGCAAAAAGCAAGTGATGCGACGGCCGTACACAATGAGTATAATACCACAACCATGACCAAGCGCCTGACTCATCTGGACGAGACCGGCCGCGCGACGATGGTCGACGTTGGTGACAAGGACGTGACCGAGCGCGTGGCTGTGGCCCGTGGCCGCGTCGCCATGCGGCCGGACACGCTGACGCTGATCATTGACGGCAGCATGAAGAAGGGTGACGTGCTGGCTGTGGCCCAGGTGGCGGGCATCATGGCTGCCAAGCGGACGAGCGAACTGATCCCGCTGTGCCATCCCTTGCTGTTGAACCAGATCGCCGTCACCTGCGTGCCCAACGTCGAGCAGAGTTGCATCGACATCGAGGCCACCGTGCGCGTGTCGGGCAAGACGGGCGTGGAGATGGAAGCCTTGACGGCCGTGAGCGTGGCCGGGCTGACTATCTACGATATGGCGAAGGCCGTTGACCGCGAGATGCGCCTGACCGACGTGCGGCTGATCCGCAAATCGGGCGGCCGCAGCGGAGAGTGGGAAGGGCAGTAGGAGTGACAAATAACGAATGACGAGCTACGGGTTAAGAATTGGAGAGTAGCGGGTGGAGAAAGTGTGTGGGGTTTAGTTGAACGATCCTAATTCGTCACTTGCCACTCGTCATTCGTCACTCGCGGTGCGCGCGCATCGCGGGCCCTGGTTGAGGGTTACTACAAGCGTGACGTTAGTGAGTTTATGGAGATAGAGATTCGCCTGTTTGCCACGTTGAAGGATCGGGCGCAGAGCGACCGTATCCGGGTTGCGCTGCCGGCCGACCCGACGACGGTGGCCGCCCTGCTCGACGCGGTGGGGGCCGACTATCCGGCGCTGGCCCCAGCTTTGCGGTCGGCGCTGGTGGCGGTCAACCGGGCTTTTGCCGGGTCGGAGACGCCAGTGGGTTCAACAGACGAAGTGGCGATCTTTCCACCGGTCAGCGGCGGCAGCGTTCCCGACCAGCCGGCCGCGGAGCCGGCGCGGCCCACCTATTTTGCGGTTACCGATGCGACGCTGGACATCGAGGCCATCCACGCGCGCCTGACCGGGCCGGAGATCGGCGCAGTGGTCAGCTTCACCGGCTTCGTGCGCGGCCGGACGCAACGCGATGGGTTGCCCTCGGAGACAGTGCACCTGGACTACGAAGCCTATGGGGCGATGGCCGAGGAAAAGATGGCCCAGATCGCCCGCGAGATATGGGCGCGCTGGCCGGAGGTGCGCGGCGTGGCGCTGGTGCAGCGCATCGGCCGCCTGGGTGTGGGCGAGAACACAACCTTCGTGGCCTGCGCCGGGGCGCACCGCGATATCGGCGTCTTCGAGGCCGCCCGTTATGGTATTGATCGTCTCAAGGAGATCGTGCCGGTCTGGAAGAAGGAAGTTGGCGCTGACCGCAGCGTGTGGATCGAGGGTCACTACCGGCCGACGATGGAAGACAATTAGCAGCTTGGAGTTTATTTATGAACAATGGCGATGGAGCGCGCCGCCGCGTCGTGGTGACCGGCGTTGGGCTAATCACCCCCCTGGGCCACAACGTGCCCGATACCTGGTCGGCGATCCTGAGCGGCAAGTCGGGTCTGGGGCCTATCACGCTGGTTGATAACCCCCACCACACCATCGGCGGCCTGTGCGAGGTCAAGGACTTCGATCCGGCAGCCTACATGGATCGCAAAGACGCCCGCCGCCGCGACCGTTCCCAGCAACTGGCGACGGTGGCCGCCAACGAGGCCATGCGGCAGGCGGATTTGAACCTTGACGAAGAGGACCCGGAGCGCATGGGCATCACGCTGGGCACCGGCATCGGCGGCATGCGGACGATCATCGAGCAGGAGGCTATCCTCCACGACGGCGGGTTACGGCGGCTGAGTCCGTTCGCCATCACGATGATCATGCCCAACGGCGCGGCGGGGATGCTGGCTATTGACTACGGCATCATTGGGCCGTCGACGACGATCACCACCGCCTGCGCGGCGGGTAACGACGCCGTGGGCCACGCCTATCGGGCTATTCGTTACGGCGAACTGGATGTCGTGTTGACCGGCGGGTCGGAGAGCATTCTGACTTCCATTGCCATCGGCGGCTTCGAGCGGGCGGGGGCAGCCTCCACCCAGTCGAGCGGCGCGCCGCAACCGTTCGACGCCAACCGCGACGGGTTGGTCATTGGCGAAGGGGCGGGGATGCTGGTGCTGGAGAGTCTGGAGCACGCCCGGGCGCGCGGGGCGGCTATCCTGGCCGAGATCGCCGGCTACGGTCAGACGACCGACGCCTATCACATCACTGCGCCGCCCGACGACGGCTCAGGCGCGGCGCGGGCCATCCGCAAGGCGCTGGCCGACGCCGGCTTGCGGCCGGAAGACGTGGACTACATCAGCGCCCACGGCACGGCGACGCCGCTCAATGACGCGGCCGAGACGTCGGCCATCAAGGCCGCTCTGGGCGAACACGCCTACCATACGGCCGTCAGCTCGACCAAGTCGATGACCGGCCACATCATGGGGGCGACCGGGGCCATCGAGACCGTATTTTGCACGCTGGCGATTCGCGATCAGATTTTGCCGCCGACGATCAATTACACGACGCCCGATCCGGCCTGCGACCTGGATTACGTGCCCAACGCCGCCCGGCCGGGTCACGTGCGCGTGTGCCTCAACAATGCCTTCGGCTTCGGCGGGCACAATTCCGTGCTGGTCATCAAGGCGTTTGAAGAATAAGGTCACGCGAACCCCGATGGATGATTTGTTGGAATTAGGCGAACGGTTGGGCGTGGAATTCGGCGACTTTTCGCTGTTGGCCCGCGCCCTGACCCATCGGTCCTATCTGAATGAGAACGCCGGCTCCAGCCTGGAAGACAATGAACGGCTGGAGTTCCTGGGGGATGCGGTTATTGACTTCATCGTCGCCGGGTATCTGTATAATCGCTATCCGGAGTTGGATGAAGGCGAGCTGACCGCGCTGCGGGCGGCGCTGGTGCGGGCCGAGACGCTGGCCCAGTTCGCGCGGGCGGTGGACCTGGGCCGCTATCTGCGGCTGGGCTATGGCGAAGAGGAGAGCGGCGGCCGCGACCGCACGCCTTTGCTGTGTGCTACCTTCGAGGCGGTCATCGGGGCGATTTATCTGGATCGCGGACTGGAACGGACACGGCCGATCGTCGAGGGCTACGTCAAGCCAATGCTGGAGCTGATCCGGGCGGGGGACTTGCAAAAAGACGCCAAGAGCGAGTTCCAGGTGTGGGCCCAGGCGCGGTTCAACGCGACTCCTTATTATCGTGTCATCGACAGCGAGGGGCCGGACCACGCCAAGACGTTCACTGTGCGGGTGCTGGTCGGCAACGAGGACTGGGGCGAGGGGCGCGGCCGCAGCAAGCAGGCGGCGGCTCAGGCGGCGGCGGCTGAGGCGCTGGCGCGGGCCGAGTCTCTTCCTGACATGGAAGATTTATAACGTCCGGACGCCAAGATACAAAGGGAGTGGTGCTAAATTGGCGTTCTTGCGACCCGGCGTTAGATGAATCGTCTCCTCATCACCGGCGGTAGCGGCTATCTGGGGCGGCATTTGGTGCGACTGGCGGCCGAAAGCTTCCCGGGTTCATTTGGCTACACGGCCTTCTCGGCCGATCCGTTGGCTTTGCCGCAGGGCGTGACGCTCGATCTGCGCGATGGCCCGGCCGTGACCCGCTTCGTGACCGACTTCACCCCCGATGCCGTTATCCATACGGCCGGCTCCAACCGCACGCCGGATATGACGGCGGTCATCGTGGAGGGGACGCGCCACGTGGCCGAGGCCACGGCGGCCGTTGGGGCACGGTTGATCCACCTCTCTACCGACTCCGTCTTCGACGGAAGGGATGCGCCCTACGACGAGACGGCCGCGCCCGCGCCGCTCAATGAGTATGGCCGGGCCAAGGCGGCGGCCGAGGCGATTGTCGCCGGCCATCCCAACGCGGTCATCGTGCGCACGTCGCTCATCTATGGTCTGGAGGAGATGGACAACGGTACGGCGTGGATGGCCGCGGCGCTGCGGGCGGGGCGGCCGGTGACGCTGTTCACCAACCAGATTCGCAATCCGGTGTGGGTGGAGACCTTATGCCGGGCCTGCTTGGAGCTAGTCGATCATCCTTATCGCGGGATCCTCAACGTCGCCGGGCGGCAAGCCATGACGCGGGCGGCGTTTGGGCTGCGGTTGCTGGACTGGTGGGGCATGACGGCGCGGGAGACGCTGACATTAGCGCCGGACGAGAGCGGGCGCTGGCCGCTGGATTGCCGCATGGACGTGGGGATGGCATCGCGGTTGTTGCGCGTGTCGCTGTGGGGGGTAGATGAGGTGCTGGAAAAGAATTAGACACGGGCAGGATGCGGCTTCACCGGATGGGATCGGTATTTAACGGTGTTCCGTTCCGCCGGCCTTCAAGAATACCCGGCTCAACGCAAACACGGCGATGGCGATCCAGAAGACGTTGACCGCCACCGAGGGCATCGCGCCGTGGTAAAACGAATTGACCAGCACCAGCACGCCACCGGCGAGGTTGAGCGCCTGATAGGCGGTGCTGTCGCCGGCCAGCCGCCGCGTGGAGACGAGGCCATAGGCCAGGAGTAGGGCGGCCGTGCCGACCCAGCCGCCGATTTCGATCAGTAGTTCCCAGGACATTTAGTTCGCTCCTCGTGGTTCCAGCATAATGACCGGTATCGTCCGCCCACCCGCTCGCGCCGCGTAACCACGATACCCCGGATAGAGTGCCACGGCCCGCGCCCAGGCGGTTTCCCTTTGCTGCCCTGATAACTCCCGCGCTGTGTAGGCATCCGTGCGCCCGTCACGACTGACGGTGACTTGTGGATAACCCTTCACGTTGTAGTACCACGCCGGATTGCTCGCCTGTCCCCAATTCGAGGCGATGAGGATGATACGTTCGCCGTCGGGGATGCCAACCAGCGTGACGGCGCGCGGCCGGCCGCTCTTGGCTCCGGTGGTGGTCAGGGTCAGGATGGGCAGGCCGGTGAACAGGGCGGCGGCCGTCGTCCGGCCGCCGCTGAGACGAAAGACGGCCCGGTCAATGTGAGGAATGGTGTGCGCCAGCAGCCGGGCTGCCGGGCGTGTGGCGATGAGGCCGCGCACGAATCGCTGGACGGGATGGGGCGAATCGGTGGGCGTGGTCATCGAGGATCAGGCCACATCGATGATGTAGATGCGGCCCCAGACCCCCAGCACGGCCACAGAATAGCCGGTGGTAATCGTCAGGCGCGGCAGCTTGCGCACTTCCTCCTTGATGAGGTCGTACTCGCTGGTCAGCAGCACGATGCGGCCGCCGGGGCGCACGACACGCTGCAACTCGGCCAGAATCGGTGGGTAGAGCTTGGCCGGGGTCTGCGTGCCGCGCAGTTGCTTGCCGAAGGGTGGATTGGTGGCGATCTTGTCGACGGAGGCGTCCTCGAGCGGCAGGTGGCGGGCGTCCCACTGGCGGATGTCGGGCAGTTTGTCCCCGGCGGTCGGTTTCTTGCGCGTGCCGCGCACGTTCTTGCGGGCGGCGTCGACGCGCTCCGGATCGATGTCGCCACCCAGCAGCGCGGCGAACTTGCCGGCTTGCTGCCGCTCGTAGAGGATCGTCCCGCTGCCGGCCATGGGGTCGAGGAAAACGTCGCCGGGCTGCGGGTCGGTCAGAAAGACCATGGCCGCGGCCACCGACGGCCGTAACGATGCCGGCAGCTCGACCTTACGCTCGAAGCGGTGGCGCATCGTGCGGTCGCTGAGGCGCATGCCGATCAGTAATTGCGAGCCGAGCAGGTTGGCCCAGACCTCGATCTGGGCGTCGTCGGCCACCGGTGTCCAGCGCGGATAACGTTCCTTGAGGCTGCGCCAGACGGTGGCGGTCAGGTCCTTGCGCGAGTACTCGAACTTGCCATACTGGCGGCTGATGACGCGATAGGTGGGCGGGGCACTGAGGCGGCGGACGCGCAGGTAATCGTTGACGGCGCGGCCGAAGGTTTCCGAGTTGGCGATCAGGTCGTGGAGGCCGCGCAGGTCGCGCCGCAGACGGGTCAGCTCGTCGTGGTAGGCGATTTGCATGAAGACGTCTTCGGTGGTGCGCAGCTTCAGTAGATCGGCCGCGGGGCCGGAATAGTCAAAGACGACGATGCCGTTCTGTTCCTTGGCGAAGAGATAGCGCTGGAAGTGGGCGTCCTTCAGGCGCTTGCGAATTTCGAGCCAGGCGATCTCTTCAACCCCGGGCATGGTCTGGGCATAATAAGGCATAAGGTTCTCACTAAACAATAGGCTATCGTAGGGCACGGTTCAGGCGGGTTGCCGTCGCGTCCTGTCGATTCGCGCCATTCGCGCGCCGTTTTCCATTATACCGCCGCGCCCAGCAGGACGGCGATGAACCAAATCAAGAAGTCGTATTTAAGCAACTGGCTCAGCCGCTCCAGTTGCGGGCCGGTGCGCTCGCGCGTGACGCGAATGATGACGTAGATGGCGACCGGGAAGACCCCCAGGGCCACAATCCAGGCATAGACGGCATGGTAGTGGCCGACCAGATAGGGAGCCAGCATGATGATGGCCGTGGCCCCCAGCAGGAAGAAGAAGATGGTGCGGGCAGCGCGGGGGCCGATGGCTGTGGAGATGGTGCGCACGTGGTGGGCCTGGTCGCCGTCGTAGTCGGCCAGCGTCTTGAGCACTTCGCGGCCGAGGATGCCGACGAAGATGATGGCCCCCAGCCAGAGCGACGGCCGCACGTTGCCCGCGGCTACACCACCGAACACCGGACTCATGGCCGAGATGAGGGCCACGGTGGCATTGCCCAGCAGCACGGTGCTCTTGAGCCACACGGAATAGATGTAGAGCAGGACGTTGGAGGCGACGGCGATAAGGAGAGCGGTGGGGCTGATGAGCGCGGCCAGGATGACGGAGAGCACGGCCAGGACGACCGAAAAAATGAGCACGGCCCGCGGGCTGACCATGCCGGAGGGCAACGGCCGCTGCGGCTGATTGATCCGGTCGATGTCGATGTCGCGGTAGTCGTTCCAGGCGTTGGCGGCGGCCGAAACCAACAACGTGGCCAACGCGGCCAGGGCGATCTTGTCCCATGCCCCGGTGCCGGCCACGTAGCCTCCGAGGATGACGGCCAGCACGCCGGTCAGCGTCGACAGGGGGCGGCTAATCTTGTACAGGCCTTTAAACGTCTTTGTCATAAGTATTTGTTCCTAATTTTTCTATCATCTGATCGGCCGGTAATCGCACCCGTTATTTTGACCTATCCGTAGAGAGAAAAACTCGAATCGGCAGCGAATATCATATAGAACTGCGGCCCACTTCGCACTTAATTTCCGTTAATACCACTTGCAAATTGGTATATCCTTGATTATACTATTGTTTAAGTCTAGCGGGTTTAAGAGGAACTCCTCCCCCAAACTGGCACGAGAGAAACGCGACTGGAACACCCCGTCTAGGCCAGGTTGTTTCCCACCCCCCTCCTCGATCGGGATTCAACCGTCGGGTCTAGATGCTCCCCTCCTGGCATCGGATCCACTGGCAGCCGCCTCGCAAGAGGCGGCTGCTTTGTTTTTATGAACCAAACAGTCCTTATTAACGAATTAACCACGGAAAAACGCGGCTTTCACGGGCGGGGTGGGTTGATGCTCAACCCGTCCTTGTCCGTGTCATCCGCGATCATCCGTGGTTAATTTCTGCGATGACTCCGTTGGGAATCGAACCCAAAACCTTGGGATTAAAAGTCCCCTGCTCTGCCGATTGAGCTACGGAGTCGGCCGGTCGATTGGATCGACTACAAGAATTATAGCCGCCGGCGGGTGGCGCGGCAAACGGAGGATAGCCCCGGGGGAGAGCCCGGTTTTCAGGGTGAAATTCTTCGGCACAGTAGCCACTTTTGCGGTAGACTTACTCCATGCCACGTGAACGTACATATCGCACCGAAGCTGTCGTCATCCGCCGCAGTGATTTCGGCGAGGCCGACCGCCTGCTGACGCTGTTCAGTGCCGACCGCGGCAAGGTGCGCGCCATCGGCAAGGGCGCGCGCAAGCCGCAAAGCCGCAAGACCGGCCACGTGGAGCTGTTCATGCGCAGCAAGTTCCTGATCGCCGAGGGGCGCGATCTCGACATCGTCACCCAGGCGGAGATGGTGGAAGCCTACTCGGCCTTGCGCGACGATTTGGTGCGGGCGACCTATGCCTCATATGCCGTGGAGCTGCTCGACCGTTTCACTGTCGACGACGACCCGCATCGCGATATCTACGAGCTGCTGGCCGGCGTGCTGGGCTGGCTGGCGGCCGCGCCGGCCGACGAGCTGCTTCTGCCCGCGCGCTACTACGAACTGCGCTTGCTGTCGCTGACCGGCTTCCAGCCACGGCTGTTCAACTGCCTCCACTGCGGCGAGCCGATTCGCGAGCAGGATCAGGCCTTCAGCGCCGAGCTGGGCGGCTTGCTGTGCCCCAATTGTCTGGAGGTCGATCCGCACGCCCGCCCCATCTCGGCCGTGGCGGTGAAGGTGATGCGCTACCTGCAAACGCGGCCGTGGGACGCCGTCAGCCAGCTGCGTCTGCGGCCGACCGTGCTGCACGAGATAGAGCGGGTGATGCACGATTACCTGACGCATACCCTGGAGCGCGATCTGAAATCGGCCGACTTTCTGCAGCGCTTGCGCCGCGAGGCGGAGTTGTTCACGCCGGTGGATGAGGAGTAGGACACGGATTGGGCAGGGTGATCCGCCGATTACGGATTACGCGGATTTAGGAATTGTTTCCTGGCCGCGTTGCCTTGCCCCACCCGGTTAAGTATGTCGGGCCGGTGTTCTGTGCGCCGGGATACTATGCTATACTAGCGAACTCGATATGGCCTCCACGACAAACACGAATCATAATCCATCAAACACCGCGGCCGAGGTTCCGAGCACCTGGCGGCCGACGGCCAAGTCCCGCCTCTATGACCTCGCGCGCGCGTTGGGTGAACAGTTTCTGAAGGCCGCCTACGTGCCGCGCTTCAATGAGTGGTGTCGCACACGGGCGGCCGGCGCGCCTGATTTCCCGACGCGCTACGGGCTGTACCAACACCTGATCGACGCCCACGGTCTGGGCGGCCCCATCGACTTTCTGGAGTTCGGCGTGTTCTTCGGCGAGTCGCTGCGCTGGTGGGTCGGGCACAACAGCGACCCGGCGGCACGCTTCGTGGGCTTCGACAAGTTCACCGGCCTGCCCGAATCGTGGGTGGGCTTGCCGCCGGGCACGTTTTCGGCCGGGGGCCAAGTGCCGCAGTTCGACGACCCGCGCGTCAGCTTCGAGATAGGCTACTTCCAGGAGACGATGGTCGATTTTATCGGCCGCTTTCCTTTGTCGCGCCGCACCGTCATCCACCTTGACGCCGACCTCTATAGCGCCACGCTCTACGTGCTGACCATGCTCGCCAATCATCTCAAGCCCGGCGACGTGATTCTGTTCGACGAGATTGGCTCCGGCTACGGCGTGACGCACGAGTTTCGGGCGCTGAATGACGTGGAATCGGCTTATGGCCTGAGGTACAAGGTTCTGGGCGGGGCCGATAATTTCCGGCAGGGGGCGATTGAGATCATTTAAGAAAGGACCCCGCGGATTTTGTGGAGAAGGCCCCGCGCCTCTTTCGATGCTGTGCAGTCAGAAGTTCCTTACGGGGGCGCGGCGGGGTTGTGCCGGTATAGCGTGACGGTGTTGTCCCCGCCGGTAAACACGCGGACGGTTGTGTAGTTGTCGGCCACGTAGCGCAGCAGGGCCTCGGTCTCTTCCGGCGTTTGCACCCAGAAGTCGACCGGCGGATCCATGACCAGGAATTCGCCCTCCCGCAACAAGTCCATGTTCCGGTCGAACGCGCCGGTGTAGAGGAAGGTGTAATGGCGGCCGGCATAGTAGCCGACGATTGGCCCTTGCCGGGCGATCAGGATGAAGGCCTCGTCGGGCGATTCGGCGGCCAGATAGATGCCGGCCTCGCGCAGCGAGGCGAGGCGGGCGTCGTTGTGGAAGTAGCGGTCGCGCACGATGGGCGACCACCACATTTCCCCTTGGCGCATCTCCGCCACGGCGGGCAGCCGCAGCGGCGAAAGGCTCCACAACAGAGCCAAGGCCGCCACCCCAACGATAGCGCCCACGGCCGGCCGCCGCTGCACCCTTTGTCGTAGCGATTGCCACGGGAGAGCAAGGCCGATCAACAGCGTGACGGCTGGAATGACGCCGAAGAGATGCCGAGCTTCTTTCAGTTGGACGAACATTGACAGGCCGATGGTCAGGCCGACATAGAGCGCCAGCAGGTGGGCCAGCGGATGCTGCCTGCGCCAGGCGGCGACGTAGGCGACGAGGGCGACGACCAGCAGGGCGACCGTCTCCCAGCCCAGAACGGTGCGCCCGATGAGTGCAAGCCAGCTCCCCAGCTGGACGCCGAGCCGCGCGTCGACGGGGACGCCGCCCAGCCCCAGAGCCGCGCCCCAACGACTGGCCGACGTGGCGCGAGCGGGGTCGAGCCAGGCCGCCAGCACCCACAGGCCTAGCCCGACGAGAGTCGGCAGCGCCAGCCAGGCCAGCTTGCGGCCGCGGCCGGGTTCGCGCCACAGCCGCCACAGCGCCCAGGGCAGCGCCGCCATCCAGAACGTGACGGCGATGACCTTGAGCAGGATGGCTGTCGCCATCGCCACACCGGCCGCCGCCGCCCGGCGACTCGTCGGTCGAGCGTTGTCCTCGGCCAGCCAAAAGATCGCCGACAGCAAGGCCAGATTGGTGAAGACTTCCATGCGCAGGAAAAACGAGTAGAGGTTGAAAAACGGGTTGATCGCCAGCAGCAGCGCCGCTGCCAGTCCGGCAGGCCACCCGCGGGCGCGGCCGGCGATGGCATAGACCAGCAGGATGCAGCCGGCCGCAGCGATCAGGGTGATCAATCGCAGCAGGAACAGGTTCTCGCCGAAGACCAGCGTCAGCCCGCTGAGCAGGTAGAGATAGAGCGGCGTTTGATCCAGCTCGAGTTGGCCCTCCGGCCCCAGACTGCGCAGAGGCAAGCCGGTGGCGTGGATGTTGTTGGCGATATCGAGGAAGATGCTTTCGTCATACTGGGGGATGGAAACGCGCAGCATCGGCGGCAGTTGCAGGGCCAGAAACAGCAGCAGGACGAGGCCAAGCGGCCGCCAGTCAAGTTTTTTCATGCCGGTCTCGCCAGATGGCAGCCATTGAGCAAAAGCTTGCCGGACGTTAGTCGTTGTGAATCGCATAAATTCTGATCTCGGCTCGCTCCGAGCTGAAGGTCTTTACCCGATCGAAAGACGCGAAGAATGATTCGTAGCCGGCCACTTCTTTTGCATAGCGTTCGGGGTCGAGAAAATAGCGGCCATACCGCCCTTGACTGAGAACGAGATAGTCGAACCCTTGCTCTACGTACCAATTCGGCGAATTATCGATGATTTGCTCGAATACCTGCAAGTCGAAGGCGGCGGGGTCGATGTATGGCCCGTAGGATTCCAGAGCGATGCGACTGCCCGGCGGGACGTTGGCGGCGATCCATGCGGCCGCCGACGGCGCAGTGCGTTCTCCTGCCCGGCGCACGTTCTCGGCGGCCGACATTCCGGCCGGCAAAGCGATCAGGAGGGCCGTCAGGAGGATGAGCGCGGTCGTGACAACGCGCCGCCTGTCATCCCGCATGTGCCGGGTTGCGCGGCCTGTTTCGACCAATAGTATGGCCGCCAGCAAGAATATAAACGGCAAGATGGGCAGGATGGTCCGGTCGTTGCGGACGATGAACCGGCTGATGAAGATGAAGTAGATGACAGGAAATGAAGCCAGCAAGAGGGTTGCTTTTGATCTTAGCAGCACTCCCCGCACGATCTGGATCAGCGCCAACAGGGGCACGAGCGTGGTCGTTGACCATAGAAAGGTAACATACCAACGTACGGTGTCGCCTTCCATGCCGGAATGGCCCGCGGCATAGTGGGCGGCGTCGAACCGCAGCGCCTCGGAAAAGGCAGGGTAATCGAGCACGGCATAGGGCGTGGTCAGCAAAAAGACGAGCCCACTCACCAGGGCCGGCAGATAGAGCCGTTTGTCTCGCCACCCCGACCAACCGGCGCGCAGGAAGTGGGCCACAGGCAGGATAAGGCCCACAATGGCCCCATTGTACTTGCTGGCCGCAGTCAGGCCAATGGCGACGCCGATGGCCACGTAATGCCGCGTGCGACCCTCGCGAAGGATGAGCACGCCATAGTGGAGCGTAAGGAGGGCGAAAAAGGTGACGAACATATCGGGCGTCACGATGCGGCTATTATAGATGAGGGTGGGCGAGACGGCCGCCGACAGCGCGGCGACGGCCCCCACGAGCCAATCACCGGTCAGCCGCCGGCCGATCAGGTACACCAACAGAACGAGCCCGACGCCGAGCGCGACCGTCACGAGGCGACCGATCATCACGATGGCCGGATCGGGCGCAATGGTTACGCCCAAGATGAGAGACGATAGACCGGCAAGATCGGCAGGGGTGGAAAACGTTCCCGTGAGTTGTCCCGCCCCATAGTAAACGACGTAGGCCAAAGTCTGGACGTAGAACACCAGGGACGGGTAGTGGAAGAAATGGGGATTCAGATCGCCGGACTTGATGATACGCAAGGCGACGCCGATGACGGCCGGTTCGTCAGGATGAAAGACGTAGGGCAGATCGTAGCCGATGCTCCACAGGCGCAATGCTGCGGCCAGCGCCAAAAGCGCACCCAACAGGGCAACTTCCTTTTTGCTCCAAGCTTGTATCATCCGTGCTGTCGTCCTGTTGCTTATTGTCGCAAGCCATCGCGCAGCCCGCGCCAGTAAGCGGCCGCCAGCGCGAATTTACCTGTTATAAGCAGGCGGCTCAACATTTTGAGCGTGCTGCCGGCGCGAAAAATAAGGATCGCCACCGAGTTGCCGGTTCGCCGGTGGGTGCGCCAGAAGATGGCCCCGCTGCGCGCCAAATGATAGCGCCGGAAAGGCGACTCCAACCCGCCGCTGCTGGCCGCCACGCGGTGGCGGAGATGGGCAGCGGCGACCAGCCTCAGCCGATAGCCCGCTTGCTGGAGTCTCAGGCTCCAGTCCAGGTCCTCGAAGTACATGAAATAGCGCTCGTCGAAGAGCCCGACGGTCGTCACAGCCGCCAAATTGACCAGCAGGCACGTGCCGAGGAGATAGTCGACGTCTCGGTCGGCCGCCCATTCGGGGCCGTCTGCCTCGTCACGACCCGTGCCGGCGATGTCGAGCGTGCGGCGACGGCGACGGCCGCCGGCGAACCACAGCCTGTCCGGACGCGCTTCGTAGTAGATTTTGGGCGAGAGGAGGGCGACGGCCGGGTCTGTGGCCGCCAACAGGTGGTCGAGCATGTCCGGGGCGGCAAAGGCGTCGTTGTTGATCAGCAGGGCGTAGTCGTAGGAGCCATCGAGCGCGCGCCGCAAGCCCACGTTGTTGCCCCGGCCAAAGCCCAGATTCTCCGGCAGCGCCAGCAGCTCCACATCCGGCGGCAGGCTGCGGCGCAGCGCTCCGGCCGAGCCGTCGCCTGAGCCGTTGTCGATGACCAGGATGTCGAGCGTGGCGGCTGTCGTCATGGCTCGCAGGGCGCGGACGCATTCTAGCGTCACCGCCGCTTGCCGCCAGTTCAGTGTGACGGCCAGGACGTGGGTACTGGCTGGTTGCTCGGTGCGCTCAGTCACGCGCCGGCTCTCCACCTGCGCCCCAGGCCCAGGCCAGTTTGGTGAGGTAGATCGCCGGCAGGTCGGCCGGATGATGCCGCAGGACGACCGGCTGTTCGACGAGGAGGCGGGCCGTGGCCGCGGCGGCCACGGCGGGGCTGAGCAGGCGCAGGAGGCGCGGCCGCCGCAGGAGGGCGGGGGTGTTCAACAGGTCGCCGTGTCTCAGCCGCACCTGGCGCGAGTAGTAGCCGCTGCGCGCGCAGTCGGCCCACACGGCGCGCAGCGTGTTGCGGTTGTGGCGATGCTCGACGGGCGCGTCCGGCCAAAAACAGGGCTGGAAACCGGCTTGGCCCATGCGCGCCGTCCACTCCATATCCTGGCTGCGGGGCAGCGTCTCGTCCAACTCCCCGATTTTCTCGATCACCCGCCGCTCGACGGACAAGTTGAGCGTCGGCAGGATGGTCCGTGGGCCGGCCGGTCGGGTGGGCAGGTACGCCTGAAACATGCCCAGGTTGTAGCCGCGGCTCCAGTAGTTGCTGCCCGCCGGGAGCACACTGCCGCCGGCGACGGGATGACCGGCGACGTGGGCCGCCTGGTGGGCGCGCAGCCAGCCGGATTGGGGGATGCAGTCGCTATCCAGAAAGATCAGCAGCGGGGCCGACGACTCGCGGATGCCCCGATTGCGGGCGACGGCCGGATTGACCGGCCGGCCCGTGTCGATCAGCCGGGTGCGGCCGTCGGGCACGAGCAGCCCGGCCTCGTCTTTGCCCACGACCAGGATTTCAGCTACGTCCGCCGCGCCGGCCTGCGACGATACGGCGGCCAGCACATCATCCAGGATGGGCGAGTTAAGGCTGGGGATGATGACCGAGACGCGCATCAGATCACCCGGCAGAGCAACCCCTTCAGGTAGGCTGACTCCGGAAAGGAGAGCAGCACCGGGTGGTCGGCTGCCTGGCCCAGATGATGCCATATCTGCACGTCGCGCCGGGCGTCGACGGCGGCACCGAAGACGATCTTTTGGAACAGATCGGCGCTGACGAGTCCGGAGCAGGAGAACGTCGCCAGCACACCCTCCGGCCGCAGCAGCCGCATCGCCAGCCAGTTGAGGTCTTTGTAGCCGCGCGCAGCGCGGTCGATCTGGCCCTGATTGTGGGCGAACTTGGGCGGGTCGAGGATCACGGCGTCGAATTGCCGCCCTTCCTCGCGAAAGTAGCGCAGCACCTCGAAGGCGTCGCCGGCGATGTATTCATTGGACGGCCGTTCCAGGCGGTTGAGGTGCATGTTGCGCTCGGCGATCTGCAGCGCGGGCGCGGAGCTGTCCACCTGCACGACGGCGCTTGCCCCGGCGGCGGCGGCGTAGACGCCGAACGCGCCGGTATAGGCAAAGACGTTGAGCACCTCTTGCCCAGCCATGTACGGCGGCCGGCCGACGGCGGCCCGGTTGTCGCGCTGGTCAAGGTAGAAGCCGGTCTTGTGGCCGTGGTGAACGTCCACGAGGAAGGAAAAGCCGTTTTCGCGCAGGGTCAGTTCGGCCGGCGGCGGCGCGCCATAGCGGAGCTCGACGACGGGCTTCAGACCCTCCTTGCCGCGCGCGTCGACGTCCGACCGCTCCAGGATGCCCGCCGGCTGGAGGAGCTCGACTAACAACGCGGTCAGCATCGCCTTGCGCCGATCGATGCCCAGCGTCTGGCACTGCATCACGAGATAGTCGCCGTAGCGATCTATGACCAGGCCGGGCAGCCCGTCGGCCTCGGCGTTGACGAGGCGGTAGGCGTCAGTGGGCAGGCTTACTTCACTCGTCTCTGGGGTCTTGTCTCTCGTCACTGGATTCGCCATTGCCCGACGGCCGTTGATGGCCTGTTGCAATCGGTCGCGCCAGAAACGTTCGTCGATCGGCTGGTCTGTATCCCAGGAGAGGATGCGGGCCTGTATCTGTGACTTGGCGTTGTAATAAGCTGTGGCGAGTGGCGCGCCTTTTTGGTCGGCAATCGTGACAAGGTCGCCCGGCGCGGGTTGGCCCTGCACGCGGCCGATGGCCCCGGAGAATATCCACGGGTGGCGGTTGTGGACAGGTTTGTCGCGGCCAGGTTTCAGAATCAGCGTGGCGGTTGGGTTTTCCATAATCGTCAGTATCCGGTATTCGGTGGTCAGTGTCCAGTGGTCCGCGGGTTTGTCAGTATTCGATTACTCTTCGTAGCGCCAGTTTCTTGACCGCCTGTACAGCGCAGTTCGCCTGTTCGACACACCTCGTTTTCGGTCGCCGGATAAGAATCCGGCGTTACACCTAGAGAACTGAAACGGCCTACGGTGGTTCGCTCTTCGCTCGTCATTGGTCGTTTGTCTCTCATCACTTCTCAATGGCTAATTTCCACACCCGTGTCTGCCGGGCGGCCGACCCCTTGCGAGAGGAGAATGCCGGCCAGCATCAGCGCGCAGCCGAAGAGGGCGCGCGGCGATAGCTGCTCGCCCAGCAGCAGCCAGCCGCCGATGACGGCGAAGACCGCCTCCAGACTGAGGAGAATAGCCGCATCGGCCGGGCGCGCGTGGCCCTGGGCGATGACTTGCAACGTGTAGCCCACGCCAACCGACATGATCCCGGCGTAGAGAATGGGGGGCAGCGCCGCCCGCAGATCAGCGGTCGATGTGGTCTCGGTCAGCGCGGCGGCGAGGGCACTGAGAGCGGCGCAGGCCATGAATTGCAGGAAGGCCAGCTTGACGGGATCGGTGGTGGGCGACAGATGGCCGATCAGCAAGACGTGGCCTGCCCACAAGAATGCGCCGGCCAATACCAGCGCATCGCCCCAGGCCATGCGGAAACCGCCCTCAATCGTCAGAAAATAGAGGCCGGCCGTGGCCAGAATGGCGCCGGCCCACACGGCGGCCGGCGGCCGATGGCCCAGCGCCAACCCCAGCAACGGCACGAGCACGACGTAGAGGCTGGTGATGAAGCCCGCCTTGCCGGCCGTGGTAGAGGCGATGCCCATCTGTTGTAACGTGGCCGCCGCGAAGATGACTGCCCCGGCCAGCATGCCCCCCCTCAGCAGCGCGCGATTGCTGATGGCGACGACAGGGACTTTGGCCGCCGCCCGCCGCCGGTCGAAGATAAGCATGAGGGGCAGCAACGCCAGGCCGCCGATGAGGAAGCGGATGGCGTTGAAGGTGAACGGGCCGACGTGGGCCATGCCCGACCGCTGGGCGACAAAGGCGAAACCCCAAATGACGGCCGTGAGCAGCAGTAGAAGATTGGCGCGCGAGCGGGAAGAAGCAATCGACATCTATATTATCTCGCTCTCGCTGTGAATATCTCAGGGGCGGAAACGCGCGAGCAAAATCTGGTTGACCTGATCGGCCGCCTCGTGTTGCACCCAGTGACTGATCTTTGGCAGCCGGATCAGCTCGCCCTGGTCGCACAAGGCGGCGCTCTCTTCGGCCATCACGCTGCGCAGGGCCACATCTTTTTCGCCCCAGATGATGGTCGTCGGTACGGTCACGCGGGGCGAGCCGTTGGGAACCGGCGACATCAGGAGCGCGCGGTACCAGTTCAACATCGAGCTTACCGCGTCCGGTTGTGCCCAGGCGTGCCTGTATTGCTCAAGCTCCTCATCGCTGAACGCGCCGTGCCGGGCGCTGCCGCGCATGAGTTGGCTCAGAAGCCGGTAGTCGGCGGCGCTGAGCAGTGTTTCCGGCAGCCAGGGCAGCTGGAAGAAGGCGGCATACGTGCTGCGCAGTATCTGGCGCGGGTCGTGGCGCAAATGGTTGAGGGCGATTTGAGGATGGGGGACGTTGAGAATGGCCAGATGGCGCACACGTTCGGGGGCCGTCAGCGCGACTGACCAGGCCACCATTGCCCCCCAATCGTGACCAACCAGATAGACCTGAGCGTGACCCGTGGCGTCGATCAGGCCGATGATATCCCGCGTGAGCGTATCCAGGCGATAGGCCGCCCGCCCCGGCGGCTTGTCGCTCAGGTTGTAGCCACGCTGATCGGGCGCCCAGACGCGCAAGCCGGCCGCGGCCAGCGCCGGAATCTGTCGCCGCCAACCGTACCAGAATTCGGGAAAGCCGTGGAGCAAAATGACGGCGGGCCCTTCGGCCGAGCCGGCGGTCACGGTATGCAGCGTAATGCCGTTCGTCGGGATCAGGCGGTGTTCGTACATGGGTAAAGGAAAGACCTGAGAGGTCTCAGAAGAACCTCTCAGGTCTATCGAATCAAACGTCGCGATGTTCCTGGCCGCTTTCCGGGTGGCCGGTCAGCAGGTCGAGGGCGTGGGGCAGTATCGGCAGCAGCACCGCCAGATTCTCGCCCACAGCCTTGGGATTGCCGGGCAGGTTGACGATTAGCGTCTGGCCGCGTATCCCGGCCACGGCGCGCGAGAGCATGGCGTGTTGTGTCACCCGAAGGCTGGCCGCGCGCAAGGCCTCGGCGATGCCCGGGGCATCGCGCTCGATGACGGCGCGGGTCGCCTCGGGCGTGACGTCGCGCGGGGCGAAACCGGTGCCGCCGCTGGTCAAGATGAGGTCGAGACCGGCGGCGCACCAGTGGAGGAGCGTCTGCGTGATGACATCGAACTCGTCGGGGATGACGTCGCGCCGCTCAATGGCCCAGCCCGTACGCTCGGCAACTATTTCGGCCGCCAGCGGCCCGCTCTTGTCCTCGTAGGCGCCCTGTGAGCCGCGGTCGCTGATGGTCAGGATGCCAATCCTTCTCATTGTCCTAGTCGACCCGACTCGACTCGCCCACCAGCGCCAGCATGGCGTCGCTCAGGCCGCCGTCGGTGACGCCGTAGTAGAGGTGGACGCGGTCGCCTTCGCGGGCAGCCAGATCGTAGAGCGTCATGTTGCTCTTTTGGCGGCGATTCAGCACGGCGACGTTCTGACGCCATTGGACGGCCGACAGGTCTGGCGGGGAGGTCTCGACCTGTGTGATGGCGTAGTGCCACAGACGGCGGGCCGACGAGCGGGTGACGTTGTTGATCAGGTTGCCGTTGCGCAAGTCGCGCAGGGTGTGGTAGATCACGCCATCGCGTTCCTGGCTGTCCACGTGCTCCACGCCGGTGCGAGGGGGTTCGAAGGCGCCGCGGCCGTTGCCGGCGGGCGACCGGGCCGGTTCGCTGCGGGGGGCCGGGGCGGGTTGGGGCGTGGGCGCCGGGGGGGAGGATTCGGGTGAGGTCTCCGGCACGGGGACGCGCCGCCCCAAGCCATGCTCGACCAGGCGAACGATCTCGTCGCGCACGGCCAGCGTCGTTTCGGCCTCATCGCGCACGTAGAACAGGTTGTAGTCGATGGCGTAGGGCGTCTCGGGGCCGGGCGTGACGGTGATGCGCACGACGGTTGTGCCCTGCGTGGGCAGGCTGTCGATGACTACTTGTGGTTCGGGGCTGAAGCGCTTGCTGATCGTGCCTTTCAGGGACTCAATGGCTTTTTGCGGATCGCGGACGCCCTCCGGCTTGGCTTTCGGGTCGGCGGGAAGGCCGACGTAGATCGTGCCGCCGTTGGTGTTGGCCATGGCGCCAATGTCGCGCAGGACGTTGTCCAGATAGCCGCCGCGCTGGTTCAGGCTGGGATGGAATGACTGGACCAGCGACTCGCCTTCTTCACGGGCCGACTGCACGAAGTCAATGGCCTTGGCCGTGCCGCGGTAGGGGCGGGTGAGCGAATGGTCGTTGCCGCGGATTACTTGCGCCAGGGCGTCGAAGGTCACTTCTTCCAGCAGTATCTCCGTGACGCGGTCGCCCACGCCCAGATAGGGCGAGCTGGACGATTCGCGCATGAGGCGGTGGGCGTCGGAACCCTGGATGCAGCGCATCGGCCGCGGGTACTCCGGCTTGGAGCCGTCGAAGAAGCGGCGGGTGGTCTGGTTGCCGCGCTTTTCCAGGTCGGTGACCTCCAGCGCGTGCAGGTTGGGGTCCTGGGTATAGGCGATGCGCGTTTGCCCGCCGAAATCAATGCCGCGCAGCATGACGCCATTGCCGGAATTGGCGTGGGCGGCGATGACGAGACCGCCGGCCTCGTTGATGATCTGATAAGCGGTCAGCACGTCGGACGTGGCCCCGACCGTTTGGCCGCCCATGCGCAAGGAGGAAGCCGGCACGCGCAACGTCAGCAGCAGGTGCTCCAGATAGTTTACCGGCGTCTCCGGCGGGAAAATGCCCAGAATATGAAAGCCGAAGGTGGCGGTAAACTCGAAACCGGGCAGGACCAGCAACTTGCCCAGCACGCGCCGGTATTCGTCCAGCAAGCGTTGCTCGGCGGGGTCGATGCGGCCGCGGCTTTCCAGCCACAGCAGTTGCTCGACCTCTTTCTGCATGGCGGCGTAGCCGGCTACGGTGTTGTGGTCGGTGATGGCGATGATATCGAGGCCGCGGGCGGCCGCCTGTCGCAGGATGTCCAGATAACTGATGTGCGGTTCCTGGTAATCATTGGAACCGGGAGTGTGCAAATGAAGATCCATTCGCCGCCACTGGGGCGAGGAGCGTTTGGTCTTGGGGGTTGAATTTTTGGCTGAGGCGGTAGAGCCTCTGGATCGGCCGCGCCGGCTCGATCCCTGATCTTGTGTCATGCGATATGCTCCTGAGATTAGGGCCTGTCACCCAGAGCCGCAATCGCGCGCACCAGACCAATCGTTGTGATGCCGACCTTGATGGCATCGCCGGTGGAAATGGCCGGGGGGCCGCCGCGCGTCTCGCGCGCGGTTCGAATCAGTAACCACGACGTCATCAGGCCGAGCACGGCGCCGATGGCGCCGCCGGTGATGAGCACTTTTGTCTGCCAATTGTCTTGTTTGTTCATGGCGGCGATTTCGTGGTTCATCGTCTTGTTAATTGTGTCCATAATCGTTACTCCGTGTAAATTTTTCCCAGAGTCCGTTCAGCCATCCGCGCAAATAAGCGGCGCGGGCATGGAGAGCGATCAGCGGGCGTCGCACGCGTTCGCTGATGCCAACCGCTCCATCATCCACCTTGTTGAGCAGGCTATCGAGCTGCCACAACCAGACCTGAATATGACTGCGATAGGCCATTGGCCCCGTTTGCGGATTATTCTTGCGCTGTTGGCGGCGGTTGAGCTTGAATGCCAACCAGGCGATCGGTGTGATGGCCATCAAGAGCGTGAGCGGCAGCGCGATCAGGATGACGACGATCGCCGACATGCCGGCGATGAAGGATGCCGTGCGTGGGGACCGCAGGGCGAAGGCCAGCACAAACAGCAGAATAAACGCGCCGATAGCGATGATGGCGGCGATGATGACGGGCGTATAGACGTTGCGGCGTAAATAACGCCGTCGTGCTTCATCGCGAGACAATTGCTCGGCGGTCGGTATGAAAGTTGTCCGGGTATTGGGGGCGACAGGCCAATCGCTCGCGAGCGGAGCGTGCGTTGTCATCGATCTCGGCCTACCGGTAGCCGGTAACTGCGGCATCGGCTCGCCCGACGCCGGCGGATAGTTTGCTGAACTCATGGGTTATAAAATAAATTCCTAGTCGCTTGATTATATCATAGTTGCCGTCGATGTGCTTGAGTCCGGTGATTGCTTCCAGGGAAATTCACTAATCGATCGCTCTGCGTAGCGCCGGTTTTTTAACCGGCTCCGCAGCCCAGCTCGATCTCGGCCGCTGGATAAGAACCCGGCGTTACACCTCGACGACTGAAAAGCCCGGTGATTGCTCCGGGTATTCGCATGTGGCCTTCGACACTACCCAAGGGCGACATCACCAGCGAATAGAGTGCAGGGGATCAGAAGAAGCTACTTCCGGTTCTCCCGCCTGTACGCGAGCAGGGCGAAGGTTGATTGGTCATCGTGTGGATGACAGCGGACTACGCTGCTTTGGCGAGGGGCCAACCGGAACTCCGCCGGGACTTCCCCTGGTGTTCCGGCATATTCATAAGCCGTATTATCTGGTATAATGCAATGCGTCATCACAGGTCGCAACAGGCGGCATTCGGCCGCAAAATACACGAGCGAGGAAAGGAAAGGTATGTCCAACAAAATTTTGAACCCCAAGGCATGGTATCTGCTGGCCGTCGGCGCGGCGGCGCTGGCCATCGACGGCACGCGCCGCATTATCAGACGCCGCCGGCAGGGCGAGCCGGTGATACCTGGAGAGGTGCCGGCGGCCGTTCGGTCCGGAGCCAAAAAGGCCGGGGCTGCCTTCGAGGAATTCGAGATTAAGATCGAGGAGCAGGCCGAGCCGATCACCAGGCCGGTCAAGAAAGCCGCCGGCAAGGCCAAAGACGCGCTGGAAGACGTGGGCGATAAGGTCGGCGACGCTGCCAAAGCGGTTGTGAAGCCGGTTAAGAAAGCGGCGGACAAGGCCGGAGACGCGCTGGAAGATGTGGGCGACAGGGTCGGAGATGCGACCCGGGCAGTCGTTAAGCCGGTCAAGAAGGTCATGGGCAAAGCTGAAGCCACGGCCGAGGAAGCCGGGGACAAGGTGGAGGAGAAGGCCGAGACGGTGGCCGCGTCACTCCGAGAGACAGTTGCTTCTGCGTCCGCGCCCGACGACCTGACCGAAATCAAGGGGATTGGCCCGACGTTCGCCAAGCGCTTGACGGCCGCGGGGATCACTACTTACGCGGCCGTCGCCGCCTCCACCCCAGACTATCTGCGCGAGGTGACACAGGCCCCGCCCATGGCGGAGCCGGACGAGTGGATCGCCCAGGCCAGCGTGCTGGCGGTGGCCGCCTAGCTGGATCAAAAAGGGGGACGCTTGGAGCGTCTCCCTTGATGGTGTGGGGTCAGACGACGGGGGCTGAATCCGTCTCGTTGGTCTCGCGCCACCCTTGGATGATCGCTGCCAGGTCGGGATTATCACCGGCGAACTTGCCGTAATGGGCATAGCGGACGATCCCGTCCGCGTCGATGATAAACGTGGCCGGCAAGCGCTGGGTGTCGCCGGTCGCTTGCCCCTGGGTATGGCCGCGCGCGGCCGCGCTCATACCCGCCTTGATGGCATCGGGGGCCAGCAGGCGCAGCATGTTGGCCCGGCCGACGCCGTAGCCGGCATGTAGCTCCGTTTCCTCGCGCGTCACGCAGTCCACGCTGGGGGCCAGCCGGTCGCCGAAATGCCGGGCGTGTTTCGGTTGTCCCAGCCCCACGGCCACTACCTGCAGCCCGGCCGCTTCCATATCGTCTTTGTGCAGCTCCAACTGAGCCAGCCAATCGCGACAGTGAATTCAACCAAAGTGACGCAGGAACGTCAGCAAGATCGGGCCGTCGGCCCAGTAACTGGACAGCGATACTTCCTGGCCGTCCACGTCGAGGGCGATCCCATCGGGCGCGCGATCCCCTGTCTTTAACTGGTTTGATTTTGCCATTTATGTGTTGCTCCCTCGCCGGGCGAGCTGATTGCTCGTCATGGTCATATAGTCCGGTGAATTGATGCCTGATACGAACAATTCTAGCCGGTATGCAATTAATTGTCAATATTTTGTACGGGTTTTGTTGCGGGTATCACCACGCAACCCACACGCCTGGGATGACTGCGTACGGGTGTGTGGGCCGGCAAGTCGCGCATGGCCCACAGGGCGGCCACGTCACCCCCGGCTGTGATCGTCATCCACACTCCCCAAATGAGCAGCGCCCAGGACCCGACGGCGATGGCGAGCACGGCCGGTACAACGCCCAGCGCCAGGCCGGGCAGCCACAACATGCGTCGATAGGCGGCCGCCGGAATGGGTTTCTCGCACTGGATTTGAGGCGCGAAGGCCACGCGACCGAAGCTGAGGCGAGCCGCGCCCGCCTCCACCCGGCCAAACAGACGATAGCCAACCAGATGGGCCACCTCGTGGAGAAACAACCCGGCCGTCAGCGCTGCAAACAGGCCCAGCAGGATGAGCGGCCCCTGCCCGGCCGGGGGTCGTGGTGCGAATTCTCCCCAGCGCAGTTGGTAGGGCAAAATCAGGAGCATCATCCCCAGGGGTATCATGGCAAAAGCGATCATCATGGCTGCTGGGGGGGCGAGGGTTCGCTCGGCGATGGGTTGAATTTCGGCCGCCGTTGACAGGGACTGGACTTCGCCCGCATTTTCCTCGTGGGCTGCGTCCGAAAATGGCTCATCCGTGTCTTGGCTGGCCTCATCGACGCCCAGCGCCTGCGTGAAGAAGGCCACCAGCTTGTGGCCGTACTGTTCCGGCTCAGCCGCCCAGCCGGTGGCGTGGGCGGCCTGGGGAATTTCCCAAAGGGTCCTGGGGCCGCGTGTGGCCTCGTAGAGGAAACGGGTCATGCGTTGCTCCAGGCCGCGGCCGGCACTGATGAACAGGATCGGCCGTCGCGCCAGCCGCCCTAGCGCCACCGTGTTGGCCGGTGGTCGCTCGCTTCCTGACAGGCGGTCGATAGCCGCCTGATAGTAGCGTTCCAGCGGATAATGATAGAAGCGGTCGAGCGCGGTCGCCGGCGGCGGCAGATCGTCGACCGTGCCCAGGATGGGGCCGTCGACGGCGACGGCGCGAATCGCCACGTTGCGCGCCGCGGCCTGCAGGGCCAGCATCCCGCCCACCGACACGCCCATCAGCCCCACGCCCCAGCGCACGTCGGGTTGGCGCATGAGAAAGGCCACGGCGGCCAGCACGTCATCGACGGCGGCCACGCCGCGCTCAAAGCGGCCGCCGCCGCTGTCGCCGTGGGCGCGCAGGTCGAACATGAGCACGCCAAACCCGGCCCGCGTCAGCGCCTCGGCGTGGTAGGCCATCGCCAGCCGGTTGCCGCTGTGGCCGTGGATCAACACGACGGCCGCGCCATTGCGCGAGGGCACGTGCCAGCCGGCCAGAGTGATGCCGGCCGCCCCGGGGAAGGTCACGTCGCGGTAGTCGGCTCCCCAGTCGGCAGGGGTGCGAAACGTCACTCTCAGGCGGGGCGGCCGGGTGAAGAGAAAGGCGGCCATCACCGGCCGGATCACCACATGGACGAGGAACACGAAGAAAGCCAGTTGCGCCAACAACATAGCGACATTGTAACCCAGGTCAGGAAGGACTGAAACGAGTATGTCGAATTGAGCGGGTTTATCCGTTGCTGCAAAGGGGCGACCCGTGAATCGCGGCCGCGGTGAACCCGTGGGGCCTTGCGCCGGTTGTCCATCCGTGTGGTTACGGGCGCGCACGGGGGTAGTGGCGAGTTTTTTCGTAAATGGCCGGCCAACCCTGCACGGCGGCTCATGGCCGGAAAACCCGATCATCCCGATCATATTGAATATCGCCCCTCAATCGGCTAAACTACGGCGCTGTTGGGGGTATGGTTTCTATCCGTTATGCACGCGGCCAGCCGCCGAACCGGACGCACACCGGGAAAACAATAGCCGGATGCCCGGCTCATTTGCGTGCCGTCGGCTAAACAGATACTATGCTGCCGAATTTTCAGAGGAGCAGGAAAAATAGCGATGTTTGAACCAAACGGGGTCTATCGTAATCGCACGGGAGAGTATACCGTGCTGGCTGTCAATGGCCCGCGCATGACCGTACGCTATACAGACGGCAGCGAAGCCGAACTCAATGTCAATATCCAGGCGCGCATCTGGGAAAACATCGTGGCCGAGCAAGAGGCCAAGGCCGCCAGCAGCCGCCACATGCGCCAATCGAACAAGGACACCACCCACTACATCAAGGCCGTCAGTCTGCCGCCCGGCGAGGAACTGGCCTTCCCCGGCTGGCAGGAGCGCGTCGTCATGGTGCCAACGCCGGAACTGGCCCAGAAAATCAAGCCCGGCGACCGCTTCATATATTATGCCATCGAGGCCCAGACCTTTTTCGCCGTCGTCACCATTACCGGCGACATGTTCGAGGCCAACCCCAAGCAGCATACCTACACGACGGAGCTGGCCAAAGCCGCCTTCTTCGCCACCGACGTGGACGCGACCGTGCCCGATCTGGAACATGGCGTCAGCATCGACTCTATCGACCTGGAGACTTATCCCGATTTCGGCAAGCTCCACATCGAGAGCGAGTCTTTCTATCGCATCAGCGAGGACGACTTCGAGCTGCTGGCCGAAGCCCTAACCGAAATCACGGAGGATGAGGAAGAGGAAACCGAAGAGTACGAAGAGTACGAAGAGGACGAGGTCGAATAATCTATGGCCGAGTTCGTGCTGGTTTGTATCGCCTGGCCCTACGCCAACTCCGACATCCACCAGGGCAACGTCACCGGCTCTCACCTGCCGGGCGACATCTTCGCCCGCTACCACCGCCTGCGAGGCGACCACGTCCTGATGGTTTCGGGGTCTGACAGCCACGGCACGCCGGTGACGGTGAAGGCCGAAGAAGTGGGCCAAAGTAATCTGGAAGTTTATGAGCACTACCACGCCCGCTTCCTCGAGCTGTTCCGCGGGCTGGGCATCAGCTACGATCTGTTCACCAGCACCCACACCGAGAACCACTTCCAGGTTTCGCAGGATATCTTCACCCGTTTGCTGGAAAACGGGTATTTATATCGCAAGGTGACGCCGCAAATGTACTCGCCGGAAACGGGCACATTCCTGCCCGACCGCTACGTGGAAGGCACCTGCCCCAACTGCGGCTACACCGGCGCGCGCGGCGACCAGTGCGACAACTGCAACACGCTCTTCGAGAGCGCCGCGCAGCTCATCAACCCGCGCAGCAAACGGGACAACACTTCGCTGGTGTTGCGCGACACGGAGCATTTCTTCCTCGATCTGCCGGCTATCGCCGAGGATTCGTTGTCGGCCTGGATCCATGATGACAAGGAGTATTGGCGGCCGCAGGTCATCAATTTCGCCCGGAACTTCATCGACCAGGGGTTGATCGGCCGCGCCGTTACCCGCGACATGGACTGGGGCATCCCCGTGCCGGTCGAAGACGGCTACGACGACAAGGTGCTCTACGTCTGGTTCGAGGCGGTCATCGGCTACCTGTCGGCTACCATTGAGTGGGCCAAAAACAGCGGCGACCCCGATGCCTGGCGCGAGTGGTGGTATAAGCCGGCCGCGCGTACGTTCTACTTCATCGGCAAGGACAACATTCCGTTCCACACCGTGTTCTGGCCCGCTCAACTGCTGGGCGCGCGCGGCCTCTATAGCGATCACCCCGATGCCCGGCTGAACCTGCCCTACGACGTGCCCGCCAACGAGTTCATGAACATGGAGGGCCGGAAAATCAGTGGCAGCCGCCACTGGGGGGTGTGGATGCTGGAGGCACTCGACCGCTACGACCCCGACCCGCTGCGCTACTACCTGACGACCAACATGCCGGAGACGCGCGACAGCGACTGGAGTTGG
This sequence comes from Promineifilum sp., assembly GCA_020634335.1. Classification (GTDB taxonomy): domain Bacteria; phylum Chloroflexota; class Anaerolineae; order Promineifilales; family Promineifilaceae; genus Promineifilum. The sequence continues at coordinate 15,769 of JACKBY010000010.1, read as the reverse complement.
AGCGGGTTCATCGAGCGCAACAACAACGAACTGGTCGCCAACTGGGGCAACCTGGTCAATCGCGTCCTCAACATGACCCGGCGTTATTTCGACGGCGTCGTGCCGGAGCCGGGCGACCTGACCGCAGCTGACGAGGCGCTCCTGACAACCCTCGATGCGGGTTTCGCCACCGTGGCCGAGTTCTATGACGGCTGCAAGTTTCGCGCCGCCGTGGGCGAAATCCTGCGGCTGTCGACGCTGGTCAACCAATACTTGGAAGAGACCAGCCCATGGACGACCATCAAGACCGATCCGGCCGCCGCGGGGCGCGCCCTTTACGTGGCCCTGCAAGCCATCAACGGCTTGAAGGTTCTGTGGGCGCCGGTGCTGCCGTTCACCAGCCAGGCCCTGCACGAGATGCTGGGCGAGGCGGGGACGCTCTTCGGCGAACAGGTCGTGCGCCGCTATGACGAGGCGACACACAGCCACATGGCGCTGACGTACGACGCGGGTGGGGCGGCCGGTCGCTGGGAACGTGCGAGCATTCCGGCCGGGAGGCAACTGCCGCCGCCGCGGACGCTCTTCAAGAAACTGGAACCGGAGCTGGCCGAGCAGGAGCTGGCGGCGCTGTCTCGCCCGCTGTAGCGCCGGATTCTTATCCGGCGGCCGAGAAGGGGCTGGGCCGCGGAGCCGGTTAAGACACCGGCGCTACGGAGAGCGATAAATTACTGAAAGACCTGTTCTGCCTTCCCGATTTCTAGACTCCCTAGCTCATGCGTGCTACACTAGCGCGCCATGACCCTGGAACTTGACCGTCTGGCCCCGGAGCTGCAGCGAATGGCGACGGCCGCCGCGGCGCTGCGCCAATCGCAACTGCGCCGCGCCGACCAGTTGCGCAAATTATTGGCTGAACGGGCGACGGACTGGGCCGGCATCCGCGCTGGGCTGGCGGCGGCTGAGACAGCATCGGACCCTAAATATTTCCGCGCCGCTGCGCCCCTGTCCGAGCGCGAGCCGCTCGACACACCCATCTCACCCGGCCCGCCGCCGCCGCAGGCCACCATCATCGCCGGGGACGGTTCGCAGATCATGCCCGACCGTCATGCCGCGTTTCTCTATTATCTGATCAACATCGGTGTCATCGTCTACCATCACGGCCAGGGTCGCGCGCCGCACATTCAGACGTTTCCTGAAATCTTCTACCCCCAGATCGAGGATGATCTGACCGAGGACGAACCCGGCTTCGACAAAAGTCAGGTAACGATTGCCCGCGACCGGGCCGAGATCGAGACCCTGGCCAATCTGTCGACGGCCTATCGCGGCGCGTCCGGCCGCGTGCTCACGCTGCTCGACCAGCGGCTGCTCTACTGGCCGATGCTGGGCGAGCGGGGCAGCGCGGACAAGGTTGTCGCCGACTGGACGCGGGCCATGCGCCATATCTATGAGACGGGCGCGCTGCTGGCCGGCTACATCGACCGCCCCGGCAAGCGCTCGGTGGTGACCATGCTCCAGACGCTGCTGGACGAGCCGGAGGTGGACTGGAAGTCATTGGGCAAGCGGCCGCAGGGCAATGAACTGACCGACGCCGGCCTCTACGCCACTTTGCTAGGCCCCGGGCAGCGCAGCCCCGTCTTTGTCGACATCTCGCCCGCCAATCGCCGCTTCGCCGAGGAGTCGCCCCACATCGAGGTATGCTTTTTCTACCTGAACGCCGGGGCCAGCAACCTGTTTGTGGAAGACAAGCTGGACCCCAACGGTGAGGCGCGAGCCGTGGCGCGGGTGGACATCCCGCGCTGGGTGGCCGAGGACCCGGCGGCCGTGGCCGATGTGCACGCGCTTATCTACGATCAGTGCCGCATCTTCGGCCGCTACCCCTACGCCCTGGCGCGGGCCGACGAGCTGGCTGTCGTGGGGCGCGACGACGAGGTGAATCTCAACGTGATGATCGATCTGGCGATGCAGCGTGCCGGCGTGAGCGGCAGCCAGACGGCCAAACAAAGCGGCAAGGAGAGCGCGCGCGGCGGCCGCACGCCATACAAGATGGGTGTTTAATCCGGGGCCAGGATAACCCTCCTTTTCTTGTCCACGTCTGTGTTAAGTTTTTTGGAGAAGGTATGATGTCGGATATAGGGATAGGGTGGCCGATGGCGGAAGCGCCTGTCGGCCGCGTGCTGCGGGCGGGAACGGCCGGCTTCATCATCGGCTGCCAAGTGCAACAACTTTCCGGGCCGTCGTTTGGCTGTCTGGTCAAGGCCCAGCCGGTGGACGAGCGGGAGGCCATCTTTGGCCTTATCTACGATATGAATGTTGCCGACGATCCGCTCGTCCGGCGGCTGATCCTGGCCGAGAGCCCGCGCGAGGAGGTCATCAACGACCAGCGCCAGAACAGGCTGCTGCCCATCGAGATGAGCGTGCTGTGCGTGGGCTACTGCCTCAACGGCCGCTTTTACCACGGTCTGCCGCCACGGCCGCCGCTCAATCTGGACCCTGTGCACCTGTGCCACGACATACCCGAACTGGTTCGCTTCACCGACCACCTCGGCTATCTGCGGCTCATCCTGCGCGCCGCCGACGGGGGTGTGCCGGTCGATCAGCTCCTCGTCGCCCACGTGCAGGACGTCTTCCAGTTGCGCGGCCACGATGTCGACTGGGCGGCAACCGTCATCAATGAAGTCATCGAACTGCTGCGTAGCGATTATGATACGCTCGTCCCCGTGCTCGAAGCGCTGGGCGAGGCGCTGCCCGGCCTGGCCGATGTGGCCGCCGTGGGAGGCTTTTGATGTTTGATTTGCCGTCACAGACCACCGATCGGCCCAGCGCCAGTGGCTCGGCCGGCGGCCCACTGGGCTACGTCGTTGGCGGGGGGCTGAAAAGCGGCCTGCGCGTGCGCCTGACTGTGCCGGCCGATACCGTGCAGGAAGGCGGCTTTGTCGTGTGCGAGACGCCGCGCTATCGCTACTATGGCCTGGTGACCGACCTGCAACTTGGCGCCACCGACCCCCGTTTCGCCGATGAGAAGTCTGACCGTCTGCCCGCTGCCATTCGTGATGCGCTCTACGGCAAGACGCTCTATACCACGCTGGAGATGTACTCGACATTGCTGGTTGATCTGGGGCCGGATCTGCTGGACCCGGAGCGGGTCGAATGGGAGGCGCGGGTGGAGGCGGGCGAGGAGAACCCCGGGCCCAAGCCGGTGAAGACCGTGCCGGCCCACCACACGCCGGTGCGCCCGGCCGACGCGGCCGACGTGGCCGCCATCTTCGGCGAAGAAGGCGGGACCAACTTCGTCATCGGCCATACGATCGAGCAGGGCTATCCGGTTTGCCTTGATCTGGAGCGCTTCGTCAAGCGCAGCAGCGGCATCTTCGGGGCGACGGGCACAGGCAAGAGCTTTCTGACGCGCATGGTGCTGGCCGGGTTGATGAAAACCGACGTGGCCGCAGCGCTGGTGTTCGATATGCACAACGAGTATGGCTTCGACGACAAGGACTCCGACCGCGGCACGCGCGTCGACGGGTTGAAGAGCCTGTTCCGCACGAAAGTGGAAGTGGGCGCGTTGGGCCCAGGCTCGATGGCCGGCAGCAATCGCCCCGACTTCGACGTGGTGCTGGCGGCCGAGGAATTCACGATTCAGGACATCCTGCTCATCGGCGAGAAGCTGAGCCTGACGGAAACCAGTGCCGTGACGCTCAACGCGCTGGAGCGATCATTCGGCAATCAATGGTTCGGCAAGTTCATGGCGATGGATCCTACGGCCGAGGAATTCGATGAGGACGGGAAGAAGCGCCCCGCGCCGCACTCCGTTGCCTTCTGGGCGCGGCAGGCCAACGTCAACGACGAGGCCGCCAAGGGGCTTTATCGCCGCCTGAAACCGATCTATGACAAGCCTTACATCGTGGAAAAACCCCCGGTAGATGCCGTGGCGGAGATCGTTAATCGGCTGGAGAACGGCCGCCACGTCATCCTCAGCTTCGGCCGCTTCGAGGCCGAAGAGGATTACCTGTTGGTGTCCAACATCCTGACGCGGCGCATCCGCGACAAGTGGGTGAAGGCGACCGAGACCTACAAGAGCGGCGCCGGCGGCGCGGCACCGCGACCACTGGTCATCGTCGTGGAGGAGGCCCACAAGCTGCTCAGCCCTGGCCTCTCGCGCCAGACGGCCTTTGGGACGATAGCCCGCGAATTGCGCAAGTACAACGTTACGCTGCTCATCGTCGACCAGCGGCCGTCGGGCATCGACGACGAAGTGATGTCGCAGCTCGGCACGCGGGTCACCGGCTGGTTGGGGGACGAGGACGATATCCGTGCTGTGCTCAGTGGGTTGGCCGGCCGCGACCAATTGCGCGGGATGCTGGCCCGCTTGCAGGAAAAGGAAGAGGTACTGCTGTTGGGCTGGGGTGTCAAGATGCCCATTCCCGTTCGCTCGCGGCGCTATGACAAGCGGTTCTATGACGAGATGCGGGGGCGGGCGACCGCCGCTGCCCCCGAGAAGCGCTATACGCGGGAAGAAGCCAACCGCGATCTGTTCTAGGCGGCCTTTAGACATTGAGCAGAGGGGAGACGAGACAGGGCGGGCACCACACCGGTCTGCAAGAGGGGAGCCGTTCGGCCGCCCTGTCCCGCCCGTACGGTTGCTACGTGGGCGGCCTTCTCTAGTTGCCCATTGCCCGCTGCTATGCTACTATTTGCCCATTATCCTTCATTCATCGATCTGCTCGATAGGTCTTATTTATTTTGATTCATTTGATTACTCTCGTTGATTTGGTTTCTCTGCCGTCTGTAGTCTGTAGCATGGCCTACCGGCCGCTTTGGGCCATGCGTTAACCATCACGGGATTTGCCGACAAAGGGACCTGATGAGAGCGTGCCACGGGGCGCAGCAACCCGATCGATTGTGAATGGTGGATGCATGACATGCATTCACCTTTTTTGTTTTATCAGGGAAGTTCGTCGCTCCCGCCGTTAACAATTAATTTTATCGATTCATTATTCATTATTTATTCGGGAGTAATTGCTTCATCATGGGATCACGTATTGAATTCATCTCAAGACTCATTGGAGCGGTTGTGCTGGCGACGACGCTGGCTATCGTGGGCGTCCAGTTGGCGAACATGCTCAATCTCGATCCATTGCGCTATGGCATCGCCTTCGGTGTCGGCGGCGGGGTGCTGGGGGCGGTATTGGGCTTTTTGTTTACCCCCTATCTGACTGTCCGGCCAATCAACTATATCCGGCAGGCCTTGTCGGCCATGCCGCTGGAGCGCCTGGTGGCTTTGCTGCTGGGCGTTTTCCTGGGCCTCATCGCCGCCGCCCTTTTCGCCATTCCCCTATCGCAACTGCCGTCGCCGTTTAAGGAAATCTTGCCGCTGGCGACGGCGCTGGGGTTCTGCTATCTGGGGGCGGTGTTGATGATGAATCGCTACCGCGACCTGCGCGAGTTCGCCGGCAACATCCGCCTGCCGCGCGCCGAGCACAAGGTTGCGCCGGTGGCCGTGATCGAGGAAGGCGAGGATACCCACGTCATCTTGCTGGACACGAGCGTCATCATTGACGGCCGCATCCTCGACATCGGCCGCACCGGCTTCATCCGCCACACGCTGCTGGTGCCCAACTTCGTGCTCCGGGAGTTGCAGCACATCGCCGACAGCGCCGACAGCTTGCGTCGCAATCGCGGCCGCCGGGGGCTGGACATCCTGAGCATGTTGCAAAACGAGTCGCCCGTGCCGGTGCGCATCACCGACATGGACGCCCCCCAGACGCGCGACGCCGACAGCAAGCTCGTGGTATTGGCCCGCCGGCTGGGCTGTCCGATCATGACCAACGACTATAATCTCAATAAGGTCGCCGAGTTGCAGGGCATCACTGTCCTTAACATCAATGATCTGGCTAACGCCGTCAAGGCTTCGCTCTTGCCGGGCGAAGAACTGCGGGTGACGATCATCCAGGAAGGCAAGGAGTATGGTCAGGGTGTGGGCTATCTCGATGACGGCACGATGGTCGTCGTCGAAGACGGGCAGCGGGTGCTGAACCGCACGGAGAATGTCATCGTGACCAAGGTGTTGCAGACGGCCGCCGGGCGAATGATCTTTGCCAAACTATAATTCGAGATACGAGATACGAAATACGAGATACAAGTGAAGAGCGCGCTTCCAACTCGTATCCCATATCTCGTATCTCAAATCTCGTATCTCTAATCTCGTATCTCGGAGTTAAGTATGTCACTCAGGATTTACAACGTCCTTTCGCGACAAAAAGAAGAATTCGTGCCCCTGACGCCGGGGAAGGTCAACATCTATGTCTGCGGCCCCACCGTCTATGACTATTCCCACATCGGCCACGCCAAAACCTACGTCAGCTTCGACGTGGTTGTGCGCTATCTGCGCTTTCTGGGCTACGATGTGCTCTATGTGCAGAACATCACCGACGTCGGCCACATGCTGGACACGGGTGAGGATCGTATTCTGAAGAAAGCGCGCCAGGCTTCGGCCTTGCCCATGCAGGTGGTCGAGACGTACGCGCGCGCCTACTTCGCCGACATGGATGCCCTGGGCGTGCAGCGCCCCGACATCAGCCCCCGCGCCAGCGCCCACGTCCCCGAACAGATCGCCATGATCGAGCGCTTGATCGAAGAAGAACATGCCTACGTGAACGACGGCTCGGTCTACTTCAGCGTCGCCTCGTTTCCCGAATACGGCAAGCTGAGCGGCCGCATCGTGGAGGACCTGGAAGAAGGGGCGCGGGTCGTCGTGCGCGAGGACAAGCGCCACCCGGCCGACTTCGCCCTGTGGAAGAAGGCTGAACCGGAGCATATCCTGCGCTGGTCCAGCCCCTGGGGTGAGGGCTTTCCCGGCTGGCACATCGAATGCTCGGCCATGGCCGCCAAGTATCTGGGCGAGACGTTCGACATCCACGGCGGCGGCATCGATAATATCTTCCCCCACAACGAATGCGAGATCGCCCAGAGCGAGGCTGCCCACAGTGCGACCTTCGCCCGCTACTGGATGCTGACCGGCTCGTTGACCCTCGACGGCATCAAGATGAGCAAGAGCCTGGGCAATACGCTGAACATCAGCGATGCGCTGGCCCGCTGGCGGCCGGAGGCGATTCGCACTTTTATCTTGTCCAGCCAGTATAGCAACCCCGTCGACATCTCTGACGAGGCGGTCGAGGCGGCCTACAAGGGCTGGCAGCGCATCTGGGGCGCGGTCACGCTGGTGCGCGATCAACTGCGCCGTGCCGCGCCGGGCGAGCCCACCGCCGAGGCGACGGCCCTGCTGGCCGCCACGCGCGAGCAGTTTATCGAGCGCATGAACGACGATTTCAACGCTCCCGGTGCGCTGGCCGTGCTGCAGGACCTGACGCGCGCGGTGAACACTCTCATCAACGAGGGCGGCCCACAGACACAGGGAACGTTGGCGGCCATTGACGACCTCTTTCGCGAGCTGGGCGGCGGCGTATTGGGCATTGTGCCCGACAGCGCCGACCGCGGCGGCGACGCGGGGCGCGAGGACGGGCTGGTGCGGCTGCTTATCGACCTGCGCAAGCAGGCTCGCGACAACAAGGAATGGGCCACGGCCGACACCATCCGCAACCGGCTGAAGGAACTGGGCGTCGTACTGGAAGACAGAGCTGATGGCACCATCTGGAAACTCGGCTGAGGCGCTTGTACGCCGTCATCCCGTCCTGGAGGCGCTGCGCGCCGGGCGGCGGTCGATCTACCGGCTCCACGTCGCCCGCGAGCGCGGGGGTCGGGCCGATGAGCGCGAGTTGCGGCCGATCCTGGACGCGGCACGCGCCGCCAATGTGCCGGTGGCGACCGACGACAAGCAGACGCTCGACCGGCTGGCGCAGCGGTTGGGCGCGGACCCGCGGCATCAGGGGGTGCTCCTCGAGGTCGGTCCCTATCCGTATGTGGAGCCGGACGAGATGCTGGGGCTGGCCGAGCGCCGCGGCGAAAAGCCGTTGTTGTTGCTGCTCGACCTGCTGCACGGGCCGCAGAACATTGGCGCGCTCTTGCGCACGGCCGAGGCCTGTGGCGTCCACGGCATTATCATGCAGGATCGGCGCGCGCCGGAGATTACCCCGGCTGTGGTGCAGTACGCCGCCGGGGCCACAGAGCATCTGCTGATTGCCCAGGTGACCAATCTGGTGCAGACGATGCGCGGGCTGAAGGAGGCGGGGGTGTGGCTGGCCGGCCTGGATATGGACGAAGAGGCCGTCGAATTGGGTCGGATCGATCTGGACCGGCCTTTGGGCGTCGTCGTCGGCCACGAGGGCGACGGGTTGCGCCGGCTTGTGCGCGAGCGCTGTGACTTTATCATTCGCCTGCCCATGCGCGGAGAAGTAGAATCCCTGAACGCGGCCGTTGCCGGTTCTGTCCTTCTCTATGCCGCCTGGCAGGCACGCGGATTTTTACGCTAGGTTCGTGGCCGGCGACTGTGGTGCGTTCTTCGGACGGACTTATATCTCCCCGACAGCGCCGTCTGATTTGAATAAAGCGGCCACGATCAACGCTACCGTCCATTAGGGGATGTTATCCGGTTCATCTATGGCAACCGGCATTGCGTATGTATCTATAATGACCGAGACGATCTCTGTTCACAAGATGTCCGGCGCGCGCATCCCCACCGATGTGGGTGAATTTACCCTGTACGTCTATCACAATAATTTGGACGGCGAGGAGCACCTGGCGCTTATCATGCGGGAACCTGGTCTGGAGGGCCGGGCCGATGCGAGCGGCAACGGGGCGGCCCCGCCTGTTCTGGTGCGCGTCCACTCGGAGTGTTTCACCGGCGACGTGCTTGGCTCTCGCCGGTGTGACTGTGGGCCGCAGCTGGCGACGGCCATGGGCCGCATCGCCGCGGAGGGGCGCGGCATCATCCTTTATCTGCGCCAGGAGGGCCGGGGGATAGGCCTGTTGGAGAAGTTGCGCGCCTATAATCTACAGGATATCGGCTATGACACCGTGGACGCCAACCTCATGCTGGGCCATCAACCCGATTTGCGCGACTATCGCATCGCCGCCGCTATCCTGAAAGACCTCGGTGTCGCCTCCTTGCGCCTGATGACCAATAACCCGGACAAGATAGCCGCGCTGGAACGCGAAGGGCTGATCGTTAGCGAGCGCATCCCGCTGGAAACGGCCGTCCACGCCGAGAACGCTCATTATCTCGACACCAAGGTGCGCCGGATGCGCCACCTCCTGCAACTGGAGAGACCCGAAGCCGCCGGCGCGCGACAAACCCAGCCGGTCTCCATGGCGCGCGCGCTCAGCCCGCTGCACGAGAACGGCGAAGCGGGCCACGCGCTGGATGATATGTTCACGACTCTGCCCCAGCGCGACGGTCGACCGTACGTCACCCTCAGCTATGCCCAGAGTCTGGACGGCTCCATCGCTGCCCGGCGCGGCGAGCAGACCATTATCAGCGGGCCGGAAGCGGGGCGGCTCACCCACCGGCTGCGCGCTCAGCACGACGCCATCCTGGTCGGCATCGGCACGGTCATTGCCGACGATCCGCAACTGACGGTGCGGCTGGTACGCGGGCCGGACCCACAGCCGGTGATCGTCGACAGCCGGCTGCGTTTTCCCGCGTGGGCCAAGTTGCTGCGCGGCGAGCGGCGGCCGTGGATCGCCACGACAGAGGCAGCCGACCGGGCGCGCCAGGCGGCGCTGGAAGCGGCCGGGGCGCGGGTGGTGCGCCTGCCCAGCGGGCCGAATGGGCTGGTCAGCCTGCCCGCGCTGCTGGACTATCTGCATGGTCGCCACATCCGCAGCCTGATGGTGGAGGGCGGGGCCACGGTCATCAGCAACTTCCTGGCGGCGCATCTGGCCGATCGGCTGGTGCTGACCATCGCGCCGCTAATGCTGGGCGGGCTGAACGCCGTGGCCGACCTGGGCCGGCTCAATGGGCAGGTGATGCCGCGGTTGGCCCAGCCGCGCTATCAGACCCTGGGCAAGGACATGGTGTTGTTCGGGGAGTTGGAGTGGGAGTGAAGTGGGCGGGATGAGCCGGCTTATCGACGGAGTGGATAAATAGCCGGCCGATCGCGCGGTTCAGGGGAAACAGCTTGATGACCCACCCATTAGTTAGTCAATTGCATTTTACACGCAGCGAGTTCTGGCGCGCTGTCAAGGGCATCAGCGACGAGGACGCACGACAACGCTTTCTGCCGATGAATTGTATTAGTTGGAACGTTGGGCATCTGGCCTGGCAGGAACAACGGTACTTTCTATATTATGGTGAGGGGCCGATGCTCTTGCCGGAGATCGACAAGGAATTTGCCTACGGCGCGCCCGCATCCCGGCCTTTACTCAAGGAGATGGTGACCGCATGGCGCACCATCACGGCCGCGGCCGATCCGTGGCTCGACACGCTGACATCGGACATTCTCAGCCGGAACGTGATCAGCAACGGCAAGCCGCTCGTCCGTCGCTACGGCGATCTCCTCCAGCGGGTGATCTATCATTACTGGTATCATATCGGTGAGAGTATGGCTATCCGGCAGCTGTTAGGTCATGAGCGCTTGGGCGTGTTTGTCGGAAACATTGATGACAAGGCACCGTATCGGCCGGAAGCGCGTTAAAGGGATGGGAGCCCCATCTTTCTGCGACGTCCGAATTGTGCGGCCGGGCAATCGGCCCGACTGATCGACAGGTGCGGTGCACACCAGAAAGTGCGTCGCCCGAACCACCCAAAATCCCTAACATAAATTTGCCTCAATTGGTCATGTTGTCCTACAATATGACCAATAATGACATATTGCGTCCAAACGGGTGACAAACGTCAATCGTTGACCACCACCCCCACGGATATACTTAGCAAGACGGGCAGAATCAATGGGTTGGCGGGGGCCGGTGATGACTGGTCTGTGTCGTCACTCACTCTGATTGGCTCCGTTTGCCCATAATTTCAGCGAAATCGCCTGAGGAGAACACCATGATCGACCTGTCCATTCATGAAGCCGCCCTCGACCGCGCCGTGCAGCGCGCCCGCGAGCGAAACATCATCATTCCCACCTTCGAGCAGCAACGCAACCCCGCGCTCATTCCCGACGCCATTAAGCAACGTCTGGACGATGTGGGGCTGTGGGACCTGAATCCGGTAAACCTGTTCCGCATTAGCTGGCACAACGAAGCGGTCGCCAAGGGTGGCGGCTACGGCGACGTCAATACCATCGAGATTCCCAAGGAGATCAGCGGCGTCGATGCGCGCATCATCGTCATCGTCGGCAAGTGGTTTCCCACCGGGGCGCACAAGGTCGGCGCGGCGTTCGGCTGCCTGGTCCCGCGGCTGGTGACAGGGCAATTTGACCCCTCGACGCAGAAGGCCGTCTGGCCCAGCACCGGCAACTACTGCCGCGGCGGGGCCTATGACTCGAACCTGCTGGGCTGCGAGTCGGTCGCCATTCTGCCGGAAGGCATGAGCCGCGAGCGCTTCGAGTGGCTGGAGGGCGTGGCCGGGGAGATCATCAAGACGCCCGGCTCGGAGAGCAACGTCAAGGAAATCTTCGACAAATGCTGGGAGCTGCGGGCATCGGGCGAAGACCTGGTCATCTTCAACCAGTTCGACGAGTTGGGCAATTATCTGTGGCATTACAGCGTGACCGGGCCGGCGATGCACGAAGTATTGAAGCGCGAGTTGGGGCCAAAAGACAAGTACCGGGGCATGGCCTCGGCCACCGGCTCGGCGGGCACCATCGCCAGCGGCGACTACATGAAGGAGCAGTTCCCGACGAGCCTCATTTGCGCCAGCGAAGCGCTGCAATGCCCGACGCTGCTGAACAACGGCTTCGGCGCGCACCGCATCGAGGGCATCGGCGACAAGCACGTGCCCTGGGTCCACAATGTCAAGAACACCGACATGGTCGTCGCCATTGACGACAACGCCCCGATGGCCATCATGCGGCTGTTCAACGAGCCTGCCGGGCAGGAATATCTGATGGAGCAGGGCGTCTCGCCCGACCTGGTGGCGCTGCTGCCCGACCTCGGCATCTCCAGCATCTCCAACATCCTGTCGACGATCAAGATGGCGAAATATTACGAGATGGGGCCGAACGACGTCCTCATGACCATCGCCACTGATTCGATGGAGATGTACCAGAGCCGTGTTGAAGAATATCGCGAGATGGAAGGCGAGTTCACCTCGCTAAACGCCGCGGGCATCTACCAGCGCTATCTGTTGGGCGAGAATACGGCCAACATGCTGGAGCTGACCTACCCCGATCGCAAGCGCATCCACAACCTGAAGTATTACACCTGGGTGGAGCAGCAGGGCAAGACCTACGAGGAACTGAACGCCCAATGGTATGACCCGGAATACTGGACGAATCTGCACGGTCTGGACAAGAAAATCGACCTGCTTATTGAGCAGTTTAATGAGCGGGTGGGGTTGTTGGCAGAAGTGAATTAGATTGACTGGTCGTGCGATGCACTTTCTGAAGTGCGTCGCACGTGAGGTGATATTGAAAGGCCCTGCGCGAGCGGGGCCTTTGTTGTTTCGGAGCATGAACGGTGGAAGAATTTGACAGAGTCGATCTTGTTTGTAAAATCCCGACAGTATTTGTTCCTTGAGTGTTAACTCCGTACCGGTCGCTGTCCGATCCAAATTAGCGCTTTCAGGACAATCGAACATGGCTAATAAAGCTGAGCTCCGTCAGTTTATCATGACCTATTTCAGTGATGATGAATTGAACGCGTTATGTTTCGATTACTTTCCTGAAGTGCTGAACAATTTCACGACCGGTATGACCAAGAGCCAGAAGGTCATCGAGCTGCTCAGCTATTGCGAACGGCGCGACCTGATGGAGAATTTGCACGCTGCCCTGGCGATATTGCGGTCAGAACCCTATCAGCAACTGATCGACTCCCTGCCGACGATAAAACCGAGAGACCGAGTTGAAGGACGCGATCCTAATCGCATCTTTCTCAGTCATGCGAACCAGGATGCGGGCTTCGCCCAGCAATTGGCCGATGACTTGCGTCGCCACGACTATGACGTCTGGATAGCGCCGCATAGCATCGAGCCGGGCGAAAAATGGGTCGATGCCATCGAGCGCGGTCTGGAGACCAGTGGCATTTTTCTGCTGGTGATGACGGCCAACGCAGCCAATTCCCGATGGGTCAAGGACGAGAGCAGCTATGCCATCGATCTGGCAAACAAGGGCGAAATTCGCCTTCTAACGCTGGACGTGGGCGAGGGAAAGATGCCGCCGATGTGGCGCGTGCGCCAACACATCCCCTTTCGGCAGGATTACGACGATGGGTTGAGGCAACTGCTGGCTGCGTTGCGAACCAAAAAGCCGGTTGCAGCGGTACTCCCGACCACTGATACGTCGCCGCCATCGTCAAGGATTCCTGCCTGGGCCTCTATTCTGGTCGGGTTGGTGTTCGTCCTGCTAGCCGTCGTCCTGACCAGGAGCCTGTTGCTTTCGGCAAAAGACGAGGAGCCGCCCCCAGCGGGAACGGCCGTTGCTGGCTTGGAGCCGGCGACCACGCATCCAACGACATTCGTCACTGTGATTCACACGCCTACGCCCCGTCCCGAGGCACCGGCATCTGTCACGCCGCAGCCAACGGTTACCCCCAGCCCCACAATCGAGCCCACTCGGATTGCGCCGACGACCACTAATCCGACTCCGATCGTCGTGACTGTAATTGTAACGGGGGCTCCACCCCCTCAAAACCCTACTTCCTCAATACCCACCGATACACCACCGACAAATACACCAACCCCAGAGATAGCCACTCCAACTGTTACGGATGTGCCGACTGATACTCCCACAATGACGATAAGTGGAGGGAACTTGGAGGAAGGACCGGTCTTTCAATATGAGATTTACGATAAAATTACCGACGATGATGGAGTTATTTCTATTGAGGTGCCGAGGGAATGGACGGACGGCAAAAACGGATCGGTTTGGAGAGACGAAAATGGCACGATAGTGGGAAGCCAACTAGTCGCAATACCAAACGGCCCTACAGCAATAGGATATCGAAATCCCTTTGTGGTAATTAGGGCATCACAGACGCTTGCTGAACGAAACGAAGATGACTTATTAAGTGAATACAATTATTCTGCTGTCTGCATTTTTGTTGGCCGTTTTCCATATTTCGATGGAGTATATTCTGGATTTTATGATGAGTACTCCAGTTGTGGCGAGCAAAGCACCTCGCTTTTCATACTGGCAGCCAAGCCGGGGGACGCAACATTTGCAGTCATAGTGGCTGTCCACACTGTTACTGAAGCGGATGACGAAGCTCGCCAGAGAATTTGGGATACATTCTTTCTAACTAGAAAGCCTCCCGGCTAATAACACATCATGGTCCTTTGAATAGGCAACACAAATGACCAGATATCTTTTCAAGATGATTTTCAAACTCTCACCCGCAAGTCCTGCCATCCTAAGAAATTTCCCTCCTGCAAGGTTACAGCGATCTTAACCCAACGTCAGGACGATACCGGCCGCGTGGTGTTCCTTCTGCCGCTCAACACAGCAATCACGCAGGGCAGCCACTTGCCGTCGAAGGTCATTGCGCCGCTCAACTTGGTCGCCTTCCAGCGCCTCACGCTCTTCGTTTATTCCTTGGGGCGCTGGCTAACGGTTCACCCTGCCGGCCGCCGAGCACATCCGTGAAGAAACCTTCCGGCCATTCATTATCGATCTCGCGCCGAACCAGTTGAGCCACGTAGCGGGAGATGCTCAAATCGGCCGTGGCGGCCGCGCGGCGAATTCGCTCCATCAATTCATCATCGACGTAAAGATTGATCGGTAGGTTCTGTTATGCTCCTTTTTGAGTAAAATAGGCAGAGCCTGTTGGAGAAAGCAACCACAGATTTCACAATGAAGGAAATCGACCATGATGGAACGGGTGATACGGGCCTTCGGGGAACGGTTTAACGAACCGCCCGCATTCGTCGTGCGTGCCCCCGGCCGCGTCAATTTGATTGGCGAGCACACCGACTACAACGACGGCTTCTGCCTGCCGATGGCAATTGACCGGGCATTGTGGATCGCCTTGCGGCCGCGGCGGGATGACCGGGTGATCGTCGAGGCGCTGGACCTAGGGGAAAGCATCACGTTTGACCTGGGCGCGTTGTCGCCCGGCGAAGCAAGCTGGGGTCAGTACGTGACGGGCGTCGCCTGGGCCTTGCCGCGCAACGGCTATACCCTGTCGGCCTGGGAAGGCGTGATGAGCAGCGACATTCCCATTGGCTCCGGTCTGTCTTCTTCGGCCGCGTTGGAGTTGGCCGTGGCGCGGGCCTTTGCCGCCGTGGCCGGTTTCCCGTGGGACCCCGAGCGCATGGCCCAGGTGGCCCAGCAAACCGAGAACCAATGGTTGAAGCTGCGCACGGGAATCATGGATCAGTTGGTTTGTGCCAGCGGCGTTGAGGGGCACGCGCTGTTGATCGACTGCCGTTCGCTGTCGTTGGAGCCGGTGCCGCTGCCGTCGGGGGCGGTCGTGGTGGTGATGGACACGCGCACGCCGCGCGGCCTGGTAAATTCGGCTTACAACGAGCGCCGGGCCGAGTGCGAGCAGGCGGCGCAACGGCTGGGCGTGGCCGTTTTGCGAGACGCGAGCCGCGCCGACCTGGAGCGGCAGAGCGGCCGCTTGGCCCCCGTCCTTCTCAAGCGGGCGCAGCACGTGATCACCGAAAACGAGCGGACGCTGTTGGCCGCCGCGGCCATGCGCGCCCACGATGCGGCCGAATTGGGCCGGCTCATGGACGCCAGCCATGACAGCTTGCGCCACGACTATGAAGTGACGTCCGCTACACTGGATACTATGGTGG
>JACKBY010000001.1 GCA_020634335.1 Promineifilum sp. | reverse complement strand
GCCCACAATCTGTCAATAGAATTTGAGATCAGCTTCCCCAGGCTGATACAAACCAGAGGCAGATCAACGTTGAATTTGGAATCGACTCGCCAACCAGCCCATAAAACAAAAGAACCCCCAAGTAAACTTGAGAGTTCTCTATCCTATAGCGAATGACTATAGTCCACGGGAGCGACGGGGATCGAACCCGCGATCTTCGGCTTGACAGGCCGACGTGTTAACCGCTACACCACGCCCCCAAGCGTGAATCAGGATATTATCAGATGTGGCCCCATGTGTCAATAAAATTGCGCTCATATTTGGCCCGATCCGGCCCCAATCAATCATCTGCGATCAGGTAGGCACCCAACTCAGAAACTGGATGTTGCGGGCCTCGAACTTGCCCGTTGGGTGGCGCGATTCGACCAACTCGAACTGGAAAATGTGATTGTAGCTGGGCAGGTTCAACGGATCGACGCTATCGGGCAGACTGGAGTCGTTGAAGTAAGCCGTCTCGTAGGGCGAGTCCGGGTTCTGGGTGTCGGTCAGCCACAGCTTCGGCCCCGGAATGCGCAGAAAGCGCATAAAGCCGTAGTTTTGCTTGTGGAAATAACACGTGCCGCGCACGATGGAGCCTATCTCGCCCCACGGTTCCTCATCACCGGCTGGGCCGCCGTTGCTGAACGCCGGCACCAGGTCGGGAATGAGATAGCCGGAAACGAAGAGGTCGGATTCGCGCCGCAGATCGGCCGAGGCATTGTCTAGGGCCACGACTTCCACCCGGCAACCCCGGTTTTGCACCGCACTCACCACGCGGGTAAAGTCTCCGTCGCCGGTCACGAGCAAGACCCGATCCAGATTCTCCGATTGCAGCAACATGTCGACAGATAAATCAAGATCGGCATTGGCCTTGCCATACCGTTTGCCGTTCTCATCCTCATACCAGCGTACTTCCTTGATCATGACTTTATAACCGAAGTCGCGCAGCAAGGAGTAAAACCGTTGTGTACTCTTTTGATATACAGGGTCGGCGCGGGCGCGGTCGGCGTCAAAGCTAACATAGGCGTTGAGCCGCGCCGGCTCCGCCCCATCGCGGCAGGCGAAATCGCGCAGCACGTCGTAGCGCATGCGAAAACCGCCATTTCGATACATATTGGCCGTGTCTACATAGACGCCAACCCGGGAAAATGAGAGTGAGCCGCGTATACTCAATGCTTTCCTTCCATCCTTGTCGCCCTTGTGATGATGAATCAAGCGCCTCGGGAATAATGCTTCAAGATCGAACGACGCATGATCAGAGCTCGGTTCGACGTGCTATTTTACAGGTAATCGGCCCGCGGCGAAAAAAGACGCTATGGTAAATGGACCGGCGGGGTTGACAGAGGGGCGAAACAATATTACACTACACTTTGTTAGTTCAGTTAACTTACTTACTTGGCTTCCGGGGACGATCCGCAACACCGGCATGGAAAAGGCAACCCGCCAACACACCAAAGACCATAATACTCGTCTCGTACTCAATACGATTTACGGTGGCGAGGTCAGCCGGGCCGACGTGGCCCGGCGCACCGGTCTCACACGTCCCACCGTTTCCGCAATCGTCGCCGAACTGCTCCAGGATAATCTCGTCATCGAGACCGGTCAAGGCCCATCGGCCGGCGGCAAACGCCCCACCCTTCTATCCATCAACGGCGACGGCCGCCACCTCATCGCCATCGACCTGAGCGGCGACGAGTTCCGCGCGGCGCGTCTGAACCTCAAGGGCGAGATCGAAGCGCGCGCCACCCAAACTGCCGCCGGCGTCCACGGCGATGACGTGCTCACCATCGTCTATGAACTCATCGAGTCGCTCTGCCCCGCGTCGGATGACATGTTGGGCATCGGCGTGGCGACACCCGGTCTGGTCGATCCCCATAACGGCATCGTGCGGCGAGCCGTCAATCTGGGCTGGATCAACCTGCCTCTGCGCGATTTGCTGGGATCGCGCTTCGGCCGGCCGGTCTACATCGCCAATGACAGCCACATGGCCGCGCTGGCCGAGTACACCTATGGCACAGTCCCGGGCGGCGACAATCTCATCGTTATTCGCGGCGGCCGAGGCATCGGCGCGGGCATTATCCTGAATGGTCTGCCTTTCTATGGGGATGGCTTTGGAGCCGGAGAAATTGGTCATGTCGTCGTCAACAGTGGCGGCGCGCTGTGCACCTGCGGTAATCGCGGTTGCCTGGAGACGACCAGCAGTGTGCGTTCCATCCTCCAACGACTGGCGACGAGCGACCGCTCCCAATCTCTGCTGGCCGGCGACGCACGCCCCTCCTGGTCGCGCTTCGTGGCCGCGGTCGAAGCCCACGATCCCGTGGCAGTGGAGATCGCCGTCGATGCCGGGCGCTATCTGGGCGCCGCCGCCGCCGGGCTGGTCAGCAGCCTCAATATTCAGACTATCGTCCTGGCGGGCCGCATCACCGAGCTGAACGGAGTCTTGCTCGATGCGATGATCGCCGAAATGCACCAGCGCGTGTTGCCGTCCATGGCCGAGGCCACGACGGTACGCTTTTCTTCCATCGACCCGCGGCGCGCCGCCGACATCATCACCCTGGGCTGCTCCGCCCTGCTACTCCAGCGCGAATTGGGGGTCATATGAAATTACGCGTGGGGTTGGACGTCGGCGGCACGAAAACGGCGGCTCTCATCGTGAACGAAGCCGGCCGCCCATTGGGCCAGGCAATACAACCGACTGAGGCGGACAGTCCCCAACGTCTCGTGGACGGGATACGTACTACGATTGATCGGGCGCTGCACGATGCCGATCAATCGATGAATGATCTGGTTGCGGCCGGCGTCGGAATCCCCGGCCAGGTGGACCCAATAAAGGGGACGGTCCGGTTGGCAGTCAATCTGAACCTGAGCGAGCCATACCCGCTGCGCCACGCCCTGCAGGAAGCTCTGGGGATACCTGTGGCGCTCGAAAATGACGTCCGGACAGCCGCATGGGGAGCCTACCACTGGGCAAGGCACAGCGCGCCGTTAAATAGCCTGGCCTATCTGAGCGTCGGCACAGGCATCGCTGCCGGGCTGATCCTCGACGGCCGCCTCTATCGGGGGGCCAACGGCATGGCCGGTGAAATCGGCCACATTCCGCTGGATGCCACCGGGCCGCGCTGCGTTTGCGGATCCTATGGTTGTCTGGAGGCATATGCCGCCGGGCCGGCCATTGCCTCGGCCGCGGCGACGCTTCCGGACGACGGCCATATGCCCACTACAAACGAAGTGTACGCCTTGGCCGCCGGCGGCCACCTCGCGGCGGCCAGGATTGTTGAGCGCGCCGCCGGGCATCTGGCGCGCGCCGTCTATCTGCTGCTGATGACTTATGATGTTGAAAAGGTTGTCCTGGGTGGCGGCGTCACCCGTGCTGCCGACGCCTTTGAGCGGCCGCTCCGACACGCCATGGACAACCTTCGTGCTGCTTCGTCATTGGCGTCGTCAATGATGCCCGACGAGAAGGTCGTTATTATCCCACCCGATTATAGTGCCGGGGTTATGGGCGCTGTTTTTCTGGCACCCGCCCCCACGCCGGCTGACCGGCAGGAGGAAAATGAGAAAAGTCGAGAAGCAGTTCCCCCCATTGTGGTTAAACAATAGTTCTGTTGACTGGAAACCCATCTATTCGGAGGAAAGAATGAAACGTTTGATACTTGTAGTTGTTCTGTTGACCCTGACGGCCCTGATGGTCGCCTGTGGCGGCGGCGCTGTCGAAGCACCCGTCCAGGAAGCCGCGCCGACAGAAGCCGTGGTTGAAGAAACCGCGCCGACCGAAGAAGCAGCCCCCGAGGTTGCGCCGACCGACGAGCCGGCCCCCACCGAGGAAATGGCGCCGACCGACGAGCCGGTCGTGGAAGAAGACATGGCCGAAGGAAGTTATCTGGAGCGGGCCAAAGCCGGTGAATTTGCAGGCACGACCGTGTCCATACTCGGCGTGATGGTCGACGAAGAGGCCCAGAAGATGGAACTTGCCCTGGCCCCGTTTGAAGAAGCGACCGGGATCGACGTCGTCTACGAAGGCTCGAAGGAATTCGAAACCCAGATCAACGTCGCCGTTGATGCCGGCGCGCCGCCCGACATCGCCAATATCTCCCAGCCCGCCATGGCTCAGCGGTTCGCCGCCGTCGGCGCGCTGGTCGACGTCAGCAGCTTCCTGCCGCGCGAAAAGTTGCAGGAGACCTACATCGACAGTTGGCTCGACATGGCGACGATGCCCGGCGCAGACGGCGAAGACATCATGGCCGGCGTGTGGCAGCGCGCCTCCGCCAAGAGCATGGTCTTCTATCCCAAGGCCCAATTCGACGCCGCCGGCTACGAAGTCCCGGAGACCTGGGATGAGATGCTGGCCCTGACGCAACAGATCGCCGATGACGGCGATACCGCCTGGTGCATCGGCATCGAGTCCGGCGCGGCCACCGGTTGGGTAGCCACGGACTGGATGGAGAACATCATGCTGCGCACGACCTCGCTGGAGAACTACGACAAATGGGTCGTCGGCGAGCTGCCGTTTGCCTCGCCCGAAGTGAAGGCCGCGGCCGAGAAGATGGCCGAGATCTGGCTGAACGACGACTATGTCTATGGCGGCGTGCCGTCCATCGTCTCCACCTTTATCGGCGACTCGCCCGTCCCCATGTTCGCCGACCCGCCGGGCTGCTGGTTCCACTCGCAAGCGGCGTGGATCACCGGCTTTTTCGGCGACGAAAACCTGGTCGCGGGTGAAGACTATGACTTCTTCTACCTGCCGCCCATCGACGAAAGCCTCGGCCGTCCGGCGCTGGTAGCCGGCGACATGATGGTCATGTTCAATGACCGTCCCGAAGTTCGCGCCCTGATGGAGTTCTTCAGCAAGGCGGAAGGCGTTGAGGGTTGGGTACGCGCCGGCGGCACGCTATCGCCCCACAAGGACGCCGATCTGGATTGGTATACCACCTACACCGACCGCAAGGTGGCCGAGTTGCTGCTGAACGCCACGAGCGTTCGCTTCGACGCCTCCGACCTGATGCCGGCCGAAGTTGGCTCCGGTTCCTTCTGGAAGGCCATGACTGACTGGATCAGCGGCTCGACCGACCTGGACACCGCTCTGGCCGAGATCGACGCTTCCTGGCCGCAGTAATGGCTAATGACAACAGATTGCACGAATGCCGTCGCCGAACGTTGAAAATCGGGGCGCCGGTCAGTCAATGAGATCTGTAGCGCTTCGTAAAGCTTGTTTCAAATGATTGATCCGAAAAGGCGGGCGCGCGAATCTGCCGTCCGCCTTTTCGGATTACCTTACAGGTTCGACCGATGAACAGAACCACCTCACAACCATCCGAAGAATTGATTGGCTACAAGCTCATGCTGGCCTTTGAAGGCCTGACGCCGCCGCCGCGTGTTCTGGACTGGATCGCCGCGCGGCGCGTCGGCGGCTTCTCCCTCTTTCGGTCGCCTAACTACGACAACCCGGCCCAGTTGCGCGATTTGACGGCTGCCCTGCAAGCCGCCGCCCGCGCTGCCGAGCAGGCCCCCTTGCTCATCGCCACCGACCAGGAAGGCGGGCAGTTGGCGGCCATGGGCGACGGCATGACCCAGTTCGCCGGCAACATGGCCCTGGGGGCGACGCGCGACCCCGAACTGGCGCGGCGCGTCGGGCGGGCCATCGGCCTGGAACTGGCGGCCCTCGGCGTCAACGTCAATTATGGGCCCGTGCTCGACTTGAACACAAACCCGCGCAACCCATCACTGGGCATCCGTGCCTTCGGCGACGATCCAGGTCTGGCTGCGGCGCTGGGCGCGGCTCTGGTCGAGGGGCTGCAATCGGCCGGCGTGGCCGGCACGCTCAAGCACTTCCCCGGCAAGGGGGAAGCGGCCGTCGATTCCCACTATAAGATGCCGGTCATCGCCCACAACCGGAAACGCCTTGATGCAGTTGAATTCCCACCCTTCAAGGCGGGCATCGACGCCGGAGCCAAATTGCTGATGACCGGCCACTTTGCCATCCCCGCCCTCACCGGCACGAGCGCCTATCCGGCGACCGTCGCCCGCCAGGTCATGACCGACTTCGCGCGCCACGAGATGGGCTTCGACGGTGTCATCATCACCGATGCCCTCGACATGGGAGCTATTACCCAGGGCGCAGGGCAGATCATCGACGTCATCGCCGCCGTCCGCGCCGGCGTCGATCTGATGCTCATCATGCTCGATGAAGACACCCAGGAGCGTCTATACGGAGGACTGGCCCTGGCCTATTCGCGCGAACTGATCGATGACAGCCACATCCGGCCATCGGTCGAACGCATTCTGGCCCTCAAGGCCTGGGCGGCCGCACAGCCCCAGCCGAGTCTCGACGTCGTTGGCTGCGCCGAACACCGCGGTCTGGAGGCCGACCTGGCTCGCCGGTCGATCACTCTTGTGCGCGATGACGCCGGTCTATTGCCGCTTCGCCTCGCGCCCGACGCCCGCATCGCCGCCGTCATGCCCACGCCGCGCGACCTGACCCCGGCCGATACGTCTTCCACGATCCGTCCCCATCTGGCCGCGGCCCTGCGCACCCATCACCCACGCGTCGACGAATTTGTGACCAGTCATCTGCCGGATGACAGCGAGATCGCCGCCTTGCAGGAGCGCCTGGCCGGCTATGACCTGCTCATCCTGGGCACCATCAACGCCTCGATGCAGCCGGAGCAAGCGGCCCTGGTCAATGAACTACTGGCGTTGGACCGGCCGACCGTTACCGTCGCCCTGCGCACGCCCTACGATCTGGCCTCCTACCCCACAGCGCGAACGCATCTGTGTACCTACAGCATTCAGCCCGCCTCGCTCGTCGCCTTGGCAGCCGCCCTCTTCGGAGATTTCAATCCTACCGGCCAATTGCCGGTGGCGGCCGGGCTGGTCGAAGGGCAAAAGATTTAGACACGGATAGGACGTGGACCAATTACGTTGTAACATTCGTGTCTGATTCTCGATTGGCGACAAAGCCGACCAGGGATCGGAGCCAGGAACCAAAGACCAAGATGCTTGCCATTCGTCACGCCTCTATCATCACTGCCGATGCCGTTATTGAAAATGGTCTAGTACTCGTCGCCGGCGGCCGCATCCAGGCCATCGGCGACGCCACGAGCCCGCTACCGCCGGGCACGGCCACTCAGGATGCGACGGGTCTATTTTTGTCACCCGGGTTGCTCGATTTACAGGTCAACGGTGGCTTCGGTCTCGATTTCACCGCCGACCCCGCGACCATCTGGGACGTGGCCGCCCAACTGCCGCGCTACGGCGTCACCGGCTTCCTGCCCACGATCATCACTTCGCCACCGGAGACCGTACGACAGGCCCAGGCCGTTTTGCGAGACGGGCCGCCCGCCGGCTGGGTCGGGGCGCGGCCGCTGGGCCTCCATCTGGAAGGGCCGTTTCTGAATCCCGCCAAAAAGGGGGCGCACAATCCCAGCTTCCTGCGCCGGCCCTCCGACCATGACGTCGCCGATTGGTCGCCCGATACGTTCGTCCGCCTGGTGACACTGGCCCCGGAGCTGCCAAGCGCGCTCGATGTCATCGCCATGTTGACAAAGCAAAGTGTCGTCGTCAGTGCGGGGCATTCGATGGCGTCTCTGGCCGAGTCGGCTGCCGGATTCGATGCCGGCGCGCGCTATGCCACCCATCTGTTCAATGCCATGCCCGCGCTGCACCATCGGGAGCCGGGACTGGCCGCTGCGGCGCTGGCCGATCCGCGCGTAACGGTCGGTCTCATCCCCGACGGGCTGCACGTTCACCCGACACTGGTAAAGCTGGTGTGGCAACTGCTCGGCCGCGACCGGCTTAACCTGGTCACCGACGCGATGGCGGCCATGGGCATGGATCCCGGCGAGTATCTGCTGGGCGACTTCCGCGTGCAAGTCGATGTCGCCTCGGCCCGCCTGCCCGACGGCACCTTGGCGGGCTGCATCCTGTCGCTCGATGTTATCCTGCGCGCCTTTCGTGCCTTCACCGGCGCGTCGCTGCCGGACACGCTGGCGACGGTGACGTCAACGCCCGCGCGGTTGCTGGGCCTCGACCACACAGTTGGGCACATCTTGCCGGGCGCGCCGGCCGATTTGGTACTGATGACGGCCGACGGCGAGGTCGTCGAGACCTGGGTGGCCGGAGAATCGCTCTATCGACGACCGTAACTCACCCTTACCCAGCTGCGCAAACTAATAACAAGCTCCTTGTCGTGGAGATTGTTTACGACTCTCAAAGGGAAGGCTACAATCTACGTGCGCAGCCAATCCCGCGCCGGCACGACATCGGCTGTGGAATATAACAATCGCGGCAGCAGCGGGTGCTTCCGTGTGGACGGGAGTCGATGAAAACCACAAGACACCTGTTAATCGGCGTTTTTCTCATCAGCATGGGAGCGTTGGCGCTGGAAGTCGTGCTGACGCGCATCTTTTCGGTCACGATGTGGTACCATTTCGCCTTCCTGGCGATCTCGATGGCCCTGATGGGCAGTGCCACGGCGGGTGTGCTGCTCTACTTTTTCCCGCATCTGACCGAGGCCGAAACCGCCCGAAAATGGATCGGCCGCGCCTCAGTCGCCCTGGCGGTCGCCGTGCCCGTCGTCTTCCTCATCTACCTGCGCATTCCCTTCCGCCCTGTGCTGATGAACCGCGACGGCGCTTTTTCGTTTGAGCAACTGGGGTGGCTGGCGCTCATCTACGTGCTGCTGTCCATTCCGTTTTTCCTGTCCGGCACGGTGCTGGCCCTGACGCTGGCCGGCTGGCCCAGCGAGGCCG
The DNA here is from genome assembly GCA_020634335.1 of Promineifilum sp. Classification (GTDB taxonomy): domain Bacteria; phylum Chloroflexota; class Anaerolineae; order Promineifilales; family Promineifilaceae; genus Promineifilum. The sequence continues at coordinate 305,022 of JACKBY010000001.1, read as the reverse complement.
GCAAGGTCTACGCCGCCGATCTTATCGGCGGGGCGATGGGCTGTCTGGTCAGTGTGGCGGCGCTGGCCCGGCTGGGCGGCGTCAACGCGCTCTTTCTGCTGAGCCTGATCCTGGCCCTGGCGGCGGTGGCGTTCATCTACAACCGCCGCGGCTGGCTGATCACCGCCGGGGCGATTCTCCTGCTCACCGGCGGCTTGCTGGTCAGCAACGTTTCGTCGCCCTGGGTGCGCATCGTGGTCAACAAGGCCGGCGGCGAGGAGCCGCCCATCGTCTATGAGAAATGGAATATCCACTCACGCGTGACCGTCTACGAGCCGGAAGTCTTTCCATTTTTCTGGGGCATCTCCTCGCAAAAGTGGGAGGAGACCATCGCCGCCGGCGGCACATGGGACCATGCCCTGTTGCTCATCGACGCCGTAGCCGGCACGCCCATCCAGAGCTTCAACGGCGACCTGGCAACCATGCAGTTCCTGCGCACCGATCTGACGGCCATCGCCTACCACCTGATCGACAGTCCGCAGACGCTGGTCATCGGCCCCGGCGGCGGGCGCGACGTGCTGGCCGCTCTGGCGAGCGGCGCGCCGCACGTGACGGCCGTCGAGGTCAACCCGGCGGTCATCGAAGCGGTCAAAGGCCCGTTCGCCGAGTTCGCCGGACATCTGTACGACCGGCCCGACGTCGACGCCGTCGTCGCCGATGCCCGCGGCTACATCGACCGCAGTCCGGGCGGCTATGATGTCATTCAGGCCTCCCTCATCGACACCTGGGCCGCCGGGGGCTCGGGCGCGTTTGCCCTCTCCGAGAACAGCCTGTATACCCGCGAAGCCTTCACCAGCTATTATGACCACCTGAGCGACGACGGCATCCTCAGCATTTCGCGCTGGTACTTGCCGAGCCGGCCGGCGGAAACGTTGCGCCTGGTGACCACGGGGCTGGCCGGCTGGGAAGCCGCGGGAGTTCACGACGCCCGCGAGCACATCGCTGTCATTGCCATGCTCGACCCCGCCCGTGCCCAGACGGAGGGGCTCTCCACGACGCTCTTCAAGCGCCAACCGTTCACGCCGCAAGAAGTGAGCCGTCTGCAAGAAGTGGCCGAATTTTACGGCTACCGGGTAATCTATGCGCCGGGATTACAACCCTTTGAAGAGGTGGGTGAATTTATCGCCGGCGACGACCACGCGGCGTTCATCGACGCCTACCCCCTCGACATCTCGCCGGCCTCGGACAACCGGCCGTTCTTCTTCAATCTAATCCTGCTCGGCGATCTGCTCGACCCGGCCCTGAGCGGCAGCGGCGTCTATCGCACCAGCATGGAGGCGATCTACATCCTGTTCGCCGTCATTGGCGTCACGGCCGCGCTCAGCGCCCTGTTCATCCTCATTCCGTTGTGGCTGGGAGCCAGGCGGCGCAACCTGGCGCGGCCTTCCACCGCGACGCTGGCCTATTTCGGCACGCTGGGACTGGCCTTCATGATGATCGAGATCCCGACGATGCAAAAGCTGACGGTCTATCTGGGGCAGCCCGTCTATTCACTGGCCGTCGTCCTGTTTTCCCTGCTGCTGTTCAGCGGCCTGGGCAGTTGGTGGAGCGGCCGCTGGCCCATCGACTCCGTCGCCGCCAAGATGTATCGTATTTTCCCCTTGCTGGTAATCTTTCTGTTGCTCCACGCGCTGTTCAGCAGCGCCGTCCTGGAGCAGACATTGCAATTGGGGTTGGCCGCCCGGCTGGCGGTCGCCGTTATCCTTCTGTCGGGCCTGGGCTTACTAATGGGTATCCCCTTCCCCACGGGCATCCGTTGGGTGGGCCGCCGGCAGGCGACGGTTGTTCCCTGGCTGTGGGGTATCAACGGCGTCACATCGGTACTGGGTTCGGCGCTGGCGACGGCCCTGTCCATCCACGCCGGTTTTCGCGTGACGCTGGTGGTCGCCACCCTGGCCTATAGCGCGGCGGCGATATTGTTCCAAAGCATCCTGAAATCCACTTCTCAGTCGACTGAATTCGTCCTGCCCAGCGGGCCGGATACACCCGGTTTGGAACCTGGCTGAAATTACCTTGGCCCTTGTTTAACTATGACATCACTATCCGACACAAACCTTTACCACGAGATTCACGAGCAGCCCGACGCTTTGCGTCGCCTGCTCGACAAGGAGGAGGCGACCGCGCTGGCGCTGGCCGATCTCATCCACGGCCGGGACATCGACCACGTCGTCATCGCCGCTCGCGGCACCAGCGACAACGCCGGGCGCTATGCCCAATACGTGCTGGGGGCCATGAACGGTCTCTCGGTGGGGCTGGCCGCGCCCAGCCTGTTCTCGATCTACCGCCGACCGCCCCGCTTCGGCAACGCCCTGGTGCTGGGCATCAGCCAAAGCGGCAAAAGCCCCGACATCGTCTCGGTGCTGGCTGAGGCCCGGCATCAGGGCGCATTGACGGCCGCCCTGACCAATCGCCCCGCCTCGCCGCTGGCCGATCAGGCCGACGTAGTCATCGATCTGCAAGCCGGCGACGAGCACGCCGTGGCGGCCACCAAGACCTATACCGCCGAACTGGCGGCCATCGCCCTGATCAGCGTCGCCCTCAGCGGCGCGACCGGGCCGCGCGAGGCACTCCTGGCCCTGCCCCAGGCCGTGGCGGACACGTTGTCCATGAACGAGACGGTGGCCGCCATCGCGCCGCGCTATCGTTATATGCAGCGCTGTGTCGTCGTCGGCCGCGGCTACAACTACGCCACCGCCTTTGAGACGGCGCTCAAGCTCAAAGAGATGACTTACACCATCGTCGAACCCTACAGCAGCGCCGACTTTCTCCACGGCCCGCTGGCGATGATCGAATCCGGCTTCCCGGTCATCGTCATTGCTCCATCGGGCGTCATGGCGGCCGAGATGACCGACTTCGCCCGTACCCTGCGTGAGAGGCAAGCCGAGGTAGTCGCCATCACCGACGCCGACGATCTGCTGGCGCTGGCGCGCGTGCCGCTGGCCCTGCCCGCGCCCGTGCCGGAATGGCTATCGCCTATCACGGCTATCTTGCCGGGCCAACTACTGGCTATGCATCTGGCTCACGCGCGCGATTACGACATCGACTCGCCAAGGGGTATCCACAAAGTGACGGAGACCCACTAGGCACAGCCTGAAAAAAGGAAGGAACTATTCATGACCGAACCCACCCCCGAACAACCCAAGCAAACTCGCATTACCATCGATCTGCCCAAGGAGCTGCCGACGGCTTACTCCAACCTGGTCTTCATTAACTACACGCCGGCCGAGGTAATCCTCGATTTTGCCCAGGTGCTGCCACGCACCCCCCGCGGCGCTGTCGTGGCCCGCGTCGTCATGAACCCGATTCATGCCAAGCTTCTACACGCCGCCCTGGGCCAAAATCTGGCAAACTTCGAGCGTCAATTCGGCGAAATCCGGCTGCCGACCCCACACTCCAACATCGCCGATAATTTCTTCCGCTCGCCCGAAGAGGGCGACGAGGAGGACGGCACCCAACATGGATGAGCTCGACGACACGGCCGAAGCGATTCGCCGCCACATGGAGCAGGTGGACGGCGCGCGCGACCTGGCCTACAAGCGCTCGCGCAGTCTGATCGCCCTGTGCGCCCGTTCTATTCGGGCCATCCACCGCGAGGAATGGACGGCCGCCGAAGCGCTCCTGGCCGAGGCGCGCGCGGCCACCGATGACCTGGTCAGCGGCGTGCGCGGCTACCCCGAACTGTACTTCGCCGGCTACACGCAGGACGCGGTAAAGGAGTTTGTCGAGGGCAATCTGGTCTACGCCATGGTGCGCAACCAGCCGCTGCCGCCGCCGGAAGCCTTGGGAGCCGAGCCGAATACCTGGCTCAACGGCCTGGCCGAGGCGGCCAGCGAGCTGCGCCGCCGGATTCTCGATTTGCTGCGCCACGGGCAGACGGAAGAGGCCGAGCGCCTGCTGGACGCGATGGACCACATCTACAGCACGCTGGTTACGTTCGATTTTGCCGATCAGATCACCGGCGGATTGCGCCGCCGCACCGACGCCTTGCGGGCCGTATTCGAACGCACGAACGGAGACGTAGCGAACAGCATTCGCAGCAGCCGGCTGGAGGAAGCGCTCAAGGCCCTGGAAACGCGGTTGAAAGACCTATGATCGCCCATTGCTGAGGAGGGTCTGCGCGGCCAGCAACTCCTCGGCTGCGGCGCTCGCTTCTTCGACCGATACGCCCGCGTCCCAGTCGAACGCCCCCTCATATGGACGCCACAGCGTCCTCACGCGTCCGTTGACCATGTAGGGTGCGTACACTCTCGGATCGGTAGGCCCGTAGATACTCAGGGTCGGGCAGCCGGTTGCCGCGGCCACGTAGGTCGATCCGACGTCATTGCCCACGTAAAGGCCGGCCAGCTCGCACAAGGCGCCCAGTTCGCCCAACCCCAAATGGCCGGCGCGGTTGGACACGGGAAATGACATCATCCCCGCCACCTCTTCGGCCAGCCGGCGCTCCTTGGTTGTGCCCACGATCACGACCTTCACATTATGGCTGCGAGTCAGGTGATTGGTCAGGCGAGCGAAGCGCTGGGCCGGCCAGCGCTTGTTCAGGTTGGCCTCGGACGGGTTCTCGCCGCCGCCGGGGTGCAGCACCAGCAACGGCTGGTCGCCCAACCAATCCAGTTCTTCCACCAGCCAGCGCGTCACCGCCGTCCGGTCACTGTCGGTCGGGTGAAACTCCATCTCGGCCGCGGCCAGGATGGACTCGTCGACGCCGGCCGCCGCCGCCAACGCCAGGTACAGGCGCGCTACTTGTCGTTCCCCGGCCGGCGGGCTGACAGCAACCGTATGCGCGAAGCCTCGACCCGCCTCGTTTAGCCCGATCCGTTGCGGGATGCCCGTTTGCCAAGCCACGCGCGCCAACTCGCTCGACCGGGAAGGGATGAAGCACGTATCGTAGCCTTCAGCGCGCACCGTCTCGAAAAACGCCTGCATTTCCTCGCGGCTGTTGGTCGACACATCGCCCGCCCCGCTGTGGATCGTGCGTGTGATGCGCGGGTTGCTGCTGACGGCCTGCAAGGCCCACTCGCTGATGGCCCAGTCGAAACGGGCGTCGGGAAAGGCATCGCTGAGCGCGGCCAACAGGGGCGTTGTTTGCATCACCCGCCCCAGGCAGCACGGTTGCAGGATGAGCGCTTTGCGCGGCGGGGCGACTGTCTGCCTGGCCTTGAACCGGAACGGCAAACGGGCTGCATGGTAGAGAGCCGTGGTCAATGGGTTGCCGCCGGGGGTCATAAGCTCTACCCCTTCACCACGGCCACGGGCACGATGCGGGCCACCTTGCGGGCGATTCCCGCCCCGTGGACGATCTCGATCACCCGATCCACATCCTTGTAGGCTCGCGGCGCTTCCTCGGCCAGGCCGGACAGACTTCCAGCGCGGACATGGATGCCTTGCGCCTCCAGCTCCCGGCGCAATTCGTTGCCGCGCACTTCTTTCTTGGCGCGCGAGCGGCTCATCGTGCGCCCTGCGCCGTGGCAGGTGGAGCCGAAGCTCTGGGCCATCGAACCTTCTGTGCCCACCAGCACCCAACTGGCCGTGCCCATTGACCCGGGAACTAAAACCGGCTGGCCGATGTCGCGGTAAATGTCGGGCAAGACCGGCGAGCCGGGGCCGAAGGCGCGCGTGGCCCCCTTGCGATGAACGCAAACGCGCACGCGGCGGCCGTCCACCTCATGCTCCTCGATCTTGGCCATATTATGGGCGATATCGTAGATTTGATAGACGCTAAAATCATCGACCTTGCCAGCCAGCGCGTCCTCAAAGCTGCGGCGAATGAGATGGGTCAACAACTGGCGATTGGCAAAAGCGAAATTGGCCGCGCCTTTCATGGCCGCCAGATAGTCCTGCCCTTCGGGGCTGCTCAGCGGCGCGCAGACCAGTTCGCGATCCGGTAACTCGATGCCGTATTGGTGAACGACACGCTGGAAGCGAGCCACGTAGTCGGTGCACACCTGATGGCCGAAGCCGCGTGAACCGCAGTGAATCTGGGCCACGATCTGGCCGGGGAAAAGACCCATGCGATCTGCGGCCGTCTCGTCAAATATCTCGTCGACTACGTCAACTTCGATAAAGTGATTGCCCGAACCGAGCGTGCCGAGCTGATCCTGGGCGCGTTCGTAGGCGCGGTCGCTGATCTTGGTCGGATCGGCCCCGGCAATGCAACCGCCCTCTTCGGTGCGCTCCAGGTCGGTCTTGGTTGCATAGCCTTGCGCCAACGCCCACCGCGCGCCTTGGCGCACCACATCTGCGAGTTGCCGGCGGTTTAGCGCGAATTCCCCGCCACGGCCGACGCCGTGTGGGCAGTTGCGCTGGAGCTGATTGGCGAGCTCGTCCAGCCACGGGGTAACATCGTCCCGACTCAGGCGCGTGCCCAGCAGGCGCACGCCGCAGTTGATGTCATAGCCAACGCCGCCGGGCGAGATGACCCCGTCGGGCACGCGAGTGGCGACCACCCCGCCGATGGGAAAGCCGTAGCCCTGGTGGATGTCGGGCATGGCTAGGGCATAGGCAACGATGCCGGGCAGGGTCGCGCTGTTGGCTAGCTGGTCCAGGCTCTTGTCGCCCAACGCCTGTTGCAGCAGTTCGGCGTCGGCATAGAAACGGGCCGGCACCCGCATGTCGGCCCGGTAGGTGGCCGGGATTTCGTAAAGATAGGGGGTCAGTCGTTTGAAGTCCGAGCTTTTCATCCTTACCTCCTAAACGTCAAATACGACCGTCACCTCCAGCCCCCGCTCAGTCGGCCGGATTTTCAAATCGTGATAGGTGACGGCTTTGATATGCTTCTGCATTTCGGGTGGTCGCCCGCCACGCACGCGACCGGTCAAAGTAGACGGCGTCACTTCCGCCAGTTGCGCCACGGGGAACACCAGTCCGTCCCGCTCGGCCCAGTAGGCCAGCTCGCCCAACCAGACCACCAGCAAATCTTCAGCGTCGTAGGCCTCCAGAGTCACGTCCCTGGCCTCATCCAAAGACACGGCCGACAGGTCGCCGGCCAGCAGATAGGCCATCCCCTCGGCGGCGCGGGCAAACAAGTCGGCCAGATCACGTCCGCGCAGGCGCAAAGCCCAATCGGCCGTGTGCTCCACGATGCGGATGGCGTCGTCGTCGTGATCGTCGCTCATAGTAACAATTATGCGAAGTATGGGCGCTCAACCCATCGTCACAGCAATGACTTTCAGTAGTAAAATCCGCAGATTACGCAGATTTAAGAAGATATCTGTGAAATCAATTCGCGGATCATAGCTCTCTCAATACAGCGTTCTCAATATTCCAGTAGCTGAAAGCTATCGAGAATGTCATCCAGCTCCTGCTTCAGAGCCCCAAACCGGGCCTGCGGGGCGCAAGCAGCCACCAGATAGCCGGGCTTGTCCTTGCCCACGACGAAGAGATGACGGCATTGATAGGCATTGGCGCCGTCAAGGACGTTAAAACGGGCTTGCGTTTGACCGGCCAGGCGAGTGTCGATGGCCTTCTCAGTCACCTGGAACGGCCGTTCAGTCAGCCGGTCAAGCGCATCCTGCGGGTCCAGGCCTCGCAAGCGCTCGCTTTGTCCCACGACGACAAACGGCTTTGGATCGGTATCTTCCAGAAGGCGGGTTCCCACGGCCACGGCGACTATCTCAGCGTCTCCGGCTATCTCGCCCAACGGCCGCAAGGCGCGGTCGATATAAGGTTGATGCTCGATAACCTGCAACAGCAATTCGCTCTGCGCGCGGGCGGCCGCGTCGATCCACTGCCAATCGGTCGGAAAGCTCAACGTGTAGCGCAAGTCTGCATCGGTGACGATTACCCACTCGCCACCCAGATCGATCCCGGCGCTACGCACCAGAATCGGCTGGCGGTTCAACGAGCGCATGACCAACCCCAAGGCCACCACGAGCGCCACCGTCAGCAGGCCATAGACCGCCAGTGCCCGCCAATCATACTCGCCCGGCTTGGCCGCCTCTTCCCCGGCGGGATGCCGGCTGCCGGGCACGGCCGGGGCCGGCGCGCCGGTGGGCCGGGTGTTGGCCTTGCGGGGCAGTTGGTAGCCACAGTGCCAGCAAGTGACGTCGGTCGCCAGCACCGGCCGGTCGCAATTCGGGCAATGGTCAGCCACGGCGGATTATCTCCGGCGCACGCCGGCGAAGTGTAAAATAGGTTACACCTAGCCTGTAACTTAGGACTGCGACAGTGACCCTCATACCCGTTATCATATCGTTATCATTAAGTAACACCAATAGTCCTCCTTTTTCTCCTCTTCCCGCAAAAAGCCCAGCGCTCCCCCGCAGGGCTTTTTTGCTGTAGGGTCAGTTTCCTAACCGGCAGAATGAGCTAACATCCGGCATCATGCAAGATACTCTTGAATCCATTCGCGCGCGTCGCTCGCTCCGCCGCTACGACGCCCGGCCGGTAGCGACGGAGCTGGTCGATCAACTGCTGGAAGCGGCCATCTGGGCGCCGTCGGCCCACAACCGGCAGCCCTGGCGCTTCGTCGTCATTTCTGGAGCAGCGACGAAGCACCGCCTGGCGACGGCCATGGGTGAGCAATTGCGACGGGATCTGGCGGCCGACGGCCTGCCGGCCGATTTCATCGAACGGGATGCGGGGCGCTCCTACGCCCGCCTGACCGCCGCGCCGCTGCTCATCCTGCTCAGTCTCAGCCTGGCCGATATGGACGCCTATCCCGACGAGCGTCGCGCCCGCAATGAGGCACTCATGGCCGCCCAGAGCACGGCGATGGCCGGACAAAACATCCTGTTGGCCGCCCACGCGCTGGGGCTGGGCGCGTGCTGGCTGTGCGCGCCGCTCTTCTGCCCCGAAACCGTGCGTCGGACGCTTGACCTGCCCGACGACTGGCAGCCGCAAGGGTTGATCACGGTCGGCTATGCGTCCGAGACAAAAGAAAAGACGCGCCATCCTCTGGGGACGCGCGTCCTGTACCGCTAGTCCGGGCAAGCTCGTCTAGATCACGATAGCTTCGATGACCGGACGCTTGCGGGTCTCATCATATAAATAACGATTGAGTGCTGACTCCACCTGACCGTCAGTCAATTCGCGCCCCGCGTTGAAGGCTTCGCGCGCTACGCGGGCAATCGTCTCTTCGGCGCCCTTCAATAGCTCGTCGGCCTCCTTCTCGTTCACAAAGCCACGCGTGTTCAGCTTGGGACGTCCCAGCAACTCGCCGTTGCCGTTGGTGCGAACGACGGCGAAGAAGTAACCCGCCTGGGCCAGCCGGTCGCGGTCGCGCACTTCCGCCCAACCGATGTCGCCCACACCGGCCCCGTCGACAAAGACGTAGCCACCGGGCAGGCGGTCGCACACCGTCATGCTGTAAGGCGTGAGTTCGATGGGCGTGCCGTTTTCGACCACAGCGATCCGATCCTCGGGAATACCCAAGCCCTTCGCTATCTCTGCGTGCAGCTTCAGATGGCGCAACTCGCCGTGGACGGGAATGAAAAACAGCGGCCGGATCATGTTGATCAGCAACTTCATCTCTTCCCGGCTGGCATGGCCCGATACGTGGACGTTGGCAATGCGGTCATAGAGCACCGTCGCCCCTCGCTGGTAAAGCTGGTTAATCGTGCGATAGATCAGCTCCTCATTGCCGGGGATGGGGTGGGCGGAAAAAACGACCGTGTCGCCTTCCTGAATGCTCAACTGATTGTGCCGCCCGCGCGCCAGACGCCCCAGAACGGCCGAAGGCTCCCCTTGCGACCCCGTCACCATGATCACGACCTTGCTGGGTGGCATCTTGACCGCCTGTGACAAATCGACAATGAGATCGTCGGGCAGGTCCAGATAGCCGAGCTTGCGGGCGATTTTCACAGAGTCGCGCATGGACCGCCCGGCGATAGCCATCTTGCGATCGAACTTGATCGCGGCGGCGGCGGCAATAGTGACGCGCGAGATCAGCGAGGCGAAAGTGGCGACGATAATTCGCCCCTCTGCCTTGCGAAACACGTCTTCAAAACCTTCCAGCAATTGCATCTCTGATTCCGTCCACCCGGGACGGTCAGCGTTGGTGCTGTCGGCCAGCAAGGCCAGCACGCCGCGCTGCGAAAATTCGGCCAGCTTGGCGAAGTCGGGCGGCCAACTGTCAATGGGCGTGTGGTCAAATTTATAATCGCCCGTGTGGACGATCAGCCCGGCCGGCGTCGTGATGCCGAACCCCACGCAATCGGGGATGCTATGAGCCACGTGAAACGGCTCAACTTTGAAAGGGCCGATTTCCAGCACTTCTCCGGCGCGAAAGGAGATCAACTCGATTTCGTGCAGGTGCTTGGCCTCGCGCAGCTTATTTTCAATCAGGCCCAACGTCAGCGGCGTGGCGTAGATGGGCGCATGGATATCTTCAACGATATGCGGCAGAGCGCCGATGTGGTCTTCGTGTCCATGGGTGATCAGGATGGCCCGGACTTTGGAAAGTCGGTCGCCCTCCATGAGATAGTTATAGTCGGGGATGATGAGATCGACGCCGAGCATGTCATTCTCGGGGAACATGACGCCGGCATCGACGATGAGGATGTCGTCCCCATACTCGATGACGGTCATATTCTTACCGATCTCGCCGAGTCCCCCTAAGGGTAAAATACGTAATACGTTTGTCATACTATATTAAATTGTAGGGAATTTTACAGTTTATGTCAAAAACGCTCAGAGAGCGCGCGGGTTGCACGAATCTAAATGGCGGTAGCTTGCTGGATAACAATCCACAGCAAAAATATGAGGATGATCATAACCGTCGTCAGCACGAGTAACAACGGCCACAGGCGAGGATGCGCCTCGGCGACCACCTCCACCAGCATTGCCTGCGCCGCTAATGGCTCCGGCCGCGGCCGCGCGATGGTCCGGGTCAAAAGCTCATCATCGACATCCGCGATGGCAGCGACCGTCTCTTCCGCTGCCGGACGCGGCCCGTGCTGGATCACGGCCACGGTGATGTTGTCCTCGCCGCCGCGCTCGCGGGCCAACCCCACCAATACCTCGACGGCCTCAGCCGGCAGCTCGCGCCCCACTATCTCGGCGATTTCAGCGTCGGCCAGGTGGCGAGTCAGGCCGTCGGAGCACAGCAGCAACAGATCGCCCGGCTCCAGCTCGACCTCGAACAGATCAATGGGCGGCCGCTTCTCCGACCCCAGGCTATAGAGAATGACGTTCTTGTATGGATAGCGCAACGCTTCTTCGGCCGTCAGCGCTCCTTCCTCCACCAGCCGCGCCACCAGGCTCTGGTCGCGCGTCACTTGGGCCAGCGTGCCTTGCCGCCACAGATAGGCGCGGCTGTCGCCGACGTTGCCGATGTAGGCTCGCGCGTCGCGAATGACGACAGCCACCATCGTCGTCGCCATGCGCCGGCTGTCGTCACGCTCGGCCGCCAACCGGCGCAGGTCGGTGTTGGCGGCCTGCATGGCCTCGATGAGGCGCGCCCCGGGCCCGTCACTATCATCGGATTCCAGATAGTGGTGCATCGTGCGCTCGCCGGCGTACTGGCTGGCAACTTCCCCCGCATCCGCGCCGCCGACGCCGTCAGCAACGACGTAGAGAGTGCCATGCAGAAGGTAGTCGTCGGGCGTCTCCGGCTCATAGACAATGACGAAGTCCTCATTGTGACTTCGCACCAAGCCGGGATCGGTTCGCCAGGCGGCCGATAGGGGAACGGTCGCTTCCATCCTCGGCACTATAACGACATTGTGATGGGGTGACAAGCCTTAAACCTGACGATTGCATGACGAAATCGTGAAATCCACGGCCACGCAACTCATGACGCCATTCGCCGGTTGTGTCGCTTGAGGATATAAACAACCTGCTCATCATTCAAATAGCGAGGCAGCACTATGTCCCAGGAAACGAACCACAAGGGAACTCATCTGGAAACCCGGATTATTCGCGAGCGCACCGCCGCCGGCCCCCACCGCGAACAGGTCACGCCCCTCTACATGGCCTCCGGCTTCACCTTCCCCGATGCCGAAACGGCGCGAACCGTCTACAGTGGCGAACAACAGGGCTACGTCTACAGTCGCTGGGAAAACCCCAACACCGACGAGCTGATCGCCCGGCTGTGCGCGCTGGAAGGCGCCGAGGCCGGCATCACAACCGCCTCCGGCATGGCGGCGATTTTCAGCGTTCTGGCCGGGTTGCTCAACAGCGGCGACCACATCCTCGCCTCTCGATCACTATTCGGGGCCACACACCAGATTCTGACGACCACTCTGCCCCGCTGGGGCATCAGCCACACCTACGCCGACAGCGAGCGGCCGGACACGTGGGCCGACCTGATCCGGCCGGAGACGCGCCTCTGTTTGCTGGAGACACCCTCGAATCCCGGCCTGACGCTGGTCGATCTGGCCCAGGTCGTGGCGCTGTGCCGCACGCGAGGCGTACACGTGGTCGTCGACAATACCTTCGCCACGCCGTTGGGGCAGCAACCGCTCGCCTGGGGCGCGGACCTGGTCGTCCACTCGACGACGAAGTTCCTCGACGGCCAGGGACGCACCATCGGCGGGGCGATCCTGGGCGACTCGTTCCTGATCAAGGAATTGACCCAGTTTGTGCGCCAGACCGGGCCGACGCTCTCCCCGTTCAACAGTTGGTTGGTGAGCCAGGCGTTGGAGACGCTGCCGCTGCGCATGGAGCGCCACTGCGCCAACGCGCTGGCCCTGGCCGAGTGGCTGGAGGGCCGGCCGGGCGTGGAAGCCGTTCGCTATCCGTTCCTGCCGTCGCACCCGCAACACGAGTTGGCAACCCGCCAGATGACGTCCGGCGGCGGGCTGGTGACGTTTGCCGTGGCCGGCGGAGTGACCGGAGGCAGGCGCTTCCTGAACGCGCTGCAGATGTGCGACATCGTCGCCAATCTGGGCGACGTGCGCACCACCGCCACACACCCCGCCAGCACCACCCACAGTGGCCTGAGCGAAGGCGACCGGCAAGCAGTGGGCATCACGCCGGGATTAATTCGCGTCTCGGTCGGTCTGGAGCATATCGACGACATCATCGCCGATATCGATCACGCGTTATCGCTCAGCCTGAGCTGAGATCACGAAGCCGCTGCAACCGGGCCGGTTCGTTGGCTACCAGCCACGGATCGGCCGACAACTCCTCATAGGCCAGCCCCAGGAAAGGCAGCGCGGCGGCTCTGTCGCCCAGGGCCAGAAGACATTCACCGATCTCCTCGTAGACGTAGCCACTGCGCTCGCCCAGGGATTCGTACTCGGCCAGCAGGTCGCGCTGCTCTTCGAGGGCGGCCGGCACCTGGCCCAGGTCGCGCCGCACGCGGGCCACGCACCAGCGGGCGATGCGAATCTCGCGAGCTTGTCCCTGCTCCCGGCGAAAGGCTAAAGCCTGCTCAAGATGTAGCAGGGCGACCGGGTAATCGCCAAGCTCATGGTATGCCCAACCCATATTGTTGAGCAAGGAGCCGCTCCAGTTTCGCGTTCGCAGATCGCTAGAGGCCTGGGCAATCTCCAGCGCCCGCCGGTTCCATGCCAGGGCTTGCTCAGAGGAGGCAATGGCCATCATGTGGGCCGCGTCGACGGCGAAAAACGACTCGCCCGGCTCGGCCGCGGCCAGCCGCCAGGCTTCCTCGAAGAAAGCTCGCGCCCGCTGGAGATCGCCGCTGGAATTGTAGACGCGGCCGCGTTCCAGCCGATAACGCACGGCAGGCCGAATGGGCAAGTCGGGCAAACCTCGCTCCACCTCATCGAGCGTCGCGTGCGCATCATCAAAGCGACGTTGCAGGCCCTGGGCGCGCGCTATCTGCGTGAGCAATTCCGCGCGGAGAGGCGCGTCGGCGGCCACGGCCGGCAACAGCTCCCGGAAAAGAGTTTCGGTCGCGGCCGGCTGCTGATAATCCCACAAGGCGTCGAATTGGGCAGCATCGGCAAGCATGTGAGGATTATATCCATTTGGCGGCCGGCTACCCGCCGAAACGACAAAAGCGCCGTATCCGAAAATCGGATACGGCGCTTAAGCTAAGGAGGAAGAAAATGAGAACCGCTTGTTGCTCTACTATTCAGATAACCGGGCGGCCTGTTTTCTTACCTCATGACGGCCCGATTCCTTATCGGAATCGGGCCTCAGACAACAGATCTTAGTCCAGAATCCAGGCCTTGGCCTCGTTGTTCGGCGGGGCACCCGGGCCATAGAGCCACAGCAAGCCGGTCTCCGTCTCGTTCAGCGGGCCGCCGAAATCGAAGACGAAGAAGCCCAGCGGGCCGGACTTGGGCGGCAGCACGGTGTAAGCCGCGTCGCCGTTGGCGAAGACAGTGAAGTACCGCTCGCCCAGCGGCACGACGTTCATATCGAGGATGAAGTCGCTGGGGCCGCCGTAGTAGAAGTCTTCTCCTTCCACGTCCACGTCGAACGATGTGCTCAGGAAATCGCTGGCGTTCAAGCCGATCTGATCGCCACAGAACGTCAGGACGGTATTGCCACTGTTGGTCTCGTGCGTGGTGAAGAAGAACGCGTCCGCGTCGCCGGTCACCAGGTTGAGCACCCAGGTCAGGTTACGACCGTCCGTGACGTTGTTGAACGACACGTCGCGGTTCAACACAGCGTAGTCATCCAGCCCGTCTTTATCCATATCCAGATAGAAGATGAAGCTGGTGGAAATGGCGTGTGTCTGACGTTCCCAGGTGTTGACGGCGAAACTCATGACGAACGAATCCACATCGCTGCAGAAGCCAGCCGGAACCGGGTAGGTCTGAACGCCGACATATCTCAGGTCAACCTCGCCTTCGTTAGCGCCGGGCATCGGCGACGGCAAGTTAGGACTGGTGCCGATCAGGGAGTAGGTGTCGATGTAGGAAGCAGCCACACCCATGTTGCGCACCCAGTTGAGGCCGGTCTGGCGCACGCCGGTCATGATGTTACCCGCGCCACGCGGCAGTACGTGCCACGGGACGTGGATCTGGTTATTGGTCGCACCGACCGTCTCGAAGTAGATGTAACCATCATACTCGTTGAAGGTCAACACGTCGGGATTCGCGCCCTGCGAACCGCTGTTCATCATCCAGTCATGCAACGGCCGGTTCGTGCGCGGCCGAATGTGCATGTGCACCGGGACCGTGACGCTGCCGCGGCCGGGGACGGTGAACCACGTCGGGACCGACAGGCGCACTTCGCCGTTCGAATCCTCGTCGTAGCGATAGTCGACCCAGGAGCGAACAGTGACCGGCTGGCCGCCGTAGTTGCGAATGGTGAGGCGCTTGACCATCGTCTCGCCGTTCCACACGTCGTGGAAGCCGTAGGACAGAGACCCGCTGAGGGTATCGCGATCCCAGGCCGCCAACGGCGAATTGAGGGCGTCGTCCACGCGCACTTCGCCGCCGCCAATGCGGCTGATGGCCGCCAGGTAGCCGCCGAAGAACTCAGGCTCGTTCATGATGTTCGTCTCGCCGGTGTTCATGAGGACGGCTTTGATCTCCGCCCACGAACGATCCGGGTAGGCGTCCATCAGGAGCGCCGCCGAACCGGTGACCATCGGCGCGGCGCCGGAGGTGCCACCGAAGGACTCGGTGCCGGTGCCGGTGCCGTAGAGGGCCGACACGGACGCGCCGGGCGCGCCAATGTCGGGGCCCGACTCATTCGTACCTATGACCGGGCCGCGGCTGCTGGAGCCGACCATGTGCATCACCAGCGGAATGCCGTTGGCCGGATCGAAGGAAACGATCACCTCGCCGGCGGCCAGGCCACTCTTCAGGGCGTTGGAATCCGCCTGGCTGATCATGTAGCCGGGGATGTCGATGGGGCGGTCGCCGCCGTCGGCGCCGGTGAAGGGCTCTCCCGGAGCGATCAGGCCGATGATGCCGACTTCGCCGCCGGCCACGCTGATGTTGCTGATCTTGAGCGTGAAGTTACACGCGCCGCGATCCACCAGGACGATGTAGCCGGACAGATCGCCGCTGAACGGGGCGCAGCCGTCGAAATTATCGCCGTCGGTGTCGCCGTACATGAGCGGGGCCTGGATAGCTGTGGTGAGCGGGGCTGCCCACGGTTGGAACACGGCCGCATACAGGCCGGCGATGCTCGGCGGGGATACAACTTCCATCAAGCCTTGCACGTCGGAGGGCATGGCCGTCTGGGCCACGCCCAGAGCCGTCGTCGCGCCACTGGGGGTGCCGGTGGCATAGGGCTTGTCGCTGCTGTTGCCGGCCGAAGCCACGGTCAGGATCCCCAAAGCGCTGGCATTATCCACCGCCGCGGAGAGATCGTCCCAGCGCGGATCGCCGTAGGGCGAACCCAGGGACATATTGATGATGTCGACTGCGTCGTCGGTGTTGCCGTCCATGTTGGGGTCGGCGGCGAACTCCATACCCTGGAGCAGCGCGATGCCGGAACAGGACGTGCTGACCGAGGAACAAACCTTGACAGCATACAGATCGACGCCGGGGGCAACGCCAATCTTGCCGCCGATGATGTCGGCCACGTGCGTGCCGTGACCGCCCTCAGGACCATCATCCAGCGGATCGGGATCCGGGGCTTCGGGGCCATTCGGCCAGACGCCGCCGACGAAGTCGTAGCCGCCGACAACCTTGTCGGTCGGGAAGGTGCCCGGCTCGATGATAGTCGGATCGTTGTTCAGATAGTCGTTGACGTCTCCGGAGCCGCCGAGCGCAGCGTGGGTATAGTCGATGCCGCTGTCGAGCACGGCGACACGAACGCCCGTGCCGTCGAAGCCCATGTCCTGGACGGCCGTCGCGCCGATGTAGGGCACGGTCTCGGTCAGATCAAGCTCGTAGTTGACCACGGGGTTGATGGAAACGACTTCGGGGTTCTGGGCCAGGGCGTTCAGCGCCGAGGCCTGAATGTCAAAAACGACCGCGTTCAGGACCAGTTGCGTGCGGGCCAGAACTCGGGCTTGCGAATCAAGGGCACGCGCACCGGCGATAACCGCCGACTGTTGCGTCATGGCCGCCTGTCGCTGGAGTGAACGGTCCGTGCCGGTCGACGCATCGGTCGCGGTTTCGCGAAGGCGAACGACGACTTGCACGCGCCCCGTCTCCCCGCGCAAAGCCGGGCTAAGAGTCAGGCCGGTCAGATCATCGATCTGGGCCTGAACGGCGGTGTCCAGCTTGGCGCCGGCGATTTGGGCAGGCATGGGACGCTCGGTGTGGTCGCCGCGCTCGGCCGGGGTCGTCCAGGGACGCTCCAACTGGGCAAAGGCGACGGAGGCAGTGAGGGCCAGCACACCCAGCACCACCAAGAATTTCATAGTACGCTTGAGAGAATTCTTCCTGAACAATGTTTGCCTCCTAGGCAGGTTAATCAGAGTGTTTGCGGATTAGCTTGATGCGAATAGCGCCGGTGAACGGACGCAACGATCAGCTGGTGAGGGTTAACAGTCACCTGTTGTAGTTCTTCTGTATAGGGCGGCTCCTCCTCGGCCGCTTCGGGCTGCCCGAATTTGGCCATAGATAGAACATGTTTGATTAGTTTTAGGGTCAACCGGCTGCCACACCAATGCCGGAGTGGGCCAGTTGATTTTAGAGAATACTCGACGGATTAATTTTAAAACACTTGGCTTACGATTACGCTTACGATGGATTCACGCTTTCTTCACATGATACAAAAATTATGGCGTAACTCCAAATATGATCGGTCACACAATTGTCCGCCTTCTGGACATCAGGCAAAAGTCACGTACAATTTCGGCAAATGACTTGCCGGCAGCGCCAGTTGGGCGATCCCGGCACAGAAAATGGGGCTTTGTAAGCTTTCGGGTCGATCCGGAGTGATCACCCGAAACAGGAGGCTGGAGGAACAATGGAACGTCTGAAACGCGACTTTAGCACGATCAGTTTGGTCATGATACCGGTGGCTATCGCCATCAACATCGCCATCGGTCAACTTGTTTACACGCTGAAACTCCCCCTCTATCTGGATTCGATCGGGACAATTTTCGTCGGGGCTGTGGCCGGCCCGTGGGTCGGCGCCCTGACCGGCTTGCTGTCGAATCTGATCTGGGGGCTGAGCGGGCTGAATCCGGCCTACACGGCCTACGCCCCGGTGGGCATGATTGTCGGTTTGCTGGCCGGCATCTTCTCACAGTTGGGCTGGTTCAAGGTCTGGTGGCGGGCCATCATCGCCGGCGTCATCACCGGCCTGGTGGCGGCCCTCATCTCGGCCCCTATCTATACCTACGTATCCGGCGGCGTCACCGGCTCCGGCACCGATGTCATCACAGCCGTCTTCCGCAACGCGGGCTTCGGCATCCTGCCCTCCGCCTTCGCCCAGGGCGTCTCATCCGACCCACTCGATAAGGCTATCTCCTTCTTCGTCGTTTGGCTGGTCGTGCGAGGTCTGCCGCTGCGGTTCCTGGATCGATTCTCGCGGGCCGAAGACCTGCGGTAGGCGGTGCGCGCCGCCCAATGAGCAGTACGCCGTTCAGCCTGTATATTCCGCGCGATAGCGGGATGCATCGCCTGCACCCGCTAACGAAGCTGGCGCTGGTCGGTTTCGCCTTGATATTGGGCCTATTTCTGCCGGGGGATTGGTTGACCTATCTGGCCTTCGTGCTGGTCATCCTCCCCCTGGCCGCCTGGGCCGGCATCCTGCCCCGCTTCCTGCCCGCCGTTCTAAAAACCGCGCTGCCTATCGTCGTCTCGCTCTTTCTGGTGCAGGGTCTTTTCTGGCCCGGCGGCACGCCCATTTTCCACCTGGGGCCTTTGTCCCTGAAGCAGGAAGGCGTCACGTTCGCCATACGCAGCGCCGGCCGCTTCATCATGGTGATCAGCAGCTTCCTGCTGCTGACCTTCACCACCCGGCCGGATGGGTTGATGCTGGCCCTGAGCCGCCACGGCGTGCCCAACAGCATCGCCTATGTCATGCTGGCTACTCTCCAGATCGTGCCGCGCTTCCAGGCCAAGGCCAACACCATTCTCGACGCGCAGCGTTCCCGCGGCCTGGAGACCGAGGGCAACCTCTTTATTCGCCTGCGGGCCCTGTTTCCGTTGATCCAGCCTCTGCTGCTCGGCAGCATCGTCGACATCGAAGAACGGGCTATCGCCCTCGAAGTCCGGGCTTTCGGCCGCGCAGGCCCTAAAACAAGCCTGCTGATGCTCCACGACACGCCCGCGCAGCGGGTCGTTCGCTGGTTGTTGCTGCTGGCTTCTCTGGCGATCATCGGCTGGCGCGTTTATTTGGGGCTGGCGGCGTGATTCAACTCACAAACGTAACTTATTCTTATCCTCGCGCGGAAACCCCGGCGCTGCACGATCTCTCCCTGCAAATACCGGCCGGGCAATTCTGCGCCGTCATCGGGGCCAACGGCGCGGGCAAATCCACCCTGTGCGCCACGCTGGCCGGCTTTGTGCCCCACTTCTATCGCGGCAAACTGTCGGGCACGGCGAAAGTGGCCGGGATCGACATCGCCGGATCGTCGCTGGCCGAACTGGCCGGCACGGTGGGGCTGGTTTTCTCCAATCCCTTCAACCAGATCACCGGCGCTCGCTTCACGGTGCGCGAGGAGGTCGCCTTCGGCCTGGAAAACATGGGCGTGCCGCCGGCCGAAATGGCTCCGCGCATCGACGAGATGCTGCGCTTCGCCCGGCTGTCCGAGCAGGCCGATCAGTCCCCCTATGCCCTGTCCGGCGGCCAGCAGCAGCGACTGGCCATCGCCTCGGTGCTGGTCATGCGGCCGAAAGTGCTCGTGCTGGACGAACCGACCTCGCAACTCGACCCCATCGGCTCACGGGAGGTCTTCTCCGTCCTGCGCGACCTGGCCGCCACTGACGAGGCCACCGTCTTCCTGGCCGAGCAAAAGCTGGAGTGGGTGGCCGCGTTTGCCGATCGGGTGCTGGTGCTCCACCAGGGCCGGCTGGTGGCCGACGGCCCGCCCGCCGAGATTTTGGCCTCGCCCACCCTGTCGCAGTACGGTCTGGAGCCGACGCGCTATACGCAGGCCGCGCGCGCCGCCCTGGGAGCCGGTTTCCGGCCGCAGCATCCCGACTTGCCCGTCACGCTGGAACAGGCCGTGGAGTTCTTTCGATGAACCTAGACGTTGAAGAGGTCAGTTTCACCTATCCCGGCGGGGTCGAGGCGCTGCGCGACGTGTCGCTGACTATCGCCGCGGGCGAAGCCGTGGCGATCATCGGCGAAAACGGCGCGGGCAAGACGACGCTGGTCAAGCACCTGAATGGCCTGCTGAAGCCCACCCACGGCCGGGTCACCATCGGCGACTGGGACACACGCGAGCACAGCGTCGCCAGGATGGCCGCGCGCGTCGGTTTTGTTTTCCAGAATCCCGACGATCAGATCGTCGAACAGACGGTCGGCGATGAGGTTGCCTTTGGCCCCCGCCGGCTGGGCCGCGCCGCGCCGGACGCATTGGCCGACGCCACGGCCGCCCTGGAGCAAGTCGAACTGGCGGCCGAGTCCAAAACCCATCCCTACGACCTGACGACGCCCCAACGCAAGCTGGTGACGCTGGCCTCGGTGCTGGCAATGCATACCCCGGTCGTCATCTTCGACGAACCGACGATGGGTCAGGATGCGCGCGGCGTGGCCCTCATCGGACGGATCATCGAGACGCTGAAGGCCGAGCAGCGCACCGTCATCATCATCACCCACGACATCGACTTTTGCGCCACCCACTTCGAGCGCGTCGTCGCCATGGCCAACGGCCGCGTCCTGGCCGACGGGCCGGCCGGGCGGGTTCTGGCGCGCGCCGACCTGCTGGCGACAACCAACGTCGAGCCGCCGCAACTCATTCGTCTGGCCCAGGCCCTCGGCCTGGCCGCCGCGCCTTTGTCTGTCGACGAGTTCATCAGGGCCTGGACCCGGCGCAACGAACCTGATCGGCGCGCCTAACCTCGCGGCGATCATGGACTCTCGCTGATTCCCCTCTATAATCGGCAAAATCGTCATTCACAGCACGGAGTTCCCATGGTCATCATCCTCGGCGACATTCTGGCGGACTATGCCATTCGCATCGAACAGTTACAGATTCAACCCAAGGACCTGCAGCGTGTTTCCTATTTGGGTCTGGGGCCGGGTGGGGCGTGCAACGTCGCCATCATGGCCTCTCATTTGGGTTTGTCCGTTTGCGCCCTGGGCGAGGTGGGCCAGGACCTTTTCGGCGAGATCGTGCTGGAAGGACTGGTTGCCGAAGGAGTCGACGTTTCCCGCGTGATCGTGACGCCCGAAGCCCGCACCCCGGTTGCCAATGTCCTGGTCGACGAACAGGGCGAACCGGCCTACCTGGGCTTTCCGGGCACGTTGCGGGTCATGTCTCTGCCCGACGAATGGCGGCCGTTCATCGCCACGGCCGAAGCACTCTATGCCGACGGCTGGGTCGACCAGCCGGGCGAGACGACCATCATCCTGGCAGCGTTGCGCGAGGCCCACGCCGCCGGCGTCCCCACATTCTTCGATCCGGGGCCGGGCAACCCCAAGATCGACAACACCTGGCACACGGAAGCCGCCGGGCTGTCGACTGTGCTGCTGGCGACGGAAGAAGAGGCGCACCGCCTGTCGGGCGAGGACGACCCGGTCAACTCGGCGCGCGTGCTGCTGGGGCGCGGCAGCCGCCTGGTCGTCATCAAGCGCGGCATGGCCGGTTGCTTCCTTCTAACCGAAGAGGACCTCCACATCGCCCCTGGTCTGCCGGTTATGGCCCGCGACGCCACCGGCGCGGGCGACAGCTTGGCTGCGGCCGTCATGTATGGCTATCTCAACAAGTTCGATTTAGAAGCATTGGGGGATGTGGGCAATGCAACCGGCGCGGCCAAAGTATTGAAGCTGGGCACCGGCCACAATATGCCGACAATCGGCGAGGTAAATGCCATGTTGCGCCGCTTTGGCTCCACGGTGGTGCTGGAACGGGCAGCGGCCGACAAGCAGGTCACGCTAGCCGAATAGAAGCTGCAAGCCCAGCAAGAGCAGCACCCACAGCACCACCTTGCGGAAACGCTCGCCCTCCACGTAGCGGCAAAGCCGCGCGCCCACCATCTGCCCCACCACCAGCGCGGGCGCGGCCAGCAACACCATCCGGCCGATGTCGCCCGTAAAATGGCCGCTCACAGCGTGGCCGATCAGCAAAAAAATGCTCACAGCCAGAAAGTAGGTTTGCAAGTTGCCGCGGAAGCGATCGGCCGACCAGGCCCGCGTGGAAGCATAGACGATCACCGGCGGGCCGCCGGCATTGAAAGCGCCGCTAAGCACGCCGGAGCTGAAGCCCGCCAGAACGGCCCACGCCGGATGAGCCAGAGGCGGCACGGTCCAGCCCACCAGATTATACAGAGCATAGCCGATCAGAATGATGCCCAGCGTGGCGGTGACGTAGGTCGAATCCACGCGAGCGAGCAACAGGATTCCCAACGGAATACCGGCTAACGCCGGCATCACCAGCCGCGCCAGATCGCCCGGCGTCGTGTGCTGGCGCAGGCGAATGGTGTTGAGCAAGGTCGAGAGCGCCCCCAGCAGAGCATACGCGGGCGTGGCGGTCTGGATGCCGATGATCATGACCAGCAACGGCATGGCGATCAGCGCGCCGCCAAATCCCAGCAACCCCTGCACCATCGCCGCCGCAAAGACGATCAAGCCGACGATCATTCACGTTCGTAACAAACGAATTGCTGCCCCAGGCCGTCCAGCGCGTGGGGATCGAAGTAGTGGGCCTGCAAGCGCATGCCAATGGCCGGACGCAGCAGATCGCCTTCCACCAGGCTGCTGAACGGCTCCCCACCCAGCAAGCGATGGGCAACCGTCGTATAGAGCCGATCCAGCGCATTATCGGCCAGCAGCAGGTGGTGGACGCGCGGCCCGGTCGCCATGTAGATCGTCCGGTAATCTCGCCCACCCAGAGCGTCGATGGCCTGCCGGCCGGACACGTCTTCGTCGCCGGCCACGATGATTTGCGCTCCTTCGTCTTCCAGCTTGCGCCGGCGCTCCTTGTCGGACTTGCCGTGGGTCAGGATCAGCACCTTGCGGCCTGATTGCGTCAGGAAGGCGGGGATGGGAAAGTCGAGGCTGCCGCTGACGATAGCCAAATCGGGATAATTGGGCAGGCCACGTTCGGCGCGCCACTGTCCCAGGTCTTCGTAACGGGGATCATCGTAGACGCTCAATATTTCCTGGGCCTTGCCCTCGGCATAGTCGCGCAGATAGCGGCCGCTGCTGATGATGATGTCCGCTTGCACCGCCAGCTCCTGAAACAGCCGCCAATCGCGGTCATTTGACGTAGCCTTGGGCACCGTCATGCCCTTGCCCTCCGAGCGGGGAATGGCGATGCGGCCGTCGATACTGACGACGTAATCGGTGTAGACAAATGGACGGCCAAGCTCCTCGCTGACCCGGCGCAATTCGTGCCGCAGATAGAGTCCCTTGAGGCTGACTTCGCGGGCGGGCATCGGGTAAAGTTGCCATATCGTCTCGGTGATCATGCTGTCTCCCTTGTCACTTGATGGTTCGCCTGAATGTGTACGATGAACTCGGTCTGGCCGAGTTGCAGCCGAAAGCCGTCCTTCAGCATGTGGACAGCAGCCACCTGATCGTCGTTGACCCACGTACGGCGGCTGCCCAAATCGTAGATGAGATAGCGACCGCTCTCGCGCCGGATCTCGGCGTGCTGCGGCGCAAGGCCGGGCAAAACGAGGTCATTTTCCGGCGCGCTGCCGATACGGGTCACGTTGTCGCGCAGCAAGCGGCGCTCCCCACCCGGCGCAGACAGCCAGGCCGTCGCCGCCGGGCCGGGCGGCGCGACAGGTTCGGGGCGAGCCCGTGGAGGGGCCACCGCGGCGGGGGCAGCGACTGGCCGGCCGGCGTGGCGGCCAGCCACATCCAGGGTCTCCAGCTTCACCTCGACTCCGCCGAAGACGCCCGCAAACAGATTGTAGAATATCGCCCCCAGAAAGACCGTCAGACCGGTCAGCAACATGCCTGCGGCGGCCGTTCCCAGCGCCACCGCCAGCACCAGCGTCAACTCCTGCCCCGCCAGCGCCGCCAGCCGCGTCTGGATGGCGGCCAGCGCCGGAGCAGAGCCGAGATCAAGCGTAATGCCTTGATCCAGGGGCAAAGGAATGAACAGTTGCAGCCCCGCCAACCAGTTGCGTGCGCCGAGGACCGTGGCGCGAACCAGCCAGCCCAGCAAAGCGCCGGGAATCAACCACCCAACCAGGCCCAGCAACAGGCCATAGAGCAACGCTCCCATCGGACTTACTCGTCTGACCGCATAGCGCATGGCGTCACGTTCTCCAGAAATATTTATAGACCGAACAGATCGGCTGCGATGTTGACTCTACCCGGCATGTTTACCGTCGACCTGTCAGGCCTGTCCAGGCTATGGCCCTTCGGCCGTTAAGGAAAGCTCGGCGACTTCCAGCATCGTCGCGCAACCGGCCGGCGCACACGCCTCGCTGCCCGCCACAGCCAAGAATATAGTCAGTTGCCGCACTTCGGACATGTCCAGGTTGGGCAGTGCCTGGGCAAACTCCTGCCCCAGCCGCAACTCGACCGATTGCCACGCTTCATCGACGTAACGCACGCTCACGTTCGGCCCGAACGGCGGCCAGGGCGGCACGCCCCACAAGCGAGTGGCGTTCGCCGAGCCGTCGAGCCATACTGTCTCGCCAATCGGCTCGCCGGCAGCATCCTCATAGCGCAGGATGAGTGCGCCGCGGCCCTCCGTTTCGCCGGCGGACACGCCCGCCAGGCGAAATCGGCCGCGAAAGATCAAGCTTTCAACCGGGTAGGTGAGGACAACCCGCTGCGCGAGACGCGCCATCCCCGGCCCACTGCCTTCCAGATGAACCACCTGCCCGCCGGGCCCATCGGGCGCGGGTCGCATTTCGATGGCGTTCGTTCCGCCGGCCGTCTCGCTGGTCCAGCCATTGCTCCAGTCATCAGCGAACAGGCCGTTCTGAATAAAGTTGGCGTCCGGGCCAAAGGCGATGGTGGGGGTGACCACAACCCCGACAATCGTCGGCAACGGCGTGATCGTGGCGACGGCCGTGGGCGAGATATCGCTGGTGGCGGCCGTTGCGGTGGGCGAGGGGACATCAGTGGGCGCAGCTTCCTGAGTGGCGGTCGAGACGGTCGTAACCACAGCGACGACGGGGGCGGAAATCGTTTCAAACGCGACGGTGACCTGTTCGTTGGGGGTACGAGTCATTCGGAAGACGGGGTAAAAAAGCAACCAGACGACCGCCGCGCACAGCAACATGAACGACAGTAACAGCAGAAGCCAAAGCCAGACGCGGCTCCTCTTTACCGGGGCCTTTTCTTCAAGCGGCGGGATTTCTGCGGTTGGTTGTCCGGCAAGCGAGGCCAGAGGCGCGGCGCTCGATGGCGTATCCCGATCCGGCTGCCGGCGCGGCAAAACTTCCGGCGTTGACGACGGCACAAGCGCCCGGCACACCATACAAATGCGCGTTCCGGGGCGGTTGGGGTGTCCATTGGGGCAATAGACAGGTTCCATCAGCCTTCTCCAATTGCCGGACCGGTGCGGCAGTTCGACGTCAATCAGCCGACCTTGAATCGCAAGAGCACGCGACCGAGCCGAATTTCATCCCCGTCCTGCAAAGGAAAGGGGTTGCCGACGGCGATCTTGTGTTTGTTCACGAATGTATAATTGACCGAATTGAGGTCCTCGATGAAGTATCGGTCGTCGCGGCGCGTGATTTGGGCGTGGCGGCGCGATACGCCGCCTTCTTCGCCGCCGAAAGGGACGAGATCAACTTCAGGGTAGCTACCGCTGGCGGGGTCGACACGGCCGATCACGTAACTATCCTGTTCCGGCGTCAGGGCCAGCACGTGCCCGGCCGGCAAGACCAGGAGTCGAGGAGCCGCCTCCGCCGCTGGGTCACTGCCGGACACCACGTCGACGGCCGGCTGCTCGTGCAACGGATGGCCGCAATGGTCACAAAAATGGGCATCCAACCGAACGGGGGCCTGGCAATTGGGACAAATGCCGGCCGGCAGCGCCGCGCCGCAGTTATCACAAAAGGCTGCGCCCTCCTGGGCCGGTGCGCCGCAATTCGGGCAGATTATCTCGCTCATATCAATCCTTCCAGGTTCATCGCCCTAAGACGATGGTCGCCATTATACCGTACTCTTCACATTAGCCGTCGTTTAGCCGACATAGCTCATAGAGGTTTCAGTTCGATGAGGATCACGCTGCAATTGTCCTCGCCACCGGCCTCGTTGGCCGCGTCGACCAGACCCACACAGGCGCTCTGGGGCGCCTCCGCAGCCATGATCTCGGCCCTGATCATCTCGTCGGTCAACATCCCGCTCAGACCATCGGAACAAAGGAGGAGGCGATCGCCGGGTAGCAGTCGTAAAGACTTCAAGTCGACGACAACCTGCGGATGATCGCCAATCGTACGATAAATTACGTTGGACTGCGGGTGATGTCGCGCTTCCTCGGGGCTAATCTGACGAGCGGAGACCAAGCTTTCGACCAAAGAGTGATCGACCGTCAGCCGCACGATGCCACCGGCGTTCACCCGATAGGCGCGACTATCGCCGACGTGGGCGATGTAGGCCTGGTCGCCCACCACAACAGCGGCCACCACGGTCGTGCCCATCTCGAAGCCGGCCTGACGTGACCATTCGAATATCTCGGTGTTGCCCCGCTGGATGGCCGCCACCAGCCAATCGCTCCAGACAGCCGGTTCGTCCGGCGCCTCGATCATGCCTGGCAGCCATTCATCGACTGCCTGCCGGGCCAGCGAGCGAACCAGCATCCCGCTGGCGATCTCGCCGCCTTTGTGCCCGCCCATGCCGTCGGCCACCACGAACAACCCCGCCGGGCGGCCGGACGAGCGGTTGGTCCAGAACAAATCGAGGGCCAGCAAGCTATCCTCGTTGATCTCGCGTCGCCGGCCGACGTCGGTGCGGCGACCGACATGGAGATCAAGGCTCCGCGCCATAGGGATGGTGTGGGCATCGTCGGACCGGGCACCATCAGACGGCGTTGGGGCGCTCGGCCGCGTGGGCGCTTCGTCACCGTCGTTGGTCGACGACACGGCCAGCACGCGGCCGCAGGCCGCGCAAAACCTGGCTCCCTGCCGGTTCAGCCGATAGCAACTGGGGCAGATGATTTCATTCATGGTGTCCCCATAACATGAGGGATAGGTCGCTTAAAGGCTAACGACAAAGACCTGTCAATTCGACGGCTACGCATCGCACAGTCGATGAAAGCCAGCTGATTCAGCGCGCATTTTAGCTGCGTTCGCCGTCGCTTGCCAAAAAGCGGCCTGTCGGCACAGGGCATTGCAGTTGTCAATCGTTGGGAATGTAGCACCGGATGCGCCGGCTGGAAAAGCTAAGCCGTGGAGCCGGTTAAGAAAGCGGCGCAGCAGAGAAGGGCCGATTACTGAAAAACCCTGCCTATTGCCGGAAAACCCTGTTTTTCCGGTAAATTAATGTAAAGCTTGCCGGAAGATCGCCATGGCGTAAGATAGGGTGACGATTTGGTAAGATCATCGTGGATATCTACGTCTTGAAATCATAAAGAGAAAGGTGACTTCGTGGTTGACGCGACAAAGCGGAAGGAATTGGAAAATATTTTGAAAGAAGCGGGCCAAGCCCATCATGAAGCATACCTCGATACCGACGGCGCTGACCCTGATTGGCCTATTTGGTATGCCGGCTATCTGCGCGACCGGCTGGCCGGGCTGCTGAACGCGCAATTTACCAAAAGCGAGCTGGTCTACTTGCTCGTCACCCTCGACCGCGAGGTGCAGCGCAACGCCCCCGGCACCGACTGGCAAGCTTACTACGCGCGCGCGTTGCTGAAGCGATACGGCTAGTCGCACCCTATCCTGCGAGAGGAATCAACATGTTTGATCAACGAGAACGACGCGATCTGGAAAAACGAATGAAGGAGCAGGATAGGCTGCCGCCCGGCCAATCAGCCACGATCAAATTTCCCGTCCTGCATTATGGCCCTGTGCCCAAGACAGATCTGGCGACCTGGGATTTTCGCGTTTTCGGTCTGGTGGCGGACGAACGCCGCTGGACGTGGGAAGAATTTAACCAGTTGCCGCGAACACAGATCATACTCGACATCCACTGCGTCACCCGTTGGTCGAAGTTCAACACCGTTTGGGAAGGCGTGGCTATATCGACCCTGGTCAAAGAGGGGTTCATCCGGCCGCGACCGGAAGCCAAATTCGTCGTCCAGCATTGCGAATACAACTACACCACCAACACGCCCATCGAATTCGTTCTGCAGGATGGCTTCATCCTGGCGACGCACTACGACGGCCAGCCCCTCTCCCCCGACCACGGCTACCCGCTGCGCGGCGTGGCTGGCGTCATTCCCGGGCGGCGCGGCGACGACAAGTACTTCTGGAAAGGCGGCAAATGGCTGCGTGGGTTGGAGTTTCGCGCCGACGACAAGCCGGGATTCTGGGAGCGCAACGGCTACCACAACCAGGCCGACGTCTGGCGCGAGCAGCGCCACAGTTGGTCCGGCTTCTGAGTCGGTGTCCGGGCCGGCTAAGAAGTTATCACAGATAGAGCGATGGTATGAAAGGTTTATCCTTATAATCCATGTTCCATCCGTGTTTCATTCTTAACCCAATCGGGATTAATCGGCCTTCGGATGGCCGTAGAGCCACCAGTAGGTATCGGACGGATAGGCCGGCGTCCAAACCGGCGACCAGATAAAAGCGTTCGGCGTCCACCCCGCCGTCAATCGATGGTCAAGGGCAGACACGTCATGGCGAATGTGCTCAGCTAGCTGGAACGGCGCCGCACCCAGTTTTTGCATCAACTCCTCAATGACGACGCGGCTATCGGCCAGATAAACATAGCGTGTCCTATCGGCCGCCAGGCGATGGGATAATGTCAGGTCGCGCAGATAAACAGTCCACTCGCGAATTCGCGCCCCCAACTCCGACAAAGCCCGCTCTTCGAAGCGCACGACGTTGTCGTCCACAAGCCTGTCAAACGCCGCGTTGGCTGCCGTCATGGTTTGGCGCTCCGGCTGATGCAAGAGATATTCGAGAACGCCCAGCCGCCGCCGGCGCATCAGATAGCCGCCGATGGTCAGAAGGGGCATGTCCCGCCGGCCCATATCCCACCAGGTAACGTCGCTTCGCAGGTAGCCGGCCATCCCGTCAGCCATCGCCACCGCTATCGCCAGGTCACGCTTCAATACGTCCTGTTCTGCGTCCTTTGATACCATCAGTTGCCTCCCTCTCGATCATCAAGCACCCCCCATGCGCTACTGAGGATTGGAAATCCTGCCGAACGCTTGCTCTATACCAGCAGTGTAGCGAAAAATGGGGAGCCGCACATGTGGCAGATGTCACTCGTTCAGGCAATAAACGTCACATTCCCGCTGCCCGCGGGGTAGAACGGGCCGGCGGGTCTTTTTGACGCGGTAGGTGATTCTGCTATAGTGCGCCACGATGTGGCGTTTTCGAATTTCTCGCCTGGTTTTCACCCTGCTCCAGAAGCTATTGTGCCGGTTGGTGGTGCTCGGCCGCGAGAATATCCCCACTGACAGGCCCTTTATTCTGGCCGTCAACCATCTGAGCACGGCCGACATCGGCATTGTCTTCGTGGGCTTTCCCAACCAGCCCTGGCGCTATTTCGCCGGAGAGAAATGGGCCCGCCATTGGCTGTGGGGGCCGCTCATGTCGTGGCTGGGCGTGATCTTCGTCAATCGCGGCGAGGTCGACCGGCAGGCGCTGCGCGAGGCGTTGGCCGCGCTGGAGCAGGGCTGCGTCTTCGCCCTGGCTCCCGAAGGCACGCGCAGCCGGATCGGCGCCATGCAGCCGGCCAAGGACGGCGCCGCTTATCTGGCATCCCAGTCCGGCGCGCCCATTCTGCCCGTCGGCCTCAGCAACACCGACGTTCTCTTCGCCGGCGTGCGTCGTTTGCGTCGCGTGACCGTCACCATGCGCATCGGCCCGTCGTTCACGCTGCCCGACCTGGGCCATCGCCCGCGCAGCCGCGATTTGGCAGACTATACGTGCCTCATCATGACCCATATAGCCGCCCTGGTCGAGCCGCGCCACCGTGGCGTCTATGGCGATACGCCCGCCCTGGCTGCGCTACTGGCTGGGGAGGACCCATGGCCCGCGTGCGTGGGTGCGGGCGAGGGCTATGCAAATGCCAACAATGCTCCCTGAATCGGCGACCATACTTCTCTCTGTTTGACCGCCGACAACAAGGCCTGAGGCCATTTGTGGCGAACTAGATAATCTGTTCTGAAATTTTAAGGCAAGAGTATTGCGCTTGCCCTTGGGCCATGTTATAATGCCGCTCTCTTCACCAGATAAGCCACTGTACTGGTATCAATCCCCCATATATGGGGGTATTTTGTGACTATCTGGTCGAAGCCCCGGCAAGTTAAATATAACGCGAGGAGGTATTGTTAATCATGTCCACAGCCGTTGCACCCCTCAACGATCAAGCCACTTTATCGCTGCCCGAAAACAGTATGGCCGTCCTGCGCCGTCGGTATCTGCGGCGCGGCCCCGACGGCCAGCCGATCGAGAACGTCGAGGAGATGTTCCGTCGCGTCGCCCATCACATCGCGCTGGTCGAAGCCGATCACGGCGCAGACGTGGCCGCCACCGAAGAAGCTTTCTATAGATTACTGACCGATCTGCGCTTCTTCCCCAACAGCCCCACCTTCACCGGGGCGGGCACGCCGTTAGGACAGTTGGCCGCCTGCTTCGTGCTGCCCATCGCCGACGACATGGGGCGAGACCCGGCCGGCATCTTCCAGACGCTGCGCGACGCGGCTCTCATCCAGCAAACGGGCGGCGGCAACGGCTTCGCCTTCTCGCGGCTGCGGCCCAAGGACGACTACGTCAAATCCTCGGCCGGCAAGGCTACCGGCCCCGTCGGCTTCCTGCGCGTCTACGATCAAGCCTTCGGCGAGATTGCCCAGGGCGGCACGCGGCGCGGGGCCAACATGGCCGTGCTGCGCGTCGATCACCCGGATATTCTCGAGTTCATTTCCTGCAAGGCCAGTGAATACGCCATCACCAACTTCAACATCTCCGTCGGCGTCACCGATAAGTTCATCCACGCCGTGAAGGACGACGCCGACTTTGATCTGATCAACCCCCGCGACGGCCAGGTGTGGCGCACTGTTCGCGCGCGCGATATTTTCGACGAAATCGTCAAGTATGCCCATCGCAACGGCGAGCCGGGCGTGTTGTTCCTCGACGCGGCCAACCGATCCAACCCTGTGCCTCATCTCTATGAACTGGAAGCCACCAACCCCTGCGGCGAGCAGTGGCTCGGCCCCTACGAGAATTGCTGCCTGGGATCGATCAACCTCGGCCGCCACGTGACCGAAGACGGCCAAATCGACTGGCAACTGCTGCAACGCTCGACCGAAGAATCGACCCACTTTCTCGACAACGTCGTGACCGCCAACGCCTACGTGCCGGCCGTGCCTCAACTGCGCGTGGCCGCGCTCAACGCCCGCCGCATCGGCCTGGGCATCATGGGGCTGGGCGATCTGTTTTATCGCATCGGCGTGCGCTACGGCAGCGAGGAAGGCCAGGCGCTGGCCGGGGCCATCGTCGAGTTCATCCGCTACCACAGTATGCGCACCAGCGTCGAACTGGCCCGCGAGCGCGGCCCTTTCCTGGCTATCGAGGGCAGCATATACGATCCACAAGCTTTCAAGTGGTCGGTTCCCCAGGCTGCGGTGAAGAGCAAGAAGCGTTACGGTCGCCCGGCGCTCGACTGGGACGGGCTTGTGGCCGACATCCAGACGCACGGCATCCGCAACGCAGCCCAGACCACGGTCGCCCCCACCGGCACCATCGCCACCGTCGCCGGCATCGAGGGCTACGGCTGCGAGCCGGTGTTCGCCCTGGCCTACGTTCGCCACGTCAACGACAACGGCAAGGACTTGCAGTTGCAGTACACCAGCCCTCTGTTTGAGCGCGCGCTGCTCGACGCCGGGCTGGATGAGGCGACCCGTCAGGAGATTATCGACGAGGTCAATCGTGTGGGCAGTTGCCAACACATCGACAAACTGCCGGCCGCCATCCGCAACACCTTCGTCGTGTCGTCCGACATCACGCCGGAGGAGCATGTCCGTATGCAGGCGGCCATTCAGGCCTTTGTGGATAACAGCATCTCCAAGACGTGTAATTTCCCCGCCGGGGCCACCCCCGAAGCCGTGGCCGAGGCCTATATGCTGGCCTGGGACCTGGGCTGCAAGGGCCTGACGGTCTACGTCACCGGCTCGCGCGAGACGGTGACGCTGGAGACCCACGCCACCAAGGAAGCCAAAGCCAAAGCCGAAGCAACGGCTGCCAAACCAGCCGAGCAACTCACGATCTGGCGCGAGACGAAGAAGCCGCGTAGCCGGGTGTTACACGGCGAGACGAGCCGCATCAGCACGCCGCTGGGGGCCACCTACGTCACGATCAACCACAACGGCGACGAGCAGCCGTTCGAAGTCTTCATCCAGACAGCCAAGGCGGGCAGCGACACGGCGGCCGTTTCCGAGGCCATCGGCCGGCTCATCAGCTACAATCTACGCCTGGCCTCGCCCGTGTCGCCGCGCGACCGTCTGAAGGAAGTGGTCAATCAGCTCAGCGGCATTGGCGGCGGCCGGCCATTGGGCTTTGGGCCGCAGCGCGTGTTGTCCCTGCCCGACGGCGTGGCTCAGGTGCTGGCTGAATTCCTCGACCGTTCGGCCGAGGAAACGCCGGCCCACCACGCCAACGGCCGCAACGGCCACGGCTCGCCCCAGGCCAGTCTGCCGGCCCCCACGGCTATCGTCGGCGACCTGTGCCCCGATTGCGGCAACTCGTCGCTCGTCAACGAAGAAGGCTGCCGCAAGTGCAATAGCTGCGGCTACAGCGAGTGCTGAGAGCAGTATTCAGTGGGTCAGTAGATCAATCCATCGAAACTGGATATTGACCTGCTGATCCACTGCTTCACTTTCGAATGCCCCAACGCATCTACGACCAATACGCCCCCGGCGACCAGGTGGAAATCGTCCTGGCTAACCAAGGCGAGGACGAGTGGCAGCCGGCCGTGGTCGTGCGCCCTGACCCGCCGGGCATCTGGGTGTGCGCCGCCGACGGACGGGAGTGGTTCATGACCAATACATACCGCATTCGCCCGGCTGTGCCGACCGACAAAGCAGACCGATCCGACACCTAGTCGCCTGTTGGGCCGCTTCGTCCCGCGCCGGCAGTCTTAGGAAAAAAGCTCAAATCTGACTCCGTGGACACGTTTGATGTATTCGACCCCACCTTTCGCGCCGATCCCTACCCGGTCTATGCGCGCTTTCGCGCCATAGCTCCCGTGTACCGCGGCCGTCCGCCCACGCCCGGCGATCACGACACCGGCTGGTGGTATCTGTTTCGCTACGCCGACGTGGCCGCCGTGCTGAAGGATTCGCGCTTCGGCCGCGCCATCGGCCCCGCCCTCGACGAGCTGCCTCCGCCCGTGCCACCGGCGGAGCGCGAGCCGTTCTGGGACATGTACGCCCACTGGACGCTGGCCCTCGAGCCGCCGGAGCACACCCGCCAGCGGACGCTGCTCAACCGCGCCTTCACGGCCCGCGTTGTCGACACGCTGCGGCCGGGCATCGCCGCCCGCGCCGCCGACCTGCTGGACGGACTCGCCCCCCGCGGCCGTTTCGACGTCGTCGCCGACTATGCCTTTCCGTTGACGCTGAGCGTTATCGCCGAACTCATCGGCATCCCGCCACGCGATTTGGAGCGCGTCAAGGAATGGTCGCTGACTATCGCCGCCGTGCTGGATTACAAGCCCACGTGGGACGTGATGGCCGCGGGCAACCGCATGGCGCGCGAATTTGGCGTCTATCTGGCCGAGATCGCCGCGGCGCGCCGGGCGCGCCCGGCCGACGACCTGATTACCCGGCTACAAGCGGCCGGCGGCGAGGAGAGCTTGAGCCAGGAGGAAGTGATCGCCCTGTGCGTCATGCTGCTCTTTGCCGGGCATGAGACGACGGTCAACCTCATCGCGGCCGGAGCACTATTGCTGCAGGAGGACCCGGCCCAGGCGGCGCTCTTGAGCGCGCGGCCCAAACTGACCGATGCAGCCGTCGACGAGTTCCTGCGCCTCCACAGCCCCATCCAGGCCACCACGCGCATCGCCTACGCCGATGTGAACGTGGGCGGCCATCTCATCCGGCGCGGCGAATCGGCCACGCTGCTGCTCGGCTCGGCCAACCGCGACCCGGCGGCCTTCCCCGACCCCGACCGGCTGGACATCGCCCGGCGGCCGAACCGCCATCTGGCCTTCGGCCGCGGCATCCACTATTGTTTGGGTGCGCCCTTGGCCGTGGCCCAGGGCGGCATCGCCCTGCGTCTGCTCTTTGAACGCTGTGCCCAATGGCGAATGGCAACCGCGCCGTCATGGTCGGAGACGTTCGGGTTTCGGGGGTTGACCGAGCTTCAAATAACCCATCGGTCAGGCTAGAG
Source organism: Promineifilum sp. (assembly GCA_020634335.1). Taxonomy (GTDB): domain Bacteria; phylum Chloroflexota; class Anaerolineae; order Promineifilales; family Promineifilaceae; genus Promineifilum. The sequence goes on along the minus strand of JACKBY010000001.1, from coordinate 270,628 downwards.
GGGCCGGACATACCAAACCCTGGGAACCCTTGAGACAGAAGTGGTTCTGATACCGGACAAGGTGTTGTGGGCCCGATTGGCGGGCACTGATTTCCATGAAAATTGCGGATCCATTTTTGCCTATTGACAATCCGCCTCAGATGATTATCATTCCCCCCATGTTCGTTGACAGCGCTCAGGCTTTCCCGCGACGCCCTCGCCCGCCCCAGCCCACTGGTCTGGTGCTTTTGGTTGCCTGAGTTGTAGAGAAATCGACACACATGAACCGACCGCCAGACCTCACAAGGTCCGGCGGTTTTTTTGTTTATAACGAGGACAGCACATGATCAAAGCCGGCATCTACGGCGCGACGGGCTATACGGGCTGGGAACTGGTGAAATTGCTCCAGCGCCACCCCGCGGCCGGCATCGCCTTTGTCACCTCCCAATCCCAGGCCGGGCAAACCCTGCGCGACGTCTTTCCCGCCGCGCCCGCTCTGCGCCTCGTGGCCGGGGAAGATGCGCCGCTAGGCGACGTGGACGTGGTCTTTCTCTGCCTGCCCCACGCTGCCGCGGGCGAGACGGCGCTGAAGGCCCTGGCCGCCGGCGCGCGCGTCATCGACCTGAGCGCCGACTTCCGCCTGCGCGACGCGGCCACCTATGCCGCCTGGTACGCCCACACCCACCCCGCGCCGCACCTGCTGGATGAGGCCGTCTATGGATTGACCGAAGTCTGCCGCGCGGAGTTACCCGGGGCGCGGCTCGTCGCCAACCCCGGCTGCTATCCCACCAGCGTATTGCTGGCCCTTCGGCCGCTGATGCTGAGTGACATGCCCATCGCCGGACCGATTATTGCCGATTCGGCCTCCGGCGTGTCTGGTGCGGGCCGGTCGCCGACGGCCACCACTCACTTCGTCCAGGTGGCCGGCAATTACGCTCCCTACAAGATCGGCCGCGCCCACCGCCATTTGCCGGAGATGGAGCAGGCCTTGCGCCGGTGGCGAGCCGATGCCCCGCCGCTCCTCTTCTCGCCCCATTTGCTGCCTGTGCCGCGCGGCATCCTCTCCACCATCTATGTGACGTTCGCCGGCGAGGTGGACGAAGACGACTTGCGCGCCCGATACGCCACGGCCTACGATGATGAGCCGTTCGTCGACGTGCTGCCGGCCGGGCAACTGGCTTCGCTGGCCCACGTCAACCACACCAACCGCTGCGCCATCGCCCTGACGCTGACCGGCCGCACCCTCATCCTGACCGCGGCCATCGACAATCTGATCAAGGGCGCGGCCGGGCAGGCCGTGCAGAATATGAATGTCATGTTCGGCTGCCCGGAAACGAGTGGCCTGATTTAACGACAGGCCGCAGAGGTCTCGGAGAGCAACCCCATGATCCGCATCGTAAAAATCGGCGGCAATGAGATGAATACGCCGGGTTTCCTGGAAGAACTGGCGCGGCAAATCTCGGGATTGGCGGCGACCACCGGCCAACCGCTCATCGTCGTCCATGGCGGCGGCCAGGAGATCGCCGCGCTGCAAGCGCGGTTGGGCATCGAACCGATCAAGATCGACGGTTTGCGCGTCACTGATGCCGAGTCGCTGGCCGTGGCCCAGATGGTGCTGTCGGGCCACACCAACAAGGCCATCGTGCGGGCTTTCCTGGCCGCCGGGCTGGACGCAGTCGGCTTCAGTGGCGTCGATGGCGGGCTGTTGCGCTGCCGCCGGAAGCAGCACCCCACGGTCGACCTGGGTCTGGTCGGCGAAGTCGTCGACGTGCGAACCGATTTTTTGGCCCATTTCGCCAGGTTAGGCATCATCCCCATCATCTCACCCATCTCGCTGGGCCAGGATGGGGCAGACCTATAACGTCAATGCCGACGAGGCAGCGCCATCGCCCAGGCGCTGTCGGCCACGGTGCTTGATTTCGTCTCCAACGCCTTTATGTGTTGCTGGACGGCGACGTCTTGCCCCAGCCTGACGCTGCCCTGCGCTCGAGCGCCTTATCGGGAGCGGCGTCGTCACCGGCGGGCGGATCCGCGTGCGGATAGCTGGATGCCGTCGGTCGCGCGTGCCCCAGGTGCGAATCGTCAACCTGGCGGGGCTTGGCTCGGGTGGGGAACGGCGCTTAGGAGGACAGTGAAGAGTGGTCGCAGAGCAAATCATTTGGGAGAGAGTGCATGGACAAGCAAACGATCAGTCGATGACGAGGCTCGGTATATGATGCAAACCTATAAGCGGGCTGATGGTGCGGCCCGCGGCGAGGGAGTGTATTCCCATGACAGCGACGGCCGCCGCTATCTGGACTTCACATGTCGGCATCGCCGTGACTGCGCTAGCATGCGACTCCGGATCGTGGCCTGCGGCCGTCGCCGAGCAGGCGCGCGAACGCTGACCCACGTGAGCACTTATTACACCGCGCCGCAAGTCGAACTGGCGCGACGTCTGGTCACTGCTCCTTCGCCGACCGCGTCTTTACTAACCCAGTTGAGGCCATCGGGAAGGCGCGCTCAAGTTCGCTCTGTCGACGCGCCTGACAACGCTCTGACGATGACAAGCACGAGATCGTCGCCTTCAGCAGCAGTTTCACGGGCGCACGCTGGGCGCGCGGTTTGATCACCTAAGGCGGCCTGCCGCAGAACTGCTTGCGCTGCTGGTGCCCGGCGCCTGCTTCGCGCTGTTCAACGATTTGGTCAGTGGCGCGCACCGTCATCGGCCCGGCAACGTGCGCTGTCGTCGTCGAGCCGTCCTGTGGCGAGGGCGGCAAAACGACACCGCCGCGCCGGTATTCCTGCGCGCTGCGCGCCCCAGTGACGAATTCGGCGCGGCTCTTATCTTCGACGAGATACAATGCGGTCTTGGCCGCACGGGCAATGCCAGGGGCCCACGAAGCATCCGGGGTGACGCCCGACATTATGACACTGGCGAAACCGCTTCGGCTAACGGCCTGCCCATCGGTGCCATCCTGGATGACTGATGAAGTGGCTGCGGCCGTGGGCTATGGCGAGCACGGCAGCACGTCTGCCGGTGGCCGTTGGTCTGTCGCGCCGCGAATCGTGGTCTTCGACCGCATCGCCTGACTGGAGTTCCTGTTTGGCTGCCGCCAACGGCGCGTATCTGCGCCAAAGGTTGGTCGAGCTGGACAGCCCCATGTGCGCTTTCGCGGCGCGCCCGGTCGGCGCGTCGACCCCAACGTGCCTGCTGCCGATCATCACAAGAGGCGCGCGGCCTGTTGGTCACGCACGCTGGCGCGAGACGACGCCGCTGCGCATCGCTCCGCCTCATCGTCACGCCCGCCCACGTCGACGGAAGGCTGTGACCATCCCAGCGACTGCCTGACGGCTCAGCCGCTGAGGAGAAATAGCCATGGCCTGGAGCCATCCTCTCCAATTGGGTCCCACCTGTGAGAGCCGTTCTGTTCCGCCAAACGGGCGGAAAAGCGCGAATCACGGCTATGGTCGCCGCTGACTGGCTGGCCAGTGGGCGATTCCATGAAGAAGGCATCGCCACCGGTCACGCCACAAAACGGAGACGACCGCGCCGGAAATGGGCAGCCTACGGCGCTGCCTGCCGGCTGCGTGGTAGCCTGTCAGTCGCCGCCACGCGATCGTCGGCTGGGCTGCGCCAGTGCAGTGTCGTCGTGCCGGGCTCCATTGCGGCGTAGCTGAGGTCATCTACGTCGCTGCCGCGCGCGGGCAGGGCATCGGCCGCACTTTGCCTTCACGGCGCTGGATGCCCCACAGGTCGGAAACGGCTGGCCTGTGGATCGCCAGGCGGGCATCTTCCCGAACGAGGCCAGCGTGGCCCCTGTACCGTCTCCTGCGAAGCTGTCGTCGGCCGGCGCGCGGCGCCTGGCCCACCACGGCTCTGTGCGGATTCGCTGCTGCTGGAGCGCCGCAGCAGTCGAGGGCGTTCCTTTAGGGACTGATACGGCGCCGGATTCTTATCCGGCATGGAGTGGTATGGGAAAGAGCCGGTTAAGAAACCGGGGCCACACGTCCAGCGCCGGGAGCACGGGCGTTGCGCCGTCCGCGCCGGTGGGCCATACTTGGAGCCTTGTGGCATCCGATATAATCTCTCCCCCTCCCCCCGGCGGCCGCCGGCACACTGCCTATTGGCTCCTGCTGACCGTCCTGCTGGGACTGCCGCTCATCACGCCCCTGCTGCGCTGGTCGTCGGTTGCCTGCACCCACGACGGCCATCTCCACTACCACCGCGTGGCAGCCATGGCCCACGCCTGGAACAACGGCATCCACCTGACACGCTGGCTGCCCGATCTGGCCTTCGGCTATGGCTATCCGTTCTTCGTCTATCGCGAGGCCGCACCGCTCTACACCGTCCTGCTCCCCTTTCTGGCCGGGCTGCCGCTGCCCGCGGCGTCGAACCTGTTCTACGCGGCGACCATTCTGCTGTGCGGCGCGTTCATGTTCCTGTGGGTGCGTGACCTGTTTGGGCCACGCGCGGCGCTCGTGTCGGCCGTAGCCTACATGGCCGCCCCCTACGTGCTGGTCGACGCCCTCATTCGCGGCAACGCGCCGGAATCCCTGGCCCTGCCGCTCTTTCCGTTCCTGCTGTGGGTCGGACGGCGTTGGGTACTGTTCGGCTCCACGCGCGCGTTCGCGGCCGGGGTGCTGGGCCTGGCCCTTCTGTCGATCAGCCACAACATCTCCACCTTCCTCTTCGCGCCGACATTGCTGGTCTATCTGGCCGCCCTGGCCCTGCTCGACCGCGAGCGGACAACCGACGACAGATCACCAACCTCCGACGACAAACCATCCGCTCCGGTTGTCACTCGTCACTCGTCGCTCGTCACTCGTCGCATTTTCCGCCTCCTCGCCCTCCTCGCCCTCGGTCTGGGCCTGGCCTTTTTCTACACCGGTGGGGCGCTGCTGGAGATGGACGAGGTGACGCTGGAGATGTCGACGACGACACGCAACAACGACTGGCGCTATAACTTCGCCTCGCCCGGCGAAATCCTGGGGCCGGTCGCCCCCGAAGACCCGGCCCTGGTTAACCCACCGCTGCTGTTTCGGCTGGGTTGGGTGCCGTTGGCCCTGGCGGCGCTGGGGCTGACCGGGCTGGTGTGGATTCGGGGCAAAGGCAGCCGCGCCCGCGAGCAACGGCTGCACCTCATCCTCATGGCCGCCGGCGCGGCCGTCTTTCTGCTCATGGCGCTGCCCTTCTCCCGCCCCCTGTGGGAAGCCCTGCCGCTCATCGACTTCGTCCAGTTCCCGTGGCGCTTCGTCGGCCGCGCTGCGCTGCCGGTGGCGTTTCTGGCGGGCGTGCCCTTTGCCTACAGCCGAGCGGCCGCGCCGGTGCCGGGTCGCCGCCTGTTGTCAACCGTCCTGCTCGCCGCCGCCGTCGCGCTGCTGATCATCGAAGCCATCCCCAACCTCTACCCGCGCTTTTGCGAGGAAGAGCCGTTCCCGACAATCCTGACCGTCCACGCTTATGAACGCATCACTGGACTGGTCGGCGTCGACCCGGAAGGCAGCTACTTCCCGCGCACGGTGCGCCAGCGGCCGACCGGCTCGCCGCTGGAAGCCGACTTCGCCGCCGGGCGCACGCCGCAACGCTTCGATGCCACGGCCCTGCCCGCGGGGGCGTCGCTGAGCGACGTCGTCTATGAGCGCTTCGGCGTGACGTTGACCGTCGATTCGCCGGAGCCGTTCATCGCCCGCTACCTGAGCTTTGCCTTCCCCGGCTGGTCGGCCCGCGTCGACGGCGAACGTGTACCCATTGCCCCCGAAGACCCCACGGGGCTAATTACCTTCGACGTGCCCGCCGGGACGCACGATATCCGCGTCAATTGGGGCGCGACGCCTTTGCGGCTGGCGCTGGTGGGGCTGAGTATGTTGTCGGCGGTGGGGGTGATAGTCGTGGCGGTGGGGGCAAAGCGGTGGACGGTGGACGACAGCCGACGGACGGCGGCCCCTCGCCCCTCATTGATGCCGTTGCGGCGCAGCGAATGGGTGATATTAGGGTTGCTCGTCGTGGGGTTGCTGGGTGTCAAGGTCTACGTGGACAACCATGAGTCGCCGCTTCGCCGGCCGGCCGCGCCGCCGGTGGCCCAGGCTAGCTCCTTGCAAGGCGGTGAGTTGGCGCTGAACGGCTTCAACCTGAGCCGCGACCGCGTGCCTGCCGGGGAAACGTTCGACATCGACCTGGCCTGGACGGCCGTTGCCCCGCCCGCGGTCGATTACCAGTCCGAGATCACGCTCATCGGGCCGGGCGGACTGGCCTGGAGCGAGAAAGGCACGGAACGGCCGCGGGTCTTCGAGGACGCGCCGCCCACCCGCCTCTGGTCGCCCGGCGAGTGGGGCTGGGACAGCCGCGAGGTGCGCACGCTCAGCGGCACACCGCCCGGCTTCTACGACGTTGTCGTGACGCTGTTCGACAAGGCCACGCTGGCCCCGGTAACGCTGGTCGACACGGCCTCTGGTCAGGCTGTCGGACCGACGGCGGTCATCGGCCAAATCGAGATCGCCAACCCCGACACGCCGCCAACCTTTGCACCGCAATATCCGGTCGAATACGATTTCCCGGCTTCGGGACTGCGCTTGCTCGGTTACAATCAGGATCGGGCCGAGGCGACGGCGGGCGACTCCGTTCTGCTGACACTCTTCTGGGAGTGCGCCGACCGTGCGTTGTGCGAACAATTCGCCCTGCGGCTGGTGGATGAGGCCGGGGCAGAGGTGGCCGCGTGGTCGCTGCCGGCCGTGCGCGAGGGCCTGCCGCCGAAAGGCTGGCCGGCGCATGGGCATCTGCGCGGCCAGCACGTGGTTCAGCTACCGGCCGGGTTGCCGAGCGGCGTCTATCGTTTCTACGTTGAGAATTTTCCGTTGGGGCAAATAGCCGTGTCCGCGCCGGAGCGGGTTTTCAGCAAGCCTCAATTGGCGTTGAAACTTGATGCGCCCTTTAGGGCGACCGATGGAACAGTTGTCGCGACCCTGGTTGGCCTGACCGATCCTCCTTCGCCCCCCTGCTCCCTTTCACCCTCTTCCCCGTGCTCTCTCGTCCTCGTCTGGCGCGCCGAGGCGGAGACGGCCACTGGCTACCACGTCTTCGTCCACCTCGTCGACGAGGCAGGCAACATCCTGGCGCAATCCGACGGTGTCCCGGCCGATTGGTCGCGGCCGACGACCGGCTGGCAGCCGGGCGAATATGTCACCGACATGCACACGCTCAGCCTGCCGGCCGAGCTGCCTGCCGGGCCGCTGATGCTCCACGTCGGCCTCTACGACCCCGCCACCGACCAACGGCTGCAGACCGCGGGCGCGGAATTCGTGACCATCAGCCAGTGATGAATACAAAGGTCTTTAGCACTGAGTCATTCCAATAAATCTCTTACGTTCGTATTATTTGTTTCATATATTAGCCTTACAAAATAAGAGATAGTTAGCCCCTAGGGGGCGTTCAAAAATCCACGACTATCAAGCAACATATATTCAACACACAATCCGGAGGTTAACCATGTCTACACTAGTGCGCTGGAACCCGATGCGCGAAGCATCCGATTTGTTTAACGAATTTGACCGCGTTTTTGAATCGCCGCGCTATCGCGCCCGCTGGGGCATGCCGATGCGCACCAATGACGTTGTCGGCAGTTGGAGCTTGGCCCTCGACGTAGCCGAGAAGGGTGACGCCTTTATTGTCAAGGCCTCTTTGCCGGGCATCAATCCTGAAGACTTAAACGTCACGTTGGAAGATAACGTCCTGACCGTTCAGGGCGAAGTTCGAGAAGACGATGACATCGAGGAAGAGACCTACCACATCCGCGAGCGTCGCTTCGGCAGCTTCAGCCGCAGCCTGCGCTTCCCCGTCCCGGTTAATGCCAACGAGATCGAAGCCGCCTACGAGAACGGCGTCCTGACCCTGACCGTGCCCAAGGCCGAGGAAGTGAAGCCGAAGCGGATCGAGATCAAGACCGCCTAAATGGTCTACAGAATTGCGTGAAAGAGGGCGCTGAGCTAGTCAGCGCCTTCTTGGTTTTTACCGCAAACTCACCAGCAAGCGGTGGGGCGAGCTCCGTTTCGGCCCGCTCAAATCGAAGTGGCTGTCGACCGACAAGATGGCGGCCATGTCATCATAATCGATCTTCGATTACGAACACGATTGCGATTATAGCATCAGGCCCACACTCGTTCGTCAACAACCACCGGTTGTTCAGCGGCTACCTCTTCAAACCCTACCTCATCCACTCTCACCCGACAAACCCCCTGCACGGCCGCCTTCAACCCCTGCACCACGGCTGCCTCATCCGCCCCCTCCACCATCTCCACCCGCAGCGCCAGATGATCGCGCGCTCCATCCGGCCGGGTGATAACCGCCTGCGTCGCCCGCACGCCGGGCACCTGGGCGGCGGCGAAGCGCAACTGGTTGGGGTGGAGGAACATGCCGCGCACCTTGATCGCTTCGCCGCGCCGGCCAACGAGGATAATCGCCCGTTCCTCTTGCCGGCTCTCGCCCGGCCGGGGATCGACGTTCATCGCCAGATCGCCCGTGCCGAAGCGGATGAGCGGGTAGAAACGGTTGGTGTTGGTGACGACCACCTCGCCCGTCTCGCCGGGGCCGACGAGCGCGCCGCTGTCGGGATCGACGACCTGGATGAGCGGCTCCGGCAGCAGGCGCATCGCCATCCCCTCGCCGCTGTTGACGGCCAGCACGCCCAGTTCGGCGGTGGCGTAGGTATTGATGACCTCCAGTCCGTATGAACCGACGAGCGTCTGGCGCAGGACGGGCGGCAGCGGCTCGGCCGTGGTCACAGCCCGCCGCAGCGACAGGCTGATGCCCTGCTCCTCGGCCTTTTGCATCAGACTCAACAGGAAGCTGGGCGTGCCCACAAAGCCCGTGGCGGCCAGGTCGCGGGCCATCTGCAATTGCAGGTCGGCCGGGCCGGTGCCGGCGGGGATGACCGTCGCCCCCAGCCGGGCGAACGCGCCGTCGAACAGGTAGCCGGCGGGCACGAGATGGTAGGACAGGCTGTTGAGGATAATATCGCCCGCGCCGAAGCCCACCTCGCGCAACAGCTTGACGGCCACATCCCAGGCCGCGTCGTCCTCCGCCGGCCCCGGCTCATAGAGCGGGCCGGGGGAGAAGAAGATGTGGCTGACGGCCGACAGCGGCGCGGCCAGCATCCCGCCGAAAGGCGGGTCGGCCTGTTGCAGCGCCACGGCGTCGTCCTTGGTGAACACGGGCACGGCCGTCAGATCAGCGACCGAGCGCACATCCCCCGGCTTGACCCCGGCCCCATCGAGCCGCGCCCGAAACGCCGGCGAGTTGGCGTAGGCGTGTTGAATGATAGTTTGTAGTTTGCGGTCGTCCATGGTTTTAAGGATGAAAGATGAAGGATGAGGGATAAAAATTCATCCTCTATCCTTTGACTTGTTTTCGTTGTTTAACGATGGTGACGAGTATGCGGGTTAGAGCATCGGCCTCTTCGTCGAGCGACGCTGGTTTGCTCCAGTCCATTATTGCCGCATCGCCCAGCAATTCCATCCAGTAGCGCGTCTTTTCCAATTCCTGAAGCCCTCCTTCCAGCTTGCTGATGAACTCCGCGTCGGAGCGGGCGCGCTTGGCCTCGCGGTATTGCGCCCCCACCAAAGTACCCGACCGCAACATCTGCCTCCCGATACCTGTGCCTCGGTACTCTTCGGCAGCGCCCCATACAACCGAATAATCCTGACCGCAAACGCCCGAATCCGCTCCCCCGAACCCTCCATCCTTCATCCTTTATCCTTAACCCAGCCATCGCTTGCGCCGCTTATAGTGCTTCACGTCGCGGTAGCTCTTGCGCTCTCCCAGTTGGGTCAGGCCCAGATAGAACTCTTTGATATCCGCGTTTTGGGCCAGGCCGGCGGCCGGGCCGTCGAGGACGATGCGGCCATTTTCCATCACGTAAGCGTAGTCGGCTGTTTGCAGGGCGACGTGGGCATTTTGCTCCACCAGCAAGATGGACACGCCCTCGTCCTGATTGATACGCCGGATGATCTCGAAGATGTCCTGCACCAGCAGTGGGGCCAGACCCAGCGACGGCTCGTCGAGCAGCATCAGGCGTGGCCGGGCCATGAGCGCGCGGCCGATGACCACCATTTGTTGCTCGCCGCCGGAGAGATAGCCGCTGGTGCGCTTGCGGAACTCCTGCAGGCGCGGGAAGTAACTATAGACGCGGTCGAGGTCGTCACGCAGGGCCGGGCCGGACGTGCCGCGAAAGAGCGCCCCGGCACGCAAGTTCTCGTCGACGGTCAGGTGCTCGAACAGCGGCCGTCCCTCGTGAACCTGGACGACGCCGCGCTGCACGATATCTTCAGGATACATCCGGTCGACGCGCTCGCCGTCGAAGTCGACGTTGCCGCGCGTTACCTCGCCCTGCTGGGTGTGGAGCAGGCCAGAGATAGCCTTGAGCGTCGTCGACTTGCCCGCGCCGTTGGCCCCCAGCAGGGCGACGATCTGCCCTGTGCCGACCTCCAGCGTGACGCCGCGCAAGACCAGGATCACGTCGTTGTAGACGACCTCGATGTTATTGACCTTGAGCATAAGAAAGATAATCCGCAGATGACGCAGATTTCGCAGATTAAAGTCTGGAAATCTGCGAAATCTGCGAATAAACTCCGCTACGGCACGGGCGGGCGGGTGTCGGGAAGTTCGAAGAAGTCCTCGATCACCACGAACTCAATCGCGCCGTCCTCGAACTGCGCCTGCCGAATCTGGGCCTCGCGCGGGGCGCGGTCTTCGCCCGCGGCGTTCATCGTCGCCATACCGCCGGCGTCGATGGTGCCCATGTCCTGCATGGCGTCAAAGACGGCTTCACCGGTCAGGCCATCGAAGCCGACCATGTTCATGGCGTGGCGCAGGATGTTGGCGACGCCGAACATCTGGCCGTAGCTGAGCAAGTAGCCGACATCCTTCTTGGCGTCCGGTAGCCCAGCGGCCTCGAAGTCCTCGGTCGCCATTTGCACGCCGGGGTTATCGGTGTCGTTCCACCAGTAGCTGGGCATGACGCCGTAGTAGCCGTCCATCAGGGCCGCGTTCTCGCCCAGGATATTGACCACGTCGGTGTTCATGCTCCAGTTGACGCCGCTGGCGATGACCGAATCCCACGCGCCCAGGGCTTGCAACGTGCCGATGACCTGGGCCGGGCCAAAGGACAGCGACTGCGCCCAGATGACGTTGGCCCCGTTGGCCAACAGGTTTTGTAGCTGGCCGGTGACGTCGGCCGTGGGCAACACTTCCTGCGACTCCAGCGGCAGCACGGTGATACCGCGCCCTTCGAGATATTCCAGAGCGGCGGGCGTCGTCGCCCCCGCGCCAAAGGCGTTGGCCCAGCCGATGACGCCGACGACAATATCATCGCCCGCGCCTTCTGGTTTCACTTCGTCCCAGTTGTCTTGCAGCCAGCCCACGAACCCAGCGAACTGGTCCGAATAGATCGGGCCGGTGCCAAAGGTATAGCCGTTGCGGGGAATATAGAAGGCCTCGTCATTCAGGCCGGCGGTGATGTGGGGAACCTTGTCTTCGATGACGCGATCCTTCAGCACGATGGCCGCGCCACTGCCATAGGACAGGTGGAACAGCGGCGGCGGGTCTTCGGCGCGATAACGCTCATAGATCGCCACTTCCTGCTCTGGATCATATTGGGAATCTTCCAGTTCGATCTCCAGCATGACACCGCAGACGCCGCCGGCGGCGTTGATACGGTCAACAGCGGCCTGCGAGCCATTGATGAAGCCGTCACCCAGAATCTGGGCTAGCGGGCCGGTAAGGCCGGCGGCCTGGTGGACGATGATCGTCTCGCCCTCATAGGTTTCGTTGCACGCTTCTTCCGCCATCTCGCCTTCGGCCGGCTCGGCCGTCGGCTCCTCGGCCGGTTCGGGGGTATCGGCGATGGACGTGGCCGCCGCTTCCAAGGTGGCCGCGCCGGACTCGACAGCCGCGTTGACGGTTGGCGCGAGATCGGTGGCCGCGGCCTGTAGGGTGGGGGCAACTTCCTCCACCGCGGCCTGAACGGTCGGCGCGAGTTGCTCGGCCGCCGCCTGCAGCGTGGGGGCCAGTTGATCGACCTGGGGCGAGGTGCCACAGGCCGCCACCCCCAGCGCCATAATCAATAGCAGTGAAACAATCAAAATCTTCTTCATCTCATTTTCTCCTGGTTTTCTCCTTGCAAGTATCCGATATACCATGGATCGATGACGAGACACCCGTTCGATAGATTCACCTCCTTCGTTGCGGATTTGGCCGCCGGCCGGTGGGCGGCGGCTAGCGCGAGAACGGCCGCAGCCGCCAGGCCGACTTGATCGTCTGCCAGCGGTGGGCCAGGCCGCGCGGTTCGAAAATCAGGAACAGCATCAGGATCAGGCCGAAGAAAATCGGCCGGAACGATGTCAGGAAACGAGCCGCCTGCGACGGGAAAAGCTGGGCCATGCGCTGGCCGGTGACACCGGCCAGATCTTCCAGCAGGATGACGGCCGTGACACCCAAAAATGGCCCCAGGTTGGTGCCCAACCCGCCGATGACCAGCATGCCCAGCATGATAATCGATTCCTCCAGCCCGTAGCCGAACTCCGTGCCCACGCCGCGCTGGCTGTGGGCTTTCAGCGCTCCGGCCACGCCGGCCAGGAACGAGGCGATGAAAAATGCACGCAGCTTGTAGCCGAACAGATTGACGCCCAGCAATTCGGCGGCCAGGTCGTTGTCGCGCAGGGAGACGAAGGCGCGGCCCAGGCGCGACCGGCTGATGTTGAGCATCAGGATGGTCGTCAGGATCAGGGTGATCAGGGAAAGGTAGAAGTAGTTGTTGACCTCGCCGAACGAGATGCCGAAGATGACCGGCACCGGGGCGGTGATGCGGCCCGACGTGCCGCCCAGCAAATCGGGGTAGAGGTGGCGGCTGACCCAGGGGATGATGAATTGGGCGGCCAGCGTCGCCATCGCCAGATAGAAGCCCTTGACACGCAGCGAAGGCAGGCCGAACAGCAGGCCCACCAGCCCGGTGCTCAGCCCGGCGACGAGAACGGCCAGGGGAAACGGCAGGCCAAGGTGGGTGGTGACCAGAGCCGACGTGTAGCCGCCGACGAGCATGAAAGCCGCCTGCCCCAGCGAGATTTGGCCGGTATAACCGACGAGGACGTTTAGGCCCTGGACGGCGATGATGGTGTAGAAGATGTGGTTAGCGGTGGAGACGAGGTAGGCACTGCCCCAGCGCGGCGCGGTGAGGGCGAGCAGCAAGACAACCGCCAGCGCCACCCATTGCCACGGCCGCCGGATGACGGACATGTCCTGTTCGTAGGTGCGATCAAAATCACCCGCCGGGCGCAATGCGGTCATGAACGGTTCCTTTCCTCTATAACTGCCGGAGGAGGGATTATCCACAGGTTCGGCCGATTAGCCAGATCATCAGACGGGTCAAGCGCCCGCCCGGCCGATTGATGGGGCCAGAGAACCTCGAAACGACCGTGACGCCATCCGGAAAATCGGTAAAATCTGTGTATTACCTTCCCCATCATACTCTCTCGATACGCTTCTCGCCGAACAGCCCTTCGGGCCTGATGATCAGGACGATGAGCAACAGGATGTAGGGCGCGATCTCCGACGTGCCGCGCACGACCTGTACCGAAGAAGCCTGCACCAGTGCCTGGGCCAGGCCGACGAGCAGCCCGCCGACGATGGCCCCGGAAAACGACTCCAGCCCGCCCAGCAGGATGGCCGGAAAGGCGACCAGGGCTACCGTCGCCAAACTCAGGTTGACGCCGGTCACGGTTGCCAACAGGACGCCGCCGATGGTGGCGATGATCCCGGCGATGGCCCACGACAGGCCGAAGACGCGCGGCACGTTGATGCCGACGCCGCGGGCCAGCTCGTGGTCTTCCGACGTAGCCCGCATGGCCAGGCCGATACGTGTATATTGGAAGAACAGCATGAAGATGACGGCCGCCACCACGGCTACAATGGCCGTGGCCAGAAGCGCCTGCTTGATGATGATCGCGTCGTTGAAGGCCCCCGGAAATGGGATGGTGATGACGTCGCTGGGCGAGAAGGGAGCGGGGAAGTTGTTCTTGGGCTGGATGCCGAAGACGATGGCCGCCGAGCCTTCCAGAAATTGGGCCAGGCCCAGGGTCATGAGCACGATCGCCAGCAGCGGCTGGCCGGTCATTGGCCGCAGCGCCAGCCGCTCGATCAGCAATCCCAGCCCGGCCATCGCCAGCACGGCCAGGGGAATGGCCCCCCAGAGCGGCAGATTAAACAGCTCGTTGCCGGTCTCCTCGCCCCCGGCAAACCACCACGTCACGAACGCGCCAAGCATGACTAGTTGGCCGTGGGAGAAGTTGAATACCTCCGACGAGCGGTAGATGAGGACGATGCCCAGGGCAATGATGGCGATGATGCCGCCGTTGAGCAGGCCGGTGGCGAATTGCTGGGGGACGAGTTGCCAGTTCATGTGTTAGTTGTCCAGTAGTCAGTGGGTCAGTAGGTCAGTGGTTGCTAACTGTTTCGCTGTCTTACTACCCTCTTCATCCAGTTGCATCACGCGAATCGCCGTCTCGATAAACCCCTCGCCGCCGTCCTGATAGCGGACGGGAGCGCGCACCTGGATTAGGTCCTCGCCGGCGTACATGCCGTCAATGATGCGCTCATAGCGCTCGAACAGGACGTTGCGCTTCAACTTGCGGGTGCGAGTCATCTCGGCTTCGTCGGCGTCAAACTCCTTGTGCATCAGCACGAAGCGGCGCACGCGGGCCGCCGCCGGTAATGATTCGTTGACTTCTTCCACGGTTTGGCGCACCAGGTCATAGACCTGTGGCCGTTGCGACAAATCGACGAAGGTCGTGTAGGGGATACGCTGCTTCTCGGCCCACTGGCCGACGTTCTCGAAGTCGATGATGACCAGCGCCGTGACGAATTCGCGGTTTTCGCCGCCCACGGCCATCACGTCGCGCACGTAGGGACTGAACTTGAGCCGCCCCTCGATGAATTGGGGCGAAAAACGCTCGCCGCCGGCCAGGGTTAGCATGTCCTTGACGCGGTCAAGGTAGATGAGATGGCCGTCGTCGTCGATGTAGCCGGCGTCGCCGGAGCGGAACCAGCGCCGGCCGTCATCGTCGATGATGTCCTTAGCCGTATTGGCCGGGTCCTTGTAGTAGCCGCGCATCACCATCGGCCCGGCGATCTGGATCTCGCCGTCGGCGGCGATGCGCAGCTCGACCCCCGGCGCGGGCGGGCCGACGCTGGCGAACTTGATGTCGTTGTCGCGATGGACGGTGGCCCCGCCGGCCATCTCGGTGGAGCCGTAGATTTGCTTCAGATTGACACCCAGGGCATGGAAGAAGCGCATGGCGTCGGGGCTGAGCGACGACCCGGCGGTGTAGGCGGCGCGTATGCGCGACAGGCCGAGTTGATCGCGCAGGGGAGCGAATACCAGCCGGTCGCCCACGGCGTAGGCCACCCGCAAGCCCGGCCCGGCCGCTTGCCCGCTGAATTTGGCATCGGCCATGCGGTAGCCGACGGGCAGAAAGCGCCGGTAGAGGGCGCGGTTGAGCCAGGTGGCATCGTTCATGCGCACCTGCACCATGCCGACCAGCGAATCCCACAGCCGGGCGTTGTAGAAGAGCATGTCCGGGGCGATCTCGCGGATGTTCTGCCGCACGGTCTCCGGTTCTTCGGGAAAATTGATAATGACCCCGGCATAGACGTGGGCAGCGAAGCCCAGGATCGGCTCGGCGATCCAGCCCAGGGGCAGGAAGCTGACGTGGTTGTCGGTGTCGCGGCGCGGGTCGACGTCGTCGTAGAGCTTGATAGTGCTCAGGATGTTGCCGTGGCTGAGCATGACGCCCTTGGGCAGGCCGGTGGTGCCGGACGTATAGCACAGCATGGCGATGTCGTCGGCCTGGCCAAGGGCGACTTCGGTCTCGAAGCGGCCCGGCTCGCGCTCGACAATCTCGCGGCCGAGCGCCTGCACATCCTCGAAGGGCATCAGCCAGGGATCATCGACGTTCCAAAGGCCGCGGTCGTCCCAATAGATGACCTTGCGGACGTTAGGGATGCCGGCGCGGATTTCCAGCAGCTTGTCGCACTGCTCCTGGTCTTTGGCCAGCACGAAGGTGGCGTCGCTGTGGTCGATGACGTAGGCCATTTCGGACGGGGTGGCGTCGGTGAACAGGCCAACCTGGGCCGCACCGACCGCTTGCAGGCCGAGGTAGGCCCACAGGTATTGGCGGTCATTATCGCCGACAGTGCAGATTTTGTCGTCGCGCTGCACGCCCAGGGCCAGCAAGCCCATGGCGAAGTCGCGCACTTGCTCATAGGAGTCGGCCCAGGTGAATTCGCGCCAGATGCCGAACTCCTTCTGCCGCGCGGCCACTTTGCCGGGCGGTTGGGTCTGCACCTGATGCAGGAAGTACTGCGGAACAGTTTGGGCGGATGCTTCCATAGATATCGAGTTACAAATGACGAATGACGAATGATGAGTTTGGAGCAGGTTCGTCACTCGTCATTCGTCATTCGTCATTGATTTCACGCTTCTCCCAAATAGGCCTGAATGACGGCCGGGTTGCGCTTGATGTCGTCGGGCGGGCCGTCGGCGATCTTGCGGCCGAAGTCGAGCACCACCACGCGGTCGGAGATGTCCATGACCAGTCCCATGTCGTGCTCGATGAGCACGATGGTGACGCCGCGGCGCTCGTAGATGTCGAGAATGAAGCGGGCCATGTCCTCTTTCTCTTCGAGGTTCATGCCGGCCATCGGTTCGTCCAGCAGCAGCAGCTCCGGTTCCATCGCCAAAGCGCGGCCCAGCTCGACGCGCTTGCGCAGGCCATAGGGCAGCGCGCCAACGACGGCCTTGCGGATGTGGGCGATCTCCAGGAAGTCGATGATATCCTCCACGACCTGGCGATGGGCCACTTCTTCGCGGCGGGCCGGCCCCCAATAGAGCATGCTCTGCATCATGCTTTGCTTCATGTGGATGTGGCGCGCGGCCATGAGGTTGTCGAGCGTGCTGAGGCCGGTGTAGAGGGCGATGTTCTGGAACGTGCGGGCCAGGCCCAGCCCGGCGATCTGGTTAGTGGTGGTTTGGGTCAGGTCGGTTGTGCCGCGCAGCAAGATGCGGCCGTGTTGTGGCCGGTAGAAGCCGCTGATGCAGTTGAGGATGGAGGTCTTGCCCGCGCCGTTGGGGCCGATAATCGCGCGGATTTCTCCGGGGCGCACGTCGAAGCTAACCTCAGAGAGGGCTGCGTTGCCCCCAAAAGAGAGAGAAACGTGGTCGACGGTAAGTAAGGGTGTTAATTGGCTCATCGGCGTGTCAACGGGATCACGTCGGCGCAAAAAGTATCATAAGTGGGCCTTAGGCGCAAGGAAGCTGTTTCTGGCCCCAGGGTTTTCAGCAATTGATCGCTCTCGTAGCACCGGTTTCTTAACCGGCTCCGCAGCCCCGCTCGTTTTCGACCGCCGGATAAGAATCCGGCGTTACACCATCTGACAATTGGTGGTGGAGTTGCTATAGTCTAGACAAATCAAAATTGTTCCAAGGAGTAACCATATGTCCAATCATGATGAAACCACCATTCCCCCGTCTCACCTCGACCTGCTCACCGGCCCCATCTATGTCGTCTTCACCACGATTGCCGACGACGGCCAGCCGGAGAACACCATCGTCTGGTGCTCGTGGGACGGCGAACACGTGTTGGTGAACACAGTCGCCGGCCGCCGCAAGGACGAGAACGTGCGCCGGAACCCCAAAGTTGCCCTGACGGCCATGGACCCCAACGACCCTTACCGCTGGGTCGACGTGCGCGGATTTGTCGAGATGATCGTCCCCGACGAGGGCAACGCCAACATCAACGCTCACGCCAAGCTCTATGCCGGGGCGGAAAGCTACTACGGCGACTTCGCGCCTGCCGAACGGGCCGCCAAGGAAGAGCGCATCATCCTGAAGATTCGCCCCACGCGCGTGCTAACGTATCCGCATCACTAGATCAGTAAGACTGGGCCGAGGAAATTCATGTTTATCCCGTCGCGCTCACCCGAACCGGACGACGAGCTGGCCCGCAGCATCGTCGTCGCCGAGTACGGCTACATCGCCCAGACCGCCTTCCAGGCCAACGAAGACCGGGCGCGGGCCTGGCAATACTTCTTCGTCACCTTTGCCACGCTGATCGCCGCCTTGCTATCGACGCAGCTCGAGGCCGATCTGGACGGGCTGAAAGATATCTATCTGACGTTCGTCGTCATCTTCAGCCTACTAGCTGTGCTGGGACTGATCACCACTGTGCAACTGGTGCGGCTGCGGCAGGCGTGGCTGGAGAGCGCGCGGGCCATGAACCAGATCAAGGAGCGGCTCATCGCCGACGACCCGTCGCTGGCAGCCTACTTCCGCTGGCGCAACGAGACCCTCCCGGCGGCGTTCAAGTGGCGCAGTTTCGGCTTCTTGCAGGCGGTGTCGGTGGCCTTGCTCAGTGGTCTGGCCGTGGGCGCGGCCGTGGCTTTCGCGGGATTGTCGGAGGGGGTGGCGGATGTACCGTGGCAGTACAGTCTGCCCGCTGCCGGGCTGGCGGCGGCGGGCATTCTGTGGTTGGGCTACGTCCGGCCACTGCAGGCGACTACGATCACGCCCGGCCCCGATGCGCGGCCCCGAACGTCCCATGAGTGACCAGAACCGCATCCTCGTCACCGGCGCGACCGGCTACATTGGCGCGCGGCTGGTCCCGCGCCTGCTGGCGGCGGGCTATCCCGTGCGCCTGCTGGTGCGCGATCCCACCCGGCTGGGCGGCCGCGCGTGGGTCGATCAGGTCGAGGTGTGCACCGGCGATGTGCTGAAGCCGCAAACGCTGCCCGCCGCGCTGGAGAACGTGGCGACGGCCTATTACCTAATCCACAGCATGGGCGGCAGCGGTGATTTCCACGACCGCGACCTCGTGGCGGCGCGCAATTTCGGCGCGGCGGCGCGGACGGCGGGCGTCGGCCGTATCATCTATCTGAGCGGTCTGGGCGATGAGACGGACGAAGACCTGTCGGAGCATCTGCGTTCGCGCCAGGCCACCGGCGCGGCCCTGCGCGAGGCGGGCGTGCCGGTGACCGAGTTCCGCGCGGCGGTCATCGTCGGCGCGGGCAGCATCTCCTTCGAGATGGTGCGCGACCTGACCGAGCGGCTGCCGATGATGATCGTGCCCAAGTGGGCCAAGACGCGCATCCAGCCCATTGGTATCGCTGACTTGCTGGCCTATTTACTGGCCGCGCTGGAGACTCCGGAGAGCGCGGGGCGCATTATCGAGATCGGCGGGGCCGACGTGCTGACCTACGCCGACATGATGAATCAGTACGCCGCCGAGCGGCGGCTGCGGCGGTGGCTCATCCACGTGCCCGTACTGACGCCGCGCCTGTCATCCTACTGGGTACATTGGGTGACGCCTGTTCCGTCAACCATCGCCCGGCCGCTCATCGAAGGGTTGCGCTCCGAGGTGGTCGTGCGCAATCCGTCGGCCCGCGAGCTGTTCCCCGAAATCGAGCCCGCGGACTACCGCACGGCCGTGCGCCGGGCGCTGGCGCGCATCCGCGAGGGTGACGTGGAGTCGATCTGGAGCGACGCGCTGAGCAGCAGCCAGGCCGGCAACCCGGCCTTCTTCAAGCTGGAGCAGGGGATGTTTATCGAGCGCCGCGAGCAGGCGGTGAACGCGCCGGCGGCGGCCGTCTTTCGCGCCGTCCTCGCCGTGGGCGGCAAAGCGGGCTGGCCCGCCTTCGACTGGGCCTGGCAGGTGCGGGGCATCCTCGACCGGCTGGTTGGCGGCGTGGGCATGCGCCGCTTCCGGCGCGACCCCGACGAGTTGCGCGTGGGCGAGGCGCTCGACTTCTGGCGGGTGGAGGCGGTGGAGGTTAACCGGCTGCTGCGTTTGCGGGCGGAGATGAAAGTGCCCGGCCGGGCCTGGTTGCAATTCGAGGTCGAGCCGCAAGGGACGCAGCGGGCCAGACTGATCCAGACAGCCTATTTCGCCCCGCGCGGGCTGGGAGGGCTGCTCTACTGGTATCTGCTCTACCCCATTCACGGGCTGATTTTTGGGCAGATGCCCAGGCGGCTGGCGGCGCGGGCGGAGGTACCTCCCCTCCTTTCTGAGTAATTCCCTTCATTGACACCGCCCCCCACGCCCATTAGACTGTAAGGTGCTCAACATCCGCCGACATTCGCGGCGGTTCAATTTGTAGGTGTCCGGCCGGTCAACCTTATCGATCCGGCCCGGAACTGGCGGCCGCGGCTCAGGCGGCACTTTATCGGGTTCCACATCCTCCGCAATCGAATATATCCGTAATGCAGTAAGGAGAATTCACCATGCCTCGTGTCAAGTTCTTGTTCCTCCTGATGGGCCTCTTTGTGCTGGCCGCCGCGGCTGTGACCGCCGCCGCTCCCATGGCCCAGGGTAATCCCCCGTCATCCGGTGGACCGGCCGTTGACGGCGGCGTGCCCGAAGGCAGCGGCGAAAGCGTCCGCTCTCCGTCGGCCTGTTCCACGCCGACAACCCAAAACATCCGCGGCAAGAACGTCATCTTCGACCAGTGCTACCAGCGCAATTTTAGCCACGGCGGCACAAACTACTCCATCGAGACCTACTATCGCGAGACGACCAACGCCACTAACACGGCCCAATGCACCGCGGCCGAGAACACCGCCGGCCGCTGCGAACACGAACTGTCGAACAACGACGACAGCAACGGCGACAACGTCAATGCCGTGGCCATGGCGGCCGAGGCCGAGACGGCCATGCGCTTCTACCACGACCGCGGCCTCGACTTCCTGCCCGGCAGCTCCACGACGCTGCAAATCTACATCGCCGAGGACCCGCGGCTGGGCGGCACGCCGACCACGGGCAGCATCCAGATCGACGACGAGAACATCGACAACAACGACGTGCTGAACAAGCGGCTGCTGGCCTTCCACGAGATTCAGCACCTGGTGCAGTATAACTACGACACGGCCACCGGCTGGCAGGACTTCTTCGGCGAAGGCATTGCCCGCACCATCGAGGATCGGGTCGATACCACGCTCGACGCCGACACCGGCCACTTGTTCATCCCCGAAGTCAACGGCATTTTGGGCAGCGACGCCAACCGCACCAGCGACCTGAGCACCATTAACTATCGCAGCGTCCTGTGGTGGACGTGGCTGATGGATCAGTATCGCACCGGCGCGGAAGTGGCCCCGGTGCAGGGCTGGGACGCCCTGCTCGACTTCTACACCGAGCTGAACACCGACGCCAGTCAGGTCAATGCCGTGCGCGACTTCATCAGCGCCCAGGGCAGCAGCTTCCGTGAGGATTTCATCGATTATACCCTGGCGCTCTACGCCTATCGCTTCAGTCCGGCCGACCCGCGATTGACCTACCTGGACAACGAGATTCGCAACAATACCAGCGGCCTCAGCGGTCATTCGGTCATCACGACCGGCCCGTCTTTCAGCACCGTCACGACGTCGATGAACCCGCGCTCGTCGCGCTATTGGGAGTTCAATCCGGCCTCGCAGTGCGACTACACTACCTTCAGTTTCGACGGCAACGGCACAAACTTCGGCTTCAGTGTTATGACCGTCGACGGCGGCGTGCTGCAAAACCGCTGGACGAGCTGGAGCAACAACTGGGCGCGAACGGTGCGCACGGCCGACCTGGATCGGGCCGTGGGCATCGTCTCGGCCGTCGACCAGTCGGGCACAGTCGACGTGGGCCGGGGCTGCGTCGACCCGACGCTGATCATCAAAAGCCCCACGTCGGCCGCGGCCGAGATGGTGGGCAATGCCAACAACCCGCGCAAGATGATCGTCCGGCTGCGGGTTCAGGGAGCCGACGGCAGCAGCGTGGCCGGCCTGTTGGCGAGCGATTTCACTGTCCAACTGCGCCTGGCCGGCGGCGGGCCGCTGTTGCCGGCGACGATCATCAACAGCGCCTACGTGCAAGACGACTACTGGCTGCTGGTGCGCCCGCCCAAGAACACCGACGGCGCGCAGAACGGCCAGTTCTATGACCTCATCGTCAGCCTGGGGCCACAGAGCGACACCGAGAACAGCGCCGTGCTCTACGTGAAGCGCACGCAGGACGTCATGATCGTGCTCGACCGCTCCGGCAGCATGACGACGGCCAACAAGATTCAGGCGGCACGCAACGCGGCCAATCTGTTCGTCAACGAACTGGCCGGCGACGACCAGGCCGGCTACGTGGCCTTCGATACCGACGCCGATCTGCGGGAACCGCTGGCCCAGCTGAACGTGGGCGGCCACCGGCAAGACATCGAGGACGCCATCGCCGCCGAGGTGCCGCTGAATCTGACCTCGATTGGCGACGGCATGCGCACCGCGGCCGACGAGCACGACGCCCACGGCATCCCTGCCAACCTGTGCAGCTTCATCCTGCTCAGCGACGGCTATCAGAACGAACCCGAATCCTGGGCCGACGTGCAGGCCGGCGTGGTGGACAACGGCTGCGCCATCCACAGTATTGCCCTGGGGCCGCAGGCCAACGAGATATTGATGCAGCAGATTGCCGCGTCCGTGCCCGGTGGCAGCTACGACTACGCCGACAGCAGTGGCACTGTGCCCATCGCCCCACCGGCTCTATCGCCGGGGGCAGTCACGGCCGATTTCCTGAGTTGGCAGAACAACCTCAGCCGCGTCTACGACAACAAGGCGACCCAGGTGGCTGGGCGGCAACGGATGCCCTGGGAGATCGTGCGCGATAATGAGCAGCAAGAGTACTACGAGTTCTTCGTGGACGAGACGAGCACCGAACTGGTCATCTCCGTGGCCTGGCAGAAGCCGACCGACAATTTCAACTATGAACTGTTCGATCCGGACGGCAACCCGGTGATACCTGACGAAGATAGCGATTCGAAGTATTTCACCAACTCGGTCTTGCGCGTCTTCGGCCCCAAGCCGGGCTATTGGAAGTTGTTCGTCTACGGGCTGGATCAGGAATTCTTCGTCAGCACCACGGCCGAGAGCCAGGTGGAGCTGTACCTCTTCGTCGGCAAGCCGGTGGATGAAATGAACCAGGGCACGAAGGTGCCGCTGGTGGCGACGTTCGTCGGGCCGGACAAGCCGGTGCTGGGGGCCGACGTGCGAGCCATGGTGCGCGCGCCCAATGGCCTGCTGAACGAGGTCATCCTCTATGACGACGGCGTGCACGGCGACGGCGAGCCGGACGACGGCGTCTACGGCAATACCTACCAGGTGACCAGCTTTGGCGACCAGCCGGCCCCCGACAATCCGCCGGTGGAAGGCGAAGCGCCGGAGCAAGTCGGTTCCTATCTGGTAACGGTCATCGGCGTTAGCGGTGACATCCGGCGCGAGGCGCAGGGCAGCTTCGCCCTGACGGCCTGCGGCGATGAGAATGGCAACCGCCTGCCCGACTGTTGGGAGAAGGAGAACGAGGTCGATGACCCCGACGGCGACCCGGACATGGACAACCTGTCTAACTATTGCGAGTTCAAACAAGGCACCGACCCCCACGACCCCGACACCGACGACGGCGGCGAGCGCGACGGCAGCGAGGTGAAGGGCTGCGAGATCGATCCCAACGGGCAAGACCCCCATGACCCGACCGACGACCGCGTGCGGGGTTTGGGCAGCGTTCACGTGCGGCCGGAGTTAGTCTTGCAAAAGCCGGTCATCCACATCTGGTGGGGGCCGCTATTGCAGGGCAGGCTGCTGTGGGTGGACATCTACCGCCGCATGGTGGACGGCAACGGCAACCCGACCGGGCCGTGGCTGCTCATCAAGCAGAAAGATCAGGACAACGAGCACGTCGATCAGGACGTGACCCCCGGCCAGAGCTACGAGTACCTGCTGATCCCCACCGGGGAGGGCACGGGCGGCGAGCAGGGCCAGGGTGTATCGGAGCCGACCGGGCCGGCGAAGGCCAGCAATGACCCCTACGCGCCGGGCGGCAGCGTGCTGATCAATGGCGGCGACGAGACGACCGACAGCCTGAAGGTGACGTTGACGCTCTCGGCCGACGACAGCGGCGATGAGTCCGACGGCGGGCCGAGCGACAACCCGCCGGGCACGCCGCTGAACGAGCTGGAGATGCGCCTGAGCAACACGCCCGACTTCAGCGGGGTGGGCTGGCGGCCGTTCCAGGCCACGGTCAACAACTGGGACCTGGGCGACGTGGAGCCCGGCGAGACGGCCACCGTCTACGTGCAGTTCCGCGACAAAGCGGGCAACGTCAGCCAGAGCGGCATGGGGCAGATGGATACGATCCTCTACGACGCCCCGACGGAGTGGCTGCTTTACATGTCCGTCGTCGCCAAGCCGTAGGAGAAGGGAGAAGGAGAAGAATCCACAGATAACGCAGATGACACAGATTTGTTAGGAGAGCGACAGCAAGGATAGCACGGGGCAAGGTGGAGACTGGGTCTCCCCCACCCCCGCTTCCTTGCTCCTGCTCTCTTCCCAATCTGTGAAATCCGCAAAATCTGTGGATTCTCTCCCCCCTGTCATCCGCGTTCTAACCTTTTAGAGCGTAGGCGATGGCCTCCTCCGGCGACATGGCCCGGCCCTCAGCCCAGGCGGCGGTGAAACTCGCTTCGTCCAATTGCTCGCGCACGGAGTCCACGTCCCGCCGGAAGTCTTCTCGATCCTCCCGGTAGACTATATTTCTGATGTCGGCCTCGACCAGCTTGTCGACGACCGCGTATAGCCGGGCGGCCTGCCTGGGCCTACCCAGGGCGGCCGCCACTACTCCCATGCCCCATATATTCCAGGTGGAAATCTCTTCATCGCTCTCGATACTTTCCTGAAAGTAATGCACCGCGCGTCCTGGATCGCCCCGGCGAACGGCGACGTGCCCCAGATTTGAGAGTGGAACCGCTAATTTTTCCCAACCATGAACATCCCGAAAAATTGCCAGACATTCCAGGTAGGAGGCTTCCGCCTGGATATACTTTTTTTGGCGACGCGCCGCTTCTCCTGTTTGGTTGAGTATTCGAGCAGCAATTAAACTGTCCTTCAAGTTTCGAGCGATGATCAAAGCCTGCGAGTAGAGCGCTTCGGCCCGCGCAAATTCACCCTGTCTGTTGGCCGTTTCCCCCAACAGGAACAATAAACTGGTTTGCGCTCGTCCGTCGCCTGTTTCATACGCCAAGGCCAATCCTCGATCGCCCACATTCGCCGCTTCAGAATAGTCTGCTCTCACCACCGCTATCCAGCCCAGAATATGGTAATTCCATGTTATCAGCGCTCTATCGTCCAACTTCCCGGCCAACTTCAAACTCTGTTCAAGGAGGGGAACAGCCTGTTCGCGATCTCCCTGATCATAGTTAAGGTTCCCCTGTAACCTTATCGCCCAGGCGATGCCCTTTTCATCCCCAATCTTTTGGAACAAGGCCAGACTTTTCCTTGCACAAAGCGCAACTTTTTCATTTTCCCATCCAATCCAAAAACTGCCGGCGCGCAGGTAAAGGAGGGCCTGAAGGGGAATGGCGGCATCGCCTATCTTTTCCAGCGCGGATGCCAGCCGGAGCCCCCCTTCCAGTCCAAGACCGCGAATTTCCCAATAGTAGGTCAGAGCCGCCGCCAATCGCAGGCCATACTCAACATCGGCCGCTTGGCTGTTGAAAGACCAATCCAGGGCGGCCCGCAAGTTATCATGCTCCGCGTCCAGGCGGTCGAGCCAGGCCATTTGTTCGCCGCTATAAAGCCGAGGCTCGGCTTCCTCCGCCAGGCGGCAGAAAAACGCCCCATGCCGCCCCCGCAGCCGCTCCTCCGCGCCTTCCTCAACCAGCTTTGCCAACGCGTACTGCCGGATCATCTCGTGCAGGTCGTAGCGGGTTTCCCGCCCCGGCGCGCGGTCTACCACGACCAGCGAATTGTTCACCAATTTTGTGAGCGATCCCGGCACATTGCCTTCGTTTTCTTCATCGCAAATCATCTCGGCCGCCTCCAGCGTGAACCCACCTGCGAAGACCGATAGCCGCCGCAGCAGGCGTTGTTCAACCGGCGACAGCAGGTCGTAGCTCCAATCGATCAGCGCCTGGAGGGATCGATGGCGCAGCGGCAGATCGGCCCATTCGACCGCCAGAGCATCCAGCCCAACGTGCAGTTGTCGGGCGATCTCGGCCGTCGACCGGACACCCGCGGCGGCCGCTGCCAGTTCGATTGCCAGCGGCATGCCCTGCACCAGGCGGCAGATATCGGCCGCGGCGAGCGCCTCGGAGGACACCAGAGCAAAGTTGCCGCGCTCCTGCCTGACCCGCCGCGCAAATAGCTGGAGGGCGGCGAATTCGGCCAGGGGATGCGTGGCGTTTTCGGCCGGAAAATCCAGCCCCCGCAACTCATACAGCCATTCGACAGACAGGCCCAGTCGCTGGCGAGAAGTGACAAGCAGGACGAGGCGCGGCGCGGCGGCCATCAGGTCGATCAGCAGGCTTGCCCCGGCGGTCAGGTGCTCGAAATTGTCCAGAATCAGCAACAACTCGCGCGAACGCAGGTAGTTGCCTACCTGTGTCAGGGGGGACGACGAAGGCTCAAGCCTCAAGCCGGCCGCCGCGGCAATAGCCGGAAAAACATCGGACGGCTCGACAGCCGTAACGAGCGAGACGAAGATCGCGCCGTCGGTAAAATCATGGCTGAACTGCCCGCCCGCTTCGCGCGCCAGACTCGTCTTGCCGATCCCGCCCAACCCCACGATCGTGATCAGGCGCACGTCGGGGTCGGCCAGCCGGCGACCCAGCCGCGCCAGGTCACGCTCGCGGCCGATCAGCGGCGCGGTTGGCGCGGCAACGGTATGCGTGGAGCGTTCCGGTAGCGGAACGCCGTCACGAATCCGATCAAAAAGCAGGATGGTCTCCGCCTCCGGCTTCACGCCCAGTTCTTCGTCGAGCGCCCGGACGCAGGCCTGATACTGCATCAGGGCCGCGCTGCGGTCGCCTTTGGCGGCCAGCGCGCGCATGGCCTGCCGGTGCGCGCCTTCATGCCACGGTTCG
The DNA here is from genome assembly GCA_020634335.1 of Promineifilum sp. GTDB lineage: Bacteria > Chloroflexota > Anaerolineae > Promineifilales > Promineifilaceae > Promineifilum. Next base: position 243,711 of record JACKBY010000001.1, on the reverse strand, counting down.
TAGGCGAGTTGCCGTCCCGCGAAAAAGTGCGCCGCGTCGTTTTCGTCTCTCAGCAAGGAATAATCGGCCAGGCGCTGGAAAGTGCCCATAACGACCCGGTGCAATTGCTCGCGCTCATTCAGCAGCCAATATTCAAATTCCGGGCTGTCGGGCAGGGAGAACTGGGCCAGCAGCGGGCCGCGATACAGGCCGGCCGCCTCGCGACGCCAGGCGGCGCATATTCGACAAGTCTCGGGATTGCGATGCCGGTGGCGGCCGGCCTGTTCAAGCCAGCGCTTAACCTCGGCGACATCCAGCACAAAGTCGCTGTCGGCGTTGAACTGAACGGCTTCGCGGGTGATGAACAGGTAGGGCGGGTCGGCGTCGGCATCGCCGATGGCCTGGCGCAATGTAGCCAGAGCGTTTCGCAAACTGTCGCGGGCGGCTTTCTCCGGTTGCTCCGGCCATAGCAGCCCGGCCAGCATCTCGCGGCGGTGCGGCCGGTCGGCCTCCAGCGCCAAATAGACCAGCAGAGCACGCACCTTGTCATACTCGAAGCCGGCAACCGCGCGGGAACCCTGTGTGACCCACATGGGGCCAAGCAAAGAAAGGGCTAAGCGTCCCATTATCTCCTCTGATCTCCAACTGGATGAAGGGGCAATAGTATAACAGCTTTTGCGTTTTCTTTGCGATGGGTTGTTAGAGTATCGCTTATTCCAGTCCAGCGGTTCCCGCAGGAATGAGCCACAGAAATGGCTCAAGGGAGGACGATCTCTTTGACCCCGCTCATGATCAACAACATCCATCACATCACGCTAACGGTTTCGGATCTGGCCCGCAGTGCCAACTTCTATACGCGACACCTCGGCTTCCAGCCGCTGGTCGATCTGGGGTCGCTTCGGTTGTTCACCAACGGCCACTTTATCCTCGGCGTAACCCTGCCGTCCGACCCGGACGCGCCCGTCCCCGATGACGACCGCTTCAGCGAGAATCGCATCGGGCTGGACCACGTCAGCTTCCACGTGGGTGGGCTGGCGGAACTGGAGGCCGCGGCGGCCTCCTTTGACGCGCACGGCATTACCCACGGCAGGATCGCGGATCTGGGTAGCGGCTTCGGCATCTACGTCATGGTCGTGCGCGACCCGGACAATATCCAGTTGGAATTGACGGCGGCGTATGCGCCATAGAATTAGCCGGGAACGAGGGATAAGAGGGAACCTTAAACCCGCTGATCGATCCAAACCAGGAGCGTGATGAGATGAGCTAGTGTTGTGTAATTGCAGGAGAGTGTTTGTGGGGGCGCTTGTTCACAAATCATGAAAATCAGGAGACTTGTTATGAAAAAATTAGTTATGTTGTTGTTCGTTGTAATGGTGGGCGTTTTCACCCTGGCACTAGGCTACGTTCGGGCCAGGTCCGGCGACCTGGACCCGACGTGGGGCGATGCCGGTGAGACCCTGGATGCCATCACCGACGACGAGGATTGGCTTAACGCCCACGTGCTCACTGACAGCGGTAAATATGTCGTCGCCGGGTGGGCCGGCGTTCCGGGGGATTTCGCCGTGGTTCGCTACCTGCCCGACGGCCGGCTAGACACGGGCTTCGGCGACGGCGGCAAGGTGGTCACTGCCTTCAGCGATGATCCCACGCTGGTGGATGTGGCCTGGGCTACCGTCGCGCGGCCCGATGGCGGCCTCTATGTGGCGGGCGATACCTGCGATGCCGACTACTTCCTGTGCGAGTTGGGCATCGCTGCCTACCGCGCCGACGGCACGCTCGACACCGCCTTCAGCGACGACGGGCTGGCGACGGTCGGCTCCGACCTGGGGCCGACTTACTCCTGGCCGGGCCGGGCTATCGTCCAGCCGGACGGTAAGCTGGTTGTCGGCGGCGTCATCTTCCTGGAGGAGGACGTGGACCTGATCCTGGCTCGCTTTCATCCCGACGGCACGCCGGATGAAATGTTCGGCGTCGACGGCGTCGCCATGATCGACCTGGGCGAAACCGAGAATTTCATGCAGGACCTGATGCTGCTGCCGGACGGCAAGTTCCTGGTCGCGGGCGTGTTCGGCGCGGCCATCGACCCGCTCAGCAGCGAGCAGGATGCGGGTTACATCGCCCGCATTCAAGCCGATGGTTCAGTCGATATGACCTTCGGCGGCGGCGACGGCTACGTGTCGTGGAACAACAACGGTCAGGGGGCGCTGGCCCAGCATAGCCTGCTGACGCCGGACAACCAACTGCTCATCCTGGGTTACCAGACCGCGGCCGACGGCGCGGACTGCACGCTCAACCGCTTCGACATCGACGGCAACCCAGACCTGAGCTTCGGTACCGGCGGCCAGGTGATCATCGACATCGGCCGGGATGACGAATGCTTCGAGATGGACTTCGATCGGGTCGGCCGGATCGTATTCGGCGGGCGGGACATGCCGGTCGAGGAATCGGCCATGGCGATGGCTTTGAACGCGGCAGGTCGCCTGGGGCCGCACACCGCCCACCGGCTGGCCGCCCCCGTCAATCGCGACGACGAGCCGCCCGGCAACGTCATCGGCCGCTACCACGCCGACGGCACGCCCGATGCGACGTTTGGCGACAACGGTCTGCTGCGCCTCACCCTGGCCGGCGGCGCGGGGTTGATCTTCAATCTGACCGTGCAGCCTGACGGCAAAACACTGGTCTCCGGTGACACGCTGTATGAGTTCGTGACGGCGCGCATCCTGGGCGACGGCCCGGCGGCGCAGACATTTCTACCGTTGGTGCAGGGCGGGGCTGCGTCCGGCGATTAACCTGAGCCGCTAGTCGAGTAATCTCCAGCTATCTGCCGTCATTTTACCAAAAGGTGGGACGGGCGTCTGAGACGCTCGCCCCACCTTCTACCTGTGGTCATCTACCAACAATTCTTCCTTCCCGACAACGAATGATATAATCGCCCGCATGCTCGCCAAAGTGCTCAGTGCGGCCATCGTCGGCCTGGACGCGGAACTGGTCGACGTCGAGGTCGATATCGTCAAGGGACAGCCGTATTTCGCCCTGGTGGGCCTGCCCGACGCGGCCGTGCGCGAGAGCCGCGACCGGGTCTACGCCGCCATCAAGAACAGTGGCTACACCTTCCCCCTGCACCGCATCACCGTCAATCTGGCCCCGGCCGACCTGCGCAAGGAAGGCCCGGCCTACGACCTGCCCATCGCCGTCGGCGTGCTGGCCGCCACTTCGCAAATTTGGCCCAACCTGCTCGAGGGGGCACTGTTCTTCGGCGAGTTGTCGCTGGAGGGCACGACGCGCCACACCAAGGGCGTGCTGCCGCTGGCGGCTATGGCCCGCGAGCGCGGCCTGAAGCGCCTGTTCGTGCCCGCCGACGACGCGGCCGAGGCGGCGCTGATGCCCGATATCGAGGTCTATGCCGTGCGCAGCCTGGCCGAACTGGTGGGCCATCTGACAGACATGGAGCGGCTAACGCCAGTCACCGTCGATCTGGCCGCCGCCTTCGACGGCGAGGTGGACTACGCTACCGACTTCGCCGACATCATGGGCCAGGAGCACGTCAAGCGGGCCATGGAGGTTAGTGCCGCCGGCGGTCACAACGCCCTGCTCACCGGGCCACCGGGCGCGGGCAAGACGCTCATCGCCAAGGCGCTGCCGGGCATCCTGCCGCGCATGGGCATCGACGAGGCGCTGGAAGTGACCAAGATCTACAGCGTGGCCGGGATGCTGCCGGCCGAGACACCGCTCGTGCGAGCGCGGCCGTTTCGCTCGCCCCACCACACCATCAGCTACGCCGGGCTGGTGGGCGGCGGGCAATGGCCGCGACCGGGCGAGATTTCGCTGGCCCATCGCGGCGTGCTGTTCCTCGACGAACTGCCGGAGTTCGGCGAGCGGCTGATCGAGGTGCTGCGCCAGCCATTAGAGGGTATGCCGCGCGAGGTATCGATCAGCCGCGCCACGGGCAGCGTTACCTACCCGGCCAACTTCATGCTCGTGGCCGCGCAGAACCCGTGCCCCTGCGGCTACTACGGTGACCCGACCCGCGCCTGCACCTGCTCCAGCGCCATGGTCACCCGCTACCAGAAGCGGGTCAGCGGGCCGCTGATGGACCGCATCGACCTGCACGTGGAGGTGCCGCGCGTGGAGTACGAGAAGCTGGCCTCGACGCGGCGCGGCGAAAGCTCGGCCGAGGTGCGCGTCCGCGTGGAGGCGGCCCGCGCGCGGCAGGCGGCGCGCTTCACCGGCACGGATCTCTACGCCAACGCCGACATGGGGCCGGGCGAGGTACGCCGCTTCTGCACGCTGGACGAGACCGGCGCGCGGCTGATGAAAAGCGCCATGACGCAGATGAGCCTGAGCGCGCGGGGGTTCCACCGGGTGCTGAAGGTCGGCCGGACGATTGCCGACCTGGCCGGCAGCGAGGCCATCGGCCCGGCCCATCTGGCGGAGGCGTTGCAGTATCGGGCAAGAGGGCAGTAGATAGGGGCCAGTGGTCAGTGAGTAATCGGCAGTGCCAGTGGAGCATCAGGTATCGCATTGTCTATTCCACTTTCATGTATCCATAGTTCCCTGCGGTATAATGGATTGATGGCGCCCGCGATTCTGGTCACCAAGCTCTATGTTCCCCCACCGCCGCCCAAAACGGTACTCCGCCCAGGCCTTATCGAGCGCTTGAACGAGGGTCTGCGCCGCAAACTGATCCTGATCTCTGCCCCCGCCGGCTTCGGCAAAACCACATTGGTGAGTGAATGGGTTACCGGGTGTGGGCGAACGGCCGCCTGGTTGTCACTGGATGAAGGCGATAACGACCCGGCCCGCTTTCTGGCTTACCTCATCGCCGCCTTACAAACGATTACAAAAGATATTGGGAAAGGGATATTGGGAGCCATTCAAACGGCGCAGTCGCCGGCGATGATCAATGAATACCTGTTGGCGACCCTGCTTAATGAAATGGCCGCCATCCCGGATGATTTCATCCTAGTCCTGGATGATTTCCACCAGATCGATTCCGAACCGATCGACCGGGCGCTCACCTTTCTGCTCGATCACCTGCCGCCGCGGATGCACCTGGTGATCGCCACCCGCGAGGATCCCTCCCTGCCCCTGGCCCGCTACCGCGCCCGCGGCCAACTGACCGAGCTGCGCGCCGCTGATCTGCGGTTCACGCCCGACGAAGCGGCCGAATTCCTCAACCGGGTGATGGGCCTGAACCTCACCGCCGAAAACATCGCCGCGCTGGAAACCCGTACCGAAGGCTGGATCGTGGGCCTGCAACTGGCCGCCCTCTCCATGCAAGGCCGGGAAGACATCGCCGCTTTCATCCAGGCTTTCACCGGCAGCCACCACTTTGTGCTGGACTATCTGGTTGAAGAGGTTCTGCAACAGCAGACCGAAAGTGTCCAGACTTTTCTCCTGCGCACTTCAATCCTTGACCGCCTGTGCGGCCCGCTGTGTGACGCCGTTTTAGGTTCCCTCCCAGCTTCCGGGCAGGAAACCCTGGAACATCTCGAACACGCCAACCTGTTCATCGTGCCCCTGGACGACGAGCGGCGCTGGTACCGCTATCACCATCTCTTTGCCGATTTGCTGCGCCACAGACTGCACCAGAACACAGCCGCGACGGCAACGGATGCGGGCCTGAACCTGGCCGAATTGCACAGCCGCGCCAGCCGGTGGTATGAAGACTACGGACTGGATATTGAAGCTTTTCAGCATGCGGCCGCCGCCAATGATGTCGAACGCGCCGAACGCCTGATCGATGGCAAGAGACTGCAGTTGCACTTTCGTGGAGTGGCTGCTGAACTCGACTGGCTGAAGTCGCTGCCGAATACGGTACTGGATGCCCGGCCCTCGTTGTGGGTGAAGTACGCCTCGGCGCTGCTGGTTAGCGGCCAATCGACCGGAGTAGAAGAGAAACTGCAAGCGGCCGAGGCAGTCTTGGCCGCCGCCACAACCATGCCGGCCGCCGGGCTCGACGAGCAGACTCGTGACCTGATAGGGCAAATTGCCGCCGCCAGGTCTGTGTTGGCGCTCTCGCAGTATCAGGTGGAAACCATCCTGGTTCAGTCGCGGCGCGCCCTGGAGTATCTGGCCCACGACAACGTGCATTCCCGCTTTGGGGCAAACTGGACGATGGGGATGGCCTACCAGTTCCGGGGCGAACGCGCCGCCGCCGGCCGGGTTTATGCCCAGGCGATATCGATCGCCCAGACGTCGGGGAATATTATCTACACCGTACTGGCTATGACCTGCCTGGGCCAGATACAGGAGTTGGAGAACCAGCTCTACCCGGCGGCCGAGACCTACCGGCGTGTTCTGCAACTGATTGGTGATTATTCGCCGCCGAATGCCGCCGAGGTGTACCTTGGCCTGGCCCGCATCTGCTACGAGTGGAACGATCTGGACGCCGCTGAGCAGCACGGGCAACGGAGCCTACAACTGGCGCGGCTGTACGATAGTGTAATTGACCGGTACATTCTCAGCGAAGTGTTCCTGGCCCGCCTGAAACTGGCTCGGGGAGACACAGCCGCCGCGGCAGCCATGCTGGCGGAGACCGAGCAGTCTGTGCGCCGGAATAACTTCGTTCACCGGCTGCCTGAGGTGGCGTTCGTCCAGGTGCGTGTCCTGCTTCGCCAGGGCGATCTGGCGGCGGCAGTGCAACTGACGGAGACCTACCAATTCCCCATGTGTCAGGCTCGGATATTTCTGGCCCAGGGGCATCCAGCCGCGGCCGTGGCGGTGCTTGAGCCAATGCGCCGGCAGCTGGAAGCCGAAGCCTGGGAGGATGAAAGGCTCATGGTGATGGTTGTCCAGGCGATCGCGCTCCACGCGCATGGCGAAAAGGACAAGGCGGTGCAACTGCTGGGTGAGGTATTGGTGCTGGCCGAGCCGGGCGGTTTCATCCGCCTCTTTGTGGACGAAGGGCCGCCAATGGCCGGGCTATTGCGCGAGGCCGTTTCTCGTGGGATCATGCCGGACTATATCGGTAAGTTGCTTGCTGCATTCGAAGCTGAGAAGCGGATAGATGAGGACAATTCCGATCTACCCCCTGTCTCAACCGGCCGACCGCTGATCGAGCCGTTGAGCCAACGCGAGTTGGAAATACTGCATCTCATTGCCCAGGGGCTCTCGAATCGCGAGATTGGCGAGAGGCTTTTCCTCGCCCTGGACACGATCAAAGGGCATAACCGCCATATTTTCGACAAACTGGAAGTTCAAAGCCGCACCGAAGCCGTTGCCCGCGGCCGCGAACTGGGTTTGTTGTAAGGTTCAATTTTCTCCAACAGTTCCTCTCAATAACCAAAGACAACACCTCTAACAGACACTTTAGTGTCTGTTCGTTCACACCGTGTGGGGAATATTATCCTTGTATATCCCCGTACTGAGATGGGGACCATGAGCAAGCGACGCGGGCTGCAATGATCGGCCACAACAGGTACAAGATGATGTCATGCGAACTCGAACCGGAACCGGCTCCCAATGAAACCGCGATCTATGAGATCAGGCTCAAGGGCCATATGGACCGTGAATGGACAGACTGGTTCGAGGGTCTCGCCATCACGCTGGAAGAGGACGGCAATTCGCTGCTATCCGGCCCGGTGATTGACCAGGCTGCGTTGCATGGATTGCTCAAAAAAGTACGCGATCTGGGCTTGCCTTTGCTCTCGGTCAATTTCGTTGACTCGGGTCAGGCAAAAACACAAGAGGCCCAATCGTAAATCATTTTTTGTTTTAGATTCAAGCAGCCGAATTCAGTATCAACGAATGAAGGAGATTAGAAAGTGGACACAAACAGAAAGATCGCGATCGCGACAGGCGTATTGTTCATCATTGCGACCGTCGCAAGTCTTGCGGCCAATGCGGTAACCCCCGATCTGGCTGCTACAGACCACCTCATTCAGTTCTCCGCACAAGCCAACCGGGTGGCCGCCGGATCGTTTCTCTATCTTATCGCCGCCTTTTCAAGCGCCGGCATCGCTGTCGCGATGTATCCGGTCTTGAAGAGGGTAAGTACAGGCCTGGCCCTCGGATCGGTAATCTTCAGAGCCCTGGAGGCGGCCGCCTACATGGTCGGCATCGTGTGCCTGTTGTCGCTGCCAACACTTGGCCGGCAGTTTGCATTAGCCGGGGCGGCCGAGCGAACAACGCTCCAGACTATCGGCAATTCGTTGGTTATCGTACACGACCAGTCCTCGCTGCTTGCCGTGTTTGCCGTCTGCCTGGGCGCGTTCATGTATTACATCTTGTTCTTCCAATCGCGGCTCATTCCCCGCTGGCTGTCGGGCTTCGGGATCGTCGCGATCCTCCTGATGACGGCGGCGTGCGGGTTGTCCTTGTTCAGCGGTAACCCGATCACCAGCTACATTGCCCTGGCGCTTCCCTTTGCGCTTCAGGAAATGATTCTGGCGATCTGGCTGATTGTGAAGGGCTTCAATCCGTCGGCGGTCGCTGCCGGGGCCGCCAAAGCTGCGCCGAACGAGCAGTTGCGCGCGGCATAGATTTGCAATAGTGGGGTTTAGGGAGGGGTTAGAAACCTCGCTAAACCCCTCCCCGCTCAGTTTCCTTACACTTTCCGGAGCGCATTGCACCTGAAGCGATCACTTTTATTTCGCGCATTGCTTGCTCCCCCGTCTAAATCTCCTTGCATCCGCCAATAATCGGTCAAATCCTTCGCCCTGCCGGCAGCGGCGGCGCGACCACAGGTCAGGTCAGCAGCGCCCACCACAGATATTTCACTCGCAGGCGTTCCCTCATGACCCCCGGTTTGTTTGTCCCACGGCGGCGCGGCAGCCGTTCCACCCGCCCGCGCATCAATTGGCCGGACACACTTGGATTTATTCAACACAGTACTGGAACGGTTCGCCCTCATCAGCATCGTCGATGTGTTCGACATCCTGCTCGTCATCCTGCTCATCTTTGGCGTGCTGATGCTGATCCGCGGCACGCGGGCCGTGCAGGTCTTGCGCGGCCTGCTGGTGCTGGCCGCCTTCATCTTTGCCCTGGCCTAAATCTTCGAACTACGCACCTTCACCTGGCTGGTCGACAACATGCTGCCGGTGCACCTCATCGCCATCCCGGTCATCTTCCAGCCGGAGTTGCGCCGGGCACTGGAACAACTGGGCCTGGCAGGGCGATACTTCCGCATCTTCCGGCGAGAAGAGATAGGCCCGGCTGGCGCAAGAGACTGTGCGGGCTAACCAGTGGCGGCCGAAGCCGTGAAAATTGCATCTTCCACACCCTCTATAAACGCGCCCGCTATGATTTGAGCCTTGATTATAGCCGGCCGCCCGTGCCACCGCTTCGCGAGCACGCTCCTGGTGCACAGCAAATAAGAATAGGTTTATCCGCAGATTCTGCCGATGGCGAAGAAAAAATTTGCCAATTGACATCACCCCCGCCCTATGGCATAATGCTCCTCGTTATGATTCACCACCTGTTCGCCCTCGTCAGCGATTGTCTGGAAACCCGCCCCGCGCCGCGCGTGCGTAGGAAGCTGGTTCGCGTCTGCTGATCGACCCACAGGCTCATAAACCGGATGGCTACCCAGGCGCGGCAACCCCGCGCCTTTTTCTTTGGTCGCGCCGGTTTGGGAGCCGGCGTTTCAGGAGGAACGATGAACTATCAACCGACAAACCGCTATCATACCTTCGCCGCGCTCGGCCGCTCCGGCACAACGGCCGCTGTCGACGAGTTGATGCACGCCCTAATGACCCACGACGACTTCGCCACGTCCCGGCTGGTCGATTTCGCCCTCGGCCTGGTGGACACGCGCGAGGGGGAGGGCCGCCTGCGCCATTACCTGTTCCACGGCGTGCTCGTCCAGCGGAACTACGCCGCGCTCTACTTCAAGCGGCGGGGTCGTGTGGCCCTGCTCGACGAGGCCGTGGCCCAGGGCAAGATCGACGATGCGCAAGCCTATTCGCGCTAGAATCCCGACAGGGCTGAGAGCGGCCAGGTTGTTCAATAACCGGTCGCTCTCTGCGGGGTCGCTTTCTAAATCGGCTCCGCGACCCAGGGCGGCGTATCTCGCTTTTGGCGGCCGGATAGAATACGGCGCCACATGGCTAATCGACTGACAACTGGCATGGCCTGGGGCAGCAAACAGGCAAATTGACAGTCGGGGACCGATCGCGATATAATAAGGCTTCAGTTGCCCTGGTGGCGGAATTGGCATACGCGGTAGGTTGAGGGCCTATGTCCTTTGGACGTGGAGGTTCGAGTCCTCTCCAGGGCACAGTACAGGGAGCGCCGAAATTTATCGTTTCGGCGCTTTTTGTTAAGGAGATAGACGGATGAGCAAAATACCCGTGGGTGTATTGGGCGCGACGGGCACAGTGGGGCAGCGTTTCGTGCAACTGTTGGCCGAGCACCCCTGGTTCGAAGTGGCGGCGGTCACCGGCTCCGACCGCACGATCGGCCGCCCCTATGGCGAAGGGGTGAACTGGATGATGCCCGGCGACGTGCCGCAACGAACGGCCGAGCTGATCGTCCAGCCGACCAGCCTGGAGCTGGACTTGCCCGGCGATCCGCCGGTGGTCTTCTCGGCTCTGCCCACGGCCGAGGCCAAAGAGTGGGAACCGCGCTTCGCCGCTGCGGGCTATGCCGTAGTCACCAACACCTCTGTCTTTCGCATGGACCCCACAGTGCCCCTGCTTATCCCGGAGATTAACCCCGACCACACGGCGCTCATCCCCGCGCAACGCGCCGAGAAGGGCTGGCCCGGCTTCATCGTCGCCAGCCCCAACTGCTCCACGACCAGCGCCATCCTGCCGCTCAAGATCTTCCAGGAGGCGTTCGGCGTCGAGGCGGTCATCCTGACGACAATGCAGGCCATTTCCGGCGCGGGCTACCCCGGCGTGTCGTCGCTCGACATCCACGACAACGTCGTGCCCTACATCGGCGGGGAAGACGAAAAGCTGCAAAACGAACCAACCAAGCTGTTGGGGGCTGTGCGCGACGGGCGGCTGCTCGCGGCGGACATCGCCATCAGCGCCCAGGCCAACCGCGTGCCGGTCGTGGACGGCCATCTGGCGAGCGTCTCCGTGCGGCTGGGGCGGCGCGCGTCGGCCGAGGAGGCCATTGCCGCCCTGCGCGCTTGGCGACCGCCGGCCGTCGTCGCCCAACTGCCCTCGTCGCCGCGGGAGCTGCTCATCTATCGCCCGGAGCCGGACCGGCCGCAGCCGCGCCGCGACCGGGACGCGGGCGACGGCCTGGCCTGGACAGTGGGCAAGGTGCGCCAATGCCCGGTGCTCGATGTGCGCTACATGGCTCTGACGCACAACACGTTGCGCGGCGCGGCCAGCGGAGCGCTGCTGAACGCGGAACTGCTGCTGGTGCAAGGCTATATCGGCGGAAATCGGGAACGGTCGCCCAATGGGCACCACCAGACGGCCGCCGGGAGATAATCGCCCGATGAACGATATCGCTACCATTAGCCCGTTGACGACGCTCGTAACGCTGGCTTTCGCCGCGCTCATCGTCGGCGGCCTCGTCCTGTACCTGGCGTTGATGAGCCGCAAGCCGAAAGAGTAGCCCAGACCCTGATGGAACTGAAGCAAATCGCCGCGTATCTGCTGAACAAAAAAGGCACAACCGAAGAGACGCCCTTCGGCCCGGAAGCGTTGGTCTACAAGGTCATGGGCAAGATGTTCGCCCTGGTGGCCTGGGAAGCCGATCCCTTGACTCTCACGCTCAAGTGCGAGCCGGGGCAGGCGCTCCTGTTGCGCGACATCTACCCGGCCGTCCTTCCCGGCTACCACATGAACAAGACCCACTGGAACACCATCACCCTGGAAGGCACGATTCCCGCGGCCGAGCTATGGGGAATGATCGACGATTCTTATGAGCTGGTCGTCCAGAGTCTGACACGGGCCCAGCGGGCAACGCTTTTGTCATGAGCGCCAATTGTCCAGCCAGTAGTCGGCGTGGGGCATACCGGAACGTCGAACAGCCCGGCTAAGCTCGTCCTTGGAATAGGGCACGCGCTGTAAGGTGATCGATAACGCGCCATCGTTCCACGCCAGCAGGCCGTATTCGGCCCACGTCGGTTGCACGTCGCGGCCGCCGGCCGTCTGATAGACCGTCTGTCCCACGCTGCCCGGATTGACGAGCATGCTCTTTCCATAGCGGCGGACCATCGCTTCGTGGGTGTGGCCGCCGGCATAGACCAGCGCCCGCTCTTCCGAAAACCAGTCATTGAGCGTCTCTTCCGGTGTCGTCGGCTCCACCCGATCTTCATAGCTGCGCGGCGAGCCATGGTAGCAGAGCAGGGTGAATCCGTGGCCGAAGTCCCGGAACAGCGTCGGCCGATAGTCGGCCACAGTCTCCAGCTCCGCCGCGCCCAGTTGCGCCGCGGACCACAACTCGATTTCTGTTTCTCGCCGCTCGTCTTGCTGAATGATGTCCGGTGGCAGCGGGTTGAGCAGCCAGTGGTCGGTGTTGCCCATGACGACGGGAATTTCCAGCTCGCGCAGGCGTTCGATAACCTCTCGTGGTTGTGGCCCTTGGGCGGCCACGTCGCCCAGGCAGATGATGTGGGCCACGTCTTGCGTACCGATGTGTTCCAGCGCTGTTTCCAGCGCCGTCAAATTGCCGTGTATGTCAGAAATTAAAGCGATTCGCATCATTCTCCTCAATAAACCTCCGATGGGTGGTCTTGTTCCCTATCGTTGCTCCACAGACCGCCGCAGGGCGGCCACCCGATGTTCTGCACAATAAAAGGCATTGGTGGCGGCTCTGTCTTGCCCATGCGTCTAATCTGACGACCGCGGAAAATTTCTACATGCCCCGCCAGAGTTTCTCAATTGTCGAGGTGTAACGCCGGGTTCTAATCCGGCGACCGAGAACGAGCTGGGCTGCGGAGCCGGTTAAGAAACCGGCGCTACGGAGAGCGGTCGATTACTGAAAAACGCCACATGCCCCGCCTTTTAAGGTGCGGTAAACTGAACTATACTATACCCTAGCAACTGCATGAGGGAGCAATAACCGTTATGACCAGAATCCAGCTGACTGACAGTGGCCCGACCTTCTCGCGCATCGTGGCCGGCGTGATGCGCTTGCACGAGTGGGGCATGGATACGTCCGCCCTGCGTGCTTTCATCGCTGAATGCCTCGACCTGGGCATCACTACCTTCGACCATGCCGACATCTACGGCAGCTACACCTGCGAGGAGTTATTCGGCCGGGCGTTGGCCGCCGAGCCGTCGCTGCGCAACCGCATCGAGTTGGTGACCAAGTGCGGCATCCAACTGGTGTCGCCCAACCGGCCGGCCACGCGCGTCCACCACTATGACACCAGCCGCGACCACATCATCGCCTCGGCCGAACGTTCCCTGCGCAATCTGCACACGGACACGCTCGACCTGCTGCTCGTCCACCGGCCCGACCCGTTGATGGACGCCGACGAGGTGGCCGAGGCGCTGGTCGCCTTGCGGCGGTCGGGCAAAATCCGTCATGCCGGGGTCAGCAACTTCACGCCTCGGCAGTTTGAGCTATTGCAATCCCGCCTCGACTTTCCGCTGGTGACCAATCAGATCGAATTGTCGCCGCTGTATCTGGCACCGCTCCACGACGGCACGCTGGATCAATTGCAACAATGGCGTGTGCCACCAATGGTCTGGTCGCCGGTGGCGGGCGGCCGTTTATTCAACGCCGATGATGAGCGGGCACGCCGGGTGCGGGAGGCGCTGGAGGCGGTCGGCCGCGAGGTGGGCGCGCCGGTCGGTGGGGTGGCGCTGGCCTGGCTGCTGCGCCACCCGGCGCGGGTGCTACCGGTCATGGGTACGGGCAAGATCGAGCGGCTGCGCGAGGCGGTCATGGCCGAGAGCATCGCCCTCGACCGGCAGCAGTGGTTTATCATCTGGGAGGCGTCGGCGGGAAGGGAAGTGCCGTAGAGTTAATGGAAGACTAGCGGGAGCCTGCAAGATGGTGTTTGAGCAAGGCCGACTTGTAGAGAACCTGGTGGGGCCTTCCGCAAGGAAGGAGAGATGATGTTTCGCTTTCGACCACCACAGACGGGTATAAACCAACCAGGTTAATCGGTGGCAAGGCGATAACCCACACCCGGCTCCGTCAAGATTAGACCAGGTAGTGATGGGTCATCTTCCAACTTCTGGCGCAATTGGGCGAAATATACACGCAAATAGTGAGTCTCTTCCATATATTCCGGTCCCCACACTTCCTTGAGAATTTGCTTGTGAGTGAGCACGCGACCGGCATGCTGGACGAGTTGACGTAACAGAGCATACTCTGTGGGCGTTAGTCGTACCTGTTCGCCGTTCTTCGTCACCTGACGATGGGCCAGATCGATCGACACGTTGCCGCAAGTGAAGACGGTCGGCTGCGGTCCCGGCTGGGCATGTCGCTGGGCGACACGCATGCGCGCCATAAGTTCTTCTAGACTGAAGGGCTTGGTCAGATAGTCATCCGCGCCCGAGTCTAGAGCCGCCACCTTGTCTTCATCGGCGTCGCGCACGGAAAGGATAATCGTCGGCGTTGTTGTCCACTCCCGCAGACGTCGCAACACTTCCAGCCCGTCAATATCGGGCAATCCCATGTCGAGAATAATCAGGTCAGGCCGGAGTTGTGCGGCCCGGCTGATGCCTTCTAGACCATTGCCGACCTCGTAAACCTCGTAATGGTTAGCCTCCAGACTGATGCGCAGGAAGCGGCGAATCTGGATCTCGTCGTCGATCACCAGAACGCGTGGCCCCGAGCTCACGACAGGGCCTCCCTGACCGGCGGGGGTTCACCAATCATGGGTAGTCGAATCGTAAACCGCACACCATCCTTGGCGCAATTTTCGGCCACCAGCGTGCCGCCGTGTGCTTCTACCAAGCCACGCGAGATTGGCAATCCCAGTCCCGTACCGGTGATGTTCAGACCAGGGACACGGTAGAACTTGTCAAAGACGCGCTCTAGATCGGCGACCGGTATGGGCGGGCCATCGTTCGAGACGGTGATCTCGCAGGATTCATCGCGCTTGCGTGCCTTAATCTGGATGTGAGTGCCGGGTTGTGTATAAGCACAAGCATTATCGAGCAAATTGACTAAAACCTGTTCGATCAGAACGAAGTCGAGTTTCACCAGAGGCAGATCGAACTGGACGTCAATCGTCAGCAGCCTCTCCGATAGGCAAGTTTCCAATCGATGAGCGGCAACACCGACGATCTCGCGCACGTCGCACCATTCGCGCTTTAACTGTAATCGGCCGCTTTCCAGACGAGACATGTCGAGCAAGTTCTCCACCAGACGATTCAGCCTCTCGGAAGCGTCGAGTATATCACGGGCCAATTGGCGACGGATATCCTCGCTGAGGGCTGGTCCCGGCTGAAGCAAGCTATCAGAAGCGCCCCGAACAGAAGCGATAGGCGTGCGCAGTTCGTGCGATATCGAATTAAGCAGTGCGGCCGACAAGCGCTCTGACTCTCGGAGAAGAGTAGCCTGTGCGGCGGCCTCATCCAGCATCTCACGCTCGACCGCTAGGGCGATCTGACCGATGAACGTCTCCAGCAAGGATTCCTGATCGAACGGCAGGCGCTCCCTCGAGCGCCGCCGGATGCCAATGACACCGACGATCCCGCTTGGCGTCCGTAACGGGTAATAACGGGCCGAGGCGTTCGGCAGGGTATCGGTATTACGGCCGGCAACGCGGCCATATTCGTAAACCCAGCCAGCTACACCCTTTTCTTTTTCATCCATCTGAAGCGAGCTGCTCGGGTGCGGCTCAATACCCTCGCCTGCGGGTCGTGGCAACAGGATGGCAACCTCTGCGCCGAAGACTCTGCTAACCTGGACGACAGCCGTATTCAGGACCGCATCCATATCGATGGCGCTGGCCGTCTCATTGGTTAACGTAAAGAGGGCCATATTGCGTTCGGCATTGAATAGAGCCTGTTGCTCGCGGATGCGCAATCGGGCCGCCAGGTTACCGGCGAAGAGAGCGATGGCGAAGTAGAGCAGCAGCAGAGCAAAATCTTGCGGTAAAAAGATTTGCAGTGTGAAGCGCGGCACGATGAACAGGAAATTCCAGCTCAGGGCGCTGAGGGCTGCGGCCAACAGAGCTGGGCCGCGGCCGATGTAGACGGCGATCAGCAGCACGGCCAGCAAATCCGTCAGGCCCACGAGCTGATAGCCGGCGATTGGCACGATGAGAAAATCGATCAGCGTTACCAGCCCGATCGCTCCGGTGGCTAGCAAATAGCGCTGCCAGCCGTCATGCCTGTCGATTTTTGGCAGCGACGGCAGGATGACATTGGAGCGGGTGCCCTGGGCCTCATCTCCAGTCACAATATAGACATCGATATCACCGCTGTTGCGGATAAGCCGGTCAACGTGGGAAGTGCCACTGAGAATCTCGGCCCATCGCTTGCGTAGCGGCTTGCCTATGACGATCTGGGTGATATTGCGCTGGCGGGCCAAGGCCAGCAAGGCGTCTGAGACGTTTTCCCCGGCAATGGTCATGACTTCCGCTCCGAGCGAGCGGGCTAGATCAAAATGGCGATTCAACATTGCCTGCGCCTCCTCGGAGAGTGGCGTCGATGTCTCAACGAACACAGCCATCCAGGGCGCTTCCAGGTTGTAGGCCATCCGTCGCGTCCAGCGGATGAGTCTTTCGGAAAACGGGCTGGGACCAAAGGCAACCAACAGCCGCTCGCCGGACTTCCACGGTCCGGCGATGCGCTTCAGTTCCATGTAGTCCTGGAGCTGGTGGTCGACGCGCTCGGCCGTCAGCCGCAAAGCCATCATTCGTAAGGCTGTCAGATTACCTAGACGAAAGAAATTGTCCGCAGCGACCTTGATGCGTTCCGCCGTATAAACCTTGCCCTCGAACAGGCGCTTGCGCAACTCCTCCGGCGTCAAGTCTATAAGTTCGATATCGTCGGCCAGTTCGAGAAGCGTGTCGGGCACGGTTTCGTGGATGGTAATACCGGTGATCTGGCGCACCGCATCGGCTCGACTATCGAAATGCTGGACATTGACCGTCGTGTAAACGTCGATCCCCGCCTCCAGGATATCCAGCACATCCTGGTATCGCTTGGCATGGCGCACGCCGGGGGCATTGGTGTGGGCCAGTTCATCGACCAGCACCACATCGGGTCGGCGCGCGAGCACGGCATCGAGGTCCATTTCCTCAAGGATCGTGCTTCGATAGGCAACTTTTAGTCGCGGAATAATCTCCAGCCCCTCCAGAAGCTGTTTGGTTTCACGCCGGCCGTGGGTTTCAACATAGCCGACAATCAGGTCAACGCCGTCGGCCTTGATCCGGCGTGCTTCCTCAAGCATAGCATATGTCTTTCCGACACCGGCGGCCATGCCAAAGAACAATTTTAGTTTTCCGCGCCGCAGGCGCTTCTCTTCTTTGTAGATAGTCGCCAGCAAGGCATCGGGATCAGGCCTTTTATTATCCATGGGCACCTTTTCATCATTGTAGACGATCAAGGGTCATATTGAGAAGGAGTACGTTGACACGCGGCTGCCCCAGAAAGCCCAGTTGCGGGCCTTCGACGTGCTCTTCAACCAGCACCGCGACCCGCGACACATCCAGACCGCGCGCTGCGGCTACACGGGCAACTTGCATCCTCGCGGCTTCGGGGCTGATATGGGGATCGAGACCACTTGCTGAAGCGAAGAGCATTTCGACGGGCACGGAGGCATCGGTTGCCAGCCCATTGGCAATGCGGAAGGCGGTTGCTCGTTGGCCGACCAACTCGGCCAGCGCTGCGCTTGTTGGGCCCAGATTGCTGCCGCCGGAAGGAAGCGTACCATAACCCGTGGCCGAAGGTCGCGGCCAAAAGTAACGCGAATCATTATTGGCCTGACCAACAAGCGCCGAGCCAAGGGGCTGCGCATTATCGCCCAGCAGGCTGCCGTTCGCCTGGCTGGGAAACAACACCTGGGCAATGCCGGTAACGACAAGTGGATAGATGATACCCGTGATCAGTGTCAGGATCACCAACATGAACACTGCGGGCCTCAGTTGTTTTACCATGTTACATCGCCTCGGGTTGGCCGAAAGCATGGGCTGTGGGCCGGATGGCAGGGTCTGCTTCGCTGACCTCAGATTTCTCAGCCTCTTTCCACTCCCTGATACCGGGATCGAAGACCGGCTGGCCGACACAATCCAGCGGTGAAGGTTCCCCTTCAAGGGCCTCACCGTTACGCCTAATCCAGATCGCCACCGCACCATAGAAGAACAAAACCAACAAACTCAATAGCCGGGAATCAACGGCCGGCGAAAATGGCAAACGGATTTCCAGAATCAATGCAGCACCAAATGCCAGCCCGATCAGACCCAGTGACAGCCAACGAGGTTTGCCTTGATTGACCATGATTTCTAACTCCTTACGCTAAACCAAGCGCTGTGATGAATGCATCAATAATTTTGATGCCGATAAATGGGATGATCAGCCCACCCAGACCATAGATCAGCAGGTTGCGCCGCAGCGCCTCCGCAGCGCCCACCGGTCGATAAGGGATACCCCGTAGAGCCAACGGAATGAGGGCCACGATAATCAGGGCGTTGAAGATGATCGCGCTCAGGATAGCGCTCTCCGGCGACGTTAAACGCATTATGTTCAGAGTGCTCAACGGTCCCTCCGTCGAACCGGGCGCGGCATAGACTCCGCTGAATATGGCCGGAATGACGGCAAAATACTTGGCTACGTCATTAGCGATGCTGAATGTCGTCAGCGCACCGCGAGTCATCAACAATTGCTTGCCGATCTCAACTACTTCGATCAGCTTGGTCGGATCGCTATCCAGGTCGACCATATTGCCCGCTTCCCGAGCGGCCTGCGTGCCAGTATTCATCGCTACGCCGACATTGGCCTGCGCCAGCGCCGGCGCATCATTCGTTCCATCACCAGTCATCGCAACCAGATGACCGTCGGCCTGTTCCTGGCGGATGCGCCGTAGCTTGTCCTCCGGCGTGGCCTGGGCCATAAAATCGTCAACGCCGGCCTCGGCGGCGATGGCCGCAGCCGTTAGTGGATTGTCGCCTGTTATCATGACCGTGCGGATACCCATCTTTCGCAGTTGACCGAAGCGCTCGCTGATACCACCCTTAACGATGTCTTTCAGTTCGATCACTCCCAATACTTCCTTGCCTTCGGACACAACCAGGGGAGTCCCGCCTCCCATGGCGATCCGGTTTACGAGTGCGTCGACCTCACTCGGATATCGGCCGCCGAAAGCAGCGATGTGCTGGTGGACGGCATCGGCCGCACCCTTGCGAATGGAAACAGCTGGCCGGCCGTTTAGCGCCGGGAAGTCGACGCCACTCATGCGCGTTTGAGCTGTGAACGGCACGAATTCAGCGTGTGGCTCGGCCAGTTCACGGCCGCGCAACCCGTACTTCTCTTTGGCCAGGATGACGACGGATCGTCCTTCTGGCGTCTCGTCGGCCAGTGAGGAGAGTTGGGCGGCATTGCCCAATTGCGCCTCGCTGACACCCGGAGCCGGATGAAAAGCAGTCGCCATGCGATTGCCGAGCGTGATCGTGCCGGTCTTGTCGAGCAATAGTACGTCAACGTCACCGGCTGCCTCGACCGCCCGGCCGCTTGTCGCCAGAACGTTGCGCTGGATGAGGCGATCCATGCCGCTGATACCGATTGCACTGAGTAAGCCGCCAATGGTCGTCGGGATCAGGCAGACCAGCAGGGCGATAAGTATCGGTATGGAGGTCGTCGAATGTGTCAATCCGGACTCGGCCTCGGCGTAGGTGGCGAATGGTCTCAACGAGACGACGCCCAGCAGGAAAATGATCGTCAGACCGGACAACAAAATAGTCAGCGCGATCTCGTTTGGTGTTTTCTGCCGCTTGGCTCCCTCAACCAGCGCGATCATTCGGTCTAGAAAACTACTGCCCAGTTCCGCAGTAATGCGAATGACAACACGGTCACTGAGGACGCGCGTGCCGCCTGTAACGGCGCTGCGGTCGCCGCCACTCTCGCGGATGACTGGTGCCGACTCGCCGGTAATGGCTGACTCGTCGACGCTGGCAATGCCTTCAATAACCTCTCCATCGCCGGGTATTTGGTCGCCTGTCTCGCAAACGACGAGATCGCCTATTTTTAGCTGAGAAGCAGGTACACGTTCCTCCCTCTGGCTGCCGTTGCTTCTGTGGCCGTTGCCACCCACCAGTCGCCTGGCGATCATTTCCTGGCGCGTCTTGCGCAGGCTGTCGGCTTGGGCTTTGCCTCGACCTTCAGCCATCGCCTCGGCAAAATTGGCGAATAGCACAGTGAACCATAACCAAAGCGCTATCTGCAGCTTAAACCCCAGGCTGGTCGTGTCGCCACGCAGCAGGTCGGCCATCAGGAAAGTCGTGGTCAATGCGGCGCCCACGGCGACGACGAAGATAACTGGGTTTTTAGCCTGCTGTCGCGGGCTGAGTTTTTGGAACGAATCTACGACGGCCCCTCGGACGATCGTCAGGTCGAATAACGGTGGTGCCTTGACTGTCTGTGTCATGTTAATGGTCTCCGAAATTACAATCCCCGCCCGGCCGACATGAGGAACTGCTCAACGATCGGCCCGAGCGACAGAGCAGGGAAGAAGGTCAACCCGCCGACGACAAGTACAACGGCGATTAATAAACCTACGAACAATGGCTGGTCGGTCGGGAAAGTACCCGCCGTACGTGGTGCGATAGCCTTGCCAGCCATGCTACCGGCGATTGCCATCACCGGAATGATGACGCCGAACCTGCCTAACCAAAGGGCTAGCCCCAGCGTGAGGTTATAGAAGGGGGTATTCGCGTTCAGGCCGGCAAAGCCGCTACCGTTATTACCTGTGGCCGATGCATAGGCGTAGAGAATTTCGCTGAAGCCATGTGGCCCCGCATTTAGACGGCTGGACAAGCCCGAGTCAACTATCGAAGCCAACCCCGTGAAGAGTAGAATCGATGCGGCAGGCAGCAATACTGCCAAGGTCGCCATCTTCACCTCGTGCGCTTCTATCTTTTTGCCCAGATATTCGGGCGTTCGACCGACCATCAGCCCGGCGATAAAGACGGTCAGGATCACAAAGACGAGCATGCCATAAAGACCGGCCCCCACGCCACCAAAGATGACCTCGCCGAGAAGGATGTTGAGTAGAGCGACGCCGCCGGCCAGGGGACTGAAGCTACTGTGCATGGCGTTGACGGAACCGTTAGAGGCCGAGGTCGTTGCCGAACCCCAGAGGATACTGTTGGCGATGCCGAAACGTGTCTCCTTGCCTTCCATTGTTCCGGCAACGCCCATAACGGGGTTCGTCGCGTACTCCGACACAAACATGATGGATAACAAGCCGATCATCAAGATCAACATGGCGGCAAAGATCACCCATCCCTGACGGGCGGAACCAACCATACGACCGTAGGTATTGGTCAGCGAGGCCGATATCAACAGAATCGAAAACATCTCCAGAAAGTTACTCAACGGCGTCGGATTCTCGAAGGGGTGCGAGCTATTGGTGTTGAAAAAGCCGCCGCCGTTGGTGCCCAGTTGCTTGATTGCGATCTGGGACGCGGCCGGGCCTTGTGGCAGAACCTGCGTTTCGCCCGTCAGGGTTGTCGCGGTTACGTTGGTGTTGAAATTCTGCACTACGCCTTGACTAACGAGTATGATAGCCAGGATCAGGGCCAACGGCAGCAGCACGTAGAGTATCGCCCGTACCAGGTCAGCCCAGAAGTTCCCCAGCTCGGCGGTTGACCGGCGCGCCAGACCTCGGGTTAGCGCCAGGACAACGGCAATGCCGGTCGCCGCGCTAAGGAAGTTCTGCGCGCCCAGACCAAGCATCTGCGACAGTTGGCTCAACGTTGTCTCGCCGGCATAGGCCTGCCAGTTGGTATTGGTCATGAAACTGGTCGCCGTGTTGAAAGCCAGGAAAGGCTCGACCCCCGATAGTTTTTCCGGATTAAGGGGAAGTCTCCCTTGCAGCAATTGCAGGAGGAACAGCACCAGGAACCCCAGGACGTTAAATATAAGTAGAGCAAGCGTGTACTGCCTCCAGTTTTGACCTAGCTCCGGATGCACGCCGCTCAAACGGTAGATGAGTTCCTCTATCGGCCTGAACAGTGGCGAGAGCAAATTCCGCTCGCCGTCGAAGACTTGTTTCATATAGCCGCCCAAGAGCGGCGTGCAGATAACGAGCAGCCCGAAGTAGAAGAAGACTTGAGCGAATTCCAGAGGTGTCATCTCAAAACCTCTCTGGATAGAGCAAGGAGTAAAGGAGATAAATAAAGAGGGCGAGGGCGACTAACCCAGCTAGAAGCATGCCGAGATCCATAGCAGTTCTCCTAAAAGTTGATTCACTGCTATTATCGAACGCAGCGCGCCGCGCCGAAATCAAGATTTAGTGGGAAGGCATTAAGAAAGTATCAAGATTAGAGAGGTAGAGACATACCCGCTTAGGCAAGACGGGCATTTTATATAGCTCGGGAAAGACCAATGCCTGGAGATTGCGGCGCGTGGAAAAGTTGCCCGCCTCTCAGTCCTATGCGGCCATCCCTTCTCTCAATCCAGGCCGCTTGCGAGGCCAAGGATAAGGCAAAACCACGATTTTGTTCGACTGAGATGAACGAGTGAATCAGAACAACAAAGGCGTCACCCCTCGGTGGACTCATCATTGGGCTTCGACTCGCCATTACCCTTGGCGTCCATTAGCCCACGCAGCAAGCTCGCTCTCCCCAGCAAACCCGCCAACCGGCCATCCTCATCGACCACCGGCAGTCGCTTCACCTGATGTTGCACCATCAATCGCAAGGCCTCGGCCGGCGTATCATGGATCGACACCGTAATGACCGGCGTTGTCATTAGGTCCTCGGCCGTTTCCTTTGCATCCAACAGCGAGGACGAGGACGTGGCCGATTGGCGGCTCACTATTGCCCGAAGCCTTTCCCGCAACCCCGGATGCGCTTCTTTTTGTGTCCGGCGTAGCAAGTCACCATCGGTGATAATGCCCAAAACGTGCCGATCCGAGTCCACGACCACGGCCCGCCGCCGCCGATTTCGCTCCAGAGCCTGCAGGATTTCCTCCAGGTTGGCCCAAGGGTGGACGGCGGGCACATCGCGATACATCATGTCGGCAATCGTCCGCCCATACACCGGGGATTCCGTTTCCGTTTCCAGCGCTAATTGGTGATACTCGAGGGTGCGCAACACATCCACGCGGCTGATCCAGCCGGCAAGACAACCCTTGGCGTCCACAACCGGCAACCGCTTCAGATTATTACCGACCATCTGCTCCACTGCATCCCGCAACGGAGACGTGGCCGGAATACTGATAACCGGCGTGGTCATGAGTTCTTCGGCATTAATATTTCGCGCCCGAAGCGCGGACAGTTGCTGTTGCACCACGGCCCCCGAAAGCTCTGTCTGATAATCCAGGCGAGTGCTTAAGCCGGCGCGATTAAGGAGATCGCCGTCGGTGATGATGCCCAGCAGGCACTTTTGGTTATCCACAACCGGCAAGCTGCGATACCCCTTCTGCAAGAGCAGGCGTACCAGTTCGGCCGCCGGCGTATCGGGCGAGACGGTCACCACCTCGGTGCGCATCACGTCCTGTACCGGCTGGGCCAGCAGGTCGGGCCGGCGGCCGGGCGCATACTGGGCCACATCTACTTCCTCGACAGTGATGAGGCCGTCATCCACCATTCGCCGCACCTGCGGCAGCAGACGCTCGACCGTTTCCGGCTGGTCCACCCACTCCAGGCGCAATGGCAAGTCGAATGAGATGTCGACGATCTTGGCCGTGTGGATGCGACTGTGGGCGCCGAATCCCGACAGTCCCCGAACGACTGTCGCTCCGGCCGCCCCCTCCCGCTTCAGAAACTCCAGCAAAGCCGCGTGGAGCGCCTTGCCTTCATAGTGGTCGCTCTCGCCGAAATAGATGATGACGCGAATCGCCTTGCCTTGCAGTTGCATGCTTCTATCCCTCTATTATCCCAGCCAGCGGGCCACAGATGTGCCCAGTAACGCAAAAATCAGGCCGATCCCGTTATTCAGGAAGATATTGCGAACGGCCAGCCATATTCCGTCGTCGCGCCACAGGTTCAGGCTCTCCACCGCGTACGACGAAAAGGTTGTATAGGAGCCGAGAAAGCCTGTCGCCAGCAGCAGACGCGTCTCCGGCGACAGGTCGAACCGGTCCGTAGACAAAGCCAGTAAGAAGCCGAGAATGAAGCTCCCGGTGATGTTGACCAGCAAAGTCCCATAGGGGAAATCCGCGCCAAACCGTCCCGCGGCCCACAAGTTCACCAGATAACGAGCATTCGCGCCAAGCGCCGCACCGGCGGCGATCACTAAAAATCGATTCAAGAGGCTTGTTCCTTCTGTAAGTAAGAGAGCACCGGGATGGCCGCCATCTGGACAATGACCGAAAAGGCGACCAGCGCCGCGGTTGAGTAGTCATACAGGATACCCAGGATCGCGCTACCGGCAAACCAGGCCAGGCCGAAACTCGCGTTAAAAATGCCGTAGGCCGAACCGCGCCGATCCGGCGTCACCATCCCGGCCACGGCCGCGCGCATAATAGACTCCTGCCCGCCCATGCCGATCCCCCAGAGGATCATGCCCAAAAGAGCCGCCGCGCCGCACCAAAAGACCAGGGGCGCGAGGAACGCGGCTATGATCGCCACAACGATCAAAGCCGACAAGCCCCTTTTATCGAACCAGCGGCCAAAAACGATTGCCGCCGGCGTATTGACGCCCATCGTCCTTGCGTAGTACACGGGAATCATGCTGGCCGGGGGCGATTCTGCCACCATTTCAATAGCTCGGCCGCCACCGCAGGAATAAAGATGAGGGGCAGCAACTCTGCCCACTGGCTCGCGGTGAGCGGGACTGTTTTAAATACCGGCTGCAAGAAGGGCACATAGATGACCAGTAACAACAGCAAAAGTGATGCCCCGACAGCGTATTGCATGTAAGGATTTGAGAAGACGCCGATCTTGACCAACAACTGGCGTTCTGATCGAGCCGTATAGGCGCGCAACAGTTCGGCACTCGACAGGGTGACGAGCGCCATCGTCTCGGCCAGGGGCACGCCGGCCGACGAGCCGGCGCTGCCCATCCGGTAGGCCAGCAGCGTAACGGTGGTCAGGGCGACGCTCTGGACGGCGATACCGGTGGCCATGCGCCGGTCGATGATCGCTTCGGCCCGGCGGCGCGGCCGGCGTTGCAGGATATCGGGATCGCCCTTCTCCATGCCCAGCGCCAGGGCCGGCGCGCCATCGGTGATGAGGTTCAGCCACAGCAGTTGGACGGCGGCCAGAACCGGCGGCCAGCCGACCATCGTGCCAATGAACAGCACCAGGATCTCGGCCACATTGCACGACAGCAGGTAGTAGACGAACTTGCGGATGTTGTCATAGACTACCCTCCCCTGCTCGATGGCCCCGACAATCGAGGCATAATTGTCATCGGTCAGCACCATCTCGGCCGCGCCTTTGGCCACGTCGGTGCCGGTGATGCCCATGGCCACGCCCACCTCGGCGCGCCGCAGGGCCGGGGCATCGTTCACCCCGTCGCCGGTCATGGCGACCACATAGTCGAGGCTCTGCAATGCCTCGACAATTTTCACCTTGTGGGCCGGAGCGGCGCGGGCAATCACGTCCACATTCTCCAGCCGCCGGGCCAGCTCGGCCACCGCCAACGCCTCAATGTCAGCTCCCGTCAGCACCTCGGTCTCCGGACGCATGATACCGGCCTCGGCGGCGATGGTGCGCGCCGTCAGCGGCTGGTCGCCGGTGATCATCAGCGTGCGCACCCCGGCCCCGTGGGCGGCGGCCACGGCCTGGCGCACTTCCGGCCGGGCGGGGTCAGCCAGTCCAATCAGCCCGACGAAGATCAGCCCGCTCTCGTCTTCCGCCAACAGGTTGTCCGGCCGGCCATCGAAATCGCGATAGGCCACGGCCAGCACGCGCAATCCGTCGCGGGCAAACTCGCGAGTGACATCGCTCCAATGATCGCGGAACGCCGGCGACAGCGGAACCGCGTGGCCCCGCAGCCAGAGCCGGTCAGACGACCCAAGAAGCGACTCCGGCGATCCCTTCACCCACAGCCGGTAACGCCCTTCGCGCGTGTGGAGGGTACTCATGCGCTGGCGTTCGGCCTGAAACGGGACTTCGTCCACGCGTGGCGTGATTTGCTCCTCCTCGTCGCGGCTCATGCCCGCCCAAAGGGCGGCCCGAACCAGAGCCACTTCCGTCGGGTCGCCCACCGGACGGACCTTTTCTCCCTCAGCCTCCAGCCGGGCATCGTTGCATAACAGCCCGCCCACCAGCAACAGGCGGACGCCCTTGCGGTCGGTTTCCGAAAGGGGCAGATCGTCCATCGATTTGTCGTTGGGCAAGACAGGCGTCTCGTTGGCATACAGGCGCACGGCGGTCATCACGTTCTGGGTGATCGTCCCCGTCTTGTCGGAGCAAATGATCGTGGTCGCGCCCAGCGTCTCGACGGCCGGCAGCTTGCGAATGATGGCATGGCGGCGCACCATCTCGCGCATGCCCAGCGCCAGGCTAACAGTCACAATGGCCGGCAGCCCTTCCGGCACAGCAGCAATCGCCAGACTGACGGAGATGAGCACCATGTCCAGCCAATCGTATCCCCGCCATACCCCGGCCATGAACACCAGACCGCACAGGGCCAGCGCGATGAGGCTCAGCGTGCGGCCCAGTTCGTCGAGCTTCACCTGCAGCGGGGTCGGCGGAGGCTGCTGGGATTGCACCAGTTCGGCGATCCGGCCGATTTCCGTCTCCATTCCGGTGGCGACGACGATTCCCCGGCCCCGGCCATAGGTGACAACCGTGCCGCGATAGGCCATCGTCTCGCGGCGCGACAGCGGGAGGTCTGCCGGCAATTCGGCATGAGCGTCTTTGTCAACCGGCACGGACTCGCCCGTGAAGGGCGCCTCGTCGATTCGCAGGTTGACGCTCTCGGTCAGGCGCAGGTCGGCCGGCACGTAATGCCCGGCGGACAGCAGAACGACGTCACCGGGAACGAGATCGCCGGCCTCGATATCCAGGTGATGCCCGCCGCGCACGACCCGGGCCTGGGGTGCGGCCAACCGTTGCAGCGAACTGAGGGCCGCCTCGGCCCGCGATTCCTGGGTCACACCCAGCGCGGCATTCAGCAGGACGATGGTCATGATTGCCACCGCCTCCACGTAATCGCCCAGCACCACGGATAGAACGGCGGCGACGATGAGGATCAGAATGACGAAGCTCTTGAACTGCTCCAGCAGGCGCACCCAGAACGGTGCCGGCGGCGTCTCACGCAGCTCGTTGGGGCCAAACCGCTGCCGTCGGGTCACGGCACTTTCCGCCGCCAGACCGGATTTGGGATCGGTTTCCAGCGCGGCGGCGACCGCCGGCGCGGGTATTGCATGCCACGGCTGGCCGGTTGGTTCGGCGTCGGCCGTCGATGGCGCGGTTAAAGGTTCTGCCAAGGTGGTCATAAATCTATCGACTCGTGCAAATGAAAGGTTTCGTTAAGGGAAACAAGCACATAATCGTCGCCGGCGGCCTCTAATACGTTAACGGCGCATGGTTCCTGACGCAGATGCCAGAAACGGTCGTCACCCAGTCGCAGCACGCCCAGCAGGATAGCCCGATTGATGACCGTATGCCCGACGAGGACGATCGTCTCGCCTGTATGCCGCGCCGCCAGCGCCTGCACGGCCGTCAAACCCCGGCGACGCACATCAGCCAGTGCCTCGCCGCCGGGAATGACGGCCGTATGCGGTGAGCGATACCAGGCGTCCACCTCATCCGGCCACCGGCTCCGGGCTTCATCGGGCGTCAGGCCTTGCCACTGGCCGTAGTCGATGTCGATCAGACCCGGATACGGCTGCGCCGCCAGCCCGCAGTGCCGGCCGATAGCGTCGGCCGTTTGCACGGTGCGGTCGAGCGGGCCGCAATAGATAGCCGCCGGCCGCCACTCAGCAGCCACGCGCCGCCCTGTGGCCTCCGCCTGGACCAGGCCCGTGTCGTCAAGGGGCACGTCCGCCCGGCCGCGAAACCGTTCCACGCGGTTCCACGCCGTGCGGCCGTGCCTGACCAGGACGATGCGGGCGAACTTAACGCTGGAAAGCGTTTCGTCCGGCATAGATGGCCTTTTCTCCCAGCATCTCTTCGATGCGCAACAACTGGTTATACTTTTCCACGCGCTCGCTGCGGGCCGGCGCGCCGGTCTTGATCTGGCCGGTGCCCATCGCCACCACAAAGTCGGCGATGAAGGAATCGGCTGTCTCGCCGCTGCGGTGGGAAACGACGGCCGTCCAGCCCGCCGAACGGGCCAGGTCGATGGCGTCAATCGTCTCGGTCACCGAGCCGATCTGGTTGAGCTTGATCAGCACCGAATTGGCGATGCCCTGGTCGATGCCCTGGCGAATGAAATCGACATTGGTCACGAAGATATCGTCGCCCATCAGTTGGACCCGATCGGCAAGGCGCCCAGCCATGATCTTCCAGCCGTCCCAATCATCCTCGGCCAGGCCGTCTTCCAATGACACAATGGGATAGGCCGCTAGCCACTCACCATAGAGCTGGGACATATCCCTTGCCGTCAGGTCGCCAAACTCGGACAGGTGATACTTCCCATCCTTGAAGAAACCGCTCGACGCCGGATCGAGGGCCAGGGCGATATCCTCACCAGGTCGATATCCGGCCTTTTCGATGGCCTGAACAAGTAATTGCAACACTTCTTCATGGCGGGCCAGCTTGGGCGCGAAGCCGCCCTCGTCGCCCACGGTCGTCACCAACCCCTTGTCCTTCAGCAGGGTCTTGAGCGCGTGATAGGTCTCCGCGCCCCAGCGCAACGCCTCGGCAAAACGGCTCGCCCCCAGCGGCATGATCATGAACTCCTGCATGGCAACGGTCGTCCAGTTGGTGTGCGCGCCGCCATTCATCACGTTCATCATGGGCGCGGGCAGCCGGTAAGCCGCCCCACGATTCAGGTGCTCATAGAGCGGCACACCCCGCGCAACGGCCGCCGCGCGGGCCGCGGCCATCGAAATGCCGAGGATGGCGTTGGCCCCCAGCCGGGACTTGGTCGGCGTTCCATCCAGGTCGATCATCTTGTGGTCCAGGGCTTTCTGATCGGCGGCATCGGCCCCGATGACAGCCGGCCCCAGCTCGCGGCGCACATTCTCGACGGCCGCGCGTACACCTTTGCCGCCGTAGCGCCCTTTTTCCCCGTCGCGCAGTTCCAGCGCTTCGTTAACACCGGTGGACGCGCCGGAAGGGACGGCCGCCCGCCCCATTGCGCCGCCCTCAAGGACGACGTCTACTTCAACTGTGGGGTTGCCGCGTGAATCCAGAATCTCGCGGGCACGTACTTCTGCAATCTTGGTAATCATGGTATGTTCCTTATGGTAATGGCATCAAACTTCTAACATGTTGTGGTGGGGGCCGCCTGCCACCTCCACCTGCAATTCGATGAGATCGCCCACCGCCTCCATCTGGTTAGAATAGAGAGTGGGCCGCGCGCTCATGCGATGGAAACACCTCCGGCCAATGTCGATTCGACTACTCGCCGTAGCAGGACAGGTAAATGCGGCATGTCAAGGGCTGTCCTCAGGGCTTCTTCGGCGGCGGTGCCACCCAGCGCTGCCAGAGCCTCGGCCGCGGCCAGGCGACCCGGCAGCGGGCGTTCGCCGTCCAGAAGCACCTTCGCCAACCCCGGCACGGCACGCCCCTCACCAATGAGACCCAGGGCCTTAGCGGCGGCGGTCGTCACATCCATGCTATCCGGCTTTCGAGCCAGGCGCGTTAGCATGGCATCCACAGCGCCGGGCTCGACGAGGCGGCCGAGGATCTCGATCGCCAACGCGGCGCGGGTTGGCTCCGGGTGGTAGACGGCGTCGATCAGCCGGGTGACAAAATCCTTGGCGCTCTCGTCCAGCGATGCGCCGCAGGACGCGCATACGACCGCCTCATACGTGTTTTCTGACCAACAGTGCGGGCAGTAGCGAATCACACCGCCTCCGTTGGCCGCTGCCCGCCGATGCGCGTCTCCACCAGTCGCGGCGCGTGGATGACATGGAGGAGGGAATGGCCCTCACCGGGTCGCCATTCAGGAGCGGCGTGAAAAACGGAGAGCAGCGCATCGCGCGAGCGAACTACCTGCGACCGGGTATCAATCGTCCCGCCGCGTCCTCTCGTTTTCAATATTCGCTCATTGATCTGCGGTGACATGATAATTTCTCGTTCACGAGACTCGATAGCTGAACTCGGGCACGGGATGCCATTGCCCAGTTTCATGATGGATCCCATATGTGTCGGGGCATCAAAAAAGCCTCTACCAACGACAAGCGGTCACTGATAGAGGCTATCATCCGGTAATTCCGGCTTTTCACTCACTGTGGTGAGCCGGCGAGCCTCATCGCCCTATACAATTTGGAATTGCCCTCATATAATTTCACAAGGCCACCGTGCATTGTACCGCCGATTTCTCGCTGCCGGCAAATTGCACGGCGGGTTTTCAGGCTTGCTCAGACGTGACCGGCGCTTCCTCTACCGGGTTCGCCTGTTCATCGAAGACAGCCCTGTAGACATCCTTGCCGTGGCTGGTGGACAGTGGTTCACCAGGCAGGAGTTTAAAGGTGCGCGTCCCGTCCGGTTTGCGTTCCGCCCTGAGAAACAGGGTGTCTGGCGTGCCGCGCTCATAACAAGTTCGGGCGAATTCGTACATATGGGTAACAAAAAAGACCTTGACTTGCTTCTCGACCAACGCGCGAGTGATCTGGCCGGCAATCTCCGATCCCTCTCGTTCGTTGGTCGCGGCGAATGATTCATTAAACAGCATCAAGGCACCTGGCGATAGCGAATCGACAATGTCACTCATCCGGCCCAGTTCCTCGTCCAGTTTGCCGCTCGTCATGGAGGCGTCCTCCTTTCGCTTGAAGTGGGTAAACACGCCTGCGCTCAGGTTCGCCCGGAACCCGGCGGCCGGCACAAACATGCCGGCTTGCATCATGAGTTGGGCCAACCCGATGCTGCGCAGGAAGGTGGATTTTCCTCCCTGGTTTGCGCCCGTAATGACTACAAGGGATTGCCCCTGGGCGTTGACATCATTGCCGACGATGTTTTTCCCAATCGTCAGCGCCAGGCAGGGATCGTATAACCCGCGAAAGGTGTGCGCGCGCTCGGTCATTCGCTCGGGAACGGGAAACGCTAGCGGGGCGTCGAGCCGGTCTAACTGCTCATGGAGGTTCATACACCCTATATAAAAGGCAAGCTCTATTTGCAGCATCTTCAGATAGCTGTCAATGTGGTCCGATGCCTGGGCGAGCGCATTGGCCGCCAGGTTGATTCCTCTGTCTTTTATCTCCGAGAGTGCGCGGGAACCGGCATCATCGCGCGGGTGAACGCGAAACGAATAGACCGGTGGTCTCTTCGAAAAAACCTCCTTGAGCCATCCCCGGTTGCGTTCGTTGGGCAGACGCAATACATAGTTATGGCCTTCGTTGCCGCGGCCCAGTTCAGCGCTGATCAGAACGCCATCTCGGAAGGAAAGCTGTTTTAGCTGGGCTTCCACCACCTCGAAGTAATCATCACTGAGTTCCCGTTGGAGCGTGGCGAAAAATGCCCTGAATCCGGCGGACTCAAATTTCCCGCCATGCTCGTCAGCGATAGATTTCAGCTGCCGCAGAAAACCGACAAACAACCGCATCAAATCCAGCGAGCTGGACAATACGCCGCTCGGAGTGCGCGTAAATATCCCCAACCAATGGCTCCGCTTCGACTTGTCAGCTTCGATGGGCATTCGATAAATCGCCCGCACAACCTCAGGGTTTTTCAGGCAATCCCGTAGCACGTCCTGGCGATAACGTATTTCGTCCGGTTCGTTCAACCCGGCTAACACAGCGCTCCTGCCGATGTAATACAGGAATTTATCTCCCAGCGCCATGGCATGGAGCAAGGTATCGAGTTCCAAATCCTGGCTCAGATCATGTTCGTTAACCGGCAATGGCTGGTCCGGGTCAAAATCCCTGTCTTCGAACATCAGGTAGACCTTCATCCGGCAATACGCTCCTTGATCGCAGCATAGGTGAGGCGGTGTTTCTCGGCGATGTGGATCGCGTACGAAAGTCCGTCGGCGGGCTGTCTGACAATCTTAAAGGTGCGCAGGGCCGGATTATCGGGCACGACGGTACTGACCATACTGATTGTCTGCGGCCCCAGGGTTGACAGCTCGTCGATAAACGACACGCACACACCCAGGGCATCCAGTTGGATCATCTCGTTCAGAACTTTCCGGCTCAGGAATAGCGCGTCCTCGAGCGAGGTCGAGGTGAAGATTTCGTTCATGATGATAACGCTGTCGCCGGAGGCTTGTTCCAGGATGTGGCGAATGCGGATGAGATCGTCCTGCAGCTTGCCGTGCAGATTGTGGATATCCTCTTCCTCTTCGAAGTGGGTAAACAAGTTATCGTAAAGATGAAGACGGGCTTCCCTTCCCGGCACGGGACATCCGATGCCGGCCAGAAAGTGCAACTGCCCAAACATGCGGGCAAAGGTCGTTTTGCCGCCCTGGTTCGGGCCGGATACCACAATAATGCGTTCCGCATCCTTTAGCTGGAAATCGTTGGTGACGACCGGCGCACCCTCTGCGACACGCAGGTGGGCCAACGCCAAATCGAAGGCGTCAACCGCGTGGACGGCCTTGTCGCGACTGGATATCGTGGGATAGCAAAACTTCAAACCGGCCCGCTTAATGGGCGCAATATACTCCAGATAACCCAGATAAAACTGGATCTCCCGATCGAAGCTACGGATCGTCGGGTCGAAAAATGAGGCGTGCTCCCGGTAATAGCGGTCCAGCTCGTTGAATACCTCCGGATGGAGTTTGGCGACAAACTCCAGAATGTGGGCTTCGATGTGATTCATACCCGAGTGGATGGTCAGTTCGACCTTGTAGTTCCTGGCGCCCCCTTCTTCAAACTTCGCGAATGTCTCCTCTACAACCCGGCTGTAATCAATCTCGTCCTCATAGGGCCGCACCTGTACCAAGTCACCCTTGATGATGATGCTATAGCGCACGGCCGCCATATCGTCTTTTCGCTGCCGCGTGTCCTCCGCCAGCGCGACAAACCGGGGTGATTGGGTGTAGCGGGTGAGGGTGTCCCGGAAGCCGAGCAAGGCGCGCGAGTGCAATGCCGCGCCGGATAAATCCGTCGCCAGACCAGTGACGGCCTCCACGTAAACGGCCGCCGCTTCAAGGAACCAGCCACGGTGATTGTATGGGTAGTAGAGCTTGTTCGTCAGGTCCAGATAGCGACGGGCAACGGCCATTTTCTCGGCAAAGGCTCTGATATGATTTTGCAGCGATTCACTCTCCAGGTCGCGGAAGACGTCTTGCCGGTAACGGATCGTGGCAACATCGCGCGGGGAGTCGTAATAAAAGGGATGAAGGACATATTCCTCTTTCTGCGCGAGGATGGCGTCGATCACCTGGTCCAGATTGAGATCAGGAAAGAAAACGGGCGCGCTCATGTCTTGCGGATCGAACCGCCCATTGGTGTGGTTGAACAGCATGCTGTATTCGGGCATATCGACTTCTAACCAGACTTGACCTAACGGGTTGCCGCCGGTCACAAAATAAAAAGCCTCTACCGGGCGCCTGCCGCGGTAGAGGCCATCAGTCCGAAAACGGTTATGGCGAGCCTCATCGCCTGTATTCAATTGTCTCGCTGTGGTAAAGACCACATAGACGAGCACCACAATTATTCTACTCTGAAATGCCTAGCGTGTCCAAAATCCTAATGCCGTCCACTACTACGCCCTCACAATTCGGTCTGACGAGTAGTGCAGCCCTACGCTCCCCCATCAAACGCATACGATCGTAGCCACCCCAAATGCTCGCGATAATGCTCGGCCGTCGATTCATAGATGATGTGCGATGCGGGCGGGATGACGCGGTCGGCCGGCTCGTCGGGGGCCAGAGCGCGGAAGGGTTGTGACAGGACGGCGTCATCCAGCCCGGCCACCAGCGCGGCCAGTTGGTCGTGGGTTTCGGTCAGGAAGGTGCGAGCCTCGGGCGGGGTCTTGGCTGCGTGCCCGGCGCGAATGGCGGCGTTGATCGTATCGGTGTCACCGCTGTTGACGTCGGCCTCAGTGATGCCCAACCCTTCCCACGACGGCCGGCCCTCCAGGCGCAACCGCGCCCAGTTGTGCCACGCCCCCATGTGACAGAGATGATCCTGCACGCGCCAACCGTTGGCGTCGGTTGGGCCGGATAGCTGCGCCGGCGTCAATTGGTCAAGCGCATCGTTAAGCGCCGACCAGGTACGAGCGATTTCGTCGAGCAATTCATCCCTGGTCAAAACGTGGAAGCTGGTCATCGATTGATTCTCCTGTCGGGTTTTGGTGTGGCTGCGGCAGAATGTCGTTACTAAATTGTCACCGATTTGCCACCTCTATTGTGCCTGATTTGGCTCGTCCAGTCCACATTTAACGAGTTTCCGAAAACCTGTCAGGTGTGAAGGGAATCGGCTATCATCGGCGCTGGAGAACACACCCCAACTCAGGAGATACCTATGCCCCAAACCACCATCAGCGCCTACCTCATCAAACGTCTATACGAACTCGGCGCGCGCCACGTCTTCGGCGTGCCCGGCGACTACGTTCTCGGCTTCTACAAGGCGCTGGAGGACAGCGACCTGGCCGTCATCAACACCTGCGACGAGCAAGGCGCGGGCTTTGCCGCCGACGCCTATGCGCGGTTCAACGGCCTGGGCGTGGTCTGCATCACCTATTGCGTCGGCGGACTAAAGGTTGCCAATACTACAGCCCAGGCCTACGCCGAGAAGTCGCCGGTGGTCGTCATCAGCGGCGCGCCGGGCGTCAATGAGCGCCTGCGCAACCCGCTGCTCCACCACAAGGTGCGCGATTTCGATACGCAGCTCAAGGTATTCGAGCAGCTCACCGTGGCCGCGGCCGTGTTGGACAATCCGCAGACTGCCGCGCGGGAGATCGACCGCGTGCTCCACGCCGCCGTCCAGCAGCAGCGGCCAGTCTACATCGAACTGCCCCGTGACATGGTCAACGTTTCCATATCAGTGGAGCCGGAACCCGCGCGGCCGTCGCCGGAGCCGGACGCCGTCGCCCTGGCCGAAGCCGTGGCCGAAATTGCCGGGCGGCTCCATGCCGCCCGGCGGCCGGTGGTGCTGGCCGGCGTCGAAGTCCAGCGCTATCGCCGGCAGCGGCAACTGATGCAGCTCGTCGAAAAGACCGGTCTGCCCGTTGCCGCCACCATCCTCAGCAAGTCAGTCGTGCGCGAAGATCACCCGCTTTACCTGGGCGTCTATGAGGGAGCGATGGGCCGCGGCGAAGTGACCGAGTACATTGAGGGCAGCGACTGCCTCATCCAGTTGGGCGTGTTTCTGACTGACGTCAATCTGGGCATCTTCACTGCTCGCCTCGATGCCGGCCGGACGATCAGCGCCACCAGCGAGCGGCTTTCGGTGGGCTACCACAACTACGACGGTGTAACCCTGAGCCACTTGCTGCCCGCGCTCCTGGCCGCCGATCTGCCCCAATGCCATCCCGGCCCCATTCCCCGACCGCCCACGCCGCCGGAGTGTTTCCCCGTGCCCGATAAACCGCTGACCGTGCGCTACCTCTTCGAGCGGCTGAACCAGTTCCTCGACGACGCCACGGCCGTGCTGGCCGACCCCGGCGACGCCATGTTCGCGGGTATCGACATGACCATCTACTGCGCTTCGGAGTTCAGTTCGCCCGCCTATTACACGTCGTTGGGCTACGCCGTGCCCGCGGCCATCGGGGTGCAACTGGCCCGGCCCGACCTGCGTCCGCTGGTGCTAGTCGGCGACGGCGCATTCCAGATGACCGGCATGGAGCTGTCCACCGTGGCCCGCTTCGGTCTCAGCCCCATTGTCGTGGTGCTCAATAACGAAGGCTATGGAACGGAGCGGCCGATGCTGGACGGCCGCTTCAACGACATCCTCAACTGGCGCTATAGCGAGATCCCGCGCGTGCTGGGGGCGGGCCGCGGCTATGCGGTGGGGGCCGAGGACGAATTGGAAGAGGCGCTGCTGGCAGCCCGCGCCGAGCGGGAGACGTTCCACGTCATCGAGGTGCGCCTGGCGGCCGATGATCGGTCAGAGGCGCTGCAACGGCTGACGTCGGCGTTGGCGCAGCGGGTTAGGGCGTGATGGGTTTTGGAACTGGTTGGGGTAATGAGCAGACAGTTGCCTGGTTCGTCCAGCCAGATGACCGCAACCCAAGACAAACCGGAGCATGAGCCAACTCCTGAATTCAGGCTAAAATTCGCCTATGCCTAAAACCATCATCACTGCCGCCCTGACCGGCGTTCTGACCACCCGCGCCCAGTCACCGGCCATCCCCTACACGCCGGAGGAGATCGCCGAGGAGGCCCGGCGCAGCGTGGAGGCGGGCGCCGGCATCGTCCACATCCACGCCCGGCAAGACGACGGCCGCCCGGCCTACAACGTGGAGACCTATGCCCGCATCAACGCCGCCGTGCGCGCCCACTGCCCGGAGGTGATCATCAACTACTCCACCGGCGCGGTGGGTGTCTCTCGTGAGGCACGGGTAGCCCACATCGCCACCCTGCGGCCCGACATGGCCGCGCTGAACATGGGCAGCATGAACTACGCCATCTACTCGTCGAAGCACAAGACGTTCTACCACGACCACGTCTTCGCCAACCCCTTCGCCGACATCCTCTTCTTCCTGGAGGCGATGAACGTCGCCGGGACACGGCCGGAGATGGAGTGTTTCGACACCGGCCACATCCACAACGCCTCGCCATTGATCGACATGGGCATGCTGCGGCCGCCCTACCAGTTCAGCCTCATCATGGGCGTGCTGGGCGGCATCCCCGGCACGACAAAGCACCTCGTCCAGCAGGTGGACAACCTGCCGCCCGGCGCCCACTGGCAGGTGATCGGCATCGGCGCGGGGCAGTGGCCGCTGGTGGCCGCGGCCGTCACGCTCGGCGGCAACGTACGCGTCGGGCTGGAGGACAATCTCTACATCGCGCCGGGGCAGTTGGCGCAGTCGAACGGGGAGCTGGTGGCGAAGGCGGCCGAACTGGTTCGGTTGGTGGGCGGGGAGCCGGCGTCGGTGAGCGAGGCGCGGGAGATGCTTGACCTACCTTTGCATTAGCACGTGTTCCGGCTATCATGTTATCGTGATCAGCAATTTTCGGGATGAGCGCCGGCTTTTGGATGAACCTGCTACTCCGCTGGGTTTTATATTACGCGCGGCAGGCTGAAGATGAAGCTCTGGCTAAAACCCAGCCGTATTCAGCATAAGAGCGTAATGGCCGAACCACGCCAAATCGCTCTCGTTTATCGCCAGATGCGCATCAGCGAGCAAGGCTCAGATCGCCAATACCGGCTTTCGCAACCACCCGTTCGACCGCGCTGGAACAGATTCGCCGTGAATACCGTGCCTGGAATGGCGGCGAACCGGAATGTCAAAGAATTATCACCATCATCAGGAACGACGCAGAAATAAGGTCATCATGCCTCAACACGTATTTATCACTCTGGAAGTAGACGGTGACAAGGTCGTGAACGTCGAACAACCTCAAAACGTACAGATGAATTTGCCTGTAAGCTTCTACCTTGTTTCCAAGAACCTAAAGAACAAATCCATCAGTTCCGCATTGAACGAACTATCTGCCCATGGCTGGAAGTTAATCGATGTGGCTAAGGGGAAAAAATCTTCAGGGATAAGACCGGGGATATTTCCTCCACTAGTTGCGGACCAAGATTTGTCAATAACGTATTACCACTTGCAGTATCCAGCTGATTGAGTGCCCCAAAGTTATTTATCTTATTCTCTCTTCCATCTTCACCCTCCATGCAATGACAATTCTTGGCTCTACCTTCTCTGCCCACTCCGACGACTATCGCGCCAACCACGCCGCCATGCAGGCACTGGTCGATGAACTGGCCGACCGGCAGGCGCGGGCCAGCGCGGGCGGCGAGCGCGGCACGGCCAAGTTCCGCGCCGCCGGCAAGCTGCTGCCCCGCGAGCGGGTGGAGATGCTGCTCGACCCGGCCACGCCCTTTCTCGAACTCTCCCCGCTGGCGGCCAACGGGATGTACAATGGCGAATCGCCTGGCGCGTCCCAGATCACCGGCATCGGCCGCGTCAGTGGCGTGGAGTGCCTCATCTTCGCCAACGACGCCACGGTCAAAGGCGGCGCGGTTTACCCCATGACGTTGCAAAAGACGCTGCGCGCCCAGCAGATCGCCTTCGAAAACCGGCTGCCGTGCATCTCGCTGGTCGAATCGGCCGGGGCCAACCTGCTCTACCAGGACGAGGTTTTTACTCTCGGCGGCCGCACGTTCGCCAATCAGGCTCGCCTGTCGGCCGCGGGCATCCCCCAGGTATCGCTGGTCTTCGGCTCGTCCACCGCCGGCGGGGCCTACATCCCCGGTATGAGTGACTACGTGGTCATGGTGCGCGGCCGGGCGGCCGTCTACCTGGGCGGGCCGCCGTTGGTCAAGATGGCAATCGGCGAAGAGAGTGATGACGAGACGCTGGGCGGGGCGGCAATGCATGCCCACACATCCGGCCTCAGCGACTACACCGCCGAGAACGACGCCGACGCGCTGCGCATCGGCCGCCTCATCCTGTCCCATCTGGCACAACCCAAGCCGGCCGCTGGTCTGGCTCGCCGCG
The DNA here is from genome assembly GCA_020634335.1 of Promineifilum sp. Lineage (GTDB taxonomy): Bacteria > Chloroflexota > Anaerolineae > Promineifilales > Promineifilaceae > Promineifilum. The sequence continues at coordinate 205,079 of JACKBY010000001.1, read as the reverse complement.
CCGCGCCGGAACCGCCGGCCCACGACCCCAACGAACTGCTGGGCGTCATCCCGGCCGACCCGCGCCTGCCGTTTGACGTGCGCGAGATCATCGCCCGGCTGGTGGATGGATCGCGTTTCCTGGAGTTCAAACCCGACTACGGCGCGACCCTCGTCGCCGGGCACGCGCGCCTCGACGGCTGGCCGGTGGGCATCCTGGGCAACAACGGCGTGCTGTTCTCGGAAAGCGCCAACAAGGCGGCACAGTTCATCCAGCTCTGCAACCAGACGCGCACGCCGCTCATCTACCTGCAGAACATTACCGGCTTCATGGTCGGCAGCGAGGCGGAACGCGGCGGCATCGTCAAGCAAGGCAGCAAGATGCTCAACGCCGTCGCCACGTCGACTGTGCCACAATTCACGGTGATCGTCGGCGGTTCCTACGGCGCGGGCAACTATGCCATGTGCGGCCGCGCGCTCGATCCGCGCTTCCTGTGGTCGTGGCCCAACAGTCGTGTGGCGGTGATGGGTGGCGAGCAGGCGGCCGGGGTGCTCGGCATCGTGCAAGCCGAGCAAGCCCGCAAGCGGGGCCAGGAGCCGGACGCCAATCAGATCGCCATGATGGAGATGATGACGCGCCAAAAATTTGAGCAGGAATCATCGCCCTACTACGCCACGGCCCGGCTGTGGGATGACGGCATTCTCGACCCGCGCGACACGCGCATGGCCCTCAGCATCGGCTTGTCCGTGGCCCACAACGTCGATTACCTTTCCGCTGGCCCACCCCGGTATGGGGTGTTTCGGATGTGAGATAAAACCTCAGAGGTTTACTGAAACCTCTGAGGCCTGTGCCGGGATAAACAAAAGCGCCGGAACCCTCAGACAGGCTCCGTCGCTTTTGTTGTTCAGCCAGGGAAACCTGACAGGCCTCGGAAGACCTGTCAGGTTGGCCCCATGACTGACTATGGCAGAACGGTAATGCGATTCTGCGGGCCGGGCGGAACCGGTGAATGAGTGACGAAATACGCTTCCAGCGCGTCGGTGTCTACCGCGCCGCCGAGACGGTCGGTGCCCTGGACGAGGACGGCGAAGCCGTCACCACCATCAGCCAGGAAGCTATTGACGGTCACACGATAGGTGGCGGTCGGGTTGATAGGCACACCATTGATCATGATGCTGGCGATATCGACCTTGCTGCCGGCCGGGGCGGAGGCGCTCCAGGAGTAGGTGAAGCCGTCGGAGACTTGCAGAATCTTCGCTGCGGCTGCGTTGGGTCCTAACCATTGCTGCTCCAGCATCGTGTCGATTTGTTCACCGGTCAGGGTCATCGTCACCAGGCTGTTGCCGAACGGCTGAACGGTGAAGGACTCGCCGTAGGTCACGTTGCCGTCGCCCTCGCCGGCAACACTGCCGGCGTAGGTCAGGTCGGCGCGGATGCCGCCGGGGTTCATGAAGGCAGCCACCGCATCACCGAAGCCGGGATCATCCGTCGCGTCAAGCTGTGCGTCGGCGATGACGTCGCCCAATGCGGACTCGCCCGCGGGATTGGCGGCGCGAAGAATGTCGGCCGTGATCTGGCCGATAATGCGGTTAGCCAGCGGCGCAGCCACGGCATTGTACTTGGCGATTAGGGCCGTCATCCAGCTATCCGGGGTCACATCGCGGGTGACGATCTCGTTATTGATGCTGATCGATTCGACCCGGCCTGTGGCGCGGGAGAGTTCCATGTCGATATCGGTGACGATGCGGCCGAAGGACATGGCGCTGGTGACGGGCCGGCCGTCGATGACACAGTTATAGGCCTGGTGGGTGTGTCCGGTAATGAACAGGTCAACCTGGGAGTGGGTGCGCTCGACGATGTCGACGATGGGGCCGGAAATACCCGGGCACTCATTGTACAGGCCGGTGGGGTAGCCGCCCTCATGGATCAGGACAACGATGGCCTGAACACCCTGGCGGCGCAGGCGGGGAATCAACGCGTTGACGGTATCGGCCTCATCCTGGAACGAGTAGCCCTGGATGCCCGACGGCGTCACGATGTTGGGCGTGCCTTCGAGCGTCATGCCGATGAAGGCGATCTTCACGCCGGCAAAATTACGAATCCTGAAGGCCGGAAACAGCGGTCTGCCCGTCTGGTCGTTGATGACGTTGGCCGCCAGATAGCGGAAGCGCGCGCCGGTAAACCCATCACCATCCAGACAGCCGTCTATCGGGTGACAGCCGCCCCGCTGCATGCGCAGCAGTTCCTGGATGCCTTCGTCAAACTCATGATTGCCGACGGCATTGAAGTCCAGCTTCATGCGATTAAACGCTTCCACCGACGGTTCATCGTGGAACAATGCCGAGAGCAGCGGGGTGGCGCCGATCATGTCGCCGGCTGATACGAATACGGTTCGCCTGTTCTCGGCGCGCAGCTCGGCAACGTGGGTCGCCAGATACTCCACACCGCCGGCGTCGACCGTCCCCGTTGCGGTTGTGACACGCCCGGACGAACCAGCGGGCGGCTGCAGATTACCGTGGAAGTCATTGACTGCCAGGATCTGCACCTTAACCGTGCCGCCTCTGGCGGCCGAGGCCGGCGCGATGGTGACGACAAGCACCACCACCAGCGCCACCAGGACAAACAAGGGCACTAAACGACGCAACTTTGTCACTTTCATGTATCTCTCCTCTGCATAGATTGAATAAAACTGGATCAACGCGCGGCCTGGCTTACCCGTTCGCTTCATTATCCCGGCACCAGAGAAAACAGGTAATGCAGTTTAGTAAGTCGAGGCCGCGGGCAGTGAACACACTGCCCCATACCCATGATACAGATCAAGCTTACAAACCGGCTTACAACGACGGGAATTTATCGTCCTGTTCATGCGATTTTTCCGGTTGGCGCGGTTCGTAACGATCCGGGCCGGATTGTATCGTAAGTGCGCATATTTCGTAACGATTAGCAGACGATCTATCTGTATACTGGGTCATATGACGGTAAAAAATGTCCCATCGTCTTCGAATCGTCTCCTGACGGCCGCCCGCGTCGCATGGGCTACCTATGCTGTGGGGTTACTCATCCTGGCATTAGCCAGCATGCCGGGCTACTACAATCACGTCATCACCGGGACCGTGCCCGAAAACATCAGCTTTGAATTGGGGCAACCCCCCGGCAATGCCTTCTTCACCACCCGCGCCGCAGCAGCCGGGCTGTCAATCCCCCAATTCCTGATTGCCAATATTACCATCACCCTGGTGATTATCTTCATTCACTACCTGGTCGCCGGGCTTATCTTCTGGCGGTTACCTCGCAGTTGGTTCGGGCTGCTGACGGCCTTTGTCATCTTGCTGACCGGCTCTTCGGCGATGGAGGATGCCCGGCAGGCGGCCGGGTTAGTCGACGGCATGGGCAAGATCGTTCTCCTCCTGACCTACCTCGGCGCGCTGGTTTGGCCGATTTATCCCATCTGGCTGTACCTGTTCCCGGACGGCCGCGCCGTTCCCCGCTGGGCGCGCTGGCCCCTGACCCTTGTCATGGGAGTGTTTATGGTCTTCATGATGGCCGGGATTCTGGATACCGTTGGTATCTTGCCGCCCGCCGTGTGGCAGTTTGTCGTCGCCCTGAACGAACGAACCAATTTTGTGCTGGTGCTGGTCTTGCCGGGGCTGATAATCGCCCTCGCGTCGCAGGTCTATCGCTATTGGCGCGTATCCGGCCCGGTCGAGCGCCAGCAAACGAAGTGGTTCCTCTTCGGGCTATCGCTGTTCGTCGTCCTGTTTCCGTCGTCCCAGTGGACACACCGCATAGAGGCCGTCAGCGGCTCCATCAGCCTGACCATTATTCCGATCACCATCGCCATCTCATTGCTGCGCTACCGGCTGTGGGACATCGATGTGGTCATTCGCCGAACGGCCGGCTATGCGGTGCTGACCGGGCTGCTGGCGCTGGTGTATTTCGGCAGCATCGTCGTCCTGCAACGCTTGCTCGCCCCGCTCACCGGCGACTCGACCCTGGCGACCATTCTCTCCACTCTGCTGATCGCCGCCCTTTTCCTGCCCCTGCGCCGCCGGGTACAAGGCCTCATCGACCGCCGCTTCTACCGCCGCAAATACGACGCGGCCAAGGTGCTGGGGAATTTCGCCGCGACAGCCCGCGACGAGACCGACCTCGATCAATTAACCTCCGAGCTGGTGCGCGTCATCCAGGAGACGATGGAACCGGATTACGTATCGATCTGGCTGCAACCAATCGATAATCTCCATTCGATAACCATCGGCAGCGACCTCATTCCCGCGCAGGAGCCCCATGTCCTTAATCGCTGATGCCCAAACCCGTCCCCTTGTAGTGGCCCGCGCCTTGTTGATCGGCCTGTGGATTATCGCGGTCGCCGCCGCCCTGGTGCTGGCCCCATCCGCCTTTGCCGCCACTCAGGCCGACTGGCAGTTCAACGAGGTCGCCCGAACGGTAAATGGCGTGTCGTATGAGACCCTGGCGGCCGTGATCACCGGTCTCAATCTGGCTGTGGGCGGGCTGTTGCTGATGACGGCCGCGGCGTTACTCTGGCGGCCGCTGCAACCCGGATCACTCATTGCCGCCCTGGCATTGACGACCCTGCCTTTCACCAGCGGTTCTTTCGGGAGTGCCGGAGCGACGACCTATCCGGCTCCCTGGATCGCGCTATTGAGCGGGCTTGTCACTATACTGGCCATCGTCGGTGGGTTGGCGTTGCTGGCGCTGCTCTTTCTATTCCCCGATGGGCGATTCTACCCGGCCCGGTTGCGGGTTCCGGCCGCCATTGGCCTGCTGCTCACCATCGCCGGCATCACCGCCACGTTCTGGATCGATAACGGTTGGTGGCTGTTTATCGTTGGCTTGCTCGGTGTCATCTTGCTGGCCGTCGGTGGACAGATACGGCGCTATCGGGCGGCCGCGGCTGCGCAACGACGACAGACGGCCGGTTTTGTGGCGACCGTCCTGGCCGCACCGCTCTGGATCGTGCTGAGCATCCTCGACTTTTCACCGCTGTTATCCCTGATGAGCGGTAGCGTGCTTCTGGCGTTGCTCGCTTCGGGGCTATACGTGGCCGCCCAACGTGGGCTGTGGGGCGAACCGCCGTCCCGGCCTGTTTTCACTGCGGCAACAATCGGGGTGGCGCTGTTCGCCGTCGCAACTGCTGGTCTGTGGTGGGATACCAACCAACCGGAAACGGTTGATTTGACCGCGCTGGGCGAATCGGTCAATGCGGTTCCGGTGCTCTTCGATACCGACGTAGGGATGGACGACATAAGCGCCCTGCTCTACCTGCTGCAACACTCAAACGTAGACCTGCGGGCGATCACCGTCAACGGCGTAGCCTTTGCCCACTGCCAAGAGGGCATGCACAACGTGTTCGGTTTGCTCGAAGTGGCGCACGCGCCGGAGATCCCGGTTGCGTGCGGCCGGGCAGAGGCATTCCCCGGCGGCCACCCCGCCCCCGACGACTGGCGCGAGAGCGCCGACAATCTCTACGGCGCTCAGGTGACCACCGGCGGCCGCAAGGAAGATGAACGTTCTGCGGCCGAACTGCTGGCCGACACGATCGCCGCCGCGCCGGGCGAGATCGTCATCATCGCCCTCGGCCCGCTGACCAATCTGGCCGAAGCGTTCCAGGCCGACCCGGCTCTGGCCGGCCAGATCAAGGAGATCGTGATCATGGGTGGCGCATTAGACGCCCCGGGCAACGTCGCCAATGAGGCCGAGGGCATCAGCAACGAGTACGCGGAATGGAATTTCTTCGCCGATCCGACGGCGGCCGACATCGTTCTGGCTTCCGGGGCGCCCATCACACTGGTGCCGCTGGACGCCACCAACGACGTGCCGTTCACGCGCGGCTTCTACGAACGACTGCGCGCCGATGCCCTGACCCGACCGGCCGTCTTCACCTATAATCTGATCTACCTGAACCCGTGGTGGCTCGACGGTGGCATGTACTGGTGGGATACGCTGACCGCGGCCGCGGCGCTGGACACCAGCCTGATCACCGTGCGCGATGCGAATCTCGACGTCATCACCGACGAGGGCCCGGAAATCGGGCGCGTGGTCGAGTCACCCGCCGGCTCCCCGACCAGGGTGGCCGTGGCCGCCGATGCCCGGCATTTCGAGGCGTTATTCCTGGCCGTGCTGAACCGCGAGTGAACCCACCATGCCCGAAAACATTGAAGTAACCGCGGCGACGCCGGCGATCAATACGCCCGTTATTTTGCGCGGCCCCTGGCTTTTCATGGCCCGCGCCGGTTGGGTTTGTGTAGCGCTGTTGATATTCGTCACCTTTGCCGCGTTTGCTTCGCGCGGCATGCGGCTCCTGCTGCTGGAGAAGGACATCTCCGACAGCTATGGGTCGCTGGCGAGGCTCATGTCTTACGCCGCCTACACACGCATCGTTTTGGCCGCCCGTTATACCATTCTGGCCGCCTACCTGCTGACGGCCGTATTCATTTTTTGGCGCAGGTCACGGGACGCGATGGGGTTGCTCACGTCCCTGGTTCTGTTGACCCTGCCGGTCATGGCTGATCTGGGTGGTGTAGCTCTCACCCCCAGCACGACCGTTGACCGGGGCGTAATGGATAGCATCCTGGTCTGGTATTGGCCGCTGGCGGTGCTCGGTTCGGTGGCCCTTCTGGTGTTTCTCAACGTGTTTCCCACCGGGCGATTCCCCGCTCCGTGGGCACGCCGGCTATTTCTGCTGGGGGCAGCGTGGCAAGTCGGGCTAACGAGCATTCTCATCGTCATCAATAATATAGGGGTCGAAGGATGGGAGACCCTCCTGTGGCCCTTGTGGATAGCCGGCATCGTCGGCTTCATAGGCCTCAGCATCGGCAGCCAGGTCTATCGTTACCGGCGTGTATCCGGACCGGTCGAGCGGCAGCAAACGCGCTGGGTCATTGCCAGCCTGGCCCTGACGCTTGTCTGGCTGTTGGCGGTTTCCGGCCAGTCGCCGTTCAGGAGCTACGACCCGTGGGCGGGGCCTTGGAGCTTGTTCAAGATTTTCGGCACGGTTATCGTCCTGGCCCTGCTGCCCCTGTCCGTCGCCCGCGCCATCCTGCGCTATCACCTGTGGGATATCGACGTCATCGTCCGCAAGACGCTGGTCTATACGCTGTTGACCGGCTTCCTGGCCTTGGTCTATCTGAGCAGCATCGTCGCCCTGCAAGGCGTCTTCTCGCGGTTGACCGGCCAGGACTCGACACTGGCGACGATCCTGTCGACGCTGCTCATCGCCGCCCTCTTCCTGCCAGTGCGCCGCAGCGTGCAGGAATTCATCGACCGCCGCTTCTACCGCCGCAAGTATGACGCGGCCAAGGTGCTGGAAGGCTTTGCCGCCACTGCGCGCGACGAGACGGACCTCGACCGGCTGACGGCCGAACTGGTGCGCGTCATCCAGGAGACGATGGAGCCGGAGCATGTCAGCATATGGCTCATGCCGCCGGCCGCGCCCCGGCCGATGAGGGCCGACATCCCGGACGTAGCCCGACCATAGCGCGTTGCACCAGCGCCAATCCAGAGTACAATCCGGGCGAACAATCCAACCGGAGCACACGCATATGGATCCCGAAAACGCGCTGAGTATCAGCTTGCCCATCGCCGGCATGATCGCCATCCCGGCGGCCTAAGCGCGATGGTCATCACCCTCCTCACCGGCATCCTCACTCTGGCCTGAGGGCCGGACGCGCCGCTTTGTGAAATGGAGCCCCCCATGCTGGACGCACAGTTTTACGACCTGATTCAGTCGCTCTGGGGCGCGTTTGCCGAAGCGATGGGCAGCGTGCGCGCCCGCGAGCCGGAGCCGCCGCCCACGCCGCCCATCCTGCAACTGCGCGCCGGGTTGGCCGAGAGTCCGGCCTGGTTCCTGGTTCAGGCCGCCGAATTCGACCCCGAACCGCTCACTGTCGAACGCTTGCGCGTCCGCGACGTATATGCCTCCGAGCGCATCGTTGCCGCCCTGCTCGATCTCATGGCGAGCGAGCAGTGGTTCGACCACGACGGCGCATACAGGCTGCGCATCGAGGGGCGGGCCGTGCTGGATCGCATCCACGCCAATCGCTACCGTTGGCTGGGGGCGCTCGATCTGCCCGACGCCGCGCAGCGGCTGGAGCGCCGGTTCCGCGACCTCATCAACCGCAGTCTTGACGCGCCCGACCCGCCCGGCATCTGGTGCCTGGTCCATTCGCGCAATCGCGCCCCGGCCGAGGAGAACAGTACCGCCGCCAAGTTGTTCCAGTACGTGGCCGACTTCAACGCCTTTCGCGACGATTGCCACATGGCCGGATGGCGGCCGTTGGGCGTCGCGGGCCACGTCTGGGAAGCGTTTGGGCTGGTGGGCGACGAGACGGGGCCGACGGCCGATGCCCTGTTCGCCGCCCTGGCCTACCGCGGCTACAGTGTCGCCGACTATGCCGCCGCCCTGGCCGAACTGGACGGGCGAGGCTGGGCGCGAACGGGTGAAGTCGGCTACACTCTCACCGACGACGGTCGCGCCGTTCGCGCCGAGGTGGAACGGCTGACCGACGATTATTTCTACGCACCCTGGGCGGCCCTGTCGGCGGCGGAAATACTGGAAATTCGCGACGACATCTACACCTTGCGCGCATCACTGGAGCAGCCGGCCGCAACCTGAGCCCGGCCTGACAAGGGGAAAAGCCATGAAATTCGACGTTAGTTTCCTGCAACCCAAACTGGAGAATATGGCGACCTATGCCGGCGCGGCCGAAACATTGGGCTTCGACGGCTTTTGGGTGGCCGAGACCAACGGCGATCCGTTCCTCAACCTGGCGCTGGCCGCCGAACATACCAGCAAGATGACGCTGGGAACGGCCATCGCCGTGGCCTTTCCGCGCAGCCCGGCCATCCTGGCCTACACAGCCTGGGATTTGCAGCGCTTCTCGCGCGGCCGTTTCGTGCTTGGGCTGGGGCCACAGGTGCGCGCCCACAACGTACTGCGCTTCGGCGTGAAGTGGGAGAAACCCATCAAAAAGATGCGCGAGACCATCGAAGCCATTCGCGCCTTTTGGGACTGTTGGCAAAACGGGAAGCCGCTCGACTACGTGGGGGAGTTCTACAAGCTGGCGCTCATGACGCCTTTCTTCGATCCCGGCCCCATCGATTATCCGCCGCCGCCGATCTACGTGGCCGCCGTCAACGAGCAGATGCTGCGGCTGGCCGGCTCCCACTGCGACGGCGTCCACATCCACGCCTTGCATACTGTCCGCTACCTGCGCGAGGTGGCCCTGCCGGAGATCGAGACCGCTCTGGCCAAGCGCGACCGCACACGGGATGACTTTGTGGTCAACACATCGGTCTTCGTCATTCCCACCGACGACCCGGCCCAGGCTCGCGCCGCCGAAGCCCACGTGCGGCAACAACTCTCGTTCTACATGAGCACCCCGGCCTACAAGGCTATTCTGGCTCTCCATGGCTGGGAGGCCGTGGGCGACAGGCTGGCCGCGCTGGCCCGCGGCGGGCAGTGGGCCGAGATGGGTCGCCTCATTACCGACGAGATGATCGACACGTTTGCCGTCACCGGCCGCTGGATCCAGTTGCCGGAAATCATCTTCGCTCGCTACGGCGATCTGCTGGACCGCGTCAGCTACTACATGCCCTTTGAGCCGGGCGACCACGACATCGACTGGCGCAACACCATCGACCGGATAAAAAGGCTGGAACAACGCCGCCTGCAACATTCCGGCGAGCACTAGCAGCCGGGGTTTTCGTGCAGCCGGCCCTTATCATCTGGTTAGAATTACTGGAGCAAGCAGATGTTCTCCTACTTCACCCCCGAACACGAGGCATTCCGCGCGACAGTGCGCCGCTTTGTCGAGTCGGAAATCAATCCGCACGTAGAAAACTGGGAAGCGGCCCGCCTCTGGCCCGCCCACACCTTGCTCAAGAAGATGGGCGATCTGGGCCTGCTCGGCCTCAGCTACCCGGAGCAATACGGCGGCGGCGGGGTCGATTACTGGTATAATGTCGTCCTGCTGGAAGAGTTAGGTCGGGCCGACTGCGCCTCCGTGCCCATGGGCATCGCCGTCCACACCGACATGGCAACGCCCGCCCTGGCCGAGTTCGGCAGCGAAGCGCTGAAGCGCCGCTTCCTCGTCCCGGCCATCGCCGGGGAAATGGTGTCGGCCATCGGGGTCAGCGAGCCGGACGCCGGTTCCGACGTGGCCGCCATTCGCACCCGCGCCGTGGCTGATGGTGACGACTATATCATCAACGGGGCCAAGATGTGGATCACCAACGGCACGCAGGCCGACTTCATCACCCTGTTGGCCCGCACCGGCGACGAGCGCGGCTTCCGTGGCATGTCGCTCATCATCGTGCCCACCACCACGCCGGGCTTCAGCGTCAGCCGCAAGCTGGAGAAGCTGGGCAACCACGCCAGTGACACAGCCATATTGACTTTCGAGGACGTGCGCGTGCCCCAGACCAACCGCATCGGCGAAGAGGGGATGGGTTTCATCCTGCAGATGAAACAATTCCAGAGGGAACGGCTGGCGGGATCGCTGACGAGCACGGCGGGCATGGAGAAGATCGTCCGCCTGACTATCAACTACACGCGCGGGCGGCAGGCGTTCGGGCGGCCGCTCATCGACAATCAGTACATTTACTTCCGGCTGGCCGAGCTGCTGACGGAGATCGAAGCCCTGCGCCAGCTCAACTATCATTGCGTGCGCCTGCTGGTCGCCGGCGAAGACCTGACCAAGGAGGTGTCGATGGCCAAGCTGAAGGCCGGACGGCTGGCGCGCGAGGTAGCCGACACCTGTTTGCAATTCCACGGCGGCATGGGCTACGTCGAAGAGTACCCCATGGCTCGCTACTTCCGCGATGCGCGCCTGCTGTCCATCGGCGGCGGCGCGGACGAGATCATGCTGGGCATTATCGCCAAGTATGAGAACATCTTGCCCAAGTGACAAGCGAGATACGAGATACGAGATTCGAGATACGAGATACCAGATACGAATTCGGAAAGGCGCGACCGCTAACTATTGAGCCACTGACTACTGGAGTACCCCATGACCCCCATCCGCATTGCCCGTTCGTTTATCGCCGCCGAATCCGTGGCCGAGATCGTCGCCGCGGAATATGATTGCCCACCGCCGGTCAGCGCCAAGCTGTTCAGCAAATTGCTGCGTACCCAGGACAACGACCATTACCTGGTGACGGCCGGAGACGGCCAGCAGTACGCTTTTCGCCTCTATCAACAAGGCAACCGCTTTCGCAAGGTCGAGTCGGACTATCTCTACGAGATGGATTGGCTCAACTTCCTGAAAGATCACCAGCTCCCTGTTTCCTACCCGATTCGGCGGCGTGACGGCGGCTATCTGGGTCGGCTGGATGCGCCGGAGGGAACCCGCTATTACGCTCTATTCTCGCTGGCCTACGGCGATCCCATGTCGCTGAAAGACCCCGAGCAACTCTACACGATGGGCGAGACGATGGGCCGCGTTCACGTCGTCTCCAACGATTTCACCTCGCCCCACACCCGCAAGCCCATCGACCTGACGTACCTGCTCGACCGGCCGCTGGAACGCATCGGCCGCACCTGGACGGATGATCGCGTCGCCAATCTGGACCTGGTGACGGCGGCGGCCGAAGAAGCGCGCGACGAGTTGGCCGGACTGCTGGGCAAATTTCCGGCCGACGGCTGGGGGCCAATCGGCGGCGACTTCCATCAGGGCAGCGTGTTCTTCGATGAGACCAACCGGCCGACCTTCTTTAACTTCGACCTGTGCGGCCCCGGCTGGCGCGCCTATGACGTCGCCGCCTTCCTGTCCAACGGCAATCTGATGCATGCCCCGGCCGAGCGCGCCGAGGCGTTCTTTGCCGGCTATTTCTCCGTCCGCCAACTGACCGACGAGGAACACGCCGCCGTGGCCCCGTTCCTGACCATCCGCCGGGTGTGGCTGATGGGCGCGTTCGCCCGCGAGGACGGGCTGGTGGGACACACGTTTATGGGGTCTATCTAGAGGATGGGGGTTAGTGGTATAATGGAAGCAATACGCAGAAGGGATGACAAGAATATGGCCGTTAGAACAGTAACTGTCCAATTATCTGAAACCCTTTATCGCCAGGCCAAAGAAACGGCCGCGGCCAATTCGCCCTCTATAGAAGAAGTTCTGACCCAGTCCATTGCCCTCTCCCTTCCGCCGCTGGAGGATGAGTTGCCCCCCGATTTGCGCCGGCAACTGTCATCGCTCATGTTGCTGAGTGATGATGAGCTGTGGGACATCGCCCGTGCCGACATGGAAGCAGGGCAGCAAGAGCGCCTCGAAACCTTGACCGATAGTCGTGAGGTAAGGGAGTTTACGGTCGAGGAGGCGCTGGAGCTAGAGGCCATTATTTCCGAAGGTGAATCCCTCATGGTAAGAAAGGCCGAGGCCTATCGCTTGTTATCCCGTCGGGGTTTTACTATTCCATGGATCAACCAGTAGCGCCTTAGCCATCGTTCAGCGATGTTCATTCCTTCCCAACCTCGCCGACAGATATATGAGCGAGATCACCATCGCTGCGCCTACTGCCTGACCTCTCAGGACAACAGCAGCCAAAGATTACAGATCGATCATATTGTTCCACGAGCCCAGGATGGCGAATCCGTCATCGCGAACCTCTGCCTGGCCTGCTCTTCATGTAATAACCACAAACATGCGCGGCAAAGAGCGATAGACCCGATCTCAGGCGAGGCGGCAGCCCTCTTCCATCCCATGCAACAGGAATGGGGCGAGTATTTTGCGTGGGATGAGAGCCACACCCTGATCATCAGGCTGACGGCTTGTGAACGGGCAACCATTGTCGCGCTCAATATGAATCATCAGGCCATCGTGTGGGCCAGAAGGCGATGGGTAGAGGCCGGGTGGCATCCTCCAGAATGATCGGGGCTATTCTCATCGCCAACCGCGGCGAGATCGCCCGCCGCATCATCCGCACCTGCCGGCGGATGGGCATCCGCGCCGTGGCCGTCTATGCCGAGGCCGACGCGCGAAGCGCCCACGTCGAGGAAGCCGACGCGGCCGTGCCCATCGGCCCCTCCCCGGCGACCGCCTCTTACCTCAATATCCCCGCCGTCGTGGCCGCCGCCCAACGGGCCGGGGTCGATGCCGTCCACCCCGGCTTCGGCTTCCTGGCCGAAAACGCTGACTTTGCCCGCGCCTGCGTGGCGGCCGGATTGGTCTTCATCGGTCCGCCGGCCGAGGCCGTCGAGATGATGGGCGACAAGCGGGCGGCGCGCGCGCTGGCCGAGCGCGCCGGCGTGCCCATTGTTCCCGGTTTTGACGGCGGCGAGCAGACCGATAAAGGATTCGTCGACGCGGCAGAGCGGCTCGGCTATCCGGTCATGGTTAAGGCCGCAGCGGGCGGCGGCGGCAAGGGGATGCGCCTTGTCGCCCAAGCGGACGATCTGCCGGCGGCGCTGGCCGCGGCGCGGCGCGAGGCCGCGGCTGCCTTCGGTTCCGGCGACCTGCTCCTGGAGCGTGCCTTGCTCCGGCCACGCCACGTCGAGATACAAATCCTGGGCGACCGACACGGCCACATTATTCACTTGGGTGAGCGCGAATGCTCCATCCAGCGCCGCCATCAGAAAGTGATCGAAGAAGCACCCTCGCCGGTGATGACGCCGGAATTGCGCGACCGGATGGGCACAGCCGCCGTGTCCCTGGCCGAGGCCGTCGGCTACGTCGGGGCAGGGACGGTCGAGTTTCTGCTGGACGGCGATCAATTCTACTTTCTGGAAATGAATACCCGGCTACAGGTCGAACACCCGGTGACAGAACTCGTCACCGGGCTTGATCTGGTCGAGTGGCAGATTCGCGTGGCCGAAGGGGACGCGTTGCCCTGGAGCCAGGACGACATTCAGCCGGTGGGGCACGCGATGGAGGCGCGCCTCTATGCCGAAGACCCGGCCCACGACTTCATGCCCGCCACCGGGCCGGTGCTGCTGTGGCGACCGCCGTCCGGCGCGGGCGTCCGGGTCGACGACGGCATCCGCAGCGGCGACGTCATCACCAGCCACTACGATCCTATGCTGGCGAAGATCATCGCCCACGCACCGAGCCGCGAGGAAGCCATTCGTCGCCTGCGCCACGCCTTGCGGGCCACGACGCTCCTCGGCCTGACCACCAACCTCGCCTGGCTGACGGCCATCCTCGAGCATCCGGCGCTGGCGGCGGGCGATCTGAGCACAAGTTTCATCGACGAGCACGCCCCGGCCGCCCACCCGACCGGCGAGGCTGTCCACCTGGCTCTCATCGCCGCCGCGCTGGCCCGGCAGCTCGCGGACACGGCCGGCGGCCCGGGTTATTGGCGCAACAATCCCGGCCACCCCGCACCCTACTATTTTCAGGTCTACGGCAGGGACGTGACGATGTACATACGGCCCAAGCCCCACGCGGCCGGCGTGTATGAGGTGCGGCTGTCGGCAAAGCGCAGTGTCGACGTAGTTCTGAACCACTTCGACGCGCCGGACCTGACGTTAACGGTTGACGGTTACCAGATGACGGTATCCCTGGCGGCGTGGGGCGACGAATGGTGGGTGCAGACGCCGGCGGGCGCGATCCGCGTGGCCGCATTGCCGTTGTTGCCGGAGCCTAAGCGCGCGGCCGAGGTCGCCGGCTCATTGCGCGCGCCGTTGCCGGGCCGGGTGCTGGCCGTTCTGGTAGAGATCGGCCAAGCGGTCGGCGAGGGGCAACCGCTGGTGAAGCTGGAGGCCATGAAGATGGAGCACACCATTCGCGCCGGCACGAGCGGCGTCGTGGAAGCCGTTTACTTCGCCGCCGGCGATCAGGTGGGAGCGGACGATCTGCTGGTGCGCATCGTGGATGCGTGACGGATGGAGGCAGAAGAAGCCGGATATTGCATCGGTGACGCTGGTTGAAGAAGGATGGACCGCAAATTAGCCAGAACCCGCAGCGTATGAGAAGGATTTTAGAATAATTTAGCCACTGGCCGCAAACAAAATCACGGGGGTGATTTGCCGTCGTTTGGGCCGTCGTAAAGCACTTTATCGATAGGGATCGGAAGGCGGCTGTCGCTCCGCGGGCCTGAGCCACAGCGTGACGTGTTCCGGCTCCATCGTTTCCTGGATGACGCGCAGCAGTTCGGCCGTCAGCTTGTCGAGGTCGGTTTCATCGCGCGCGGCCAGCGCGAAGCGATTCAGCACCTGTTCGGCATCGTACTTGCGCCGGTAGAAACGGCGGTCGATGAACGATTGTAACCAGCGGCGCAACGGCGTGAACAGCGCGGCGATAGCCAGCGTGGATAGTACCAGCGCGGCGGGTGAGTCCTGGCCGGTGGCGCGAGTAAAAACGGCCTGGAACGCCACGACGAGAATGGCATAGACGACCCCCAGCAGGACAGTCAGGACCGTGTAGAGTACCGTCTTGCGGATGATGACGTCGATGTCCCACAAGCGATAGCGAAGGATGGCGATACCCACGGCCAGCGGTACGCCGGCAAATGCCGCCGCCTCCAGCAACGCATCCAGCACGTCCGGCAACAGGGGCACGATCTCCGAATTCCACAGGATCGCCAGCACGATCAGGATGGATGACAGACCCAGCCACTTGAACTGCTGGCGTTCTTGCCCCTTGGCGCGAATCGCCCGCACGATGACCGAGAGGCCACTGACCGGGATGGCGATAAACAGGATGAAGCTGAGCGCCGTGCTGGTGAGATTATCGGCCAGGCGGCCCATCTCTCCCGCCTCGTGGAACGGGCTGGGAAAAGGCAAGAGCAGAGCCGACGGCGATAGCCACAGGAAAGCGAGAAGCACCAGGTAGCTGAGCAAGATCAGGACGGCGAAAGGCCACCAGCGGCGCGAGGGCAGCTTGCCGCTGGGAAACAGCACGAACAGCAAGGGCACGGCCGAGATCCAGGTGGCGAACCCGACGGCCGCGAAAACAAAAGACAGCGACGCCAGCGGCAACGGCTGCGAGGCAATCAGGGTGCTACGGACGGCGTAGTTTTCGGCGAAGCCCTGCACCGCGCCGTTGCTGATGCCGAATAGCAGCAACAGCCAGCCGTAGGGGTTGCGCGGCAGGCGCGCGGCGACAAAGCCGCCGACGATGATGGCTACGCCCACGGCGGCCGTCACCAGGAAATCGGAATACCACGGCGTGATGTCCGGCAGAAGACCGGCCGGGGCGCGCAGCACGATGAGGCCCAGGGCCAGAAACAGCAAAGCCATCCCCAGCCCGGTGACGATCCAGGCCAGGCGAGTCAGACGACTGTCGCTCATGATCGGCATGATAGCAGCGATCCGCGAAAGGGGCGACTGGATCCACGCCCAGACAAGGATTAGACACGAATAGAATACGGGGGAGACGGATGAAACGGATTGAGGGGAAGTCAATCCGTTTCATCTGTCTGAATCCGGGCGAGATCCGTGATTAGTCCTTCAATCCTACCAGCGCCTGCTTCCCACGGATCGCGGTGGATTACTGGACTTCGATCAGGACCTGGTTGCGCACCACGGTCTGTCCGGCGACGGTGGAGATCGAACTGACCACGCCGTCGAACGGCGCGCGGATCTCGTTCTCCATCTTCATGGCTTCCAGGATGAGCAGGGCTTGTCCGGCCTGCACGGCTGTGCCCGCTTCCACCAGGACGCGGGTAATGAGGCCGGGGATAGGCGCCTTGACCCGGCCGTCGCCGCTGCGCGGGCGCACCACACCCTGATTGTCGTCCTGCACCTCAACCGTGTGCGGGCCATCGTAAGCGTTGATCCACTGCAAATTAGTGTCGAATACGAGCTCGTAGGGCCGGCCGTCGATAATCAGCCACTCCAGCTCGGTGACAAGAGCCTGCGGTCGCGGCAAGGTGACCGCCACCGTCTGCCCATCGACACTGACTTCATAGACGTCGCCGGCGTCGCCGCGAGAAGGTGGTTTTAACTCAACCTGATACGTTTGATCGTCAATCGTAACTTGAAGTGTGTTCACTGATTCCCTCCCGATCTATTGAATGTGCCGGCTCGTTCGGTGCCAGCCCGTGGCCCACTGATCGGGCGTCTGCGGGGTGAAAGTCTCGTGACGACGCGCATAGAGCACAGCCGCCGCCGCCGCGAGGTCGCGCCGCAGCATCTCGACATCGGTTGCTGGTTTAGTCTCCAGCGGTTGGTGCAGAAGATCGGTGGCATATTCACCGGCCACAAAAGCGGGCGAGCGCAAGATTTCCGTGAGCAGCGGCAGGTTGGTGGGCACGCCGATGACGGCAAAATCCTCCAGCGCGCGCCGCAAGCGATCGACACAGGCCGGCCGGTCGGTCGCCCATACGGTGGCCTTGGCGATAAGCGGGTCGTAGAACGAGGGAACCTCGGAATCGCAGTAAAGGTAGGTGTCGACGCGCACTTCGGGGCCGCCGGGCAGCCGCACGCGACGCAAATGGCCGGAAGCGGGCATATACCGTCGCGCCGGGTCTTCGGCCTGCACGCGACACATCATGGCCCAGCCGTGGCATGTGACGTCATCCTGACCATAGCCCAGCGCCTCGCCCGCCGCCAGGCGAATCTGTTCGCGGATCAGATCAACCCGCGTCACCATTTCCGACAGCGTATGATCGATCTGGATGCGGGACTTGATCTCGCTGAAGTAAAACTCACCGGCAGCATCGACCAGAAACTCCACCGTGCCCACGTTTTGATAGTTGAACAGGCGGGCCAGGCGGACAGCGGTTTCCAGCAAAGCGTCGCGTCCTTCGGACGACAGGCAAAGCGCCGGCGATTCCTCCACGATCTTCTGGTTGTTGTGGACAATTGAGCCTTCGCGGTCGCCCAAGTGTACGAGGCTGCCGTATCGATCGGCCACGATCTGCACGCCGACCTGGTGGGCGGGCAGAATGGCTTGCTCCAGGAAAAGCCGGCTGTTGCCGTAGACGGCTTTGGCCTCCACGTGGGCTCGCCGCACGATCTCGGACAGGTGGTCGGGGCTGTCCACCAGGCGCTCGCCCCGGCCGCGGCCGCCGCTACAGGACTTGAGCACCAGCGGATAGCCGATGGCCGCCGCGGCGGCGGCCATCGGCTCGAATTCACCCTCGTCGAACGAATGGGACGAATTGATTACGGTCTGGAAGCCGGCGGCGCGTGCCTGTTCCAGCATACTGATCTTGTTGCGTGTGGCCTCCACTACCGCGGCCGGCGGCCCAATAAAAACGATGGCCGCCGCTTCGCAGGCGCGGATAAAGTCCGCGTTCTCGGCCAGGAATCCGTAGCCGGGATGGACGGCATCCACGCCTTGCTCCTGGGCAATGGACAGGATGGTGTCCGGCTCCATGAAGGCGTGATGGTTGGGCAGCCGAACACACGTATCGGCCAGCCTCACGTGGAGCGAATCGCGGTCGCTGATCTCGTAGAGGGCCACGGTGCGAATGCCCATCTCGCGGCACGTGCGAATGATACGCACCGCGATCTCGCCCCGGTTGGCGATGAGAATTTTCTTGAACATGGCAGTTATGCTCCTGATAGAGGCGACAATCGACAGACCACAAGCCGCAGACCACGCTCCTACCATACCGTGTCGCTGGTCATCCGCCGGCTGTCCGTCGTTCGCCTACATCGGCGAGATGCCGTGCTTGCGCGGCACGTGGCGTTCCCGCTTGGACATGGCTACTTCGAGCGAGCGAATGAGTATGCGGCGCGAGTCGGCCGGGTCGATCACATCGTCGATGAGACCGCGCGCGGCGGCGACGTAGGGATTGTTGAATTTCTGCTGGTAATCCTCGACCAGTTCGCGCCGTTTGGCCTCGGGGTCTTCGGCCGCTTGCACGTCGCGCCGGAAGAGAATATTAACGGCTCCCTCTGCGCCCATCACGGCGATCTCGGCGTTGGGCCAGGCGTAGAGCAGATCGCCGCGCAAACCCTTGCTGCTCATGACACAATAGGCCCCGCCGTAGCTTTTGCGCAGGATGATCATCAGCTTGGGCACAGTGGCCTCGCTGTAGGCGTAGATCATGCGCGCGCCATTGCGAATGATACCGCCGTACTCCTGCTCCTTGCCGGGCAAAAAGCCGGGCACGTCCTGCAGGGTAATGATCGGCACGTTGTAGGCATCGCAGATGCGGATGAAGTGCGTGGCCTTGATCGAAGCCTTGATGTCGATGCAGCCGGCCAGCACCATCGGCTGGTTGGCGACGATGCCGACCACATAGCCATTGAGCCGCGCGAAGCCGACGACCATGTTCTCGGCCCATAGCTGGTGGACTTCGAAAAACGCGCCATCATCGACGATGCTGCCGATCACCCCGCGCACGTCGTAGGCCTTGTACGGATCAGTGGGCACGATGTCCTTAAGTTCGGGGCAGCGCCGTTCCGGGTCATCGATGGGCGAGATGTAAGGCGGATCATCCTGATTGTTGCCGGGCAGGTAGCTGAGCAACCCGCGCACGCGCTCCAGGCAGTCCCGGTCGTCGGTCGCCAGGAAGTGACACACGCCGCTCTCCGCGCTGTGCATCATGCCGCCGCCCAGTTCCTCGAAGCTGACGTTTTCCTGCATCACCGAGCGCACCACGTCGGGGCCGGTGATGAACATATAGCTGTTGTTGGTCATGAAGACGAAGTCGGTCAGGGCGGGCGAATAGACCGCGCCGCCGGCGCACGGCCCCATGATGACCGACAATTGGGGGATGACGCCCGACGCTTCGCAGTTGGCGTCGAAGATGCGCGCGTAGCCGCCCAGGCTGTCGACCCCTTCCTGGATCCGCGCGCCGCCGGAATCGTTGATGGCGATGAACGGGCAGCCGTACTTGAGGGCCATCTGCATGGCCTTGACGATCTTGTTGGCGTGCATCTCGCCCAGCGAGCCGCCCATGACGGCCGCGTCCTGCGAGGCGGCGAAAACGCGGCGGCCATTGACCAGCCCAAAGCCGGTGACGACTCCGTCGCCCAGGCGCGAATTCTTCCCACCGGGATAATTCTCGTGTCGCGGCAGGACGAGGGTGTCAATTTCGGTGAACGTGTCGGGGTCGAACAGTATATCAAGCCGCTCGCGAGCCGTCAGCCGGTTCTTGCCGTGTTGGGCGGCGACGTCCTTCTCCGTGCCCGCGGCCGACGCGCGACGCGCCTGCAAGTCCTGGAGATAATACTCCATATCCTTGGTCATTCATTTCTCCTGATCGCCGCCTTGACCTTGGGTCCGGTTCGGGGCGGTAATAATGTGGCTCCCCACCGGAACGATGGGCGTGCTCATTGAGCCGGAGACCGACGCCTCTCCGCCAATCGCCCTTATTGTTGCATATCCGGCAGCCCGTCCTTAGTGTCATCCGTCACCCATTTTCGCGCCGTCTGTCACGTCGTGGAAGGAACGAGCGAGCAGTGGACAGTTCAGCCCATATAATCGCGGACGATGGAGGGCCGATAACTTGCCATATGCCACCGACCATCTATCTCTGCTATCATTTCCGTTGATCGCTATGGATGACGTATGGCTTGCCCTGGATTTTGGCGGGACGAAGTTGAGCGCGGCGCTACTCAGGCGCGAGACGCTCTCAGCCTCCCGGCCGCAATGGCTGGATTCACGCCGCGAGTGGACGCCGGCAACGGCCGACGCGGCGTATGAGATAGAGGCCATGACGCATCTGGCCCGCAAGCTATTGGCTGGGCGCGCGCCGGCGGCCATCGGCGTCAGCTTCGGTGGCCCGGTGGATTACGACCGCGGCGTCGTTCGTCTCTCCCACCACGTGCGCGGGTGGGAAGACATGCCCCTCCGGCAAACGCTGGAGCGGACCTTCGGCGCACCGGTTGTCGTCGACAACGACGCCAACGCCGCGGCCGTGGGCGAGCATCGCTTTGGAGCCGGCCGCGGGGTAGACGATCTCCTGTATGTGACGGTGAGCACTGGGGTCGGTGGCGGCTGGGTACTGGGCGGCCGGCCGTGGCGCGGCCATGACGGTATGGCCGGGGAGATCGGCCATACAGTTGTCGATCCGGCCGGGCCGCTGTGCCTGTGCGGCAAGCGCGGCTGCGTGGAACGGCTGGCCTCGGGGCCATACATGGCCGCCGATTATGCGGCGCAGGGGGGCAAAGGGCGGGGTAGCGCGGGGGTGTTGACTGGACAAGATGTGGCTGAGGCGGCGGCTAACGGGGACAAGGTGGCACGCGAGATTTTGTTGCGTGGGGCGTGGGCGCTGGGCGTGGGCCTGGGTCATGCCGCTAATCTGCTCAATCCGCAACGCTTCATTCTGGGCGGCGGCGTGACGAAGGCTGGAAGCAACTGGTGGGCTGAGGTCCGGCAGTCGGCGGCCGCCACGGCCTTGCCGGAAGTCGGCTTCGACATCGTGCCCGCTGAACTGGGTGACGACGCGCCGCTATGGGGGGCGGTGGCCCTCGTGCCGGGCTAGGCACGACCGATGAAAAGATAGTTGGTTCCCAAGGCAATCCAAGGTGTTTCGCCCAGAAAGTGGTATGATTGCCTCGACCGGGAGATCGATAATGATGCACTCAGAAAATACGGTTCGACAACGCGCCTGGGTGCTCCTCTGCCTGCTGACGGCGGCGCTGTTCACCGGCGGCCGGGCCATGGCCCAGAGCGACCCACCCGCCCACCCGCCCTACGAGGAAGTAACGGTCGCTGCGGGCATCGCCGGACCGCGCGCGGGCAACGAGAAGATCACCGGCCAAGCCTGGGGCGACTACGACCGCGACGGCTGGGTCGATCTCTACCTGACCGACTTCGGCTTCCCGCTCAAGCCCGGCCCCAACCGCCTGCTGCGCAACAACGGCGACGGCACGTTTAGCCCGTCGCTGCTGGCCGAGCAACTGGCTCTGGCCGACGTGCGCAGCAGCAGCGCCGTGTGGGCCGACTACAACAACGATGGCTGGCTCGACCTCTACGTCGTCAACTGGGGCGCGAATCAGTTGTTCCGCAATGAGGCCGGGCAAGGGTTTACTGACGTGACGGCCGAAGCCGGCGTTGGCGACATGACCAACGGCAAGAGCGCCTCCTGGGGCGATTACGACGAGGACGGCTTCCTCGATCTCTACGTCGCCAACTGGTCGTGCACGCCCAACTGCGGCCGGCCGAGCGAGGGCGACAAGGACAATCTCTACCATAATAACGGCGATGGCACCTTCACCGACGTCGCCGATTTGCTCAGCCACCAGACGTGGGGGGCGGGTTTCATCGCCGGCTTCGTCGACTTCGACGACGACGGCGACCTCGACATTTACCTGGTCAACGACGAATTCCTCAACCCGGTCGGCAATGCGCTGTGGCGCAACGACGGCGCGGGCTGCGACGGCTGGTGTTTCACTGACGTGAGCCAGGCCGCCGGGGCCGATCAGCGCGTCATGGGCATGGGGCTGGCCGTCGGCGACCCCGACAACGACCTGGACTTCGACTTCTATTTTTCCAACGTCGGCCCTATGACGCTGCTGGTCAACCAGGGCGACGGCAAGTTCGTGGACAAGGCCGAAGATGCCGGCGTGCGCCTGTCGGAGGCAATCGGCTGGGGGTCGGTCTTTCTCGATTACGACAACGATGGCCGGCAAGATCTCTATCTGGCCCAGATGGTCGAAACCGACGGTGGCGTTGGCATCAATCCCCTCTTCCACAACAATGGTGACGGCACGTTCACCAATCTGGCCGAAAACAGCGGCGCGGGCGACCCCGGCAAGACCATCGGCGTCAGCACCGCCGACTACGACCGCGACGGCTACGTCGATCTGATCATCGGCAACTACGACGAGGGCTACAAACTCTTCCGCAACACGCTGGGCGATCAGGGGGCGGGCGGCAACTGGCTGGCCGTGCGCCCGGCGGGGGCCGGGGCCATCAACCGCGACGCCATCGGCGCGAAGGTCTACGTGACGGCCGACGATGGCCGCGTGCAGGTGCAGCAGCTCATGACCGGCACGGGTCTGGGCGGCAACAGCGACCTGGAACTTCATTTTGGTCTGGGGGCGGCCAACGTCGATTCGCTGCGCATCGTCTGGCCCGACGGCACGGAGCAGACCGTGGCGGGGTTGAAGACCAACGCGCGCTATTCGCTGGCATATGGCGAGACGCCGCTGCTGCTCGACGGTCGCCTGGCGGTGCATTTGCCCCATTGGTGGCCGTGGGCCTTGGCGAGTCTGGGCGTGGGAGTGCTCGCGACGTTCCTGATCGTCGTCTCGCGCGGTCGAATTTCGCGCCCGGCCCGGCCGCGGCTGCGCCCGGCCCAGGCCGGGGTCGTGCTGGCCGTCCTGGCCGCCGGAGCGCTCCTGTGGCTGGCGCGCGACACGCTGGCCGAGCGCCTGGCCGGGAGCGGCAGCGACGGCCGGCTATCCCTGCTGCTCGCCAAGTCCGGGGTGACCCAACTCGACCCCGGCCCCGCGCCCGACCTGGCCGTCGTGCGCCTGGGCGAGGCGCTGTTCTTCGACAAGATACTCGGCGGCAACCGCGACATCTCTTGCGCCACCTGCCACCACCCGCAGTTCGCCGGCGGCGACGGCCTGCCGCTCTCGCTGGGCACGGGCGGCCACGGCCTCGGCCCGGCGCGCACCCCCGGCGAAGGCCGCATCCTCATCCCGCGCAACGCGCCGGACCTCTTCAACCGGGGCTCGGCGGAATGGACGACCATGTTCTGGGACGGCCGGGTCAACATCAGTGACATTTACGGTCTCAGCACACCGGTCGGCAACGGCTTGCCGGAGATGCTCCAGACGGCTCTCCAGGCCCAGGCCATGTTCCCCGTCACCTCGCGCGAGGAGATGCGCGGCGACCTGGAGCGCGACGGCCTGACGAACGAGCTGGCGACTATCGACAACATGGAACCCAAGAAGATGTGGGCCGCCCTGATGGAGCGGCTGCTGGCCGTGCCCGGCTACGTCGAGTTGTTCCGGGCGGCTTACCCCGACACCCCAGTTGAGGAGCTGGGCTTCGAGCACGCATCCTTCGCCCTGGCAGCCTACGAGATCGCCGCCTTCACTTTCATGGACAGCCCCTGGGATCGCTATCTGGCGGGCGACGGGGCGGCCTTGTCCGAAGAAGCTCGGCGGGGCGCAATCCTCTTCTACGGGGAGGCGCGGTGCAGCACCTGCCACAGCGGCAATCTGCTGACGGACCAGCAGTATCACAACATCGCCGTGCCGCAATTGGGACCGGGCAAACTGAGCGACGAGGCCCTGGACTTGGGGCGCTTCCTGGAGACCGGTCTGCCGGCCGACCGCTACGCCTTCCGTACACCGCCGCTGCGCAACGTCACGCTGACCGCACCTTACATGCACAACGGCGCTTACACCACGCTGGAGGGGGCCATTCGCCACCACCTGAACGCGGCCGATTCTTTGCGGGGTTACGATCCCGGCGCGCTGCCCCCCATCTTCCGCGAGACGGTGCGGCTGGAGCCGCAGGTTCAGGCCGATGTGCTGAAGTCGCTCGACCCACTGGCGGCCTCCCTCCCCCAACTGACCGACGCCCAGATCGGCGATTTACTGGCCTTTCTGGAGGCGCTGACGTCGCCGTCGGCCGTCGATCTGTCCGGCCTCGTGCCCAATGCAGTTCCCAGCGGGCTGCCGGTGCAGGATTAAGAGACTGAGCCGTATGTACGCCGCCTTGGGTCTGTAAATGTAAATGTTCGGGGGTATTCCCTTCGGGCAAGGTAATTGGGTAGAATCGGTTATACTGATTTCGTGCCAATCATTGGAAGGAGTTGGTCGATGAATTGCCCCTCATGCCAGGCCGAAAACTCGGATAACGCGAAATTTTGCTCAAATTGTGGGACAGCGCTCCTGCAAGCTTGCCCCCAATGCGGCGCGGAACAGCCGGCCGGCGCGAATTTCTGCAATAATTGCGGCCATAAATTGAACGAGGCAGCAACAAAACCGACCCGCCAACACGCCCCGGCCGGCTCAGGCGCTCTGGAACGTTTCATTCCCCGTGGATTGCTGCACAAATTGGAGTCGGCGCGCACGGCCGGCCAAATGGTCGGCGAGCGCCGCGTCGTCACGATGCTCTTTTGCGACGTCAGTGGCTCCACCGCCGCCGCAGCGCGCTTCGATCCTGAAGAATGGGCCGAGATCATGAATGGGGCGTTCGAGCAAATGATTGGGCCGATCTACCAGTATGAAGGCACAGTTGCCCGTCTCATGGGTGACGGGTTATTGGCTTTTTTTGGTGCGCCCATCGCTCACGAGGACGACCCGCAACGCGCCGTTTTGGCCGGACTCCAGATCATCCAGCACATTGGCCCCTACAGCGAGCAAATGAAGCGTCAGTGGGGCGTCGACATTGCCGTGCGTGTCGGCGTTAATACCGGGCTGGTTGTCGTCGGGGCGGTCGGTTCCGATCTGCGAATGGAGTATTCCGCCCTGGGCGATGCCATCAATCTGGCTGCTCGCATGGAACAAACCACCCCACCCGGCACGGTTCAGATCGCCGAACCGACTTATCGATTGGTGGCTCCCTTATTTGAATTTGACGTGATAGATGGTCTGGAAGTCAAGGGGATCGCCGAACCTGTGCGCGCCTATCGCGTGCTGGGTCAAAAGACAACCCCTGGGTCTCTGCGAGGCATTGCCGGCATGGCCTCGCCTCTGGTAGGCCGCGATTCGGAGATGACCCAATTGGCTGCGGCCTTTGACTCTCTGCGTGCCGGCCAAGGTGGCATCGTCGGCGTCATGGGCGAGGCCGGACTAGGAAAATCGCGGCTCATTGCCGAAGTTCGCCAGACGATGAACAGCGCTCCCATTCGCTGGCTCGAAGGGAAATCACAGTCCTATCAAACGACCACGCCTTACGCGCCCTTCGTGAATCTGCTGGCGGCCAGCGCCGGCCTGCCGGCCGGGGCGAAAGACCCGGCCCAGTATATTCATCTCCGGGAGCAGGTGGAGCGGTATTTGCCCGGCCGCGGCGACGAACTGGTTCCTTTCCTGGCCCAGCCGTTAGGCCTGCCCATCATCGACAAAGACGCGGAGCTCGTTCAATTCCTCGAACCACCTGTCCTGCGTGGGCGTGTTTTTGAGGCCATCGTCGCGTGGATCGAGGCGCTGGCCGCCGAACAGCCGACGGTTCTCTATCTGGACGATGTCCACTGGATCGACCCGACTTCGCTCGACCTCCTAAGGGCGCTTCTCCCCACAGTGGAACGGATGCCGCTGATGATCTTGCTGGCATTTCGGCCGCGCCGCGAAGACCCGTCGTGGCACTTTCATGAAACGACTGGGCAATCCTATCCCCAATGGTACACGACTATCGTCCTCAGGCCGCTCGATCAAGCCCAGGGCCGGGCGCTGGTAGGCAATTTGCTGGCTATCGAAGACCTGCCGGAGTCCATTCGCGGCCTCATTCTGGAAAAGGCTGAGGGCAATCCGTTCTTTCTGGAAGAGATCATTCGTTCCTTGCTGGACGCGGGCTTGGTCGAGCAGCAAAACGGACACTGGCGGGCGACGGCCGACATCATTGAAGTTCAAATTCCCGATACGCTCACCGGCGTGATCACCGCCCGGCTCGACCGGCTCGGCGACGTCGACAAGCAGGTACTTCAGGCGGCATCTGTCCTGGGCCGCGATTTCGATTTCGACACGCTGGCCGATTTACTGGACGGTTCGCTCCGGCTGGAAGACCACTTGACGACTCTCCGGCAGCGCGAGTTGATCTTGCCCCTCGCCGCAGGCCATTATACGTTCAAGCATGGCCTGACGCAGGAGGCTGCTTATGAATCACTTTTGCTGAGTCGCCGGCGTCAGTTGCATCATCTCGCCGCCGACATAATCAGGAATCGGGAACCGGAACGGGCGGCCGAGATCGCCCGTCATTTTCTGGAGGCGCGGCAACCGGCGCAAGCCATCCCGTATCTCGTCGAAGCCGGGCACCAGGCGGCCCGCACTTTTGCCGCACCGGAGGCAAGCGGCTATTACAATCAGGCGCTGGGCCTTGAATTGCTGGGCGAGACCCGCACCATCCGTGCAGCCTACGAGGGACTGGGCGGTCTCTACATGATGAGTGATCCCGCCCAGGCTCTGTCCACGTTTGAGAAGATGCTGGCCGCGGCCGAAACGCGCGATGACAAGCCCATGATGGTCTCGGCCCTAAACAAGATCAGCTCGATCCTGGCCCTGATGATGGGGCGGTTCGACGAGGCGGGCATCTATCTCGACCGCGCCGAGCGGTTGGCCGAGAGCGAAAAGGATATCGACGGATTTGCCGAAATGAGCATCGTGCGCTGTCAGATGTGCACCCTGGAAGCCGACTTCGATAGCGTGATCCGTTACATGGATGGCGTCGTCGGCAGCAGCCTGGAGACCGGAAACGACCACAATCTGGTTCTGGCCCTGGGGCACACGACCACCAGCCTGCTATGGCTGGGTCGCTTTGACGAAGCATGGGAAAAAGCGCAAGAGACACTAACGCTGGCGCGCCAAATGGGTGACCGTCCTCACGAGGCCGAGATCATGACCATCGCCTTGCCGCCGATTCACGTTCGCAACGGCAATCTGGATTTGGCACTGGAGACAGCGCAGGAAGGCATCCGTATCGCCCGGCGTATAGACGCCGTCTTCTGCATAGCCACGGGCGAATGGAGGGCGGCCGAAATCTACCGCGCGCGGGGCGAATATGAGGCCACGCTGGCTGCCGCCCAACGCTCTCTGGACGCGGCCATGCCCCTCGAATCGTTCCTGCCCTTTTTAATGGTCCATCCCCTGGGCACGCTGGGTTCAACATATCTGGAAATCAGTCCCCGCTTCACCGATAAAATCGCCGAGTTTCACCGATATGCTCTGCATCTGCTGGAATTGCCGGCCGGGGCCATGGGCGGCGGCAACGCCTGGGCCGATCTGGGATGGTGCGCCATGACACTCGGCGACGTGGAACTGGCCGACCAGATGTTTGAGAAGGGATTGACTTATCCGACGATAATGATGCGGGTCGAGCGCCCGCGCTATCTGGCCGGGGCGGCGCTGATCCGTCTAAAGCGCGGTGACGTGGCCGGCGCGCGGCTGCTTGCCGAGGAAGCTTGCGCGTTTGTGCGGGAGCATGGCATGAAAAATTGGGAGCCGTTGGTCCACCTGACCCTGGGCCGCATTCTGGCGACCGAGGATCGGCACGAAGGGGCCCTGATCGAGTACGAACAAGCTGAACAGTCCGCGCGCGCGATGAGGTTGCGGCCGGTTCTTCAACAAATTCAGGCCGCTTCGGCCAGGTCATTAGCCGCATTGGGACGATCGACCGAGGCGGGTCGCGCGGCAAGCGAGGCCACAGGCACGACGCAGGCGATTGCCAATCTGTTTGAAGATGAGCAATTAAGCAGCGCCTATCTGGAGGGCGCAGCCATGATTTTGACGGGTGAAACGGATCACCAGTAGCCTGTCCGTTTCACCCGTGTCCTATTCGTTTTTATCTCCTACTCCACCCTGCGCCCGCGCAGCCAGGCGATGATCCCCGCCGCCGCGCCGACCGCGCCGATGATCACCAGCAAGGCAACGGCGGTCACCTCGTTGCGAGCCGCCGGCGTCGAGTCTTCCACAGGGGCAATCTCCTCTGTTTGTGTGGTCTCGTTGGCCTCGGCCGTCGGTTGCATTTCGGCGGTGGCGACGGCCACGCTGACGGCCGTGGCTGTCGGTTGGACCGTGGCCGTTGGTTCGTCGGTGGGGATGGTCGTCGGCTCCACAGTCGGCGCGGCCGTGGGTTCGGGGGTCGGTGTGGGCGCGGGTTCGCTGCCCTCGGCCTGCACGAAGACGGCTGTCGTCCGGCCGGGCACGGTGAACGCGCCGGCCCCGCCGTCCCAGCTCGATCCGGCCACGATGGGATCGGCCGAGGCGGCCAGCACGGGATGCAACGCCATCACCCGCCCCGCCAATTCAGGCACAGTCAGAACCGCTTCCTCGTCATCGGCGTTGAACACCACAACGATACGATCGTAGTCGGGATCGAGGTTATCGCCGACCGTGTCGGACAGGCTCATTATGATGACGCCGGGAACCTGGTCGGGGCCGGTGTTGAAGAATTGCAGGCGGGCCTGCACGTCTTCGGCTGTACGCAGGCGGAACAGCGGTGATCCGGCGCGGATTTGGGCGATCTCGCGGAAGTGGGCCGCCGCGGCGGCGATATTCTCCGGTCGGGGAACCAGGTCGGGATTGGCCAGCAGCGTGGCCATCACCGGCCACATGCTCTCGTTGTCGGCCGCGGGGGGAAGGCCGCGGCCCCAGTTCGTCGTTTGGCCCGTCCAGTCAATGGCGTTGAACCAGTCGCCGGAGTTGTAGCTGTTGCGATCTAGCGATTTTGAGCGCAGCAGGTCGTCGGCGGCCTGGAAGAAGGGCACGCCCTGGCTGAACATGACGATACTATTGCCCAGGTTTTGCATCCGCACGCGGTCGCCCACATCGAGCGACGCCGGAGCCTTGTACTGAATCGCATCGAACAGCGTTTCGTTGTCGTGTTTGGAGACGTAGACGATGTTCTCTTGCGGATCGGCCGTGTAGCCGGCGGGATTGCCGTTATAGTCCACATCCGCGCCGCTGACTGTCTCGCCCGACGCGCCGCGGAACTCATAGCCGGCCAGATTGCCGGCCAGACCCACGCGCACGAGATCGCTGAAATGCAGCAAACGGGCCAGTTGTTCGTCGGCCGTGCCCTGGTCGGTATCGTTGGGGGCCACGTACAGACCGGTGATGAAACCCTGCTCCTGCTGGCCGCCAAAGGGGCTGCCGCCGCGAGCCGCATCACGCAGCCGGTCGTTGAACGTGCCGATGCCCGTGCCGGCCATATTGAACTGCGTGGCGTTTGGGCCGCGGGCGTTGCCGGCCACCTCGCCGAAGTCCCAGCCCTCGCCGTAGACATAGATCGACGGGTCGATCTCGTCCAGCGCGGCGCGCACCGCCAGCATGTCATCCTTCATATGGTGGCCCATCAGATCGAAGCGAAAGGCGTTGATACCATACTGCTCGACCCACAGGCGTACCGAGTCGACCATCAGCTTGCGCATCATGGCGTGTTCGGTGGCCGTGTTTTGGCAGCATGTGCTGGTCTCGACGCGGCCGGCAGCGTTGAGGCGATGATAATAACCGGGCACAATGCGGTCGAGCACCGAGTTGTCGTTCTGGCCGCTGGCATTGGTGTGGTTATAGACCACGTCGGCCACGACGCGCAGGCCCATGGCGTGTAGCGCCTGCACCATTTGGCGGTACTCCAGAATGCGGGTCACGCCGTTGGGATCGGTGCTATAGCTGCCTTCGGGAACGTTGTAGTGCAGCGGGTCGTAGCCCCAATTGAAGCCGTCCTGATCGCGCGTCTCGCCGATGAGGGCTTGCTGCTCCTCGGAGTCGGGCGGCAGGGCGGCCAGCGCGGCCGGGTCCGGCTCCACGCGGGCGGTAGCGTCCTCGTTGATCGTGGCGATGTCGAACGTGGGCAGCAGGTGGAGATGGGTCACGCCTGCCTCGGCCAGCGCCGCCAGGTGGGCCGCCCCGTCGCCGGCAGCAAACGCGCCGTATGTGCCGCGCAGTTCGGCGGGCACGCTGTCGTCGAAAATGCTGAAGTCCCGGACGTGGAGTTCGTAGATGACGATGTCTTCCGGCCCTTCCAGCGGCAATAGCTCACCCTCGCCCCAGCCGTCGGGCTTCAGGTCGGGGTCGTCGAGGTTAACGATCTGGCTGCGGCCGCTATTTAGCGACAGGCCGACCGAGTAGGGATCAGTGACCAGATTCGTTTCCACCGCGCCGGTGCTGGGGGCGAAGACGCGTACCTCATAGAGATAATACTTGCGATCCCAATCCGGCTCGCCGGCCAGCGTCCACACACCGGTATCGGGATCGACGCGCATGATCATCGCGTCGCCGGGCGTGTCCGGGTCGGCATCGTCGAACAGCACCAGGCGCACACGCTGAGCTGTGGGCGCCCAGACGCGCAACACGGGCGCGCCATCCTCATAGCTGACGCCCAGCGGCCCGTCATAAGTGTAGAGATCGTCGATGACACCGGCCGTTTGCAGACTGGTGGCGTCGAGCAACTCACCTTCCGGGCCGGCGGCCGACACGGCTACCTGCCCCTTCAGGGCGATGCGCACCGTGCCCGTGCGGGTCGGCAGCTGGAAGACAGGTAACCCCGCCAGATGGGGATACCGGGCGGACAGTTCGGCGGACAGGCCGTCGGGCACGTACTCCAGACTGATCGATGAGCTTTCGATACCGCTCTGCTCCAGCACCAGCGGGTCGCCGGTCTCGGTGTAGTGGAAGGTGTAGGTATTGTCCGGGCTATAGGCCACGTCCCACACAAGGGTATCCTGCGTCAACCAATGCGCCCTGGCCTCGCCCAGGTTACCCACCGGCCCTGCTCCACCCGCCTGAATAGTCATGATCTTGTTGGCTGAATTCCACACAAAGCTCACCAGCGTGCCATCCTCGGGCACATTAAAGGGAATGTTGGCCCCACCGGGCGCGCCGGCTTCGCCGTAGTTCTCATCCCAGCTCAGACCCACAGCGACCTTGGCCTCGTAGTCGCCGGCGGGGATGGCGTCGGTCTGGAAGACAAACGTGCCGTCGCCATCAGGGTCTTGCAGCCAGGTACGCAGACAGTCGGGCGACCACTCGGCCGGGCAGCCCAGCTCGTCCTGGAAGCTGCCGGCGACGGTGGCGAGGGGTGTGCTGACGTCGTCGGTCGCCCAACCGGTCTGGGGCGAGAATAGAAAGGTAACTTCGGCATCGTCGGCCAAGACCAGCGGAATATTCTCGCCCCCCTGCTGGGCGCCGACGCCGAAGTTGACGTCCCACGTGCCGTTGAGAGCGACTTTGTATTCATATTCGCCCGCGGGCAACGGGAAAGTGCCCAACCACAATTGATAGACTTCATCGTATGCCAGCGCCGTGGCCTCGCATTCCGGCTGCCAGTCGCCGGGACAACCAAGAACACTCTGGATGGTGCCGGGGACGACGACCAGGTCGGGCGGCGTGGCGACGACAGGCGACGGCATACCCGCCCCGGTCGTCGCGACCTGGGCCGACGCCGGGTCGGCAGCGCTGGTGGTCAGGCTGCCGGCCGTTGCGTCATAGGCAAACAGCACCGCCTCGCCCTCGGCCACGGTAAAGGTAACAGCCTCGGCCGCCGTGGGCTGCGAATCGAGCACACCGTCCACATCGCCGGCGCTTAGGGCCACAGCGGCGGTGTAGTCACCGGGCGGCACGGCGGCCGTCAGGTATTCATAGACACCGTTGCCGTCGGGATCGACCAACAGGCCGCGCAGGCAGTCGGGCGCGTCGGCGGCGGGGCAACCCAGGCTGCCCTGGAAGTCGCCGAAGACGCTGAGGAGATCATGGTTCACGCTGTCGGCCACCCAGCGGGAGTCGTGGTCATACCAGAACATCACCGGGCCGTCCTCAGCCACTTCCAGGGGGATGTTGGGGCCATAATACTCTGCGCCCAGGCCATAGTTGTCATCCCACGTGCCATTGAGGGCGGCTTTATACTCGTAGGAGCCAGCTGGGAGGTCGAACGTCGCCAGCCATAGATCGCTGTCGGCATTGTAAACCAGCATTGTCTCTTCGCATTGGGTATTCCAGTCGCCGGGGCAGCCCAGCGAGGTCTGGAGCGACCCGGCGATGGTCACTGATTCCGGCGGGGGGATGTTCTCCGGATCATCTCGTTGCGCCAGCACAGGAGACAGAGAAACGAGGAGCACAAACAAGGCAATCGCCGGCAATAGGGGGCGGACACCGGCGAAGAGAAGTTCCTGTTTTGATTTCACGACAACTCCTTTGATAATCGCAGTAGCAGCGGGCGGGCCGCCTCTTTCCAGCGGACAGGGATCAGGGTTGGATGCCTAATCATATCAGTTTTTGGGGTGACGACAGCGAAACCGGCGCATACATTTTGTGGATAGCCGTGGCCAAAGACATCATGGTGACGTTCGGCCGTTTCCGGAACGGCAGCCCGGTCGCCGTGCCCGCCGGGTTTTATGCCTATGTGGGATCGGCGATGGGCCGGCACGGTTCCTCGTCGCTGGCCGGGCGTTTGCTGCGCCACGCCACGCGCACCAGCCACCAGCCGCCCCATGCCTTGCGTGTCCCGATGCCGGAGGCGTTGGCCGCGGCCGGGCTGGGCGGGCCAGACTACCGCCTGCCGTCCGCCAAGCGGCTGCACTGGCATATTGATTACCTGCTTGATGACCCAGCGGTTGAGATCGCCCGAGTCCTGGTGCTTCGCAGCCGGGTGCGGATGGAAAACGAGCTGGCGCGGTCGCTGGACGCTCACCCCGGCTTTGCCCCCCTCGTCCCCGGTCTGGGAGCCAGTGATGCGGCCGGAGAGACACACGTATTTCGGGTCCGGACAGATCTCATTGGCTGGCCGGACGTCGCCGCGGTTCTGCCTATTTCCCGATAACGGCCGGCAGGTAGGATACGTGGGCCGTCGGCGTCGTCGGCTCCGAAGTCGGGGTGGGTTGGCGGGTGCGCGTCGGCCGGGTAGTGGCCGTGGCGTGCGGGGTCTTGGTTGGCGTCGGTTGGGTGCCGGTTGGCGTCACCGTCGGGATCGAGGTATTCGTCGGCGTGAAAGCCACAGTAGGCGTATCGGTTTCGGTAGGAATGGCTGTGTTCGTCGGCGTGAGCGACGGCGTGGGTGTCTCGGTGGGAATGGGCACGTCCGTAGGCGTCAGTGTGGCTGTCGGGGTTGGCTCCACACAATCGGCACGAAAATTGGAGACCAGTTGCCGGGTTTCGTTCATCGACCGGGCCACGTCAGAGGCGGCAGCGGGGTTGACGTCGTAATCCACTCCTGTCGGTTCATCCGCGTAGCTCACCTTGGGATTCGCCCACTGATTGATGCGCGGGCAACCATTTGGGCAATTGTAGGCCATGATGGTGCGAAACGTTTCATTGGGGGATTGGAAGCCGTAGGAGTAGGGAAAGAGCGTCGCGCTGTTGTTATTCAGGCGATCATGGGCATTGCCAAGATTGTGGCCCAGCTCATGGGCCAGAGTCAATTCGCTGCACGAAAACGGATCGGCATAATCAAGGGCTGTGACCCCAAATGCATAGCTCTGAAAGTATGCGCCCATTGAACGCATCTCATAGGCCATGCCGCAAGTATTGTTGCTGCCCTGGGAGATGAGCAAGGCCACCAGATCGGCCTTAGCCGCGTCGCGCGCCGGCTGGATTCCGTCCATAATCCCGTCGCCCGGAAGGTAGAGGTTTTGCAAATCGACCGCAATATTGCCCGACTCCACGTAATCGACCTGCGCGGTCCGAACCAGAGACCACTTGAAGTTGACGAGACTGGACTGATTAGCTGTATTCATCTCGCTCATGCGCCGGTTGATTAAGGCTTCAATGGCATCCTGACCCCCTTCGGCGTCCCGGGCCTGGGTCGTATAGGCGACCATCACGCTGATCTCCGTGCCGTCTTCCTGACACGTGGCCCCTTGCGGAGAGAGGGCGGCCAGATCGGCGGCCGACAAATCGGGGACAATGTGATCCACGCCCGTCGGCTCGGGTGCGCGCGGGTCAAGTTCGCGAATGGTGTAGAGGTCGGACGTGGGGCCGCCAACATATCGAATGATCGTCCACGGGTAGCCGAAGCGCTGCACGCTGCCGGACAACACGCCGTTCTGCGCCGATAGCGTCACCACGCTATCCGGCTCGCCGCTGATTCGCCCCACCCACACGAAGCCGCCGGTTACCGAGTGATCCACACGAGCCAGCTCGGCCGTCAGATCGACGTTGTCGAACAAATTGAGACGTATCTCGGCGCTCTGTGGGTCGAGCGCCTCCCAGTTGATCCGCACCGGGCGAACGCGAAGCGGCGCGCCGGGGCTTTTTGCCGCTGCGACCGGCGCGTCGGCCGCGGCCACGAACAGCGTGTTATCGCTCAGCGCGTCAAAAGGCTGCCCAAACAGCAGCACGAGCAGAAAGAGGGCCGCCGGCAGCAATACAGCCAGGCGCCTCGTCATCATCGATAGTCGTCGTTTCTTATCAATCAATTGTTTATCGCCCATCCCAGACTCCGCCCTTACAAGTCGGCGGGTACTTCTGCCGACCCGGGGATTTACGGCCGCCGGTACTTCTTTGGGCCGCTACGGCGCGGCACGGAATGTAGAGTATCATCGGGAAGCTGCAAAGGGTTACTTATGAACCATTAGGATCATTCTCATAATTACAGCCATGTGAAGAGTAAAAAGTACCAAGTTGTATTCGCGGCCATCTGGTATAATTCATCCTGTCGAGGGCATTTGCTTTTTTATCCACCTGACCTAAATCGTGCATCATGAAATATCTTACCCTCTTGTTTAGCCTTTTAATAGGATCGGTATTGGTCGGCTGTGCGGCGAACAACGAGGCGGCCGGCCGCCAACCCACTATTCCACTCGAAGCGTGCCGGCTGGCGAGCGGCGTCGCGGCCCAGTGCGGCACGGTGACGGTTTTTGAAAACCGCGATACCCAAACGGGCCGGACGATCGATCTCAACGTCGCTGTCTTGGCGGCCACGGGCAGCAGCAACGTTGTCGAGCCGGACCCGCTCTTCCTGTTGGCCGGCGGGCCGGGTCAGGCGGCAGTCGAAGTCTACCCCAACGCCGCGTTCCTGTTCGAGGAAGTCAATCGCACCCGCGACATCGTGCTGGTCGACCAACGCGGCACGGGCGATTCCAACGGTTTCGTCTGCGACAACCTGACCGATGACTCTCTGCCGGACGATTTGCCCGACGAGGCGGCCGTGGGACTGCTCGACGCATGCCGGGAGAGCCTGACAGCCCAGGCCGATCTGACCCAATACACAACCGACCGCTTCATCGAAGATCTGGAGGAGGTGCGCGTGGCCCTGGATTATGACGCGATCAACCTCTACGGTGCGTCCTACGGCAGCCGGGCGGCGTTGGCCTACATGAGGCGCTTCCCGGATGTTATCCGCTCGGCCGTGCTCGACGCCGTGGCCGGGCCGGACCTGGTGCTCTTCCGCGACATGCCGCGCGACGGGCAGCGCGCACTCGATTTACTCTTCGAGCGCTGCGCCGGCGATGAAGCATGCCATGCTGCTTTCCCCGATCTACGGACCGAGTACCAGGACTTGCTGTCGCAGCTGGAAGAGCCGCAGCCCATTTCCGTCGCGCATCCCCTGACCAACGAGCCGCTGGAATTCCGCCTGACCCGCGACCGGCTGTCGCAGTATGTATTCAACATCCTCTATAGCGCGGAGCTGCAATCGCTGCTGCCCCTGCTCATCCACCACGCCCATGAGACGGGCGACTTCGCGCCACTGGTCATACAGGCGCTGGCCGTGGGAGAGAGCGCCGGCGTCTATCCCGGCTTGCTCTACGCCCTGACCTGTTCGGAGGATGAGCCGCTGATCGGATCGGACGAGGCGCGTGACGTTCCGGCCGATACCAGCTTTGGATCGTTTGCCGCGAATTTCCAGGCCATCTGCGCCACCTGGCCGCGGGCCGACGTCGCCGCCGACCTGCGCCAACCGCTGCAGAGCGACATACCCGCGCTATTGCTTTCCGGCGGGGCCGACCCAGTGACGCCGCCGGCCTACGCCGAAACAGTGGCGGCCACGCTGCCCAACAGTCGCCACCTGGTTGTCCCCGGCTATGGTCACGGGGTACTGGCAGTGGGCTGTATGCCGCGCGTCGTGGCTCAATTCATTCGCGAGGGAAACGCGGACACGCTCGACACCGACTGCCTGGAAGAACTGGAACCGCCGCCCTTTTTCGTCGATTTCGCGGGGCCGCAACCTTAGATGTAATACACCTGACAGGTCGGGTCGACCTGACAGGTCTTCGAGTGTCACACAGGAAAGCTATGATTCGCGTCACCAATCTTCACAAATCATTCGGGCCGGTGAGGGCCGTGCAAGACATTTCGTTCACCGCGCCCGACGGCCTGATCACCGGCCTGCTGGGCCCCAACGGCGCGGGCAAAAGCACCACGATGCGCCTCATTGCCGGGGCGCTGGAACCCGACAGCGGCACGGCGACCATCGACGGCTACGACACCCGCACCCAACGGCTGGACGCTCAGCAGCGGCTCGGCGTCCTGACCGATTCCCACGGCCTCTACCTGCGCCTGACGGCGCGCGAAAATGTCCGCTACTTCGGCCGGCTCCATGGACTAAACGGCAAGGAGTTGGAGCGGCGCATTGACGAGTTGATTGAGTTGCTCGACATGGCTGAAATTGCCAACCGGCGCACGGAAGGCTTTTCAACCGGCGAGCAGGTCAAGGTCGCTATCGCCCGGGCCCTCGTCCACCAGCCGCAAAACGTGATGCTCGACGAACCCACGGCCGGGCTGGACGTAATGAGCACCCGTGCCATGCGCGGCGTCATCCGCCAACTGCGCGACGAGGGCCGCTGCATTCTCTTTTCCAGCCACGTAATGCAGGAGGTAGCGATGTTGTGCGAAAACATCGTCATCATCGCCGGCGGCCACGTCGCCGCCCAAGGCTCACCTGCTGAGCTGCGCCAACGCACCGGCCACGAGAATCTCGAGGACGCCTTTGTCGACATTATCGGCACCAAGGAGGGACTGATCTAATGCTTAGACGAATGTGGATCATCATCCAGAAAGAGATCGTCGACAACATGCGCGACCGCCGCTCGGTCGGCAACGCGCTTTTCGCCGTGCTGCTGAATCCGCTGCTCTACGTCGTACTGTTCGGCTTTTTGAACCGCACGTTCTCCGAACAGGCGGAGCGGGCCTTGGCGCTGCCCGTGGTGGGGGCAACCAACGCGCCCAACCTCATCCAGTTTCTCGACCAGAACAACATCGACATCGTGGACGCGCCGGAAGACGCCGAGGCGGCCGTGCGCCGGGGCGATCTGGACGTGGTGTTGGTCATCCCCGACGATTTCGGTGAACAGTTTCGCGACGGTCGTCCGGCCCAGGTGCAGTTGCTCATCGACGACTCAAGCCAAAGTAGCAGCGTCCCTTCTTCGCGCGTGCAGTCACTCATCAACCAGTACAGTAGCCAGATAGGCAACTTGCGCCTGCTGGCCCGCGGCATCAGTCCGGCCATAAGCGTCGCTGTGCCGGTCGAACGGGTCAATGTCGCCGCTCGCGAGACGGACAGCGGGGCGGGCGTGGTGCTCAATCTGCTGCCGGTGGTGATGATGACGGCCGCGTTCTATGGCGGCTTCTATCTGGCTGTGGACACGACGGCCGGAGAGCGAGAGCGCAAATCGCTGGAACCCCTGCTGCTCAATCCGGTCCCGCGCCGCGAATTCCTCATCGGCAAATTTCTGGCGGTGTTCGCCTTTACCCTGATGGCAACCTTTCTGGCGACGGCCTTCTTTCTGGTGCTACTCGGCGTGCCGCAAGTGCAAGCCTTCACCAACATCCGCCTCAGCGTCGGCTGGGACGTGATCCTGACGGCCGTGGCGCTGGTGATCCCCGTCGTCTTCATGGCCGTGGCCCTGCACATGCTGGTCGGCTCCTTTGCGCGGTCGGTCAAGGAAGCCTCCACCTACGCTTCATTCATCGCCATCGCCGGCTTCATGCCGTCGCTGTTCCTGTCGGTGCTGCCCATCCGCCCGCAGCCATGGATGAAGCTCATCCCCACCGTGGGTCAGCTCTACTTCATCAACGACGTGGCCCGCGGGCTGCCGCTCGACTGGATTCAGGTGTTGCTCGCCAGCGGCATCACGCTCGGCATTGGCATCGTGGCGCTCGCCGTTGCCATGCGGCTGTACGATCAGGAGCGGATCTTGCTGGGGGCGACGCCGGCCTAGTGAACAAATGACCTGGTTCCAAAAGGAGATCACCCTCTCCCCCCGCCCCCGCGGCTTCCACCTCATCACCCGCGACATCGTCGCCGCTGTGCCGGAGATCGCGCTTTATTCGGTCGGCCTGGCGCATCTGTTCATTCGCCATACGTCGGCGGCGCTGGCCCTCAACGAGAATGCCGACCCAACGGTGAGGGCCGACATGGAAGCCTATTTCGACCGTCTGGCTCCGGAGAACGCCGCCTACTACAAGCATACGATTGAAGGCCCCGACGACATGCCCGCCCATCTGAAAGCCGTTCTGCTGGGCAGCAGCCTGACCATCCCCATCAGCAACGGCCGCCTGGCGCTGGGCACGTGGCAAGGGGTCTACTTGTGCGAGCACCGCGACGACGGCGGACGGCGGCGGGTAGTCGTCACCCTGTCCGGGCAGGTTCGCACCTCGGAGGTCCCGAAGGATCTCTAGGTGTTGATCAGCGAAAACACTTGCCCTTGCCGGGCGACGGTCGCGCCGCGTCGATAAACCATCGCCCGCTCCTCACTGTCCTCATCCAGCACCGGGTTGGTATGGTTGAGATGGGTTAATACCAGCTTTCCCGCCGACTCGCCGAAGTAGGCTAGCGTATCGGGAATGAGCGGGTGGGCCACCGGTGGACGGCCGCCCAACTCGGCCGCGCTGTAGAATGTTGCGTCGACCAGGGCTACGTCCACTGCTCCTACAACCGCCCGCGCCGCCGGCCAATCCTCCCAGCGATCGATGTCGGGCACGTAGAGCAAGGAGCGCGCCGGCCCCTCGACGAGAAAGGCGAACGTGCCCGCGCCCCATTCGTCCCGATGGGGCACGGCCAGAGGCGTCACCGTCAGGGAGTAACCGAGCGTCACCGGCCGGCCGGCCGTCAACGTGGCCCATGACAGGGTACTCGCCGCCGGCCGCCAGATGGCCGATTCGCGGATGACGCCCGCCAGTGCCTCCGAGGCATAGACCGGCAGCCCGTCGGCGGCCATCGCCTCCGGCCCGAACTGCGGCAGGCCGCCGACGTGGCCCATGTGGCCGTGGGTCAGCAGGATGCCATCCGGCGGGCGAAGACGCTCCACGCGGCCGGGGCGCGGGCCGAGGATGCCGCGCAAGTCATTCAACTGCCACTTGATGTCCGGCGTGGCGTCGATGAGCCACACCCGCGCGGGCAAGGCTCGTGCATCGACCAGGGCCAGGCAGGCAGCGTAACCAGCAAGCGCCGGCTGCTCATAGGCGTCGGCGCAACGGGGGCAACGGCAACCGGCGTGCGGTAATCCGCCGTCCTGCATGATACCCAGGACGACGGCCGAGACGGCCGGGAATGGTTCGAGACTCATAATGCCTGCTCCAATTCAAAAAGTTTAGGGTCTGTCATCAGCACGCCTGTAGCACAACCTGTCCAGATTGTTCCTTCTCCGCCCGCAAGCTAACAGCATGCGCCACAGGGCTTGTCCGTCGTCCATCGGTTGGACTGTGCACCTTGCGCAATCGACGCGCGACGAAATGGGCAGCAGTTGACAATCGACAACGCGCTTGGCTCTGCTAGAATTACGCCCCATGAAAGAACTATCCCGACTTGTCAGCAGCATTCCCCCCTCCGAAACACTCGCGGTCAGCGACCGGGCCAAGGCCCTGAAGGCGGCCGGGCGCGACGTCGTGGCCCTGGCCGGCGGCGATCCCGACTTCGATACCCCGGACTATATCACCGCCGCCGCGTTCCAGGCCATCGAGAACGGCGCGACCCATTATCCCGCGCCGATGAAGGGCATCACGCCTCTACTGGAAGCCATCGCCCACAAGATGGAAGCCGACAACAGCGTCAAGGTCAATCCCGGCAGCGACGTGGTCGTCACCCCCGGCGGCAAGTGGTCGCTGTTCCTGGCTCTGTCGGCCATCCTGAACCCCGGCGATGAGGTGCTCTATCTGGAGCCGGTGTGGGTCTCCTACCCGCCAATGATCGTGCTGGCCGGTGGCACGCCGGTGGCCGTTACATTGCCGGCCGACGACAACTTTCGCATCACCGCCGACCGCCTACGGGAAAAGATTACGCCGCATACCAAGGCACTGATGGTTAATACGCCCAATAACCCCACCGGCCGCGTATTGACGCGCGAGGAACTGGATGCCGTCGTCGCCGTAGCCCTGGAATACGACCTCTACGTGATCTCCGACGAGATTTACGAATCGATCATCTACGACGGCCGCGAGCATCTTTCCCCGGCGGCCGAGCCGGGCATGGCCGAGCGCACGCTGACGATCAACGGCCTGTCCAAGTCCCACGCCATGACCGGCTGGCGGCTGGGTTGGCTGGTCGGCCCAACCCCAATCATGAAGCTGGCAACGCAGATGAACAGCCAGACGGTATCGTCGGCGGCCAACTTTACCATGCATGCCGCCGTGGCCGCGCTGAAGGGACCCAAGGACACCACGCGGGCAATGACTGAATCCTATAGAAAGCGGCGCGATTACATGGTGCCGGCGCTCAATGCTATCGACGGCGTTGAGTGCGCCAACATCGAGGGCGCCTTCTATCTGTTCCCGCGCTTTCCCCACAGCACGAAGAACAGTGCCGAACTGGCAGAAGCGCTCATTGAGCAGGCGGGCATTGCTTCGGTGCCGGGGGGCGCGTTCGGCAAGAGCGGCGAGGGTCACGTGCGGTTCTCCATTGCCACGGCGATGAGCGAGCTGGAAAAGGCCGTGGACAAGCTGGCGAAGGTGGCTCATACGTTGTAGTCCTTCGCCCGACAGGCGCATACGCGAAAATGAGACGGCCACCTGAGAATCTGTTCCAGGTAGCCGTTTTTTAACATGCGCCCTCCCCTATCCCTTGTGAAGCGAGAGGGTTTGTCTCGCCACTGTCGCATCTAATAGGCGAGGTTTAGGATTAATCGAACGACGCGAGCGGCCGTTTCGAATAGGCGCGCTCAACTGGACACAGTGCGGGCTGCGCGGCCGGCGGGCGAGGTTGCCGGGCAGCGAACGGCCTTGTCCTGGTTTGGCCGCTGAGCAATTTCACCATCTGGACTTCGAACGTTGCCGTAAACTGCCGTTATTTTGTCATAGCGACTCCTCTGCTTGAACATAATTTCTGGCTTATCTACTGTCCAGGTTGAGAGCTCAATACATAATCCGTGATCTTCACTTCACTGTATAATGAATAACAATAATAATATATTGACAAACGATAAATATATTAGTAGTATACTGTTCACGCTAAACGCACTATAACTTATGGGGTTACGCTTTTTCCAGACCTGACAGGTCTCTACCGACGATTATGGTTCCTTGCGTTATAGGGTACCCAA
This sequence comes from Promineifilum sp., assembly GCA_020634335.1. Classification (GTDB taxonomy): domain Bacteria; phylum Chloroflexota; class Anaerolineae; order Promineifilales; family Promineifilaceae; genus Promineifilum. The sequence continues at coordinate 163,163 of JACKBY010000001.1, read as the reverse complement.
CGGAGTCATCATGAAAAAAAGTTCAACATTATTCCTAAAAGTCGTTATTTTGTTAATCGCCACCGGCGTGCTTGCCGGTTTAATTTGGTTTCCACAAACTGAAGGAAGGGCGGCTAACTTAGACCTTGTCAATATTTATACTGACCCGTTTATTATCTTTATTTATATAGGGTCGATTCCATTTTTTGTTGGGTTATACCAGGCATTCAAATTATTAAACTTCATTGACGCTAACAGAGCCTTTTCCCAAGGCGCTGTTAATATACTCAAGAATATAAAGCTTGCTTTCCTCAGTCTTGTCGGTTTTATTGCGGCAGCATTGTTCTACATCCGTTTCTTTGTGCATGAGGATGATGCGGCAGGGCCAACAGGATTGGGCATTTTTATAGCATTAGCCTGTGGCGCGTTTGCGGTAACCGCCGGTATCTTTCAAAAGCTTTTTCAAACTGCTGTCGATCTAAAATCAGAAAATGACTTAACGGTGTAAAGATTTATTATGGCAATCATCGTTAATTTAGACGTCATGTTGGCAAAGCGCAAAATGAGTGTTACTGAACTTTCTGAGAAAGTTGGTATTACCATGGCTAATCTCTCAATTTTGAAAAATGAAAAGGCTAGAGCAATACGATTTTCAACGTTAGAAGCAATTTGTAAGGCATTAGATTGTCAACCGGGGGATATTCTGGAATACAAAAGCGGCAGCAATTAGCTGCAAGGCCAAATTTCCTTCTAAGGGCGCATTTGAAAATTAGACAGGAGGCGGGCTTTTCAATATTGTCTGGATGGAGATAGCTCAGCGCCGCCATTTCCCAAGTTTTATCGGCCCTACACATTAATTTAATGGCTTAAAATCTGTGACAGGAACAGCTTCGTGCGCTCGCTCTTGGGGTTGGCGAAGAAATCGTCGGGCGTGTTTTCCTCCACGATGTAGCCGCCGTCCATGAAGATCACCCGGTCGGCCACGGTGCGGGCGAAGCCCATCTCGTGGGTGACGGCCAGGATGGTGTAGCCGGACACGGCCAGGTCGCGCATCACGTCCAGTACCTCCTTGATCATCTCCGGGTCGAGGGCTGAGGTCGGCTCGTCGAACATGAGGATGTGGGGTTCCATACACAGCGTGCGAGCGATGGCGACACGCTGCTGCTGGCCGCCGGATAGCTGGCCGGGATACTTGTCGGCCTGCTCGGGAATGCCGACACGGTTGAGCCAATGCATGGCCCGCTCGTGGGCGTGGTCGCGGTCCCATTTGCGCACGTGGATGGGAGCCAGCATGACGTTTTCCAGCACGGTCAGGTGCGGAAAGAGATTGAACTGCTGGAAGACCATGCCCACCTCGCGACGGATCTCGGCGATATTTCGAATGTCGTGGCTCAGGGTGATGCCGTCGACAATGATCTCCCCCTCCTGATGCTCCTCCAGGCGATTGATGGTGCGGATGAACGTCGATTTGCCGGAGCCGGACGGGCCGATGATGACGACGACCTCGCCCCGCTTCACAGTCATGCTGACTCCCTTCAGAGCCTCGAATTCGCCGTACCATTTGTGCACGTCGCGGCAAATAATGATGTCGTCGGTCTTGCCGGCGTGGCTGTGTTTGTGAGTATGATCCGGGATGTGGGTTTGTTCCATGATGAATTCCCTAATGATTTGTCGGCCGTCTTGTAATCCTTAGAAATGCCGCAACCTGCTCCGGCGCGCGTCTGAATATTCTGTCACAAAAGAAATATGACCACAGCTTTCGCTGAGACCTTCTTTAACCATGCGCGATCTGTGGATGCTTGCTTCATAATTAACGCTCGCCCACCCCCAGCTGCCGCTCCAATCGACGGCTATAGGAGGCCATGAGGAAGTTGCCGATAAAATAAACGATAGCGATAAAGACGTAGGGTTCGCGCCGCACGCCCAGCCAGTCGGGCTGGGCCGAGATGAGATTAGCCACGCCCAGAAACTCGATGAGGCCGACCGTCTCCACCAGCGTCGTATCCTTGAACAGGCCGATGAACTGGCCGACGATGGCCGGGATGACCGCGCGCAAGGCCTGGGGCAGGACGATGAGCCGGTATTTGCGCGCCGTGCCCAGCCCCAGGGCGTCGGCCGCCTCAAATTGTCCCTTGGGGATCGATTGCAGGCCGCCGCGTACGTTCTCGGCCAAATAGGCGGCCGCGAAAAAGGTAACGGCCGCCAGCACGCGCCACGTCGACAGCACCTCCATCTGTGGCGGCAAAAAGATGGGAAAGAGGATGATCGACATGAACAGCACGGTGATCAGCGGCACGCCGCGGACGGTCTCGATATAGATCGTGCTCAGCAGGGCGACAACGTTACCATGGAAATAGCGCAGGAACAGATAGGCGGCCACAGGCAGCAACAACGGCAACAGGGAAATCAGGATTTGTCCCGGCCCGGAGGCCTCGCGCAAACCGGGCACGGTGCGGGTCGCCACCAGATAGATGGTCAACGGCAGGACGACCAACCAGGTCAGCCAGCCCGGCACGCCCATGATCTTGCTGCGACGGCCGAGAGCGAGCAGCAGTCCCAACGGGAATGAGGCGATGATGCCGAAGACGGCGATGATCAATGTCAGCAGTAAGCCGCCCCAGACCGTGTCGGGGTTTAGCCGGGGCAGTGGCCCGCCGTCGCCGATGCCCACCAACAACAAGTATGCCAGCACGGGCGTGAAGACCCACAAGAGAGCCAGCACACGCCGCACGCGCGAGCGGCGGTAGACTTCGCGGCTGAAGACGAACGTGCTGGGAATGAGCAGCAACACATTCCACAGAACCAGCAGCCACAAGCGCCAGTCCTGCTCGCGGGGAAAGCGAAAGACCATCAGGTTGCGGAAATTGTCAACCACTGCCCCCCAGTTAGCGCCCGGGTCTTCCCATTGGGAGAGCGTCTGGGCGGCGACCTCAGCGTCGGGCACAAAACTGGCCCGGACGAACGCCCAACCGAAGAAACCGCGCACGCCGGCGATCAGCAACAGGACGATTAACAGGGAGATAAACGCGCTGGTAATGGAGTTGTAGAGGTTGTTGCTAAGCCAGAAGGTCAACGGCGTGTGGCGGTGGAGGACGTTGCTGACGGCCGTGACCATCACCGTCAGCGCCCAGGCGATGAGGACGACAGCCGTAACCACCGGGGAGGCGGCGAATTGACCCGCTACGACGCGGACCGTGATATAGAGCAGCAGGAGCAGCCACGGCGCAAACCACCAGCTGCTGAAGATATGCTCGCGGAGAAAGTGCCGCCAACTAAAATGGCCCGTGTCGCCGCGAAAAAACGTCTGCAGATTGTGATAGAGCGTCGTCATCTTATCTCTCCACCAGGGCCACGCGCCGGTTGTACCAGTTCAGGAAAGAGGAGATCAGCAAGCTGAACATCAGGTAGGTGCCCATGGCGATCAGGAAAACCTGAATGGCTCGGCCCGACTGGTTGAGCGTGGTGAAGGCCGTCGACCACAGATCGGGATAGCCCACGGCGATAGCCAGGCTCGAATTCTTGGTCAGGTTCAGATACTGGCTGGTCAGCGGCGGGATAATGACACGCAACGCCTGGGGCAACACCACCAGGCGCAGGCGTTGCGACTCCGACAGGCCCAGCGCCCGCGCGGCCTCCGATTGGCCCTTGGCGACGGACTGGATGCCGGCGCGAACGATCTCGGCGATGAACGCGCCGGTGTAGACGGTCAGTCCGATGAGGATGGCGGCAAAGTTGGGCGACAACTTGATGCCGCCCACGAAATTCAGACCCTCGATGCGCGGCACCGACAACCGAACGGGCAACTCGCGCAAGGGGATGAGCGTGCTGGGTAGTACATCGGCCAGCGCGGCTTGTTCGCCGGCCAAGGCGGTGCGGGAGGATACCAGCAGTTGGCATTCCCCGGCGGCAAAGTCGGCCGAAGCCGCGGCCGGGGTGCGCGACCGCTCGACGGCCCAGGGAACGTTGGCCCGGTTCAGTTCGGCGGCCATATTGGTCAGGGGCGGCGAATTCTCGACGGCGCAAAAGGTTACCGTGGCTTCGTCTACCTGTTCCTGGGTCACCGTTCCCGCGTCCAGCGCGGCGTCCAGCTCGTTCAGATTTTCCAGTCCCAGTTGGGCGCGAACGACTTCGGGCACGTCGGCGAACTCCGTGATGCCTGAACTCTCCGGAGCCAGAAAGCCCTGCGTGTCGGCAGCCGTGGCCGAGGCGAAGAACCAACCGGGGACGGCAACGATCAAAAGCGCCAGCAACGCCCACAAGGGGCGATTGGCGTCGCGTTCTGTTTCGCGCTCGCGTCGGCCCAGCCACCACCACACGGCCGCGGCCAGCGCCGCCCCCACGACGAGGAATATCAGCCAGGTCATGAAGGAAGGCATCATCACGATCCGGGGCAGATCGATGCCGCGCTGGCTGAGAAAAATGGGCAGGCCGAAAAGCTGATTGGCTTCGCGAATGGGTGGGAAGGCCAGGATGACGGCGAAAAACAGGAAGAAAAGTTGCAACAGGAGCGGCGTATTGCGAATGATATCGACGTACCAGCGGGCCACGGAACTGATGAGCCAGTTGGAGGACAGGCGAGCGATGCCGGTTAACGTCCCCAATACCGTGGCGAGGACGATGCCCAAAGACGAGACTTTGATGGTGTTGAGCGCCCCAACCAGCAGCGCCCGGCCATAGGAATCGCTGGGGTCATAGGGGATGAGGGACTCCGAAATGGCGAATTGGGCGTCCAGTTGCAAAAAATCGAAGGCGCAGCGCACACTGCTGGAGCCATCTCGGCACAAGAACTGGCTCCCGCCGAGGGTGGACATATTTTGCGTCACGTTGCGCGCCACCCAGGCCAGGCCCGAAATGACGACGATGAGGAAAGCGATCTGGGCCAGCACCCCCAGCACGCGAATATCTCGCCAAAACGGCACCGACTCCCGGCGATTGGGCGCTTGCGGCGTAAGATCGGTCATGGGCGCGCCTCCTCCTGGCGACTCCCGCAACTTCAATCGGGATCGCTACATTTTTAAGAGGTGTGGCCCAGCGTCCGGCCGGGCCACACCGGCTAAACGTTCGGACTAACGGAACGGCGGTGCGTACTGGATGCCACCTTCGGTGGTATATAGCGCGTTCAGGCCGCGCGGCAGATTAAACGGCGTGTCGGGGCCGAGATTACGGTCGTAGATCTCGCCGTAGTTGCCGACCTGCTTGATGATCTGGTAGCAGAAGTCGTTGCTGATGCCCATGGCCACGCCCAGATCGCCGGTTTCGCCGAGCAGATTCTGAATGACCGGGTCTTCACCGCCCATGAAGCTGTCGACGTTGGTCGAGTCGATGCCTAGCTCTTCGGCGGCGATGGTGCAGTAGACCGACCACCGGATGATGTCGCCCCAGTTGTTGTCGCCGTGGCGCACGGCCGGAGCGAGCGGTTCCTTGGACATCGTTTCGTCAAGGATGATGTGGGCGGCCGGATCGGCCAACAGGATTTGCTGCGACACCAGGCCCGACTTGTCGGTCGTGAAGCCGTCGCACTGGCCTTGATCGTAGGCGTCGCGGGTGGCGTCGGCGTCATCGAATACCACCGGGGTGAAATCAATGCCCCGCGCGCGGAATACGTCGGCCAGGTTCTTCTCGGTCGTGGTGCCGGACTGCACGCAGATTGTGCCGCCCTCCAGGCCTTCCAGCGAGTCGATGTTCATATCGGCGCGAACCATCATCCCTTGGCCGTCATAGAAGGTGACGGGCGCAAAGTCGAGGCCCAGGGAGGTGTCGCGGCTGATCGTCATGGTGGTGTTACGGCTCAGCACGTCAACTTCGCCCGACTGCAAGACGGGGAAGCGCTCGTTGGCCGTGGTAGGACGGACTTCGAGGGCCGTCGCATCGCCCAACGCCGCCACGGCGAACACGCGGCAGAAGTCGATGTCGAAGCCTTCAAACTCATTGGTGTCGGGGTTAATGTAACCAAATCCCGGAACAGACTGGTTACCGGCGCAGCGCAGGGTTCCACGACTACGGACCGCCTCCAGCGTATTGCCGGTGGGGGCGGCGGGGGCCTCGGTGGCTTCGGCCGGCGCTTCGGTAGCGGCCTCGGCCGGCATATCCGTGGCGACAACCTCGGCCGCCGCCTCGGTTGGGGTGGTCTCCTGGACTTGGCCGCCACAAGCCGCCAGCGCCAGTGCGAGGACCACCATCATCGCTAATAACAAACTCAATTGCGCTTTCATCTCTTTTCTCCTCGATTATGATTTAGGTATTTGGAGTCCACTACAGACTCAACCCGTCAAAGTCACTCGTGGTGTGCTGCTGTTAATGTACTTGTCTCGCATCTCCTCCTTCCTGCCGGAGACGTCCGCCGGTCAGCACCGTCGGTTCCTGCAGATATCCGTGGCGGGGCAAATCGATAAGCCGAACGTCCTCCGCTCACACACAACGCGCCGTTTGCCGGCGCGCCTGGGTCGAGGAAGGAGCTGCTTTTTGCCCGCCGGGCCGACAGCTGAATCAGCGCGCCGGGCTTGGCCGGCGCTCTAACGGACCTGCGCTTTCGGTTGGGGGACAATCTTAGGGTAAGAACGGTAAATTGGCAAAAAAGCCACCCGATTCGATGGAATGGGGCGGCAACTCAACACCGGCAATGAAGGGAGGATGGTGTTACCAGGGTAACGTCAGGTCCACACAGATAGCGAGCAGCAGGATCAGCAAGTAATAGTTTGACGACATGAACAGCTTGCGGGCGTTGAGCGGCAAGGGATCGCGGATGAGGCGCACGTTACGCAGAAACAGATCGGTGGTGACGGCCAGCACCGGCAGAAAGAAGATCCAGCCCAGACCCGGCAGCGTGACCATCAGCAAGCTGAGTATCCCTGTCGGCAGGGTGTGGGACATGACCCACCAGGCTGCTTGCCGGGGTGTGGTGTGGGTGGGTAACATGGGCACGTCGGCCCGCGCGTACTCGTCCCGATAGAGAAGAGCCAGGCTCCAGAAGTGAAAAGGCGTCCACAGGAAGAGGATGGCGGCCAACACCAACGCGCCCGGCGCGTTCCAGGCCCCGGCCGCCGCGGCGCCGCTAAGGACGGCGGCACTGCCCGCCGCGCCGCCGATAACGATGTTCAACAGCGTGCGCGGCTTCAGCCAGATGGTGTAGATACCGACGTAGATGAAAGCGCCCAGGGCCAGGAAGAAGGCCAGCGGCCGGTTGAAGGGCAACACGGCCAGCACAGGGACAATCACCAGCGCCAGGCTCACCCACGGCACCCAGCGGGGATCGGTAATGTCGCCGTTGACCAGCGGCCGCTGGCGTGTGCGGCCCATGAGGCCGTCCCGGTTGCGCTCCCAGTACTGGTTGAGCGCCGAAGCTCCGGCCGCGGCCATCCCACCCGTCAGCCAGGTGAGGCCCATGACGCCCCAACCAGGCCAGCCGCCGGCGGCCAAAAACGCACCGCCCGTGGCCGCCATGAGCAGCAGAAAGACGATGCGCAGCTTGAACAGCACGACGGCGGTTTGTAGCGCGCTCCGCCACCCGCCAACCACGACGACACCGCTTTCCAGCGGGTTTTCGAACGAATCCGTTGCCTTTGATAACGACATACCTGCTCCGAGTTTGGCTGTTCCCAGCCCCAGTTGCTCATTCAGCAACGCGAGGATTGTAGCAAGGCTCAGAGCGGGTAACAAATCGCCCTCTCACTCCACAAATCTGGAATCCGCCGGCCGGCCATAACGACTCGCCATTTTGGCGGTGGCGAGTGGTCACAGGCAAATACGGCGTTGGGTTCAAGGGGTGCGAAAACCTATCTCATCCACCATTATCCGGCCATCGGCCGCGCCGTCGAAGAGAAAGCGCACGATTGACAATGACTCGGGTTGAAAATCGGGGTCGGCCGCTGCGAATGCCGCTAGCGGCAGATCGTATGTCTGGTCAACACGCTCATAGGGAGTTCTGGTATCGATCTCATAACTCGGCATCTCGGCTATCCAGTCGGCCTTCACCAGTTGCGCGGGTAAGAGCGGCGGCATGGGGCCAAACTGGTCTAGCGGCAAACGAACAACCACGCCCTTTGCCTCAAGCTCCACCCATATGCGTCCGATGGTTCCCGATTCCGCCATGTGGGCGAGCGTAAAGGACAGCGCGTGGTCAAGGGACAAACCCCGCTCGGCGGCCATGCCCTCCGGCAAGTTGAGAATGTAGGCTGGGTCACCGCCCGCTGCCCATTCCAGCAACATACCGCGGTTAGGCACAGTTGTCACACCGTCGCGCAATAGCCGGCCGGCATTACGCCAAGCGGTCATGTCACGCACCTCGGCCGAGCCGCCGGGCACATCCAGTTCCTCCCGCGAGCCTGTGGTGTTGGCGTCCACCTGGATAAAATCGGCATCCATGTATTGCGTGACGATAACGCCCGTGGGCAACCAGGCCCGCGCAGCAGGCAGGTCATAGAACAGTGCCCGATATTCGTCGCGTCCATTGAGCGAGGCCTCCAGGAAGCCGGTGATGAAAACCAGCGCCGCTTGTTGTTGCTCCTCAACCGTCAGCAACGGTTTACGGTTGAGCAACAGCGAATTGAACCACCCCTTGTCATTGTCGCCCCAGACGGAATTAAAATTGCCGTGATTGCCGCGATAGAGATAGGCTAGCGCCTTAAAGCCGTCGGGGTTCTCGGCAAACGTCGCGCGAGCATACTGACCCAGGCCATCCAGATAGTACATGTCACCGTCATGGCCCGACGCCAGCAGCAGATAGTCGGCATTCTTCAGATGCAATGGCCGGCCCGCTGGTCGATAGCGATTGTCGCACGGAGCCAAAGCGACGACGCCACGAATGCCGAAACCAAAATCGCCGCCTTTGGAAACCGCAGCGGCCGCGTCAATCGGGCGGGCGTTCATCTCGGCCGCGTGGGCCACCGCCTCACCGCCGCGCGAATGACCGATCAGGCCGACGCGCTCCATATCGACGCGGCCATAAAAAGGATTGCCCGGCGCGGCGTTCCAGTCGCGCCACTGCTCCAGGTGCTTGAGTAGAAGCCAGGCCCGCAACGGCATCTCGGCCATGTCGGGGTCGGTCAGATTAAAACCGTTGAGGTAGTTCTCATCGACGGAGACGGCGATCATCCCGCGACTGGCCAGATGTTCGGCCAAATAAGCGTAGCCGGGGTCCGAAGGCTCGGTCATGTTGTGATTGCCGTGGACGATTAGCACCAGCGGAAACGGCCCCTCCCCCTGTGGATACCACACCAGCCCATTGAGCGGCGCGGCGGTCAGATCGAAACCGTTATACCAGCGAAAATAGTCGCCGATCAACCCGCTATATCCGGCAAACAGGGGCGAGCCGTCAACAGGCCGGGTCGTCAACGTCGCGCCTTCGGCAAACTCCGGCCGCCGCCCGCCGCTGCCGTAGGAGAGTGTTGCTACGGCATAAGGGCCGGGCAGGGCGGGGTTAGGCATGACCGGGGCGGGCACCTGTGGCTCGACCGGCGATGCCTGCGCCAAGTAGGCGTCTGTGCCGGGCCACGCCAGCCAGAGAATCACAGCCAAGAGGGGCAGCAGACCGAGCGCCGCCACGGCCCAACGAGCGAACGGCCGCTTGACCAAACGCGCCGCGAAAATGAACCCTCCACCCACGGCCGCGGCCATCACGATAAACTTGCCCGGCAGTGCGATCGTGACATGTTGGAAGATCGACTCGGGCCACAACACGTCGCCGAATACTATCAGCCCTATGCCGACGAAACGGCCGGCTATGGCTGCGGGTATGGCCTGGATATAGCCGTTCAGCGTGTCCAGATGCGCGCGCGACAGGATAGCGTTGAGAAGTTTCCAGAGCAGCACGGCCAGGCCTTCGAATAAAAACACGAACAGAAAACCGGCCAGTGCCATCAGCGAAAAATCAAGAACACGGCCTAACCCCCAGTGCACCGTGGCGCCAAAGATGCCGCTGACCAGTATGATCGCTCCCCAGCCGGCCAGCGTGAACCCGCGGCCGATGGCGAGCAAGAACGGCAGCGCCACGGGCGCGTCGCGTCGTGATGGCGACGAGGGGGCAGCATCCGTCGACGTATATTCAATTAGGTTGGTCATGGAGTGGCTCTCCTGAGCAAACCGTCCATCGGGGCGTCGCTATAATAAGCCCGAAGAACGGTCACTTTCTGATTGTTATTATAACATAGTTCCTATGGACGGGAAGTGTTTGTCAATAGATTGAGAGCCGCCGGTTGCCTGACCGGGCAGTTATTGCCGCACGCCGAAATCAATCGGCGACATGATTGTTGTTACTTCGAGAATCAATCGCCGGGAATGTCCACTTTGCTTTCAGGGTCTTGCAGTAATCGGCCGCCCGCCGCAGCGCCGGTTACCTAACCGGCTCCGCGGCCCAGCTCGTTCTCGGCCGCCGGATAAGAATCCGGCGCTACCCCTCGACGACTGAAAAACCCTGACTTTGCCTTAGCTTGCCTTGCAAACTAGCCCGCCCGCGTCTATAATTCTTATTCGTGGCTTTGTCGCCGCGTGTTTTTGTCGTCTATCGCCGGATGCGAGAGGAAACGATCGGCAACTCTACCGGGTAGGGAACTTCGATTGTCTGCGCCTGCGGCGTTGAAATTCTAAAGTTGAGGAATAAACATCATGGGTGCAGTTCCCAAGCGAAAAATCTCTAAAGCGCGCCGCGACAAGCGTCGCACGCACGACGCGCTCAGCCTGTACCATCTCGTGCCTTGTCCCGATTGCGGCGAAATGAAACGCGCGCATCGCGTTTGCCCGAGCTGCGGCAAGTATAACGGTCGCCAGATTCTGCCGGCGGCCGACGAAGAATAGTACGGCAGAGGCGGGTTTGAAACCCGTCTGACCATTTTTAGACCTATCCGTAGAGGCGAGTTTAAAGAACTCGCCTCTACCCCAGCAGATGCCCACCGCCTTCCTCTTCCCCGGCCAGGGTTCACAATTCGTCGGGATGGGGCGCGACCTGTACGATCGCGAGCCGGTCGCTCGCGCGCTGTTCGACGAGGCCGACGCGCTGTTCGGGTTTGCCCTGTCAAAGTTGTGCTTCGAGGGGCCGGAGGAAGCGCTCACCGACACGGCCGTCCAGCAACCGGCGCTGTACACTACCAGCCTCGCCGCTTGGGAGGTCCTGCAGCAGCGCGATGAAGCCTACGCGGCCGATGCCTCTGCTTACGTAGCCGGCCATTCGCTGGGCGAGTTCTCGGCCCTGGCGGCGGCCGGGGCGCTGACGTTTGCCGACGGGCTGGCGCTGGTGCGGCGACGCGGCGAGTTGATGAAGCTGGCAGGAGAACGCCGGCCGGGGGGCATGGCGGCCGTGTTGGGGCTGGACGCCGAGCAGGTGGCCGAACGGTGCGCCCGCGCCACGGCCGAGACCGGGCACTACGTCGGCGTTGCCAACGACAACTGCCCCGGCCAGATCGTCATCTCCGGTCACCTCGATGCGCTGGCACAAGCGATTGCGCTCCTGAACGACGCCGGGGCGCGTAAGGTCGTGCGGCTGCCCATCTCCATCGCTGCCCATACCCCGTTGATGGCGAGCGTAGCCGATGAATTCGCCGCCGCCGTCGACGCCGCGCCGCTGGCCGAGGCACGCATCCCTCTGGTCGCCAACGTCTCTGCCCGTCCCATCAGCTCTCCCGAGGACATTCGCGCCGAACTGAAGGCGCAGCTCACCTCACCCGTGGCCTGGACCGATTCCGTGCGCTTTTTGGCCGGGCAGGGGGTAGCGACTTATGTAGAAGTCGGGCCGGGGGACGTGTTGCTGGGATTGGTGAAGCGGATCGATCGGGGGGCGCAACGGGTTAAGTTCGAGTTATAATGGCTGTAGCTCAACCTGTCCAGGTTGAGAGCGAAGAGGCAAGCTGGACAGCTTGCGCCACAGTAGGAGAGCGCATGTTACTAGAGGGCAAAGTGGCGGTCGTGACGGGGGCTTCGCGGGGCATTGGCCGCGCCATCGCTGAGGAGATGGCCGCCGAGGGGGCCAGGGTCGTCGTCAACTATCATTCTAACGCCGCCGCGGCCGAGGAAGTGGTCAGCGGTATCATCGGGCGCGGCGGAACGGCCGTGGCCGTGCAGGCCGATGTCAGCGACTTTGCCGCCGCCGACGCCCTCATCAAGTCGGCCATCGAAACCTACGGCGCGCTCGATATCCTCGTCAACAACGCCGGCACCACGCGCGACACGCTGCTGTTGTCGATGAAAGAAGAGGAGTGGGACGTGGTCGTGGAGACGAATCTAAAGAGCGTCTTCAACACCTGCAAGGCCGTGACGCGGCCGATGGTGCGGCGCAAGCAGGGCGGGCGGATCATCAATATCTCGTCCGTTTCCGGCATCGTCGGCCAGCCGGGGCAGACCAACTACGCCGCCTCGAAGGCGGGCATTATCGGTTTTTCCAAGTCGCTGGCCAAGGAACTCGGCTCGCGCAACATTACGGTCAACGTCGTGGCTCCCGGCTTCGTGCCCACCGACCTGACGTCGAGCCTGCCCGACGATATGGTGCGGCAGACGCTGGCGTTCATCCCCCTCGGCCGCTGGGGCGAGGCGCGAGAGATCGCCCACGCCGTGGCCTTTCTGGCCTCGGACAAGGCTTCCTATATTACCGGCGCGGTGATTCAAGTGGACGGAGGAATCGGCACATGAGCGAAGCAAACGAGAGCATCGGCCGCATCGAGGTCGCGCCGGAGGTGCTGGTCACCATCGCGCGCATCGCCGTGCAGGGCGTCGAGGGTGTGCAGCAGATGGCCCAGGTGCCGGCCGACATCGCCCGCCTCTTCCAGCGCGGGCTGCGCCAGGACGGCGTGTTGCTGGATTTGTCGGAAAATAAGGTGCGTTTCAATATCTATGTTATAATGGCCCCGCACGTCAATCTGCTGGAAGCCAGCCGTACCATTCAGATGGTGGTGACCGAGGCGATTGACACGATGATTGGCATTCCGGTGGCGGCCGTCAACGTGTTCGTGGAAGACGTCCATTACACCAAGGGCGAAGTGGTTTAACAGTGGACAGGGAATAGTGGCCGGTGGTCAGTCTTAACTGATCACTGATCACCAAGAGTCGGACTATGAAAACCAGGCGTCGCGCCCGTCGCGTAACCTTAGAAACCTTATACGAATACGACATCGCCAACCACGACCCGGACGAAGTGCTGGAGCAACGGCTGGAGGAGAGTCCGATGGAGCACGCCGGGGTGGAGTTCGCCCAGCGGCTGATCCACGGGGTGATCGCCTACCTGGAGCAGATGGACACCCTTATCGCCCGCTATGCCCCGGAGTGGCCGCTGGATCAGATGGCCGTCATCGACCGCAACATCCTGCGCATCGCCATCTACGAGTTCCTGGTGACGGACGAGACGCCGGTCAAGGTGGCGATCAACGAGGCGGTCGAGCTGGCGAAGGTCTACGGCAGCGACAGCGCGCCGCGCTTCATCAACGGCGTGCTGGGGACGCTGGCCGATCATCAGGAGGCGCTGCGGCGGGAGGTGCTCAAAGGGGCGGCCGAAGCGGTGACGGCGTAGACCGGCGAGTAAAGCGAACATCAACAGCAGGCCAGCGGCCTGCTTTTTTTATGCGTACGGTCGCACGCTGCCGAACTACATCCCGCCCCACTCACAACCTAACGATTGCTGCCGTTGAAGGCCATCGCCGTGTCCGTGCCGGCCGCCCCGGCATAGTTGAGAATATTGGATACGGCGACGATCTTCTTGCCGTTCGTCGATTGGATGACTACGGATCCCACAAAGTTGTTCAGCGCTGTGTCGTAGAAGTTATGCGTGTCGTAAGTGCCGTTTAAGGTCGCTGTTTGGGTAAGCGCTGGGTTGCCGGCCTGATCAAACCACGTTGCCGTAATATTGTTGATGCCGCTATCGGCATTCTGAACGTTTACCCCGCTGACCCAATTTCCACCCGTCGCCGTGTAATTGTCATACCACAGCGGCAAATGGATGGTCGCCGTGCCGCCGAGCGCCAGGTTCGACATCAATTGGATAATAGTGCCCGTCGTTCTGGCTTCGCTCATCTGCCCTACCAGCGGTTTGCCGTTCGTCGACGTGATGCGAATGGAACCGAGGAATCCGTCGGGAATCTGAGCCGGGTTATACAGCACGTACGGTGAGTTAGATGAGATAGTGTCGACGACGGTCTGACCTTGCTGGTTGCCGTTCATGTCGTAGTAGCGCGCTTCGAAATTGGCCGAGGATGAGCTGGTATTTTGCAGGGTGATGCCGGTGGTACTGTTGCTGTAATTCTTCTTGACCAGCGGCGCGTAGAGGGTTGTGTTTCCTGCGCTGCTGAAGGCATTATACGCCGCTGGCCGGCTACTTACTCCGCTGCCGTCTCCTTCTAAAACGATAGCGGCCAAGGGTTGGTTTGTGCTGCTTATGATCACCGCCGAATAGATGCCGTCAGCAAGACCGACGGTGCCGGAAGCAAACACCTCCCGAGTATTTGGTTCTATTTTAGAATAGCCGCCGCCATAACCGAGACCGTTTTTATAGTAGGTTACATAAACCGTGGTTGTCTGTATTCCCGCGTTCGCCACGTATATTTTCGACCAGCGACCGTTCCAGTTCTTTTTCACTAACGGCGCGTATAGTCTCGGGCCGGCGCGTTCCCATCCGGAAGGAATGTTGACGTTGTTATTGATGTTAGTCGCCACGATTCCCGTATAGCCGGCCGGTTGTCCGTTGCGACTGGTAATGAGAAGGGTCGAGGAGTCCTGGTTCGACACCACGATGCCCGAATAGGCGACATCTGGCTCGTCGGCTACAACAGAAGTGCCTTGAGGATTGGAATTCCGCCCGCTCTGTCCGATAGAGTAGCCCGCATTGTAAAAGCTAGTGTAGTTTACATTGCGCCGTGAGGTTTCATGGTTGCGGATGAATAGTTGCGCATCCCACAATGAACTCGGCCTCACGGTCGGCAGCCAGGCAGGGTACAGCCCAACAAACGTGGCTGTGTCGAAGGCGAAGGTATGCGAGCCCAAGTCGTAGACATGCGCGCCGCCACAGCCTGTGGACAGGTTGGCGGCATAAAGGGAGTATGTCCCCGGCCGAACGTCAGTCGTCCCGAAGTTCTCGTGAAAGATGTCGTCCGGGTTGGCCCAAGTGAAGGAGTAGGTGCGGGAAGATGCGTAACCCGTCGTTGGTGCTTGCTTCTGGATGCCGCAGACGACGAGGTTGCTTACCGGGTTGCCGTTGGTATCTTTGACCTGGCCGATCGCTGTGCCCGTGCCGGGAATTGGAGAAAGCCATAGCTCAGGGTTGCGAGAGTTATTTTCTGAGTCGAGCGTATTATTGGGCGTAAGGAGTACGTCGCGTTCGGGATGCAAAACGACTCGAACATGTAAATGCGATCCGGTACTGCGTCCTGTATTATCCCTACTTGCAATAATTTCACCTGCAACTACGTTGTCTCCCACAATCGGATCAACAGAATTTTCTTCCAAGTGCAAATAGAGAGAATAGACGTAAGATAATGACCCATCGGGCAAGATGGTTTGATCCCAATGTCTCTTGCTCTCTTTGTGTCGAATGAGAACAAAATTCCCCCAAGCGGCATTGCCGAAAGTGTTATTAGGAGTTTCCTCATAAAGTTGCACAACCTCGCCATCAGCTATTGCACGTACATCAGTACCTATGTTCCCTGGCAAATCGACGCCTTTATGCGTATAAGTTATTCCTCATATAACTGTCTCATTCGCCCATAGATAGATTTGATTGATTTGAGCATCTGTTATTGGTCGCGTTCCTAAATATGCCGTCTTAGCTCCTATTACGGTTAACAACAGAAGCAAACCAGCAAAAACAACGGTGAGAATACGAATTCCTTGGCGGCTAAGGCTAAAATGAATCATGCCAATCATGGCAACCTCACATACGGAATTTATCGTGAAACGATTAATCCGATATCAGTAACATCATTCACTGAATGTAACATTTGATCACTACCGTCTATTAAGGAAATGATCCATATTTCTTGTGCTTTGCGAAACACAAGTTGTGCTCCATCAGGTGACCAAATAGGACGCGAGTCTTCTGCCTGATGGTCATCCTCAGACTGCATCTTATCGAAGGTCAGACGGATTAGAATCTTGCCGGTAGCATCAGTTAGCCAAAGATCACTTTGATAGAGAGACGCCTCATAAATGGCAGACCCCCCAAAGGCTATCCATTGTCCATCCGGTGACCAACGAGGTACTCCGCCTACAGGATAGACATCGCCTATCAGTTCATTCCAACTACCATCCAGATTTGCGATCCGGAGCTGCCAACCCCCTGGCCCGTCAATTGCTGACGTAAACGAGATTGATTCACCTGTTGGCGACCACTGAGCGTTGTACGCCCACTCGGTGGGCAGTCCGATAAGCTTCATGGAGGCTTCTGGTTGATCAGAATCAATAATGAATAAATCGGTTGACTGATATAATGCTTCGTCTATTGTTACCAAATGGCGGCTATCCGGCGCCCAAGAGAAACCGGTCGCAAAGTGTCCGTTAGTAGCCTCAACTGCATATACTTCATTTGTCAACCCACTAGGCACGTCCAAAATCCGCACCCCGCCCGTTTCCAATGAACGATAAGCCAATCGCACTCCATCCGGCGACCAGACCGGTTCCACCCCGTACTTCACCAACGGGCGCAAGTCTCGGCTTTCCCGGTCAAATAAATAGATATGCGCCGGGTAGAGTACGCCTGGCGATGCGATCGGGTTCGGCTCCTCGGTCAGCACCAGGGCCAGGCTCCGACCGTCGGGTGATAACGCGCCCCAGATCGGTAAATAGGCCTCCTCCGGCGTCAGATACAGCCCAAATTCCTTCGTGGGGTCCAGGAACACCGCCGGCTCTGTCTCGCCCTCGCTACGCATGGTCAGAATCACGTCTCCGTCGCGCCAGAACACGCTGAAGGGTTGGGCCGTCGCCCCCTCCGGCAGGGGAATGATCGGCGGCGCGGCCGTCGGGATGGGCGTCACCACCGGCGTCGGGGTTGGGGTCGGCACGATCGGCTCGGTCGGCGTCGGCTCGTCGGTGGGCGTGGGTTCGTCGGTCGGCGGCGGGGGCGGCGTGGGCCAGGGATAGGGCGGCAGGGTGGTCGTGGGCAGGGGCGCAACGGCCGCTGGGTAGGCGTCGGCCGGCGGTTCTACTGCGGCCGGCGACCCGCAGGCAGCAATGATGGCGATCAGAGCGAAGAGGCTAAACATCACTCGCAGGCGCTTATATCCGGTGACCATGGGCGCACCTTCCTGTTGGACGAAACGGATGAATGGCTTTGCCGACGCTGAACGAGAGCGGGACGCTCCGATAGCCGGTCGCCGCTGGTATGGCTGCTCCCCACAGCGGTTCCGGGAAATACGTCGATGACTATTTGCATTCTACAGCGCCCCCCCCCCCCGTCAATCCGTAGAAATACTTAGAAATTATCGACTAAAAAGCTATGCACCGGCGGTTGCAGCCGGGTCAACTTGCCGCGTGATTATTCGTCAAGAATTAAACACGGATAGGCCACGGATGAGACGGATAAGACGGATAGAAAGAATGCTCAATCTGTTTAATCCGTGTAGTATCCGTGTTTAATTTCTTCCTCATATTGACAACCATCTTACCCAATGCTACCATACCTACCATCATGAACGCCTACCGTTCAAGCTCGTTTTTTAGCTTTGCTTTTGCGAACAAGTCCCGCGCCGCGACGGCCGAGACGCTCTGTTCCGCCTGAGCCAGGCTCGCAACGGAGAAGTATGGAAGACGCGGCACAGGCCGCGTTTTTTTGTTGGCAAGATAAGGCTCGTAAAGGATGACTCGGAAATTAACGCCAAGACGCTAAGACGCCAGGACGCAAACTGCCATATAATTGCGTCCTGGCGTCCTGGCGACCTTGCGTTAAATACGCCGTGGTAGGAGAGAGAAATGCTCGACGAACTGGAGAATCAATATAAGGCGGCGTCCACGGCGCTGGCGGCCGCCGAAGGGCGCGAGGCGCTGGAAGCGTGGTATCGCGACACGCTGGGGCGCAAGGGCAACATCTATTTGCTGACGCGCAACCTGGGCGCGCTGAGCGCCGAGGAGCGCCCCGCCTACGGCCGCCGCCTTAACGAGGTCAAGGCCGAGCTGGAAGCGGCCTACGGCGAGAAGCTGGCCCTGGCCGAAGACGAGGAGCTGCGGGCGCAACTGGCCGCCGGGGCGCTGGACGTGACGCTGCCCGGCCGCAAGCCGGCCGAGGGGCGGCTCCACGTCATCACCCAGACCTTGCGCGACCTCTACCGCGTCTTCGGCGACATGGGCTTCCAGGTCTACCGCACCCGTGACGTGGAGACGGACGAGATGAACTTCGAGCTGCTCAACTTCCCGCCCCACCACCCGGCGCGGGAGATGCAGGACAGCTTCTACACGACGGTCGAGGGCGTCATCCTGCGCACCCATACCAGCGCCGGGCAGATTCGGGCCATGCGCGAGTATTACCCGGAGCCGATTCGCGTCGTGCTGCCGGGCATGTGCTACCGCAATGAGCAGGTGACGGCGCGCAGTGAGATGCAGTTCACCCAACTGGAACTATTGGCCGTGGGCGAGAACATCACCTTCGCCGACCTGAAGGGCACACTGACCGAGTTCGCCCGCCGCATGTTCGGCGCCGAGCGGCAGACACGCTTCCGGGCCAGCTACTTCCCTTTCACCGAGCCGAGCGCCGAGATGGACATCAGTTGCTTCCTGTGCGGCGGCGCGGGCTGCAACATTTGCAAGTACACCGGCTGGCTGGAGATTCTGGGCTGCGGCATGGTGCACCCGACCGTACTGCGCAACGGCGGCTATGACCCGCTGAAGTATTTCGGCTTCGCCGCCGGCCTCGGCCCGGAGCGGATCGCCATGCTCAAGTACGGCATCGACGACATCCGCCAGTTCTGGGCCAATGATTTGAGATTTTTAGAACAATTTTAATGGGGCAGGGGAGAAAGGGAGAAAGGGAGCAGGGGTGAAAGAAGCGTCGGCCGACGACTCTTCCCCCCGCTCCCCTGCACCTGATCCCGACCCATAATTTCGGAGAAGACCATGCGCGTACCGTTATCGTGGCTAAGAGACTACGTAGACATCGACCTTACTATCGATGAGGCCGCCGAACTGCTGACTAACGCCGGGCTGGAGGTGGAGAGCATCACCCGCATCGGCCTGCCCGGCGCGGAGCTGGAGTGGGACCGCGAGCGGGTCGTCCTCGGCCGCGTCCTGCGCGTCGAGCCGCACCCCGATGCCGACCGCCTGGTGCTGGCGACGGTCGACTATGGCGCGGCCGAACCCAAGACCGTCGTCACCGGCGCGCCCAACCTGTTCCCCTACCTCGGCCGCGGCGACCTCAGCGGCGAGGCGCTCTACTCTCCCTTGGCGATGGAGGGCGCGACGCTCTACGACGGCCACAAGGACGGCCGCGTCAAGGCCAAGCTCAAGGGCCGCCCCCTGCGCGGCATCTACAACGACGCCATGCTGTGCTCCGAGAAGGAGTTGGGCATCAGCGACGAGCATGAGGGAATTATTTTAATTACGCATGACGAATTACGAATGACGAATGAAGAAAGCTCCCCTGCTCCCCTGCTCCCTCGCTCCCCTGTTCCCGGTACGCCCTTACAGGACGTGCTGGGCGACGCCGTGCTGGAGATCGCCATCCTGCCCAACACCGCCCGCGCCACGTCTATCCTCGGCGTGGCCCGCGAGCTGGCGGCGCTGACCGGCGCGGAGTTCCGGCCGCCCAGCTACGACGTGGACGACGCAGCCGGCGTCGTTATGGACGGGCCGCCGGTCGACGGCCGCGTCGTCGTCACCACCGAAAACCCCGACCTCAATCCGCGCTTCGTGGCCCTGATCATCGAGGGCGTGGCCCAAATTCCCAGCCCCTACTGGATGCAATACCGCCTGCGGCTGGCCGGGCAGCGGCCGATCAACGTCGTCGTCGACGTCAGCAACTACGTCATGCTGGAGGTCGGCCAGCCTAACCACACCTTCGACTACGACACGCTGCGCCGCCGGGCCGACGAGTACGCGCCCGACGGCCCCATCCAAATCAATACCCGCCTGCCGCACCCCGGCGAGACGCTGACCACGCTCGACGGCGCGACCCACAAGCTGGAGCCGTACACCATTCTGGTCACCGATCCGGCCGGCAACCTGTCCATCGGCGGCATCATGGGCGGGCTGGAAAGCGAGATCCGGCCCGAAACGAGCAACGTCCTGTTGGAGGCGGCCGCCTGGGATTTCATCAACATTCGCCGCAGCGCCACCGCCCTCGACCTCCACACCGAGGCCGCCTACCGTTTCAGCCGGGGTGTCCATCCCAGCCTGGCCCTGCTGGGCGCGCAACGGGCCGCCGACCTGCTGCGCCGTCTGGCCGGGGGAACCGTGGCGCGGGGCATCATCGACACCTACCCCAACCCGCCCGCGCCGGTTGTCGTTGACCTCGATCCGGTCTACGCCCGCAAGTTGAGCGGGCTTGATCTGACTACCCAGGAGATGGGCGAGATGCTGGAGCGGCTGGGCTTCGCGGTCGAAAGCCACGGCGACGGCTTGCGCGTGACGGCCCCCGACCACCGCCTGGACATCGAAGGGCCGCACGATCTGGTCGAGGAAATTTGCCGCATCTACGGCTACGACCGCATTCCCAGCACCCGCCTGGCCGATACCTTGCCACCGCAACGAGGCAACCCCAAGCTGGAACGGGAGGAGCGCGTGCGCGATACGCTCGTCCGGCTGGGGCTGCAAGAGGTGTGGAGCTACCGGCTGACCTCGGCCGCGCGCGAGGCCCGGTTGCTGCCCGGTTCGCCAGGGCAACTCCCGTCGCCCGATGAGCGCCCCTACGTGACGTTGAGCAATCCGCCCGCCCCCGACCGCAACGTGATGCGCCATACGATTCTGGCCTCGGCTCTGGAAGCGGCAGCCGCCAACAGCCGCCACGCCGAGCGCATCGCCCTGTTCGAGATCGGCGACGTCTATCTGGCCGGCGAGGACGAATTGCTGCCCGACGAACTCACCCGTCTGGCCGTCGTGCTCACCGGGCGGCGCGACAGGGGCCATTGGGACGACGACGGTGTGGCCACATTCGACTTTCTCGATCTGAAGGGCATCCTCGATGCCTTCTTCGAGGACCTGCACCTGCCTGTCGCCTATGAGGCCACGACGCACCCCACCTATCGCCCCGGCCGGGCGGCACGCCTGCTGGTGGGCAACAGGCAGATCGGCACGATGGGCGAGCTGCATCCCGGGGTCGCGAAAGGATTTGAGGTACGTGTCGAGCGCGGGCAGGCGGTCCTGGCTGCCGACCTTGATCTGGAAGCCCTTCTGCCGCTCATCCCCGATCATTACCGCTACACGTCGCTGCCCGCCTACCCGCCGGTGCGCGAGGACTTGGCCCTGGTGGTCGACGCGACGCTGCCGGCGGCGGCGGTCGAAGCGGCCCTGCGGCAAAGCGGCGGCGCGTTGCTGCGCGACGTGGTCCTGTTCGACGTATACGAAGGCCGCCAACTGCCGCCGGGCAAGAAGAGCCTGGCCTATCATCTGACCTTTCAGGCCCCCAACCGCACACTGACCGACGACGACGTCTCCAAACAGCGCGGCCGGTTACTTAAACTGCTGGAACGGGAACTCGGGGCCAAGCTGCGCGAGTAAGGTCCTCCAAAAACCCCGGCTTCTGAAAGAACCATGCTCCGCAGATTAGGCGGATCTCCGGATTCTTGAGAAGCCGGGGAGCAAGGGAGAAGTTTCTCCCCTGCCGCTCGCGCCTCCTCTCAGCTTTTTAACAATCGGCGTAATCTGCGAATAAGCCCTCTTAAATCTGTGAAATCCGTGCAACCTGTGGTCTCATTCTTCCATTATGCATTCTTTCCTTCGTTCTCTCATCCGCGGCTTCGTCCGCCTGCTGTTCCGTCTCGGTCTCAAGCTGGAGATCGAAGGTTGGGAAAACCTGCCGCCAGGCGGGCCGCTGCTCATCATCGGCAATCATTTCAGCTTGTTCGAGGCCCCCATGCTGATGGTATTCCTGCCCTATCGGGAGCGCATCACCTGGCTGGCGGCCACAGAATTGCAAACGTCGCGAATCCTTAAGGCCCTCATCGACCTGTTCAACATTATTCCCATCTGGCGCGGGCAGCCCGACCGGACGGCCATCCATCGCGCGCTCGACTGGCTGGCGGCGGGCAACATCGTCGGCATCATGCCCGAAGGTGGCGTAGATGAGACACTGCGGCCGTTGACGACGGCCGGGGTGCAGCCGGGTTTGCGCGAAGGCCCAAACTCACGCGCCAATCCGGTGTTGATCACGCCACGGCCTGGAGCCGCCTATCTGGCCGTCCGCAGCGGCGCGCCCATCCTGCCGGCCGCCTTCCTGGGCACGGAGCAAATCATGCCCAATCTGCGCCGTCTGCGCCGGACGCCGGTACGCATGATCATCGGGCCGGTGTTCGG
Source organism: Promineifilum sp. (assembly GCA_020634335.1). Taxonomy (GTDB): domain Bacteria; phylum Chloroflexota; class Anaerolineae; order Promineifilales; family Promineifilaceae; genus Promineifilum. The sequence continues at coordinate 140,783 of JACKBY010000001.1, read as the reverse complement.
GCCGCTGGTCATCGACCCCACCTTGCCCAAGGCCGAGCGGCGCGCCCTGCTGGACGAGATGGGCCACGAGATGATGCGCCACATGGCCGCCCTCTTGCCGCTGGAGAACCGCGGGCCGTATGGCTAGGGAAGGCGTTCATAGTCACAGAAGTGCCCGCAGTGTTTTTCAGTAATCGATCGCACTCCGTAGCGCCGGTTTCTTAACCGGCTCTGCCGCCCAGCTCTTTCCCGGCCGCCGGATAAGATTCCGGCGCCACACCTCGACAACTGAAAAGCCCTGTGTTTGCCCGCTTCCCGGTTGACAGGCGATCAGCCCTATGATAGAGTAGCCAACCCTATAGTTGAGATGTCAACTTGTCTACTGAGCCAAATGGAGGGCGATGGCGGAAAGCGTGCGTCTTTATGATTTGGTCAAGGAGTCGTTCCTGCTGCTGGATTTTGGCGACCGTCTGTTTCTGGAACGATTCGGCCTCACTGTGCCCCGCTACTACGTCCTGACCCACGTGGCCAACGAACCCGGCCTCTCGCCCAGCGTGCTAAGCCGCTACATGTTCTGCGACAAAAGCAATATCACCCGCCTGGTGCGTGGCCTGCAAAGCAACGGCCTGGTTGAGCGCCGCCCGCACGAGCAAGACGGCCGCACCCATCGCCTGTTTCTGACGGCGGCCGGGGCGGCGCTGTATGAACAGTCGTCACGTGCCCACCGCCACTACGTGGAGGCTCGATTACAGAGTCTGGAACCGGATGGGGCTGAACAGTTAACCCAAATTCTGACTCATCTTAATCGAGCGTTAACGGCCGCGCTGGACAATACGCCGGAACGGTCGCCAATCTGATTAGCGGTTTATCCTTACGGTCGGGCCGCGTCGACACGAAGAGATGGTGTCGTTTAAGCACAATGCTCTTCTGATTTGCAATAAACTTGTGTATACTCCTGTGCATCCAAATAGAGCGCCGGGCTGATGGAGGTGGTGAATAGCGAAGAAACTGTTGCCGACTGATCAAACCGCCGATTCGTTTGTGATATCGCCCCCCAGGGGCGAATGTGAAAAATTATAATTTTGAGGAGAATGATGAAAAACACCAAATGGTATCTGTTCGTAGTTGTGCTGCTGCTGGGGGCCTTTACATTGGCCGCCTGTGGCGGCGGCACAACCGAGACGACCGAGCAACCCGTCGCCACCGAGGCGGCCGAGGAACCGGTAGTCGAGCCGACTGAAGAGGTCATGGAAGAACCGACCGCAGAGGTCGTGGAAGAACCGACCGTAGAGGTCGTGGAAGAGCCGACCGAACCACCGGCCGAAGAAATGGGTCTGATGAGCGACACCAGCAAGACGATGGCCGAGTTGCTCAGCGCAGACCCGAACTTCAGCACCCTGGTCGCGGCCCTCACCGCCGCCGGCATCGAAGAGCCGGCCCCCGACGCGCCCGTCACCCTGTTTGCTCCCACCAACGCCGCTTTCGAGGCGCTGGATGCGGACGTGCTCGACGGCCTGATGGCCGACCCGAGCGGCAATCTGACGCGCGTCCTGCAATATCACGTGGTCAACGGAGCCATGATGTCGGCCGACGTGACCGGCGCTGAGGGTGGCCGTCTCTCGACGGTCGCCGGCGAGCCGCTCGACGTAACCCAGCTCAACTTCGTCACGACCGATGTCGAGACCGCTAACGGCGTCATCCACGTCATCGACACGGTGCAGATCCCGCCAACCATCGCCAACGCCATGCTGGCTGAGCAACTGGCGGCCGAGGGCACGCCGGTCATCCGCATCTGGGCCGACAACACCCGCAAGCCCGCCCTGGAGCAGGTTGAAACCACCTTCGAGGAAGAGTACGGCGTTGAACTGCTGATCGAAGAAGTCGGCTTTGGCGACATCCGCCGCCTGATCACCACCGCCGGCCCGGCCGGCGAAGGTCCAGACATCATCGTCGGCGCCCACGACTGGCTCGGCGAGCTGGTGACCAGTGGTATCCTGGCCCCCATTGACCTCGGCGACAAGGTCGATGAATTCTCCCCGGCGGCCATCAGCGCCTTCACCTATGACGGCGACCTGTACGGCATGCCCAACGTAACCGAGAACCTGGCTCTGTTCATCAACACCGACCTGGTGCCGGAGTGCCCGGCGACCTGGACCGAAGTACATGATATCTCCGCCCAACTGCATGCCGACGATCCGGAGCAGTACGGCTTTGTCCGCATGGAAGGCGACCCGTATCACTTCTACCCGATCCAGACCGCTTTCGGCGGCTACATCTTCGGCCGCGACGCGAACGGCAGCTACGATCCGACCGACGTGGGCGTGGGCGATCCCGGCTCCATCGCCGCCGCCCAGTGGTTCGAGACCATGGTAACCGAAGGCTTGCAGCCCCCGGCCATGGACTGGGACACGATGCACGCGTGGTTCGAGAGCGGCCAGGCGGCCATGACCCTGACCGGGCCGTGGGCCACCACCCGCATCGTCGAGTCCGGCGTGCCTTTCGCCATCTGCAACATCCCCGGCGAGACCGAGGCTGAGGGCCGTCCGTTCCTGGGCGTCCAGGGCTTCATGGTCAGCGCCTTCGCCAAGGACCCGCTCCTGGCGCAGATCTTCCTGACCGAGTTCGTGGCGACGCCCGAAGTCATGCAGGCTCTGTTTGAGTCCGATCAGCGCCCGCCGGCTTACCTGCCGGTGCTGGACGCGCTGGAAGACGAGAACGTAGCCGCCTTTGGCGAAGCCGGTCTCAACGCCGACCCGATGCCGGCCATCCCCGAAATGGGATCGGTCTGGGATGCGTGGGGCAACGCCGTCGTGTTGGTGGCCCAGGGCGCCGACACGGCCGAGAACGCCTTCACCAACGCCCAGCAGCAGATTATCACCGCCATCAGCGGCGGATAATGGTCTAACCTGAAACAAGGCGGCCTCCGGGGGGAGGCCGCCTTGTTTCATCCGGCAGGGTTGCTCGGCCGGGTGATTCAACAACGAGCAACGGCGGCCGGGACAACCCCGCAGTCACGGGCGACTTTATTAAAATAAGGATAATGCGATTCGCCGCAACAGGGAGGCATATGCTATGACCGCGATCGACGTCAAGCCGGAGAGCAGCCCAAAATCCAAATCCGAACGGTCGGCGACAACGGGTGGGACCATACTGCGACTTCTGGGCTTACTCATCTTTACCGCTTTTTCCCTCTTCTTCATCTACTTGTTGCTGTCCGACGGCTATTGGCCGCTGGCCGCCATCATTGCTGTTATTACCCTCGTCATCAACTACATCTTCTTGCGGCCGGAAGCCTATCCCATGCGCTGGATGTCGCCCGGTCTCGCATTTATGCTGCTCATTTCGGTCTATCCGATCCTCTTCACCATCTATATCTCCTTCACCAATTTCGGCACGGGCCACCTCCTGCCCAAGGTGCAGGCGATTGAAGTGCTGGAGCAGCGCACCTTCCTGCCGGAAGCAGGCGGCACGCTCACCTACACCGTCTTTCGCAATGACGAGACGGGCGAGTATGCGCTATGGCTCATCGGGCCGGCGGGCAACTCCTTCTTTGCCACGATCGGCGATGAACTGGCGGCCAACGTCATCGGCGCGAGCGATCTGGACGAAGAGGGCGTGCCCACGATCATCCCCGGCTGGACGCGGCTGACGCGCGCCGAAACGGTGCGCAACATCACCGCCATTAGCCAAAACTCGTTTGGTCGCGAAGAATCGGCGGTGCAGTTGACCGGCCGGCTGGGCCAGGCCGCCCAGCTTCAGCCGCGCTTCGTCTACGATCCCGAACAAGACGCGATGATCGACATGCGCGACAACGTCACGTACTTTGCCGATCCGGCCACCGGTTTTTTCACCTCTGCAGACGGAGCCACCCTCAATCCGGGGTTCCAGGTCACAGTGGGCCTCAAGAATTACCAGCGCTTTTTCGCCGACCCGTCGTATCGGGGGCCGCTGCTGCTGATCTTCGCCTGGAACGTGACGTTTGCCCTGTTGAGCGTGATATTTTCGTTCGCGCTGGGGTTGATGATTGCCGTCGTCTTCGGGCGCGGCATGCCCGGCCAGCGGATCATCAAGTCGCTGCTCATCATTCCCTTCGCGGTGCCCCAGGTCATCACTCTGCTGGTGTGGCGCGGCATCCTGAACCCGCTGGAAGGCGTCATCCCCAACTTGCTGCAAAATATTTTCAACCAGCCGGTGGGCTGGCCGCCGTTCCTGGCTGATCCCTACTGGGTCAAGGTGGCGTTGATCGTCATCAACGTCTGGCTGGCTTACCCTTACTTCATGCTGATCTCCAGCGGCGCGTTGCAGGCCATCCCAACCGACATGTATGAGGCGGCCGACATCGATGGGGCCAGCCCCTGGCAACAGTTCCGCGGTCTGACGCTGCCGCTGCTGCTCGTTTCCGTCGGCCCGCTGCTGATCTCGTCTTTCACGGTCAACTTCAACAGTTTTAACGTCATCTACCTGTTTAACAGCGGCGGTCCGCCCATGGTGGGCACGTCGACGCCCGCAGGCCACTCCGACATCTTAATCAGCTATGTCTACAATCTGGCCTTTGGCCGAGGCTCGAATGAATTCGGCTATGCTTCGGCCATCACCTTCATCATCTTCCTGATGATGATCGTCGTGACCCTGTTCCAGAACCGGCGCATGCAAGCCTGGGAGGAGACCACAAACTAATGACGACCTCAGTCGATACACAAAGTCGCCCGGCGACCCGCGTGGGTGGATGGCGCAGCAGCCGCAAGGCGCGCTCCCGCGTCACTTTGGCGATTAAATACGTTGTGGCCGCGCTGGTCCTGACCTTTTCGCTCTTCCCGATTATCTGGACGATCTCGGCCTCCTTCAATACCGGCGACAGTATCTCGTCGCAAAGCCTCATTCCCAATCCTATCTCCCTGCGCCATTACGAGCGCATCCTGGAGCTGGATTTCTGGACGTGGATGTGGAATTCGTTCAAGATCTCGTCCATCTCGGCCATCCTGGTCGGCCTGATCACCCTCATGTCCGCCTACGCCTTTTCGCGCTTTCGCTGGGCCGGGCGCAGCCAGTTGTTGCTGGTCATCCTGCTCATCCAGGTGTTTCCAGCCATCCTGGCCATGGTGGCCTTGTTCGCCATCCTGCAACAGATCGGCACCTACATCCCCTTGCTGGGCCTCAATTCTCACGGGGGCCTGATCCTGATCTACATGGGCGGCGCGCTGGGCGTTAACGTCTGGCTCATGAAGGGCTTCTTCGACTCCGTCCCCCGCGAGATCGACGAGTCGGGCAAGGTCGACGGCGCGTCGGACTGGCAAATCTTCTGGCAGTTGTTGTTCCCGCTGGTGCGGCCGATCCTGGTCGTGTCAATGATCCTGACCTTCTTCGGCACCTACAGCGACTATCTGCTGCCGCGCGTCATGATCACCGCGTCGGAGAAATTCACGCTGATGCTGGGCTTGCAGACGCTCATCGGCACGAACTACGCTCAGGAATGGGGCGCGTTCGCCGCCGGCGCGGTCATGGGAGCTATCCCGATGGTCGCCATCTACCTTATACTGCAAGACTACATCATCGGTGGCCTGACCGCCGGGTCGGTGAAAGGTTAGTTACGCTTGAGAAACCGGGTTCCTTTCTGGAAACCCGGTTTCCGCGACATCATATAGGGGGGTGTACGTTCCGTATGCCCCTTTTTCGTGACGAAGCGTTTGTAGTCGTCTCTGGGCTGGAACGGGACACTAGCGGCTAACTACGAACGGTGCAATCACAAACAACTTGAGGGAGCGCTATGCATCCATATCGTATTATTCTCATTCTCCTGCTATTCGTGACTCTTGCCGCCTGCCGCGAGGAGCCCGCCCCCACACCGACCCAACCGGCGGTCGAGGAAACGCTGCCCACGACGGAGCCGACGGCCGCCCCCACCACCCCGCCGACTGCCACCGCCGCCCCGCTGCCGACAGCCGAACCCACGGCCGTGCCCTTGGCCAATCAGTGCGTCGAGCCTGTCTACTTGGCGATCATCTGGCACCAGCACCAGCCGGTCTACTATCAGGACCCGGAGACAGGCGTCTTTGTCAAGCCCTGGGTGCGCCTGCACGCCGCCAAGGACTACGTCGACATGGCCGCCATCCTGCAGGAATACCCCGACATCAAGGCCACGTTCAACCTGACGCCCAGCCTCATCCGCCAACTCGACGCGCTGAGTGCCGGGGCAACCGACCTCTATTGGGAACACACGATCATCCCGGCCGAAGAATTGACCGGCGTCCAAAAGCAGTTCATCCTCGACCATTTCTTTGACACCAACCGCAAGATCATCGCTCGCTTCCCGCGTTACCAGGAATTGCTGGAGCTGCGCGACGGCAGCGAGACACCACTCGAGGACTTCGCGGTCGATGACTTTCGCGATCTGCAGCTTCTCTTTAATCTAGCCTGGACCGACCCGGACTGGTTGGCCGAAGAGCCGCTGGCCGCGCTGGTCGAGCAGGGCTCCGGCTTTAGCGAGGAAGACAAGCAAATCGTCCTCGACGAACACCTGCGGCTTGTCAACGAGGTCATCTCCATTCACCGCGCCATGCAGGAGGACGGGCAGATTGAAGTCACCATGACGCCGTTCGCCCATCCCATCCTGCCGCTGCTCGTGGACACCGATCTGGCGCTGCGGGCCACGCCCGATATTACCCTGCCGCGCCTGCCGTTCCGCTTCGGGCAGGACGCGGTCGCCCAGGTTGAGCGCGGCGTTCAACTATACGAAGATCATTTCGGCCAGCCCCCGCGCGGCATGTGGCCCAGTGAAGGCTCGGTGGCCCAGGAGATGATCAGCATGGTTGCCGCCAACGGCATTCGCTGGATGGCGAGCAGCGAAGGCGTATTGGCCCACACGCTGGGCCTGGACAGCTTCACCCGCGACGGCAACGAGGTCGTCGTCGAAGCCGACAAGCTCTACCGCCCCTACCTGGTGCAGGGGCGCAACGATGGCCCGGTCGCCATGCTTTTCCGCGACCTCATCCTCTCCGACAAGGTGGGTTTCACCTACTCCGGCCTGTCGGGCGCGGCGGCCGCTCAAGACTTCATCAACCGCATCCACGATATTTGCGGCCGCCTGCAAAGCCCCAACGCCGACGGAGAAACGCCCCAGGGCCCCCATCTGGTGTCGGTCATCCTCGACGGCGAAAACGCCTGGGAATTCTATGACAACGACGGCAAGGAATTTCTGCACGAACTTTACCAACGGCTGAGCGACGATCCGAATATCATCACCGTCACCCCGACCGAATTCCTGGAGCTGGCCCCTGAGCCGCCGCGCCTGCGTAATCTGTGGGCCGGATCGTGGATCAACAGCGACTACGCCACCTGGATCGGCGAGGAAGAGGAAAATCGCGCCTGGGACCTGCTGCGCGAGACGCGCGTCTATCTGCAAACCTATCTGACCGGCCGCAATCGCGACACAGTCACGCCGGAGGAACTGGACGAGGCCTTCACCCAGATGTACATCGCCGAAGGCTCCGACTGGTTCTGGTGGTATGGCTCCGACCAGACGTCGGGCGACGACGGCTCGTTCGACCAGCAGTTCCGTAACACGCTCAAGGCCGTCTACGTCGCCCTCGGCGCGGAACCGCCGACGACGCTGGACGTGCCGCTCATCCCCGAGACGCCGGCCGCGGCCGACCGCGCCGCCACGGGCCTGATTACGCCAATCGTCGACGGCGTGATCACCGAGGGCGAATGGGACGCGGCCGGCCTCTACACCGCCGCCGGCGGCGTCATGGCCGCGGGCGCCCCGCCCTTCGGCGACATCGCCTACGGCTTTGATGCCCGCAACCTCTACCTGAAGATCGGCCTCAATCCCGACTACACCTTGCCCGCAGGACAAAGCACAATCGAGCTGTACCTGGGTGTTCCGGCCGGAGGGGCGCTGAACGCCTTCACCCAGTCCGGCGAACTGCTGGGCTTCGCGGGCAACCGGCTGCTGGAGCTAAAGTTCAGCGGCGGCGTCCTGGGCGGTGCCACGGCCTATCAGGCCACGGCCGACGGCTGGGACATCGTGGCCTCTAGTCCGGCCACGGCCGGGCGGGCGGCGCTGGACTTCCCCCAGGAGGTCTCGGCCGGGATCGCCGCGGGCGAGGGAGGACAGATCGAGATCGCCGTGCCGCTAGTGGTGCTGGGCGGCGCGGACGTCGGGGCAACCCTGACCATGCGGGCCTTATTCAGCGAGGTCATCAGCGGCGAGCGGCCCATCATCGACCGCCTGCCGTCCTCAGGCCCGGCCGTGCTGAGCGTGCCCGATCTGGGCACGACAGTTTCTTTGCTCGACGTGACCGACCCCACGGGCGATGACACCGGTCCCGGCACGTATACCTACCCGACCGATGCCGTCTTCAAGCCCGGCAATTTCGATATCACCAACTTCCAGGTGGGCACCGACGACGATAACGTCGTCTTCCGTTTCACGATGGCCGGCCCAGTGGATAATCCCTGGGACGGCACCAATGGCCTGTCGCTGCAAACGTTCGACATCTACGTCGATAAGGACGGCGACGGCCAGGGCGGCGTGGCCTTCCTGCCCGGCCGGAACCTGGCTGCGGCCGAGGGGTCGGCCTGGGACTACGCCATCACCGTGGAGGGGTGGGAATCGAAGATATTCGCCCCCGGCGAAGAAGGCCCGACGGAGATCGCCGGCCCGGCCGACTTCCAGGTGGTCACCGACTCCGGCCAGCAGAAGGTGACCATTCGCGTGCCCAAGTCGATCCTGGGCGACGACCCGGAGGCGTGGCGCTACGCGGCCATGGTCATGAGCCAGGAAGGCTTCCCCAGCGCCGGCGTGCTGCGCATCCGCGACGTGGCCCCCAGCGCCGAGCAGTGGCGCATCGGCGGCGCGCCCGCCGGCGCGACCAACGCTACGCGCGTGATCGACCTGGTGTGGGCGGAGGCGGGACAACAGGAGGCGTGGCTGAGCGCCTTCAGCCCGTCAAGCGCGTCACAGGGCAGCCTGACGGCCGAGGACTTCGCCACGGTTGAATTTTTGACGCCGGGGCCATAGTGTTATCGAGCGAGCGGGAGGCGGGCAAGGTCTCGCCTCCTGCCGTTTCGCCTCTTCTCCGCTATAATAAGGTGACTTTATGAGGAACGTCTTCAAGTTGCCAGAGCTCACCACCGCGTGACTGGAGCAAGGATAATCATGACAAGCGCCACGACCGGTTCGCCGGAAATGCTCGACCACCCTGAACCCCTGTTCGGCCCTAATGCCACCGTCGAAGGCCGCACGCTATTTGCCCAGTTGCGCCTGCAAGGCGTCCAGCACCGCCGCCGTCTGTCGCCCGGCTCGCCCCGCGCCGGCGAACAACCCAAAGTGACCGTCATCGTCGGCAAGAATCTGCCTGTAGAGGAAGTAGTGTGTCTGGTGACGGAACCGGAAGCGGCCGTCGTGCCCCTGCGACGGGTGAAAATCGAGTGGGATCTGTTGACCTGGGGCTACTACGAAGTGTGGGAAGCGGCTCTGCCCGCCCATCCGGCCGGCACGCTGGTGCGCTATCAGATTCGCGCCCACGACGAGGACAGTGGTGAGATCTATTGGGCCGACGAGGGAGCGGAATATTCCTACGTCGTCGGCGACTCCGGCCCGCCGGCCTGGGCGCTGCCGGCCATCATCTATCAGGTCTTCCCCGACCGCTTTTCGCCAGGCAACGGCCGCGCGTGGAACCCGACCTCCCACCTGTCCGACATCTACGGCGGCACGCTGCGCGGCGTCATCGACAATCTGGGCTATATCGCCGGTATGGGCTTCACGGCCCTTTGGCTCAACCCGTTCTTTCCCGACGACACCCACCATGGCTACCATGCCACCGATTACTTCGCCGTCAACCCGCGGCTGGGCACGATAGACGACATGCGAGAGCTGGTGGACAAGGCCCACGCGCGCGGCATCCACCTGCTGCTCGATTTTGTCGGCAATCACTGGGGCAGCAAGCACGCCTCCTTCCAGGCGGCGAGGGCCGACCGCAACAGTCCTTATTACAACTGGTACTACTGGAAGAACTGGCCGGAGGAGTACGTCGCCTACTACAATGTGCTCGACCTGCCCAAGATCAACGTCGACCATCCCGAAGTGCGCGAGCACCTGCTGCGCAGCATCGGCTACTGGCTGGGCGACGTGGGTTTCGACGGGTTGCGTATCGACCACGCCGACGGTCCATCCTACGATTTCTGGACCGACGTGCGCGTCGTGGCCCGCAGCGTCAAGCCCGACGCCTGGATGTTCGGCGAACTTATCCGCCCGCCCGACCAGCAACTCAGCTACGCCGGTTTGTTCGACGGCACGCTCGACTTCCTACTTTGCCAGGCCCTGCGCGACACTTTTGCCGCGGGAAGAATGAGTCTGGCCGGATTCGATGCTTTTCTCAATCGCCACGAGGCTTATTTCCCGCCGCAGGCCGCCTTTAGTCGCCCCAGCTTTCTGGACAATCACGACATGGATCGTTTCCTCTGGCAGGCCGGAGGCAACAAGGCCAAACTGAAGCTGGCCGCGCTGGTGCAGTTCACGCTCGGCGGCGCGCCCATCGTTTACAACGGCACGGAAGTCGGCGTGACCCAGGAGCGAGCCATCCACGCCCCGGACAGCCAAGGGATGGAGGAGTGTCGCCAGCCGATGCGGTGGGGTGACGAACAGGACAGCGATCTGTCGGCCTACTTTTGGTATCTCAGCCACCTGCGGCGCGAGCATTCGGCTCTGTGGCGCGGCAGTCGCGAGACACTCCACCTCGACTCGGCTGCGGGCACCTATGCCTACGCACGCGAGGACGGAACCGGGGCGGTCGTCGTCGGTCTAAACCTGAGCGACGAACCGCGCGAGTTCGCCGTGCCCTACGTCCCGCGTGGGGCGGTCGCCACCTTCAATCTTCCGCCCCACAGCGGAGACGTCGCCGCATTCAAATGACGGGTGACGGGTGAGGCCTGACAAGCCCGCGTCTCCAGACGCCGGCAGTGATCAGTGGTGGGTAATCGGTCGCCTCCTCCCCGTCGCGGCTGTCCTTCTCTTGGCCTTCGGCCTGCGCGCCCACCGCATCGGTGACCAGCGCGTGTGGTGGGACGAAGGCTGGTCGGTGTGGGTTGCCCGCTTCTCACCGCTGGAAATCTTGCGGCAGACGGGTCACGACGTTCACCCACCGCTCTACTTTGAACTGCTCCATGTCTGGCGAGCGCTCAGCGGCGACAGCGAGGCCGGGCTGCGGCTGTCGGCGGCCTTCCTGGGCATGCTAACCGTGGCCTTGACTTATGCCCTCGGCCGGCGCATGGCCCGCGCCACATTCACTGGACGCCAGGCCACCACGGCCGGCCTGTTGGCCGCGCTCTTGCTGACCGTTTCTCGCTTTGCCATCGCCTGGTCGCAGGAAATTCGCATGTACGCCCTGGCGTCGCTGCTGGCCGTGCTGTCCGTGTGGGCGGCGCGGCAGGCGTGGGATCGCGGTTTGCGGCGTGACATGGCCCTGTATGTGCTGGCGACGGCTGCCGGACTCTACACGCTCTACCTGTTCGCGCCGGTCTGGATAGCGGTGAACGTGGCCTGGTTGTGGGTGTGGCGCGCCGCGGCCGACCGGCGGCGCGCTTTTCTGCGCTGGGTCGGGCTGCAGCTGATCGTCCTGACGCTCTTCCTGCCGTGGCTATGGTACGCGGCCGACGGCTTTCTGAGCACGGCCACGGCCACGCCCATCGGGCTGCTCGATTTTCTCCACATCTACTGGACAGTACTGACCGTGGGCATACCCGTTGACGTGGCCCAGTTCAACCGGCTGACGCTGCCCGCGCTGGCGGTGTTCCTGGCGGCGGTGACGGCGCTGACGGCACGGGCGACGGCACGGGCGACGGCACGGGCGACGGCACAGGCGATGGCCTACAGACCCCAGACTACGCGCGAACCTTCGACCATCGGTTACGAACCATCATCCGTTCTCCCTGCATCTCCGCCATTCTTGCGCCCCCGTACTCCCCCGCGCGACGTGGCCCTTCTGCTGGTGGTCCTCCTGATCCCGGCCGTAGTCGTCTATGTTATCTCATTGCCAAAACAGAATTTCTATAATCCGCCTTTCAATCCCCGTTACCTGGTCACCTTCACGCCGTTCTACAGCATCTTGCTGGCTTGGGGGTTAGCGGCGCTGGGGGCAAGAGTTGCCGCGGGGCGGGGCGACAGGGAAGAGCACGCCTCATCACGCCCCCCCGCCGGCGGCGGTCTGGTCGCAGCAACCCTGGCGCTGTTCTTCGTCGCCGTTGCCTTGGTCGGCCTGTGGCCCTACTATCCGGGGCGCGTGCTCATCGACGATTATCCTTCGCTGGTCAGCACCATCGACGCCTATCGGCAAACGGGCGACGCGCTGTTGCTCTATACCGACACCGATTGGCCCATTTTTGCCTATCACCATCCGCAACCGTGGCGCGGCGTCCCCCACCTGTGGGCGATCACGCCGGAGACCGCGGCCGATTTCCTGGAGCCGATCTGGAATGACAACGATGCCGTCTGGCTGGTGACGACGCCCTACAGCGCCAGCAGCGACCCCCAACGTTACATTCCGGCCTGGCTCGCTGACCGGGCCACGGCCGTGCGTGAATTCACCTACAAGGACATGGCCTTGACGCTCTACACGCGCACGGTTGAACGAGCCCAGACGGCCGATCAACTTATCAACAGCCGGCCGGCGAACCGGATCGACATTTCGCTGCCCGCCGACGGCCGCCTCATTGGCTTCGATCAGGCCGCGCGCGACTTCAAAAGCGGCGACGTGATCCATCTCTTTCTCTATCGGCAGGGGCAGGAGGCGGGTCATACGGAAGCCGGCCTGATCGACAACGCCGGTCAGGTCTGGCAGCCCACTCCCCTGGCTCTGCCGCGTGGCAGCGAATTGGTCCGGCAGCAAGTGGACATCATCGTGCCCCCGGAAGCGCCATCAGGTCGCTATCGGTTCTACATCGTCGACCGGGCTGGGGACCCCACCCCTTTCGGCGTCCTGAACGTGCGCCAAAAGCAGGCGACCTTCCTCACGCTCGACGAGGTGATAATTCCCAATGAGATAAATGCGTCTTTCACCGGCGGCATCCGGCTGCTGGGTTATGATTTGGGCGCGCCGGCGGCCACCGCAGGTGAAACGGTGACCCTGACGCTGTTCTGGTCGTCGGATGGTGACGTGGGAGAGCGATACAAGATCTTCACCCACCTGCTGGGCGACGTGTTCAACGCCGACAACGGTAATTTTATCTGGGGACAAGTGGATAGCGAACCGGCGGCCGGCACGCGGCCGACGACTACCTGGCGCGGCGCGGAAGTTATTGTCGACGAATACGCTATCCCTGTTGCATTGAACGCGCCGCCGGGCATCTATCGTCTTGAAGTTGGTCTGTACGATTCGCTTACCGGGGAACGGCTGCCCGTCCTGGGGCCTGACGCCGCGGCCGATCACCTCATCCTCACCGACGTGAGGATCGAGTAGCAACCGGAAATAGCGCCGTGGCGGCATATAAACGGCGGCTGAAGGTTGATGCGCCTCGCCGAGCGATCCGCTATTCTATGGGGTAATGCGTATCTTTCTGCTCGCTGCCGGCCTGTTGATCCTGCTGATCGGTTGCGCCACACCAGCCACTACCCCTGCAAGTACCCCGCTGCCTTCGCCCCCGACGTCGGAGGCGGATGACGTGACGATGGTCACGGAGGAGCCGACGCCCCTTACGGCGGTCTCCCCCGCCGCGACATCGCAGATTTTCGTGCCGTTGCTGCCCGGCAATGGGCAGCCAGCGACCACGGCAGCACCCACGCCTGAGCCTCCAGTTGCCCCGCCGGCCGAGACCACGGAGGAGCCGCCCGCGCCCACGTCGCCGCCCGTGCCCATCAGCACGCCCTACGTCAGCTTCATACCCGACTACACGCCGCGCCCCGAATTGGGGCCGAGCAAGATGGGCATCCACGTGGCCCGGCCCAACAGTCCGGCCATCATGGAGTTCGTCCGCGCCGCGCAGCCGGCGGTGGTCAAGGGCGTTGACGATCTGGGCTTTCTGGCCGAGGTAAAGGCCATCTCGCCCCACACAGTAACGATCGGGCGGTTTTCCGTCGATCCGCAAGATTACAACGGTGAGCCGGAAGCGGTGGCCGCCGCTCTGGTGGCCCGGCAATTGCCGCAGATGGTGTTGCATCCGGCCGTCGACTATTGGGAAGGCTGGAACGAGCCGGACCCAAATCTCGACCGGATGGACTGGTACGCGCGCTTCGAGGCCGAGCGCGTGCGGCAACTGGCTCAGTACGGGTTGCGCGCGGCCGTGGGCGGGTTCTCCACCGGCGTACCGGAGCTGGATGAGTTCGTCTTGTTCGTGCCCGCCATCGAGGAAGCACAGCGACATGGCGGCATCCTGACGCTCCACGAATATGCCGCGCCCGACCTGACCTTCCTGTACGGCGACCCGCTGCCGGGTTTGCCGGCCTACCCCGACCGCGGGCCGCTCATGTTCCGCTACCGCTGGTTCTATCGCGACGTGCTGGAGCCGCGGGGGCTGGTCGTGCCGCTGGTCATCTCCGAGGCGGGCATCGACGGCATCATCGGCAATCGGCCGGGGCCGGACGGGCTGGGGTGGCAGGATTTTCAGTCGTTCTGGGTGGCGCAGGGCTGGGGGCCGGACGGGCAGACAGCCTACCTCAACCAGCTCCAGTGGGTCGATAACGAGGCGCGCCAGGACCCCTACGTGATCGGCTATACACTGTTCACCGCGGGCGGGGGCAGCGCCTGGCCGAGCTACGAGCTGGCCCCTTTCCTGCCCCGTTTGGCGGAGTATATCGTGAGTCAATCGCCCTGATGGGGCAAGGTTTTCATCCAGATTAACACCGCTCTGGGGCAACTATGCCTTTCGACAATCGCATGCGCTTGCCCATTAACGTCGCAATCAATCAATGGCATACAGCGGGTCTGTATTTCTCTGTCTACATCTTGATACTTACTTGTTATTATTTGTGCTGCACAGCCTACGATGCCATTACTTAACCGCAAACCCTTCTACGCTTTTCTCTTCGCGGCCATCCTGCTGCTTGGCCTCGCGTTGCGTCTGCGCGGCCTGGACACGACCGGCCTTTGGGGCGATCAGGCCTTTACGCTCAACACGGCCATGCGCTGGGTCAACGGCGGGGCTATGCCCCTGGCGGCTAACAAATCGTCCGTGGGTTTCGTCAACCCGCCGATGATCGAGTATCTCTATGCGGCGGCCCTGCGGCTGTGGGGCGACATTCTCAGCGTCTCGCTGTTGACGCTGCTCGGCGGCCTGGCGGCCGTCGTCGTCACCGGCGCGGTGACAGCGCGCCTCTTCGGCCGCCGCGCCGCGCTGTGGGCGGCCCTAACGATGGCCGTTGCGCCGTGGGCCGTTTTCTGGAGCCAGCTCATCTGGAACCAGACAATGGTGCCGCCGTTCGCTGCTCTGGCCCTGGGTGGCTTGATGCTCTATCTGGCCGAACGGCCGCGCGCCCTGTATCTCGTCGTCTCGTTTGCCGCGGCGTCGGCCATGACACAGGTGCACCCCGGCTCGGCCGTCCAGTTGGCGACCATCGCCCTGGCGCTACTCATCTTCCGGCAGCGCGTCCAGTGGCACCACGTGCTGGCCGGCGTGGCTGTCTTTGCCGCGCTCTACCTGCCTTATCTGGTCTATCAAATCGGCACTGGTTGGGCCGACTTTCGGGCCGTGGGGCAAGTGGCCGGGCAGGAGTCGCTGTTCAGCGACGCGGCTGCGCTGCTCAGCCTGGACCTAATCCACGCCCAAGGGCTTTCGCGCTCCGTGCCGGGCGTCGTCGCCTTCGACCATCTGGCGACGGGACTATTTCTAGCCTCGTTGGCGCTGGTGGTTTGGCGCTTGTGGCGACAACGGCGCGAAAGTAGCGGACGATATTCGACAGAACATCAAGCTTCAACAGGTCGGGGCTTGGCGGAGCGCACCGCCCTGACTATCCTCTTGCTGTGGTTTCTGATGCCCGTGCTGTTCTACCTGCGCTCTTCGGTCTACTTGCAGAACTATTATTTGCTCGGCCAGTGGCCGGCTCATTTCATGATCCTGGGTATTGGGCTGGACACGGCCTGGCACAGCACTGCGAGCCGGGTGACACGGGCCGGTACGGCTGCCCAACGTCGGGCCTGGTCAGCCGCGGGGCTGGTGCTGCCCGTGCTGTTTTTGGCTCTGGTTACGTATCAGGTCTCTTTTTCGCGGCGCTATCAGGACGCGCGGGCGGCCGGCAATGGGCCGGACATGCAGGTGCGCCACGCACGGGCCATGATCACCACTTCACGCGACTTGCTGCGGGATGATGAGACCGGGCGGCTGGTGGGCCTCGGCCGCGGCCCTCAGGTTGAAACGTCTGATCTGGCCCTGTTGCAGGAATTTGTTGACCCGCAGCGCGTGATCCTGGCCGACGGCGATCTGGCCCTGCCGTTGCCTCGGCCCCATGCCTTTTACCTCAACACGCGCCCCGGCAGTCTGGCGTCCTACTCGCTGCTCGATCAGGCCGATCCCTTGCCCGATGCGACAATTCCGGTCAATGATCAGCTATGGCAGTTCTACCGCCGGACGAATACGGAAGCCGGTGACAAAGCCCAGCCGTTGGCGAATTGGAAAACCGGTCTCGATTTAGTTGGCTACTTTCCGGGCGAACTGCTTCCGGCAGAGGAAATGATCATCGTCCTGACCTGGAATGTCGTGGGCCTGCCGCCGGATGACGTATATCATTTCGGGGTCTACGTCCTGGATGAGGAGGGCGCGATTGTGTCCCAGCACGACGGCCCCGGCTTCGACAGTGTCCAGTGGCGGGTGGGCGATAGCTTCATCACCTACCATCGCCTGGCTATCCCGGCCCATCTGCCCGCCGGAACCTATCGCACGGCCGTTGCCCTCTACACCTGGCCCGATCTCGTCCGCGCCGAACTGGTCAGTGGGGGCAATACCGCCTATCTGGAGACCATCCCCCTGGATGCGCCTTAAAGGGCAAGCCAACCACAAATTTCACAGATTTTTCGGGGGTGCGCACACTCCCAACGGCCGATTACCGGTCAATCAGAATAGTGGAATCATGAGCGACTATGGCACGACGCCCTTGCTTGGGCTATTATCGGGCGTCTTGGCCCGACTTTTTTCGTTTGACGGACGAACCAATGAACGCAGAAGATGAATTGTTACTGACTTCTTCTGAGCCGGATCGCGCCTGGCGATTCGATCTGGTCTTGCCCGTGCTCTTCCGGCCGCGGGCGACGATGGCCCGCATCGTCGAGCATCAGCGCCCGACGTGGCGGACGCCATTGACGCTGGTCATCCTGGCGGCGATAGGCAACGCGCTGGCGGCCGGATCGATCAAGGCCGCCGCGGCCGCTTCCGGTCAGATTACCTTCCCGCCCGGTTTCGAATTCTACACACCGGAGCAGCAAGCCCAATTCCAGCAAGCGGCCACGGCCACCAATAATGCCACCTTCAATTATCTGCTGCCCGCCCTGGGTGCGGCCCTGAGCGTCGTCGTCGTGTGGTTCATGATCGGCTGGTTGTTGCACCTGATCCAGACCCTGTTCGGCGGTCGCGGCAGCAGCCGCGCTGCGCTCAACGTCGCCGCCTGGTCGTTTTTGCCGATCATGTTGCGCTTCGCCGTGCAGATCGTCGTCATGCTCACGTCCGACCACCTAATCGCCGGGCCGGGATTGTCCGGTTTCGCGCCGGCGGGCGAAGGATTTGGCCGCGCGCTGCTGGGCGGGGTGCTCTCTACCATCGATATCTATCTTCTGTGGCAGATCATCCTGTTGTACGTCGGCGCGAGTCTGAGTAGCCAACTCTCGCGGGTCAAATGCTGGGCGGCTGTGCTGCTGACGATGGTCATCGTGCTGGCCCTGCGCGCCTTGCCCGCGGCTCTCATGGCCCAGTTCGGCGGCCTGACGGTGATCCGGCCCTTCCTGTAGGCCGGCCTACCTTGCCGCTGAGGCGACCGCTCAATCTATCTAATGAGTACTCTCACGAAGACCGGCCCGGCCACAGCCCCCCAGGGGGCGGCCGATCTCCAAACGAAAGCGACGACCGCCGCCACGGCACAATCGACCCAAGCCGCACCGTTCATCACCACCACCAACCTGCGCAAGTCGTTCCAGATGGGGCCGACGATGGTCCACGCCCTGGCCGGCGTCAATATGACCATCGAGCAAGGCACGTTCCAGGCCATTATGGGGCCGTCGGGTTCCGGCAAAAGCACCCTGCTCTATCTGCTGGGTGGTCTGGACCGGCCCACAGCCGGCCACATCATTGTCGGCGGTCATGAGATCGACAAACTGGACGAGAACGCCCTTGCCGCCTATCGCCGCCGCTTCATCGGCTTCGTTTTCCAATCCTTCAATCTTATCCCCAGCCTCAGCGCATGGGAAAATGTCGCTTTTCCCATGCGCTTTGCCGGTATCTCGCGCCGCGAGCGGCAAAAGCGCGCCTTCGCCCTGCTGGAGCGGGTGGGGCTGGCCGACCGGCGAGGGCATAAGCCGACCGAACTATCCGGCGGCCAGCAGCAGCGCGTCGCCATCGCCCGCTCGCTGGTCAATGAGCCGCGCCTGGTGCTGGCCGACGAGCCGACCGGCAATCTGGACACCGCCAGCGGCCAGAGTATCATGGAGCTGCTGGCCGAGTTGCACCGCGACGGCCGCACCATTCTGGTGGTCACCCACGACCCGCGCATGGCCGCCTTTGCCACCCACCAGATCTTCCTGCTCGACGGCTGCGTCGTCAGCGAAGAAACTTATCGGGAAGGAACAGAGCTCGCCCACGCTTCAACGCCCTCATGACGGCCGGCGAACAGGCAGACGCTGACAGAGAACGTCTATGAATCCACGTGCTAATCGTATCAAACACGCGATCCGACACTCGGCCTGGCTGGTGTTGCTGGCCGGTTTACTGGTGTTGCCGGCCGTCTCGCTGGCCCAACAGGCTACGGAAACCCCCACGGCCACCGCCGAACCGACGTCGGCCGGCTCGCTCGCCATCACCACTATTCAGCCGGACACGCTCATCAATGACGTGGCCGTCGAACTCGTCGTGACCGGGCGCGGCTTCGTCGATGGCTCCGTGGTGGTGATCAATAATTTCGGCGGGCTGGAAACAGTATTCGTCAGCGGCAGTGTGCTGCGGGCTACGGTGCCGCCGGGCCTGTCGCCGGGCCGCTACACCGTGAAAGTCGTCAACCCCGACGCCGCCACGGCCGAACTGCCGGAGGCGCTCAAGATCGTCTTGCCCGCCGGGCCGACGAATACCCCCGAACCCAGCCCCACCCCGGCCCCAACCGACTTCGTGCGACCGCTGCTCGTCGTGGCATCCTACGGGGCCAGCGCCCCGCAGATCACCCCCGGCCAGAATCTCGATTTTGAGATGACCCTGGCCAACGCCGGGCAGGCTCCGGCCACCAACGTCGTCGCCACCTTCAGCAGCGGCGATTTCGTGCCGCGCGACACCGGCGGCGTTCGCGCCCTGGGCACGCTTGGCCCCGGCCAGACGGCCCGCTTCTGGCAGCCGCTCTTTGCCACGGCCGACCTGCGCGGCAGCGCCACGGCCGTGCTCAAGGTTGTGGCGACTTACACCGACGTCAACGGACAGAGCTACGAATCGTCCTTCGAATTGTCGTTCCCGGTGGTGCCTTCCGGCGGTGGGGGCGGTCCAGCGGCCACGGCCACGCCGACGCCGACCACCACCCCGACGCCCGGCCCGCGCCAACGGCCGCAACTGGTCGTGACGACGAACACCACCGACCCGGCCCAATTGCAGCCGGGCAGCCGTTTCGCCCTGAATCTGACTGTCGGAAATCTGGGCCAGGCCGATGCCCGCAACGTCACGCTAATATTGGGCGGCGGCAGCGGCGGCGGCAGTTCCACCGTCGATGGCACGCCGGAATCGGGCGGTCTGGCGGGGGCTGGCGGCTCATTCACGGAGTTCGCCCCCATCGGCTCGTCGAACGTTAGCCCGCTGGGCAATCTGGCCGTGGGCGACAGTCGCGACACGTCGCTGCAACTCATCGTCAACACCACCACCAAGCCGGGAGCTTACCCGGTGAAGGTGTCGTTCGTCTACACCGACGACAAGGGCGTGAACTACGTCGATGATCAGGTGATTACCCTGCTGGTCTTCCAGACGCCGCAGGTCGAAATGGACTTCTATACCCAGCCGCCGCCGTTATTCGCCGGGCAGCCGGGCGGCCTGCCGTTGCAGTTGGTGAACACGGGCCGCAATTCGGTCATCTTCGGTAATTTCAGCGTGACGGCCGACGAAGCCGAATTGACCAACAACGCCATCTTCGTCGGCGCGTTGGAACCAGGCGGGTTCTTTCCGCTCGACGCCCTGATCACCCCCTTCGAGGCCGGGCCGCTCGAACTGCTGTTGAGTGTCAATTACACGGATGATTTCAGCCGTCCGGCGGTCATCACCCAAACCCTGACCATCGAGGTGATGGAAGAGATTCCGTTCGAGCCGGTCGATCCCGGCCTGGAAGGTGGAGGAAGCGGCGAGGGCGGCGACGTTCCTGTAGACGAAAATGGCGGCGGCGGCCAGGAGTCGCTGCTCGACCGGCTATGGCGTTTCTTGCGCGGCCTGTTCGGGCTGGGCAGCGAGCCGGGCGGAGGCGAGCAACCGGGTGAGGAGTTTGTGCCCGTCGAGCCGGGATTCGAGGTGGAGCCTCCACCCGGATGATCCATGCCCTGTTGGGTGCGGGCAAGTTGTATGCCCGGCGGAAATGACATGAAACTATTCGATCTGCTGACGCTTATCTGGTCTAACTTGACCCGACGCAAGGGGCGCGTGGCCCTGACAACCATCGGGGTGATCATCGGCACGGCGGCTGTGGTGCTGCTGGTGTCGTTGGGCGTCGGGCTGCAACAAAACGCAGAGGCGCAACTGGGCGGTATCGGCGACTTGACGCGCGTCGTGGTTTATCCCGGCTTCTCGGAAGGGCCGGTGGTCGACATCGGTCCGGGTGGCGGCTCCGGCCAGACTGCGCCGCTCAACCAGGCGGCCATCGACAGCATCGCCGCCCTGCCCGGCGTCACGGCCGTCATTCCCCAGGACTATTTCCAGAGCTGGGCCATCATTCGCGTCGGCCGGCTGGAAGGCGGCAGCTCGATCATCGGCGTGGGCACGGAAGACCTGAGTGAGCTGGGTGTGGAGGCCGCCCAGGGCGAATTGACCCTGACGCGCGGCACGGTGATCATCGGCTCGCAGGTCGCTAACAACTTCTATGACCCCCGCGCGCGTCCCGGCCAGGAGCCGCCCCCGCCACCCGACCTATACGGCCAGACGCTTAACTTCGAGCTGGTCAAGTTCGCCGAGGACGGCACGCAAATCACCAAGAAAACGCGCGCCCGCGTCGTGGGGGTCCTGTCGGAGATTCAGGACGAGCCGGACTGGTCGATCTTCATGACCATGAGTGAACTGGACAGCTACAACGCCTGGGTAACCGGCCAGCGTATTGACCGCGACAAGAACGGTTACAACACGCTGATCGTCAAGGTGGGCGACGTCGATCAGGTACTGGACGTGGCCGATCAGATCACGGCTATGGGCTTTCAGGCCTGGTCACCGCAGTCATTTGTGGAGGGCATCAGCAGTTTCTACCTGGTCTTGCAGGTCGCCTTCGGCAGCATGGGGGCCATCGCCCTGCTGGTGGCGGCCATCGGCATCGCCAATACCATGACAATGGCTATCCTGGAGCGCACGCGGGAAATCGGACTGATGAAGGCGGTGGGGGCCAACAACCGGCACGTGCTGTCCATCTTCCTGGGCGAGGCGGCGGGAATCGGCTTTCTGGGCGGCTTGGGCGGCATCCTGATTAGTTGGGGATTGGGCCAGATCCTGAACGTGCTGGTCCTGAGCTACATGGCTGGGCAGGCGGTGGAAAACGGTGGCTTGCCGCCGACAGCGGCTGTCGTCACGCCCTTATGGTTGCCCTTGTCGGCGCTGGTCTTCGCCACACTGATGGGGCTGGCCTCCGGCCTCTACCCGGCGTTGAGCGCGGCCACGCTGGCCCCGATGACGGCGCTCAAGTACGAATAGTGTAACAGCCCATGGCGAATGGTCACGGCAAACAAAACCTGGCGATTGTTACGCCAGGTTTTATAACAACTGGATACACCCCGTCTATAAGTCCTCCTACCGAAGTGCACGATAAATGCCCTGATAGGATAACAGGAGTCAACAGGCTCTACATGAGTATATTATCGATTTTTTATACGTATTTTATTGATTTTTCGGGGAAGGTTCGTTGATGGCCCGCCGATTGACGATTCCAGCTAGCTACTTTACAATCTTTTCGCCTATTTAGCACGAGTAGAAATCATCATATCTATATGCAAGGAGAAGCCATGTCCAGAGCCAAGGTTGCCATCGTGACCGACAGCACCGTCAATTTGCCGGTCGACGTCATTCAGGAACATAACATCTACGTCATTCCCCAGATTCTGAATTGGGAGGGCAAGAGTTATCTGGACCAGATCGACATCACCACCGAAGAGTTCTACGAGCGTCTGCCGAACTCAAAAGACCTGCCGAAGACGTCTCAGCCATCACCGGGCCAGTTTACCGAACACTTCGAGAAGGTAGCCGAGGGGGCGGACAGCATCGTCGCCATATTCGTATCGGAGTTGCTTAGCGGCACCATCCAGTCGGCTCATCTGGGAGCGGAGGCGATGGGCGATTATCCTATCGAGATCGTCGACTCCCGGTCGGTTTCTTTGGGGCTGGGGCTTCTGGTGGTGGCGGCGGCGCGCTATGCGGCCGAAGGCCACGACCACGAGGAAGTAGCTGCCTACGTGCGCACGTTGGTTCCCCGCCTGCGCGTGCTCTTCGTCGTCGATACGCTGGAATATCTGCACAAAGGCGGCCGCATCGGCGGAGCCAAGCGGCTGGTCGGCTCTGTGCTGTCGATCAAGCCCGTGCTCCATCTGGAGGAAGGGAAGATCGAGCCGCTGGCCTCCATACGCACCAAGAACAAGGCTATCCAGCACATGCTCGACGTCGTTCTGGGGGAGATGAAGGAAAAGAGCAAGGTCCACGCCGGCGTCATCCACGCCCGCGCTCCGCAAGACGCCGCTTATATCGCCGAGCAAGTGCGAACGGTGGATAATTTAAAAGAGCTGTTCGTCAGCGAACTGACGCCGGTCATCGGCGCCAACGTCGGCCCCGGTGTGGTCGGCATGGGCTATTATACAGAGGTGTAGGGCACTTTATTGGCTATCAAACGCTTTTGCAGGTTCACAATATAACGGGTACAGGCTATGATCGCGGGGTTCATCCGGCAAGGCCAGGTGTACGTGATTAAGTTGCCCAGATTCAAAAGCGCCGCTGGGGGAAGCCGCAACTGAAGTTGCTCAATGCAAATCCTCTTTGCGAACCAAAAAGGCCAACTCTGTCTCAAATTCAAAACGCTCGGCCGGCCAGTTGCGTTCGCGCAATAATTGTCGGAAGTGCGTTTCATAGTGGGCGGCCATTCCCTTGCGGCGGCCGCCCAACGTCTGGGCCGGAAAGGAAACCAGCAGCCACGGCGCGCGCACAGCGTCGAGCAGCCGGGCCGGAGCCTGTCTGTCTAGCGCTTCGAGGCAAGGCAGCGTCTTGAGGATGAGCGCCAGGTCAGCCGGCTCGTCGGGCGGGCAGCCGATCACGTCGCGCACCTCAGCCCGACCCGCATAGCCGGCCAGTGCAAAAAAGCTGTTCAGGAAGTCGATCTGGTCGGTGTAGATGTCATAGGCCACGTACTCAGTGTCCGGCGCGAGGGGCATCCACGGACGGGCCAACGGATTCAGGCCACAGGCGATGTCGAGCACGCGGCCCGATGTCGGCAGCCCGGCCAGCAGGCGAGTATAGAAATCGTCGAGAATGAGCAAACGCTCGCGGGTGGACGTGTGGGCGGCCATGACGACCCGGCAAGCGTCGCGAAAAGCAGAACTCGATGGGCCGCCGGCCGCGGTCTCGCGCAGCCGTGTCAGCGCGCGAGCATAGTCAATGGGCGCGTCCTGAAAGGCCCCACCCGCCTGGTGCAAGGCATTCTTGGTCGCCTTGACGGCCGTTTTCAAATTTGGCCGGATCGCCAACTCGCGTGCGCCAATGGCCCGCACGAACTCCGGACTGACGTGCCGGTATTTGGCGCTCGACAACACGGCTGTGATCAGGGTTTCCAGACGAGCATCCATGTGCTTTAGTCTATCAGAACCACTGGTAATTGTCTGATCAAAGCTCGCCGGCCGGCACGTTCTTAGGCCCGACGTGACGATGGCTATTGTAATTGGGTAGCCGCCTTTCTAGAATATTAGGCGCCATCCCTTGAGATGCGCACTAACAAGGTACAGAGTATAGTTTTTATGTCAAACTGGCACTTACAAACGATTGAAGAAGTGACCGCTCGCCTGTCGGCGGATACCCATAGCGGATTAAGTGAGGCCGATGCCCATAAGCGATTGGTGGAGCACGGAGCAAATGAGCTGATCGAGCGCGGCGGCAAGCCCCCACTCCGCATTCTCTGGCAACAGTTTACCAGCACGATGGTACTCATCCTGATCGCCGCGGCCGTCGTCTCCGGCTTGTTGGGCAAAGCGACCGAGACCATAGCCATTGCTACCATTGTCATCTTGTTCGGCTTGCTTGGCTTTGTCCAAGAGTATCGCGCCGAACAGGCGATGGCCGCGCTCAAGAAGTTGGCCATGCCCGTGGTGCGCGTCGTGCGCGGCGGGTCGCGGCGCGAGCTGTCGGCTCGCGAACTGGTCCCCGGCGACCTCATCTTGCTGGAGGCGGGCAGCGCCATACCGGCCGACGTGCGCCTGGTCGAAAGCGTCAATCTGCGTATTCAGGAAGCGGTGCTGACCGGCGAATCGGAGGCTGTGGAAAAGGACACAGCCGCTCTCGTCGGCGACGCGCTGCCGCTCGGCGACCGCATCAACATGGGCTATATGGGCACAACCGTCACGTATGGGCGGGGCGCGGCCGTCGTGGTGGAGACGGGCATGGCAACCGAGTTGGGCAAGATCGCGGCCCTCATCCAGGATGTGGAAGAATCATCCACCCCTCTGCAACGGCGGCTGGACAGCGTGGGCAAGCTGCTGGCCCTCGTCGGCGTTGTCGTGGCCGGGTTGGTCATGCTCATTGGCCTGGCGCTCCAGGAAAACCTGCGCGACATGTTCCTGACGGCCGTCAGTGTTGCCGTGGCCGTCGTGCCCGAAGGACTTCCCGCCGTGGTCACGGTGACGTTGGCGCTGGGCGCGCAACGAATGTTGCGCCGCAACGCCCTCATTCGCAAGCTGCCCGCCGTCGAAACGCTCGGCGCGGTGACGATCATCGCCTCCGACAAGACCGGGACGCTGACCGAAAACCGGATGACGGTTACCGTCATCGACGTGGCCGGCCATTACCTGGAACTGGTCGGGACGTCGCATCCTCACCCCGCACCCGCCCTTTCGGGGCCGGCGGTCGCGCCGGTCAGATTGGCCGAACAACCACCGGCTATTGGTCTGGCATTGGCCGGCGGGGCGCTTTGTAATGACGCTGCGCTCCAGCCCGATTCGGAGACCGGCCGCTATGCCGTCGTGGGCGACCCGACCGAGGGCGCGTTGCTCGTCGCCGCGCGTCAGGCTGGTTTAGACCGGGAGGCGCTGTTGGCCGACGTGCCGCGTGTCAGCGAATTGCCTTTTGACTCGGAGCGCAAGCGTATGACGACCGTCCACCGTCTGCCCGACGACCTGGGCAGGCTACCCGAGGCGCTGATCGGCCTGCGGGCGGCCGGCTTGCGACCCGACGAGCAGTACGTAGCGTTCACCAAGGGGGCGGTCGACGGGATGCTCGACATCAGCAGTCATATTTGGGTCGGGGGCGAACCTCAGCCGCTCGATGACGGCTGGCGGGAGCGCATCCAGCAGGCCAACGAGCAAATGGCCCAAAACGGTATGAGGGTATTGGGAATCAGCGCGCAATGGATCGACCGGCCGGAGGAGTCACTGGAGCGCGACCTGACCATCATCGGGCTGATCGGGATGATTGACCCGCCCCGCCCAGAGGTCAAGGCGGCCGTGGCCACGGCCAAATCGGCCGGCATCCGGCCCATCATGATTACCGGCGACCATCCACTTACGGCTCGTTTCATTGCTTACGATCTGGGCATCAGCGATGATGGTCGCGTCAAGACCGGCCAGATGCTCGACACGTTGTCGGCCGAGGAGTTGGAGGCCACTGTCGACGAGGTTTCGATTTATGCGCGCGTAACCCCGGCCCACAAGTTGCAGATCGTAGAGGCTTTGCAGAAAAAAGGTCATATCGTTGCCATGACCGGCGACGGCGTCAACGACTCGCCCGCTCTGAAACGCTCGGACATCGGCGTGGCGATGGGCATCACCGGCACCGATGTATCCAAGGAGGCGTCGGATATCGTGTTGCTCGACGACAACTTCGCCACCATCGTGGCCGCCGTGCGAGAGGGGCGGGTGATCTACGACAATATCCGGCGGTTCGTCAAGTTTTCCATCGCCGGAAACGTGGGCAAGGTATTGGTAATGTTGCTTGCGCCTTTGCTCATGGGAGCCGGCGCGGCCGTTGCCCTGCAACCGCTGCAACTACTGTGGCTCAATCTGCTGACCGACGGGCTATTGGGATTGGGCCTGGGGGTGGAGCCGGCCGAGAAGAACACCATGCGGCGGCCGCCGCGGAATCCTCAGGCAGGTCTATTTAGCGACGGGTTAGGTGTCCACGTCCTGTGGGTCGGGGTATTGGTCGGCGTGGTGGCGCTGCTGGTCGGCTGGGCCTACTTTGACCCGGCCAACCCGGCCGATCGCACCTGGCAAACGATGATCTTCACCACGCTGGCCTTCTTGCAAGTGGGTCAGGCCCTGGCCTCGCGCTCCGGGAGCGAGTCTTTCTTCGCTCTGGGCGCGGGCACGAACCGCACATTGCTGGCTCTGGCTACCCTTGTGGTGGCGTTGCAGTTATTGGTGCTGTACGCACCATTTCTGGAGCAGTTTTTCCAGATCGTCCCTCTGGCATCGCGCGATCTGCTCGTTGCGATTGCCGTCGGTAGTATTGGCTTTTGGGCAATCGAGATAGAAAAGTGGCTGATACGACGAGGAAGCGGCAACCGATGAGGTCAAACGATAGTCTATGAGGGCGGCACAGAACCACGCCTTGTTGTCGTCGGGTTTATACACCTGAACGGCGAAAGTCGGCTCGCCCGGCCGCCGCAGCAAATACCAGTGTCAGCGCCCGGCGCTCGGAGGCCATCTCGACTCGCGCAAGCCGGAGGTGTGACCCGCGATCGGCCGAATGGTTGTGTGCCAGAACGCGCGCGGCCGTCTCCCACGGGGGTTTTGCCGGGTCGGTCGGGATAGCAGCGGTTGGCTGTTTCTCGTCCGGCTCCACGGCCCATTCAATCGCGTCGGCGCTCGCTGTGCCGGTCAATCGAACGGCGACGGCCCACGGTTCAGCATCGCTCTCAACGGTCTGCCGGGCGAACAGACGGCCAAGCCTGGCGCTTAGCCCGCCTTCTGCCGCTTTCAGGATCGGCGGCCCGCCCGCGTGGTGAACAGCATCATCAACCATGAGGCTGTATTTTGGCGACAGACCACCCGCCTGTAGCGGCCAATCGAAAAATCCGGCCGGTTGTCCACCGCTGGGGACCTTCAAATCCCCGCCGCGCATCGTGCAGCGAAAGCAGAAGGTCAACTCGCCGCCCGGCACGCCCCCATCATAGTATAGGCCGGTTAATCTGACGGGCATGACGATTAACGAAGTGTCTTCGCGAAACGCGCGATCCAGCGTTTGGGTGGGCAAGCTGCCCGGCTCCAACGGTCGGTGAACAGGTGCAAGGGATGTCTCTCCGCTTTGTTGCAGAAACACTCTACCTTTGTAGTCCGTCAGAATACCATTACTGATCAAACGCATGGTGATTATATCCCCTTTTAACGTTAGGCCTTTTGTCAACCCTTGCGGCACAAATACGTGACCATAGTACTAACCGGGCCGACAGATATTTATGATTTACTCACGCCACCATCAAGCAATGTAGCCATTCATAGCTTATCCTACTATGCGGGTGGCCAATAATATTGCCACAGGCAATGATGCCCTTGTATCGGAATGGTACCGGAAATCGGGAATCGTGTACCGTAAAATTGAATCGTAGTGGAACCGGATTGCTTTCTCGTCAGCAAGCAATCGTCGAATCCCCGCTTCAATGAAATTAACGACTAGGAGTATAGGAATGAATAGGAACTCCCTCAGACGATTATCTCTGCTCGTCCTCTTGGCCCTAACGATTATGGCTGGAGGAGTCCTGGCGGATAGTGGGGCGGCCGGGAGGTCACTTTTGGCCCCCGTCGTCAACAATGCGGCAAGCTGCACAGTCGTCGTCAATGCCGGGCAGAAAATTCAGCTCGCCCTCGATAATGCCCAAAACGGCGCCGTCATTTGCGTGCGAACCGGCGTCTACCACGAAGAGGTGACGCTCAGTCATCAGAAATCGGGCATCATCCTGATGGCCTATCCGGGCGACAAGCCGGTGCTGGACGGGCAGAATAATCTGCCGACGAAGACGTATCAGGGTTTGATCCAGGTCAACGCCAGCGACGCAATCGTCGACGGTTTCGAGGTGCGCAATTCGGACGCGCGTGGCATCGTCGTCGCCCAGTATGGCCAGTCGAACCAGCCCATCCGCAACGTGACGATTCGCAACAACATCGTGCGCGATAGCTGGGACATGGGCATCATCGTCAACGGCAGCGAGGCGCAGGATGCCGAGAACATCCTGATCGAAAACAATGCCGTCTACGACAATTTGCGCATCAACAGTGGCACCCACGAAGGCGGCAGTGGTCTGCTGTTCATCGAAACGAAGAACAGCACGGCCCGCGGCAATCTCATCTATAACAATCTCGGTGAGGGGTTGGTGGCCGGTCGCTGGACGACGAATATTGTCTTTGAAGACAACGTCGCCTACGACAACAAGCATGCCAACATCTATCTATCGACCACGATCAACCCGATGGTGCGTCGCAATCTCGTGTTTTGCACCGACGACCGCGACTTCTGGCGCGTCAACAAGCCGAAGCCCGCCCCGGGCATCACCCTGCGCGACGAGAGCTACCCCAAGCAGAGCGTCAAACCGCCGCCCAGCCAGGGTCAGGTCATCATCAATAATATCGTCGTCGGCTGCGGCAACAACTTCTGGGTTGCCACACAGATCACCGGCGGCGGCCTCAATGGCGCCGTGATAGCCAACAATACCTTCGTGAACGCGCGCGGCGACAGCGGCTCCGGCCCCAACAACGTGCTCATCGAGGGGAACGTTAGCTTGCAGAACAGCAAGTTCGTCAACAACCTGATCCTGCAAACCGTGGCCGGGGCAGCCAGCGCCCATTTGCTGGTGAACCTGGGGACGCCAAACATGGACACCTTTACGCTGGCCGATAATCTCTACAGCGTAGCCCCATCCAAAAACTGGCCCGGCGGCGAAAGCGGCCGCATTGTCGGCGACCCGAAGCTGACCAATCCGGTCATGCCTGTGAAGGGCAGCGTTCCCGATGCTAACGGGTATCGACTGCAACAAAGCTCCCCGGCCATCAACGCCGGAACGGGCGTGAGCCAGGTGACGGAAGACTTCTTCAAGGACAGCCGTAACGGCGCGCTCGACATCGGCGCGGATGAATACGGCGGCTCGACGCAGCCCACCACCGGGCGCATCCTGGTGGTGACCACGACCACGCCGGAGCGTTCGTCGCAATCGTTCAGCTTCACCGCCAGCTTTGCGCCGGGCGGCTTCCAGCTGACCGACGGGCAAACTTACGATTCCGGCGAGTTGAATCCGGGGACCTACAGCGTCGCCATGACGCCGGTCAGCGGCTGGATCACGTCGGCCGATTGCAGCGACGGCTCACAGCCGGCGTCGATTGCTCTAAGCGCCGGAGAAACCGTCACCTGCACATTCGCCAGCGAGGAGCAAAGCGAGCCGGTCACGCGCATTATCGTCATCAAACAAACGATCCCCCCCAATGATCCTCAAAGTTTCATGTTCGCCAGCAACTTCGCCGGCGCGTTTTCACTGACGCACAACGGCCAGGAATCGGCCGACGTGGAACCCGGCGTCTATCAGGTTTCGGAAACCGTGCCCGCCGGCTGGGTGCAAGATTCGGCCACGTGCAGCGACGGCAGCGCGCCGGGTTCCATCAATCTCAGCCAGGGCGAGACCGTGACCTGCACCTTCGTCAATCGCAAGGAATCTACCGGAGGCGGCGGTGACCTGAACGCCACCGTCTACCTGGCGACCTACCAGCCCGGCACCGTAGGCGGTGTCGATTACAATAAAGGCGACATCGTGGCCTACGATGGGGTGACCGGCACGTGGTCGCTCTTCTTTGACGGTTCAGACGTGGGCATCAACAAGCCGATCAACGATTTCGCCATCGTGGATAACGGCGCGGCCATCCTCATGGTTCTCAACGGCAAGATCAACCTCAACGGCCCCGGCGGCGCGTTCACTTCGCTGATGTCCGACGTGGTGCGGTTCAACCCGACCAGCCTGGGCACCACCACAAGCGGATCGTGGGAAATCTACTTCGACGGTTCCGACGTCGATTTATCTGCCTCGTCCGAGAAGATCGATTCGCTGGCCCTGAACAGCGACGGCACGTTGCTGATCAGCACCTACGGCAAGGCGACGGTTAAAAATTCGGGACAGACCGTGACCGCCATGGACGAAGACTTGCTGGCTTTCGCCCCCACCTCGACCGGGACAAACACCAGCGGCGTCTGGTCGCTGGCGTTGGATGGGTCGACCATCAGCGGGCTCAAGGCCGAAGACATCACCGCCGCGTGGCACGACAGCGCGACCAACACCCATTACGTCGCCTTGATGAGTGCCTTCACCGTGGGCGGCCAGTCGGGTAACATGCAAACGATCCTGGCTATTCCCGGCACGGGCGCGCCGTTCGTGTTCTGGAACGCGGCCGACGCGGGCTACGCGGGGCCGATCGATGGCTTGCACATCAAGATGAATCCTTAAGATCAATTCCGCGGGCGAGTGAACAATGATGACCACGAAGGCTGACAGATACTCAGCCTTCGTGGTTATTTTGTTTGTAACGGTAGCGGTTTACAATGAATTATCAAGGCCGACAATATGAAAGTACTAAACCGCCGCGTGATTGTATTGTTATACGCATTTTTTGCCGTCTTCTTGTCGCTGACCGGTCTGCAAGCGGTTGGAGCCGAACGGAGCCGGAGCAACGCCTTCGATCCTGGAGCTTGCGACGTGGTTGTCGGGCCCGGCGAGAGTATTCAAAACGCCATAAACGCCAATTACATGACTATCTGCGTTCGCGGAGGCATCTATCAGGAGGCGCTTCAGATTACCAGCGATAAACCGGGGCGCACGTTGATCGCCTATGGCGACGGCACGCCGATCATCGACGGCAACAAGCGTCTGCCGGGCGGGCTTCCTTCGCAACAATACCTGGCGCTCGTGGAAATACAGGCCGCGGGCACCGTATTCGACGGGTTTGACGTTCGCTTTTCGAGCGGCCGCGGTCTGGATGTGGCCGCGAGCCATGTCACGATTCGCAATTCGTCCATCCACGACCATTGGACGACGGGGATCGTCGTGCGGGGCAACACGCAACTGAGCAATGTGGTCATCGAAAATAACCAGATCTACAACACCCTCCTCAAGGCCCGATACGTCCCGGTCATCTACCGCGGCGAGCGCGACGGCAGCGGTCCCACCGGTTGGTCATTCAACCCGGACGTATTGTGGAACTCACCTTTCTGGAGCGGCAAAGAGGCCGACCTGCCGGAATCGTCATTGAATGGGCTGGCGCTCACCTTCAATACCGACGGAACCACCTCGCGTATTTATGCCGGCTCCATAAAGGCCGACAAAAACGGCACCATCGGCCCGGATTTCAGCGCCACCGGGCAATCAATCACCTATAACGGGCAAGATATTCTGTTTCACGATCCGGCCGTCAACAAATGGACGCTTTACTTTGATGGGGGGGCGCTGGGGTTGCCGGCGGGAGCGCTCGTCGACGCCTTCCAGATCGAGAGCGTCCCGCCGGAATCATTGCCCTGTGCCGGCTGCGCGCCTATTCTGATGAGCTTCGCCGGCCAGACGACGGTGTCGATAGAAGGCGTGGCAACCGCGGTCGGGGGCGGCGACCTGGTGCGCTTTTCGCCGGCGGCCGTCGACCAGTGGGATCGGATCACCAGCGGCAGCTTTTCGTTCTACAAAAGCGCCGCGGAAATGGGTCTGTCGGCCAACACCAATATCGACGCGCTGGATCGCGCCCCCGACGGGCAGCTGCTGATCAGCACCGCGGCCGATGGCACTATCGGCTCTTTGTCAATTGACAAGGAAGACCTGGCCGCGTTCGACGAGGTATCGGCTACGTGGTCGCTCTACTTCGACGGCGACCAGATACCCTTCAATCCTTTCACAGATGACCTGACGGCCGCGTGGCTCGATTCCAGCGGTCATATCTACGTGAGCGGCGATCCCATCGGCGGCAGCGCGCTGGCCTTCATCGAGACGACCGACGCCACGGCCAGAGATAACTACATCTACAACAATTACGGCGAAGGTCTGGTGGCCGGTCGGGTCAGCGAGAACGTTGTTTTGGAAAACAACGTCGTCTACGATAACTACCACGCCAATTTGTACCTGAATTCAACCACCAACCCCCTCGTTCGCGGCAACCTGATCTACTGCACGAACGATCCGGCGTTCATGCGCAAGGGGGCATCGATCTACTACACCACGGCCCCGGGAATACAGGTACGCGATGAGAGCTTTTTGCCGCAGGAAACGATTCCGCCGCTCAGCTCCGGGCAGATCATCATTAACAACATCGTCATCGGGTGCAGTAATAATTTCGGCGTATCCACCCAGCGAGCGGGCGGAGGATTAAATGGCGCGTTGGTAGCCAACAACACGTTCGCCAACGCGCGCGGCGAGTCGGCCAACGGCGTCAACAATATCCTGCTCGACGATGGCGCGTCATACGCCGACTCCAGCTTCATCAATAACCTCATCCTGCAAAATACGCCCGGCGCGATCCTGCGCGTGCAGGGAGCCAACGCCGATTTCGCCACCTTCACCGTGGCGCACAATCTGTACAACGTCGCCCCGCCCGCCTCGTGGTTTGCCGGAGAGCCGGGTCGCGTGGTCGGCAACCCAAAACTGGCCGACCCGACGCCAACCCCGCCTTCCAAAGGCGTGGCACCTGAACCCGACGACTATCGCCTGACTTACGAATCACCTGCACTCGATGGGGGGCAAGCCCTGGCCCAGGTGTCAGATGACTTCTACCACCAGTCACGCGCAATGAGTGGCCCACCTGATATCGGCGCCCACGAGCTGCCCCACATCGGCCGCATCATCGTCGCCCAAATAGCCTTTCCCGCCGGCGCATCCCAAGCGTTCAACTATACGGCCAGCTTTGCCCCAACAACTTTCACCCTGTCCGACGGCTTGCAACAGGAATCCGGCTTCCTGCAGGCCGGCGTCTATTCCCTCGCCCCCGAGCCGGTGGATGGGTGGGTGACAATAGCCACGTGCAGCGACGGCTCTTCACCCGACGCTATCGGCCTCGCCGCCGATGAGACGGTCACCTGCACCTTCAGCAGTTCCCAGCAGCCGCGACTCGTCGTCACCAACGCCATTGAGCCGGACGGCGACCCGCAGTCATTCGCTTTTACGCTTGATCCCGGTGAGACTTTCTCGATGGGCGGCGACAGCCGGGTATTCATCGTGGGCCCCGGCGCATATTCGCTGACGGCGACAGCTCCCACGGGCTGGGAACAAGCCGCCGTTTGCGATAACGGTGATGCCCCCAATGCCCTTTTGCTGGAGGCCGGCGACTCAGTTACCTGCTCATTTACCCACCGCAAGATGGGCCGCATCACTGTCCTCAAGCAGACTGACCCGCCGAACACACCTGGCACATTCAGCTTCGCTGCGACCTATGGCAACTTCAGCCTGAGCCACGGCCAGAGCCACGATTCCGGCTACCTGTCGCCCGGCGCGATTCACAGTGTGACCGAAGCGCCCCTGCCCGGCTGGGCCGTCTCTAGCGCCGCCTGCGTGGGGGATGATGACGGCAATGACCCGGCCCACATCGTCCTCGATCCGGGCGAGGTGGTGACCTGCACCTTCATCAATGCCCGGACGACGTCCGGGCCGCTGGCGACTTTCTACCTCACCACAGTGAAAGCCGGTAATGTGCGCGGGCTGGCCTATTCACCGGGTGACATCTTGCGTTACGATAACGCCATCGATGCCTGGTCGGTTTACTTCGATGCCTCCGACGTAGGCATCACCAAAGCACTCAGCGATTTTGTCCTTCTGGAGGACGACTCAATACTGCTGGCCTTTAAGGCGCGCGTAAAACCGTTGGATCAGGGCGGCGTCCCCTTTACCATTGACCCCCAGGATATAGCCCGCTTTGTGCCCTCCCAAACCGGCGCGATGACGGCCGGTTACTTCGAGCCGTACTTCGACGGGTCGGACGTGGCGCTGTCGACGTCGGGCGAGAAAATAGACGCGCTGGCTATGCAGCCGGACGGCGCGCTGCTCATCAGCACGATTGGCGCGGCGACGGTCAAGAACGGCAATCAATCGATCAAGGCCGCCGATGAGGATTTATTGGCCTTCACGCCGACGAGCCTCGGCGCGACGACGGCCGGTACGTGGCAGATGGCATTCGATGGTTCTACGTTGGCCGGTATGGCGGTCGAGGATGTAACGTCGGCGTGGTATGACGGAGCCACGATGACCCTCTACCTGTCGGTGATGAACAATTTCAACGTCAAGGGTGTGGCCGGGACGAACCGAACCGTGCTGGCCGTTGCGCCGGGCGGCGCGGTCTCGGTCTACTGGAATGCGGCTGGAGCTGGTTATCCCGCCCTTATCGACGGGCTTCACATTCAAAGGTGATGACAGAGAGACCTGACAGGCCAGCGTTCCCCTCTCGCCCGACCGGTATCGCTATCGCCGGCCCGTCACAGGTCTATAATGTGGCCACATTATTCCTGCTCGATCATTGCTCGCGAGATAGCGTTGTGGCGCGGCAAATGTTGCTCGAGATCGACGGTCGTCAGCCGCCCTTCCTTCACAATCACCCGCCCGTTGATGACCGACCAATCGACGCCCCGCGGGCCACAAAACAGCACGGCCGCCGCCGGATCGTGCCATGCCCCGGCGTAGTCGACGCGATTCAGATTCAGGGCGATGAAGTCGGCGCTCATGCCGGGGGCCAGATAGCCCACGTCGTCGCGCCCCAACACGGCCGCGCTGCCGCGCGTGGCGATCTCCAGCGCCTCGCGGGCCGACAGGGCGGCCGCGTGGCCCGCAAACCCGCCCCGGCCGCCCGGCGCTTCCGACAGATAACGATCCGGCGCGACGCGCTGCAGCAGCATGGCCTGGCGCGCCTCGGCCAGCAGATGGCCCGCGTCGTTGGAGGCCGATCCGTCGACGCCCAACCCGACCGGCGCGCCGGCACGCCGCAGGTCGAGCACGCGGCAGATGCCGCTCGCCAGGCGCATGTTGCTTGACGGGCAATGGGCCACGCCGGTGCGCGTGCGGCCAAACAGATCGATCTCGCCCGCGCTCATGTGAACGCAGTGGGCGTGCCACACGTCATCGCCGGTCCAGCCCAGCGATTCGACATAAGGCACGGGGCGCAGGCCAAACGTCTCCAGACAGAATGCTTCTTCCTCAATGGTCTCGGCCAGATGTGTGTGCAGCCGCACACCATAGGCGCGGGCCAGGGCCGCCGATTCGCGCATCAGGTCGGGCGTGACGGAGAAAGGCGAACAAGGGGCCAGCACCACCCGCGTCATGGCATGGCGCGCGGCGTCGTGATAGGTCTCGATGAGCCGGCGGCTGTCGCGCAAGATAAACGCTTCGTCTTCGGTCACACGGTCGGGCGGCAGGCCGCCCTGGCTTTCGCCCAGGGACATAGAGCCGCGCGCGGCGTGGAAGCGCACCCCGATATCAGCCGCGGCGCGTATCTGGCTGTCCAGCGTGCAATCGTTAGGGAAGATATAGAGGTGGTCGCTGCTGGTCGTGCAACCCGACAGGGCTAACTCGGCCAGGCCCGTGATAGTACTGACGTAGACGGCTTCGTCGGTCAGGTTGGCCCAGATAGGATAGAGGGTCTTGAGCCAGGTAAAGAGGTCGGCGTCCGGAGCGATGACGCGGGTCAGGCTCTGGTAGAGATGGTGGTGGGTATTGATGAGGCCGGGCAAGACGACGTGGTCGCGCAGATCGATGACGGTATCGGCCGTGGGGGGCAACGTCTCGCTGGGGCCGACGGCCTCGATAACGTTGTCGCGCACAAACACCCCTCCGCCGGCAATCTCGCGGCGTTCGTTATCCATCGTCACGAATAAGCGGGCATTTCTGGCAAGTAGCGTGGTCATGGGCAATTCCTTGAGGTTGGCGACCTGGGATCCGGCGGCCCCGAGACGTGGTCGCAAGCCGTCGCCGGCCAAGTCTTTTGATTCTAGAGTAGCACGGCGCGGGATTTTGGCAACGCCGACGGGTGAGCTATAATATAAGTTGCTCTGTCGGGGATGTGGCGGAATTGGCAGACGCGCATGACTTAGAATCATGTGTCGAAAGGCGTGTGGGTTCGAGTCCCTCCATCCCCATTACTAAAATCCAAGGCGTTGCGCTGCGGCAACGCTTTTTTATTCAAGAGGTATCGCTGTGACGCTAACCATTCAAACGGCCGAAGATGATCGTCGGCAATTGACATTGACCATCGAAGTAGATGAGGAACGAGTTCACAAGGCTATGCAAGTGAAGGCACGCCAGTTGGCGCGTGAGGTTCAATTGCCGGGCTTTCGGCCCGGCAAGGCCCCCTATGACGTGCTCGTGCGCCGCATCGGCGAGGACACACTGCGCGCCGAGGCCGTCGAGGACCTGGTGCAGCCGGTGTTCGAGGAAGCTCTCGAACAGGAGAACATCGAGCCCTACGCGCGGCCGACGCTGGAAAACATCGAGACCAGCCCGGTCGTGTTCACGTTTACCGTTCCCTTGTCCCCCACGGTTGTCCTGGGCGATTACCGGACAATTCGACAGGACGTTGAGGATGCCGCGGTGACGGACGAAGCGCTCAATGAGGCGCTGGAATACGTCCGCGTGCGCCACCAGAATATCGAAGCCGTCGACCGGCCCGCCCAGGCCGGAGACGTGGTGGCTATCGCCGGCAGCGGTAAGCTGGCCCCGCGCCCTGCTGACCCTGAGGCGGAGGAAGGCTCGGTCGAGGAAGGCGGAGCTGATGAAAACGCGGCCAAGAGCGAAACTCTGTTCGAGGAAGAACACCTGGATATCCTGCTCGACGACAAGACCCTGTTTCCCGATACTCCGTTTGTCGACAACGTGGTTGGCATGGCCGTTGGCGATCAGAAGCAGTTCGGCTTCACGTTCCCCGACCCCTATGAACATGATGAGGAATATGCCGGCCGCGAGGCGACTTTCGATATCACGGTGCTGGAGGTCAAGAAGCGCGAGTTGCCGGAGCTGGACGACGAACTGGCCAAGCTGGAGGGCAAATATGAAACGCTCGACGAATTGCGCGACGCCCTGCAGGGCGATCTGACCAAAGAGGCCGAGAGCACCATCAAGGAAAAAGCCATCGACGACATGATCCATCATCTGATCGAGAACTCCACGATGGTCTATCCGCCGGCGGCTATCGAGGCGCAGATCGACGATATGGTCGAGGATTTCAAAAGCCGCCTGACCCGCAGCGGGTGGAAATACGAAGACTATCTAAACCTCCAGGGCATGACGGAGGAGAATCTGCGCGCCGACTTCAGCGAAAACGCCGAAGATCAATTGCGCCACCAGCTGGCGCTGCGCCAGTTCATCCTCGATGAGAAGCTGCGGGTGGGGGCGGCCGATATCGACCACGTGATCGAAGAGCGAGTCAGCCGTTTTGACAACGAAGGCCTGCGCGACAGCATGCGCAGCTACTATCGTAGCGGCCAGGGATTTGACCTCATTAGTAGCGAGGTCCTGAGCAATAAGGCTTACGAGCGCGTGCGGGCTATTTTCAGCGGTAACGCGCCCGATCTGGATACCTTGGTGGACGAGGCGGCCGACGAAGAAGAATAACGGGAATCTAATGGTCGCCGGATATACTCAATCGACCGGCGTCCTGCGACGCGCTTTACCGTCTTCCGCACCGGCCCTATGGCCGGCGGCGGTCAGGTTCGAGGAGAAGCAGTTATGTTCGATATTCCAACAGCGCTTGTACCCATGGTGGTCGAATCGACCGGCCGGGGGGAACGCGCCTATGACATATTCTCGCTCTTGCTGAAAGAGCGCATCATCATTTTGGGGACGCCCATCAACGATCAGATCGCCAATCTGACGGTGGCCCAGTTGTTGTGGCTCGCCAGCGAAGACAGCTCAAAGCCTATCCGCATGTACATTAACTCACCCGGCGGGCAGGTGTATGCCGGGATGGCTATATATGACACCATGCAGCAAGTGGAATGCCCGGTATCAACGGTGGCCGTCGGCTTCACGGCCAGCTTCGGCACGATCTTGCTGGCCGCCGGCACCCACGGCATGCGCTACGCGCTGCCCAATGCCACCGTCCACCTCCATCAGCCGCTGGGCGGCGCGCGCGGACAGGCGTCGGACATCGCCATCCAGGCCCAGGAAATCCTGCGGCTGCGCACCGACCTGAACGGCATTCTCAGCCATCACACCGGCCAGACGATTGAGCGCATCGAGAAAGATACCGACCGCGATCTGTACATGACCGCGGCTCAGGCCCGTGACTACGGTTTGGTCGATCAGGTCCTCGATAACGCCCAGAGCCTGAACGGCAATGGCCTCTAGAGCGATTTGATACCCAGATCACATGGTTTGCAGGACAGCCGGGATGAGTATTTCCCGGCTGTTTTGTATTCAGGGAAGGCATGGGCGGCCGGCGATTTGCCAGCCGGTTATTGTGGCCCTATAATCGGTCTGTCCTGGTGACGATACAGTCGCGTGGGGACCAATGCAGAGGCACATGATTAAACGCATCACACGTGCGCGGATTTGGCGACAATCTCCCTTTGTCCTCTTGGGTGCGGCGGTTCTTATTGCCTACTTGAGCGCGGCGTCTCACCCCCCTTCCGTTCGCGCCATTCCTGCCCAGCAAACCAAACCCACAGTGGGCTTCGTCAACACTGTCTACACCGTGGCTGAAAACCAGGGGCCGGCTGTAATCAGCGTCAGCGTGACCCTGACGCCGGCGTCCGGCGAAGACGTCGTCGTCACCTACATCACGGTGCCCGGAACGGCGACGGAAGGTGCGGGTGGAGATTACGTGTCCAAATCCGGACAATTGACTTTTACGAACTCGACTCAGAATACCCAGACGTTTGAAGTCACGATCAACAACGACAACATCTTGAATGAGCCGAACGAGACTGTCAACCTGATTCTCCAGTTACAGACGCCGAATACGGCTAATATAGGCACTTCACAGGCCACACTAGTCATCACCGATGATGACCTGGCAACGGCCACGCCTCGCCCCACGGCCGCCACGGGCACGCCCATCTTCGTCGATCTGACCGAGCCGAACAACACTTTCCAGGAAGCCTACCAGATTCAGCCCGACGCCGCGGCCACCTGCCAGCTCACCCTGTGGCCGCCCGGCGACCTGGACTACTACGCCTTTGCCGTCAAAAACGGCACGTTCTACAAAATCCTGACCGACCAGCTGTCCCCGGGCATTGATACCGTTCTGAAGATATATAACCAGAATGGCGAGCCTATCGCCGAAAATGACGACTTCGGTGGCGTGCCCGGCAATTTATCATCGCAAGTCGTCGTGCGGGCCGGCACAACGGGCATCTATTTCGCGCGCGTGGTCAATAAAAGCCCGGCCGACGCGGCCAACAAAACCTATTGCCTGATGGTCGACGCCATGGATGAGCCGACGCCGACGCCGACGCCGACACTGCTGCCGACGCGAACCGGCTCCGACGCCTGCGAACCCAACGGCCAACTGGCGATTGCCTGCCTCTTTGGCGAGAACCAATCACAGGCTTTTAACTTCGTCCCCCCGTTTCGCGAAGGCCCGGATCAGGATTTCTATCGCATCTGGGTTAAACCAGGCACGACTATTACCTGCGAGACAACTGATCTCTCCAGCGTGACCGATACCAACATGATCTTTCTTGGCCCTAACGGCGAGGATTTCAACCCGCAACTGGGCAACGACGACAAGGAACCCGGCAACAAAGGCAGCCGGCTGACGTATACGTCCACCTACACCGGCTGGCTCCACGTCCTCGTGGGGCCCGTTAACCCGGTGCCGTTGGCCCAGGCGGCCCAATTCACCTATACGCTGGCCTGCACATCCACTGTGCCGCCCACGGCGACGCCCACCTTGCCTCCCACAACGGGCGGCGGCGGTGGCGTCATACCCATCGCCCCGACCATCACCCCGTTCCCGACGGTGACACCGTTCGATCTATCGGCCATCCTGACCCCGTCGCCGGTCGTCATCCCCGAAGTGACTATTCAACCATTGCCCACAGCCACACCGCCGGTCGGTTCTCTGGGCGTCTCCACGGTCAATGTGACCGTCTTCTACGACAGCAATTTTAATTTCACGCCGGAAGACAACGAAGGCATCATCGATGTAGCCGTGGCCCTGTTCGACAATACCAATGGCCGTCTCATCGCCTTTGGTTATACGAATCAGGCCGGGTCGGTGCGCTTCGAGGCTGTGCCCAGCAGTGGGGCCGTGCGCGTCGAAGTGCCTTTGCTCAGCTTCAGCCAGATTGTCGGCCCCGGAGAATCCAATATTGCCGTGCGCGTGGCCCCGTTGCCGCTGCCCATCGGCATCCCGTAAGGAGCGGAACCACAGGCGTGCCTGCGGCGTCTTGTTACGAGTAATATGTCGGCCGATCAGCAGCCTCCTTCCACCAGACAGCGCTTAACCGCCAATCCCGCCCTCTTGTTGCTGGGCGTTGTGGCGGTCATTGCCTTGTTGGCCGCCTGCATCATGGGCTTTATCCTCCTGCGACCGATGCTTGGCGAGGGCGACCAGCAGACCGGCAGCAGCACGCCCGCCGCCGGCGAACCGACCCCCTTCCCCGACGCGACTCAGCAAACCGCAGTCCAGCCCATCATTGTCGGCGTCAGCGACTCCGGCACCATCTCCGTCACGCTCGACGCGCCGGCCACGCTGGACATACTCGACCGTCGCTGGGCCGTGCAGCCACAGAATATCGGCGTCGACGGCTTGTGGAGCCCGGAGGTCGATGAGGCTACGGCCGTCTGGATCAACGGTACAATCGTTAACTACGTCTTTGGTCTGGCCGACTCCGAGGCCAACCAGACCTTTCTGGAATCGCTCGCGCCGGGGCAACAGATGGTCGTCACCACGCGCCAGGGGGTCACCCACACGTTCAGTTTTGACAGCCGCAATCTCGTCGCCAGCACCGACCGCAACGTTTTCAACCAGCAGACGCCAGGCATTACGCTCATGCTGCTGGAGAGTGATGACGACAACCGGCTGGTAGTGCGCGGCCGCTACGAAGTGGCCGCGGCTTCGCAGACGACCGGCGGCAACGTGATTCAGATGGGCGAAACGGCCCAACTGGGGGAAGTCCAGTTTACACCCCAAGCCAGTTCTTTCCTGACTAATCGACCCGAGGCTCCCGTTGGTTTCGGCTTCTTCCTGATCGATTTTGTGATGCAGAACGTGGGCCTGTCGGCGATTGATACCAGCACCTATCGGTTCACCTTATCCGACGAGCTGGGCAATCAATATGCGCTGAACCCCATTGCCAGCCGTCTGGGAAACTATCCACCACTGAGCGGTTTCGTCAACGCCGGGCAGTCGGTTACCGCCACGGCCGGTTATCAGATACCGGCCGGCCT
Source organism: Promineifilum sp. (assembly GCA_020634335.1). Lineage (GTDB taxonomy): Bacteria > Chloroflexota > Anaerolineae > Promineifilales > Promineifilaceae > Promineifilum. The sequence continues at coordinate 98,890 of JACKBY010000001.1, read as the reverse complement.
GGTCAGCCCCAATTTGACCTGGACGATTACCGCGCCCGATGGCAGCGAGGTGCAGGGCGTTTTACCATTCACAGCCGGCGGAGCGGCCGGCCAGAGCGCGGTTATCTCTCTGCAACAAGCGACGATCACACCCGATTTGAATAATCTGATCATCGTGGGGCAGGTGACTAACGTCGGCGTCCAACCGCTGGTCATCGCGCGGGAAGACGTATCGCTGCGCACCCCGGCCGGCTCCGACTATCTGCTGCTGGCGACGAATCCGCCGTTTCCGTGGACCGTGCCGCCGAACCAGACGTTACAGTTTGCCGTGACCTACCAGCGGCCGATCGGCTCGGCCTCGGCCGTGTTCACACTTCTCAGCCAACCATTCGAGCTAAGCGGCTTGCAGTAGCTTGCTCCGATTGGTGCGGACCCGTCTATTTTTTCTTGCCGTTGAGAATAAACTCCATCGAGGATGATGGTCGCCGGCCGCGACTCGTGTAGTAGAGGAGCATCCCGGCAACCAGCACAAGCATCCCCAGCAACAACCCGCTCAGTTGCAGAGGGCCAATGAACGGCCGGTCGAATTCCGGAGCTACGTGGGTGCCGATACGAATCAGGTCGGCGAAGCCGCTGACATAGCACAAGACCAGGCCGGTGGCCGAAAGGCGCACGGCGATTTCAGCCTGGAGCGAGGGGGGCGCATCGGTCGGTCGCAAGGCGCTCAGGTGGAGGTAGATCGCCACCGTCAGTGCTGTCATGCCCAGCAAAAAGACGAGCGTCTGCAAGACGCCGAAGCCCGGCGTCGGCCCCAGCTTGTATAGCTCCGCCACGATGGCGCCAATGATCAGAAAGACGCCGATTATCGACAATACCCAGGTGACGGCGCGTCGGACGCGAAGAACTTGACTACTCATTGGTTAATTCGTGGCAGGAAGCAAAAGACGCTGCGTCGGGTTGACGCAGCGTCTTCGAGTGTCGGGGCAGCGGGACTCGAACCCACGACCTCTTCAACCCCATTGAAGCGCGCTACCAAGCTGCGCCATGCCCCGACTGCAACGTAGATTATATCAGGCTGGAAGGCAATGAGCAAACAGCGCGGGGCATGCTAACGGGGCAGTCTAGCGCGCAAACGGCGCCAGGTAGACGGCCAGCAAGCTCAGAAGGCCCAGGATGAAATTGTATCCCGCGTGAACCAGGATAGCCACGGTCGTATTGCTGCGCTTGCGAATGACGCCCAGGATGAGGCTGAGCAAGAAGACGGCCAGCGTCGCCGGAGACAGGCCATACTGCACGTGGGATACGGCGAAGATGAGCGAGGTGGGCAAAATGCCGAACACGGGTTGTAACGCGCCCCGAAACAGCACCTCCTCGCCCACTCCGGCGGACGCGGCCAGCAGAAACCACTCCCACACGGTATCGAAGTTTCCCAGCAACGACTCGTTGATGCCGCTGAGTTGCTCCACCCGTGCCGCGTCGAATAGCGACCATGTCAGGCTGATGCAAGCCTGCAGAAAGACGAAAAAGATCATCCAGCGCACACCCGTCCATAGCTGGGCGGCCGTTGGTCGCTCTAATCCCAGTCGCTCCTTGAGCGCCGGCCCATCACGGCGGGTCAGAAATCCCACGCCCACAAAGGCGGCCAGGACAAAAACGAATTGCTGGGCCAGCACGTCGAACAGGGTTGCTTCGACTCCGGACTCGGCCAGGGCATCAAGCGCGCCCGGGGCCAGCGAGAAGGCCGCGTTGCCGATCAGATAGCCTACGGTTACCAGCGCCAGGGTATGGACGGGTGATTCAGGACGCAGGGCCGGAAACAGGCGGGCCAGCCGCAGGCGAACCGGCCTGAGGGTGACGATCATACCCCACAACCCCATGCCGATCAGAGTGCCGCTGCTGAATCCCTGATCAAGCATTTGTAATCCCATCTGTGGCGGCGTCGCTTCCAACGGCAACACGCGCCAGACGATTCCGGCGATTAGGAGCGCCAGGTTGAGTATAAACAAGAGGAGATTGAAAGCGGTTCGGGCGCGCTCATCATCCCGCGCAGCGATGAGGTTGGCGACAAAGATGACGGCCAGGACGGGCAGACTGACGACGAGGATAGACATGGGCGGCTGAATCGGGCCTGCAGAGTCGTCTCCGCAGGCCCGTAAAAGGCTGAGCTAGGGTGTCACCAATGCCGTATCAAAATAGATACCCAGATTGGGAACGTTCATGAACCCCTCCCCGCGATAGGGGAAGTAGAACTCGGCCATCTGCTCGATGGTCTGTCCGGGGGCCAGCTCGCCGATTCCCAGGCCGATGCGATTGCCTTCGATCAGGCCTGTAACCGGCACAGAGAATCGGCCGCTGTCGTCGCTGCGACCCAGGCCCAGGACTGCGCCGTTATAGGTGATATCCAGAACGGCCAGCGGCGTGTTCGGCGGCGCTTGCCCCGTAATGTCGGTTGCGCCGGCCGATACCGGTTGATCGATGTGGAAGCGCGGCTCCTGGAAAACTTCCTCAACTGCGGGATAGGAAAGTGGTGTGAGGGTTGGCGCGGCAGTCGGTATCACGACGAACGGATACGGCTCGTCGGAGGACGCCGTAGGCGCGGGATAGCCCTGGCCGCCGGCGTCGGCCGGGGCCACGGTCGGCGCGCTTTCGACGCCGGCCGGCACGCTTTCGAGGGTTGGCGCGGCTGGTGGATTGGCGGAGCCGCAAGCTACCAGCAACAGAACTGCCACAAATGTGACGAACAAAGAGATCGATAAGTGTAAATTAATTCTCGGTCGCATAAACATCCATTCTACCTGTAACCCCCAAAAATAGAAGCCACCCTAAGGTGGCTTCTATTTTAATCCTCAAGAATCAGGATCCGCTTACTGGTTGAAACCCTCGTAGAGCTTGGCGTCCTGGGTGGAGGGGGCGCCGCTGAGCGCGCCGGGGGCCTCGTTGACGATGGCCACGATCGGCTGGTCAGAGGTGATGACCACACCACCATAGGTGCCCACCAGGTCGCTTGGTGTACCGCTGACGACGGAGATGCCCGCCGGGAAGGTCAGTTGGGATACGCCGAAGAACGTGGTGCTGGCGCCGGCCGGAATTGGCGTGTTGTGCGAGAACTTCACGACCTTGTTGCCCACCGTGCTGGTGTAGGTCAGGGTAACGGTGGCCGGGGCCCCGCCGGCATTCTGAATCTGGATACCGGCCGTGTTGCCGTTGAAGTATTCCTTGTAGAGCGGCAGAGCAACCTTGTTGGACTTGCCGTTGTCCGGGAAGCAGGTGTAGGCCGTCTGGCGCTGCGGGTTCACGTTGTAGGCCGCGTCGTTGACGATAACGGCGATGTTACCGCCGCCCTTGCCCGTGATCTTGGCGGAACCCAGGGAACCAGCCGGGATACCGTTGGTGGCATCAGCCGAGAAGAAGTTGGCCGAGGCGCCCGGGGCGATGCTGCCGCTGGTGACCGTCTTGGTCTGGGTCGGGCCGTTCCCAACCTTGAAGGAATAGACTACCTCGATCTGCTGCGCGGAACCGCTCACGTTCTGGGCCTGGATGCCGGTCGTCTGATTGGCGGCCGTGTGGCCGTTTCGAACCAGCGGGCAGTAGGCCACGTCGTCGAAGTTATTGGGCGTGAAGGCCGTGTAGGCTTGCAGGTTGTCGCCCACCGGGACGTTGATCTGGTGCTCCAGAGCCGTGCCGGCCAGCGCGCCGCTGCCGGTGGCCGTGGCGCTACCGAACTTGCCCGTGGGGGCGCCGGCATCCGCGCCGGTCACGACGACCATCGCATTCGCGGGGACGCCGGTGAAGTTCTTGGTGTAGTCATTGCCTTCGATCGTGAACTTGACGGAAATGTTGTTCGCGCCGCCGCTGGCGTTCTGGACGTACAGGGTGGTATTGCGGTTGTTGAAGTTGTTCTTCACCAACGGGAATGCGATTGTCGTCGCCACGTCGGCACCGTCGGTGCCGCGATACATGCCGCCGGCGCGGCCGGTCGGGCTGTTGACTACGTTGACAATAGCGGCAATCGGTTGATCGGCGCTGACGACGGCCGAGCCGACGAAGCCGGCCGGAACGTTACAATCAGAATTGGTCAGATAGTTGACCGAGCCGCCGGGAGGGGCATTCTTCGAGCCGCAAGACGTATCATTGCCTTGCTGATCGTAGGCGGTGAACACGATGGTACCATTCGTGGTCTCGCTCAGGTTCTGAATCTGCTGGCCGGAAAGCCAACCGGAACCCGGCAAGGCGTTCTGGGCCGCCACCAGGCTCACGCTCACCAGAGCAACGATGAGCAGGGCTAAAACGGGCAAAAGTCGCTTAATCATATTGAATCTCCTCACACGTACATAGAGTCTACGAGAATTTCTACAGTGGAAGTATAGGCGGGGCAAGAGGTGGTTACAATCACCCGTTTGGAGTATTTCCGGCAGTCAGCAGGGTGATTCAGAGTAAAATCAGCCCATTCGTGGCTGATGTGGCCGCCTATCGCTTGCGAAACATGACCTCAATGTTGGAGACGATGAAGTCGTCGATGAGCGCGGACTTGTGTTTGAAACAACTGGGATACCGCGCGATCAGCTCGACGTGATCGGCGTTGTAAACCTCGTAATAGGCCACACGCTCCAGCCGATCGGCCATTTCCGTCCACAACGCGCGATAGCGACTGACCGGCCACTCGTTCATCCAGCGGTGCTCCGTCAGCGTCAGGTTGTTGCGGCGGGCAAACTCGTCCATCGTCTCTTGGGTAAACAGGCATTCGCAGTAGGGGACGGAGATAGAGTCATACTGGTGCGCGCCGCGGGCCGAGTAATAAATGGGGCCGAAGTTGAGATAGACGTAGCCGCCCGGCCGCACCACCCGCCACGCCTCCAGCAACGCCCGGCGTGGATCGGGAAAATGCTCCATCGAGTTATAGGAAAAGATGAAGTCGAAGCTGTCGTCGGCAAAGCCGAGCGCGGCCACATCCATTTGCAGATAGTGGGCAGCTTTGGCGCGGGCCTTGGCCGTCAGCCCATCGGCACGGATGTCGATGCCGACGGCCGTCTTGCCGGTTTCTTGCAACAGGTAGCAGCTGGTCCCGTCCCACATGCCCAGGTCGAGGAAACGGTTCAACTGGTCCAGCTCGCCATGCACCGGAGCCAACATCTCGCGCTGGCGCTGCCGGGCAACCTGCTCCATCTCGGCCACTTCGGTGGCGTAGCGCGACGGCCGCAGCGGGTATTCTTGTTGCAGGGCCACCAGGGCATCCAGTCCTAACCAGGCGGGCGACGTCCCGGCCGCGGCCAGCGCCCCGGCCGCGCCTTGCGCCTTGCGTCGGGAATAGGCCGCCCAGGCGCGAATGAGGGGCGCTTTGGGCAGAGCGCGGAGGGCAAGTTGGCGAATGGAACCAGGCATAGAACCTCAGGAGTGAAAATGAACCAGTTGTTGCCAATAGGCCAGGTCCCGGCGGGGGAAGACCCCCAGCGCAAACGCGGTGACGGCGTAGACGGCGGCGCCCACGACGATCCCCGGCAGCAGGGCGTCGCGCAGCGGCCATACGACAGCGGCCATCACCGCTGTGGCGACAAGGGGCCGCACCAGCATCGGGGCCAGGCGCAACGACATGATCCGGCGATGAGCGAATAGCTGGAAGGTCAGGAACAGGGTGAAATTGGACGCCGTGCGGGCCACGGCCGCGCCGTTGATGCCCAGTCGGGGGATGAGCAACAGGTTCAACGACACGTTAATCGCCATGGCAATGCCGAACATGACGCTTGCCTGGCGTTGGTAATTATTGATCAGCAGCAAGCGCGCGCTGGGCACGTTGAGGAACAGGAACACGATAGCCCAGATCGAGATCTGCAGGACGGGCACGGCCGGCTCGAAGGAGGGGCCAAAGATAAGACGAATCATGGGGCGAGCCAGCAACGTCACCCCGGCGGCCATCGGCAGCACCAGGGCCAGCAAATAATGGGTCGCCTTCTCATACAGAACAGCCAACTTGTCCGGCGCGGTATGATGATAGCGGGTCATGACGGGATAGATGGCGGCGCGGATGGCTATCGGCATCAAATTGAAGGCCAGCAGGATCGTCTGGGCGGCGGAGTAGAAGCCGAGTTGAGCCTCGGTTAGCATCAGAGAGATGAGGAAGACGTCGGTTTGATAGTCGACCAATGAGAAGAGGTGAATGACGAAGAAGCTGGGCGTTGCCCGCAGTTGCTCGCGCAGGAAACCGGCGCTCACCCTTCCCGTCTGCGTCTGGGGCGTGCTGCGAAACAGGCGCGCGAGCGCAGGCAGGAAAAAGAGCAGGCTGACGACGCTGCCGGCGGGCACGGCCCAGGCGGCGGCGACCACCCCGTACCCCCCTTGCAGCAGCCAGATGCCCGCCGCCAACTTGACCGCGCTGCCGGCCAGCGCCGCCACCATCGGCATCGTCAGGCGCTCGTGGGATTCGAACAGGGACTGGCAAATGCTGAAGGCCGCTTCGGGGATGGCCGCCAGGGCCAAAATGAGGATGACCTGATTGGTCGTCTCCGAGTAGGGCAGGAAGAGGCGCAGACCCAGCAGCAACAGGCCATAGGTGGCGACCGCCAGCGTCACTCGCAAGACCAGATAATTGGCGAAGTAGCGGCGGCTCTGATCGCGACGCGGTGTGAGTTCGCGCACCAGCAGTTCGTGCAACCCCAGCGCCGATAGCCCAAAGACCAGCGTGAAGTACGTCGTGCCCAGACTGAAAGCGCCCGAATCGGCCGGGCCAAGCCAGCGGCCGATCAGGATGAACAGCACGCTGTTGCCGGCCTTGACGACGATTTGGCTGATAAGGGCCAGGAAGGTATTGCTAAACAGGCGTTGGACCGTGTTCATCGGTCGGCAGTTTCTCGGCGATGCAGGCCCAGCCCAGCGTGTGGTCTTTCACCTTGTCCAGCCGGTCAAGGTAGAACAGCAGCAGGGGCAGCAGGATAAAGAAGACGAGATACACGGGCAGGATGAGCGGCAGTTTCAGCGCATAGGCCAGGTCGTTGTCGCCGCGCGGGAAGAGGCGATCGTGCATCATCTGGAAGTTGTAGGACAAGAACCAGAAGTAGCCGCCCCACGGCCGCATCTCGACCACGCGCAGGCCCGCCTTTTCCAGCAAGTGGGCGAACCCGTAGGAAGTGTAGCGGAAGAAATCGTGGGGTTTTTGATGCTGGTGCCAGGCCATCGGCGCCGACAGGTAAAATCGGCTGCCGGGGCGCAACACGCGACCGATCTCACAAATGACCGCCGCCGGCTCGTTAACGTGTTCCAGCACCTGGAAACAGACGGCGGCGTCGAAGCTGCCGTCGGCAAAAGGCAAACGCGACAGGTCGGCCTGCGTATCCAGTCCGCTATAATCCCACTGTGCGTCGCCTACGGCCAGATCGACGCCGGTGTAGCGCGTATGCTCAAAGTAGCGGCGATACTGGCCTTCGCCGCTGCCCGCGTCCAGCACGCGCGCGCCGGGCGGCGTTTGCGCCTGGGCCAATTCCAGCAGCCGGTCCGTCTCCAGAAGATGGACATCCAGCTTGTTGCTTATCCAGTCGGGGAGCATCGCCAGCTGCCCTTTACGGCCAAATCGTTTCATAGATGTTTACCAATTCATAGCCTTGTCTCTGCCGATTGTAGCGCGGGGCGTGGGGGCGGCCAAGAAGGGCAAAGAAATGGCAGGGTTTTTCAGTAATCGATTGCTCTCCGTAGCGCCGGTTTCTTAACCGGCCCCGCAGCCCAGCTCGTTCTCGGCTGCCGGATAAGAATCCGGCGCTATACCTCGGCCACTGAAAAACCCTGATAGCAATAGGAGAACAACGTCGAGCGTGGGCCACGCAAGATCGTGACGCCATCTTCCATTTGAATGCGCCACCGGGCCACACCGAGTATGTCATTACCCTGGCCTAAAAAATCCACGTCATCCGCGCTCAATTTTTGAGCCGTGGTATAATCCGCAATTGGCCTGCCGGACACTGAATACTGCCTACTGAATACTGGTTATTGATACTATGTCGTCTGAAAAATTGAACTTCCAACAAATGATCCTCCGTCTGCTGGACTACTGGCAGGCGCAAGGCTGCCTCATCTGGCAGCCCTATAACGTGCAAGTGGGCGCGGGGACGATGAACCCGGCCACTATCTTGCGCGTCCTCGGCCCAGAGCCGTGGAACGTGGCCTACATCGAGCCGAGCATCCGCCCCGACGATGGCCGCTTCGGCGATAATCCCAACCGCATGCAGCAGCACTACCAGCTACAGGTCATCCTGAAGCCCGACCCCGGCAATCCCATCGAACTCTATCTGGGCAGCCTGGAAGCCATCGGCATCAACTCGCGCGAGCACGACATTCGCTTTGTAGAGGACAACTGGCAGTCGCCCGCCCTCGGCGCGTGGGGGCTGGGCTGGGAAGTGTGGCTTGACGGGCAGGAGATCACCCAATACACCTATTTCCAACAGGCCGGCGGGGTCGATCTCGATCCCGTGTCGGTGGAGATCACCTATGGCCTCGACCGCATCGCCCTGGCCTTGCAAGGCAAAAACAGCGTGTGGGAAATGGACTACGGCGCGGGCGTGGCCTATGGCGACGCGCTGCTGCAAGCCGAGATTGAGCATTGTCAATATTACTTCAACGTGGCCGATGTAGACGCGCTGAAGATGATCTATGATACCTACGAGCGCGAAGCCCTGCGCTGCCTGGAGGCGGGACTGGTCGCCCCGGCCCACGACTACAATCTCAAATGCTCCCAACTGTTCAACGTGCTGGACACGCGCGGTGCCGTAGGCGTCACGGAGCGGGCAGCTTACTTCGGCCGCATGCGCCGCGTGGCCCACAAGGTGTCCACCGCTTACATCGAGCAGCGACAGAAGCTGGAGTACCCGTTTGCCGAGAATAAGCTCTGGAAGACGAAAAAAAGCGATCAGTTGTCTGAAGCCGACATTCGTCACTCTTCACTCGTCACGCCCGAAGACGGCGACCCGTTCGTGCTGGAGATCGGCAGCGAGGAGCTGCCCCATGCCGACCTGACCTCGGCGCTGGCGCAACTGCGTGCTGCTGTGCCGGCCATGCTCGACGCCGCCCGCCTCAGCTACACGCGCCTTGAAATCGACGGCACGCCGCGACGGCTGACCGTGCTGGTGGATGGCCTGGCCGCACGTGGCGAAGACGTGGCGAGCGTCATCAAAGGCCCGCCGGCCGACCGCGCCTTCGACAAGGACGGCAAACCCACCCCCGCCGCGACCGGCTTCGCCCGCAGCCGCGGCCTGTCTGTCGACGATCTGAGTGTCGTGGAAGAGGGGGGCAAGCGCTACGTCTCGGCCTTCGTGCGCACGGCGGGCCAGCCGTCGACCGACGCGCTGGCCGGCTTGTTGCCTGACCTCATCGCCGGCATCAAGTTCGAGAAGTCGATGCGCTGGAATGCGAGCAACGTCAGCTACAGCCGGCCGTTGCGTTGGCTGCTGGCGCTCCACGGCCCGGCCGTCGTGGACTTTGACTATGCGGGGGTGCGCAGCGGGCGCGTCACTTATGGCCTGCGCCCCTACGGCTCGCCCGCCTACGAAGTGCGTCACGCGGCCGACTACCGCGCGGCCATCGACAATGCCGGTATCGTCCTGCACACGGAGGCGCGCCGCAAGGCCATCGCCGCGGGGGCGCACGCGCTGGCCCGCTCGGTCGGCGGCGTCATTCCCGACGACCCCGCCCTGCTGGACGAGGTGACCAACCTCGTGGAGCGGCCCACGCCCCTGCGGGGCTCGTTCGAGGAGCGCTTCCTGGCTCTGCCGCCGATGGCCCTGGTGGCCGTCATGCGCAAGCACCAGCGCTATTTCCCAGTCTACAAAGGCGACAAGCTGCTGCCCCACTTCATCGCCGTGCGCAACGGCGACGACGAACATCTCGACATCGTTCGCGACGGCAACGAGCACGTCATCCGCGCCCGCTTCGCCGACGCCGCCTTCTTCTACGACAAGGACATCAAACGGCCCCTGGAAGAATTCGTGCCCGAACTGGGCAAGCTGACTTTCCAGACCGAACTCGGCTCTTTCCTGGACAAGACGCGGCGGCTGGGGCAGCTCGTGCCCGTAGTGGCCGGCATGCTGGGGCTGGACACGGCCGAACGGGCCACGGCCACGCGCGCTGCCGCCCTGTCCAAGGCCGACCTGGCGACCAGCATGGTTGTCGAGATGACCGCGTTGCAAGGCAAGATGGGTGGTCATTACGCCCTGCGTAGCGGGGAATCGCCGGAAGTGGCCGCGGCCATCGCCGGACAATACGAGGCGGTGAGCGCCGGGCCGGCGGCGCTGGCCCTGGCCGTGGCCGACCGGCTGGACAGCCTGGCCGGCCTGTTCGCCGCCGGATTAGGGCCGAAAGGCTCCAACGATCCGTTCGCGCTGCGGCGGGCGGCCTTGCACCTCATCGAAAACCTGACCGCCAACGAGCAGCATTTCGACTTGCGCGCCGGGCTGGATGCGGCCGGGCAGCTACTGCCCGTGGCCTGGAACGAGATGATACGAGAGGATGTGCTCGCGTTCATCGGCGGCCGTCTGGAGGTCGTGCTGCGCGACGCCGGGCATCCCGCGAGCGTCGTCAAGGCCGTGCTGGCCGAGCAGACCCACGACCCCTACGCGGCGAGTCGGGCCGCGGCTGCGCTGGCCGCCGCCATCCGGGCCGCGGATTGGGAGACGCTGCTCAACGCCTATGCCCGCTGCGTGCGCATCACTCGGCCGTTGAAGGAGACCTACGCCTTGCGGGTCGATGACTTGCGCCTGCCGGAAGAACAGGCCGCCGCCGCCGCCCTGGCGGCCGCCGAAGCCTCGAACGACGGCACCATGGAGACACTTATTGATTCGTTGCGCCACATGGCGCCGGCCATCACGCGCCTGTTCGACGCGGTGCTGATCATGGACGACGAGCCGGCCGTCCGCGAAAATCGCCTGGCGCTGTTGCAGCGCTTGGCCGGTTTGGCGCGCGGCGTCGCAGATCTATCGGTGCTGGAAGGGTTCTAATTGCTGACTATCGGCGAACTCGCCCAACGAGTCGGCCTACGGCCGTCGGCCCTGCGCTACTACGAGGCCGAAGGACTGTTGATGCCCAGCGACCGCACTGAGTCCGGCTATCGGCTCTACGATGAGGCGGCCGCCGACACGGCTCGCCTCATCCGGCAGGCCCAGCGGCTGGGCTTTTCGCTGGCCGAGATTCACACGCTGCTGGACGCCTGGCGCGGCGGCGATCTGGACAATGCCGAGACGCTGGCCCTGGCCGAGGGGCGCTATCTGGCGTTGGAACGACAGGTAACCGAGTTGCGCGTGCAGCAGCACGAGCTGGAATTGTTCCTGCTGAACTTGCGCGGCGGCGCGCCCGGCGCGGCCCAGACCGCCTTCGGCCGCCTGGTCGACCACATTTGCGCCGGACCCGCGACTGGGCGAACCAGCGATGCCGCCTTCGACTGGCTGGCGGCCTACGCCGATTGCCCCCTGTCGAGCAACGAGGCGCAGGCGGCGCTGGCGCAACTGCGCGGCCAACACGTCCATATCTGGCAGGAGGGCGACAGCTACCACATCCTGGTCGTCAGTCGTGATGAGGCAGTGGCGGCTGCCCTGCGCGAGCTGGCGCGCATCGAGTCGGAGTGTCATCTGCACCCTGACTCCCGGCCCGAACTGCGCGACGACCAGGAAGGCTACATTCTCATCGCCCACGGGCCGCATGCCTTCATTCTGGCCGGGCTGTTTTTGGCTTTGGAAGCGGAAACCCCTTGACTTTCAACTCGACTTGAAGGTGTAAGATGCTTGGTAACGCCGATTTCTTAACCGGTGCGTTACACCCGTTTTCAAATTTTTATCGAGTTACGTATGTCAATGACTGATACTGAACTTCGCTTCCAGATCACCGGCATGGACTGCGCCGGTTGCGCGCGCACCGTCGAAACCGGCGTCGCCAAGCTGCCCGATGTGACTGAGGCAACCCTGGCCTTTACCACCGGCACATTGCGCGTCGCCGGCACCGTAACACCTGAGCGCGTCATCGCCCGCGTGCGCGAATTGGGCTATGACGTGGCCAGGCCGGGAGCCGCCGAGCCTCCTGGCGACGAAGAAGCCCATTCCCACACCCACGAGCACGACGCTCCCCCCGCAGGCAGCCCGACCGCGGCCGAGGGTGTATTGGCCTACCTATGGGAACGCAACGATACGCGGCTGGCCCTGCTGGCCGCCCTGCTGGTCATCCCCGGCGTCCTGTTCGACGAGCTGTTGCCCGGCTTGGGGATCACGTCACCCGCCTTCGCCACGATGTCGGTCCTGGCGATGATCGTGGCCGGCTATCCCGTCGCCATCAGCGCCGTGCGCGCCTTGCGCGTGAACCGCGAGATTACCATCAACCTGCTGATGACCATCGCCGCTGTCGGCGCGGTAGTCATCGGGGCCTATACCGAGGCCGGGCTGGTCATGGTGCTCTTCGCCCTGAGCGAAGCCTTGGAGGGCTATACCGCCGCCCGCGCCCGCAACGCCATCGGCAGCATGTCCACGCTTGCCCCAGCCGAGGCCACGGCGCTGCAGGACGGCAACGAGACGCGTATTCCCGTGGCCGACTTGCGTGTGGGCGATCACATCGTCGTGCGACCCGGCGAGCGGCTGGCGATGGATGGCCGCGTGCTGTCCGGCGCGTCGGCCGTCGATCAGGCCCCCATTACCGGTGAAAGCCGCCCGGTGGACAAAGTAGCCGGCGACGAGGTTTTCGCCGGCAGCGTCAACGGCCACGGGGCGCTGGAGGTTGTGGTCACCCGTGTGGCCGCAGACAATACCATAAGCCGCATGATTCAACTGGTGGCCGAGGCCCAGGAACGACGCGCCCCGGCCCAGCGCTTCGTCGACCGCTTCGCCCGCGTCTACACGCCGCTGGTCGTGGGCATCGCCCTGCTCGTGGCCGTCGTGCCGCCGCTGTTCTTCGACGCGCCGTTCTGGAACCCCGCGCCGGGCATTCAGGGGTGGCTCTACCGGGCACTGGCTTTGCTCGTCGTGGCCTGCCCCTGTGCATTGGTCATCAGTACACCGGTGACACTCATCAGCGCCATCAGCAACGGCGCGCGCCACGGCGTGCTCTTCAAGGGCGGGGCATTTCTGGAGGAGATGAGCCGCGTGCGGGCCGTCGCCTTCGACAAGACGGGTACGATTACCCGCGGCCAACCGGCCGTGGTCTCGGTCAACGCCGCCAACTGCGTCGGAGAATGCCGGCCGGAGGCCGACAACCAGGCGAGGGCCTGCGCGGCGTGCGATGACCTGCTGGCGCTGGCCGCGGCCGTGGAGCGTCGCAGTGAGCACCCGCTGGCCGGGGCAGTGACGGCTGCAGCCGACGCGCGCGGCGTGGGCAACCGCTACACCTCGACCGACGTGACAGCCCTGACGGGGCGCGGCGTCACCGGCCGGGTAAACGGGCGGGACGTTATCGTGGGCAGCCACGCCTACTTCGAGGACGACGCCACCCACGATCGGTTCCACGCCCACATCACCACGGCCGACGCCGCCGGGCTGACGACCATGCTCGTCAGCGACGACAACGCCTATCGCGGCTACATCGCCCTGGCCGACACGCCGCGCGGCGGCAGCGCCGAGGCACTGGCCGAGCTGGCGAGCTTGGGCGTCAGCCCGCTGGTAATGCTGACCGGCGACCACGCCGCCACGGCCGAACACGTCGCCGCCCAGGTGGGTCTGACCGACGTCCGCGCCGGGCTGCTGCCCGCCGACAAGGTAGCCGCGGTTGAGGCCTTGCGGGCGACGTACAGCCACGTGGCGATGGTCGGCGACGGCATCAACGACACCCCGGCGCTGGCCGCGGCCAGCATCGGCCTGGCGATGGGGCGCACGGCGCAGGCGCTGGAGACGGCCGACGTGGTGCTGCTGGGTGATGATTTGCGCCAACTGCCGTTTGCCGTCCGGCTGGCCCGCGCCGCCATGAGCACGGTGCGCTTCAACGTGGCCTTCAGCATTGCCGTCAAGCTGCTGTTCTTCGTGCTGGTCCTGCTGGGCAGCGGCAGCATGTGGCTGGCCGTCCTGGCCGATGTGGGCACGTCGATCCTGGTGACGCTCAATGGCATGCGCCTGCTGCGGCGACCAGAACCGCGAATGGTAGCGCCGGTTTCTTAACCAGCCTCCCCGCCGCTTCAACAAATGCGCCTGCTGCGGCGGCCGGAACCGCACCGGCTTCCCCGCCGGATGAGAATCCGGCGCCACAGGCTGCGAGTGCGCCGGCGATTGTGAGGTATAATCTGACCATGCGTCCGGCCGTTCGTCCCGACGCCAATCCCACCCATGAAATCAAGGAGTTAGCTTATGTCCCCAGCCCATCTTCCCGCCCGCAATGAGGTCGATCCTCGCCACACCTGGAACGCCGAAAGCGTGTTTGCCTCTGTCGACCAATGGTCGGCCGAGCTGGCCGCGCTGTCGGCCGGCCTGGACCGCCTCGGCAGCTTCAAGGGACGGCTGGGCGAAAGCCCGACCATCCTGGCCGACGCCTTCCACACGCTGGAATCCTTCAAGGAGCGCGCCGAAAAGGCTCTGGTCTACGCTTCGCTGACCGAATCGGTCGACCGCAACGACCAGGCGGCCACAGCCCGCGCCGGACAGGCGGGTAGCCTCTTCGGCCGGCTCCAAGGGGCTGTGGCCTACTTCGAGCCGGAACTGCTGACCATCGGCCGCGATCAACTGATGGCCTGGGCCGCCACGGAACCACGGCTGAGCCACTACGCCCACTACTTCGACGACCTCTTCCGCCGCCAGGCCCACGTCCGCTCGCCGGAAGTCGAGGAGGTGCTGGGGCTGGCCGCCGACGCCTTCGGCAACACCTACGCCACCTTCTCCAAGTTGGCCGACAGCGACTTCAAGTTTCGGCCCGTGGCGAGTGCCGGTGGGGAACTGCCCGTCAGCCAGGGCACTGTCGACGACCTGCTCAATTCGCCGGACCGCGCCGTGCGCCGCGCGGCTTGGGAGAGCTATCACGATCAATATCTGGCCTACAAGAACACGCTGAGCAGCAATCTGGCGACGTCGATCAAGCAAAACGTGCTCCTCGCGCGCGTGCGCCGCTACGACTCGACCCTCGACATGGCCCTGTTCGCCGGCAACATCCCTGCCGCGGTCTACCACAATTTGCTGGATACCTTCAAAAAGCATCGCGGCGTGTGGCAGCGTTATTTCGACGTGCGGCGGCGGGCGTTGGGGGTCGATTCGCTCCATACCTATGACATCTGGGCACCACTGACGGTCGAGAAGTCCCACGTGCCCTATGAGCAGGCCGTCGAGTGGATCAGCGCGGCGCTGGCCCCGCTGGGCCACGACTACGCCGACCGGCTGCGCCGCGGCTGCCTGGAGGATCGATGGGTCGACATCTATCCCAACGAGGGCAAGTCGTCGGGCGCGTTCTCCTGGGGTGTACAGGGCACGCATCCCTTCATCGTGATGAGCTACACCGACGACGCCAACAGCATGGGCACGCTGGCCCACGAGTTGGGCCACTCGATGCACTCGTACCTGTCTTGGGCTAACCAGCCGCCGGTGTACGCCGACTACTCGCTCTTCGCGGCCGAGGTGGCCTCCAACTTCAACCAGGCCATGCTGCGCGCCTATCTACTGGAGCAGGACATCGATCCGCAACTCAAGATCGCCGTCATCGAGGAGGCGATGTCGAACTTCCACCGCTACTTCCTGGAGATGCCCACGCTGGCCCTGTTCGAGCTGGAGATGCA
The DNA here is from genome assembly GCA_020634335.1 of Promineifilum sp. Classification (GTDB taxonomy): domain Bacteria; phylum Chloroflexota; class Anaerolineae; order Promineifilales; family Promineifilaceae; genus Promineifilum. Next base: position 83,214 of record JACKBY010000001.1, on the reverse strand, counting down.
CCGGCGCGAAGAGCGCGGCGACGGGCTGACGGCCGATGACATGATCGACACGATGGCCGGTCTGTTCGCCGAGAGCTATGGCGACGCCGCGACCATCGACCGCCGGCGCGACGGTATCCGCTGGGCCACGTTCAGCCACCTCTACGCCGATTACTACGTCTACCAGTACGCCACCGGCATCTCCGGGGCCAATGCCCTGGCCCGGCGCGTGCTGTCGGGCGAGCCGGGCGCGGCCGAGGGCTATCTGGGCTTCCTGAGCGCCGGCGGTTCGCGCTACCCGCTGGAGGCGCTGCAAGCGGCCGGAGTTGACCTGACGCAGCCGCAGCCGGTAGAGGCGGCATTCGCGATGCTGGGCGATCTGATCGACAGGTTGGACGAGTTGGTTAATCAGTAGGGGGTTTAAAGACCTGTCAGGTGGATGGCACAAGGCGCTGGATGTCGAGAGCCGACGTCCGCCCACCTGACAGGTATCATCCGCGACTCACCGATACTTCTCTGGTATACCGCCGCGAATAGTCAACAAATCGCCCGCGCGGGCCGAGATGACGTAATTGACCCCATCGACCTCAACAGGACCATCGATCCCACTGCCGATGAGACTTAGTCGTAAGTTGCCTTGATGGTGATCGACCACCCCGCCCAACCGGCATCATAGACAACAAGTTGTTGCAGAGCCTCTTCCGGCGTCCCCAACGGTTTTACGAGCGGAATCGGCAGCGGCCCCGGTTCAGAACCGCGCGCTGTTTCCGCTTCATGAGGGGTAGGGGCAAGCGTGGGCCGGGGCGAGTGAGTGGAACTCTGCCGCGTGCAACCTTGTGCAAAGGTTAACAACGTCACCCACATCCCCAAGGCAAGTACGATAAGGAGTGAACTACGAGCCTTCATGCGCTGCCTCTTCCTAGGCGTTGCGACGCGGCGGTTCAGGCCAATGCCTCGATAATTATTCGCCTTCTACAACGCGCTCCTACCACGTCAATCTGTAGAAATTCGTAAAATTATCCGGCTAAAAAGCCACGATCCGCGGTCAGCCCTCGCCGGCCGCATCGCCACACCCCGCACACACCCCATACAGTTCCAGCAGATGCCCCTCGACGCGGAAGCCGTGGCGGCCGGCGATGCGCGCGGGCAGGTCGCCCAGGGCGCACTCGTCGAACTCGATGACCTGCCCGCAAGCGGAGCAGATCAAGTGGTGGTGGTGGCCGTCGTGGAGCAAGATGTAGTGGGCCGCGCCGCTGCCCTGATAGACCGGCCGCAGCAGACCCAGATCGCACAACAACTCCAGCGTGCGATAGACGGTCATGCGGCCGATGGTCGTCGAACGCCGGCGCACGAGGTCGGTCAGCTCATCGGCCGTCACGTGGTCGCCGCCGGCGACCAGCGTATCGAGGATGACGCGCCGGGCGGCCGTGAGCCGGATGCCGCGCGCCTCCAGGGCGCCGGTCAGGTCGGTGCTCATGCCGCCTCCGGGGCGCTTGTCTCCAGAGCGCCGCGCCGGTTGCGACCAGCGGCCACGGCCAATCCCAGCAGGAAAATCAGCGTCGCCGTCAGCACCACCGCCGGGCCGGAGGGAATGTTGAGGTAGTAAGAAGCGTAGACGCCGACCACCCCGGAGAAGACGCCGATGACGGCCGAGACGATCATCATCGACGGCAGGCGGCGCGTCACAAACGAGGCCGTCGCCGCCGGCGTCACCAGGATCGCCAGCATCAGGGCCACGCCCACGACTTGCAGGGCGACGACGATGGTCACGGCGATGAGGATGAGCAGCAGGTAGTTCAGAAAGCGCGTCGGCAGGCGCAACGTTTCGGCCAGCACGGGGTCGAACGAGATCACCAGAAACTCCTTGTAGAACAGAAAGATGAGCACCAGGACGACCACGCCGAGGACGGCCGTCAGCAGCAGATCGCCGCTGGAGACGCCCAGCAGATTGCCGAACAGGAAGTGGGCCAGGTCGATGCTGTAGTTGCCGCGCAGAGACAGCATGGCTACACCCAGAGCGAACAGCCCCGCAAAGATGACGCCGATGGCCGTATCCTCCTTCAGCGCTGTTCGCTCGGTGAGCACGCCGATGCCCAGCGCCGTCAGGACACCCATGATCAGCGCGCCCACAGCCAGCGGCCAGCCCAGCAGGAAAGCCGCCACCACGCCGGGCAGGATGGTGTGAGCCATGGCGTCGCCCAGGAAAGCCATCCCACGCAGGACGATGTAGACGCCCAGGATGGAGCACACCACACCGACGATACCCGCTGCCAGCAGCGCGCGCACAATGAAATCGTATTGAAGGGGATCGAGGAGAAAGTCCATAGGCAAACCACGTATTACGAATCGGGAAGAAAACGCTTGCTATTCACGCCAGGGGCCAGATGTGGCGGTCATTCTAATTGAATGCCTAATTGTCAAAACAATCATCGGCCACGATCATCGCGCCTGAGCCGTCCACGTGGTGGAGATGGCCGCCGTAGGCGCGCAGCAGGTTGTCGGCGCGCAAGGCCGTGGCCGGCGGCTCAAAGGCGATGACGCGGCGGTTGAGCAGCATGATGCGGTCGAAGCGCTCGGCGGCCAGGTCGAGGTCGTGGGTCGCCAGCAACACGGTCACCCCATCGCGCCGCAGATCGTCGAGAATGGCAATGATGGCCTCTTGCGTGGGCGTGTCCAGGCCGTTCAGCGGTTCGTCGAGCAGCACCAGCTCCGCCTCCTGGGCCAGGGCGCGAGCCAGGAAAACGCGTTGCTGCTGCCCGCCGGACAGCTCGCCGATGCGCTTGTGGGCCAGATTGGCCGCGCCCACCCGCCCCAGCGCGCTCCGGACAATGCCCCAGTCGGACTTGCCCGGCCGGCGCAACAACCCGATCTGCCCCACACGGCCCATCATGACTACATCTTCGACCGTGACCGGGAAATTCCAGTCGACCTGATTGCGCTGCGGCACATAGGCAATGCAGATATGGCCGTCGGGGCCGTGGCCGAAGATGCTTACCCGGCCCCGGTCGGGGCGCAGTGTCCCGACAATGAGCTTGAACAGCGTGCTCTTGCCCGCCCCATTAGGGCCAACGACGGCCACGCGCTCACCGCGCTCCACGCGGAAGGTCACGGCCTCCAGCGCGTGGCTCGCCCCGCCGTTGCCGGAACTGAGCTTGCCGTTATAGCTCACCCATACGTTATCGAGCTCGAGCGTCGGCGCGCCAGGCTCGTGGGCGACGCCGTGCGCGGGCGCAGCTTGCGTGTCACGCATGATGGTCGCTTTCATTCGCTTAACCCCTCGACGAGCGCCGCGGCGTTGGCGCGCATCATGCCCACGTAGCTGTCGGCGCCGCTACCCACCGGACCTAGCGCGTCGCTATACAACGTTATCAATTTCACGTCCGCGCAATTGGTCAATTCGTTTTGCAACGTACGCGCCAGTTGTTCGCTGGCGGTCGACTCGACCACCAGAGTACAGATGTCCGCCGCCCGCATGGCTTGCAGAAGCTCGGCCAGCGCCCCGGCCGTCGGCTCGGCCAATGTGCTGATCGAGGGAATGACCGTGCCGACGATCTTGAAGCCATAGGCCGCGGCCAGATAGCCCAGGCTGTCGTGATTGGTGACCAGGACGCGCCGTTCAGGCGGGATTCCGCCGAACAGGGCGCGCAAATCGCCGTCCAGTTGTTGCAGCTCCTGCCGGTAGGCTTCGGCATTGGCCGCGTAGGTCTCGGCTCGCGCCGGATCGGCCGCGCTCAGTACCTGGCGAATGGTGTCAACCCAATGAATGACGTTGGCGACGTCTTGCCACACATGGGGGTCGGCTGGGCCATGGTGGCTTGCGTCGCCATCGCTGGAGCCGGTCGTTCCCACCGCCCGCGGCACGATACCGGCCGAAACCGGCACGACCACCGCCTCGCCGCCGATTGTCGCCAGGGCCCCAACCAGCCCCTCTTCCAGATCCCAGCCATTGACAAAGATCACGCCCGCATCGGCGGCGGCCGTCAAGTCGGCTGCGCCGGGTTGATAGCTGTGAGGGTCCTGTCCCGGCTGGATAAGCACGGTCAAATCAATGGCATCGCCGCCGACCTGTCGCACGACGTCGCCGATGATGCTGGTCGTCGCCAGCACCTGCAAGCGGCGGCCGTCCGCGACCATAATCGGTATTTCCGGCAACGAGAGCACGGCCGAATCCGTCACGTTGTCGCCGCTGCCGGGCGAAAGGGCACCGCCGCAGCCCGACAGGACGGCGACGATCCCCAGGAGACCGATGAAAATTGCGCCCGATCGAAGGCGCGAGGTCAGAAAGGTGAAGTGCAATGACATATTTCAGCGTATTCGTGTGGGCCGAATGGAGGGTGCTCGACAAAATAAAACGGATGGTGCCTGTGGCGCAAGCTGTCTAGGTTGCATTCTTCTCGGCCCGCAAGCTCGACAGCATGCGCCACAGGTGATATCCGTATTAAATTGCCAAAGTGCATGAATCCGCGCCGGGCCGAATCGAGTTATAATCAAGAACGCTATCGTTCTAATTGATATTTTGTATCAATTATAGAATTGCCATCCGGCCTCGTCAAGTGACTGATTACGATCTGTTTAGCCCGGCCTTCAAGGCCAATCCCTTTCCGACCTTTGCCGCGCTGCGGGAGCACGAGCCGATCTACGCCCACACGGCCCCCGACGGCCGCACCATCTGGTACGTGACGCGCTACGAAGATGTGGCTGCCGTCCTGAGGGACGGCGACCGATTTGGCAAGGATCCCCGCCACGCACAACCGGCTGCAGCGGATGTTCCTCATCGCCGCGCGCCGGCTGGCCGCCCCCAGCAGTCGATCAATCAGAACATGCTGTTCAGCGATCCGCCCGATCACACGCGGCTGCGGGCTCTGGTAAGCCAGGCCTTCACGCCCCGGCGCGTGCTCGCCATGTCCGATCGCATTCACGAGACGGCCGAGCAGCTGATCGACCGGATGCAGCGCGACGATCAGCGCGACGTGATCGCCGCCTATGCCCTGCCCCTGCCGGTAATCGTCATCAGCGACATGCTGGGTATTCCCGCCGCCGACCGCGACGCTGTGGCCGTCTGGTCGCAGGCCATCATTTCGCCCGGCAGTCGTGGCCTAAATTACAGCGCCCGCAAGCGCAACGTGCGGGCCTTCATGGAGTACCTGCGCGACCTGTTCGCCCGGCGCCAGGCCGACCCGCAGGACGATCTCATCACTGCGCTGGTGCAGGCTGAGACAGGCGGCCAGCGCCTAAGCGAATCGGAACTGTTCAGCATGGTGGCCTTGCTGCTCGTGACCGGGCACGAGACGACGGTCAACCTGATCGGCAACGGCGCGCTGGCCCTGTGGCAAGCGCCGTCGCAACAGGAGCGGTTGCAGGCCGACGCGGCGCTGTGGCCCACGGCCGTCGAGGAGCTGTTGCGCTACGATGGGCCGGTGGAGACCTCTACCTCGCGCTGGGTGCGAGCAGATACGGAATTCGGCGGCCGGGTCATGCGTCGCGGCGACCTGATGCGTGCCGTCATTGCCTCGGCCAACCGCGACTTCGACCAATTCGACCGGCCCGACGAACTGGACGTGGGGCGCAGCGATAACCGCCATCTGGCGTTTGGGTTGGGGACTCACTACTGTCTGGGCGCGCCGCTGGCCCGTCTGGAAGCGGTCATTGCCCTGGAATCGCTTTTTCGGCGGCTGCCTCGGGCGCGGCCGGTCTTGCCGCCGTTGGCCTGGCGCTCCGGCGTCCTCTTTCGTGGGCTGCGCGCCTTGCCTGTTCGGTATGAGTGAAAAGCGGGGTTCCCAGCGGGGTCTGTCCCGCCCCGCTTAAGTCTATAGCGCCATCCGGTTATCCGGCCGGTTGAAGAAAAGCCGGTTAAACAACCGGCGCGACAAAGCCAACCGTCTATTTTCCTAAACGAGGCAAGGGCGTATAATGACCCCACATTTTCCTAACATGGGAGACACAATGGCTGAACAAGCAGATCAGGGGCATGTGCAGCTTCCGCCGGGGGTCAATCTCGATCAACCTTCGGTAGCGCGCGTTTATGATTATATGCTGGGCGGATACCATAATTTCGAGATCGACCGACAGACCGCCGAAAAATTCGCGGCGGTATTTCCTGATTTCGGCCTGACGGCGCGGGTCAATCGGGCGTTCTTGCGACGCGCGGCCACCTTTCTGGCCCTGCAGGGGATCGATCAGTTTCTCGACCTGGGATCAGGCATCCCCACCGTCGGGAACGTTCACGAGATCGTTCGCCAGTATCAACCGGAGGCGCGGACAGTCTACGTGGATATCGAGCAGGTGGCAATCGCCCACGCCGAGATGCTTCTGGCAGACGATCCGGGCACGATCGCTATCCTGGCCGACGTGCGGCATCCGGGCGACATTCTCGACCATCCCCGGGTGAGGTCGTTGATCGATTTCACGCGGCCAGTGGGCCTTATGGCCGTCGCGCTGCTGCATTACGTTCTCGATGACGACGAGGCCGAACGGGTGATTGACACTTTCAAAGACGCACTGCCGTCGGGCAGTTATTGCGCGATTGGCGTGTGGACATATGATGATGCACCACGAGACATCATGGAGAAATACGCGCAGATGACCCGGGTATTAACAACCCCCGGCGCGCCTCGCTCGCGCGAGAAGGTCATGCGGTACTTCAATGGCCTCGACTTGCTGGAGCCGGGCCTCGTCCACGGCCCCCAGTGGCGGCCCGACGGCCCCGATGATCTGCTGCTGGATGAGCCGGGGCGGAGTGTGAATTGGGTTGGAGTAGCGCGCAAACCCTAGGAGGTTGACAGCGCGTGGTGGATGATTCAGGCATTTCGACACAATCTCGCGATCAGCGACTTGATACGCTGGCCGAGTCCTGGCGCGCCGCCACACAAGATTTAGCGTTCATCCCCCTGACGCGCAGCGAAATACGCCGGCGCTTCGTGGATCTGGCGGCTGACGTTCTGGACGCTGTGGAGCCTACAACCGCGCCCGAAACCGCGATTGCACGAAGTCGGGCCATCGGCCGGGCCCTCATCGAATTAAATCTTCTCAAGTCAGAGGCGCTGGAGCGCACTCTCGTCTGCCTCAATGAGCATCTGATCGATGCGGTTGCGCCCCAACAATTGGGGCGCTTGCTGGCCGGCATCGCCGGCGGGTTTGCCGCCGCCGCCGAATCGTCGTTGCTCAGCCAGCAAGAAAACATCAATCGCGCCGCCATCTCCGCACTTGTTCAGATGCAGGGGCAGTTATCCGATCAGATCGCCGAACGAACCCGCGCCGAGATCATACAACGCGAGTATGCTGAACGCCTCAAACGCCTGCGCGACATCGACCTGGCTATCTTGTCGGCCGAATCATTGCGGGCCATCGTCGATATTTGCATCAATCACCTCCAGCAGATCATTCCGGCGATCAATATCTCGATCGTCATTGTGGACATGGTTCATCACCGGACCACTGTGCTCAGCAGCACGCACATCGCCTACCCGCCCGGCCGCGATCAGCAAATCACCATGATCGACGCCCTCAACCGACTGGGGACGGGTGAGACGATCTACATCAAGGACCTGCGCGAGCTTCGCCCCGGCTCACCCGACGTGTCCGAGATCGTCGAGCTGGGCGGCCGGTCTATGTTGGCTGTGCCCCTGCGCTCGCGCGACAACTTAATCGGCGCCTTGACGGTTACGCTGGGCGAGACCCGGCCGTTTAGCGAGACGGAGATAGCCGTGGCCCAGGAACTGGCCGGCTCGGCCGCCGTCGCCCTCCAGAACCATCGCTTGCTGGAGGGCGAGAAACAGGCCCGCCAGCGGGAAACGACGTTGCGCGAGGTCGCCGCCGCGCTGACGATAGGTCTCAGTCTGAATGACTTGCTGGCCCTGGTGTTGGAGCGTTTGTCTTTTGTCATCCCCAATTACAGTTCAGCGATCGTCCTCGTGGAAAACGACGGGCCTGTGACCGTCGCTTACCGCGATCGCTTTGGCATTGCCCAAGACTTCCCGCACCTGATGGATACCCAGCCGCCCACGGTGGTCGCAGTCCTGGAGCTGGCCGTGCCCCAGGTCATCAACGATACCCACGCCTCACCCATCTGGGAGCGCGTCGAGGGCTACGAGGCTATTCGCGCCTGGATGGGCGTCCCTCTCCTGGCCAAAGGAGTCTGCATTGGCCTTCTGACAATCGACCGTGATGCGCCAAACTCCTTCGTGGAACAAGACAAGGAGTTGGCAATGGCCTTTGCCAACCAGGTGGCCATGGGTATTCAAAGCACGCGCCTGTTTGCCAAACAACAAGAGCACGCCGCCGAGCTGGAAAGCGCGGTGCGCGAGGCCACACGCGATCTGGAGGTGCTCTATGGCATCACGGCCACGGCTGTCGACAACCCCAATCTGCATCAATTGCTGCGGCGTTCCATGTCATTGACCGCGGAGGCCTTTGGCTGCCCGGCGGCCGTGGTCCATTTGCTGGACAATCAGCAAGAGCGGCTGCGCCTGGAGGCCTATCTGGAAAACGGCAATCCGGCCCTGGGCAAGCTGCTCACCGGCCTGGACGCGCATTCGACTGTCTTGCACCAATCGCTGGCGACGGGCGCGCCGGTCTATCTGAGTGGATCCGCCCTGCCGGCCGGCTGGGGCGACCACCCAGACTTGTTACTCATCATGACGCCGCTCCGTTCGCGCGGGCGTAATCTGGGCGTCCTCAGCCTGGTGCGCGATCAACGCCATTGCCTGCCCGACATTCCGTCCGATCTGTTGACCACCATCGCCGATCAGATCGGAGTCGCCCTGGAAAACATCAGGCTCTACCAACTGACGCGCCAGTCGGCGATCATCGAAGAACGCGAGCGCCTGGCGCGCGACATCCACGACCAGGTGACCCAGTCCATTTACAGCGCCGGCCTGTTTGCCGAGGCGGCACGCAGCGCGGCCGAGATTGGCGATCTGGACCGGGTGTACCATCATTCCCATTCCATCCTGCGCATGACAAATCAGGCCCTGCGCGAGCTGCGTTTGTTGCTCTTCGAGCTACGCACAGAAGCGCTGGCGCGCCATGGGTTGGTGAATGCCCTGCGTGAACGCCTCAATACGGTCGAACATCGGGCCGGCATCGCCGGCGAAGTGTACGCGACGGGCATTGACAATTTGCCCGTCTCTCTGGAAGAGACCTATTACCGCATCGCCCTCGAGGCGCTCAACAATGCCCTGCGTCATGCCCACGCCGACAGAGTCGACATCATCCTTATGAAAGAGGAAGGTGATTTGATCATGACCATCGTCGATAACGGCATCGGCTTCGATCGCGAGGTCGCCGCCGCTTCAGGCGGCATGGGGCTGGAAGGAATGCAGAAACGGATCGGCAAGGCCGAGGGCATCCTCACCTTTTCGTCCAGCCCTGACGGCACGTGGGTAACGGCTCGAGCCCCAATGAAGAAGGCGGCATCAACGGGCTTCTAATGGCAAGGGAGCGAAACGTATGGGAAATTCAATTCGAGTGTTGGTGGTCGACGATCACAACGTAGTGCGCGAAGGACTGCGGGCGGTGCTGGAGAGCCGGGAGGATATCGAGGTCATCGGCGAAGCGGGCGACGGCGACCAAGCCATCATTCAGGCGCGCGTGTTACAACCCGATGTGATCCTGATGGATCTGGAAATGCCTCGGAAAAATGGCATAAGCGCCACCTATGAAATCATGGCCGAACAACCCCAGGCGCGAATTCTGGTGTTGTCGAGCTTCAGCGACGAATCCAAAGTTGCGGAGTTGGTGCAAGCCGGAGCGAAGGGCTATCTGTTGAAGGACGCCGATGCCCACGAGCTGGTAAACGCCATTCGTCAGGTAAACGCGGGCCAGATGCCTCTCAGCCCATTGGTCGCCCGCCGGCTCATCGACTCAATGACGCAATCACCACCAGAGCCGCGCCTGGTTGAGATACTGACCAAGCGCGAGCTGATGATCTTGCCCATGGTGGTTCACGGCATGTCCAACAAGGATATTGGAGATCGGCTGGGGATTACCCTTCGCACGGTGGGAACCCACGTCAGCCACATGATGCAAAAGGCCGAAGTAGACAACCGCGTCCAGCTATCGATGCTGGCCGTGCGCCAGGGACTGACCTCACTATATAAGGGCGGCGAATAGGCCTCCACGGGGGTTCGTAGTCAGCAACCTCAGTTGCTGACTACGAACAAGAATGACAAACGCCTATTCGTAGCGCAGCGCCTGCACGATTTGCAGTCGCGACACTTGCCGGGCGGGAATGATGGCCGCCAGCACCCCGAACACGATGCCGGCTACCAGGGCTATGACCACGCCCGTGGTGGGAAAGATGTAGACCATCGGGAAACCAGCGAACTTCAGCGCCTCCACGGCCATGTAGCCCAGATATAATCCGGCCACGACGCCGAAGACCGTGCCCAGCGCGGCCAGGATGAGCGACTCGGCCAACACGATCTGGCGCACTTGGCCGTGCGTGGCCCCCACGGCGCGCAACATGCCGATTTCCCGCGTCCGCTCGATGACGCCGATCGCCAGCGTATTGACCATGGCGATCAGGGAAGGCACGGCCAGGAAGATAACCATCGCGTATAGCCCGTAGAAGGCCGCGTCGAAGATAGCCAGATTTTCCTCGATGTACTCCTGGCCGGAGATGAGGCGGAACTGCGGGTAGGCGCGCAACGCGTCCTTCATCCCCGCCTCGGCCGCCGCCACGTCCGCGCCCTCCCCCAGATTGGCCTGGAGCAGCACGTCCTCGGTGCGGTTGAAGTCGGCGGCGATATTCGCCTGCGAGATGTAGACCGTCGGGATTTTGGCGTTCAGAAAGTCGCCGCCGATGCCGGCCACAGTATAGGTCTGGGGGCCGTTCGGGGTGAGCAATTCGATGGCGTCGCCGACCGTCGCGCCGGTGCTGGCTGCCAGCACCGCGTTGAGGATCGCCCCTCGCCCCGCGGCCAGCGCGTCATAGGCTGACTCATCCCCTTCGCTGAAGGTCAGGCCGCTGACTTGTGGGTAGGTGGCCGGGTCGATGCCCAGCAACGAGATGGCGGATCCATTGATCTGTGACGGCGCGAAGCGCAACGAACTGACGACCTCCACGCCATCGACGGCGCGCAGCGAGCCGGCCAGCTCGGCCCCGGAGCCGACGTTGGACCCCCAGGCGGCGATGGACGGCGGCACGAAAATGTAGTCGCTGCCCAGGCTACGGCGCATCACCTGGGTAAAGCCGACGGTGACGCTGGAGATGATCGACGCGACCATGATCAGGATCGCCATGCCGATCAGCATCGTGCTGGCGGTGATGGCCGCGCGCGACGGCTGGCGCGTCAGGTTGCCCTCGGCCAACTGGGCCGTGCCACTGCGGGCGAAGATGGTCGCCAGCAGACCGCTGAAGAAGCGGGCGACCGGAGTCACCAGCGCCGGAGCGGCCAGAATGAGACCGATAGTGAACGCCACCGCGCCCAGGCCGATAACGGCGATGTGGCGCGTCAGTAAGGCCACCACGGCCAGGGCGATCAACACGACGCCGGCCCAGAAGCCGATGCCGGCCAGCCGCCGCATCGACACCGTGCCCACCACCGGCCGCAGCGCCTCCAGAGGCGTCACGCGGCTGGCGCTCATGGCCGGCATCAACCCCGCCAGCAGAGTGACGCCCACGCCAATCGCAATACTGCCAATGACCAGCGCCGGCGAAACGACCGGCGACCCCAGGTCGAGATTCATCATGCTGCCCAACAACGGCCCTATCAGGGAAACGCCCAACAACCCCAGCCCATAGCCGGCCAGCAAGCCCAGCGCCGTGCCGATGACGCCCTGGATCAGCCCCTCCATCAGGAACGTGCCCGTGATGGTTCGGCGACTGGCCCCCAGGGCGCGCAGCATGCCGATGTCGCGCCGGCGCTCGGCGACCACAGTGCGAAAAGTGTTGAAGATGATGAACCCGCCCATGAGCAGGGCCAACACACCCAACAAGTTGAAGATGGCCGCGGCGACGCCCAGGTTGGTGGCTAGTTCCGAATTGGCCGAAAGGCCGCCTAATTGAAAGGACTCGCCCAGCTCCGCCAGGATGGCCTGCTCGATAGCGGCTCTTTCATCGCCATCCACCACGTCGAAGTTGGCTTCGACGGTGTTGATGCGACCGGGCACTTCCAGCATGGTCTGGGCCTGATTCAGCGTGACCAATACCTCTTCACTGCCCAGTTGGGCGCGCGGCGGCAACAGGCCGACGATGGTCAGCGCCGTCTCGCCGCTGGGTGTAGGCAGAGACAGCGTATCGCCGACACCCACGCCGATCAGTTCGGCAAAGCTGCGGCTGATAACGGCCACATCGGCGTCATTCGCGGCCAGAAAGCGCCCGTCGTTGACGGCATAGCTGTGCATCGATGTGGCCTGGGGCACGTCGATGCCCACCAACGCCACCGCCGACGCGGGATCGGGCAGTGTGGGATCGCCGTCCAGGTAATCGGCCGGCAGATTGATCGTCCGGTTGAGCAAGCCGGAGACGAGGCGCACGCCCTCGACGCCGGCCACGCGCTCGACAACTGCGGTATCGAAGGTATCGCCCGTCTTGAGGGTGATGGTGGCGTCCACCTGACCGGCGGCGGCCAGAACGTTGGATTGGAAGGCACGAGTCAGGGCCGGCAGCAGCGTATTCATGCCGAAGATAACCAGCACGCCAAACACAATGGCCAGCGTAGTCAGGAAAGTGCGTAGTTTGCGGCCGGCCAGATAGCGGCGGGCCAGGGTGGTCTGGATAGTCATGTCTAGTCTCCGAATGCGTGCATTTTCTCTACGACCATTTCCGCGTTGCGACCATTGGCCGGCTCCAGCACGGTCTGATCGACGATGGAACCATCCTTTAGGAAGACGATGCGATCGGCGTGGGCAGCAATGCGCGGGTCGTGGGTCACAACAACGACCGACCGCCCCCACTCGTTGGCGACCTGCCGCAACAGGGCGGCAATTTCCTCGCCCGCGCGGGTGTCCAGGTTGCCGGTCGGCTCGTCGGCCAGAATCAGCGCCGGGTCGGCGACCAAGGCGCGGGCCACGGCCACGCGCTGCTGCTGCCCGCCGGAGAGTTGATCCGGGCGATGATCCAGCCGCTCGCGCAGGCCAACCTTGCGCAGCCAGTCGGTGGCCTTCTCTTTGGCCTCGGCCTGTCGCACGCCGTCGAGGGTGATGGGCAAGGCGGCATTCTCCACCGCGTTGAGGACGGGTATCAGGTTGAAGAACTGGAAGATGAAGCCTATTTTGTGGCGGCGCAGTTCCGTCAGCCTGGCATCGGAAAGGTTGGTCAGGTCATTGCCGTCAATGGTGACAGTTCCCGACGTGGGACGATCCAGACCGCCGAGGAGATGCAGCAGGGTGGACTTGCCGCAACCGCTCGGCCCCATGACGGCGACGAACTCGCCCGGCTCCACGTCGAATGATACGTTATCCAGCGCCCGGACGGCCGTGTCGCCGGAGCCATAGACCTTGGTGAGATTGACGGCGGATATGAGGGACATGATTTCTCCTGATGATTATCGGTTTTCGGCCGGTGCAGGACCTGCCCCGATACAATTCATTGGACAGGCACAAGTCCTGCCCTTACGTTTTTTTCGGACGGCCGCGCCGCCTGACGGGCGGCTGCGGCAATGGCTGACGGCGGATGTCGTCCAGCCGCGCCTCCAGTAAATCGAGCCAACGCAAATCCGCTTCCAGGTGCATGATCGACTTGTCGAGCAGGAAAATCTGCGCCAGTTCGCGACGAGCGTCGATGCCGTTGCGCCGTCTTGTCAGATCGTGCAAATCCTGATAAAGCCGCTTGCGTTGCGCACGAATGACTTGATAAGGGTCGGCCTGATCATTGTAGAGGCTGACCATCAGCTTGACGAAAAATTCATCGCGTTGATGGTCGGCGGCAATGCCCGCGCTGAACCACTCAGACAGCTCCCGGCTGCCATCGGGTGTCAGGCTATAAATGATCTTTTCCGGCCCGCCGTCCTGCTCAATGCTATCCTGTTCGATGAGACCGGCCTCTTGCAGACGGGCCAGGGTCGTGTATATCTGGGCCGGCTTCACATCCCAGACAGCATCGCCACCGACCAGCGCCTCGAATGCCGCTCGCAGCTCATAGCCGTGTCGCGGCTGTTGGGCCAATAGTCCTAGGATCGCGTTGCGAACTGACATGGGTCTTCTGATAACAGGAAGGACAGATGGGTTAATTCAGTGATAAATACCTCTATAAAATAAATTAGTAAACGAGTTAGTAATATCATCAAATACTATAAAACGAGTTTGTAGTTTTGTCAATAGGCTCTTTTCAGACATCGGCAGAGGCAAGTATGATGGTCCATAGCGCTTCAAAGGATCTTGGAAAGCACTACGCAGCCACGAATTTCCAGTTGTGGAGGTGTAGCGCCGGATTCTTGTCCGGCGGCCGATAACAAGCTGGGCTGCGGAGCCGGTTAAGAAACCGGCGCTACGGAGAGCGATCGATTACTGAAAAACCTGACGACACAGTGATCCTTCTCGACAGACGCAACATAATGTCTGATAATACTGAGTGATGATCCTCCACATTGCGGCAGTCAGCGATTGGGAAGAAGCCCAGGTGGTGGGTGAATACAGGTTGGACACTCTGGAAACGGAAGGGTTCATCCACTGCTCGACGCCGCAACAGGTGCTCGGCCCGGCCAATGAATTCTATCGCGGCCGCTCCGACCTTGTCCTACTGGTCATTGACCCGGCGCAACTGGAGGCCAGGCTGATTTATGAGGACTCATACAACTCCGGCTCTGTCTTTCCCCATATCTATGGCCCGTTAAATCTGGATGCCGTGATCAACGTCCTGCCCTTCCCCCCAACAGCGGACGGCACGTTCGAATTGCCGCCCCTTTAGAGGTCGATAGTCGAGGGCGGCGCGACCGATTGCCCATGTCTGATGCTGGAACACGACTATCCCATTCTGGAGCATGATCCCAGTAGCGAAGCGCTCATCGAGCCGTCGCGTCTCATTTCACCCATTGATATCCCCACCCATTGCGTCTTGTGTTTCTTTCAGGACGTCATTGCCGGGTTGCGGGAGCAAGGGCGGCTGCGCGTGGTCCACATGCTTGGCTCGGAGATGGGGCCGAATCCTGTCTATGAGACGATCATAGACGGCCGCCCGCTAATCGTCATGCACCCCGGTGTCGGCGCGCCGCTGGCCGGTGGTTTCATGGATGAACTCATCGCCCTTGGCTGCCGTCATTTTGTCGCCTGCGGGGGCGCCGGGGTACTGGCTCCCGATATGGTGGTGGGACACGTCGTCGTGCCCGATTCGGCCGTGCGCGATGAGGGCACGTCCTATCATTACTTGCCACCATCACGAGAGGTCGCTCCGTCGCCCGCGGCCGTAGCGGCCATCATCACGACCCTCCAACGACACAACGTACCCTACCTGGTCGGCAAAACGTGGACAACCGACGCCTTCTACCGCGAGACGGCGGCACGGGTGGCCCGCCGTCGAGCTGAGGGGTGTCTGACCGTGGAAATGGAGGCGGCGACATTATTCGCTGTTGGGCGATTCCGCGGGGTGTCGGTAGGCCAACTGCTCTACAGTGGCGACGACCTGAGTGGTGCGGAGTGGAACGGCCGCCAGTGGCGCGACCGGACGCCCATCCGCGAGCAACTTTTCCGACTGGCGGCCGGGGCCTGCCTGATGCTATAACACAGCAGCGGTTACGACTTCCCCATCCCTCAGACTCGCCAACCGGGTCGCTTTCGTCGATTCCTCCAGGGGGAGTATGCTACTATCGACCGCCACCCGGCGTTGATTGGTAATGAGCGCGAGTGGCCCGGCGGGGGCCAGCGCCACGGCCGCCGCGCGGCGCGCCACGAGCGAACGCCCCTTGACACTGGGCTTGGGCGGCACGGAAACCCAACCAGCTTGCATCCGGCGCGCATAGCCGTCGGCCAGGATCAACGCGACTTCGCTGTCCGGCTCAGTCGCCCACGCCGCCGCCACGCGGTCGAAGGCGTCTTCACGGCCGGGGTTGAGCGCTTGCACGCCGGTTAACGGCACCATAGCCAGCGGCCAGCGCACGCCGCGGCCGCCCTCAGTGACGACGAGCACATCCATAGACTGGTCCACGCCCTGGGCCAGCACGGGAACGCCGAGCGGAGGATTGTCGAAGGCCAGAGGAACGGGCGCTTCGATGGCCGGGCGCAGCGCATCCAGCGGGTAGGCGCGAATGTAGCCGGTAGAAGTCACCAGCAGCAGCCGCTCGCGCTCGCGGGCGGCCGACCAGTTGACCAGGGCAACGACCGCCTCGCGCCGGGCAAGGCGATGGACGTTCTCGATGCCCAGGCCCACCTCGCGCAAGTCCATCAACTGCCGCGCACTGGTCAGGAAGAAACGATAGTGGGAAGTGATCAACAGCAATCGGTCGCCGGCCGGAAGGCGGCGTGCGGAAATGAACGGCCCATCCTGCCACACGGAATCATCGACGACCGGTGACGGCTCGCCCTTCGGCCCATCATTCGTCATTCCTAACTCGTCGCTCGTCACTCGCAAACGGGCGCTGACCTCCTCGCCGGTGCTCGGCCGTCCCAGTAGCGTCAGAACGCTGCCATGCTCCTCAGCCGCCCCGCCCCCCTTTTCTTCCAGTTCGATGCGCCGCTGCATCACCTCCAGATTGACCGGCCGCACGCTCAGCTTGCCGCCGGTGGCCGCCGGCAGGCCGGCGAAGTCGGCGGGGGTGTGGGCGGGCAGCTCGATCTCGCCCTGCTCCAGCCGGTGGCCGATGACGCCCAGGCCGGCGGTGACGCTGCTGAAGGTGTCGAGGCTGCGTATTCTGGCCTCGCCGAAGTGGCGGCCGAGCATCTCGTAGAAAACGGGAATGAGCGCCGAGCCGCCGGTGCGAATGACGCTATCGATTTGCCCCGTCCGCAGCCCCGACGCAGCCACAGTCTCCAACAAATGGTGCTCGATGGCTCGCGTTTCGCCACGAATGAGACCTTCGAACTCGCCGCGGGTGACGAACTCGTGCACGCTGAAGCCCACCCCTTCCAGCGTAATTTCCGCGCCGCGCTTGTCGGACAGCGTGCGCTTGGCTGCCTCAACCACGTCGAACATCTGCAGGCCATAGTTGCCGCCCACCAGGGCCAGCAACGCCTCGATCTGGTGTTTGCGCTGGGCGGTCTGGGCGATCTCGCGCAGGATTTGCTTGTTCTCGGGCGATTGCAGTTGCAGAATGGTTTGCCAGTCGGCGAATGAGTCGTAGATCCAGTGCGGCACCGTCAGCGCTTTGTGACGCGGCCCATAGAAGCTGCCTTCGCCGAAGTGGCGTGGCAGTTTGGCGCGAACAAGCTTCTGATCGAAAACATCGCCGGCCACGGCGATGCCGCCCGTCGCCAGCACGCGCGGCTGCCCCTCGCCCAGGCGCATGACGGTGATGTCCAGCGTGCCGCCGCCGAAGTCGAAGACCAGGGCGTTCTCCGGTCGAGTCAGGCCCAGCGCATAGCTATAGGCGGCGGCGACCGGCTCATATTGCAGATAGACAGCCTCGTAGCCGGCGCGAAAGGCGGCATGGAGCAGGCGCGCCTCGGCCAGCCGGTCCCCCGCTTCGTCGGCGGCGAAGTGGACGGGACGACCCAGCACCACGCGGCGAATCGCCTGACCTGTCAGGCGCTCGGCGCGCGTCCGGGTAGTCGTCAAATAGAGCGCGATGAGATCCTCCAGCGCGAAGTGGGCCTGGCCGATGACCGTGCCGGGATAATTCACGTCCCGCAGGCCCGTCTTGAGCGAGAGGAAAAGGCGGCCGGGCGAGAGGGCATCGGTGAAAACGTACACGTCGGTGATGTAGTAGACGCGGTCGGCCACGATCTCCAGTTCGCCCACCCAGACTTTCTGCATTTTGACCGGACGGCCGAGGTTGTGTTCGAAGTAACGGTCAACGGCGGCGCGGCCGATGGTGACGGCCTGCTCGTTGGTGATGTAGAGCGCCGTTCGGGCGACGCGTGGGTTGGGAGCTGACGGATCGAGCGGCAAGACGCGGACCGCGCGGCCGTCGTAGGTCGCCATGCCGCTGTTCGTTGTGCCGAAGTCCATACCAATGATCATGAGAAAAACCCACAGATTACCCGGATTATAAATGGAGAGGAAAGTATTATCCGCAGAATGCACAGATTTCGCAGATGTAATGAGGCATGCGCGAAATCTGCGGATGAGTATCCTATCGGCGGAGCTATCCTTCGTACACGACCCGTCCGTTAAAAACCGTCAGCCGGACCGTCGTAGTCGGGATGTCGGCCGGGTCGATGGCGAACAGATTACGCGACAGCATCACTAAATCGGCATACTTGCCGGGCATGATCGAACCAAAGCGGTCGCTCTTGCCGGAGAGGCGCGCCGGACCGAGCGTGTAGCCCTCGATAGCCTCGGCCACGGTCAGGCGCTCCGCCGCGTACCAGCCGCCGGCCGGCTGGTTGGTTGCGTCTTGCCGGGTCACGGCGGCGTGGATGCCCAGCAACGGGTTCAATGGGGCGACCGGCGCATCGGAACCAAAAGCCAGCGGCGTGCCGCGGTCCAGCAGAGAGCGAAAAGCATAGGCATAGCGAGCGCGTTCGCCCCACACCCGGTCGGCCGTGCGCCAATCGGATTGCAAATGGATGGGCTGGACGGAGGCCACGATGCCGTGGGCGGCCAAGCGGTCGAGGTCGGCCCGATGGATCACCTGAACGTGCTCGATACGCTGCGGCATGGGCAGGCGCGCGTTCCCACCGCGCGTCGTGGCCCACTCGCTCATGACGTCGAGCACTTCGCGCACAGCCCGGTCGCCAATGGCATGGACAGAGATGGGGAAACCCGCATCGGCTGCGTCGACGATCAGCGACCACAGCTCGTCGGGTGGGGTAACAACGATGCCGGTGTTGCCCGGCGCGCCCTCATACGGTTCCAGCATGTGGGCGGTGGCCGATCCCATCGCGCCGTCGGCAAAGGCCTTCATGTGACCCAGCCACAGATTGTCGTCGCCGAAGCCGCTCGCCAGGCCCAGCCTGATCGCCTCGCCCAGGAAATCGGCGGCCACGTTGCAGTGCACCCGCAGGGTCAGCTCGTCTGCGCGCCACAGTGACTGGAAAAGACGCAGGCTTTGGGCTCCTTCGCGCTCGATGCGCTGGTCGTGGATGCCGGTCAGGCCCACGCTGTGGGCCTCGGCCATCGTCTCGCGGACCCGGTTGCGGAGCGTCTCCTCGTCGGGTTGGGGGACGTGGCGCTCGATGAGATCGATGGCGTTCCACTCGCTGAACAGGCCGCTCGGCCGTCCGTCGGGGTAGCGGCCAATGTGGGCTTCGAGCGGCTCGGGAGTGGCGGCCGTCACCCCGGCCAGGTCCATCGCGCGACTGTTGGCCCACCAGGTATGCATGTCCATGCGGGTCAGCACGACCGGGTTGCGGGGGCTGAGGTCGTCGATAAGCGCCGCTGTTGGTTGCACGTCCCAGTGGTTGCTGTCCCAACCCCAGCCCATCACCCACTCGTCGGGGGCGGCCGCGGCGACGGCCGCAGCGACGCGCTCGCGCACCCCCGCCGGGTCGGTCAGGCCGAAGAGGCTGACCTGCCGGCGGCGAACGGCGTAGGCCAGGAAATGGACGTGGGCGTCCGTCAGGCCGGGCAGCACCAGGTGCCGGCCGCAGTCGATGATCCGGGTCTCCGGCCCGGCCAGGGAGAGTACGTCGTCGCCGGACCCCACGGCCAGAACACGGCCGTCGCCACAGGCCACAGCCTCGGCCCACGGTTGCGCCGGATCGAGCGTGTAGATTCGGGCGTTTGTCAAAATAAGCTCGGCTGTCATCGCTCTCCTTTAATGGGCAAAGAATCTACAGATTACATTGATGGGCTGAATACACTGGTACCAAAGAAATACATCCGCGGATTAGCCTCCTATTGCCTGCCGCATCACCGCCGGGTCGGGTCGCCGGCCGGTCAGCACCTCGAAGGCCTCGGCCGCCTGGCCGACGAGCATCCCCAGCCCGTTGGCCGTCTGTCGTCCGGCCGCCCGCGCCTGGGCCATGAAGCGCGTCTCGCGCGGCGTGTAGACGAGATCATAGACAAACGCGCCGGGCGGGAAGGGCGCGCCGTCGGGCCAGGGCGAGCGTTCGCTACGCTCGCCCGCCATGCCCAGCGGCGTGGCATTGATGAGGATCGGTTCGTCGAGCAGGGCGGCCAGGCGCGCGACATCATCGAGCGAGCCGGTTGCCGGCAGCGTGGCGTCGGGAAAAGCCGCGCCCAACTCGGCCGCCAGGCGTTGCGCCTGTTCCGGCCGGCGGGCCGCCACGGTGACGCGACTGCCCCGCCGCAGCAGAGCATAGACCACCGCCCGCGCCGAGCCGCCTGCGCCCAACACCAGACAATCCCGACCATAGAGAGCCAGACGATAGCGCTCCAGATCGGACAGGAAGCCGGACCAGTCAGTATTGAAGCCGGTCAGCCGGCCGTCGCCAACGACGATGGTGTTGACCGCGCCGATAACACGCGCAGCAGGAAAAATAGCGTCCAGTTGCGGCAAGACGGCTTCTTTGTGTGGCACAGTCACGTTGACACCGCGAAAGCCGAGAGCGATCAGGCCGCGCAGGGCGTCGGGCAGGCGTTCCGGGGCGACGGACAGCGGCACGTAAGTGACGTTTAGACCCAGCGCGGCGGCGGCGGCGTTGTGCATCGCCGGACTCAGCGTGTGGGCGACCGGATAGCCGATGAGGCCCATGAGGCGCGTCTTGCCGTCGATCATAAGCCACTCGCAGGCGGATCAAAATACGGCAATGGCGCTTCGCCGCGCAGTTGCCGGAAGACAAACGGGGCGCGCAGATGGTGGCCGGGGGAAAGCGGTGGCAGCTCGTCCGCGCCGAAGTAAGCCGCGGCCGACACTTCGGGCGACGGCTGCGGCTCCGGGTCATCGGACTCGATGAGAAAGACTGCGTGATAAAAATGGATGCGCTTGGCGCTGTGCCACAGGCGCGAGTCGAACAGGCCCAATAGTTGGGTCACGCGGCCGTCGATGCCCGCCTCTTCCCACAGTTCGCGGCGGGCGGTCTGGGCCAGCGTTTCGCCGGGGTCGGTGATGCCGCCGGGCAGCGCCCACAGCCCATCGTCGGCACGACGCACCAGCAACAGCTTGCCGTCACGGATGACGACCGCCTCGCCGCTGGCCTGCGGGCCTAGTGCAAAATGACTGGCACGATAGTGGGCCAGCCATTCTTCCGCCGGTCGGCCGTCGCCCAGCGCCGTCAGGCCGGCAGCCACGGCCAGAACGTGCTGCCAGCGCTCCTCGTCGTGGGAGTCCGGGCGGGCGAAATTGAGGCCAAAGGCGGCCACAGCCCGCAATTCGTCGGCCAGGCGACGGACTGCCCGTTCATCCATAGAGCCACCGGCCCGACAGAGTACTCATAGTTCCCCCAATTCGTGGAGCACGAGCGCCGCGCCGACGACGGCGGCCGTCTCCGTGCGCAAAATACGCCGCCCCAGCGAGACCGGCACGGCTCCCCATGATTCGGCGGCCAGTATCTCGTCGGGTTCATAGCCACCTTCGGGACCGATAAAGAGGATCACGTCGCGAACGGCTTCGCGGCCGTCCAGGGCGTTCCGAACAAGGCGGCGGCTTTCGCCCTCCCAGGCGATCAGAGCGATGCCGGCCGCGCGCGCCTGCGGCGCGGCCGCGGCCAATTCGATGGGGGAAGCCAGCGACGGCAGCTTGCCGCGGCCACACTGCTCGGCTGCTTCCTTGATAATGCGTCGCCAGCGGCTGAGCTTTTCGGATGTCACGTCCTCGACATCGCGCACCAGTGAGCGACGGGTGATGACCGGCACAAAGGCCGTCACGCCGATCTCCGTGCCTTTTTGCAACACCCACTCGAACTTTTCGCGCCGCAACAGGCTCTGGCAGAGCGTCAGACGGACGGACGGCTCGCCCGTCGCCTCTGTCGGCAGAGTCGCGTGACCTATCGCGCCGGCATGGGTGACCTCATCCAGGGTAACTTCATACTGCCGGCCAAGGCCATCGAGCGCTAGCACCAGGTCGCCGGGCCGCAAGCGCAACACGCGGCGCATCTGGCGCGCCTGGTCGTCGTCGAAACGAACGACCCGATGGGTGATCTGTTGGGGATTGACGAAGAAACGGTGCATGATCTCGAAATGATGGCTAACGCAGGAGGGGCAACGGCACAAAACCCGGCACGGCCCGCCGTCCGTCATGCGTCGCCCGACACCTTCTGTGCGCAAAAGACCAGCTCCGTATCGAACAGCAATTCGGTGACGGGCCAACCGGAGCCGTCGATAATCTGGTAGAAAAAGTCGCGATAGCGGTTGGTCAGGTTGCGGCCGCCGTGGGTGCTGATGGTGGGGAAGGAAACGACCAGCCAACGGGCATCGATGGCGTCGAGCAGGGCGCGGCCGTGGCCGGAATAGTTGCGCTCGAAACGGGGCATCTCTTTGAGAAAGAGGGCCACGTCACCGCTCTCGGTCGGGGCGCCGACGGCCACATCTTTGACATAGGCCAGCGGCGGTAATCCTTGCAAGATGAAATAATGGTTCAGGAAATCGACCCGCGGCTCGTGGATGTCGTAGGCCACAAAATCGGTTCCGGCGGCGGGCAGGCCCATCCACGGGAAGGCCAGCGGGTTGAGGCCGCAGGCGATGTCGAGCAGGCGGCGTGGCGGGCCGGTGACGGCAAAAATGTCGCGATAAAAGGTGTCCAGAATAGGCAGGCGCTCGCGAGTGGAGAGGTGAGTGTACATCAGATCGCGGCAGGCGGCGCGGATGGCATCCTCATTGCCGCCGACGAAGGCTTCGGTCAGCAATTGGCGGGCCGCGGTGTAGTCGGGATCGCCCAGATAGGGAGCCATGATGCTATGCAGCCGCCGGCGGACGGCTTTTTCGGCCGGCTTGGGCTTTTTGTGCTCCACGACCGCCTCCACGGCTAACTGGCGAATCGTTTCCTCGCTGGTGTCGCGGTATTTGCGGGATTGTTTGACGGCATCGACGACGGCATCGACGACAGATTGGTCAATAGTCATAGGTTTGCCTCACGCAGTGAGGATATTGTAACCGAATTACGAATGACGGGTTACGAATGATGGATAAAGGGGAGCGACACCCAGGCAGAGTCACGTTCAAGCCGCCCCGCGCTCGACGGCCGCGCTGCCGTTCGCGGCGGCCCCGCCCTGCCCAAAGCGCCGCCAGCGCAAGAGCCGTCGTTCAGCCAGAGCGACCAGCCCATAGAGCGACAAGGCCATCGCGCCCAGCGTCAGCAACACCACGAAGACCTCATCGGTCTTGAACTGGTAGCGAGCCGTGACAAGCAGAAAGCCGAGGCCCTGGCTTTTGGGCTGGACGAACTCGCCGACGAGCGCACCGATGACGGCCAGGGTTGCTCCCACCTTGAGGCCGGCCAGCACCGTGGGCAGCGCCGCCGGCAGCTCCAGCTTGCGAAAGATCTGCGACTTGGTGGCCCGCAACGAGTGCATCAGATCGTAGAATTCGCGGGGCACGGCGCGAAACCCGGCGATGGAATTGACCAGGATGGGGAAGAATACGACCAGCGCCGCCACCAACACCCGCGACCAGTACCACGACTGGACCCAGATGGACAACAACGGGGCGATGGCGATGATGGGGATGGCTTGCGAGGCGATGAGATAGGGCGAAATGAGCCGCTCGGCCAGCGGCGACTTGGTGAGCAAATAGGCCAGCGGCAGGGCCACAAGCACGCCCAGCGCCAGGCCGGGGATCACCTCGCTCAAAGTGACGAGGGTGTGGCGCAGGAGGCGGCCATCACGCGCCAGTCCGACAAACGCCGCGCCGACGTCGGCTGGGCCGGGCAGGATAAACGGGGGGTAGTCGCCCCAGACCACCAGCAGATGCCAGATACCCAGCAACAACAGGAAGGAAAGGGTGATGGTTAACCAGGTCGGCCGGTCATCCAGCCAGGTCAAAAAGGGATTGCGGCGCGTCATGAAGGGTCACTTCACCGGGCCGCTGTCGTCGTCCAGAGGGGACACCACGGCCACACGCCGGGTGACGCGCTCAATAACCACGGTCGTGCCCTTGCCGATTGGCAGGCCAGCCGCCGAGCGCGCGCCGAGGTTGACGCGCTCCTGACCGTCGCGGAAAGTTATCTCGCCCAGACCGTTGGGGGGAATGTCGATGACCACCTGGGCGCGATGGCCCGTGGCGTCAAAATCGAGGAGGGCCTTTTCGACCTCGCCGCGTGACGGCCAGTAGACCAACAGGATGAGGGCGATAAGCGCCACCACCAACCCAGTGCCCAGCCCCACCAGTACGCTCGTCTCCGGCGCGACGTCGAAAAGCAGCAGGGCGATTAGCCCGACCGCCCCCAGCACGGCCGCGCCCAAACCCAGCGAGTAGCCGGCGGCCCGCGAGAGCAACGGCGGCGATGCAGCCGCGGGGCGAGACTGGCGGCCGGGTGTGAAGCTGCGCAACAAAGAGATGATCGCCCTGGCAATGAGTGCCAGCCCCATGATCAGCACGCCGGCAAATACGATTACAAGGGCGATGTTGGCGGATATTGCATTCATAGCTTAGGGCACAATGATACCGGATTGCGGCAAGAGGGGCGACGTTGTTGGCGAACCTGAATGGGGTTCGTAGCGGGGAAGCGCGGATCAGATCATGTCGTGGCCGTGGGCGATTGGGCCTGCTTTTGCTATACTATGGCGTTGAACGGGCGTCATAGAACGCCACGATTTTGTGAGTTGGAGAAGAATCAAATGGGTAAATCACAGCCAAAACGCCGCACAACGACGAAGCCATCGCATCAGACGACCAAGGGAGCCACGGCCAAGAAGAAAAAGGTCGACTGGACGCGCATCTTCCTGATCATCATCGGGGTGATGATCGTGGTCAGCATGATCCTGGCGATGATCCTTCCCGGTCGATAAACCGGGCCGGCAGGGTGGCCGGCCGATTCTTCTCGCGCCGGCCAGAATCAGCCCTGACCTCTATGCTTTAATCTCTCTTTTCTACTATAAACGTCGGTACCGTGGAACCACCCCCGGCGGAGACATTGAGCAATGGATCCGTAGATAACCGCGTCAGGCAACCATCCGTGTATTCGCCGTGGAAGGTAAACGGCGCGGTGTCGAGCATACGGTTGTAGATTTGCAACTTGCCGTCGCTCATGCTGGGGAACGGCTCGGTGGGGATGGATACGCGCTCCTGAATGACATGGGGGACCTCCAGGGCGGTTTTTAGGGCCGCTTCCCAGCCGGCGGTGTTCGTTTGCCAGCCGAGCACGATGCCGTGACCTCCATAGTCGTCGTTCGGCTTCAGCACAAATTGCTCGCGATATTTGGTGAGGAACGGCATCAGATCGACCGGCAACCCCTTGTAGGTGGTCGTGCGCTCCTCCACCACCCTCGTCCACGGGATGTGTTCGCGGATCGCTTCCAGTTCGTCGGCCGTATAAAGGTCGGCATTACGTTCGTCGCTGAGCACGGCCAGAGAGGCCTTCTTGTAGAGCAGCTTGCAGGTAAACGGGTTGACCATACACACATCGTGGTTGCGCACGGCCTGGACGACCGGGTTATCCGCGCCCATGCGCTCGATGAGTTCGGTGATCAACACCCGCTTGTAGATGAGGTCGATGCGATAGTCGCCGTTGTAGAGCGCTCCATCCCGATATTCGACGGTGCGCGGATCGACGATCTGCGCCGTCAGACCCTGTGACTTGAAGTAGGCGACGAATAACTCGAATTCGCTGCGAGTGGGCACCTCGTCCCAGTCGAGGACAGCGATTTGCGGTTTGTGGCCGCCGCGCGTGGTTCCCGAATACTGCCGCCAACAATCGAGCAGCACTTGCATCACGCTGTGGCGCGTGGGAATGGTGCGCACCGAGTACGTTCGCAGAAATTCACCCATGACCCGCAGGCCGAAGAAAGCGCTGTTGAGCACGTCGTTGTAGGCCGAGGCGGCCGGGACTTCGGCGTTGTTCTCGGTGAATTTCAACTCCATTGAGCCGCCGTCGGTGATGAAGAAAGAGTCGAGGCGGCTGAGGGGTGAGTGAACCTTGAAGCCGGGGTCGATCTGGATGAGCGACTCTTCCCAGTCGAACAGGCCGAACTGGGCGCGGAAGCCGGCATCCGCCACAGCACGGTGGGAGATCTTCTCGAACGCGCGCAACAAGGGCCGGATCGCCTGGCGCATGTAGGCGTATTGCTCCGGCGTCAGAAAGCGTGGCCGCAACACGGAACAGAGCGGCCGCTCGCCGAAGAATAGCCCGCGCGAACGCATTTGATCGGTCAGCTGCTCATGCGAATCGGCGGCGATCTCGTCCGTTAGCAGATCATGATAGGTGATAATGGCTTCGGTCAGGGACATGGCGGCACCTTGGGAGAGCAGGGGATCAGTGGTCCGTGGTCAGTAGCCGGTAAGTCAGTGAACAGTATCCAGTTGAACAATTAAGGTCATATACTGATCACTGATCCACTGCTTACTGATTTTCACTGACCACTGTCCCCTGTCCACTATCTAACTGTTAAAGAAACCGCTCCACTTGAGTTCGGTCAGTTGTGGGCGGGGGTTCTTGGCCAGGTCGATCACCAGATCGGCCATGCGGCGCACGCACCACTCGAAGTAAGATGGCGTGAGCGAATTGATGTCCATGTCAGGCGCCGGGTTCATGAAGTCGATGGCATAGGGCACGCCGTCGCGGATGGCGAACTCGGCCGTGTTCATGTCGTAGCCCAGGGCGCGCACCAGCTTCAGCGCATCGTTGACAATTCGCTCGCCCAGTTCGGGAGAAAGGTGAGCGTGGTCAACGATGTAGCGGCGAGCGTGGGGATCGTAGCGCATCGGCAGCACCTCTTCCTGACCCAGGCACATGCAGCGCACATAGTGATCCCAGTGGATATACTCCTGCAAGACCATGGTGTGCAGACCGGACTGGTTATAGGCGTGCCACAGATCTTCCTTGGTGTGGCAGATGAAAACGTCCTTCCAGCCCCCGCCGTGGGCATCCTTGAGAACACAGGGCAGGCCGACGTAGTCGAGTAGCGCATCCCAATCGAGCGGGTAGCGCAGGTTTCGCAGGCTCTCGTCATGGACAATGCCCGGGACATAATCCTTGTTGGGCATGGCGATGGTCTTGGGGTGGGCCACGCCGAGCCGGGTTGCCAGCGAAGCCTCGAAGAACTTGTCGTCGGCCGTCCACATAAACGGATTGTTGATGACCGTTGTGCCTTGCAACACAGCATTTTTCAGATGCGAGCGATAATAGGGCACCTCGTGGGAGATACGATCGACGATGACCGCGTACTCGCTCGGTTCGTTCATCTTCGTGCCGCCGAGCTTGACGAACTCGGCCGTCACCCCCTCGCCACGGCGGTTCACCTCTTCAATGAACGCCGGCGGAAACGACCATTCTCGCCCAACCATCAGTCCAACTTTAAGTGTCATGTTCTCCCTCTCTTTTAGTGGTTAGTGGGCAGTACCCAGTGGGCAGTTTTCGCTAACCACTGTTCACTGATCACTGCCTATTACTAGTCATGCCCGCCGACATACAACCGGATCATCTGATGCCACCAGGGCCAATCGTGGGCCCAGCCGTCCCAGAGGCGTAGAGCATTGCCGATGCCCTTGTTCCACAGCGCGGCCGACATCTTTTCGCTGCTGGGACGCAGGCCGTCGTCGCGGCCGACGACGAGGATAATGTCCTGCCGCCGCAGAAGCTCCAGCCGCCCCCAGTCGTTTTCCCCACCGATATAGTCGATGGGGCTGTTGAAGTAGATATTCTCATCGTAATGGCCGTCTGTCCAACGGCTGACCTCATAAATGCCGCTGAGGCCAATGGCACGGCCGACGAGATCGGGATGGCGCAGGGCGAAGTTGAGCGCGTGATAAGCCCCGAAACTGGCCCCGACGGTGATCATAAAGGGATTGTCGTTCTTTTGGCGCGACAGGGGCAACACCTCATTGACCAGATAGTTGTCATACTCGATATTGCGCCAGGCGCGCGCGCCGGGATGTTTCCAGCGCGCATACCAACTCTCGCTATCCACACTATCCACGCAATAGGCTTGCAGGTGGCCGTTGTCAATCATGTCGCCCAGCGTGTTGAACATGCCCCTGTCTTCCCACTCGTAGAAGCGACCCATTGACGTCGGAAAGACGAGCAAGCGCGCCCCGGCATGGCCGACGATCAGCAACTCCATGTCCCGCCCTAAGGACGGACTATACCAGCGATGATGTTCACGATGCATCAGCTTGTGTTTCCCTCTCCTGTGTGTGGCCTTGTTCGGCGTTTTGAGGTTCAACCTCAACGATAGCGAGGAATTCTAACATAGGTATTATCGGATGGCATAAACAAAAAGTATCGACTTTGTGCTTGTGTCGCACGAAACCCCACCCCTGCCTGTGTGTTATACTACCTGATGATGACCTTAGACTCCGACAGTTCACTCTTTTCCGACGATCACCACGGTTTCACCCCCAGGCGCAGGGTCGTCGTGACGGGGATGGGCACACTCAATCCTCTAGGGCATGACGTGGCGACTACGTGGGCGGCCGTCTGCGCCGGGCAATCGGGCGTCGGCCCCATCACCCTGTTTGACGCCGCCGATTACGAGACGCGCATCGCCGGGGAGGTGAAGGATTTCGACCCCGTGGCCCAGTTCGGCCGCAAGGAAGCGCGGCGCATGGCACGCCTGACGCAACTGGCGCTGGCGGCCACGGAAGAAGCCCTGGCCGGCGCCGGGCTGAAGGACAACCCTGTCGCTCGCCGCGCGGGCGTCATCGTCGGCAGCGGCATGGGCGCGCTCGACCCCATCCAGGAGGCGGCCGACACGCTGCGCAACCGCGGGCCGGGCCGGGTCAGTCCGTTCTTCGTGCCGATGATGCTGGCCGACACCCCCGCCGCGCTCATCTCGATCACCCACGGCCTGACCGGGCCGAATCTGGCCGTCTACACCGCCTGCGCCACGGGCAATAATGCTCTGGGCGAGGCGGCAGCCATGATCCGGCGCGGCGCGGCCGACGTGATGATCGCCGGCGGCACGGAAGCCTGCATCCTGCCGCTGGCGCTGGCCGGATTCAGTTCGATGGGAGCCCTGAGCACCCGCAACGACGACCCGGCGCGCGCCTCGCGGCCGTTCGACGCCGGGCGCGATGGTTTCGTCGTCAGCGAAGGCGCGGCCGTGCTGGTGCTGGAGGAACGTGAGCACGCCCTGGCCCGCGGCGCGACGATCCACGGCGAGCTGCTGGGCTACGGCGCCGGCGCCGACGCTTACCACATCACGATGCCCGGCGAGGCCGGCGAAGGCGCGGCCGAAGCCATGCGTCTCGCCTTGCTGGATGCGAGCCTGACCACAACCGACGTCGACTACATCAACGCCCACGGCACGTCGACGCCTCTCAACGACCGGGCCGAGACGGCCGCCATCAAGCGTCTTTTCGGCGAGCGCGCCTGCGAAATTCCGGTCAGCTCCACCAAATCGATGACCGGCCACCTGCTGGGGGCGGCCGGCGCGCTCGAGGCCATTATCTGCCTGCTGGCCCTGCGCGACGGGCTGATTCCCCCCACCCTCAACTATGAGCAGCCCGACCCGGCGTGCGACCTGGATTACGTGCCCAATGCGCCCCGCTCGGCCGATCTGCGCGTGATCATGTCCAACGCCTTTGGGCTTGGCGGTCACAATGCGACGATTCTACTGGGCAAGTAGATGTCGATGGGAGGCCCGGTTGCGCCCCTATTATTAATCGCCTCCGCAGGCTGAATCAGGTAAAATCGAATCATTCAAGGGGGCAAATGATCATGAGACTCGGAAAAGACCTACTCAACAAACCCATCTATTCCATCGACGAGGGCAAGCTCCTCGGCAAGGTGCAGGACCTTTACCTCGACTCTACTTTTGAGGTTGTGCTGGGCCTCTATGTCGGCTCGCAAGGGCTTGTCCGGCGCAAATCGGAGCTAATTCGGGCTGGGGATGTCGTGGTCCTGGGGGATGACGCCATTCTGGCGCGCGCCGGCGATGTCATCACCGACGACAACGCCTTGCCGGCCGCCAAAAGTTGGATGCGCCGCGAAAAGCTGATCGGCCGCGAGGCCGACACCCCCGGCGGCACGCGACTGGGCGTGATCGGCGACGTGATCGTCGATACCGCCGGGCGCATTTCCGGCTTCGCGTTGTCCAGAGTCTACGTCGAGGGACCGCTGGCCGACAAGCGGGTCATCAGCCGCAGCGTCATCACCGATACCGGCCAGGAAGACGGTCGCATGACCGTCGATCTGGCAAAGCTGGAAGCGTCGCTGATGAGCATTGAAGCGGTTCCGCTGGCCGTGGAGACAGTTGAAGATATTCCCGTCGCCAAGGTAGAGATGTCCGACTTGCCGGTCGATTCCAGCGAAACGCCGGCCCAAGGGTAATCCAACTATTCCATCTCGATAAACTGCGCGCGGCCGGGGCCAACGGACACGTGGCTGACCGGTGCCCCGGCCCCCGCAGATACAAACTCCACGTACCATCGCGCGGCGGCCGGCAAATCTGACGGTCGTCGCGCGTCTGTTATGTCCTCTACCCAGCCCGGCAAGGTCTCATAGATCGGCCGGCAGCGGGCCAGCGTTTTCAGGTCAGGGGGAAATGACTCCACCCGCCGGCCATCCAGTTCGTAGGCGACGCAGACCGGTATGTCCGCCAGTCCACTGAGGATGTCGAGCTTGGTCAGGACCAGTTCCGACAGGCTGTTGACTCGTCGGGCATGACGCAGGATGGGCAAGTCGAGCCAGCCCACGCGGCGCGGCCGGCCCGTCGTCGTGCCGAATTCATCCCACGGTTTGTCGCCCATGCCGCGCAGTCGCGCCGCCGCCGCGCCGTCGAGTTCCGTCGGAAAGGGGCCACTGCCGACACGCGTCGTGAAGGCTTTGGCCACGCCAATAACACGGTCGACGACCCGCGGCCCCACGCCCAAACCGGTCATGGCCCCGCCGGCCGTCGGCGACGAACTGGTGACAAATGGGTACGTGCCATGATCGATGTCGAGCAGCGTCCCTTGTGCGCCCTCGGCCAGCACCATGTGGCCCCGCGCCAACGCCTCGTCGACCAGAGCCGGGCCATCGGCCAGATGCGACCCCAGCCGTCGCGCATAGTCCGTGAACTCGCCCAAGACGGCCGCAACATCCACCGGCTCCATCCCGTAGCCGCCCACTAACGCTTCGTTCTTGGTCGCCACGTGGGACGCCAGCGCCCCGGCCAGCGCCACAGGGTCGGCCAGCAGTTCCGCGCGCAGTCCCTCGCGTCGCGCCTTGTCGGTGTAGGTCGGGCCGATCCCCCGCATGGTCGTGCCGATGGCTTCGCGTCCGCGCGCGCGCTCGTGAGCCCGATCCATGGCAATGTGGGCGGGGGTGATAAGGTGGGCCGCGCCGCTGAGTTTCAACCGCTCGGGGCCCACGTCTACGCCGCGCGCGGCCAGCTCGTCCATCTCGCGCAGCAGCACGGCCGGGTTGACCACGGCCCCATTGCCGATGAGGCAGATGACGCCAGGATGGATAATGCCGGAGGGGATGAGGTGGAGTTTGAAGATTTCGTCGCCGATGGTGACGGTATGACCGGCGTTGTCGCCGCCGCTATAGCGCGCCACCACGGCCGCGTCGTGGGCCAGCCTGTCGGTGATGTGGCCTTTGCCCTCGTCGCCCCACTGCGTCCCGATGATAATGTTCAGCGGCATAGGCCCCTCCCGGACGAAAAGAATCCACAGATGCTACAGATAACACAGATCGAAGAAACACGCTCACGTCTGTGTCATGCGTGGAACCTGTGGCCCTCTGTTCTTTAATAAGTAACGTTGACGACGGTGCCGACGGGGGCCCAGTTGAACAGCCAACCCGCGTCGGGCGTGCTCACGTTGACACAACCGTGGCTCATCGGTGTGCCGAAGCTGCTGTGCCAGTAGGTGCCGTGGATGGCGTAATCCTCGAAGAAATACATCACGTAGGGCACGTCCGGCAAATAGTAGTCATAGCCCAGGAGATAGCCGTTCATCGTCTGGCTCTCGTACTTCATGTACGTGCGGTACTCGCCGGTCACCGTCGGCCATTGCGGCAAGCCGCTGGAGACCAGCGTCTCGAACACCGGCGTGTCGCCCTCGTAGGCCACGAGCGTCTGCGTGCTCAGATTGACGGCGATCCAGCGCTCCCCGTCGCCGACGTCGGGCGGCCGCGCCGAGGGCGCGCCAACAGACAATGGGATAGGCTCCGGCGTGGGGCTGGGTTCGGGCGTGGGGCTGGGGGTCATCGTTGGGGCCAACGTCGGCGTCGGCTGCGAGGTCGGCGTCCACGTCGGCAGTGGGCCGCCGCCCGGGGCCACACCCTTGGTAGGGAAGACGGGCGGGTTGGTGGGGGAAGGCAGCACGATCTGCGCCGGTTCGTCGGTCGGCATGGCCGGCGAAGGCGCGTCGGCCACCACGGCCGTGGTGGGCATGGCAACCATGCCCGCGCCCGTCAGGGTCGACACGCGCGCCACCATATCGCTCACAAAGGTTCGGCCGTTGGGGTGGATCGTGACCGCCGCCAACGCCGCCACCAGCAGCAGCGCCCCGATGACCATGCCCCGGCGCATCAGCCGGCCGGGGGTCGCCGGCGCTTTTGGACGGCGGTCCGGCGGGGGCAATGATGGGAGTGGAACGATGGGCGCCGGCCGCGCGGCCGGCGCGGCAGGTTGTTGCCGCGCCGCTTCGTCCAGTCGGTGTGCCTGGGCCAAATAGGCTCGTCGCTCGCGTGGCGACTCGGCCACCCCGGCCAGCAACAGCCAGGGCCGTGAGTCGGCCGGAGCCTGGCGAGCGGCCCGGCGCAGCATCGTCCGGGCCGCCTCGATACGGTCGGACTCGATGGCTCGACGGGCCTCGGAAATCAACGGGTCGATAGAGGTTGTTTGGTTCATCATGCGTCACAAGCCTGGCGGTGCCTGCTGGCGCCGGTACATACTAGCCGCCGTCCGGGGGGATAGCGAACTGCGGCGCGTAGGAAACGCCGCTCCGAATCTGATCGAGAAAACACCAGATGCCGTCGGTGATGCCGCCGGCTACCCGGTCGGGCTGCTGGGTCAGCATGGGCCGGTCCAAATTCATGAAGCCAACCTCGATGATGATGGCCGGCACACCGGACGAGATGCGCCGAAATGCCTGATAATCGGCCATGTCGGGGGTAATGGTATTGGCGTGGTAGCTCATCTCGGTGGCCCGTCGATAGGCGTCTTCCACACAAATGGACAACGAAGATGAATCCGTATACCCCGAGCCGGCGATCTTGAATCCGGTTGCCACATCGTTAATGTAGTCACAGGAATCGGCGTGGATGGAAACCAGCGCCGTGGCGACGTAGCCGTCGAGTCGTGGGTCGAACTCGGTCAGCAAGTCGGCAGCTATCCCCCGCGCCTGCAGGGCCGACACGACGCGCACGGCGATATTCTCGTTGACCTCAGCCTCGGTCAGTCCATCGGCGCAGACAGCCCCGGAGTCATTGCCCTTGTGCCCGGAGATGACGCCGACGCGAATGGGGCCGGGGCTTTGGATCAATCGCTGCAGAACGGGCCGGGCGGGAACCGGCTTGACGAAAGGGGCGGAGAGCGCGCCGGCCGAACTGCCGGCGGCCACCACCTCGGCCACGCCGCTGGCCGGGCTGAAGTAGACATAGGCCCCCATCATCGCCGCCCCGGCCAGCGCCAGGAAGGCCAGCAAGGACAAGTTGCGGCGGATAAACCGCATCACGGGCCGATCAGGTTGTTCATCTTCATATGCCGCGCGCATTATGTCTATATTCTACACGATCCGGGCGGAAGGACACAATCGGGAATGATGAATTAAGGATTAGGAATAAGGAACGGTGATCTGCAGTGTCATGATGAACTCAGATGTAAGCGACGTCGCCTACTGCGCCGCTATTCGTCGCCACCAGAAGGAGCGGCCGGTATGAATGTCTGATAGACGAACGGCGAGAAGACGATTGTCCTGTCGCTGAGCTGGTCATCCTGGCGTCCGCCGAGGGCATAGATGCGCGTTTCCACGTGGGTCACGCCCGGCTCCGTCCACTTGGCGACGCCGGGCGGCATGGCCAGCACGGTCCAGGTCTGGCTGTTGGGGTCATAAACCTCGCTGTGGGCGGCATCCGGATCGCCGGCCATCGTCCCGCCGATGATGTAGAGCTTGTTCAGCAACACGGTGGCCCCTGCCCCGGCACGCGGTTGCAGCATCGGCGAACAGTCGTCCCAGTTGTCGGTCGCCGGATCGTAAACCACGCACCGGTTGGTCGGCCCGGAGCCATCAACGCCGCCCACCACATAGAGCCGGCCGAGCAGCGCGCCCCCCGCCGCGTCGGACAACGGCTCCGACAGCGGCGCGATCGGCCGCCAGCTATCCGCGGCCGGATCGTAGACAAAAGCCGTCGCCAGCGGCCCGTCTTCATCCCGCCCGCCAAAGACATAGAGAAACCCCCCATCAGACACGGTCAGCGCGCCGGCCACCGGCTGGGGCAAAGGCGCCACCCGTCTCCACGCGTCTTGCGACGGACTATAGGCCTCGACGATGGTTGTGGGACGACCATCGGCCAGCAGCCCGCCGGGCACGTAAATCTCGCCGAACAAATCGGCCGCCGTAGCCGCCATCACGGGCGTGGGCTTGGTCGCCGCGCGTCGCCAGGTGCGATCCACCGTGTTGAAGACGCGGGCATCGCCGGTGACGCCCGATTCGGTCTCGCCACCGAAGATATAGACCTCCAAACCGACGGCCGCCGCGGCGCGGCCGGCGCGGGCTTCCGGCAGCGGCCGGCTGCTGAGCCAGCGCGACTCGCCCAGTTCCACCTCGACGAACGGCTCCTCGGTGACAGTAAAGAGGCCACCGTCCTGCCGCTCGACAAACAGAAATGCGCCCAGAACCAGAATAACCAGCGCCAGCAGCGCCAGGCTCAGGTTGCGCCAGCGATGGGAGTTGGCAGCTGAGGGCAGGGGCACGGCTCCGCCTGCCTCTTCCTCGGCAGCCGCCGGCTCCGCGCCCTCCGGCTGCTCACCGTCTACCGGCGCGGGTGACGTGGTGATGACCAGGGGCGAGTCCAGGTCGCTGCTGGGTTGGCCGTTGTCCGGCATTTCCACGCTTAGCACCCCCTGTTGGATAGCCACAGTCGTGGCCTCTGTCCGCGTCGAGACGTCCAGCTTGATGAAGATGTTGCGCAGGTGGGTTTTGACCGTATAAGGGCTGATGGACAGCCCATCGGCGATGGCTTTATTCGATTCGCCGGCCGCCAGAAGCTGCAACACGTCCAGCTCCCGGTCGCTCAGCGGTTCGCCCCGTTCGGCCATCGTCCTAGCCTCCCGGCCCCGTGTCGGTGATGGGGGCCGTCCCGGTTAACGGGAGCGTGCCGGTGATGGGCACAGGGGTGGCCGAAGCGCAGCCTTCGCGGGCAGTATTCAGCTTGGCTCCCAGGTTCTCGCTCGGCCGCCGGTTCCACGCTTCCTGGTAGATCGATACAGCCGGACACCAATCGAGCAAGTAAGCCAACTGGTCGCCGTGACCCACCAGGGCTTCATCCAAACGATCGCAGGCATTTTTGAAGAAAGGCGCAGCGGCGCACAGATCGCGCCAGTAACCGGCAGCGATCTCCCAATTGACGCCGGAATAGGCCACGGCCTGAAAATACAGGTCGGCCCACAGACGGTAGTCCAGCGCTTCCTGGGGCAGATTCCCCAATCGCTCGGCCTGGGAGAAATAGTTCAGCCCCAGTTCGATCTTGTCGCTGTTGACGTACTGCAATCCCAAAGCGACGTAGGTGTCGTAGAGTAACTGATCGGTCTCAGCTCGTTCGTAGTCGGGGTGCTGCTGCCGAAAGGCCAGCAGCGCGGAGAGCGCGTCTTCCCACTGTTCGGTCACGACCAGCCGGCGAATAACCCTCAGATCGGGCAAAGCTTCCTCGTCCGCAAGTTGCTCGGCCGCGCCGGCTTCTTCGTCTGGTTCGGCCGGTGGATCGGTCGGCGCGGCGGTCGGCACGGCGACCGCCGCGGCGATCTGCTCGCGCAAGGCCAGCGCTTCCGGGTTGTTCGGGTCCTGAACCAGCACCCATTCCAGGCGCGTCAGGGCCAGGTTTTCGCTACCCTGGGCCAGATCATCGCGGGCCAACTCGACCTGGCGGCCGATCTGTTCCACGCGTGATATCGTCTCCTGCTCCACCCGCTCGGCCCGGCCGCTCTCATAGGCGAAATAGGCCACTAACAGATAGGTCGCCACGACGACGGAGAAGATGATCAGCGCCAGTCCGAAGAGCCGCACGCCCAATCGAGATCGGCGCTCATCGGTGCCGGGGCGTTCAATTGTCGGTAAGTCGCCGGTTTCTTCGGCCGGCGTCGTCGGTTCAGTCATAAAATTTATTATTACACGGCGTCACGATGGATGGCCCCGCAGCGTTCCGTCGAGCCGCAACCGGCCATTGTTTGCGTTCTATTGTCATGCGCCGGCAAGGAGACGGCGATAGACTTCGACCGTCTCGGCGGCGATCTGCGCCTGGGTATAGTGTGCTAAAACCCGCCGCCGGCCGCGCTGTCGCAATTCCTGGCGCAGCACATCGTCTTGCATCAATTGTAGCAGCCCATGGCGAAGGGCGTCTACATCCTCTTCACTAACAATAAGGCCCGCGTCGCCGATGACATGAGGAATTTCTCCCGAACGCGAACCAATCACCGGCACGCCACAGGCCATCGCCTCGACGAGGACCCGGCCAAACTGCTCTTTCCAATTGGGCAAGGTCCGCGACGTGAGCACCAGCGCATCCAGGTTGCCCAGGTACGCCGGTAACTGGTCCGACGGCAGGGGGCCGTCGAAGTGAACGCGGCCGGCGATGCCCAGGTCAGCAGCCAATTGCCGCAGGTCGGGCAAGGCCGGGCCGTCTCCGGCGATATGAAGCCGCCACACGCCGGGCAGCTCGGCCGCGGCCCGCAGCAACAAATCCACGCCCTTCTCCGGCACCAGTCGCCGGTTGGCCGAGCCGATGATGAAAGCTCGGCCCGGATCGCGCGCGGGCGGTGGGGCAAACATCTCCGGATCGACGCCAAATTGCGGGATGACGCGGTGCGGCCCGCGGTAGCCCTTGGCTTGCCAGACGCGCACGGCCTCTTGATTGCCCATGATGGCGTAATCGATGCCGTCGAGTACCTGTCGCTCGATCAGATTGAACGGCGGCGGATAGCGACGCTCCAGATTCTGCCAGGAGAAGAACAACGTCCCGGCTCCGACCGCGCGCGCCTGCCGCATCGCCAGCCACGTCGCCAGGTTATACGGCTCCTCGTCGATGTGGACAATGTCGGGCCGGTAGCGGGCCAGTCGTTGAGGCAAGTCGGGAAAGTAATAGGTATGGTAGCGGCCGTTGAAACGAATCGGGGCCACCAACAGCTCATAGCCCTCGGTATGGCGGCGCTCCAACAGGGTACGGCCGCTGGGGTCATCCCAACTGGGCGGCACGACGGCGACCAGCTCGACGTCGGGCCACCGGGCAATGGCTTCCAGCTTGGTCTGGTAGGTACCCACCAGACAGGCCTTCGAGAGCATGAGTACACGCATAGGTTTCGTTGCCGGCGGCTCCGCGTGGAGCCACTCCTGGAAATTCGCGACCGGGAGAGCGGATTTTGACCCGTGGTTCGACCCCAAGCCTCACTGCATCTCCGGCCGCCTCGCTTTGACGCAATGGGCTATTTTGCTATACTGCCCCTGCTTTGGCAACCTTGCGAAAGTCGCTCGCGAACAATTTGCGCGGCCCATCCTTCAGAGGATGGGCTTTATTGCTTGTTGTGACGGGGCTGGCCGCCGGGTTGCGGCTCTATCGCCTCGGTCAATGGCCGCCGGGTTTCTACCGCGACGAGGCCTATAATGGCCTGGATGCGCTTGGCGTGCTGAGCGGCAACCACTCTCTTTTCTTTTCGGCCAACAACGGCCGCGAGCCGTTGTTCATCTACCTGGTCGCTCTGTCCGTGGCGCTGTTCGGCCCCACCGTCTATGCCGTGCGGCTGCCTGCGGCCGTGGTCGGGGCGCTGGCGACGTGGCCCACCTACCTCCTGGGCCGCGACTGGTTTGGCCGGGTCGCCGGCTTGCTGGCCGCCTTCCTGTGGGCGGTCACCTTCTGGCCCGTCCATCTCGGCCGCATTGGGCTGCGCGTCGGGCTGCTCGCTCCGCTGCTGGCGCTGGCCTTTTGGCTGGGCACGCAGGCCTATCGTCGTCATCGGGCCGGCCTGTGGCTGGTCGCGGGGGCGGTGTATGGCCTGACCTTCTACACCTACTTGGCCGCCCGTTTCACGCCGCTGATCCTCGTCCTGCTGGCAGTCTATCTCGTGCTCACCGGGCGACGCGCCGGCTTGTGGGATGGTGGCCGCGTATTGTGGTTCGCCGCCGGCGCGGCGGCCGTCGCCGCCCCGTTGGGGATTCTGATGCTGGGCGACCCCTCCCTTATCTTGGGTCGCGCCGGGCAAGTCTCCATCCTCAGCCCCGCGGTCAGCGGCGGCGATCCGGCCGGCCTGCTGGCGGGCAATATCGGCCGCGCCCTGGGCATGTATTTGTGGCGCGGCGACGACATCCTGCGCCACAACACCTGGCTAAACTTCGAGGCCGCCGTGCCCGCCGGGCGGCCGGTCTTCGGCTGGCCGATGGTCGCGCCGTTTCTGGCCGGTCTGGCGTGGTGCCTGCGCCACTGGCGGCGCCCGGCGGCGGCCCTGCTGCTAATCTGGCAGCTGGTCATGCTCGGCCCGACGATCTTGGCCGAAGATGCGCCCCATTTTCTCCGCGCGGCCGGGGTGCTGCCGGGGGCAGTCTTCTTTCCGGCCATCGGGCTGGCGCTGTTGTGGGAGTGGGCACGCCTGCCAACGCTCGTCCGTCGCGCGGCTGTCATTCTGCTCGTGGGCAGCAGTGTAATGCTGACTGTTCACGATTATGCCGACTATGCGCAGCAGCCGGATGTGGGTTATCTTTTCGAGTCGGCGACCACCGAGTTGGCCTATCACGCCGCCGAGGATGCCGGTGCCGGCTGGGACGTGTACCTCGACCGGCGCTTCCCCGACGGTTGGCCGTCCGTGCGCTTTTTGCTCCATGATCAGGACGTGTTGTTGTTTTCGCCGGAGGATGGCCTACCCCCGCCGGATGGCAAGTCAACCGTCTACGTCTGGCCCTATGAGCCGCTTGACGTCGCCGGACGCGTGTCGCCGCCCGCGCTGGTCGAGGTGGCCCCCGGCCCGTTGGCGCGCGGCGATCTGGAACCTGAACCATTCTCCCTCTACTCGCGCTATGCCATTTCCCCACGAACGGGCGAGGTCACGCGGCTGGGCAATTTTGATGGCCTGGCCGCGCTGATGGACGACACCACAGCCGGCCTGACCGCGTCCGATACGCTGTCGATTGGCCTGCGATGGGAGGCCTTGTCCACACCCTGGCCCGTCCCTTCGCCCACGGTGTTCATCCACATTATCGGCCCGGAAGGAACGTTGGCCCAATACGATGGCCCGCTCGGCCGCGGTCTGTGGCCCAGCGCGGGCTGGCAGCCGGGTATCACCGTTGGCGAGCGCCACGTCCTGTCGATGAACCGACCCTATGATTCTGACACCGATTCCGTGCAAGTTGGGTTATACTGGCCCGATACCGGCGCGCGCTTGCCGGTGCTCGATGCCCGCGGCGAGCCGGTCGGTGATCAGGTTATCCTTCATCCAGCTCCATGAGCGGGGGGAGTGTACTGGAATGTCAAGAATCAAGTGGTTCCAATGGCTGTTTATGGCCGGCCTGACGGCGGGTGGCCTGGCCGCCGGGCCACCACGACAAGAGACGACGCCCACGCCGCCGACGGAGGCTCCGACAGAAGCCGCGACGGAAGCCGCGGCGACCGCCCCTTTCGCCCCGCCTCCCTGGATTTCGCCCACGCCCGACGCGACGGGAGCGATTGTGGTCATCGTCCAGCCGGGCGAGTCGATGTGGGTCATTGCTGCCCGCGCCGGGATCAGCCTGCCCGACCTGTTGGCCCTCAACGCTCTGACCGAGCAATCGATCATCAACCCCGGGGACACGCTCATCGTGGGCTACGTCACGCCGGAGGCAAGCGCCACACCGGAGGAAACCATGCCGACACCTCCGCCCCCACCGCCCACACTGCGGCCGACCGAGCCGCGCCCGGAGGCGGCCGTCTGCCTGACCGCCTTCGACGATTTAAACCGCGACGGCATCCACGACACGGGCGAGCCCCTGCGGGGGGGCGTAGCCTTCACGATCTATAACTCCGAAGCTGTTGTCGCCAATTACATTACCGACGGTCACTCCGAGCCTAAATGCCTGGGCGGCCTGGCTCCGGGTGAGTACCGCGTGACCCGTTCCTTGGCCCCCGGCGAGACCTTAACGACCGCGGGCAACTGGACGCTCAACCTGACGGCCGGGAGCGAGCTGCGCCAGGACTTTGGCAGCGTCATGGGGCCGGCCGGCGCTGCCGCGGGCAACGAACAGCCCCCGCCGGCGCAGACGGCAACATTATCGCCCACCGCTGTTCCCGTTTCTCCACCCATCACCGCAAACGATTCGCCCGGCTTGCGCATCGCCTTTGTGGTCACGCTCTTCCTCGGCGGCTTGCTCTTGTTGGGGGCTGTGCTAATCTTGCTCCTGAGACCCATGCGGAATCCGCTGCCAACGCCGCCCGACAAAAGTGACGATGGCCGCCGTTTCCGCAATATCGATGACCTGGATTAACCGCCAACCGCGGGCTATTCCATCAGAACAAACAATAATCATGAAAAAGACATCTCTCTTCATCATCCTGACCCTGTTGCTCAGCCTGACGCTCTTTCTGACTGGCCGCAGTCAGGCGGCCCCAGCAGCCCAGGGAGCGAACTTGTTGCAAAACCCCGGCTTCGAGCCGCCGGGCAGCAACGGCGTGGCGCAAGGCTGGCAACGATGGCATCGAACGACGGCCCGACAGGATGAGGAATGCCTGGTCGCCTATCACTTCGAGCCGAAATGGAGCGTCGAAGTAAATCCGGCCTTCATCAACAGCGGCTCCGGCTCCCAAGCCGTGGGCAACAGTTGGGACACGTGGTCGGGCGGTGTTTTCCAGACCGTGCCGGCCACGCCGGGCACGGTCTACCGCTTCACGTTCTTCGGCCGGGGGCGCGGCTCCAACGAGCAAGTGCCCGCGCCGTCGGAATCGGGCTTGCAGATCAACATGCGCGCCGGCATCGACCCCAATGGCAGCGGCCTCTGGAGCGACAGTGACGTGGTGTGGAGCGGCGCGGGGTCGCCCCACGACACATGGCAGCCGTTCACCGTGGAGGCCACAGCCACCGGCAATCAGATCACCGTATTCACCGCCGCCGACTGGGGCGTTACCGGCGTCAATCAGTGTCGCGCCCATCTGGACACCTGGTTCGACTCGGCCGAACTCGTGGCCCAAACCCCGCCCACAGCCACCACCGCCCCCCAGCCGACGGCCGCCCCGCCCACGGCGACCCAGCAGCCCGCGCCCACCGACGCCGTGCCGACCGAATCGGCCGCGGCCACGGTCATCGCCACCCTGACCCAGGCCGCCCCGACCGCCACGGCCACCCCGACGGGTAGCGCCACGGTGTGCGTCAACGCCTTTCTGGACACCAACGGCAACGGCCTCCACGACCCCGATGAAGGCTATGTGGCCGGAATCACCCTGACCGTGGCCCAGGGCGCCAACATCATTGGTCAGGCCGTATCCACGGGGACGGAAGAACCGATCTGTTTCGGCGGCCTGCCGGCCGGCGCCTACCAGGTCGGGCAGACCTTGCCGGCCGCGCTGGAGATGACCACCCAGGCGAACGCGACAGTCACCGTGGGCGAAGGCCAGACGGTGGGCCTGGAGTTTGGCAGCCGCATTCGCCCGACGCCGGCAGCCGGTGTGCCCGCCGAGGGAACCGAAGCCGCCGGCGCCGCGGCCACAGCAACCACAACGAGCACCGGCGGCAACCCAACAACGAGCGGCACGCCCGGCTGGTTGGTGTATCTGGGCGTCGGCGCGATCCTGGTCGGCGTGGTGCTGCTGGGTGTGCTGCTATTTATGCTCCTGCGGCGGTAGAAAGAAAGCAGTAGAACCCACCCTGGCTTGAAAAATGGAGAAATCCCATGCCCCTTCACGAGCTTGCCGGTAAACCCGCGCCACGAGAGATGCTGGTCAATGTCCCGCGCCTGGTGTCCGAGTACTACACCAACCACCCCGACCCGGCCTCCCCCATGCAGCGCGTCGCCTTCGGCACGTCGGGCCACCGGGGCACGTCGGCCGACGGCAGCTTCAACGAGGATCACATTCTTGCCGTCTGCCAGGCGATCAGCGAGTATCGCGCGCAACAGGGGATCACCGGCCCACTCTACGCCGGCATGGACACCCACGCCCTCTCCGAACCGGCGCTGACGACGGCCATCGAGGTCTTCGCCGCCAACGGCGTGCAGCTTGTCGTCCAGCGCGACCGCGGCTATACCCCCACGCCCGTCATTTCCCACGCCATCCTGACCTGGAACCGTGGCAGAGCGGCCGGTCTGGCTGATGGCGTAGTGATTACCCCCTCTCATAATCCTCCTGAAGACGGCGGCTTCAAATACAATCCGCCGGAGGGCGGCCCGGCCGACACGGGCACAACCAAATGGATTCAGGATCGCGCCAATGACCTGTTGGCCGGCGGCCTGCGCGGCGTCAGGCGGCTGTCGTTGGCTCGCGCCATGGCCGCCGCGACGACCGCGGAACACGACTTCATCCGGCCCTACGTGGACGATCTGGGCGCGGTCATCGACATGGATGCCGTCGCCGCGGCCGGACTGAAAATCGGCGTCGATCCTATGGGCGGCGCAGGCGTAGCCTTCTGGGAGCCAATCGCCGAGCGCTATGGTCTCCAGCTCGACGTCGTGAATCCCAGTGCCGACCCGACTTTCAGCTTCATGACCGTCGACCGCGACGGCAAGATTCGTATGGATTGCTCGTCGCCCTACGCCATGGCGAGCCTCATCCGGCTCAAGGATGACTTCGACATCGCTTTCGGAAATGACCCCGATTTCGACCGGCACGGCATCGTCACCCGCAGCGCCGGGCTGATGAATCCCAATCACTACCTGTCCGTCGCCATCTGGTATCTATTCCAGAATCGCCCCGACTGGCGGGCCGGCGCGGCCGTGGGCAAGACGCTGGTCTCCAGCTCGATGATCGACCGCGTGGCCGCCTCGCTGGGGCGGCGGCTGGCCGAAGTGCCGGTCGGCTTCAAATTTTTCGTCGACGGCCTGCTCAGCGGCGACTATGGCTTCGGCGGCGAGGAAAGCGCCGGGGCGTCCTTCCTGCGACACGACGGGACGGTGTGGACGACCGACAAGGACGGCTTCATCATGGACCTGCTGGCGGTCGAGATCATGGCCCGCACCGGCCGCGACCCCGGCGAGCATTACCGGGCGCTGACGGAGCAGTTCGGCGACCCCGCCTACGAGCGGACCGACGCGCCGGTGACGGCCGCGCGCAAGGCGGTGCTGAAAGAGCTGTCACCCGAACTGGTGCGCGCCGATACGCTGGCCGGCGAACCGATTCTCGCCAAGCTGACGCGCGCCCCGGCCAATAATGAACCCATTGGCGGGCTGAAGGTGGTGGCCGCGAACGGTTGGTTCGCCGCGCGGCCGAGCGGCACGGAGGACATCTACAAGGTCTACGCCGAGAGCTTCAAAGGCCAGGAGCACCTGCGGCGCATCCAGGCCGAAGCGGCGACGATCATCGACGACGCCTTCGACGCCGCGGGGGTCTGAGGGTTCGTAGCCAGGCCTCTCAGCGCCGTGGATGGACGGGTTCCATATCAGGGGACGCACCAAAATTGCCTACTACGAACAACATCAGGCGGTTCTTTGCTGGCCTGAACCGCCTGATGGGGCGCGACTGGCCCTGGATCGCCGCTGTCCTCATCATCGCCCTCATCGCCGCCTGGCCGGCCATCTCGCAGCCGGGGCTGGTGAACACACGCGGCGGCGGCGACAGCCCCTTCTTGTTGCAACGACTGCATCAGTTGACGGCCGCGCTGGCCGGCGGCCATTTCCCCGTTCGCTGGATGCCCGATGCCAACTACGGCTATGGCTATCCATTCTATAACTTCTACGCCCCACTTTCGATCTACGTCGCCGCAGTTTTTCGCTTTGTCGGATTCAGCTTCGTGCGGGCCATCCACCTGGCGCAAGTGACCGGGTTTTTCGTCGCCGGGCTGGGGATGTTCTATCTGGGGCGGCGCTGGTGGGCATCACGCTGGGCCGGGTTGCTGGCGGCCGTGGCCTACACCGCTGCCCCATTTCACATGGTCAACGTCTACGTCCGCGGCGACTCGCTGGCCGAGTTCTGGGCGATGGCCTTCTATCCGTTGGTGCTGTTGGCGGCCGATGGGCTGCTGGCGGGGAGGCCAGGCGGCAGGCAAGCCAGGGAGCGGGAGAGCGGTCGACCCGCCCCGCGATTCCCTCTCGCCCGGCCGGTGGCCCTGTTCGCTCTGGCCTACGCCGCGCTTGTCCTCAGCCACAACATCTCGGCGCTGATCTTTTCGCCGTTTTTGCTACTCTACATCGTTGTGCGTTTGGCAATG
Source organism: Promineifilum sp. (assembly GCA_020634335.1). Classification (GTDB taxonomy): domain Bacteria; phylum Chloroflexota; class Anaerolineae; order Promineifilales; family Promineifilaceae; genus Promineifilum. The sequence goes on along the minus strand of JACKBY010000001.1, from coordinate 38,694 downwards.
GGGGCGACAGATGACAAACCACAGACCACACCAGAAGCACCCGTGCACGGGGACTCAAGGGAACAGCAATCCCCCCTGCCCCCTGTCCCCCTTTCTCCCCGGCCCGCCTCGCCCCTATGGCCCGCCGTCTGGGGTCTGATCCTCGGGCTGGCCCTGGCGGCCTGGTTCTTCGTCCCTGCGCTGGCCGAACAAGGCCAGGCACAGCTTGGCCCGGTGACCGAGGGTTATTTCCACTACAGCAATCATTTTCGCGGCGTCGATCTGGTACAGGCCACCCTTCTTTTCGACTACAACCCGGACGGGGGCGTGGCATTCCGGCTGGGACTGGTGCAGGTCGCGTTGGCGATCGGAGGACTGCTGGCCCTCATCACCACCTACAGACAGCGAGCGGCCGCTCGCGATCCAGCGGTGATGACACTCTTGTATCTGTTGGCGGGAGTGTTTGTCTCTGTTCTGATGATCACTCCGCTCTCACGCCTGTTGTGGGATCATCTCCCCCTGTTGTCGTTCACTCAATTTCCCTGGCGCTTCCTCTCCGTGGCCTCATTCTTCATGGCGCTGCTCACCGGAGCGCTGATCAAGGTCACCGATAATCAGGCGGCACGCGCGGCCGTGACCTTCGGCGGCAGCTTCGTCCTGCTGGCCGCCGGGTTGCTGGGCCTGCACGTCGATCACCTGATGCTGACAGACAACGACGTAACCGCCGAGCGGCTGGCCCAGTACGAGTGGTTCACCGGCAACATCGGCACGACGGTCAGCGCCGAATACCTGACGCCGGCATCCCAGCCCCGGCCGTGGACGAGCGCCTGGCTCAATACCGGCGAACGCGACCGGGTCATCGCGCTCAGAGGCCACCTGACGGCCGAACAAGTGGAACGCAAAACCACCGATCAAACGTGGCTGCTCCATGTGGGCGAAGGCGGCGCGGAGGCGCTGTTCCCGACGATGTATTGGCCGGGCTGGAAGGCAACCATTGACGGCCAACCGGCCAAGTTGCGCGCCTGGCCTTCTTCGGGCAACATCGCGCTGGCTGTCCCGGCAGGCAAGCACGCAGTCACCCTGGAACTCGACCGCACGCCGGTGCGCCTGGCGGCCGAGCTCCTGTCGCTGGCGGCAGTCGTAGCCACAACCATCATGCTGATCGGCGGAGGCCGAACAACCGGCGATGAACGACAGACAAACCGAGCGCGTGATGACATCGGGAACCCCCTGCCCCCGCGCTTCCCTCTCCTCCCAATCCTCTTCCGCTGCCTGCTCTTCGTCGTCCTGAGCCTCTTCCTCTTCGCTCTCCTGTGGCGCGGAGACCCTGACGATTTGCCGCGCGGCGATCTGACGTGGGATTTTGCCCAAATGGGCTATCTCAACCACAACCCCGGCGGGATCGCCTTCACCGACGGTGCGCGCCTCTATGAATACGGCTACAGCGCCGACGAGATCGCGGCCGGGAAGACGCTGACCGTTACGCTCAGCCTCGTGCCCGGCAGCGTGCGGGAGGCCACTCTGGCTCTGGTGACACCGGCCGCCGCCCGGCCCACAGGGGAAGGCGCGGTTGGCCCACCCGAACTTGTCTCGCAGACCATCACCATGACCGGAGAAACGGCCGTCTTCACGCTGCCCATTCCGCCCGACGCCCCGACCGGCCTCTACGTCCCGCGGCTCCTTCTCGACGGCGCGCAGCCGATGATGCCGTCGGGAACCACGCGGGGAGACTTGTTTCTGCGGCCGATAAGGATAAAGACGACCGGTGGCCCGCCGCTAACAGGCGACATCGCGCCTTCGGAGAACCCTATCGATGTTCGGGTTGTGGAATCATCGGCTCACGACGCGGCGACGCTCCACGGCCGCTTTGCCTGGTGGACGTCCCCACCGCTAGGCGGGCGTTATCTTGTCTCCTGGCGGGCGCAGAACGGCGACGGCGCGGTATTGAGCCAACTGGATAGCCAGCCGGGCTACGGATTCAACCCAACCGACGGCTGGGCGACGGCCGAATGGGTCAATGATTGGCTGGCCTTGCGATTGCCGGACGCGCTCGCCGGCCCGCCGCCCTATCCGCTGGTGATGATCCTCTATGACGCCGCGACGGGGGAGCAGTTATTGCTTCGCCGTGTGGGGGAACTTGTAGGTGGAAACGGCCGGCCAACCTATCAGCCGGTCGCGCCGGTTTTCGCGCCGCCGGGCAACATTGCCCCGCTCGATACCATGTTCGGAGAGGGCGGGCGCGAGTTCATCCGGCTGCTGGGCTACGAGATTGAGCAATCGGCCGCGACAGTGATCGTGACGCTCTACTGGCGCGCGGAAGACGATGGCCTGGCCGACTTCACGCGCTTCGTCCACCTCATTGATGCATCCGGCGCGCCCATCGCCCAGGCCGACGGTCACCCCGCCGGCAACAGTTACCCGACGGGGCAATGGATCGCTGGAGAAGTCGTCAGCGATAGGGTGGCGCTTGATCTGTCGGCTCTGCCGCCCGGCACCTATCAGCTGGCGACGGGTTTCTACCGGCCGGTCGAGGGCTTGCCGCGGCTGAACGCGGCCGGCCCGGACGGCCCGTTGCCCGATGGCCGCGCGCTTCTGCCCGCAAATGTCATCATTCCCTAGAAGACGCGACAAGGCGCACAGAAACACACCCACAGATGACGCAGATGGGACAGATATGGGACGGCGAGCGCCAAATCCATAGCACCTATCGTTCCCTTGTCTAATCGTCTGGATCACCCTGTAGCGCAACCTCCCAGGTTGAACCTTCTCCCCCACGCTACAGCTCGGCGATGCGCCGCCCCAGGAGCGACCGCTCGGCCCGATTCTCACACAGCGCCAGCGCGCGAACGTAGGCGGCGCGCGCCGACCCGCGATAGCTCGCCCGGCGCAGGAAGTCGGCCACGGCGGCATGGTACCAATGATAGCCGTCCAACGCCGCGGCCAATTCCGGCTCTTGCAGCAGCGCCAATCCGGCCAATGGCCCGCGGGCCATGCCGACCGCCACGGCGCGATTCAACTCTACGACCGGTGATGGCGTATAGTGCCACAGCCGCCCATAGAGCAGGGCAATTTGCGGCCAGTCGGTCTCGGCCGGAGTCGGCGCCTGGGCATGCAGCGCGGCAATGGCCGCCTGAATTTGATAGGGGCCTGGTAGGCGAGCCGCTATCGCCCGGTCCAGCAACCCCACCCCGGCGTCGATCTGCCCGCGATCCCACAGCCCGCGATCCTGATCCTCCAGCAGGATAATCTCGCCCTCGGCATCCGTGCGCGCCGGCCGGCGCGAATCATGCAGCAGCATTAACGCCGCCAGGCCCAGCGCTTCGGGTTGCGGCCCCAGCTCGGGACGCGACTCCAGCAAGGCCACCAACGGCAAGGTCAATCGAATGGCCTCGGCGCACAGTTCGCGCCGGATGAGATTATCCCCGGCACTGGCCGCGTAGCCCTCATTGAAGATGAGATAGAGAACATTGAGCACGGCGTCCAGCCGCTCCGGGATGGCCTCCACCGACGGCACAGCGTAGGGAATGGCTGCGCCGCGAATCTTGGCCTTGGCCCGCGTCAGGCGCTGGTTCATCGTCGGCACAGGCACGAGGAAAGCGTGGGCGATCTCGGCCGTGGTCAACCCGCCCAGTGTCCTCAACGTCAGCGCCACGCGCGCTTCCGGCGACAGCGCCGGGTGGCAACAGGTGAAGATAAGCTTGAGACGCTCGTCGGGGATGGCAGTCTCGCCGGTCATGTCGGGTTCAGCCAAGGATATCGCCACGGGGTCGGCCAATAGAGCGGTCTTCCGGCCCAGGTTTTTCTCGCGGCGCAGGCGGTCGATGGCCTTGCGACGACCGACAGTGATCATCCAGGCCGCCGGGTTATTCGGGATGCCGTCGCGCGGCCAGCGCTCCAGAGCCGTCACCAACGTTTCTTGCAGAGCGTCTTCGGCCAGGTCGAAATCGCCAAGCACGCCGATGAGGATGGACAGCACGCGGCCGTGCTCGCGGCGAACGACGTCGTCAACTACGTTGGTTACATCCATTATCTGAAGTAGGGGCGCACCCGTGGGTGCGCCCTCTGCCTCCGGAACGGGTCAACGCCCCGGTCCACCCCCACAGACCCAACTAGGAAAATTCCAACACCGGCCGCACTTCGATTGAGCCGCGCCGCACGTCGGGAACGCTGCGCGCGAACTCCAGAGCCTCGTCCAGATTGGCGCAATCGACCAGGTAGAATCCGCCGAGGTGCTCTTTCGTCTCGGCGAAAGGGCCATCGGTGACCAGAAACTTGCCGTCGCGCTGCCGCACGGTCGTCGCCGTATCAACAGGCTGGAGCGCCTCGCCCGAAACGTCCCAGCCTCGCTCGCGAAAAGTGGGGCCGAGGGCATAATATTCGGCCATCTCCGCCTGTTGTTCGGCCTCGCTCACGCTGGCATAAGTCGCCGGGTCCACATAGATCAGAATCAGGTAACGCATGTTGTTTTCTCCTTGGTCAAAAGATATGAGTATTTTGTTTCCCTTTCCATCTATATGACGAACGAGACATGACGATTTCGACAATGGCGTGAGGCAATGCGGCCGATTGCCCATACGGTGCGATTTGAGCGCAGGTTTGAAACCGTCCCTATCCGGTCAGCAGGACCTTCCCTTGCCGGCCCGGCCGTTCGGCGTGGGCCATGGCTGCCCGGAACTCAGCCAAATCATATTCCGCTTCCACTGGCGGCACGAGTTCGCCGTCGGCCATCAGTTGCGACAGCGCTCCCAATGTCGCGGCGACCTGGGCCGGGGGTGTTTGCTGGAACCAGTGAGTGAGCCAGAAGCCGCGCGCCGTCAGACCCCGAAACAGCATCTCACCGTTGTGCAACGGCAGCGGCTCGCCGCTCAACATGCCATAGATGAGCATCGTGCCGCCGGGGCGCAGCCCCCGCAGCGCCTGCCCCCCCATCTCGCCGCCGACGGCGTCCAGTGCGCCCGATGCGCCGCGTCCGTCTGTCACCTGTTTGATGCGTGCCACCACATCGCCGTCGGCGGTGGCGAAGACCGCGTCCGCGCCCAGGGCCAACAGATCGTCCACCTGTTCCCGGCGACGCACGAGGTTGATCGTCCGGTAGCCGCGCAGCCGGGCCAGCTGGATGACCAGCCGTCCCAGTGTCGATCCTGCGGCCGTCTGCAACACCCAGTCGCCCGGCCCAAGATTCAGTTCCTCTTCCAGCATCACCCAGGCCGTCACCGGGTTGGCGATCAGTTGGGCCGCAGCCTGGTCGCTCACGTTATCGGGCACGGGGACGAGTGCCGCGGCGTTCACCACGATGGATTCGCACCACGTGCCGCCCCCAGTCAGGGGCACGACCCGCGCCCCTGTATTCCAACCGGTGACCTCATCCCCCAGCGCCTCGACCCGGCCCACGGCCTCGAAACCGGGCGTGGCCGGCAGCCGCGGCAGCCGGCCATATTCCCCGCTGATGGTCAGCAAGTCGGACGGATTAATCGGCCGGTGGGTCAGTCGCAGTCGAACCTGGTTAGACCTCGGTTGGGGCAAAGGCAAGTCTTCCAGGTGTAGAACATCGGCCGGCGGGCCGAACTTCTCAAAGCGAAGCGCGCGCATGGCGTTCTCCTTTATGCCGTATAGCAGCCGGCGGGTTTGTAGCCGCCCGCCGCAGACAAGTGGGCATCATGCCCGCTGGTCCACGAATTTGACCGCTTGCTCAACGCTCTCATCGGGGCTGATGCCTGTCCGCAAGTCCTCGATTACACCCTCTGGGCTAATGACGGCATGGCCGCGCAAAATGCCCATGTAGGCTTTGCCGAACAACGACTTCTCGCCCCACGCGCCGTAGGCCTCGGCCACTTCGTGTTCGGGATCGGAGACCAGCGTATAGGGCAATTCTTCCTTGGCTTTCCACCTGGATAGGGCCGCGGGCTTGTCGGGGCTAAGGCCGATAACGGTCGCGTTGGCCGTCTCGATGCGCGGGAAGCGGTCGCGGAAACCACAGGCCTGCTTGGTGCAGCCGGGGGTGTCGGCCTTGGGATAAAAGAAAAGGATGACGCGACGGCCGCGCAAATCCGACAGTTTCAGGGGTTCGCCGGCATCGGTCAGCAATTCAAAATCGGGGGCGATATCGCCAATTTGTACCATCGATCAACTCCTTCGTTACTCGCCTGAGAGATGCAAATCTGCTAGATCAAGTCGCCCGCGTTTGGTGTCAGGCGGTTGAGCGCCATCGTCGGACGCGAGCCCGCCCCGGAAACGCAGCCTGAGCTGCCGGCCAGGGGCCATCGTGATCGGGCAGTGGTTTATATCTAACAACTTTTTGCCGATCTGCCAAAACGTATATGCTTTTTCCCATCTACGGGGAAGTCGAAGTCGCCTGATGGGCGCGGCGGGCTTCCAGTTCGCGACGGATCGCCTCGTGGGTCTCGCGGTCGAGCGGAAAGCGCCAGGCCAGCACGAGCGACAGGGCCAGCGTGATGGCCGGGACAATGGTGACCATGAAGCGCATGGCATTGAGCGCGGCCTGCGGTTGCTCGATGAACAGGCTGCCCGTCGTCGAGCTGATATAGCCGGTGGCATTCAGCAATTGCCCGGCGCCAAACACGAGGACGCCGGTGGCAAACTTGCGCAAGAAGACGAGATAGCCGGTGTAAAGTCCCTCGCGCCGCTCGCCGGTATGCAGCTCGTCTACCTCAATCACGTCGGCCACGATGGCCCAGGGGATGATGCTCATGGCCGCGAAGCCCATTCCGGCCAACACAGCCCCCACAAAAATGATGTTTTGGCCGCCCGGCCCCAAAAAAGAACCGACCACCAGCACGACAACCATGAAGCTGATGCTGATCAGATAGGCCGTCCGCTTGTCGGTGCGACGCATCAGCCACAACACGACCGGGATGCTGAGCAACGAGGTTCCCAGCACCACGGCCAGCACAAGGCTATCCAGCCCCGGCCGCACCTGCACGTAATCGATCAGATAGCGGACAAAGACGAGCAACAACAAGTCACCGGTGGTGAAACAAAGCAAATAGATGAGCGCGGCCATGCGAAACGGCCGATTCTGGAACACTTCGCGGAAATTGCGCCACGGCTCGATGGGCGAGGTGACCGGCTCATGATCCGGTTCGCGGATGCTCAGGGCCAGCACGATGAACGGCAGGGCCATGCTGAGCGCCCACAGCCCGGCGGCCAGCAGGTAGCCCAGCCGGATGCCTTCCGGCCCGCCGCCGAACCAGGGAGCAAAAACTTGTTCGGCCAACAATTTGAACGCGCCGGCCGTCACCAATTGAGCCAGAAACGAAAAAGCCGTGCGCCAACCGGTCAGGCTGCTGCGCTCGTCATAGGTTCGAGCCAGCTCCGGCACCAACGACAAGTAGGGTACGTTGACGACGGTGTAGAGCGTGTCGTAGAGCAAAAAGATCGCGCCGTAGTACACCACGAGGGTCGTCTTGCTCTCGAAGGGCGGCACGACGAACATGAGGAAGAAGGACAGGGCAAAGGGAATGGAACCGACAAGAAGGAACGGCCGCCGCCGCCCCCAGCGCGAGTACAGGCGGTCGCTAAGGCTACCCACGAGCGGATCATTGATGGCATCCCACAGGCGGCCCACTAGCCAGATGCCGCCGGCCAGACCGGCATTCAGGCCGACCACATTGGTGAGGAAGACAAACCAGAAGACATTACGCGCCGTGGACGCGGCCGACGTCCCCCAGTCACCCAAACCGAAGATCAGCTTTGTGGTCTTTGTCAGCCGGGAAGCCTCGCCTGCCTTAACTGCGGCCATAGATGGGAATAGCCGCGCCGTTAATGTCGGCCGCCGCCTCGGAGGCCAGAAACAGGATAACGCCGGCTATCGATTCGGGCGATACCCAGCGAGCGAAGTCGGCGTTGGGCATGTCCGCCCGATTGGCCGGGGTGTCGATGGTGCCGGGCAAGAGGCAGTTGACCGTGATGCCGTTGTGCCGCAATTCGGCGGCCATCGTCTCGGTCAACCGTATGACGGCCATCTTGGAGGCGTTATACGGCCCATGCTTGGCCGTCCCTTTCAGCGCCGCGCGGGCGGCCGTGCTGATGATACGGCCGTGTCCTCGCTCCAGCATATAGGGGATGACGGCGCGCGACATCAGGAAGACGGTGCGGGCATTGAGATTCATCATGAAGTCCCATACCTCGACCGCTGTCTCGTGCAGGGGTGAGCCCGCCCGGATGCCCCCGGCAGTATTCACCAGGATATCGATGCGGCCAAACTTGTCCGCAACCTGCCGGCCAATGTCGGCAACGGAACTCTCGTCCGTAAGATCGCCGGTGACGTAGAGCGCCGTCTCCCCTTCCGGCACGTCGCCAAAGAGATTCACGGCGTCCTGGCGTTCGCGACCGACGATCGCCACCCGCGCGCCGGCAGCGTGGAAGGCTCGCGTCACTGCCTGGCCCAGGTTGCCCGTCCCCCCGGTTATAATGACCACTTGCTCGGTAAAGTCGTACATGTGCTGCTCCGCTGGTCAGTCTTTTCGTGGCTGAGTGAGCGTTGAATAAATGCTATCACGACCCGGGCCACAGACCAACATCATTCTTGCCATTCGCCGAAAGTAGCAGTAAGATTGGTCTTTCAGCCCCCTACCGAGGTAATAAACGATCATATTATGCAAGGAAAAGTGAAGCCTCTTTCACCCAACAATCTTCGTTTGGTTTGCGACCCGGCCAGCCTGACGTTCGAAACGACGGCCGAATTGCAGCCGACGACAGCCATCATCGGCCAGCCTCGGGCCACGAAAGCGCTCGAGTTCGGCATGGGTCTGAAAAGCAAGGGGTATAACATCTTCGTCACCGGCTCGACGGGCACGGGCCGCAGCACGGCCATCCGTCATTTCCTGCAAGAGCGTTGCGGCCGCGAGGCGACGCCGGACGATTTGCTCTATCTGTATAATTTTGAAGCAGCTCACCGGCCGCAAGCCATCAGCCTGCCGCCCGGTCAGGGTTCCCACTTTGTCGAGCACATGAAGCGCCTGATCGAAGCCATTCAGTCGGCCCTGACACAGGCTTTCGAAAGCAGCTCATACCGCGAGGCGATTCATGCCCTGGAGCAAAAATTGGTCGAACAGCGCGAGGAAAAACTCGACGCGCTGGATCGAAGGGCCACAGAGCAGGGGTTCGACCTCCAGGATTCGCCGGCCGGGCTGGTTATCATGGTCGCCGGCGAAGAGGAAGCCGGTGAACCCGTCGCCAACGGCGAGCTGCAGGCGCGTCGGGAGACCCACCGTGGGTTACAGATGGAACTGCAAAGCATCCTGCGCGAAGTTCGCATCGTGGAGCGCGACGCCCGCGAAGAACGCCGCCGCCTCGACCAACAGGTGGCCGAGGCCGCTGTCCAGGATGAATTCGATGCCCTGCGCGAAAAATATGCCGAACAATCGATCATCAGCGACTATCTCGACGCCGTACGCGAAGACCTGGTCGAGCAGGTGACGCGCGCCGCCCCGGCGCTGGATGAAAAAGACCTCGATCAGATCGTCGACCTGCGCCGCTACGAGGTCAACGTCCTGGTCAACAACGCCGACGGCAAAGGCGCGCCGGTCATCGTCCAGCTCAACCCGACCTATGAGAACCTGTTCGGCCGCCTGGAATACGAAACCCAGGGCCATGCAATGACGACCCACTTCACCCAGATCAGGGCCGGCGACCTGCACAGGGCCAACGGCGGCTATCTGGTGATGTACGCGCTCGACCTGATTCGTCAGCGGGAGACATGGGAAGCGCTGAAGCGCGCCCTGAAGGCTCAGGAGATCGAGATGCGGTCGCCGTCGTCCGACGCCCCCGCTATTGCCAACTCTCTGTGGCCCCAGCCGGTTCCCCTGAATTTGAAGATCATCTTGTTGGGCCACTCAAACTTATACGAATCGCTCTACTGGAACGACGAAGAATTCAGTGACCTGTTCAAGGTTCGAGCCGACTTCAGCGACACCATGCCGCGCGATCCGGCCAACGAATTGTCCTACGCGGAATTTGTCGCCTCCCGCAGCCAGGAAGAAAAGCTGCGCCCCTTCGGCCGCACCGCGGTGGCCAAGATTATCGAGCACGGCGCACGGCTGGCCGAGTATCAATGCAAGCTGAGCACTCGCTTCGGGGCCATCGCCGATCTGGCGCGTGAGTCCGATTACTGGGCCGGCATCGACGGACACGACGTCGTGACGGCCGACGATGTGCGCAACGCCCTCAACGAACGAACCCACCGCGCCAGCCAGGAAGCCGAGCAAGTGCGCGAGGAAATCCTGGAAGGCATGATCTTCATCGCCACCGAGGGCGAGATCGTCGGCCAGGTCAATGGCCTGTCGGTGCGCGAGGTGGGCGATTTCAGCTTCGGACACCCCGGCTGCATCAGCGCGCGCACCTTCATGGGCGAAAGCGGCGTTATCCACATCGAGCGCGAGACGGAGATGGATGGCCCTATCCATGAAAAGGGCGTCCTGACGCTAAACGGCTACCTCGGCGGCACCTACGCCCAGCACCAGCCGCTCTCGATGAGCGCCAGTCTGACGTTCGAGCAAACCTATGGCGGCATCGACGGTGACAGCGCCTCATCCTCCGAACTCTACGCGCTTATCTCCAGCCTCAGCGGGCTGCCGGCGCGACAAAGTATCAGCGTCACCGGCTCGGTCAACCAGCGCGGCGAGATTCAGCCCATCGGCGCGGTGAATGAAAAAATTGAAGGCTTCTTCGATGTTTGCCAGGCGCGGGGCCTGACAGGCGACCAGGGCGTCCTGATCCCGGCCACCAACATCGTCAATCTGATGCTGCGCGAGGATGTCGTTGATGCTGTCGGCAAGGGACTGTTCCATATCTGGCCGGTCTCCAACATCAACGAGGGGATCGAGCTGCTGATGGGCCGGCCGGCCGGCGAACCGGACGACGACGGCGAATATGCCGAGGGCACGGTGCACCATGCCGTGAAGAAACGGCTGATGGAACTGGCGATGGAGTTGAAATCGTTCGGCGACGACCGCGGCCATGACCAGATGGACGAAGAGAACTAAGAAGGCGCCACAGACTACGCAGTTTTTCGGATGCGCGGGCGGGAACCACGCCTGGGCCTGTGCGGCAGGCTTGCGAATGAATGACGCGGACTCCAAAAGTTCGCGTCTTTTCTATTCCGCCGCGGCCAGATGGCGCGCGGCCCGCAAGATGCCGACCACGCTTTTGGCATCTTCCAGACGCCCGTCGACGGCCATGGCGACCAGTTCGTCGAGCGGCCACGACTCGACGGCGATCTGCTCGTCAACATCCATGGGCAAGGGGTCGGCCGTCAGGCTCGTAGCCAGATAGATCGCCATGCGCTCGTTGGATAAACCCGGCGCGGCCCACACCTCGCCCAGCGGGCTCATCTCCGCCGCGCGAAAACCCGTTTCCTCCCGTAATTCGCGTTGGGCGCAGGTCAACCAGGGCTCGTCCGATTCGCGCGTCCCGGCCGGCAGCTCCAGAATACTCGCGCCTAACGCCGGGCGATATTGCCGTAACATCAGCACTGCCCGAACGCCATCCTCGGCCATCATCACCGGGACCAGGACAACCGCGCCGGGATGCTCGATCGCGCCGCGCTCGTACAGCCGGCCGTCAGCCAGCCGAAAGGTGTCGACGCGCACGCGCCATTTGCCGTCCCAGACAATACGGGATTGACTGAATTCCATGGGCAAGGAAGGCGCGACAACCCGCTGCGCCCCTCTTATCCGGCTCAGGCGGCCGCCCTACTTGGGCGGAATCCTGATTTGCTGGCCGACACTGATGACAGCCGGATTGGTGATGCCGTTGTAGGCGGCCAATTCCTGATAGGTGAACCCATAGCGCAGGCCAATGCGGAAAAGATTTTCGCCCGGCTGAACGGTGTGGATAATTTCGCCCGAGGCCGAGGTCTCCGGCGTCGGCGCAACCGTGGCCTCCGGAACGGCCGGGGCGGCCGTCGGATCCACGACCGGCGGCGCGGCGGGGTCAATCGTGGGCGTCGGGCTGCCGGCGAGCGGCGCGGCGGGGTCGATCGTGGCCGGGACGCCCGGCGTCGGGCTGGCGGCAATGGGGGGGAGCACCGTCGTGCCCGGTACGATGGGCGCCGAATTGGTAGACTGGGCCGCGGCCGTGGCCGTGGCCAGGAAGTTGTCGCTACCCGGCGCAGCTTGGCGGCATCCGGCAGCCCCGAACAAGGCGATCAGCATTGTCAGCATCAAAAAGAGCATCGTGCGTTTCACGCGCAGCCTCCTCCAGCTTTCTGTCTGGTGCCGCGTTGCGCGGCGTATGCCATTGGCGGCCCCAGCAGGGCGCAACGGCCATGAACCTGTTCCCTGCCACATGTCGGCCGAGGCAAAATGGGGAGGGCCAACCGGCGACATGTAAACATAATGCAGTCTATCATACAGCCCGGAGGCGGGCAAGATGTCGAATGGGCTGATGATCGTATAATTGGCGGCATGTTTGCGCCAACCGCCACCATTTTTCCGGGGCCGTAGAGTGACCTTTTCGTCATCACCACTTTCACAGCCACACGTGCATATCGGCATCAATGCTCACCTTCTCGCCACCACGGCGGGTTATCGTCGCGCGGGGATCCACCAGTACATCTATCAGATAGTACGTCACCTGCCCGCCACCGGGAAAACCCGTTATACGGTTTATACGCGGCTCGCCGAGGGCTGGGAGCCTCGCGCTGATACGCGCCTGGCCGGCACGCGATTGCCCACCGGCGGCCGAGCGGCACGCATTGCCTGGGAGCAGGTTGTGTGGCCTCTGCAAGCCCGGCGTGACAGGCTGACCCTGATGCACAGCATGGCCTTTGCCACGCCGCGCCTCGCGCCCTGCCCCGTGGTGGTCACCATCTACGATCTCAGCTTTATCGAGAACCCGGAGGCTTTTCCGGCGGCTCAGCGTCGCTACCTGATGGCCGAAACGGCGTATTCCTGCCGGCACGCGGCCCGACTTGTCGCCATCTCCGATTCCGGCCGCCGCGACATTCATCGTCTCTACGGCGTGCCGCTGGAGCAAATCGACGTCGTGCTACCCGGCGTCGCCGCCCATTATCGCCCCTTGCCGGCCAAGCAAGTGGCGGCGTTCCGGCAACAGCAAGGCTTGCCCGACCAGTTCATCCTCCACGTCGGCACGCTCCAGCCGCGCAAGAACATACCCACGTTGCTCGACGCCGTTGCCCGCCTCGGCCGCCGGCCCGAGCTCTCCCTTGTTTTGGTGGGCGGCCGGGGGTGGATCTTCGATTCTATCGATGAGCGGGTCGAAGCGCTGGGATTATCCGACCGCGTGCGGTTTGCCGGCTATGTCGACGATGAGCAGTTGCCGCTATGGTACAACGCCGCGGCCGCCCTGGTCATGCCGTCGTACTATGAGGGCTTCGGCCTGCCGGTGGCCGAAGCCCTGGCCTGTGGCACGCCGGTTGTGGCCGCCGCCACGTCATCTCTGCCCGAAGCCGGGGGCGATGTGGCCCTCTACTTCGACCCGCGGGACGCCGACGCGCTGGCTGCTTGCCTGGAGCAGGCGCTCGATGATCCGGCCGTGCGCCACAACGCGCGCGCAACCGGCCCCGCCCACGCCGCGCGATTTTCCTGGTCACAAGCCGGGGTCGATATGGCAGCCGTCTACCAACGAGTTGTCGAACCCGAGCGGAGCCAAGGCCGATGAAGACCCAGATCATCCATTGGACGACTATCGTCACCGATCTGATCCTGATCAATCTGGCCTTTCTGATGGCCTACGTGGCCCGCTACGTATGGCAATGGTTCCGGCCGGTGCTGTTCCTGGAACCCTATCGCGACTATCTGGGGCAACAGCTGGTGCTGACCGTCCTGCTGGCCCTCACCTTTCGCTATATGGGCGTCTGGCGACGCCGGCGGGGCGAGCTATGGCTGGACGAAGTGGCGCGCATTGTCACCGCCACGGCCGCGGGCGTCATGCTGGCCATGGCCGTCACCTTCTTTCTGCAGCCGTCGCCTTTTTCGCGCTTGCTCATTTTTTGGGCGCTGCTCTTCATCGTGCTGTTCCTCAGCGTGGCACGGTTGGTGCGGCGCTGGTCGCTGTCGGTGCTCTACCGGCGCGGCGTCGGCGTTGACCGGGCCATAGTCGTGGGAACGGGCGAGAACGGCCGCAGCGTGATCCGCACGCTCCTGGCCCGCCCCGACCTGGGGTTTGCCGTCGTCGGCTATCTCGATGACGATCAGGGCGATCACAATGCCGGGCTGGGCCGTATTCCGCGGCTGGGCCAAATCGATGATCTGGCCCAGCGGTTAGTGGAATATCAACCCGTTCACACCGTCTTTGTCGCCTTGCCCGGCGAGATGCAGCCGCAACTTCTCCGCCTGCTGCAAATCTGCCGGCAACAGGAAGTGCGGGCCCTGGTGGTGCCCGATCTGCTCCAGCTAAGCCTGAACCGGGTAGAATTTTCAAATATGGCCGGCGTACCGGTGCTGGGCGTGCGCGATATGGAAGCGTTTGGTCACATCAGCCGCACCGGACTGGTTCTCAAACGTGTGCTCGACCTGGCGATCATTACCGTTCTGTCGTTGCCCACGCTGGTGGTCATGACCCTCCTGGCGATTGCCATCAAGCTCGATTCCCCCGGCCCGGTGTTGTACACCTCACCCCGCGTCGGCCGCGACGGGCGGCAATTTAAAATGTACAAGTTCCGGTCGATGGTGGCCGATGCCGACGAGCAGAAGGAATCCTTGCGCGAACTGAACGAGGCGGACGGGCCATTGTTCAAGATCAAGAACGATCCGCGCCAGACGCGCACCGGCCGCCTGATTCGTCGCCTCAGTCTCGACGAATTGCCGCAATTGTACAATGTCCTTCGGGGGCAGATGAGCTTGGTGGGGCCGCGGCCGCCGCTGCCCGAAGAAGTCGTCCACTACAAACCGTGGCATCATCAGCGGTTGGCGGTGGTCGGGGGGATGACCGGGTTGTGGCAGGTGAGCGGCCGCTCGGACTTGTCGTTCGACGAGCTGTGCCTGCTGGATATTTACTACATCGAGAACTGGACGCTGGGGCTGGACGTGCGCATCCTGCTGCAGACGATCCCGCATTTGATGTCGCGCAAGGGGGCGTACTGATTACGCCTGCCGCTCAACCTGTCCGGGTTGCGTTCTTCCCCGCAAGCTGAAAGCCTGCGCGACATCATTCTCCTTCTTCCGGCGCGGCCGGCTGCTCCATGCTCACCACGTCGCCGTGCAAATTAATGACGACGCGAAAGCCGAACATACCCAGCATATCTCGCGCCTGGGCGGGCACACCCTGGGCGATAATCTGGTCGGCGCTGATATGGCTCAGCGAGTCATCGATGGCCGCCTTTGTCAGCAGGTCATCCTGCCCCATCATCTCCATCGCCTGCTCCACGGCCATATCCTTGTTCTGCGAGAGCTGCTCGAGGAAAAAGGACAGGATTTGCCGGTCCACGTATTCAGCGTCGATGTGACGATGAAAGCCGTCGTCGTCGACCACGTATTGCGCCTCACCGGCGACGATAGAGGTCATCACCGGGTTTTCGTTTTCGTCATAGATGAGGCCTTCAAACATTGTCTGTCGCGCCATGATTCTACTCTCCGGCATTTATCTTACTAAGATTACAGGTCGCGGCAAGCGACGTTCGTAAACTCTTAATCGGTTTCTATCCCCTCCACCCACGCCGCCCTGGCGGGCGACGGCTCATAGGGATCGGGCCAGTATTCGGTCTGATGAACGATTAGGCCATCACGCACGGATGAAAAGGTGATAACGCGCGCCGTCACAGCGCCGTCCGTCACTGTCACTTCTGAGGCGACCTCCCCGCCGTCAGCGACAAGCCGGTGCACGGTGAACACCCAGCGTCCGGCAGCCGGATAATTCTCGTTGACGGCCGCGAAGTTATCCCGGCCGCGAATGCGCTCGCCCGACTGCGGCCACTCCAGCAGATAGTCATCGTGGAACAGGCCGGCGGCGGCCCGAAAGTCGTTGGTATTCATGGCCGCCCAGTAACGTTCGATCAACCGCCGGGATTCATCTGTGCCTGTCGTCATTGACATTGAAACCTTCCCTGCCACTCAATTAATTCTCTTTACACCAATGGCCCGGAAATCCTTCCGTGCGGCCGCTCGGTCGCGCCTTTTTTCATTATTTTTCATTATACGGTTATTCTTCATCATGTAGCCGTTCATTAAGGCGATTATGAGGGTAGAATACGGTCATGTGCCCATCATTTGACCTATGCTATAATGCCAAGGTTAAGATGATAGGCAAAAACGCCTGCAAGCGCGTCAGACCGTGTCTGTGTCCCTTGGCAACGGCCGGAAAGGGCGACTTCACTCGCAGCGACCAACGACCTGTCAACGAATCATTGAAATTGAAAAGGATGATTGAGACACCTTGTTCAGACCACTAGACTGGCTGCTGGGATTTTTCTCTCTGGATATCGGCATCGACCTGGGGACAGCCAACACCCTGGTCGCCATACGCGATAAAGGCATCGTCATCAACGAGCCGTCGTGGGTGGCGATCAACAAGCGCACACGACGGCCGCTGGCCATCGGCGCGGAAGCGCGGGAGATGGTCGGCCGCACGCCGGGCGACATCGTCGCCATCCGCCCCCTGCGCGACGGCGTCATCTCCGAGTTTGAAATTACCGAAGCGATGCTGAAATACTTCATCGACAAGTCCCACGAGCAAATGCTGGTGCCTTTCCCGCGGCCGCGCGTCGTCGTCGGCGTGCCCAGCGGCGTCACCGAGGTCGAAAAGCGCGCCGTCTATGACGCGACCATCTCGGCCGGCGCGCGCGAGGCCTATCTCATCGAAGAACCCATGGCAGCGGCCATCGGCGCCGGTCTGCCCATCATCGAGTCGCGCGGCAGCATGATCGTCGACATCGGCGGCGGCACCACCGAGGTCGCCGTGTTTGCCATGGGCGGCATCGTCGTCAGCCGCTCTATCCGCGTGGCCGGAGACGAGATGGACGAGGACATCATCGGCTACATCCGCAACAAATACAATCTGCTCATCGGCGAGCGCATGGCCGAGCGAGCCAAGATGGCTATCGGCTCGGCCTTCCCCCTGCCCGAAGAGAAAACCATGACCATCCGCGGCCGCAACCTCATCACCGGCCTGCCGCAGGTGGTCGAAATCAGCAGCATCGAGCTGCGCGAAGCCATGTCGCCGTCGATCAACATCATCGTCGACACCGTGCTGGACGCGCTCGACGAGACCCCACCGGAGCTGGTTTCCGATCTAATCGAGACCGGCGTCTGCCTGGCGGGCGGCGGCGCGCTGATCCAGGGATTGGCCGACCGGCTCGAAGACTCAGTCAAGATGCGCGTGTGGGTGGCCGAAGACGCCATGACCTGTGTCGCCCGCGGCGCAGGCCGGGTGCTGGAAGATTTGGACAACTACGAGCGCGTCCTGGTCGGTCTACACCGCGGCAGCACGCGCCATTAGGCGTGCTCGCAGCGCTCGAACCCGGCGGGCACGGCACGGGCACACCCTTCACCTATGAACCTGGGGCAGACTCAACAACGCATCCGTTGGATCACCCTGGCGATCCTGGTCGGCTCGGCCATCCTGCTGACCGTGCTCGACTCAACCGGCGCGCTGAGCGGCGTCATGGGCTTTGTGCGCGATCCCCTGACCTACATCAGCAGCTGGACGTCGGCCCGCACCGACAGCGTGGCCGATATTGTGGCCGGCCCCCGCAATCTGGAGACCGCTCTCCAGGAGATCGACCGCCTGCGGACCGAGAACGACACGCTGCGCAAGGAAAATGAGCAACTGCTGGAAGATGCGGGCGAGGCCCAAATTCTGCGCCAGATGTTCGACCGCGCCGCCGAGACACCGGAATATCGCCGCATCACCGCCGACGTCATCGGCCAGGACACCAACCCGGCCATCCAGAGCATTCTCATCAACAAGGGCTATGACGACGGGGTGCGCGTGGGCATGCCAATCGAGGCGGCGCGCGGCCTGGTGGGCCAGGTCTATCGCGTCACCAACAACGCCGCCCAGGTGGCCCTGCTGACGGAGACGGCCAGCGCCATCCCGGTGCGCCTGGGCTCCACTCGCGCCACGGGCATGTTGCGTGGCGCGGGTCGCGGCGCGCTGCCGACCATCGACTGGATCGATCTTCAGTACGACGTGCAAGTCGGCGAGCTGGTGACCACGTCCGGCCTGGGGGGCAAATTCCCCGAAAACCTGGTCATCGGACGCGTTGTTAACGTCGAGCGCAACGAGGCCGAGCTATTCCAGCAAGCCACTGTGCAGCCGGCAGTAGACTTTAACGCCATTGAAATCGTCTTCGTCGTCACCGAATTCAACACGGATAACACTGAGATCTTCAGCGAGGGGCCATAGCAGTGGGCAATCACGTTTACGTCGCGCTGCCGGTGATGGCTATGCTGGCTATTCTCCAGTCCTCGGTCCTGAGCCGCTTCCCTGTTCTGGGCGTCGTGCCGCAACTGCTGTTCCTGGTGGCCCTGGTCTGGGGCATCGCCCGGGGCATCGAAGAAGGCCTCATCTGGGCCTTCATCGCCGGGCTGTTTGCCGACCTGTTTTCCATCGCCCCCCTGGGTGTGTCTTCGCTGGCTTTCATGGCCGGCGTGGGCGGGCCGCTCCTCCTGCAGCGGGCGCTGCCGCCGCGCCGCTTGCCGGTGGCGATGTTCATGGCCATGCTGGGGACCCTGGTCTATCTGGCTGTGTACGCCGTGGCCCTCCGGCTATTCGGCTTTGGTGCATCTCTCAGTGGATTGACCGAGCTGTTGCCGCTGTTGGCGGTTCACGCTGTCCTCATTCTGCCGATCTATCTGCTGATGGATTCCATGCTGCGCGCGCTCCGGCCGCGGCGCGTGGAGTTCTAGCCCTATCACTCCCCGTGTGCGCCATCCCGTAGCGCAGGCTTCTTGGCCGGCGCGCCATATCTCGAAGGGGGTGCTTCTTCCATAAGAATCGGCGATGAATTTGCAAACAACACGCCGGATTGCGGGATAATACGCTCTGATGTCTAGTATCGGCTGGAAACCACCCGAGGAGCGGGACCCGGAGATTCAACAGATCCCCGGTATCGGCGCCCGCCTGCTGTTCATGCGGGTGGTCATCGTCTTGGTGCTTAGTTTGCTGGTATACCGGGTCTATTGGCTGCAGCAAACGAAAGGGCCTGATCTGGTGGAACGCGCCTCCCAGAATCAGTTCGCCGAATTGACTACGGACGCGCCGCGCGGCGTCATCCTCGACCGCAATGGACGCCCCCTGGCGATCAATAAGCCCAGCTTCAACGTCACCATCACCCCGGCCTTCCTGCCCAGCATCGCCAGCGGCGAGAGGCAGGGCATTTATGAGCGGTTGTCGATGCTGACCGGCGTCCCGATTACCAACACGGTTAAACAGGAAGCGCTCATCGCCCAGGCCAACCCCGAACTCGTGAGCACGTATACTCGCCTGGCCCAGATCTATGGCGCGTCGGTCGAGGAGACGCTCGACGAAGCGGGCATCGTCCCCCGGCCACAGGCCAGCATCGAAGGCATCGTCGAGGAAAACAGCTTCGCGCCCTACGTCCCGGCGATCATTACCACCGGCGTAACCATCTCCGAGGCCTATCGTATCGAACAGGAAAGCATCTTCCTGCGCGGCGTGCGCATCGTTCCCCAGGCCTTGCGGGAATATCCAACGGGGGAATTTACGGCGCATCTCATCGGCTATATGGGGCCGGTACCCAACCAGAACTGGATCGACGTCCTCGGCTATGAACGGGACGACCGCGTCGGCTGGGCCGGGCTGGAGTCGTCGATGGAGCTGGAGCTGGCCGGCGTCAAGGGACGGCGCAGAATCGAGCAGGACTGGACAGGCCGCGAAGTGCGCCAGGTGGGCGAAGCGGAGCAACCACAGGCCGGGCTCAATCTGCATCTGACGCTTGATTCGCGCCTGCAGATGATCACCTACGACATTCTGCGCCAGTTCATGGAGGCTGACAGCGAAACGCCCCGCCCCGACGAAATCACCGGCGAGCCTATCTTTCCGGAGATCGAGCAGGCGGCCGTCGTGGTGCTCAATCCCAAAACCGGCGAAGTGCTGGCGATGGTCAACCTGCCGACCTTCGACAATAACCGCTTCCAGACCGAAGTACCGGTCGATTACTACCTGGGTCTGGCTCGCAACGAGTATACGCCTCTCGTTAATCACGCCATCAGCGGCACCTACCCGCCCGGGTCGACCTTCAAGCTGGTGCCCGCTTCGGCGGCGTTGCAAGAAGGCATCATTTCCCCCGACCGGTTCCTGTTTGATCCGGGTACCATCGAGATTCCGAACCGGTTCGCGCCGAACGACCCCGGACGCGTGCAGCCTTTTGTGTGCTGGAACCTGGCCGGCCACGGACTGATGAACATGCGCCTGGCTATCAAGCATTCGTGCGACGTCTATTTCTATAAAATAACCGGCGGGTTCGATCAGGATGGCGAGTTTGTCGAGGGCCTGACGGTGGATCGCATTGACCAGTATGGCCATCAGTTCGGTTATGGACGGATACAAGGTATCGAGTTGCCGCTGGAGGCCGAGGGCAATTTGCCGACCCGGGCCTGGAAGCGGCAGACACAGGGCGAGCCGTGGTCGACCGGTGACGATTACAATCTGGGCATCGGCCAGGGCTTCATGACGGCCACGCCCCTGCAACAGGCGCAAATGGTGTCCGTCGTCGCCAATGGCGGCTTCCTCTACCGGCCGACCATCATCCACCATATGACCGACGCCGACGGTAATATCGTCTTTAGCGACAACAATGGTCAAATCATCGCCCGTGCCCATCAGGATCGCAACGGGGCGGCTGTGGTGACCGACGCCGACGGCAACGTGCTGGAAAATCCGCCCGTGAACGTCCAGTTTGACGCGGAAGGGAATTACGTCTTCCAACCCGAAGTGATCGACACGCTGGCCGTCGACCGCGATTATTTGCGTGTCGTCCAGGAAGGCATGCGGATGGTGAACAAACGGAACAGCGAGGAAGACTTCGGCACCGGCGCGACCTACGTCGACTGGGAAGCATTGGAAGCGGCGGGCATCCCCACGGCCGGCAAGACGGGCACGGCCGAATATTGTGACAACATCGCCATTACGCGCGGCTGGTGCCGCTTCGAGGACATCGCCCAACGGCGCATCCTGCCCACCCACGCCTGGTATGTAGCCTATGCCCCCTATGATGATCCGCAGATCGCCGTGTCCGTCTTCATCTTCAACGGCGGCGAAGGGTCTCTCTGGGCCACGCCCGTCGCCTGCCACGTAATTGCCGCTTACTTCGGCGTGGGCCAATATGCGTCCCTCATGGGCAACCTGACCCCGGACGAGGCGGCTGCCCAACCAACTGTTTGCGATTCCAGAACGTTCTTCCCCGATTTGCCGCAACTCGACTTCGGCAACAACCAGACGCCGGCCGGCGCCACGCCCGACGGCAGCCAGCCGCCCACATTTGAAGGCGGTATCGTCCCCGTCGATCCCCAATCGGGCATTGACAATCTGCCCGTGGCAACGCCGTCGGACGTTCTCGACGATGTGCCCGTGCCCACAACCACACCCTAGATTACCTGCCCATCTGGCAATTCGTCCATCCGGGGTTTCTCAATAACCGATTGCCCTCCGTAGCGCCGGTTTCCAAACCGGCTCCGCCGCCCGGCTCGTTCCCGGCCGCCGGATAAGAATCCGGCGCTACCCCTCGACAACTGAAAAATCCCGTTCGTCCATCGTAGCCGCTCCCTTTTTGTGCTATCATCCTGTGCATGGGAACCATCATCCTCGTGCGGCATGGCGAAAATGACTGGTCGAAAAACAACAAGCTGGCGGGTCGAATCGCGGGCGTGCATCTGAACGAAACCGGCCACCAGCAAGCCCGGGCCGTGGCCCAACGGCTGGCCGCCTTGCCCATCAACGCCGTCTATAGCAGCCCGATCATCCGCTGCATCGAGACGGCCGCCTACATTGCCGATACCCACGGCCTGGCTTTGCAACAGGTCGAGGGGGTCAGCGAAGTGGCTTACGGCGAGTGGGAAGGCGCGAAGATCAAGAAGGTGGCCAAAAAGCCACTGTGGCGCGCCGTCCAGTTTTTTCCAAGCCGGGCGCGCTTCCCCCAGGGCGAGGCGCTTCGCGAGGTACAGTTTCGCGCCATTCAGGCCGTCGAGGAACTGGCCGCCCGGCACGAAAA
This sequence comes from Promineifilum sp., assembly GCA_020634335.1. Classification (GTDB taxonomy): domain Bacteria; phylum Chloroflexota; class Anaerolineae; order Promineifilales; family Promineifilaceae; genus Promineifilum. Next base: position 16,565 of record JACKBY010000001.1, on the reverse strand, counting down.
GGAAATGATCGTCATCGTCTCCCACGCCGACATCATCCGGCTATTGCTGGCCCACTATCTGGGCATCCACATCGATCTTTTTCAGCGCCTGGTCATTTCGCCGGCGTCGGCCAGCGTGCTGGCCCTCAGCGCCGACGGCCCGGTGCGCGTGCTACGCATAAATGATGACGGCCCGCTGCATTCGCCCACCGCGCCGGCTCCCGCGCGCCGGAGCAAGGGCAAAGACAAGAAAGACCGGAAAACCCGCCGCCCCCAGCCGCCAACCGGCCCCAACGGTCGAGAGCAGCACCCGATGGCGTCCACAATTCCGGCAACCGGCAACGGCCAACCCCACGCCCTACGACCTGACCCGGCCGCACGGGTGGATGAAGAAGAGTAATTATTCATGGCTCATCAAATCGATTTGAATCCGGCGTCGCATCTGACTGTGGGAACCGTGGGCGTGCCCGGCCAGCGAACCTTCTTCCTGCAAGGCAGCCGCGGCGCCCAGACGATCTCCCTGGTCATCGAAAAGGAGCAGGCGGCGCTGCTGGGCGGCAGCCTGGAAAGTTTTCTCGAAGAACTGGACCGCAGTCACCCGCCGGCCACCCGGGAAGCCGCCGATCCGGTATGGATGGACATGCGTCTGCGCGAGCCGGTCGAAGAACTGTTTCGTGTGGGCAACATGGGTCTGGGCTACAGCGAGGACGAAGACCTGGTCGTTCTGATCGCCTACGAACTTGTGGAAGAGGGCGACGATCCCAACGTAGTCAGCTTCTGGGCGACGCGCGCCCAGATTCAATCACTGGTCAAGCATATTGCCGACATTGTTAAACAGGGGCGTCCCATCTGCGGCAATTGCGGCCGTCCCATCGATCCCGAAGGACACTTCTGCCCGCAACGCAACGGCCATCGCCATTAGCCGGCGACCCGTTCACCCCGGCCACACCAGGACATGAGCGACTTGACGACAGGCGAGATTCTGGAGGTGCTGCAACGAGGCACCGTCGAGATGGAAGGACTGTTGCCCTGGAGTTCCAACTACGCCTTTCTCGTTCGGGTCTGCGACGGGCCGCGGGAACTGGGGGCGGTCTACAAGCCCGAACGGGGCGAGCGGCCGTTATGGGACTTTGCGCAGGGCACGCTGTGCCTGCGCGAGCGGGCCGCTTTTCTCGTGAGCGAGGGGCTGGGCTGGCACGTGATCCCGCCGACCGTCTTGCGCGATGCCCAGCACGGTCTGGGGTCGGTTCAACTCTTCATCGACCACGACCCGGCGCGCCACTACTTCACGATTGAGGGCGACGAAACCGTGCGCTCGCAACTGCAAAAGATCGCCCTGCTCGACATCCTGATCAACAACGCCGACCGCAAGGCGGGCCACGTGCTCATCGAGGACGCCGAAGACCCGCGCGAACCCGCCCGGCTGTGGGGCATCGACCACGGCATTTGCTTTCACGTGGACCCGAAGTTGCGCACCGTCATCTGGGAATTCGCCGGAACGCCCCTACCCGACGACTTGCGACGTGACCTGGCGGCCTTCAAAGCCCGGCTTGCCGATCAGGGCGACGAGCTGCCGCGCGAGCTGGGCCGGTTGCTGTCGCCGGCCGAATTAGAACTCCTCGGCCACCGGTTGAACCGGCTCATCGACCGCGCGAAATTCCCCCATCCGGGCGCGGGCCGCCATTATCCCTGGCCGCCGGTCTGACAGCCGCCGTCCAGAGTATAGCTGACATGACCATCGATTCCTCTGTCGAGCAGGCCATCGAATTAGTGGCCGGGGCGCGTCACGTCGTGGCCCTGACCGGGGCGGGCATCAGCACGCCGTCCGGCATCCCCGACTATCGCACGCCCAAATCCGGCCTGTGGGAAAATGCGCTCGACATGATGGAAGTCGCCAGCATCGCCGGGTTCCGCCGCCATCCACAAACATTCTACGAGTGGCTGCGGCCGTTGCTGGAGGTAATCCGCCAGGCCACCCCCAACCCGGCCCACCTGGCGCTGGCCCAGCTGGAAGCAGCCGGGCGCTTACAGGCAGTCATCACCCAGAATATCGATCTGCTCCACGGCGCGGCCGGATCGAAAAACCTCTACGAATTGCATGGTCACCTGCGCGAACTCGTATGCACAACGTGCCATTATGTCGTACCCGCCGGTGCGGCGCTGGAAACATTCCTGAACACGGGCCAAGTCCCCCGCTGCGCCCGCTGCCGCCACGTGATGAAGCCCAACGTCGTGCTCTTCGGCGAGTTGCTGCCCTGGAAGGCGATGAGATTATCCCGGTCTCACACCCGCGCCGCCGATCTGATGATCGTGGCCGGCTCGTCGCTGGAAGTGGCGCCGGCCGGCGATCTGCCGGAGATGGCGCGGGAACACGGCGCGCGGCTCATCATCATCAACTACCTGGAGACTCACCTGGACGAGCAGGCCGACGTCGTCATTCGGGCCGACGTGGCCGAGATGCTGCCCCGGCTGGCCGAACCGTTTCTGCCCCGGCCGGCCCCCCCCGAACCACCGCCCGCGCCGGCCGGCGTCGCGGCGGCAAGTAAGAATTTGTCCTGTGGCGGCGTCAGGATGGAGAGATAGCTGCGGAGACAGCCTGAATTATTAACCAAGCGGGGGGGCAGACGCATCCCGCAAATTTTGTCGAGAAAAGATATGCAAAAAGAACGAGTAGTGATCATCGGCTCCGGCCCGGCCGGATTATCGGCCGCTATTTACACCGCACGGGCGCTACTGAAGCCGGTGGTCATCACCGGCACCCAGTTGGGCGGGCAGATTTCCCTCACCAGTGAGGTCGAGAACTATCCCGGCCTCTTTAACCCCGTGACCACCCCCACCGGCCCTGATGTGGTGGCCCTGATGCAACAGCAGGCCGAGCATTTCGGCGCGCGCCTGGCGTTTGAAGAAGTCACTGAAGTAGACTTCCGCACTGGCCCGCCATTCATCGTGAAGACCCACGGCCAGACATATTCGGCCGACTCGGTGATCGTCACGGCCGGCGCGTCGCCCAAGCATCTCGGCGTGCCCGGCGAGACGGAATACGTCGGCCGTGGCGTCAGCTATTGCGGCACGTGCGACGGTTTCTTTTTCCGGGGCAAGGACGTGGTGGTCGTCGGCGGCGGCGACAGCGCCATGGAAGAGAGTATCTTCCTGACCAAGTTTGCCGACAAAGTGACCATCGTCCACCGGCGTGACGAGTTGCGCGCCGGCCTCACCCTCCAGAAGCGTGCCTTTGCCAACCAAAAGATCAATTTCATCTGGGACACGGTGATCGATGAGATTCAGGGCAACGGCGTCGTGCAGGAAGTCCTCCTGCGCAACGTGAAGACGGACAAGGTCGACACGTTGTCCACCGACGGCGTGTTCGTCTTCATCGGCCACTACCCCAACAGCCAATTCCTGGTCAATCAGGTGGCGATGGACGAGCAAGGTTACGTCATCACCGATGAGTTCATGCGCAGCAGCGTGCCCGGCGTCTATGCCGCGGGCGAGATCCAGGACCCCCACTACCGGCAAATCGCCACCTCGGTGGGACAGGGCGTGGCCGCGGCCATGCAGCTGGAGCGCTGGCTGGCCGAACAGGAATAACGAATGGCTTGACAGCCTGCCCGGCCCGGCTTCCGCGCGAAAGCCGGGCTTTTTTTATTGGATCGCCGGCTCTCCGCCCACATTTCGGGCATAGAGAGCGAGCAGATCATCATAGGAAGTCAGCCGGCCGACGTCCACCAGAAAGGCGTGGAGCGAAGGGCTGGCGGCGCGTAACTCGCGCAGCATGGGGCCGATGGGGTCCGCCCCGGCCGCGCCGCCCGGCGTGGCCGCATAGCCGCCGTAGAAGGCGAAATAAGCCTGGTTCAGCTTGCGAATATTGTAGCCGTGGTCCAGAAAGACGCGGCGGCGCGCTTCCATGTAGGCTTCAGCGCCGGCGATTTCCCCCTCGCCCAACATCCGGTCAACGGTGCGGCGTGTCTCGGCCATCTCGGCCGAAAAATCGAAGGCGATCTCCGGGGCCGGCTCCGTCGCCGGCGGTGCCGGGGTCACCAGCGGCGGGACGAGTTCGGGGTAATACCGGGCGATCACCTGCGGGCCGATCTCCAGATCGACGATTGACGCCACCGTCTCATTGATCGTGCGCATCTCCGGGCCGGCCAGATAGCGCACCCCCACCGGCCGGAACGACAACCAGTGATGCGTCCACTCGTGGGAGACGACCTCGGCCAGCCAATTGATGCTCGATGTCTCGCGGATCATGGCCGGGTATGTGCCCAGGCCGCCGATGGGCACGACCAGCGCCGACTGACCCAGCCGGTCGAAAACGGCCGCTTCCATCAGCTCCTTGTCTTCGGTGGACAGCCCGGGGATAAGGGCGGCCGAATCCACCTGGGCGATTCGGTCGCGCGGCGAGACGATGAGCATGTAGGGCACGGGCGACATGGTCATCAGCACCGGGGGCCAGGTGATGCCGCCAACGGCCAGACCCTCCTCCGCCAGCACGGACGCCACCTGTTGCTGGACAATGGCCTCGGCCAGCGGTTGCAGGCGGCGCAGGCGGGCGCGGATGGCGTCACGTTCGGCCTGCAGGCCGGCCGTCGTACTCAGCGGATCGGCGATCTCCGGGTTGGCGAAGGTCTGCTCGATCTCCGCTTCAATCCGCTGGGCGGCGGCCACTTGCTCCAGATACCCCAGGACAAGCTGCTTCTGGGCCTCGCCGGTCATGAAATGGTGTGTCCCGGCCAGCAGCGCTTCCCCTTTGCGGCCCAGCGCGCCGGCCGTCCACTCGAAGAAGTCAAATCGCCGGGCCCGGCCGACGATGGTCTGGAACTGGTACCTGGCGTCGCCAAACGCCGGCCACTCCGGCGCGACCACGACGACTGCCAGCGCGAGCAGCAGCAGCAAGCGAAACGATGACCAGGCCCGACGCCAACGCATAGAGGCGATCATACGCCGGCAACCCACCCCAGACCACTCATTTCAGGGTTGCTTCACCAATATCTCAGCCTATGAAAGGGTTAGAAACCGCCCACTTGATCTTACGTATTGGTCAGGGAAAGGTACAATCAGTGATCGATACCTTTTGTTGGTTCGGATGCCCACCGGCTTCACATTAACCTGAAAACAGGGGTGGGCATCTCTCAAATTATCACCATCATTTTCGCCACTTGTTTTGGAGAGTAAACCTCGTGCGTCTACGTCGCCTCCCCCGCCGGCAACCTAACGATTCGGATGATGCTGTCCCGCCCATCACGGGCGGCGGCATCAGCCTGTTCCTTCGGCTGCTCGGCTACATTCGTCCTTACCGGCTCTGGTTAGCCGCCGCGGTTGTCGCCCTGATCATCAGCTCGCTATTGGGGCTGGTATTGCCGCTGGTCGTGCGCAACCTGGTGGATTTCGTGATCGTCAACAAGGACTTCACCAATCTGAATCGGGTCACGATTGGGCTGCTGGTCGTGTTTTTGCTGCAATCCGGTTTTTCTTTCGTGCAACAGTTGACCCTGGCCTATGCCGGCGAGCACGCCGTGGCCGACATCCGCATCCACGTCTTCACCCATCTGCAATCGTTGCCGCTCAGCTTCTATGCCGACCGGCGCACGGGCGAGCTGGTTTCGCGCATCACCAACGACGTTTCCCTGTTGCAGCAAGCCATCACCGCCAATCTGGTCATGCTCTTGAGGCAGATCATCACGATTGTCGGCGCCGCGGCTCTCCTTTTTTGGCTCGATTGGCGGCTGACGCTGATCATCTTGCTGGTCGTGCCCGTCATCACCCTGACGATGGTGTGGTTGGGCAGCCGCATACGGATGGCCTCAGTGGCCGTGCAGGATTCGCTGGCCGAAGTCGCCAACTCGGCCGAGGAAACCACCCGCGGGGTACGCATCGTCAAATCGTTTGCCCGCGAATCATACGAGATCAGCCGCTTCACCAACCGGGTCATGACCCTCTATGAGGCCGCCATGCACCGCGCGCGCATCCACGCCCTGCTCAGCCCGCTGATCGGTCTTATCGCCTCGATCACCGTCACCGGCATTCTTTACTACGGCGGAGTACAGGTGATCACCGGCCGTCTCTCGCCCGGCGATCTGATCGCCTACCTGATCTATACCATCATGATCGCCTCGCCCATCGCCATCATGGCCGACCTCTATGGCCAGTTCCAGGCGGCTATCGGCGCGTCGCAACGGCTGTTCGAGCTGCTCGACCGGCCGTCGGAGATCGTCGAGTTGCCGGACGCCGGGCCGTTGCCGCCGGTCGTCGGCGAGGTGATCTTCGACAAGGTTTCCTTCCACTACACGTCGGCCATTGATGTCATCAGCGACGTCTCTTTTCGCGCCGAACCGGGCCAAATCATCGCCCTGGTCGGGCCCAGCGGCGCGGGTAAAAGCACATTGGTGAATCTTATCCCCCGCTTCTACGACGTGGTAGACGGCCGCATCACCATCGACGGCCACGATCTGCGCCACATTACGGTGAGCAGCCTGCGCGAGCAAATCGGCATTGTGCCCCAGGAAACGATCCTGTTTTCCGGCAGTGTCTATGACAACATTCGCTATGGGCGGCTGGAGGCAACGGCCGGGGAAGTGGAAGCCGCGGCCATCGCCGCCAACGCCCACTCCTTCATCGTGGACGATCTGGAGCACGGCTACGAAACGACCGTCGGCGAGCAGGGTGTCAAGTTAAGCGGCGGCCAGCGCCAGCGCATCGCCATCGCGCGGGCCATCCTGAAAGACCCGCGCATCCTCATCCTCGACGAGGCGACCTCCTCCCTGGACAGCGAAAGCGAGAGCCTGGTGCAGGAAGCGCTGGAACGGTTGATGAGCGGCCGCACCTCGTTTGTCATTGCCCACCGGCTGAGCACCGTGCTGAACGCCGACTGGATTCTGGTCATGAACAAGGGCGAGATAGTGGAACAAGGCACCCACCACACGCTTTTGCTTGACCCCGACGGGCTCTACACGCGCCTCCACCAGATGCAGTTTGCCACAGCCTGAGCCAATTGAGCCGGTTTCGGAAACAAAAACAGCCGCCCACGACGGGCGGCTGCCTGTTTTTTCGGATATGACGGGCGGGTATAACCCGCCCATGAGTGGCCTACTCGATAGCCTGGGCCCCGGACGGCGCGGGCGCATCCTTGGCGTCCACGTAGAACGATTCAACCACATCTTCCTGTCGATTCACGCGCGACGACAGCATTCCCGCCGCCAGGACGAAAATCGAACTAAATACCGAGGCTCCCAGAAAAAGTAAAAACCAACTCATCTTTATATACCTCTACGCTTGATACGGTGCCCGGCAAGCTCCCTGATCACCGTAAGAAAGTTCGTAAGAAAGTTACGATAAAATCTGTTACTCTACCAATACTGGCATTATAACGGGTTGCCGTGATCCTGTCTACCCTCTACCGTGAATATTAAGCAACGGGCCGCATAACTTTAGTACTATTCATCTTGGCCGGCCCAGTAGGCAAAAATCATGAGCCATTCGACAAAATACTCTGTACAGAAGCAGTCCCCCTTGTGAAAATCACTTGCCGCTCCATTGAGGCTTGCGCTTGTTGACGAAGGCGTCCATACCCTCTTTCTGATCGTCCGTGCCGAACAGCAGGTAAAACAGGCGTCGCTCGTGGTCCAGCCCGGCCCGCAACGGCATCTCGAAGACGGCGTTGACCGCTTCCTTGGCCAGCCGCACGGCCACCGGCGCGCGGGCGGCGATATCGTTGGCCAAACGCACCGCCTCCTCCACGTAGACCTCAACCGGATAGACGCGATTGACGAGGCCATAACGCTGGGCCTCGGCCGCCGAAAGGTAGCGCGCGTTCAGCACCATCTCCATCGCCACCGCCTTGCCCACAGCCAGGGTCATGCGCTGCGTGCCGCCCGCGCCGGGGATGACCCCCAGGTTGATCTCCGGCTGGCCGAATTGCGCCGTCTCTGAGGCCACGATCATGTCGCAGGCCATCGCCAGCTCGCAACCACCGCCCAGCGCAAAGCCGGAAACGGCGGCAATGATGGGCTTGCCCATCGCCCGCAGGCGATCCCACAAGTCGATAAACGAGTGGGTCATCATCGACGTGGGCGTGGCCGAGGCCATCTCCTTGATGTCGGCCCCGGCGGCAAAGGCGCGCTCACTGCCGGTGATGACCATGCAACCGATGGCCGGGTCGCCGTCGAAGGCGGCCAGCGCAGCCATCAGTTCGGTCATCAGTTCGCGGTTCAGGGCATTGAGCGCCTTCGGCCGGTTCAGCTGGACGACACCGGCGCGCCCTTCGACGCGGGTGAGGATATTGTCGTAGGTCATCTTTTCCTCCAATGAGATAGGTATATCGTACTTAAACGCGATAGTCCGTCTCGCGCCGCGGCCACAGCCGCCAGGTGATCACGGCCAACAGGACGGCCACGACCAGGTAAACGGTCTCAATGCCCGTCCGGGTGATGTCATCAGGTGGTTGAAGGACAAACCACACCGTGAAGCTCTGCAAGGCCTGGATCAGGATGGGGCCGAGGATGCTGCCCGTGCGCAGGCGGATCATGCCGTAGACAATGCCCCAACTCAGGAAATAGAGCAGGCTGGGCCACCCCGGCACAAAGGATTCGCGAAACAGCAAATAGCCAATCCCCCCGAAGAGGACACCGGCGACGACGGCCGCGGTCAGCCCGCCCCGCCAGCCGGCCAGGGCCCGGAAGACAAGACCAAAGGCCCACAGTTGGGTGGCGAAGGCCTCGAACAGCAGTAAATAGGCGATGGCCCGCCCCGCCCCGGCCGAGCGGTAAGCGATCACCGGGACGTGGAGCGTGATCTCGACTACGGCCTGGCCGATCTCGTTGAAGCTCGCCTGCGGCAGCATGGGCAGGAAGCGGCCGATGAGCGCGGCGACCCACACCAGCACGGCGAAGCCAATCCCGGCAAACAGCGGCCGGCCGCCGCGCAACGCCAGCCCGCGCAAGCCATAGAAACGCAAGCCGATAAACCAGGCGGCCACGCCCAGCGCGGCAAAGACGGGCGCGACGTTCGGCAGCGCCCCCGCGGGGGTGGGAGCGAGGAGCGAGCCGCTGAGCAGGCCGGCCAGCAGCGCCAGCGCCGGCGGCAGGATCATGCTCGCCAGGGCCCGGTTGCGGGCGGTTGCCGGCGAGATAAGTTCAGGCGGAGAGGCTTGGGCTCCCCCGGTGGTGTTACGTGTCATAGCCAGGATTCTAACATCCCGCGGCCGATTGTCACCGTCTTGGGGCAGGTGTCGAAAATCGAATAGCATGAACATGCGTTCCAATTGTAAACTGATTTCATACCCTTTATTAAAGGAGAAAAATGAAATGAGTAATTCAGATCAGATTTTCATGGCCCTGCCGGAGACGACCAAAGCGCGCTTGCTCAACCAGTTGACGATGTGGCGCAACAACCCGGTGGACGGGCTGTTCGAGACGGCGGCGCAGTTCAACGCCCACGAGGAGGAGCCGCTGAGCTTCCTGGTCGACGGCCTGTTGGCCCGCAAGCAACTGGCGATGCTGGGCGGCCGGTCGAAGTCGGGCAAGTCGTGGCTGGTGGCCCAGTTGGCCCAGTCGCTGGACACGGGGCGGCCGTTCCTGGGCCGGGCTGTGCAGCCGGCGCGCGTGCTCTATCTGCCGCTGGAAGACAAGCGGGCGCGGCTGAAACGGCGGGCGCAGGCCCTGGGCTGGCGGCCGCAAACGACGACCTTCCACTACCACATCGGCCGCTTTAATGCCCCCAACAACGAGTTCGGCCCCGGCATGGCCCTGGTCGAGCGCGTGGCCCACGATTTTGACGTCATCCTCATCGACACGCTCATCGCCACGCTGGACGGCAACATCTCCGAAAACGACAACACCTCGATGGGGGCCATCGTCAACGAGCTGGCCGAGATCGCCCACAACGTCGGCTGCACCATCGTGCTGGTGCACCACATCAGCAAGGGCCTGAGCGACGACGTGTTCAACCTGCTGCGCGGGGCGTCGGCGCTGCGCGGGGCCTACGACGTGGGCCTGCTGCTGGACCGCCGGCAAGGGGAGCGCGAGGCGGTGCTCCACATCGAGGCCCGCGACTATGAGGCCGGCGGGGTGACTATCCGCCAGCACGACAACGGCAACGGCTGGGAGTACATGGGCGAGGCCAAGATGATCACCCAGATTCGCGCCGGGCGCAATGTGATTTCCGCGCTGGAAGATCTTGGCGGCGAGGCCACCAACGAAGAAATCGCCGAAATGATGAATCTCACGCGCCAGGCCGTTAGCCAGCAATTGCGACTGGCCGAGCGGGATGGCCGCATCATCCGCAAACCCGGCCACTTTACCGGCAAAGGGCGGCCCAAAGACTTGTGGGCCTTGCCGGGGTCGTTGCCGGTGGTGGGCCTGGACCCCGGAGCCGCTTATGAAAGTGTTTCCAGGGGGGGGGTCACCCAGGAAAAACTTGATTTACTTGATTAACTTGATTATTGAAATCTGTGGAAGGTCATTATGAAAGTTAATCAAGTTAATCAAGTTAATCCAAGGGGTGGGGGGTATGGACACGAAGTTGATGAATGCCACGACTGACCTGACCGCTCTTGTGCCGGGCTTGCGGGCCCACGGCCGCTATCACATCGGCCCCTGTCCCTTTTGCGGGGGCGAGGATCGCTTCACCATCAAGCGCACCGACGCCGGCGACTTGTGGATTTGCCGGCAGTGTGGCGACGGCAAGTACCACGATGCCGTGGCCTTCCGGATGCGGGCGGAGGGGAAGAGCTTTCGCGAAGTGACGCAAGATACGAGATACGAGATACGAGATACGAGTTCAGAGAGGCGCTCCTCACCCGTACCTCGTGTCTCCAATTTTGCCTCTGCCCCGGACGAGGACTGGCAGACCAGCCGGCTGGTGGCGCAGAAGCGGGCGGCCGCCACCTTGTGGCTGACGGACGACGAGCCGCCGGTCGCGCCGGAGATCACGCGGGTGGTGTGGCACTATTTGCGGGCCTACCGGGGGCTGTCGCCGGACACCATCCGCCGTTACATGCTGGGCTATGTGCCGGAGGGGGCGCAACTGGGCGACGGCTCGGCCTACCCGCCGGGCATCCACATCCCCGGCATGGTCGACGGGCAATTGTGGTACGTGAAGGCGCGGCTGCCCAGGGCGGCGCGGCAGGCGGCCGCCGGCCACGGCCGGCGGCTGCCCAAGTACATGATGCTGCGCGGCAGCCGGACGGCGCTGTTCAACGCCGACGCCCTGGTGGGGGCGCGGGTGGCGGTGGTGGTCGAGGGCGAGTTCGACGCCATGCTGCTGGGCCAGTTTCTGCCGCCGGGCTGGGCGGCGGTGACGATGGGCGGCGCGGCCACGCCGCCGGGGGCGACCTTCCTGCCCTACTTCGGCCCGCTGGAGCGGGTGCTGCTGTGCCTGGACAACGACGACGCGGGGCAGCGGGCGCTGGCCGCCTGGCGCGGGCTGCTGGCCTGGGCCGAGGTCGCCCCACCCCTGCCCGGCGGGGCCAAGGACGTGACCGACTTTTGGCGAAAGCAAGGAGACCTGGACGAATGGATCAAGCAATGCGCCGACACCCCCTGAGGCCTGCCCCACGGGGGATGAGCAGCGAGGACGCCGTGCGCCGCCCGGCGCTGCGCTACTTCGGCGGCGCGTGGCAGCGGGCGGCCTGGACGGCCTCGTTCTTCCCGGCCGCCGGCGGGCCGGGCCACCGGGCCTATCTGGAGCCGTGCGCCGGGGCGGCCTCGGTGCTGTTGCGCAAGCCGCCTTGCAAGCTGGAGACGCTCAACGACCGCGACGGCCGCGTGGTCAACTTCTTCCGCGTCCTGCGCGACCGGACGCCCGACCTGCTCCAGGCGCTGGCCTACACGCCCTGGGCCGAGGACGAGTACCGGCTGTGCCTGGAGCCGAGCGACGACCCGCTGGAGGAGGCGCGGCGCTTCTTTCTGGCTTGCTGGGCCTCGGTGCGCGGCGGCCCGTGTCCGGGGCCGGGCGACTTTCGCTGGCAAAAGCGGCTGACGCGGCGCTCGGCCGCGGCCGATGACGTGATCCGGCTCGACCACCTGTCGGCCGTCGCCCGGCGGTTGAAGCACGTGCAAATCCTGAACCGCGACGCGCTGCGCCTGCTCGACGTCGTCCTGGAGGCCGATGAGACCGGCGACTGCCTGATCTACTTCGACCCGCCCTACGTCCACGCCACGCGGGCCAACCGGCGCGGCTACCGCCACGAGGTCGATGACGCCTGGCACGCGGCGGCGGCCGAGCTGCTGCGCCGGGCGCGCGGGCCGGTGGTCGTGTCCGGCTACCCCTCGCCGCTCTACGCCGGCCTCTACGAAGCCCACGGCTGGGCGCGGCACGAACGGGCGTTCGGGACAAATAGCGGGGGAAGACGGGTGGAGGCGGTGTGGGTGAAGGGGCAGGGGGTGTGAGAGTTTAGAAACCGGGTTTTCGGAAAAAACCCGGTTTCTCTAACAAAATGGGGATTCGCGTTCCACTCCAATGAAATGGCCCAGCGCTTACAAGCTCATCCTGTCCAGGCTCCTCCAGAACGAGCGCCACGGCTCCTCCGTGCTTGGGAAGACAAGTCACGATCTTAGCCTCTCTTTTCAGTAACCGGTTTTCTTGGATCATTGTTCCCCTCCCGAATCTCCTTTCGACACGCTCATCGGCGACGTATTCCCGCAAAATGGGCAGGTTATCGCCATAATATAGCGAGTTCTGTTGGATGGCTGTTCTCATGCGTGTCTATCCCCCTGATGCCGGCGGCGTAAGTATAACACAGGCCGGGCAATCGCTGCGGTGTTCCGGCCCTCTCTATCGAGGCAAGCGCGGGTTCGGGGGGGCGCGCGGCCCATTATTGTGAGTTCCCCGCCCATCGGCTACACTTGCCCCCTATGACCGCACCACAGGAAGCCGCGCCCACCACCGCCTGGGCCTGGGACGCCCGTCGGCTGGCTCAGTTGGGCGTGTTGACCTTTGCCCGCTTCCTGCAAAACACGCTGTTGCGCATGGTCTACCCTTTCGCCCCGGCCTTCGCTCGCGGCCTGGGCGTGCCCGTGGCGACCATCTATCTCATCGTGTCGCTGCGCAATTTGCTGGGCTTGTCGAGCCCCTTGCTGGCCCACCTGCCGGAACGGCACGGCCGGCGGGTGGTCATGTCGCTCACGCTGCTGATCTTCGGCGTCGCGAGCCTGCTGGTGGTGGGGCTGCCGGTGGTGTGGACGCTGGGCCTCGCCATCATCGTGGCCGGCGTGCTCAAGGTCATCTTCGATCCGGCCATGCAGTCCTATCTGGGCGACGTCGTGCCCTATCACCAGCGCGGCAAGGCGCTGTCGGTGACCGAATTCGCCTGGAGCGGGGCCTTTCTGGTCGGCGCGCCGCTGACCGGCTGGCTCATCGCCAATCAGGGCTGGCCCGCGCCGTTTCTGTGGCTGGGTGTGGGCGGTCTGGTGGCGGCGATATTCCTGTGGCGCGTGTTGCCGCCCGCCGGCAAACCCAGGGGCCGCGCGGTGGGCGCGGCCAATACGTGGCAAGCCTTGCGCCAACATCCGGTCATCTGGGCCGCCGCGCTCTACATGATGCTGGCCCTGGTGGCACAGGAGACTCTGTTCATCGTCTACGGCGACTGGATGGAGAGCACCTTCAGCCTGAGCCTGACCAGCCTCGGTCTGGCGACGACGTTGATCGGGCTGGCCGAGATGGGCGGCGAGGCGACGGCCGGGTGGTCGGTCGACCGCTTCGGCAAGCGGCCGGTGGTCATCCTGTGCGGCCTGCTCAACGCCGCCATCTTCCTGATCATTCCCCTGAGCACCGGATCGCTGGTGTCGGCCATGACCGTGATGATCGCCCTGTTCTTCACCTTCGAGATCGCCATCGTGGGGGCCATCCCGTTGTTGACCGAACTGGTGCCCAGCGAGCGCGTCGTCGTGATGTCGATGGGCCTGGGCGCGATGGCCGCCGGGCGCACCATCGGCTCGATCATCGGCCCATTCGTTTGGGCACGGGCGGGCATGACGGGCAATAGCGCCATCTCGGCCGTCATGATGCTGCTGGCCGTTCTCGTGCTGGCCCGCTGGCTGCGCGAGGGAAAGGAGGCAATCCATGAGTGAACCAGTTGATCTGATTATCCATTCGGCCGGGCAACTGTGTGTCGTCCCGCCCCATGACGGCGGCCCCCAGCGCGGGGCGACCCTGGGCGATCTGGGGCTGATCGCCGATGGCGCGGCGGCCATTCAGGACGGCCGCGTGCTGGCCGTCGGCCCCTCGTCGGAGATTCGCGCCCGCTATCGCACCAACACCATCCTTCACGCCGGCGGCCGCTGCGTTCTGCCCGGCTTCGTCGACCCCCATACCCACCTGCCCTGGATAGGCGACCGCGCCGCCGAGTTCGAGCAACGACTGGCCGGGGCGACCTACATGGAGATCATGAACGCCGGCGGCGGCATCATGTCCACCGTGCGCCACACGCGCCGGGCCAGCGTCGACGAGCTGGTGGCCGGCAACCTGCCCCGGCTGGCCCGCATGCTGCGCCACGGGACGACCAGCGCCGAAGCCAAGACCGGCTATGGGCTGGACACGGCCGCCGAACTGAAGCAGCTCGACGCCATCGCCGCCCTGGCCGCCGCCCAGCCGGTCGAGCTGGCAGCCACCTTCCTGCCCGCCCATGCTGTGCCCGTGGAATATCGCGACGACACCGAAGGCTACGTGCAGCGCGTCATCGGGGAGATGCTGCCCGCGGGGGCGCGGTGGATGAGCGAGCGAGGCGTTCGCCTGTTCTGCGATGTATTCTGTGAGGAGGGCGCGTTCGACCTCGATCAGACTCGGCGCATTCTGGAGGCGGCGGCGGCGCTGGGCTATCGCCTGAAGGTCCACGCCGACGAGTTCGTCGGGCTGGGGGGCACAAAGCTGGCCGTCGAACTGGGGGCGACGTCGGCCGATCATCTGGTCATGACGCCCGACGCCGACATCGCCGCCCTGGGTCGGGGCAATACGGTCGCCGTCGGCTTGCCGGGCACGCCCTTTGGTCTGGCCCATCGGGATTTTACCCCGGCCGGGGCTATCCTGGCCGCCGGAGGCGCGCTGGCTTTGGCAACCGACCTGAACCCCGGCACCACGTGGTGCGAATCGATGCAGATGGTGATCGCCCTGGCTTGCCGCTATATGGGGCTGACCCAGGCGCAAGCCATCGTCGCCGCCACGCTCAACGCGGCTTTTGCCGTGGGCCGCGGGCATGAGGTTGGCAGTCTCGCGCCCGGTTACCAGGCCGACCTGCTCGTCCTGGACGTGGATGATTATCGCCAGCTCGGCTATCGTTATGGGACGAATCTGGTGCGGACGGTCGTCAAGCGCGGGCAAATCGTCTGATGGAGGCGGGGAGGCCGGTTAAGAAACCGGCGTTACGGCGGTTAAGAAGCCGGCGCTAGGCTATAATGAGGCTTATGAATCAGCAAAAATTCGCGCTTTTGGCGCTCATCACCTTGTTGCTGGCGGCGGCTTGTCGCACGGCCGGATCGTCGACGACCATTTTGCCCACGGCGGCCACCCCCGGCGAGGGCGGCCCAGCGGCCACACGGCCGCCCGCTGTCGCCGCCACCAATACGGCTATTCCCCCGACGCCGACGCCCACCGAGCCGCTGGCGGCCGTCGTGAACGGCGACCCAATATTCCTGTCCGATTTCGAGGCCGAGCTGGCCCGCTACAATGCCCAGCAGGGAGGCGCGGGCGAGACACCCGGCGTTCGCGAGCAAGTGCTCAACGCTCTCGTCGAGCGGCAGCTCATCATGCAGGCGGCCCTGGCCGAAGGGGTGGTGGTGACGCCGGAAATGGTGGACGAGCGCCTGGCCGAGTTGCGCAGCGCCGGCGATGCGGGCGCTTTCCAGAGCTTCCTGCAGACCAACGGCTGGACCGAAGAGGAGTTCCGCGAGACGCTGACGGCCGAGCTTGTCACCTCGGAGATGATCGCCCGCGTCACGGCCGGCGTGCCACAGACGATGGAACAGGTCCGGGCCAGCTACATCCAGATGGATGACGCCGCCCTGGCCCAGTCGGTGCTGGAGCGCGCGCGGGCCGGCGACGATTTCGCCTTTCTGGCGGAGCAGAACTCTGTCGACCGGCTGACCGGAGCCAATGGCGGCGACCTGGGTTTCTTCAAGATCGGCAGCTTGCTGGTGCCCGAAGTCGAGGCGGCGGCGTTCGCGCTGCAACCGGGCGAGATCAGCGACCTCATCACCGTGACGGGCGAAGACGGTCAAACGACGTATTACATCATCAAGGTGACGGAGCGCGATCCTGACCGGGAATTGACCACCGACGACCGCTATGGCCTGATGCAGGCCACGTTTGACGCCTGGCTCGAAAACCTGTGGGCCAATGCCGTCATTGAGCGATTTGTTCAATAGAGAGAGGAACGGGCTATGGACAGGAACAGAAAAGACGGATTGAATGATGAGGGTCAATCCGTCTTTTCGGTAGCACCCTGTTGGGGTGGGGCGGCTGGGTTATTGCGGGCCGCGGCCGTTTTCCGACCAGACGGCGGCGATGTATTCGTAGGCGGCCTTCATGGCCGGGTCCTTGGCGCGGTTGGCCCGGCGGGACATGCGCGAGCGCACCAGCCAGCCGGCCAGCGCCTTGCG